>CAVRYU010000006.1:0-108947 GCA_963725585.1 uncultured Bacteroidales bacterium | reverse complement strand
AACATTACAGTTTATGAAACCAATTCACTTGGTTGTTCAGGCAATATTTCCACCCTGCCGGTACAGGTTTATGTACAGCCGGCTCCTGAAAATATAGTTGGTGATGCCACTGTCTGCGCATTAAGCTACTCATACTTACAGTGTCACTAACCGGGCAGGTTCAGTCTATAACTGGACAGTTCCCGGTGGCGCAGCAATTATAGGTGATCCTTCAGCAAACTCAATATCTATAGTTTTTGGAAATGTGGGAGGAACCATTCTTGTCAGGGAGACAAATATAGCAGGTTGTGTAACCAATCACATTCCGTTTGCGGTATCGGTCTCTCCTCTGCCTACTGCCAATATAAGCAATGGCGGCAATATGTGCGACGGTGGAACAAGACCTCTCAGCGTTGCATTTACCGGAACAGCTCCATTCAATTTCACTTATGCAATAAATGGAGTCTCCCAGGTACCGGTATCAACAAGCAGTAATCCTTATATTATAAATGCCACTTTGGCCGGCACTTATACTATAGTAAATATTACAGATAACACCGGATGTACAAATACAGGTTCGGGGAGCACTACAATTACTTACTTCCCGAAACCTACAGGTATAATAAGCGGCGGAGGCGAATTATGCCGTGGCAGTTCGACTACGCTTACATTGGCATTCACTGGCGTAGCTCCGTTTACATTCACATATACTGACGGAACCACACCGGTTACTGTTACGGGTCATCCAACCAATGTTTACACTGCAAGCGTATCACCGCTCGTGAATTCAACATACACTCTTACCTCACTCACCGACCTCAATAATTGTGTCGGAGTGCTTTCGGGTTCAGCAGTGATAACTGTCAACCAGCCGCCTTCACTTTCGCTTACAGGAACAAACCTTATTTGTTACAATGTTGCTACCGGTGCGGTTGATATGACAATTTCGGCCGGAACCGCACCATTCGGTATCGCATGGACAGGTCCCAACGGATTTACATCGCCAACTGAGGATATTTCAGGTCTCAACGAAGGATATTATGCAGTAGCTGTTACCGATTCAAAGGGATGTATTGCCACGGCGAATATTACACTGACACAGCCGCCTGTTTTGAACGCAGCATATACCAGTACGAATGTAACCTGTTTTAATGCTAACGACGGAACAATTACAATTTCAGGAGCCACCGGCGGTACGGGTACGTATGAATACTCAATTAATGGAGGTTCAACCTGGCAGCCAACAGGGATTTTCTTAAGCCTGTCGCCCGGCGCCTATAATCTTCTTATAAGGGATGCAGTTAATCCCACATGTATCCTTACTCTTAATCCGGCGCTGGTTATAACACAACCTGCTGTGCTGAGCGCAACGGTAACCAAAACGGATATCACCTGTTTCGGAGCAAATAACGGATCAATAATAATTTCCGGAGCTGCAGGAGGTTACGGTACATATCAGTACACAATTAACGGTGGAACAACATGGGTAGGTTCAGGTAATTTTACCAACCTTACACCGGGTACCTATAATGTCAGGATACGCGATGCCGTAAATACTGCATGCGTTATAGTGCTCAATGGTGCCCTGGTTGTAACAGAACCACCTGTTCTTACCGCAACAGTCAACAGGACCAATATTACGTGTTTTGGTTCATCTGATGGAACAATTACAATATCAGGTGCAGCTGGCGGACATGGCACTTATGAATACAGCATAAATGGCGGTGGTTCATGGCAGGCTTCAGGCAATTATACAGCGCTGACACCAGGAACCTATAATGTCCAGATCCGTGATGCCGCATTTACAGGTTGTTATATTGTACTGAATAATGCCCTTGTTCTTACCCAGCCTTCAATGCTTACAGCAACACTGGCATCCACAAATGTGACCTGCAATGGAGCAAATGACGGTACAATAAGCGTTACAGGAGCCTCGGGAGGTTACGGCACTTATGAATATACGATCAACGGCGGGACAAACTGGCTTGGTTCAGGATTATTCATCAATGTTGCCCCCGGAACTTATGATGTAAGGATCAGGGATGCCGCAAATACAGCTTGCGTTATAATTCTTAATGCAGGATTGCAGATCACCGAGCCGGCCGCACTGATGGCTACGGTAACGGATACAGATATTTCGTGTTTCGGAGCCAATAACGGTATTATAACAATCACTAATTCAGCCGGTGGCTACGGAACGTTCCAGTACAGCATAAACGGAGGATCGACATGGCAGGATTCGCCTGTATTCTCTGCACTTTCTGCAGGCTCGTATGATGTCAGGATAAGAGACAGGGCGCATATAAATTGTGTTGTTGTGCTTACTACTGTTATAATTACAGAACCGACAGCACTGAGTGCTGTCGCTACAGGTACAAATATAACCTGCAATGGCGCCAATGATGGTACGATTACTATTTCCGGTGCAGCCGGAGGTTACGGTTCATACCAGTACAGCATAAACGGCGGGGCATCATGGCAGGGATCAGGCACTTTCACAGGGCTTACACCCGGTAGTTATAATGTCAGGATGAGAGATGCCATTAATCCGGCTTGTACGATAATATTGAATCCGGCATTGGTGATAACAGAACCGGTCATTCTCTCGGCAACTGTTGCCAGGACAAATGTAACATGCTTCGGAGCAGCTGATGGTACAATTACTATCAATGCAGCTGCCGGAGGTTACGGAACATATGAATATACAATTGATGGTGGTGCAACATGGCAGGCATCGGGCAGTTTCACATTGCTGATTCCGGGATTCTATAATGTCAAGATCAGGGATGCAGCACATATAACATGTGTCATCACTCTTAATGCATCGCTCCAGATAACTGAGCCCGCGGTATTGTCAGCCAATGTTGCAAGAACAAATGTTACATGCAATGGTGCGAATGACGGTACAATAACTATCACAAATCCGTTAGGTGGCTATGGCACTTATGAGTACAGCATCAACGGAGGAGGAGCCTGGCAGGCTTCAGGTACATTTACGAGCCTTGCACCTGCAACATATAATGTTCAGATAAGGGATGCAGCTCATCCAACATGTATAATCACACTTAACGGAGCGCTGGTTATTACAGAACCTGCGGCCCTTTCAGCAACCGTTGGCAAAACGGATATCTCATGCTTTGGTGCAAATAATGGAATTATTACAATTACAGGAGCCGCTGGTGGTTACGGAACCTATGAATATACTGTAAATGGAGGAACAACCTGGTCGGGACTCAATAACTTCACCAATCTGGCTCCGGGTACTTATGATGTAAGGATCAGGGATGCTGCCAATACAGCATGCAGAATAACACTTAATCCGGCACTTGTAATTACACAACCGGCTGTTCTGAATGCAGTTGTTGCCAGGACCAATGTGACCTGTTTCGGAGGAAGCGACGGAACAATTACGATCACAAATCCGACAGGTGGTTACGGAACGTATGAGTATAGTATCAATGGCGGTGGTTCATGGCAGGCTTCAGGGATCTTTACAGGCCTTGGTCCGGGTAATTACAATGTAATTACACGCGATGCAGCCCATATCACATGTGTTATAACACTGAATAATGCCCTTCAGATAACACAGCCTGCAATGCTGAACGCAGTTGTTACACCGACGATGGTTACATGCAATGGTGCAAATGACGGTATTATTAACATAACAGCTGCGACAGGCGGTTATGGAACTTATGAATACAGCATATAATGGCGGAACAACCTGGCAGGCTTCAGGAACCTTTAACGGACTTGCTCCAAATACTTATGATGTCAGGATCAGAGATGCCGTTAACACGACTTGCGTCATAACATTGAATCCTTCGGTAATCATTTCCGAACCATCAGTTCTGAATGCGGTTGTGACTTCGGTCAATGTAACCTGCTTTGGTGCAAATGATGGAAGAATAAATATTTCAAGTCCTTCCGGAGGATATGGCACATATGAATATTCAATTAACGGTGGGGTACCATGGCAGATATCCGGTACATTCTCTCAACCTCGCACCCGGCTCTTATGATGTAAGGATAAGAGACAGCGCCCATAGCGGTTGGTAATTGTTCTTAATCCACGCACTGATTATAACTGAACCTGCAGTTCTGTCAGCCACGGTAACACCCACAATGGTGACCTGCAATGGAGCAAATGACGGTATAATTACAATCACCAATCCTCTTGGCGGATACGGAACTTACGCATATACAATCAACGGAGGTGCCACATGGCAGACCTCAGGTACTTTCAATTACCTGGCTCCCGGGACATATAATGTAAGAATAAGGGATGCTGCAAATATTGCGTGCGAGATCGTTCTTAATCCGGCACTGGTTATCACCCAGCCTGCGAAACTTGCAGCAGCGGTTGCAAATAGCGCCATAACATGTTATGGTGCAAACGATGGTACAATAACCATTACATCTCCGACAGGCGGTTACGGAACATATGAATATACTATTGATGGTGGAGCAACATGGCAGGCAGGAGGCAGCTTCACTGCCCTTGCACCAGGATTCTACAATGTTCAGATCCGCGATGCAGCTCACCCGTTGTGTATTGTAATTCTTAATGGCTCGCTGAGGATCAGCGAACCGCCAGTAATTACAGCCAATGTTTCACTGGCAAATGTAACCTGCAATGGTGCAAACAACGGGACAATAACAATTACATCACCGATGGGCGGCTATGGTACATATGAGTATAGTATCACGGAGGGAGCTACATGGCAATTACCGGCACCTTCACAACCTTGCACCCGGAAGCTTTGACGTAAGGATTAGAGATGCTGCTCAAACAGGATGTGTAATCGTCCTTAATCCTGCACTGGTGATCACTGAACCGGCAGTACTGACTGCAACAGTGGCATCTGTTAATGTCGGTTGCTTTGGAGCAAATGACGGATCTATTTCAATATCCGCTCCGGCCGGAGGTTACGGAACTTACCAGTACTCGGTCAATGGAGGTACGACATGGCAGGGATTCGGCAACTTCACCAACCTTGCTCCGGGATCCTATAATGTAAGGATCCGGGATGCCGCCAATCTGACCTGTATTGTGACTCTTAATCCTGCCCTTGTAATAACACAGCCTGCAGTTCTTGCAGCAAATATTGCAAGTACAAATGTGACATGCTTCGGAGGTAACGACGGAACAATAACTATAAGTGGTGCTTCTGGTGGTTATGGTACATATGAGTACAGCATAAACGGAGGTGGTTCATGGCAGGCCTCCGGAAGCTTTACCGGACTTACCCCGGGATCGTACAATATACTAATAAGAGATGCTGCTCATACAGGATGTATAATTGTCCTGAACAATGCCTATATAATCACCCAGCCGGCAATGCTTTCGGCAACGATAGCCAAAACAGATGTCTCATGCAATGGTGACAATGATGGTACGATAAGCATCACTTCTGCGGCAGGAGGATACGGGACTTACGAATACTCTATAAACGGAGGCACCTCATGGCAGGCTTCAGGTAATTACACAAACCTTGCCCCGGGTTCTTATGATATCAGGATAAGGGATGCAGCCCACACAGCTTGTTCGGCAATTCTCTATCCAAATCTGGTTATCACTGAACCGATAACTCTTTCAATGTCGTCGACAGGCAATGTTCTTCTTGACTGTTTCGGAGATATTGACGGAATGGGTACATTCTTCGCCTCAGGCGGGACTATGCCTTACTCTTTCGTTGTAGTTTCGAATACAACTGGCGGAACAATTGCTGCTCCGGGATTCAATTCCCAGACATTCTTCAACGCAGGAGCAGGTTCTATCACAGTAAGTGTTGTCGATTTCAACGGATGCTCTGCACAGGCAACAATTAATATTACCCAGCCGGCCGTGCTTAATCCGGGAACCATTGCAGCCGATCAGGTTGTATGCTACGGAGATAATCCTGCAATGCTTACTGAAACTTCGGCTCCGAATGGCGGTCCTGCTGCTTACGTCTTCCAGTGGCAGTCATCAACGAACATCGGAGGACCTTTTGTGAATATTGCTGGGGCAACTCTGAATCAGTACACACCTCCTGCAGGTGCAACATACACTCTCTATTACAGGAGAATGGTTACTTCAGGTATCTGTATGCCGGTTTACAGCAATGTTGTTCAGATCCTTGTAAATGCCCGTCCTGTTGCATTCCTTACCGGCGGAGCAACAATCTGCCCGGCACAAAGCTCTGTGATCAGGGTTAACATGCTGGCAGGAACGGGTCCGTTCACTGTTGAGATTGCTAATCACGGAATTGTCAATAATTACGTCAGCGGTGCCGACATAGTCGTAACACCTGCTGTTACAACTACGTACAGTCTCATAAGAGTAAGAGATGCCAATAACTGTGAAGTTGTGGCTCCTTCGCCTAATCTCAACGGAACAGCAACTGTAATTGTCAGCGATCTGCCTGTAATAACATCATTCACGCCTTCACCTGCAGTTTGCGAATTCACACTTGCAAGCTTCAGGGTAACTGCGACCGGCACTAACCTGACATACCAGTGGTTTGTCAACCAGGGATCAGGATTCAATGCCGTGGTTGATGGAGGCACATACTTCGGAGCACTGACACCGACATTGCAGATATTCAATACCGTCAGAACAATGAACGGCTATGTTTATCATGTTGTGGTTTCAGGCTGCGGAACAAACGTAACATCAGCTGATGCAACTTTCACTGTCAATACGGCTCCTGAACTGACACTGCATCCGAAAGATTCAACAATATGTCTGGGCCAGAATGCAATTATGGAGGCTGACGCAACAGGAACCAATGTAACATGGCAGTGGTACGTGAATAAAGGCTCCGGATTTGTCCTGTCAGTTGATGATGCCAATTTCAGCGGTTCAACAACAAGGACACTTACAATAACCAATGCACAGGCTTCCCATAACAACTGGGTCTTCAGGGCTGTTGCAACCGGGATCTGCGGAGTTCCTGTCAATACAAACTTTGCAGTTCTGAGAGTTATTAATCCTCCGGCTGTAACGCTTCAGCCTGTTGCAAGAATCATTTGCGAAAACGGTTCAACATCCTTCCTCGGAAACGGTACAGGATACACCTCACTGCAATGGCAGGTATTCTCAGGTGGAATATGGACGAACCTTGACAGATAATGCAACATATATAGGAACAAACACACAACAGCTTGCAATAATGAATGCACCTGTTGCGTCTTAACAGCAATCAGTATCGACTGGCATTAATATCAGCATGCACCACCACATACACAAATTCTGCAACGCTGACTGTTAATTCCAACCCTGTGGTTGACTTCAGCGCCATTGATCCGATAGCTGCTTGTGGAGGTGTTCCTGTAGTAATAAATGGAAATCCGACAGGTGGTTCAGGTATTTATACCCAGCACCGCTGGACAGGTGATGTGGGTCCTCTGAATAGTTACACTGTTCAGTCACCGACCTTCAACTCGCTTATTACAGGCACCTACAACCTGAACTACAGGGTAACCGACAGTAAAGGATGTACATCAAATGATGATGTCGCCGTAACAGTCGACAGTCCGTCGGCCCAGTTCACTCAGGATGCTGATTACGGTTGCACACCTCTTCCTGTCACATTCACCAAAGGACATGACCGGTCTTGCAAAATGGTGGTGGAATTTCGGTGATGGATCGCCTCTCGATTCACTCAATGCAAATCCTGTTCATACTTTTGTAAACAGTTTACCGGGTTCAATAGCATATTATAATGTAAAACTGAAAGTAAGATCAACCGGAGGGTGTTTTGCTGAATTCACTTCAACAATAACGGTTTATCCTGCAGTTGATGCAACCTTCTCACCGAATGTTCCGGTAATCTGCAGTGGCAATTCGATCACCTTCACAGCTTTGTCAGGAGCAACCAGGTATTTCTGGGAGTATGGTGATGGTGCTTCAGGTTATGCTACAAACATATCAACTCACCTGTACATCAACCTCACCCCAGCTCCTGTTGTTCATACGGTGAAGCTTACAACCACATCATTCTATAACTGCGTTGATGTTAAGACGTTTGATATAACCGTAATGCCGGTTCCTATACCGCAGTTCACTGCGGTTCCTTTAACACAGGTGTTCAATGCAGCGGGTAACCCGGTTACATTCACTAATGCCACGAATAATGGCACCTGGAACTGGTTGTGGAACTTTGGTGATAACACGACATCAACCGATATGAATCCGGTTCACAGCTATACAAATGTGGGAACCTTTACTGTAACACTTCATGTCAGCAATGCAAACTGTTCAGACAGTGTTAAACACAGTGTCAGTGTTGTCCCGCCTGCACCGGTTGCCAACTTCGATTCAATTCCTTCGGGATGTGCACCGCTGTATGTTAACATAAACAATACTTCAACGAATACAGCTGTACCGGGTACAACTTACCATTGGGATTTCGGCGACGGAAGCATTTCGACAGCGAAGAATCCGACATATACCTACTTCACGGCAGGTACTTACAGGATCGAGCTTGTTGTCACAGGTCCGGGCGGCACATCGATGAAGACGCAGGTTGTCAATGCATATGCATCGCCAAAGGCTTACTTTGAGATCACCCCGCCGATGGTTTATGTGAATGACGAAAGGGTAAGATGCTTTAACCTGAGTCAGGGTGCCACTTCATACCTGTGGGACTTTGGTGACGGAGATACCTCGAAGGTCAAGGAGCCTTACCACAGGTATATGGAAGAAGGAGTATTTGATATCACATTGTGGGCATACTCAAGCAATGGCTGTTCGGATCAGTATACACTTTCTCCGGCAGTAACAGTCGAGCCTGTTGGTGAGCTCAGGTTCTCGACAGTCTTCATGCCGAACAAGACAGGTCCGATCGAAAGAACCGATCTGCCGACAGGAGGAGTTGAAGCTGACCAGTTCTTCTATCCGCCGATACGACAGAAGGTGCTGAACTACAAGCTTCAGATCTTCAACAGGCTTGGAGTGCTGATATTCCAGAGCAACGACATAAATGTCCCATGGAATGGTTACTACAAGAATAAGCTGTGTCAGCAGGGAGTATATGTATGGTATGTCGAAGGTAAGTATGCCGACGGCAAGCCGTTCAAGCATGGTGGGGAATGTGACCCTTCTCCAGTAGATCGACCTCACCCCAAACCTTTCTCCCGGGGGGCGGGGGGTGGGTTAAGAAAGGCGGTAGGCATCAGGCGGCAGGCTACAGGTATAAAACGGCTCCCCTCTTGTGGAGGGGTGGGGGGTGGGTTGGTTTTAAGACCTTCCAGCAGGAAAATATATTTTTATCAGATTAACGAAGCCCGTTGATGAGACGGGCTTTTTATTGGTATGGACAGAAGCCTTATACGACTAATCATGGAGGACTTAAATGGTTTTATAGGCATGAAATCCATTAGTCACCGACGTGCTACGTGTGACTTCGTCGCAATGACTGTGACGTACAGTTGAGTTTGGTAACCGGTGAAACTAACAATGCAATATTGGGCACCGTCATTGCGAGGACTGCACGTTACGAAGCAATCCGTGCGACCCGTGATTAAGAGACTTAACTTTTCATCATACCTTATATTATATATACAATCATTCGAAAAATTTTTTCATTTTTTTCGAAAAAAGTTCCGTTTTTATTTTTTTCTGGCCCCGGCGCTTTTTAATATTGTTGTTGCAATACTTTTTGGGAGATATAGTGCGGGCGAAAAATCTGATTTTGCAGCTGATTTAATCTGTAGAATATGTCTTGATGGAATAAATATAATGTCTAACTGCATTTAAAACCTCGTGCCTATGAGAAAAAACTAACCCCGGCGTCCGGGGAGAAGAAGCAGTCCACTCCCCGGACATTTAAACCCCTGACTGCAAAGAAATAAAATAAAAAAGGGCTTATAACCCGTATGTTGAATTCGAAAATTACTTTAACAATGAAAAAACTGATTTTTGTTATTGCAATTTGTCTGTTAGTGGCAGGTTGCGACAAATATGATACCGGGCCGGCCGATCAGGGTCAGACAGGCAAGAGAATGCTGACCGGATCTGAAATAATACTGAAGCAGAACCTTGATCAGGCTGCAAAGATAGTGGCAGATGTCATTCAGGATGAAGCTGTAATGAGTGAGCTGACATTACTTTCCGAAGAAGGCAGGGAGTTTTACAGTCTGCCGTTCAAAGACCTGCTTGATGAGTCGAAAAGTGCAGGCAGCTCCTTCAGGAATCTCAGGGAAGGGTTTCTGAACGGATGTACTGCAAGTGAATCCAAAGGCGGCTGGGGTGAGCTGGCAAGTTACCTGGCAAAGAATGACTGCTATATCTATTGCCCTTATCCCACGAGCTTTTACCCGAAAGGAACCAGTTCATTTACAGTTGCGGCTCATCCCATCGACAATGATGTTGAAAATGTTGGCTATCGCTTTGAAGGTAAAAAAATGAAGGAAGTAACTGTCAATGAAGAGTATGCCGATAAGAACATGGTGATACTTATAATGCCTAAGGATGAGGATGATGGTCTAAAGGGAATAGATATCAAGGATACTCAAGGAGCGAAGGGAGATCCGATATATGAAGTAAAGGTGGGAAAAGTAAGGTGTGCTGATTTTTGTGGGGGACTATTTGAAGGTGATCTTGAATTAAGAGTGTCAAGAGGGTATCCTGATTATAATGTGACAACTGGGGTTGTTTCTGGTAAGTTTACTACAGTAATACCGATTAATTATCCAAGATCATATGCTAAATCAGCTATAAATGATTGGACAGTTCATTCAGAAGGCTGGTTGGTATACTGTTAATATTCCATGGGATACAAACTGGAGAACTGACAAAATTCAGCAATGTATGTTTGGCATATGAATATGACACTGTAAAAGAATCTACAGCAAGTGCCTCAGTTGGATATAAAAAGGATAGTTTAAGCCCAACTTTAACTGCTTCAATGAAAGCAACATACAGCGGAGATTTTTTGGGGATTATCTGAATGGGACAGAGATTGGTTCTTTAGGACTAATACAAATCCTGAACCAGATGATATTGTAAAAGATGGATGGACAACTCGAAGTCCCTGCAAGGAATTCTTACTTGACGACCCCTGCAAGGACACTTTAATTAAACTATTTAATCAAATGATCCATCCCTTTGGTGATAGTAAACCAGAGGGATGGATCTAAAAAATAAAAGAAATGAAAATTCTGTTAAGAAAGTTGCTACTCTTACTTATGCTATTTTATTGTCTATCCATTATTTCAAAAGGCAATGATTCCACTAATTTTAGTATTTCCTTAAATTATCAAATGGATCTATCGGATACTTATGGGGGTGGAAATTTATTCTCAAGAGAATTTACAATTTACAGATCATGGTATGGAGTAAAGATGGCATTTGGACACTTCCAATCTCAATCTACATTTTTATTTCAAATTCCCTTATGAAGAAATTGGGCAAATATTTGAAATACCTGTTCCTGAAATGTCAATTATGAAAATTGGTACAATATCTGGATTTATAAGGCCTATTCAGAACAAATGGATCACTGCTGACTTAATTTTTGGTCCTGTATATGGTAAAGCTCAAAACTTATATCTAAAAGAAATAGAATATGAATATAGTCTCACTGAAAACAAGTTTATCATATTTAAATAAGGATTATCAGTTGGTAAAAAAAAATCATTTTGGGTACCAGGTAGGAGTTGATATTTCATTTTATTTCTCAAAAAGAATTGGACTTCAAATTAGATGCTAGGATTCAGGATTTAAGCAATGGAGGTAGCTTTCTTTTTTGTTGGAGGAGGTTTATGTTTTAAACTTTAATATTATAAATATGAGAAATTTAATTTTCTGTCTTATTCCTTTTAGTCTATAATTTCATATCAACAGCCTTTACTCAGGAAAACCGATTCACAATTCGATCAGGTGCTGGATATTATATGGATGTATTCACGACATATGATGGACCAATCATCTGGCTGGAAGGAGGATATAAATTCAATACAGGATTTAATATTAATGGAAGGGTATCAATGGCTTCACTTGACTGGAAAATACGAAGGGTTTATTTAAAGAGTTATACAACAATTCTTTTAAGGCAAATGGTGGATCTTAACTTTTTCAAGACCGTTTAAAATAAAAGGACAACATTTTCTTGAACCAGGTGTTGGATTTAAGCTTAAAAAGAGAATATTTTCTTAAACCAGATGTGGCAAGTATACTATAGTGGAGGTAACTTATTATCAATATACAAGCTATAGCCATATCTTTTATGAAATTGGCTTTACAATCTGTCTCGATTATTATTACCAGTTCCAAAGCAACTTTTATATGGGTTTACGGGCGGATACCAATGTCATCTGGGCACTTGGTTTTGAAGGGCTTACTATTTCACCCGCTATTCGGATTCAGGTTTTAGGAATGTATTATGTATGATGTATTATAAGCGATGTTCTTTAAATGTCATGCAGGTTATGCAGGTCATGCAAGTCTTGCAGGTCGTAAAATCGTTTAACTCCGTGTCACTCCGTGAAAACTCCGTGTAACTCAGTGGTTAAGAAGAAATTAACAGGTCAATAACGAAACTATATGAAAACAAAAACATTCATCTTAATCGGTTTACTTTTCCTGGTAACTGAATCCACTTATTCCCAGGATTTTGATGAATCGAAAAATCAGATCCGTCTCGAAACTGGTTATGCCTTTACCGGTTCAGGTGACCTTAATGGTTTTTGTTTTTACAATGAATATCAGCGGTCGGTCGGGAACCGGTTTAAAATTGCTCCAGGAATCGGAATTCTGACATTCTTCTATGATTTCCTTAATAGTACATCCGACTATTCGGTTCTGTTGATTAATGCAAATTGTATCAGTCTTGACCTTACCGGGTATTATTATCCTGTAAAAACAGAACAATTTGATATTGAGGCCGGACTGGGTTTTTATGTCCGCGACTGGCACTGGATTTATGCGACAGGTCCGGATGTATCATACAGTTCAAGAGATCTGAATCTGGAACCGAATTCACATGGGGATTATTTCAAAACAGCGCCAGGATTTACTGTCTCGATCGGTACTATACTTAAGATCAGCAACAGGACAGGCATCAGCATAAGAGGTGTATATCAGAACGATACGAATGGTGATAATTCGGTAACAGCAAGGGTAGGGATAAATATTAAATTATAGTAAAATCCTTTTAAACACGGAGTTACACAGAGTTAAAACGGAGTTACACGGAGAAAAGAAATCCATTAACCACGGAGGGTTCCACGGAGTAAAAACACGGAGTTACACGGAGTTATAAATCCGCTCCATACTGATATAGTGGAAATCTGCCAACGTCAATACGTCTTGTTAAATACCGGTAAATATGACCTTTTGTATGAGGAGTTAACAAATTCAATTTTAAGATGTGCTTTTAAAGTTCATAGTGCATTAGGACCTGGGTTGCTGGAATCTGCCTATGAAGAATGTCTTCATTATGAGCTTGATAAAATGGTCTTGTTGCTATAAAGCAGAAACCGATGCCCCTGGTTTATGAAGAAAAGAAACTTGATTTGGGTTATAGGATTGATCTGTTGGTCGAAGACATAGTTGTCATTGAAGTAAAATCTGTTGACGCTCTGAATCCGGTTCATCTAGCCCAATTATTGACTTATCTGAAGTTATCACAATGCAGGATAGGATACCTGATTAACTTCAACGTTGAATCCTTAAAAGACGGTATCAGGAGAGTAATAGTCTAGGATGAATTAATTATTCTTTTCCTGGATTTCAAACTCCGTGAAAAACTCCGTGTAACTCCGTGGTTAAGAAATAATTCATTTTAAAATACCTGGGTTTCTTTTTGTTATCTGATATAATATTATTGTAATGCAATGAGTTATATAACAAAACAAGTTCTCCATGAAGAGATTTATTTTTCTGTTGAGTCTGCTTCTTTATATTTTTTCCTGTAACGACAAGCCCTCAAAAAACCAGCTTCTCGAAGCAAAAATCGATGGACAGTATTTCTCTTTCACCGGCAGTGCCGACAAGTATACCGATTATGTCAACAGCCAGAAGGCCGGTTACGAATACCAGGTTTATAATCACGACAGGCACTCATTCCTTATCGAAGCATATGACGATATATTCACAAAAGTCATTTTCAACTTTCCTGAATTCACGGCCCAGTATATTGTCGAGCTCACAGGCGGCCAGTCGAAAACATATGAAGCTGTCTCAGGAAGATTCAGAATACTTGGAACCGAAAATGGCAATCTGAGAGGCGACTTCTATTTCAAGGCTAAAAACATTTCGAATCCGCTCGATTCGGTAATTGTCACAGATGGTTACTATGATATCTTTCTGAAAACCATTGACCGCACGTTTCCGAAGTAATCATAAGTTTTTTTTAACCACGGAGTGTCACGGAGTTTTCACGGAGTTCCACGGAGGAAAAACTATGAGTATTTTTTGCCTGTCGCCTGACGCCTGATGCCTGTCGCCTTTTTAAACCCACCCCGAACCTCGTACCCCGCACCCCTAAAAGAAGTCCCCGGAAGTAAATCAGCTCAACCTCCCGGGGACAAGGGTCAGGGCGACCCACCGTTTAGCACGGAGAAAGTCAAACACAAGGATTGTTGCAGCGAGTTGTGCCTGACAGGGTTGAAATGGAAAACCTTTGCATTTTAATATTCTTTTTCAGTAACATATGATCTTCTTAAGGGACAATACCTGATCGTCTGTCCGTCTTCCCTGATCTCACCGACGATCCTTTTGACGGATCTATTGCTTATTCCAAGCCTGAAGGCTAAATCGTCAGGAGAACCGGTACTCTTTAAATCGGCCAGCTTAAGAATCCTGACTTTCAGATTTTCTCTGTAAATCCTGGTCATAATAAGTAAAATTTCTGTTAGCAGATCGACTCACATACTTTAAATATAATAATAATCAGGTAATTTGCAAAATGTTTTAGTAAAATATTTTGGGATTTTTTAGAATATTTTTCATTCAGACAAAAATTGGTACTTTTTTGCTCGAATTGGTACTTTTTTGCAGGGGTTTTCGAAAACTGAAATTTTTAAAACAGGTAAAAAAGAGGTTTAGGGACGAAAAACCAGATATGACTTGATAAATTGGAGGAGATTCAAGAAAGAAAAAAACATTAACCACGGAGTTGCACGGAGTTTAAAAAGGAGTTATCACCGAGGAAAAACTTTGAGAATTTTTTGCCTGACGCCTGACGCCAGATGCCTGTCGCCATTCCTCTAACCCACCCCGAACGGGAGCCATCCTGTAGACTGGCTCCTGACGCCTAAATATGCCTACGCCAATTTTTACATCCCTCGACCCCCTTCAAAGGGGGACTTTTAATATTACCCCGGACCTCGCACCTCGTACCCCGCACCGAAATTAAAACCTTTTCGTTTGTTTTGTAAACATTTCGTAGTATCGTCCCCTCTTAATCATCAGTTCCTCGTGCGTTCCGGTTTCGGCGATCGCTCCGTTTTCGAGAACGATTATCCTGTCGGCAAGGGTTACATTCGTAAAGCGATGGGTTATAAGTATTGAAGTTCGTCCATTGACAATCTCCCTGAACTTGCTGAATATCTCATATTCGGTATCAGCATCAAGTGAGCTTGAGGGTTCATCGAGGATAAGTACCGGAGCCTCTCTGAAAAGTGCTCTGGCAAGTGCTATTTTCTGCCACTCGCCCCAGCTGAGCTCCCGGCTGTCATCAAAGAGTGTCCCGATAACTGTGTCATAACCTCTGGGAAGATTGTTTAACAGATCATCTACACCGGCTGATGAAGCAGCCTCTTTTATCTTACTGCCGGAATCTTTTGATTCAATATTGCCCATCCTGATATTTTCACCTGCCGGAAGATTATACAGCATGAAATCCTGGAAAACGACTGAGAAGAATTTTCTGTATTCGTCAGGATCCATTGTCCTGATATCATTCCCATCCCATTTAACAGTACCTGAATCGGGATCATAAAGACGGGCAAGCAGCCTCACAAGGGTGCTCTTCCCTGCCCCGTTGGGTCCGACAAGGGCAACAATTTCACCTTTTTTGATCGTGAAGGATATATTGTCGACTGTGGGATGCTGATTTCCGGGATATGTGAACGAAAGTTTCTCAACACTTATCTCTGACTTCAGGTCAGCAGGAATTTTTACAGGAGGTTGGGCAATTACATTCTCCTTAAGGTCGAGGAACTCGAAGGTATCACCTATAAACAATCCGTCTTCATAAAGACCGGCAAGTGAACTGAACAGGTCTTTAATGTATGTCATCCCCTGCCTGAAAGCTAGCAGGAACATTGCCATCTGCCCGAGTGTCAGCTTTCCGGTTATGGTCTGGCGTGCAATTATAATAAGCAGAACAAGAATTGCTGATGCCTTAAACAGATCCGAGATCAGCTCAATAAGGGTTCTTTTTCTTAAAATATTGAGTTCTTCTTCTTTCTGCCGGTTAAATGACTTTTTAAACAGTGAAATGAAATAATTGCCAAGCCCGAAAAGTCTGATCTCCCTCGATGGCCTGTCGCCTGTCAGGAGCCAGCTGAAATAAGCCGATTTCCTTGCTTCGGGTGTCTGTTCTCTCTGAAAATGATAAAGTATATCTGCATAATGAAGCCTCAGCCAAATACCTGGGATATTAACCACCAGCAGAAGAAGAGCCACTCCCCAGTGAAGTGTAATAAGCAGTCCTGCCATAAGAATCAGGGAAAGGAGTCCCCGGAACATTGAAACAATGTTGTTCAGAATACTGTTAGGCCGCCATGGGGCTTCAGATGTGGCCCTTGAAAGACAGTCATAGTATCCGGGGTGCTCAAAGTTAATAAGATCGAGCCGGACTGCTTTGGAATGCAGAAGTCCGTACATGTATCCTTCAAGCTTCACTGATTGCTTGGTGCGGACAAAATTTCCGGAGTCGGTTGAGACCTCGTCAAGGAAGTACACAACGACTACTGCTATTATCATCGGAATTATATTTGCAGCTGATCCGGTTGATACTGAATGCGTTATTTCGTCAATAAGAAGCTTTATCAGCCAGACGAGAACAAGGGGAAGGAAGCTCTGGAGAACAGAGATCATAATATTAACGGTAGCCCAGCCGGGAGCGCTGTCCCAGACAAGGTTAAGGGCTTTTCGGAAGAGTGACGATTTTTCCTTTCATAAAAACTTGTTCACCCGAGACCGTTTCTTTTGCTAGCGCGGATCTGTGATCCGTGCTTATGGTTTCATAAAGGCACGGATTGCACTTCACTTCGTTTCGCTAAATCCGCGCCAGCAAATGCAGACTTGGCGGTTAAAAAATTCTTTTTATCCTGTAAAATTGCGAAATAATCCTTACCAATAACCTGTTCAGGCTATAATTTGGTTTTTTATTGATGTATTTTTCGGGAGATACGGGTTTCCCTTCAGGATTTTCGACTCTAACCACTTTCCCTGCTATCTGCTCTAAAAGGACAGGTTCATCATCATCCAGGCTGCTGTCGCCTCTTGTGACATAATACTTCTGGTGCTTTGTAATATAAGTACTTACAAGCCTGTGAACGACAATCCCTGAGTCTCTTTTCCAGGCGATGATCTCTCCGGCGACAGGTTCAGTGCCTTGTTTCAATGGTTCGATGAAAATCACGGAACCCGACTTTATCGACGGATACATGCTGATGCCTTCTGCTTTGACGCTGATGGTCTTTCCTTCAGCAAGAAGCCTGAATCCGATATCTTTTAAGATTGTATAGGACAGGTGATCCTTACTCATTCCTGAGAATATATTCGATTATACTCCTGTCGGGTTTGAAAGAGAGAGTTGCCACGGGGATCTTTGAACACATCATTGAAACAGATCCAAGGAAACGGGCAATCATATCAGGACTGTAATTGTGCTGAATGCAGTTTGAAACAACCATGCTGACGGCTGATGCCTCCCTGACCTGCGCCATGCTGTTTTCATCGCCATGCCCGATCAGGAAGATCCTGTCAATCGGAGCATTGCGGGGGACATCATTTTTATATATGGGAGTATTGAACATCCTGAAAACACCCTCATCATTTCTGATAATAAGCCTGTCGTCGTGAATGACCTGGGCGCCTATATTGTCCCACAACAATGCCATGGTGGTCTTGCCTCTTCCTGATACACCGCTGAACAGATATCCGCGGCCATTGTAATAAACTCCCGATGCATGTATCATTATATCGGTATTTATTGCAGAAAGGTAGTACAGGATCAGACCATCGAGCGGATATTCCATCGGGTCGGTTTCCCAGCCTGCATTTTCAATATAAAGATCCCACTCCCTGAGTGCAAGTGACAACTTAAGGGTCGCCTTCTTCGCCGGAGAATCCGGAAAGTTTGTAATTATAAGCAAGTCTCCGTTCTGCTTGTAAACACTCCAGAAATTATCGCTTTTGGTTATTTTATAACCGTTTATTTCAACAACATACGGAGCAACAAATAATCTCTCGGCATCCTCTCCCGGCCTGAGACTTCCATGATGCACCCTGATACGGACATCATATTCCCGGTTATGAACTATATTGTTCCTGAACCTCGGGGATGGAACCAGCTCAGGTCCGTCTTCTGCAGACTCGAGCCTTATATTATATCCTGCTATGTTCAGATTATAATTTCTCATTCTGATCGCTGGTTGTTTCTGCATGTAATAAAAGCCCAGGCTGCTTCCCCTATAACTAACAGTATTTTGCAATCTTCAGAGTAAATTAATTTAAATAAAGAAGAGACTCTGAAGAATAACGTTTAATTAATGAAAATATTATTTTAAATATTGATGATGAGATAATTACTCATATCATTGATGAATGAAAAGACATCTTTCTCTGCTGAGTCATGATCAATTTCATATTCTTCTGTGAGTTTATTGATGATCTCTTCAACATTTCTTTTCCCGTCAATCAGCTCCCAGATAAAAGCACCTGATTCGTTCAGGGTATAAACACTGTTCATATCAGCTATGTTATTTGCCACAGGGACAAGTACATATTCACTTCCTGTTTTTCTCGTTACGATGTTGGGAGAATGGTTATAAACTGATTTAAGTGTTATCACCGGATTTCATTTTAACAGGCAAATGTATTAAAATAAATGGTTCATTTTCTTACCTTCGCAAAAACCAGAAATTATGAGCAAGAAGGGTAAGGGCAAGGGGAAGGAGAAATATAATCCGGGATCCGGCGAGAGGATTTATATTACAGGGACAGTCGATATGACCAGGATGGGCTATGGTTTTATTTCCTCTGACGATATGGAGGATGATGTATTTGTCTCTGCAAGAAACCTCAATACTGCTTTACATGGCGATAAAGTAAAGGTATGGCTGTATGCCAGGAAAAAAGGAGCAAGGCCCGAGGGTGAAGTCGTTGAGATTATTGAACGCTGGAGAACCACATTTGTAGGTACAGTTGAGATAATGCCAAATTTCGCATTCCTTATGCCCGATAATAAGAACATGCCTTTTGATCTCTATATTCCGACTTCGAAGCTAAATGGGGCAAAACAGGGACAAAAGGCAGTAGCTCGCGTCACAGAATGGAATCCAAAATCAAAAAACCCGGTCGCTGAAATAATCAATGTACTTGGGGATCCCGGTTTGCACTCGACGGAAATGCATGCAATCCTTGCTGAATTTGAACTACCTTACCAGTTTACCGAGGAGGTTGAAAACGATGCTGAAAAGATCAGAAGTGAGATTACCGATGCTGACATTAAGGAGAGAAGAGATTTCCGGAAAGTTCCGACATTCACTGTCGACCCCGCGGATGCACGTGATTTTGACGATGCCCTGTCGATGCGGCAGCTTGAGAACGGCAACTGGGAAGTAGGTGTTCATATTGCCGATGTGACACATTATGTAAAGCCGGGCTCGCTTACAGAAGAGGAAGCGAAGCAGAGGGCAACATCAGTTTACCTTGTCGACCGGGTAGTCCCTATGCTTCCCGAAAGGCTTTCAAACAATATCTGTTCATTGAATCCTTCAGAGGATAAGCTTACGTATTCGGCTGTTTTTGAACTTAATGACAACTCGGAAGTTCTGAATGAATGGTTTGGAAGAACAATCATTAATTCCGACAAGAGATTTTCGTACAACGAAGCGCAGTATGTCATTGATACAGGTGAGGGTGAAATGAAGGATCAGATACTGGTTCTGCACAGGCTTGCACAGCAGCTGAGGACAAAGAGATTTGCATTCGGAGCTTTCTCCTTTGAGAGGGTTGAGGTCCAGTTCGATCTTGATGATGAAGGAAAACCTCTTGGTGTAAGGTTCCGTGATATGGGAACAGCAAACCAGCTTATAGAGGAATTTATGCTCCTTGCTAACAGGAAGGTCGCGGAATATGTCGGGAAAGAGCTCAGGGGAAAGACTTTTGTTTACAGGATCCATGACAAGCCAGACCCGGAAAAGATCAGTAACTTCAGGCAGTTTATTACACGGTTCGGTTACAAGCTTACTGCCGATGAAAACAATCTGCCAAAGGCAATGAACAGGCTGATGAAAGAGGTTGCCGGCAGAAGCGAACAAAATATAATTGAGACGATTGCTCTGCGTGCCATGGCAAAAGCTGTCTATTCTACAGACAATATAGGGCATTACGGACTTGCCTTTAAATATTACACACATTTCACCTCACCGATCAGACGTTATCCCGATATGATGGTTCACAGACTTCTGACGGCATATCTTGACAAGGAAAACCCGGGCAGCAAGGAGAAATATGAAAAACTGTGCGATCACTCGTCGAAGATGGAACGTCTCGCAAATGAAGCAGAAAGAGCTTCGGTCAAATATAAGCAGGTGGAATTCATGAGCGAAAAATTGGGTCAGGTTTTCGATGGTGTTATTTCAGGTGTTACTGAATGGGGGATATATGTGGAGATCATAGAAAATCAATGTGAAGGGATGGTGAGCGTAAGGGATCTTGCAGATGATTTCTACGAGTATGATGAAGAAAATTACTGTATCAGGGGCCGGTCCACAGGTAAGCTTTATACATTGGGAGACAGGGTTAAAATCGAGGTTCTGAAGGCTGATATGCAGAAGAAACAGCTGGATTTCAGGTTTGCATGAATATTTATCTCCTTTTTACCCCTTCCCAGAGCAACTTCCTTGCGTCTGCATTTAGTTAATTTGCAGATTTATAATAACTTATTACATGTCACCCCTATGGGGTTCATAATCAAATCACATCTAAAATTTCTATAAATATAATGCCGCTATGCGGCATCAGTCCCGTGGGAACATGGTAGAATAATCTATTACCTTGACGAGTTGATTCAAATTGCCACAGTTTAACCTGTGGTAATTTCCAGATAAAATATTGACGGAATTAAACTATTGGAAGTCAATCCCTCCGGGATAGGAAATCTGTGGTGTCCATTGCCCGGGGTGTGACCCGTATTGGAAGGAGACACCGCTGGTGTCATTTTTGATTAATGTATTCAAGAGCCGGAGTTATTTCCCATTTTGATCGTTCTCTATTAATCTTAACAATTCTTCTGCAGCCGATTCCTGCGGGATATTCTTCAGGACTGGTTTCATCCCCCTGTAAATATGAACCTTTCCATTTGCTGCACCTACATATCCGTAATCGGCATCTGCCATTTCACCGGGACCGTTAACGATACATCCCATAACAGCAATCTTCAGCCCTTTAAGATGACCTGTCACTGCCTTCACTTTTTTTACCGCTTCCTGCAGGTCAAATCTGGTGCGTCCGCAGGTGGGACACGAAAGATATGTAACCCGGGTTATCCTTGCTCCTGTAGCCTGAAGGATTGAAAATGAGAGTTCCTTCAGCTTATCACCCTGTATTTTGCCCTTGTTTGAAATACAAATTGCATCAGCCTGTTTGGTAATAAAATATTTCCCAACCAATGAAGCAGAATCGATAGCAAGCTTTTCAGGATCATCCTCGTCAAAGAGAGCATTAAGGACGATCTTTTCATCCTGATGATCCTTAATTGTTGGTTGTGAGTCATTTGTAAATGTAATTACATTGTAATTACATGCATCTCCGCCTTCGTTTCTGAAAATGCCATTATCATTTGTAAGGACTTCCGGTTTATAAGGTTTCTCGTGTGTCCTGAAACTGAGAGTTTCAGCTGGTTCTGTGACGCGTCCGGCAGAACCTGCAAGAAACTGCAATATCTCCCTGGCGACAGGAATTTCATTCTCAGGTGCTTCTGACAATGAAACTCTTATAGTATCACCTAATCCTTCCGAAAGAAGAGCCCCGATACCAGCAGCTGACCTGATCCTTCCATCCTCACCTTCACCGGCTTCAGTAACACCAAGATGGAGAGGATATGCGAATCCTTCACCTGTCATCATTTCTGCCAGCCGTCTTGTAGCCCTTATCATGACCCCTGTGTCGGAAGACTTCATTGAAAGAACAAGCCTGTGGAAATTCTCAGACCTGAAGATCCTTATAAATTCCATCGCTGATAAAGCCATTCCTTCAGGGGTATTGCCATAACGTGACATTATCCTGTCGGACAAAGAGCCATGATTGACTCCTATCCTTACAGCAGTTTGATTTTCATGACAAATATTTATCAGCGGTAGAAGTCTTGAATGTATCCTTTCAAGCTCTTCATTATATTCTTTATCTGAAAATTCGATTTTTTGGAATGATGCCCTTTTGTCAGCATAGTTTCCGGGATTGATCCTTACCTTTTCCACTATTCTGGCAGCAAGTTCAGCGGCAGAAGGATTAAAATGTATATCTGCGATCAGTGGAGTGTCAAATCCGGCTTTCCGCAATTCCATTTTTATTTTAGCCAGGTTTTCAGCTTCCTTTATACCCTGTGCTGTAAGCCGGACGAAGTCAGCTCCTGCTTCAATTATTCTGATACATTGGGCAACAGAAGCGCTGGTATCCAGGGTATTGGTGTTTGTCATTGACTGGATACGGACGGGGTTGGAGCCGCCGAGATAGACTGGAGCCGATTTGGACGATTGAGGAGAGGTAATATCTCCTTAGGCTCCCCTCCCTGGAGGGGGGCGGATGATCGTTTTGTAGGTCATTTCCATCTTGAGACTTCCTGTAGGCTCCCCTCCCTGGAGGGGTGAGGGGTGGGTCTTTCTTCTCAGGTTCCCCTCCCTGGAGGGGCTGGGGGTGGGTTTTCTTTGTAGGTTCCCCTCCTGGGAGGGGCTTAGGGGTGGGTTTATTCTTTTCAATCCAATCCTCAATCACCCTAAGAACATTAGTCATACTCTTTTTTACCTCAATATCATCAAACCTCAAAAAATGTACTCCAAGTTCTTCAAGTTTCTTTTGTCTCTCATCATCTTCATCATCTCTGTAAATGTGGGTATCTCCATCAATCTCAATCGCAAGTTTCAGTTCCTTACAATAGAAATCAACGATATAATCATTTATTGGTCGTTGACGGTCAAAGTCAAAGCCAAGCATTCTTTTATGTTTCAGTTCATTCCATAAGAGTACTTCAGAAAGAGTCATTTTTTTTCTTAATTCACTTGCCAATTCTTTAAGATTGGGGTTATATGGGATTATTTTAAGTTTTTTTGGCATAGTTGTAATTTAAAGAAACCCACCCCCCGCCCCTCCCGGGAGGGGAGCCAAGAAGATCACTCCCAGCCACTTCAAGGAGGGGAGCTTTGAAAACCAACCCACCCCCCGCCCCTCCAGGGAGGGGAGCCTATGCGATTCACTCTACTTCCCACTCCGCTCCATCCTTTTTATCTTTAAGGATCACACCTGCTTCTTTCAGATTCTCCCTGATCTTGTCAGACGTTTTAAAATCCTTATTGAGTTTTGCATTTTGTCTCAAATCAATTATTATCTTCATCAACTCACCGGTCAGCTTTTCATCGTTTTTACCTTCAGCTTCATCCTTCAGTCCAAGAATTTCAAAAACAAAAGTGTTGAACAGGTTTTTCAATGAATCAAGATCAGAACTGTTCAGCTTTTCGCTTCCATCATTGACTGAATTTATATATTTCACACCTTCAAAAAGATGTGAAAGCAACACAGGACTGTTAAGGTCATCGTCGAGTGCTTCATAGCATTTTTTCCCGAGTTCGGTGATATCAAGAGTCGACATTTCAGAAGGCTTCAGCTTTTTAAGGGTCCCGATCCCTTTAAACAGCCTCTGAAATCCTTTTTCGGCAGCCTGAAGAGCTTCGTTAGAGAAATCGACTGTACTGCGGTAATGAGCCTGAAGCACAAAGAACCTGACTGTCATTGGACTATATGGCTGCTCAAGCATCTCGTGATCACCGCTGAAAAACTGATCGAGAGTAATGAAGTTTCCCAGTGAACGAGCCATCTTCTGTCCGTTTATAGTGATCATATTGTTGTGCATCCAGTACCTCACCGACTCTTTCCCGAGGGCTGCGGTTGACTGTGCAATTTCGCACTCGTGATGCGGGAACTGGAGATCCATACCTCCTCCGTGGATGTCAAAAACTTCCCCGAGGTATTTTACGCTCATTGCCGAGCATTCGAGATGCCATCCGGGATATCCATTGCTCCATTGCGATGACCATTTCATAAGGTGTTCGGGTGTCGCCTTTTTCCAGAGCGCAAAATCAAACGGATTATGTTTTTCATCCTGACCTTCAAGAACCCTTGTATTTGCCTGAAGATCCTCAAGAACACGGCCTGAGAGTTTTCCGTATTTATACTTCTTGTTATACTTAAATACGTCAAAATAGACTGAACCATTTACCTCATACGCATAACCTTTATCAAGCAGATGCTTTATAAATTCCTGTTGTTCTATTATATGTCCGGAGGCCCGTGGTTCAATCGAAGGTTTAAGAGTATTCAGCTGATCCATATTCCTGTGGAAGGTGTTCATGTAATTCTGAACAACCTCCATGGGTTCAAGATGTTCAATGCGGGCAGTCTTTTCAATCTTATCCTCACCCTCATCAGCATCATTCTCGAGATGACCGACATCGGTAATATTACGTACATACCTGACTTTATATCCGATATGCATAAGATACCTGTAAAGAAGGTCGAACGTAATTGCCGGTCTTGCATGGCCCAGATGAGCATTACTGTAAACTGTCGGACCGCAAACATAAAGCCCTACGAATGGCGGATGAAGGGGTTTGAATAATTCTTTCTGTCTTGAAAGACTGTTATAGATTGTAAAGTTATTCTGCATTTGCCAAACATTGATTTGATACAAAAGTAAAGTAAAAAATAGAATCTCACCACGACGGAGTTTTCTTTAGGGATAAACCACCTGGATTTCATACTAACTACGTTTTTACCACAGAGTCTCACGGAGTCAATACGGAGTCGCACTGTTTTTTTGAGAATTGAAGTAAATCCGTGCAACTCTGTGTTAAACTCCGTTTAAAGCCGTGGTTAGAGGACAAAAACTCCTTCAAACCACTCTCTGGTGCTAAGTCGGCCTCATCCCCCAACCCCCTTCTCCCAGGAGAGAAGGGGGCTATAATTCAGATTAACAATAGTTTAAGCCCCTCCCTCCTGGGGGAGGGGTTTGGGGAAAGGTAAAAAAAGGTAAAGTGGGTAATCATTTTTTTGCATTTTTCAAAATCATTCATACATTTGCAGTCACAAATCAAATATTCCTTCCATTTAAGGTTGTTTGATTTTTATTAAGAAGGGCGAAGAGATTAGGCTCTGTGAAACCCTGGCAACCAATCCATCAGTCAGCTGACAGACGGAGAAAGGTGCCAAAACCTAATCCCGGAAAAACGGGAGATGATAAAAATAAACACAAGAACAATGAAAACATTTCATTCGATTCAAAAAAGCCACTTTCTGCCGCTTATGCCTATGTGCATGGAATGGTAAAGGGTTGATCTGGAAGGAATCAGGTTTCATTAATCATTCAGATCATTTGGGTTTACCCCCTTCCCCAACCTTCCCCCACAGGGGACGGAGTTAGTTTTACATTTCCCCCTTGGGGGAAAATGAAAGGGGGTAGGAACGATTTTAAAATATTAACAATTAACTCTCAACATAATGGCAACACGACAATCAAAATTCGAAACACTCCAGGTACATGCAGGCCATCAGCCCGATAAAGAGACCTTATCGAGGGCTGTTCCTCTGTACCAGACATCATCATATGTTTTTAAAAATGCAAAGCATGCTGCAGATCTGTTTAATTTGTCGGAACCGGGAAATATTTATACCCGCATGATGAATCCTACCACTGATGTATTTGAAAAAAGAGTGGCAGCTCTTGAAGGAGGTGCAGCAGCCCTGGCAGTTTCATCAGGACATGCGGCTCAGTTTATTGCTCTTACAACAATAATGAGACAAGGAGATAATTTTATCACGTCGCCTTTTCTCTACGGGGGAACACATAACCAGTTCAAAGTCACATTAGCCGGATTCGGAATCGGTGCAAGATTCGCAAAAGATCTGAATCCGGACTCATTTGAAAAACTGATAGATGAGAACACCAAAGCAATCTATGTGGAAACCATAGGTAATCCGGGATTTGAAATCCCCGATTTTGAGGCTTTTTCAAAACTTGCTTCAAAAAATGGATTGCCGCTTATTGTTGACAATACCTTCGGTGCATGTGGTTATTTATTCCGGCCGATAAATTACGGGGCAAATATTGTTACTGAGTCGGCAACGAAATGGATTGGCGGACATGGAACAAGCATAGGTGGAGTGATTGTTGACGGAGCAAATTTCAACTGGAACAACGGGAGATTTCCTATGTTTACAGAACCAGCAGAAGGTTATCACGGAATTGTTTTCGGGGATCTCTTTTCACAGTCCTCTCCCGCTGGAAATATCCCTTTTATTGTAAAGGCACGTGTTGAAGGACTGCGTGACCTGGGTCCGTCGATAAGCCCCTTTAACTCATTTTTGCTTATTCAGGGACTTGAGACCCTATCGCTCAGGATGGAGAGGCATGTTGAGAACACACTTGCGCTTGCCCGGTGGCTTGAAGTTCATCCGGGGGTTGAGAAGGTGAATTATCCCGGACTTCCCGGAAATCCTTACAATGAGCTGGCAAAAAAATATCTTCCGAAAGGAGCCGGCGGTGTTCTGAGTTTTATACTGAAAACGGACAAGGATAAAGCTGCAAAGCTTGTTGAGCATCTGCAGCTGATCAGCCACCTCGCAAACGTGGGAGATGCAAAAACTCTCATTATTCAGCCTGCAACAACCACACATTCGCAGCTGTCAAAGGAAGAGCTGATTGCAGCCGGAATTGATCCGGGTCTCTTCAGGGTATCGGTTGGTATTGAGCATATCGATGATATTATTTATGATTTTGAACAGGCATTCAAACAGATTTTATGACAAGGGAAAAATTAAAAATAGGACTGTTCGGATATGGTTGCGTCGGCCAGGGACTTCATGACGTACTGAACAGCAGCAGCGGATTCAAGGCAGACATAGTGCGGATCTGCGTAAAGGACAGGAACAAGAAGAGAAGAATACCGATGTCGAACTTCACATTCGAGAAGAACGACATCCTTGACGATCCGTCAATCAACCTGGTAGTTGAGCTTATTGATGATGCAGACGAGGCATTCAATATCGTGACAACCGCTATGAAGAACGGGAAGAATGTGGTCAGCGCCAATAAAGTGATGGTGGCAAAGCATTTTAAGGAACTCGTAGATCTGCAGGAGAAGCATCATGTCTCACTTTTGTATGAAGCCTCAGCCGGTGCAAGCATACCAATAATCCGGAATCTTGAAGAATATTATGATAATGAGCTGTTGCACTCATTGCGCGGAATTCTGAACGGAACAACAAATTACGTTCTTACTAAGATGCATAATGAAGGCAAGGCTTATGACTTAGCACTAAAGGAGGCCCAGGAAAAGGGTTTTGCAGAATCTGACCCAACCCTCGATGTTGAAGGATGGGATGCAAAGTACAAGCTGTGCATAATTACGGGTCATGCTTACGGCCTTTTCCTCGATCCGGGCGAGGTATTCCATTACGGAATAAGCAGGATCTCGACCTTTGATATCAGGTATGCCAGGGAGAAAGGACTTAAAGATCAAGCTGGTTCCTTATGTTGGAAAAACAAGCGGAAACACAATTACAAGCTTTGTACTGCCGCGGTTTATTTCATCCGACAAATACCTTTATAATGTCGACAATGAATATAACGGGGTGATCACCGAAGCTGCATTTGCCGACAAGCAGTTCTTCAGCGGTAAGGGAGCAGGTGGTCATGCAACAGGTAGTGCAGTTCTTTCGGATATCTCAGCAAATTCATATGGGTATAAGTATGAATACAAAAAGTACCAGCAGGGGACCGTTTCGAACTATACAAGAAACTACAAGCTTGAGATTTACCTGAGGTACCGGAACGAAAAGGACAGGAAATTGTTTGGATTAAAGGATGTATCGGAATACTTTAGCAGTAAATTGTACAAATATGTAATAGGAGTTGTTAACCTTGAGACACTTTACGGGTTAAGGGAACAATTGCCCGACATGGATGTTTTTATAGTGAATACGGGAAAAAAGATACAGATGGTATGAGGTACGGGGTATGGGGTATGAGGAAAGCCAATGATTTGGAGTTCTTCCACGCACCTCATACCACACACCTCAAACCTGAAAACTAAATGAAACAGATTTAATCCGATGAGAAATAATTTGGAAGACATTATCCAACACCGCATCCTGATCCTCGATGGTGCAATGGGGACAATGATCCAGAAGCATAAGCTTCAGGAAGCTGATTTTCGCGGTGAACAATTCAGGGATCATCCAAAGCCTCTTAAAGGGAATAATGATATTCTGTCTTTAACAAAGCCGGAGATAATCCTGAATATTCATAAAGAGTATCTCGAGGCAGGAGCAGACCTGATAACAACAAATACTTTCAATTCAAACAGGATCTCGATGGCTGATTATGGCATGGAAGACCTGGTTTATGAGATGAATTTTCAGTCGGCAAAGCTTGTTGAAAAGGCAATCACTCAATTTGAAAATTCAGCAAAACCTGAAAGTCACTTTATAGTTGGAACTCTTGGACCGACAAACCGGACCGCTTCAATGTCGTCCGACGTAAATGATCCCGGTGCCAGGTCTGTAACGTTTGATCAGCTGGTGGAGGCTTATTCGGAACAGGCCAGGGGACTTATTGACGGAGGAACGGATATCCTGCTCGTGGAAACTATATTTGATGTCCTGAACTGCAAAGCAGCACTTTTTGCAATTGAAACGGTTTTTGAGGAAAGAGCGATCCGCCTCCCCGTAATGGTATCCGGTACTATTACTGATGCAAGCGGCAGGACGCTGACAGGCCAGACCCTTGAAGCATTCCTGATATCTGTTTCACATTTTCCCCTGTTCAGTGTCGGATTGAACTGCGCCCTTGGAGCTGAACAGCTGAGACCCTACATTCAGGAACTCTCTGCAAAAGCAGGATTTTATGTTTCAGCTCATCCGAATGCGGGACTGCCGAACCAGTTCGGTGAATATGACCAGACTGCTGAATTTATGGCTTCAGTTGCTGAGGATTTCATGAAGGAAGGGTGGGTGAATATAATTGGTGGCTGCTGCGGCACAACCCCGGAACATATCCGAAAAATTGCAGAAAAAGCAAAACAATTTAAACCGCGGATAAAACCGGAAATAGAAAAGTATACGAGACTCAGCGGGCTTGAAGCTCTGACAATTACTCCCCGGACGAATTTTGTCAATATAGGTGAACGTACAAATGTTTCGGGGTCGATCAAATTTGCACGTCTTATAAAAGAAGAAAAATATGATGAGGCTCTTGCAATAGCAAGGACACAGGTTGAGGGTGGAGCCCAGATAATCGACATCTGCATGGATGAAGCAATGCTTGATTCGGAGAAGGCAATGGTTAAATTCGTCAACCTTATAATGTCAGAACCCGATATTGCAAAGCTGCCTCTGATGATCGACTCATCAAGATGGAGCGTTATTGAGGCGGCACTGAAGTGCATTCAGGGTAAATCGGTTGTCAATTCGATAAGCCTGAAAGAGGGAGAAAAGGTATTCCTCGATCATGCCCGTAAAATAAGAAAATACGGGGCTGCTGCTGTTGTGATGCTATTTGATGAAAAGGGTCAGGCGGATACCTTCGAAAAAAGAATTGAGGTAGCCGGAAGATCGTACAATCTTCTTTGTGAAAAAGCAGGCTTTCCTCCTGAAGATATAATATTTGATCCCAATGTGCTTGCCATTGCGACAGGCATTGAGGAGCATAATAACTATGCGGTTAATTTCTTAAGAGCTGCAGAATGGATCAAGCAGAACCTTCCCCATGCAAAGATCAGTGGTGGCATAAGCAACCTCTCATTCTCATTCCGCGGTATTGACAAAGTGCGTGAAGCAATGCATTCGGTGTTCCTTTATCATGCTATAAAGGCAGGTCTCGATATGGGTATTGTCAATCCGGGCATGCTTCAGGTTTACAGTGAAATCTCCCCTGATCTTCTTCAGCTTACTGAAGATGTTGTACTGAACCGCCGTAAAGACGCCACCGAAAGGCTTGTAAAATTTGCCGAAGGATTAAAGAATGAAGGCAAAAAGGAAGAGAAAGCAGATGAATGGCGGTCACTTCCCGTTCTGGAACGTATCAGGCATTCCCTCAAACGGGGACTTGATGAGTTCATTGAAAGTGATATTGAAGAAGCCCGTCCGTTATTCAGCCGTTCGATTGAAGTTATCGAAGGTCCTCTGATGGGAGGTATGAATGAAGTTGGCGACCTGTTCGGATCAGGAAAGATGTTCCTTCCGCAGGTAGTGAAGAGTGCCAGGGTGATGAAAAAAGCAGTGGCAGTTCTGGCTCCGTATATTGAAAAAGAGAGCGAAGGGGAGGAAAAGAAAACAGCAGGAAAAATACTTCTTGCAACAGTTAAGGGAGATGTTCATGATATAGGCAAGAATATTGTAGGAGTAGTTCTGTCGTGTAATAACTACCAGGTAATCGATCTTGGTGTAATGGTACCCGCTGACAAAATTATCGATACTGCAATCAAAGAAAAGGCTGATTTCATAGGGCTCAGCGGACTAATTACCCCATCGCTTGAAGAGATGGTTCTGGTGGCATCCGAGATGCAGAGGAGAAAAATTGAGGTGCCTCTTCTTATTGGAGGGGCAACGACTTCCGAGATCCATGCGGCAGTCAAAATCGCACCTGCATATTCAAAAACCGTGGTTCATGTGAAGGATGCTTCAAAAGCGGCAGGGGTACTCTCTTCACTTCTCCGGGAAAACAATTCTGATTATGTCAATGCGATCAGGGAGAAATATAAAAAGATGCTTGATGACCACAATTCACGAAAGTCAGATAAAAAGCTGCTCACCCTGGAGGAGGCACGGAAGAACCGGCTGTTTACCAACTGGAAATCAGCAAGGATACATCCGCCATTAAAGCCCGGACTTCATTTAATTGAAGAATTTGATCTCAATATACTTGCAAAATATATCGACTGGACTTACTTTTTCTTTGCCTGGAAGTTGTCGGGAAAATACCCTGCAATCTTCGGGGATCCTGTTAAGGGGGAAGAAGCTAAAAAGCTTTTTAATGACGGGCAAACCTATTTTCAGGAGATTATTGACAGAAAACTTCTGAAGGCCAATGGAATTTTTGGATTATTTAAGGCTGTTTCCTCTGGCGATGATGTAAGAGTTCTTAACGGTAAGAATAAGAATGAAGTTAAAACAACCTTCAGGTTCCTGAGAAACCAGGAACCGAAGGAAAAAGGAATTCCCAATCTTTCGCTTTCTGATTTTATCGCTCCCGAATCTACAGGGATTACAGACTACATCGGGGCGTTTGTTGTAACTGCAACACTCGATAATGAAGCACTCAGGAATTACAAGGATGATGATTATGCCCTGATCATGATAAGGATCCTCAGCGACCGTATTGCTGAAGCAGCTGCCGAGTATCTTCACGAACTGGTCCGGAAGAAATACTGGGGTTATTCTGCCGATGAGGATCTGAGCATCGAAGATCTTTTAAAAATAAAATACAGGGGGATCAGGCCTGCGCCCGGATACCCTGCCTGTCCTGATCATACAGAAAAACGCACTATCTTTGACCTTCTTGATGCAGAAAGGCTGACTGGTGCAGGGCTGACTGAGAATTTCGCTATGACACCTCCTGCGGCGGTAAGCGGTTATATCTTCTCTCATCCCGGATCAGTCTATTTCAATATCGGGAAGATAGGAGAGGACCAGCTGAAGGATTATGCATCACGGAAAAAAATGAGTGTTGAAGAGACAGCCAGATGGCTTGCTCCGAATTTATGAAAGAGAATATATGAGTGTTATTGATAAAATCAGGAACGCGAAAGGCACTTTGTTTACATTCGAATTACTGCCGCCGCTGAAAGGTCACAGCATCGAAAGAGTCTATTCCACGATTGACAGACTTGTCGAGTTCAGTCCGGCCTATATAAATTTTACATCTCACAGGAATGAGACTACATTCCGGGAAAGGCCTGACGGACTGCTTGAAAAGAGAGTTGTAAGAAAAAGACCCGGGACGATCGCCCTTGCAGCAGCTGTAAAATACAAATATAATATCCCGGTTGTACCGCATCTGCTGTGCGGAGGTTTCACCAAAGAAGAAACGGAAAATGTGCTCATTGAGATGAACTTCCTCGGAATCGATGATGTACTTGCCCTGAGGGGTGATCCGCAGAAGGGGAGCCGTACATTTATTCCGGAGAAAGAGGGCCACACCCATACGTTTGAACTTGTGAAGCAGATTGTCAACATGAATAACGGAAGGTATCTGGAGGAATCTCTTGAAGATACTGCACCTACATCATTCTGCATTGGTGTGGCAGGATATCCTGAAAAGCATTTTGAGGCTCCCAACAGACAGGTTGATCTTGAAAACCTTAAGCACAAAGTCGATTCGGGCGCCGCCTACATTGTAACCCAGATGTTCTTCGATAACAGAAAGTTCTTCAGATTCCGGGATGAATGCAGGTGTATCGGAATAGATGTCCCGATAATTGCCGGCATAAAGCCGATCTCAGCGTTGAACGACATTAATCTGCTTCCTCAGACCTTCCACATTGATATGCCTCATGATCTGGTTCTTGCGCTTCAGAAATGCCAGAGCGACAAAGAAGCCAGGGAGGTTGGCATCGAATGGGCGGCAATGCAGTCGAAAGAGCTTATAAAAGAGGGAGTGCCGGGGATACATTACTATACCCTTGGGAGGTCCGATAATGTGGCGAGGATTGTGAAGGAGGCATTCTGAAAAAACCCACCCGGCTCTGATTTTGCTTAACCATGGTCCGGGCCTCTTCCCGGTTCGGCGGTAAGGGAGAAGAGAGATCTTAATTTTTTGTGCTTTCCTCCTTCCCTTCCGGTTGTCTTAAGGGAAGGAGATGGAGGAAGGGTTAAGAATATTAAAGTCAGTGGGCTGAGCCAATTACAATTGAATGCTTTCCTGATCTTGTCGACATAATCCAGCTTTTCCCAGGCAAAGAATTCGACCTTTTTGGTATAGACTTTTTTACCGTTGCCGTTTACTGTTTTAGGCCTGGAGCCAGGCACTTCGTAATAGACTTCCACTTCCTTTACCTCATAGTCGCGTCCGAAATGACCATATGTAGTGGTCGGTGAGAATATAGGATTTTTCAGTCCGAATTCTTTACAATTGAATATGGACGCAGATCAAAAAGATCTTTCAGTTTTGATGGATCTCACTGTCGTGAAGAATATTTCCCTTTTTGTCTTTTACTTTTGCAGTGCCATATGTATTGACGAATAAGCCGACAGGTTGCGCCACGCCTATTGCATAAGCTATTTGTATCAGCGCCTGGTCGCATACTCCTGAAGCAACAAGGTTCTTGGCAATATGACGAGCTGCATAGGCTGCCGACCTGTCAACCTTTGATGAGTCTTTCCCGGAAAATGCTCCTCCGCCGTGAGCTCCATGACCGCCATATGTATCAACTATGATTTTTCGGCCTGTCAGACCTGTATCTCCGTGGGGTCCTCCTATTACGAATTTACCTGTCGGATTGACAAGAAGTTTAATGTCGCTTTTAAAGAGTTTCCTGATTTCTGCCGGAAGAGTCTTCTTTACTTTTGGGATTAGATATTTATTCAGGTCCTCAGCAATTTTTTTCTGCATCTCTCTCTCAGCGGCTTTCTCAGCCTTCTGAGATCTGTCTTTTGGAAGGACAAACTCATCATGCTGGGTGCTGATTACAATTGTATCTATCCTGACAGGTTTGTTATTGTCATCATATTCTATTGTAACCTGCGATTTGCTGTCGGGCCTGAGGTATTTCATCTGTTTCCCTTCGTGCCTTATTGCGGCAAGTTCCTGCAGAAGGATGTGGGCGAGCTCGATGCTGACAGGCATGAAGTTATCCATTTCGCGACATGCATAGCCGAACATCATTCCCTGGTCGCCGGCTCCCTGTTCCTCGGGTTTTTCGCGAACCACACCCTGGCTTATATCGCTCGATTGCTCATGAATCGTTGAAATAACACCGCAGGAGTCGCAGTCGAATCGGTATTCGGCTTTTGTATAGCCTATCTTCCTGATCACCCGCCGGGCTGTCTCCTGGACATCCACCCAGCCATCGGTTCGAACTTCTCCGCCGCAAAGGACAAGTCCTGTGGTTACAAAAGTCTCGCATGCAACTCTTGACTCCGGATCCCATTTGAGGAATTCGTCAAGCAAGGCATCTGATATCTGATCGGCAACCTTATCGGGGTGGCCTTCTGAAACTGATTCGGAAGTGAATAAATAGCCCATAATAATTAAGTTTAGAGTGACTAAAGTACTTAGAGTACTTAAAGTTTTAAATTAAATCTTAAACTTTAGCTCACTTTAAGTACTTGAACAAATGCTGGGAAGTTTGGTTGACTGGAAAACAGGGATTATGGCATTTTAGCATTTTTTCCTGTGGTTGCAATCAGCTCAAATTTCTCCACCAGATTTTGACATGCAAAGAAAGCAAGAAATAATAAGAAATACAAAGAAAATCATATTGGGGAGTTAAAACGACAACCACCTCCTCCCGCCAGCGGCGGGATACTCCTCCTTAAAAAGGAGGAGAAATATATGGTGTTGTATATCAATACTTTCCTCTCCTTTGCAAGGAGGGGTGTCATGCCCAAAGGGTCAGGACGGGGTGGTTTTAATGCATCTACCCATTTGTCAGAATCCTGAATACTTCCTCCAGATTATTCTCTTTCTTCTGAAGTGAGAGAACAGTAAGGTTATTGCTTACAGCAAAAGCGAAAATTGCAGGACGGATATCCTGGTCACCTGAAGATTCGATAAGCCAGGTGTTGCCTTTTGATTTTTTTACGGAATCAACCATGGGTATTGCCTTGAGCGATGTCTCATCAATGTCACTCCCGAACTCGACAAAAATGACCTGCTTAGCCTGGTGTATTTTTGAATAGATATCCTTTTTTTCCTCATCAGCGACAATTACGCCCTTATCGATGATAATAACCCTGTTGCATATTGCTTCAACTTCCTGCATGATATGTGTTGAAAGCATCACAGTTTTTTGCTTTCCGGCATCGCGGATAAGATTTCTTATCTCAACTATCTGGTTGGGATCGAGTCCTGTAGTTGCCTCATCAAGTATCAGTACATCAGGATTATGGATCAGAGCCTGTGCGAGACCAACTCTCTGTCTGTAGCCTTTTGAGAGCGAGCCGATCTTTTTTTTCTGTTCCGGTGCCAGGCCGGTAACTTCAATAATATTGTCAATCTGCTTTTTAACAGGGATATCGGATTTGTATAATGATGCTGCAAACTGAAGATATTCCCTTATGTACATTTCGGGGTACAAAGGATTATTTTCAGGCAGATAACCGATCTTTTTTCTTGATTTCGAGTGAGCCGTCACTTGTTTCAATGCCATTCACAAGTACATTTCCGGAAGAAGGGGGGATAAAGCCGGTAATGATCTTCATCATTGTTGACTTGCCTGCGCCATTCGGACCGAGGAATCCGACAATCTCGCCGGTCTTTATTTCAAAAGAGACATTATCAAGAGCCTTCTGTTCACCGTAAAACTTTGTAACACCCTGAACTACAATTGACATAAATCAATTCCTCTCAGGGATATTATCGGGAAGCACGAGCTGGCCGATCTGCTCCAGGACAGAGAAAAAATAGCAGAAGATCTTCAGAAAACCCTTGATGCAAACACAAATCCGTGGGGAATAACCTGCCAGACAGTAGGTATCAGGGATATTATAATACCACAGGCTCTTGCAGATGCCATGAGCAAACAGGCACAGGCTGAAAGAGAAAGAAAAGCCAGGGTTATTCTTGGAACCGCAGAAACCGAAATTGCGGAAAAATTTGCCAAAGCAAGCCTGCAATATGCTGATAATCCTATAGCACTGCATTTACGTGGCATGAATATGCTTTATGAAGGATTAAAAGAAAAAGGTTCAATGGTTATCGTTCCCAGTTCTGCACTGGACTCGATGAATCTGGGAGTAATCGGAGGACTCGCTTCTCTTGCCAAGGATAATATACCTACAAAGAAATCCTCGGAAACCTAATAATCCATTTATAAAAAAATCCGGGTATTCCCCGGATTTTTTTATGCTCCCCAACCGCCCATAAACTGAGAAGTGTTTGCAAATGACGCTTTAGGATTTACACAGCAAACAGGTATTTTGGAACTGTTTGCAATAATGTACTGCTCTGACGCTCCAACCACATAATCAGCAAATGTAATGTTCTTGGTTGTTACAATAAGGATCAGGTCAGCATTTATCTTTTGTGCAAAATTAATTGTTTGTTGAGCAAACTTTCCGTTCGGAACATCGTGAATTTCATATTCCACATTGTTCTGGATCAGGTATTTGACCGCAAAATTCAGGCTTTTGTTTACCTTTGCCGTAAGTCCTTTATCAGTGGTAACTGTCTTTAGAATGTGAACTTTTGAATCAAAGTATTTTCCCATAAAAATAGCCATTCCCATTTTTTCCTTGTTTTCAACCCTGAAATCAATAGGGAAAACAATATTATGGTATCTGTTCTGGTCGGCCGGAGGCTCCTGTACAACTATAAATGGGATTTTGGATTTAACAATTACTTTAAGCGCCCAGCTTCCGGTAAGTTTTTGCATCCCCTTCATTCCGTGAGTTCCCATAACCACAAGGTTTGCCTCTTTATCCCTTGAATTTGCAAATTCAGCTATGGAAGTGAAAATACTGCCCTTTACAACATTTGCGATTATGTTTATATTGTACTTCCTGCTGTTATCTTCAGCAATATGTTTCAGAAGGGCCCTTTTCTCTCCTTCCGCTTTGACCGTGACGGCAGGATCGACTATATGCAAAAGGCAAATATCATTATTAACCATGCGTCCGATCTTAACAGCATGTGCCAAAGCTGATTCGGCAACATTTGTAAAATCCCATGGCACGATTATAAGTTTCTTGATTTCTTCCATATTGGTTATCTGTTTATTGTTATATATCCAAAGTTATGCAGATTTTCCTAATTGTCAAATCGGTATGCCCCTATCCCCTGACTTGAAGTATAAGCGTATGATCGTTCAGTGACCATAAAAATTTATGGACGACGTTGATAGTAAAACTATATTTTATGAAGAATATATTATCGGTATAAATTACTGATTAATTGGTAGTCACTTACAAAAATAATAGCAATTATATGCGGTATCAAGATTAACATTTTATTACTTTTGCGGGGGGAAATTTGTGACAATTATATTTTATGATGAAAAGGAAAAAGGTTAAAGAGCTATTAGCCAATCCCGTTACGGGAATTGATGTTGTGGTAAAGGGATGGGTAAGAACGAAAAGGGGAAACAAGAACATTGCCTTCATAGCTCTGAATGACGGTTCAACGATAAATAATATCCAGATTGTTGCCGATACTGCATTATTTGATGAGGATCTTTTAAAGGATATCTCAACGGGAGCATGCATAGCCGTTACCGGGAAGCTGGTTGAATCGCAGGGACAGGGACAGAGTGTCGAGATAAATGCTGAAATGATAGAACTGTATGGCAAAAGTGATGCAGAAACCTATCCTCTTCAGAAGAAAGGTCATTCAATGGAGTTTCTCAGGGAGCATGCCCATCTGCGCTTCAGGACAAATACTTTCGGAGCGGTTTTCCGGATCAGGCATTCGATGGCCTTTGCGATTCACAAGTACTTTAACGACAATGGATTCTATTATTTACATACACCTGTAATTACGGGAAGTGATGCTGAAGGAGCCGGGGAAATGTTCCATGTTACAACACTTGATCTCAAAAACCTTCCTTTCAATGAGCAGGGAACTGTTGATTACAGGAACGATTTCTTCGGGAAGGAGACGAACCTGACTGTTTCCGGACAGCTTGAAGGTGAGCTGGGTGCCCTGGCCCTTGGTGAAATTTACACTTTTGGTCCGACATTCAGGGCTGAAAATTCAAATACACCCAGGCACCTGGCAGAGTTCTGGATGATTGAACCGGAAATGGCTTTCTACGATCTGAATGACAATATGGATCTTGCGGAGGATTTTCTGAAGTACCTTATAAAATATGCACTCGACAACTGCAGGGAGGACCTTGATTTCCTGAACAGCATGATCGACAAGGGACTCCTTGAAAGACTGAAATTCGTGGTTTCGAACAAATTTGTGAGGCTCCCGTATACTGAAGCGGTAGAAATCCTGACTGCAGCGGACAGGAAGTGGGAATATCCTGTTGGATGGGGAAGGGACCTTCAGGCTGAGCACGAACGATACCTTGTTGAAGAGCACTTTAAGCGTCCTGTAATCCTTATTGACTATCCAAAGGAGATCAAGGCATTTTACATGAAGCAGAACGATGATGGAAAAACTGTAAAAGCCATGGATGTGCTTTTCCCCGGGATTGGTGAGATTATCGGCGGATCGCAAAGAGAAGAGATTTATGATAAACTGATGAACAGGATCCGGGAGCTGAAGCTTCCTGAAAAGGAGCTTTGGTGGTACCTCGAAACAAGAAAATACGGCACTGCTCCTCACAGCGGATTCGGCCTTGGATTCGAGCGACTGATATTATTTATGACCGGAATGTCAAATATAAGAGATGTAATCCCGTTTCCAAGGACACCTAAAAACGCCGAATTTTAGAAATTAAATTTTTTATTTTTCATAACTGCAAAGTATGCTAAAGCAAAAGTTACAGCAGAAACTGCTTCAGAAACTTTCCCCTCAGCAGATCCAGATGATCAAGCTGCTGGAGGTGCCTACATTGCAGATTGAGCAACGTATTAAAAAAGAACTTGAGGAGAATCCGGCGCTCGAAGAGGGATCCGAGGAGGATGAAGAGATCGGTAATGAAGAAACCGATGAAGAACAGTTTGATGAAAAGGATAAGGACCAGGAGGAATTTACAATTGATGATTATATTGAAGATGAGGAGATTCCCGAGTACCGTCTTCAGACAAACAATTACAGCAAGGAGGATGAAAAGAGAAACGAAATTCCGTTTTCAGTCGGCTCTTCATTCCAGGAGCATCTTGAATCGCAGCTCAGCCTCAGGGATCTTGATGAAAAGCAAAAAATCCTCGGAGAATATATTCTGGGAAATATTGACGAAGACGGTTATCTCAGACGGGAACTGGCTAACATAGTCGATGATCTTGCATTTCTTCAGAATGTCACAACAACTGAAAAGGAACTTGAGGATGTTCTTGAAATAATTCAGGATCTTGATCCTCCCGGTGTCGGTGCAAGAACTCTCAGGGAGTCACTTTTAATTCAGCTGGCAATAAAGGAGCGCACACAACCGGCACTGAAAACAGCATATACTGTTCTCGATCAATATTTTGAGGAATTCAGCAAAAGGCATTATGATAAAATAACCGCCAGGATGGGGATTTCTGAGCATGATCTTAAACTTGTCATAGATGAAATCCTGAAGCTGAATCCAAAACCGGGAAGCCTTTTCAGTGATTCCTTTACAAGGACATCCCAGCCTATAATCCCCGATTTCATTCTTGAGCTTTCTGAGGATGGATTTGATCTGCACCTCAATTCACGGAATCTTCCTGAACTCAGACTGAGTTCATCCTACAATGAGATGCTTCGCTCCTATATTAAGGATAAGGGTCAGAAGAAAGAGATGAAGGAGGCCATAATGTTTGTGAAGCAAAAGATCGATTCCGCCAAATGGTTCATCGATGCAATAAGGCAACGGCAAAACACACTTCTCCTGACAATGAACGCAATACTTGAGTACCAGGAGGAATATTTTATCGACGGTGATGAGACAAAGCTTAAACCAATGATTCTGAAAGATGTTGCTGAAATGACCGGGCTTGATATTTCAACAGTGTCAAGAGTTGCAAACAGCAAATACATCCAGACACATTTCGGTATCTTCCCGCTTAAATTCTTCTTTTCCGAAGGACTTCAGACCGACAGCGGTGAAGAGGTTTCAACCAGGGAGATTAAAAGAATCCTGCAGGACTGCATTGAGAATGAAGAAAAAAGAAGACCTCTCACTGATGAACGGCTTACAGATATTCTCCAGGAAAAGGGATATCAGATTGCCCGCCGGACAGTTGCAAAATACCGCGAACAGCTTAATATTCCGGTTGCCAGATTAAGAAGGGAGATTTAGGAGTGTAATATGAAAGAAATGAACACCGGACAACAATCAAATCTTCCTGATAATCTTGCAAAAATTGTTTCGATAGTTTTTCATCCTCTTTTCATGCCTTTGTACGGACTTGCGATTTTGTTGTCGGCTCCCACATTTCTTAAATATCTTCCGGCAGAAGCTAAAAGGGTTCTTTTTATAGTTGTGGTCATTGACAATGTTTTACTTCCTCTTGCTTTGCTTCCTTTTTTAAGGTACAGGAATTTAATAAGTTCATTCCATATCGACGACAGGAAGGAACGGATTATTCCTCTGCTTATAACTTCAATTCTTTATTGCACAACATCATTCATAGTTTTCAGGTATCAGATACCTTTTTTCCTGAAATCATTCATTTTTGCCACATCCGTAGTGGCAATCGTTGTGTCGATGATAAATTTCTGGTGGAAGATATCAATACATGCAGTCGGTGCCGGGGCGCTCACGGCAACAGTTTTTTCCCTGTCATTGAAGATGCATACACCGCTTACCTGGTACCTGCTGGCGATAATACTTGCAAGTGGACTTATACTTTCATCCCGGTTACGGCTTAATGCCCATAATCCATCCCAGGTCTGGGTGGGCTTCCTGACCGGCTTCATGGGAATAAGCCTTTTCATTTTATTTATTTAGGAGCTCATCAAGGGCTTTTTCAAGAAGTTCCCTGCTTTCATCAATTATTTCCGGGGTCCATAGTGCTTTTCCCGAAGACAGAATTGTATTTTCATTAAGTCTGCTTTGAGATACTGTACTGAACCATCCTTTTGCGGAAAGATGCTCTGCAAGATACTCCTGTTCCGGCTGGCCCGGTGTTGGTATAAGCAAAGCGCTGCAATTCAGGCTTATAAGTTCCATGACTGATGTATATCCCGAACGGGCGACAATGCATGTGCTTCCTGTGATCATATCCTGCATTTCATCAGCCGGCAGGTGATTATATGAAGTAATATTTTCCGATTTTGAGATTTCAATCGAATTTCCTGGTTTCCCCTCAAGGAAAACAGCAGGAGGCTCCATGTTATTCAAGATCTCAATAAGCTTCTCGTCTGAGTATCCCTCTCTGTGGCTCTGGCCCTGACAGGATCACTGTATTATGAGGAAACCGGAATCTGTTTTCACCGGATTGGGACCTGCCGGAAAATCTCGACAATAAACCTATATATCTTGAATTTCCCGGAACTCTTACTCCGTGTGTCAGACGGCCTGATAAATTTATAGTCCCCGGGCAGATCAGGAATAAAGCAGAAAGAATATTTCTTAATAAAAAAACGATGAAACAAAATACCGGCCCATTCAAGAAATTTGAATTTTCCCGGAAATGGTATAACGATCTGATGAGTTACATAAACGCTTTTAATCCTCTTGTTCCAGAGGCCGAAACGGTTATCACTAATAATAATGTCGATTTTATTTTCAATGATTATTCGTTTTACCCTTCTGTGTTCAGCCAGTATATGATATAAAAGAAGAGGTGTTTTCAGTAAAAGGGTAATATACTGAGGTAAGAATCTGCTATAACCCGGATTGAAGCCCGGGAAATCAATATATGTCAATCCCGGCAATTCATTCCTGAATATCGCCTGATGTGTTTTACCGGAACCAATAATTACATTGTAATTACGCTCCTGAAGCTTTCTGGCGAGCGGAATCATTCGTCCCGCATGACCAAGACCCCACTCGAGGGGACAGATAAGTATATTACAATTCTTATTCAAAATCAGCCTGATACACTTGTCCTGATTCCCAGCCTGTTAACCATTTTAGCAATCCGCTTAAGTTCTGTTGCAGATACTTTCTCAAGCCGGTTGCCATCGGGGGTATCTCTTGAGATAGTGTAGATCATGACTTCATAAGGCTTTATCATTTCGATTGCTTTAAGCCATGCTTCGATCTCCTCAGGTGTTGTATTGTCAATTGATTTTCCGTTATTTGATCCGCGAAGGAAAAGTGTCTGTATTATCAGCTGACCGTTAAAACTCCTGAGGTTTTCAATAAGTTCAGCGACCTTAACATTTACCTTCGGCTGGTTATGGACCCTTACAGTAAGATCGAAGCCGGAATCAAGTTTGAGTATGTTCTGATCGACTTTCAGCAATGCCTCCCTTATGGAAGGGATTGTGATTGTCGTCGAATTTGATAACACGGCAATCCTTGCCTCCGGAAAGTATTTGTTTCTCAGTTCAATGCAATCATCAACTATATCAGGGAATTCAGGATGCAGTGTTGGTTCACCGTTTCCTGCAAATGTTATCACATCAGGAGAAGTGTTTTTCATCTTCATTTCTGAAAGCTTCTGATCAAGAGCTTTATATATCTCAGCACGTTTCGGAAGAGGGTTTTTATCCTTTGATGAATCGTTTGTCCAGCCGCATTCGCAATAAATACAGTTGAAATTGCATACTTTCCGGCTGGCCGGTAAAAGGTTGATCCCAAGAGATACACCAAGCCTCCTGCTTTTCACCGGCCCGAAAATTATTCTGTCGAACAAAAATGTTGGCATTTCCTAATTTGTCAGAAACTGAGCAAAATTAGCATAAAAAAACCTAAGTTGCTTGTTGCTTGTTGTTGGATACTTGCCAGCGGACAGGTATTATTCAAGATCAAGAAACATCCCCCTCGCCCCCTTAAAAGGGGGAATTTAGAAACCAAGAACCTTAATTATTCCTCAGATCAATCTTATGATATTACTTTCGGGAAGCAATTGCATTTTATTAAGATCAATATCCTGAAGAAGAAGCAACCCGGGTTTTTTCCCCGGCTTAATGCTTCCGTATTCCGCCTCTTCGCCAAGAGCCATGGCCCCGTTAATAGTTGCCCACCCGATAAGGTCCTGAAGCGGTACCCATGGATAATATCCGTGCAGCGTTTTCAGTTCTTCAAGAATGCTTAAACGGCTGTTTGATGCAAGGCTGTCAGTGCCCGTCACTATCAGGCAGTCTTCTTCAATAAGCAGATCAACCGGAGGCACCTTATCTTCGATGTAAAGATTTGCATTCGGGCAAAGGCACCAGTAAAGGTTCTCCCTCTTTTTAATCTTCTTTATTGTAGTCCGGTCAGCAAAGGTATTGTGGACCAGGATCAGATTGCCTGAAGGAGTTATTTCATCCAGTATTGCAGTTTCAAGATCTTCAACTGTTTCAAGTCCATCAACTTCAAGTCCCGATTCTTTAAAAGACTCAAAAATAGGTCCGTCGTTATACTTAAGAAATGATTTTTCACAATCGGTTTCCATAAAATGGACGGAGGTAATTTTATTCAATTCTGTTTCAGCTCTCAATAAACTGAAGAGTGTCAATGAAAGCGAATATGCAGAATGGGGAACTAACCAGGAAGGTATTCTGTAATCGCGGGCTATGTTTAAGAGTTGTTTTATTTCATCCATCCTGCGATCAGCTTTTCCAGGATCAATGCCAAAGACCTCGAGCAGGTTAATATATTTTATCCTGCTTTTCTTCTTTATGTCAAATGTTATTCTTGTATTGCAGATATCGGCACACACGACAACACCATCCCTGTACATCTCATTATCAGCCCTTGAAACAGATGCCGTTATGTTTTCGCCGCCTTCTTCCCTTCTTATTTTGAAGTTTTTCAGGAATTCAGCCAGACCTTTTTTGGGAGGAATCAGGTCCTTCATGTGAGACAATTCAAGGTGACAATGGCAGTTCACGAATCCGGGTACTATTATCCCGTTGTGGAACTCGACTGATTCTTTTTCAGAAAGGTTCCCTCCGCTATCCTCAACTCCGGTTATTGTACCATCGTTTTCAACTGTCACAATCCCTCTTTTCAGCGGTGGCCCTTCATTTGTAAAGATATACTGAGCTGAAAAATGCTTCATTATTCAATAAGATTGCGTGTCAGGATAATGTTTTCAACCCTGTGATGATACACCCTTTCGGGGGAGAACACCCTGCTTGTCAATGAACCATCCCTGAAGCTTTACTGTCCCTGTAAGATTCTGCACCAGGGTAAACCTGTAATTGTGAGAATGCCCGTCCTTTATAAAACGGACAGGTGAAAAGCGGACCCTGGTTTCATTTCCTGATGAATCTGTCTTCGAGAAATATAATCCCATAACAGGATCAGTTGACTGGTCATCGGGATAGATTGTAAGCGTAAATCTCAGGTATAATGTTCCGTAGAAACCGGAAGAAAAATCAATGAGGGCTGTGTCGTTGGAGTCGGGATCAGGGAGAGAATAAAATAATTCTCCCGGCCATAAATTAGTCTGCCCGGCCTTGAAAACCAGCAACTCCTTATCGACCCTTGACTCCATTTCACTGAGTCTTCCAAGCACCCTGTCATAGATTTTAATGAGCTTTTTTGGCTTTTTTACAAAATAGTATCTCATTGTCCTGTCCATCTGCGGTTTTGTGTAACCGTATTTTTCGAAAATGTCGATATATGATTCCAGGGTGTCACCTTTTACAAATTTATATTTGATTTCAGGAAGTGACAGAAGTCCGTCAGCAATATGTACCTCTGTCAGGATTGATGTAAGATCTTTCTCCGGAATTATGCCTTTGTGTTCTGCTTTATTCCTCCTGCCTGTACATGTTGCTGTCACTACAGATAAAGCAATAAGTACAATAAATATATACCGGTTCATGGAGCTCAGATTATATTTAATTTCTGGTCAGATACTTTTTAGTGAGAAATCTTACAGGATACCATGCGGCCCAGAATCCAATCACAAGGACTGTAGCCGGGACTATTATAAAATCCTTGATCTTCATTACAACCGGATAAGCATTCACGATCAGGGAATCGCTCTGAAGCCTTACTATTCCATATTTTTGCTGGATCCAGCAAACAGCGAACCCAAGCAGAATTCCCGCAAAAGCCCCAATTATGGAGATCAGCCATCCTTCGAAGATGAAAATCTTCCTTATCAGGGTGTTATCAGCCCCAAGGCTTCTGAGTATCCCGATATCCCTTTCCTTTTCAATGATGAGCATTGTAAGTGAACCTATAATGCTGAAAGAGGCAATAATGAGTATAAGCGTAAGTATAAAAAAGATGGCAATACGCTCGGATTTCATCACTTTGTAGAAGATCTCCTGCTGTTCATATTTATTCCGGACAATAAAGCCTTTTCCGAATAATCTTATTACATCTTTCTGCACGGCAGATTCTTTGGCGTCTTGTTTAAACTTAATTTCAAGAGACGAGACTTCTGATTTATATTCAAGCAGTTCGCGTGCAAAATCAATAGGTATAAAGACATATTTTGAATCGTATTCCTGCTCCACCTGGTAAATGCCTGAAGGGAAAATATAGTTTCTTATGAAAGCATCTTCAGGATTAAGATCGGCGGTACCGGTTCTTTTGGGTACATAGATATTAAGAGGTGTTATAAAATTGATTCTCATTCCAAGGTAATTGGCTATTCCTATACCCGGTATTGCATATGGTCTGCCCTGTTCCGAACGCAATACGAATCCTCCATCCCACATTGAGCTGTCGATTCCGGTGACCTGGGCATAGTTTTCATCCACTCCTTTTATTGTTGCAACATATTGTTTCTCACCATATCGGAGAAGAGCATTTTCTTCCACACAAAGTGAATAACAGGCAACCCCGTTTATATCAGAAAGAAGTTTAAGGGCACTGCTGTCGGGGATGAATGTTTTGCCTTCAGCCGGAGTAATTTTAAGATCAGGATCAAAGGTGTTGAAAATAGAGCGGACAAGGCTTTCCAGCCCGTTAAACACCGAAAGAACAATAATAAGGGCCATAGTTCCGACTGTAACGCCTGCAACAGAGATCGAAGAGATAACATTTATTGCATTTCTCGATTTTTTCGCGAAGAGATACCTTTTTGCTATATAGAGGGATAATTTCACTTCTATTTACTTGCTGAAACCAGCAAACCGGTTCCTGATTTATGAATTGAAGAGATATCAAAAATATTCAGTAATACTGCAAAAGGGAAGAATATCATGTAATAGAGCGGAAGAATAATGAAGAACAATTTTGAGATGTTAAGCATCCTGACCGGATATTTCATTGACAGGCGCCATGAGAGAGCGCCCGGTTTTCCATAAGTATATGATGCTTTGATATTATTAAACCCTGCTCTTCCGAGTTTTTGGGATATCTCTCCGATCCCGTAGCCGTCCCTTACATGTTCGTCGATAAACGATTTTTCCTCTTTGCCGTGGACATCAGAACCCCCTTTATCAGATGGGGTTGATATAAGTAATGAACCCCCCGGATTTAGTGCCCGGTAGAAATTTCTGAAGACAAGTTCATCCTCCTGAATGTGCTCCATTACATCGACTGATAGTATAAAATCGAAGGATCCAGTTTCATTCAGACAGGTGAGGTCAATGGTCTCGCAGGTTACTCTTCCCGACAGGCCGGCCCTGCTGAAAAATATGTTATTATCATTAATGTGTTCCCGATCAATATCCACTGCCTTTATTTTCCATCCTCTGTTCATCCTGCTCATTCTCCATGTATATTGTCCGAAGCCGGCACCTGCATCAAGCACTGATGCCTCACCCGGGTATTTACGGACTATTCCTCTCAGAGCCTTTCTGACATGCCATGACCGCAGAAGAAGGGCGTCGAGAAAAAAATAGAAGATTTTTCTCATAAAGAGAGGCCCTGAAAAAAACCGGCCCAATGTTTTTTTGATGGGGTCGTACTGCATAAGAGTCAGGACTTCAGCAGTTTGTCGATATTTTCAATATAATCAAGGCTGTCGTCGATAAAAAAAGCTATTTCAGGTACTATCCTTAGTTGTTTTCTTACCTTCTGACCCATCTCAAATCTTATTTTCGGAGAATGGACCTGTATGGCCGTAAGGACAGCATCCTGCCCCTCTGAGGGGTAGATGCTGATATAGATTTTGGCAAATGAAAGATCGGGGCTGACTCTTACTTTTGTCACAGATACCATTTTCCCATGTGCCAGCTCACTGCCCTTTCTCAGAAAGATGTCGGCCATCTCTTTCTGTACAAGTCTTGATACTTTTTTCTGTCGTGTTGATTCCATGGCCTTTTGTATTGTGAACAGGCAAAGGTACGATTTTCGGAAAAAGAATTAATTTTGCGGGGACTTTTATTAAAGATTACAATGGAAACTGTAGTGAGCGGAATAAGATCGACGGGAAACCTTCATCTTGGGAATTATTATGGGGCGATCATAAACTTCCTGAAAATGCAGAAAGAGAACAATTGCTTCTTCTTTATTGCCGATTATCATGCGCTTACAACACATCCAAAGCCTGATGACCTTCATGGTAACATAAAACAGGTTCTTGCCGAATATCTTGCATGCGGAATAGATCCTGAGATCGCAACGGTTTTTATTCAGAGCGACGTTCCTGAGGTATCTGAATTATACCTTCTTATGAATATGAATGCCTATGTAGGCGAACTTGAAAGGACTGCATCATTTAAGGAGAAGATCAGAAAACATCCTGATAACATCAACGCCGGACTTCTCACTTATCCTGTTCTGATGGCTGCCGATATTATTATCCATAGAGCCAGTAAGGTGCCGGTTGGAAAGGATCAGGAACAGCACCTTGAGATGACCCGAAGGTTTGCCAGGAGGTTCAACATGATTTATGGTGTAAATTACTTTCCCGAGCCCGACGCATATAATTTCGGGCATGAGCTTATAAAGATCCCGGGACTCGACGGCACAGGCAAAATGGGAAAAAGCGAGGGAAACGGAATTTTCCTTTCGGATACTCCCCAGGTGATAAGAAAAAAGGTGATGAGTGCTGTGACGGATGCCGGACCTTCTGAACCGGGGCAGGCAATGTCGGAACCTGTAAGGAATCTCTTCACAATTATGAATGTAGTTTCAGATCCGTCGGTTGTTAAATATTTCACAGATAAGCATGCCTCCTGTGAAATCCGTTACGGGGATCTTAAAAAGCAACTTGCAGAGGATATTATAAAAGCCACCACTCCTGTCAGGGAAAGGATTGATAGTATACTTGCTGATGACAAATATCTTGCAAAAGTTGTCAGAGAGGGTTGTGAAAAGGCAAGGGTAAGCGCGTCCAGGACCGTGAGGGAGGTCCGTGAAATAATCGGATACAGATCATTCTGATAAAAAATAAAAGCCAGGCTTTTGACCTGGCTGACCTTGAAGAATCAAGTATATTTTGAGATTGCCTGTGTAACAAAGTAATTTCAAAATACGTGCCAAACTCACTCCGTAGATCAAATAATAATCCTTGCAGAGATGATTAAATTCCTTCCGGGTGCTGCAATACCTGATGAGTATGGTCTGTAACGGTGATCGAGGATGTTTTCAATGCCTCCGTTTATGATGTATCTTTCGGCAAAAGTATAGGAAAGCTTGATATTCAGGGTGAACCATCCCGGTGACCATGGGTTGCCATTACTATCTGTTGCATAGAGGTATGGTTTCTCGATTTCTGAAGGAGGCATTTTGCTGAATCGCCTGGCTCCGTTATAATTTGAATAGAGATCAGCCCTGAACTTTGGATATTCGGCCAGAATGTGAAAGGCTCCGAATACAGGTGCTGCATGCCTTAAAGGTGTACCGCCCTCTTCTTTCCCTTCTGTTATATTCAGGGAGGATTTAAGCAATATATGACCTGTCATTTTTGACTGGAAGCTGAAATGCACTCCGTAAGCACGGGCCGATCCGGCATTTGTGACAGCCTCAACCTTACTCAGCTGGTTATTGTATGCCATTAAAGCCTGTCCATTGAAGAGAAAATCATGGCGGATCATTGCGTTGGTGAGCCAGGTGTGGAACCCTGTGATGTCAAGATGAAAAATCTCACCGAAACTCTTTGAGATCCCAAGATCGATATTGTATGCATACTCGGGTTTTAGATCCGGGTTCGGCACTACCACAACTCCGGGAGCGGAATCAAATATTTTACCGGCATCATCAAGGTTCGGAGCTCTGAAACCGGTCGCGGCATTGAGGTTCACCTGTAAACTGTTCTTAAATCTGACTACTAATCCGGCTGATCCGGTGAGAGCTGAATTCTTTATTGAAATTGTCCTGAACGGGAAATTATAAAATGAATTGTCAGCAATTGTTGAGGAGAGCCCGACATAGTTATATCTTAAGCCGGTTATTATAGTAACTGCATCCGACAGGTTATTCTTGTAACCTGAATAAATTGCAAAGGTTGAGTACCTGTTGCTTCCGTTCGGATACCTCGAACCAGCCGGAACTGCCAAACCTGTAATAATATCCTTCGTCTGAGCTTCAGAAGTTATGTTGTTCCTGACAAATTCAAATCCGTAATACAGAAACTGTTCTTCTTTTTTAATGGACTTATCGAAATCGACATTTACAGAGTATATATCCACTTTTTCAAACTGTTCATTCATTGATATATTTCCGAGACTTCTGTCGTGACGGCTTTCACTGTAATTCTGATATGCTGCAATCAGTTTTGCCTTATCATAAAGCTTATTCTTTCCTGAAAAATTCAGCTGAAGGCTGTTCATGGCCCATATCTGCGGTCCATAATACCATTGAGCATAACGCAGTTTTCCCGATTTGTACTGGATAAGCCTGTCGTAACGGGGTACATCGGATAATCCTGAATAATGACTTGAAAGAAGAAGGTCAATATTATCGGAAATCCTGTACCTGAATTTATTCAGCAGATTCAGCTGCCTGTATCCCGAAAATTTCTGGACCCGCGGATCGCTGTTCAGAAAAACAGAATCTATGCCGTTGATCCTCTGAACATACTCCTTCCGAAGGTAACTGTCGTTTTTAAAGGAACCCATTTTAAGATCCCCGTAATCTGACCAGGTGATACCGGAAAAGAATGCTATCCTTTTCCCGCCAAGATTAAAATCGAGATGAAATGTTTTCTCACTGTTAGCAGTTGAATACCGGGAATAGGCATCAGCTTTGACATATATCTTCTTTCCGGTCGAAAACAATGCATTCTTTGTATGGAAGTCCATTACCCCTCCAATTGCATCACTTCCGTAAACTGATGCACCCGGACCGAATATTATTTCGGTTGATTCGAGCAGGGCAGGATCGAGCGAGATAACATTCTGAATATTTCCTTCCCTGTAAATGGCATTGTTCATCCTTACACCATCCACCACTATCAGAATACGGTTGGTGGCAAATCCCCGTATCATCGGACTGCCGCCGCCAAGCTGGCTCTTCTGGATAAAAATTTCGTCGGAAATACCAAGAAGATCAGCTGTTGTCTGTGGATTCTGAAGCTGAGTCTCCTGTCTTGTCACAATTGATATCTTGTTCGGAACCTCATTCCTGTTCTGTTCCCACCTGTTGGCAGAAACAACGAACTCTTCAAATGCAAAAATCTTTTTGTTGAGCCTGATCTGAAAACCGTTCTTTCTGATCTCATCATAGCTCAGGCAGACTCTTTCATATGTAAAATGCTGAAAGCAGACTGCAGGTTCTTTTTCAAATGATGAGATGTCAGATTTTCCCGACCTGTTTGTATAGGTGAACCGGGTAGCAGGCTCATTCAGCACCGCTACATCAGAAATGGGTTTTGAGTCCTCATTATCAACCACAGTGACAATCTGGGAAAAGCTTCCGGTACAAAATACAAAAGCCAGAAAAGCTGATAAAATAACGGATCTCATCGGGGACGGCTAAACTGATTATAAAAATAGATAAATATTTCAGTTAAGGAACACTGAGATAAATGTCCTCAAATTAAGGGCCAAAAACATTTCGTCCCTACGGGACTTACACATTCGTATTCAAACATTTTGCATAAATATATCGTTCCTACGGAACTCTATATCTCAAATACCTGGATTATTCTATAAATATTTCGTCCCTATGGGACTGCAGAAACAAACATGATTTTTATAAGGCCGTAGGCCTTAAATATTTATAGGGATTAGCTGTAAGCACATTAATGATAAATTATAAGGCCGTAGGCCATAAATATTTTTAGGGATGGGCAAAGCCCGTCCCGATTAGAGCGCAAATGAAACCAAGTCCCGTAGGGACGGAATAATAAGGGACAGAATAATTACAAATCACACTAAGAGAAAATATATATGTATTTCCTGCTGGGTTTTTGATGGCATAATATTCTTAATTTTGAGAATCAGAATAATATTGATTTAAGGTGTCAAAACGTATTGCAATTTTTTCCCTTGTCGTTCTCATATCAGCTGTAGCTTTAGCCGGATATTTTCTTCAACAAAGCAGGAAGAATCTGTTTACTGATCCTTATAAAGTTATAGGCATGGATGCCTGTATTGTTATAGAAACCATCGATTTCCGCAATCTTATAAACTCAGTAACCACCGGCAGGGGTCTGTTTTCGGAGATCACGAATATAAAAGAGCTAAGCATCTTCAGCACAAAGCTGAAATTCATTGCGGACCAGATAAACAAGTCGGGATTTAAAAAAATACTGCAGGAAGGAACCGCAATAATTTCTTTTCATCCCTCCGAAAAGGGAGATATGACACCATTTCTTTCAAAAACCATTCCTGGTGAGACAGGATACAGGCAGCTGAAGGAAGCACTTCAGGCATCGGGGATAAGGGAGGTGCTGGAACAAAAGAGAGCAGGAAAGAGGATTATAGGACTTCCCTATAACATGGACGGACAGAAAGACACAGTGTTTGTCATGATAAATTCCGGGTTACTGATCTGCAGCACTTCAGCTGATCTTATAGGAAAATCTGTTTCTCAGGATGTGCCTGGTACAGATATACGAAATGCCGCCGGATTTTCCAGGATACTTCTTTCCTCAGGGAAAAATGAGGACAAAATATTTGTGGTTTTCGGGAATCTTAAAAATACAGCCGGAAAAATATTTGCACAGGGTGGACTATCGCCGGTAGATAAGATAGCCAGGCTTGGAGGGAGCGCCGGAGGAGACATCTTTATTGATGAAGGGGGCGTTTCAATAAGCGGGTACAGTGAAAGCAGTGAACCGTCAGAATTACTGTTCAGGTTCAAAGCTGTTAAGCCGGTTGAATTTAAGACTTATAAGATCCTTCCCTCAGCAACTGCCATGTTTGAATCGATGGTACTGATGCCACAGGAAAAAACAGAAATCTCCGGCTCTGTCCCGGATCAGATAATAAGTCTGGCAGGAAAGCTTAAACCTTTTCTCGGGGATGAGATTACCCGTGCTTACATTGATATTAGAAATAATCCGGTGAGCCAGAACTCGGTGATTATCTATAAATTACAAAACCGTGTACAGTGTGAGAATATTTTTCTTGAACATACAGGAGGAAGGCCGGAAACAACTTATTTCAGACCTGACGATCAGACAAGAATACCTGTTTATCACAACGGTACTGCCGGACTGGTTTCTGCTTTACTACCTGGTTTTGCACCCGGATTCGATGATTCATACAATGCTTTTTACGACAACTTTATGATAACGGGGAATTCATATGTTACAATTTCGAGGCTTTTATATGATAATTTACTTAATAAAACTCTTGCAAACGATGTCCAGTACCGCGACTTTGAGAAAATGGTTACCAGCCGGGCGGGATACCTGTTTTATTGTGTTCCGGCGCACTGCATAGAATATTTCTCAGCTTATTTTAACCCGGAAATAGCCGCCGGGCTGAGGTCGAACAAAAATTCGCTCAATAAAATTCAATCGATAGGTTTTCAGCTGGCACCCATTAACGGAATGATTTATAACAGCTTATCGGTGAACTACAAGGATCTGGTCAGGGAAGAGTCGACAACCGAATGGGAGACACTGCTTGATACAACCGCCGCGATTAAACCCTTCTTTTTCACAAATCACAATACCGGGGCGAAGGAAATTTTCATTCAGGACACAAAAAATAATGCCTATCTTATTAATGCAGCAGGAAGGGTTTTGTGGAAGGTCCCACTTAAAGAGAGGATAAACGGATCGGTTTACGTGATAGATTATTACAGGAACGGTAAATACCAGTTACTCTTCTCAGGCAGGAATAACCTTCACCTGATCGACCGTAACGGGAATTATGTTGAAAGGTATCCTGTAAGATTAAGATCGCCTGCTACAAATTCGCTCGCACTTTTTGATTATGAGATCAACAATACATACAGACTGGTTATTGCAGGAGAGGATAAGCTTGTTTACACGTACGACAAGTCAGGCAATGTTGCAAAGGGTTGGGAGCCTTTCAGAACCGCCGGATATGTAACAGCTGAGGCAGGTTTTTACAAAGTCTCGGGGAAGGACTTTATTGTTGTGACTGATGAATCATCAGTGTATTTTCTCGATCGTTCAGGTAAGGTACGACTCAGGCTGAATGATGCTGTTACCAGGGCAAAGAGATCGGCACTCAGGATGACACCCGGCTCAGAAGCGACTCTTGTATTTACCTCCCCTGACGGGACAATCCAGAACGTCAATTTTAATGGTGATGTTAAGAAATTAAGCTTCAGGAAATTCTCGTCTGACCATTCATTCGATTTTTTTGATGTGGATGGTGATGGTTTTGGCGAATATGTTTTTATTGACAGCGGTATCCTTTATCTTTATGATCACAACGGTAAAGAGATGTTTACCAAAGATTTCGGTTCACGGAAGCTTGACGGACCCATTAATTTTACCTTTTCATCAGCCAACAGGAAAATAGGGGTTTTTGATGCGATAGGGAACCTTATTTACCTTGTTGACAGCAATGGAAAAATAATGGATGGGTTTCCATTAAGGGGAGCATCAATGTTTTCGATCGGAAAGCTTTCGTCCTCTGATGTCTGGAATCTTATTGTAGGCGGGGCCGATAGATTCCTTTATAATTACAAGCTCGAAATGTCTCAAAAATGAAGAAGAATCGACCCGTAGAAATAACAGGAGCGGGATAAAAAAATCTGAATAATCGTGAAATAGCTATGACAATACTTATCAGGTTTGTTTTAATAAGTATCATAATCTACCTCATAATCAGGTCGGTTAACAGGTATTTTGAAGAAATGGCCAGAGACCGGGAAAGGGGACAGAAACAGGAAAACACATCAAAATCAAAAGGAGTATCGAAGGAGATAGGAGAATATACTGATTACGAAGAGGTAGATTAAACTATTTTTTTAAGGAAGATCTCAATTGTTTTGCCAGGGCATTTGCAAATACAAAATCATTAAGAGTGTCGCAATCGGAATCCAGGATCTCCTTATTGCTTCCTTCCCAGCATTTTACCCCATCACTTAAGAAGATTATCTTCTCACCGATCTTCATCACGGAATTCATATCATGAGTATTTACAATTGTTGTCATTGAATACTCCTTGGTGAGTTCCTTAATAAGTTCATCTATTAGTATAGCAGTTATTGGATCGAGGCCCGAATTGGGTTCATCGCAGAACAGAAACTTAGGGTTCAGTGAAATTGCCCTGGCGATAGCCACCCTTTTCTTCATTCCGCCCGACAGCTCAGAGGGGAGCAGTTTATTTGAGTTGATTATATTTACCCTCTCGAGGCAGAAATTAACGCGATCGGTTTTTTCTTCAACGCTCTTTTCTGTAAACATATCAAGGGGGAACCTAACATTCTGTTCCACCGTTAGTGAATCGAACAATGCACTTCCCTGAAACAGCATCCCGATCTCCTTCCTTATCTCTTTCTTCCCCTTAAAATCAAGTTTATTGAAAAGTACATCATCATACCAGATCTCTCCGTTGTCAATATCATGGAGGCCGACAATTGATTTTAGAAGGACAGTTTTCCCGGAACCGCTCCGGCCGATAATAAGGTTAGTTTTCCCAGGTTCAAATGAAACAGAGATATCACTCAGAATGGGTTTGTCGTTAAACGATTTATTGAGATCTATTACCCTGATCATGACAGCAGAAGTTGTGTTAAAATAACATTGAAAAACAGAATAATAATGCTGCTGTGAACAACCGCCTTTGTACTTGCCTGACCGACTTCAAGAGATCCGCCCTCGATCTTATAACCATGATAAGCAGAAACTGTAGTAATTATGAAAGCGAAGAATAGTGTTTTAATTATGGCATAAGTTACATAATAAGGGATAAATGCATACTGGATGCCATAAATATAATCTTCAGATGTTATAACCCCTGCAGTGGTACCGGCAATCCATCCTCCGACAATACCGACAGAAATGCTTATAAGGGTGAGAAAGGGGTTAAATACAAGAGTTGCAATTATCTTGGGAAGAATAAGGTAAGATGCTGAGTTGACTCCCATAATCTCGAGTGCATCGATCTGTTCGGTTACCCTCATTGTACCTATTTCTGATGCAATACTGGATCCGACTTTACCCGCAAGAATAAGAGCCGCGATTGTTGACGAGAACTCGAGAAGTATTGCAGTCGCGGCAACCAAGTCCAATAAGGTAGGTAGGATAAATTGGGTTTTCGGTATTATAAGCAGTTTGCAGGGTAATAACAGCGCCCATAAAGAATGATATTACTGATACTATTCCAACAGAATTGAGTCCGAGAAAAACCATCTCGTGCATTGTCTGCTTATAATAGACAAAAGGCTTTTCGGGTTTGGAAAAAACTTTTTTGAGAAGCAGAAAATAACTGCCAAACTGCTCTAGAAACTTAAACATTGTCTACTTATAATGATGGGTAAAATTACAAATATTTATGGTAATTCCGGTGCCGGGTCTTTAAATCGGGATTGGTCAAAATAATTATATCTTTGCATAAAAATTACAAGAAATTCTTAAATGCCAATGGACAACAGGTATGTAATAATCATGGCCGGTGGAGTGGGAAGCCGGTTCTGGCCCATGAGCCGCCTTGTAAAGCCTAAGCAGTTCCTTGATATACTCGGAAACGGGGAGACTTTACTGCAGCAGACCTTCAGAAGATTCAGATCTATCTGCAGGAAAGAGAATATCTATATTGTAACCAGTGCAGAACATAAGGATATTGTGGCTGAACAGCTTGAAATAGATGTGGCCAACATACTTGGTGAGCCTTTCAGACGAAATACAGCTCCATGTCTGGCTTATGGCACATTCAGGATACTAAAAGAGAATCCCGATGCTGTGATAGCTGTTACACCGGCTGATCATCTGATTATTAAAGAAGACAAATTTGTTGAAGTAATAAAGAAGAGCTTTGAATTTGCTGAAAAGAACAATGCTCTCCTGACCCTTGGAATAAAGCCTGACAGGCCTGAAACCGGATACGGATATATTCAGGCTGACCGTAAAAAAAGTGTCGCTGGCTTAAATAACCTCATGAAGGTTAAAACATTTACTGAAAAACCGGGTATTGAGCTGGCGAAAGTGTTTCTTGAAAGCGGTGATTTTTACTGGAACTCAGGTATATTCATCTGGAATATCAAATCGATACTGAGTGCTTTTGAAAAGCACCTTCCAGAGATGTTCTCTGCTTTCGAAGAAGGCAGGGAGAGTTTTGGGACTAAGCTGGAAAAAAAATTCATTGGCAATACTTATGCACAGTGCCGTAGTATTTCGATCGACTACGGGATAATGGAAAAGGCTGATAATGTATATGTAATGTGTACCGATATCGGCTGGTCGGATCTCGGGACATGGAGCTCCCTTCATGAGCATTCAAAAGTCGACAAAAAAGGAAACTCCAAGGTAAGCGGAGAAGTATTCTCGTACGACAGCAGGGGAAATATTTTTAACATTGCCCCCGGCAAGATTGCCGTTGTACAGGGTTTAAAGGACTATATCGTTGTTGATTCAGGTGATGTTCTTCTTATTGTAAAAAAGGAAGAGGAGCAGAGTATCAAAAACTACCTGGAGGATGTGAAAAACGCAACAGGTGAAAAATTTCAATAACCCCCAACCTTCCCAAATAAAAAAGGCTGCCGAGGCAGCCTTTTTTATGTCGAAGGTTTAAAACTCCCATAGGTCGTGTTCAAAGTTGAACAGTTCGTTTTTAATACGTTCAGCTTCAAATAGTGTGGATTTACCAACAGTGTACTCATTGATCTGTCTGTCGTCAAAAACGTTGGATTCACCGAAAATTACGCTTCCGAATCTTCTCTGCATAAAGAGATCATCAAATGAGATCCTTTGAGCGTCATTGCTGGCAAGGAAAGCTTCCTGTTTTGCAAGTGCATCCCTTAAGTCGTCATATTTGACCCAGAACAAAGGTTTCCTCAAAGCCCGCCCGGCATCATTATCATAACCCATCCAATAGGGCATAAAGCCTATAATCCTTACGTCGAGCTTCGAAAGTTTTTTATCGAAATACCATTCTTCATAAACAAGAAGTTGCTTAACCTCTTCAGGTTTTGACTGTGCAGTTATTGTCGTATCCCTGGTCTGGCCTTCCGCATTTATCTGAATTGACTCGGTTTTGGTTTTAGCCCCCATATTTATTTCAATATCGTCATATGTGGTTGGCAGATTGGAGTCCAACGCTGAAAATGCTTCGAGGCGTCCTGCACGTATCTCTTCAAGTATTACAGTGATAAGGCTTTTTCTGCCGTCCTGAGTTGTTTTTAAGGGATAATACAATGGCTGGTTTATCTTCTCCCTGAGATCGATAAGACGCCATATTTTCTTTGACCAGATCACATCAGCTTCCCTGAGGAAGGGGTAGTTGATCTTCTTGTTATCCGTTATTGATTTCTGGTATATATCGCCAAATGACTGAGCATTAGCCATAGTGCCGATTGCAAGGACGATAATTCCAAAAAGAATTTTCTTATTCATTTTACTATAATTTATTTACTAATCTATCTTTAATATTATGGGGCTCAGATCCAATGTTCTGCCATCGGGAGCCAGACATTTAATATCCTTTAAGAAAAGGTTCTTACCTCGTACAAGTTTGGTAATAATATCCCTCTGTTTCTGGGTAAGTGCATTGCTTGAGCTTGGTTCCTCAAAGTCACCACGACTGTCAGTGTAAAGGACTGTAAAAGAGGTGATCTTATATACAAGGTCAAATTCGAAATCAGGAAGGGAAGCATAAACTCCCGTCTGAGCTGCTGCGGTGTTTTTAGCAATGTTACCCGTGCTTTTTCCTCCAAATGAAGCTATAGGGGCGGGGACAGGTTTAACCCTGAACTCGATCGGTGCATATGTTGTCCCTTTGTTGGATTCATCAGTTACTGACACAATAACCTGGACATTCTGACCGACAGTTGTCGGATTTACTGCCCAGTTTCCCCTGAAATTGTCTCCTTTGGAGTTCTTAACCTTCTGGGTAGTGACTGTACCGTTAACCACTCTGACCCTTATTTTATCGGGGCTTACACCAGGAACAGAAACATCGATTGGATTCTGAATTCCCTTGTACATTACGTTCATTGCTGTCGGAGAAACAACCACATTGGGTTCACCAACATAGTATGATGATTCAAAAGGATAATCTACCATAGCACCAGACGGGTTCCTGAGGGAGATAACACCACCCCAATTTTTCGGCCCTGTTGAAGAAGCACGTACCTTGTAAACTCCTTTGCCTGATTCATCAACCGGAAGTTCTGAACCACTTACTTTAACCACAGGTTTCTGCGTTGAATCGATTGCAGAGATAAATACTCTTGCTTCGTAATCGCCTCCCTGTGTCACATAGCTGGATACCGGAACGACGTTTGCAACTATTTTGTTCACCTTGAATGAGCCGGCATCAATCTGAGTATAAAGATGATTCAATACCTCTGTCTCTGCGTTTCTGACATCAACCTGCATTTTTGAAAGGATGGTTTCGACAGCTACCAGTGGAAGGAGCTGGAAGGTAACATTTTCCCACTTTGAAGGCTGCCCGTCCGGATCATGTCCGTCGTCGGTATTAAGACTTTTACGGAGAGCATCTTCAGCACTGGGATTCTTCCCGTCAAGTGTCGAGATAAGGAATTCACGATAATCGTTCATCAGAGCTTTCAGAGTACTTGCTTTGCCATTTTCATTGGCTCCGATTAGAATCTGGGAGGGGACATTGTTGTCATCAAATCTCTTTACCTTTTCAATATCAATCACATTGCCAGCAATTGCCTTAGATTCAGTGCCCTCCGCCTCCGCAATAATCTCAACTTTAAGATCCTGAATAAATTGGATATTTCGTCGGAACGGCTTTTTACTTCCATAGCAGTCGTCTCTGTATTTCCCTGCTTTTGTGGGATTTTCTGATGCTGCCTTGTCGAATTCCTCGTAAATAAGATTATTCTTGATAACGTAGTTTGCCAGTGTGTTAGTAAGACTCTTATCAACTTTTTTAAATGCTTCAACGGCTTCCTTTGATACGTTAAGTGCAAGCATGGCGGTAAGTATCAGGTACATCATACCGATCATCTTTTGCCGTGGTGATAGCCTCTCGTGAGCCATTTTTAGGGTTGTTTAGTTATAGATTAAAATGTCACGCTATTTAACATTCATTGCAGCAAGCATGTTTCCATAGACATTATTCAATGCTGCCAGATTATCGTTGAGTTTAGTGATCTGTTCACGATATTTTTTAGAATCACCTGCTGATTCAGAAAGATCCTTCATCAGGCCCTGGATGTTTTTATGCAGGGAATCAGAATCCTTTATATGTTCATCAACTCCTTTACGCTGAAGTTCATAGACTGTATTAAGAGCCGAAAGGTTCTTATTGAGTGCTTCCAGCTGCTGCTTATATGATTTTCCACCTGATTCGATTACCGAATATGACTCAGCCAGTTTACCATAATTGGAGTTAGAATCATTTATTATTTTGGCAGTCGACTGATATGTATCTGTCAAACGTCCGAGAGCATCATTGGCAGACTGAATCGTATTCATGTATTTTGAAGATGTGGCTGAGATATCGCCCATAAGGCTAAGATTGGTGGTTGATTCGCTGAATTTTTTCATTCCGACGCCAAGTTTCTGAAATAGTTCAGGTGTAATATCAGCACTTTGCAGCATCTCATCGAATTTTGAAAGTGCATAAGAACCGCTTCCGGCACCTCCGCCACTGCTGCCACCAATAGCACCCGCATATCCGCCACCGCCAACACCTCTTGCCTGCATTCCTGGTTCTTCCTCCGGGACGCCGGCAAGCTCAGGATAAACAAGTGTCCAGTCAACCTCTTCATGAAGGGGTTCGAATGCTGAAAAGAAGAAGATAACTGCTTCTGTGAACAGACCAATAGTAAGCATTAATCCTGCACCATTCCAGTGCTGTATTTTAAATAATGCTCCAATGATTACGACAGAAGCACCAATACCATATAATTTGGACATGAAGTTCTTCCATCCGCTTGACTGTACTATTTCTGCTAGGCTCATATACCTGGTTTTTTAAAAGGTTATATTAATTTTTTATTGATTTACTCCGATATAAGATCTTACATTTCGGAACCCGATGTAAGATTTTGTTGAATCCTGATATTCATAATCTCTTGCGCTGGTCTGAAGGAAATAAGCTATATCCTTCCATGAACCACCCCTGATAACTTTGCGTTTAAGTACCGGAGGATCCTGCGGACGTGCATTATATTCATAATTTGGATTCAGGTCGTGCTGGAAGATATATGCCGATGGGTGATAGGCACAGAGAGTCCACTCGGCAACGTTCCCCGACATGTCAAATAAACCATATTCATTGGGTTCGTACGATCCTACTTTTGCGCTGTAGACTGTACCGTCGTCGATATAGTTCCCTCGTAAAGGTTTAAAGTTGGCAAGGAAACAGCCCTGGTAGTTCCGGGTATAAGGGCCGCCCCAGGGATACATCGAAAGGTCAAGTCCGCCTCTTGAAGCATATTCCCATTCAGTTTCGAGAGGAAGCCTGTAGGCTTGTACATCGGCAATACCATTTTTCCTGAGGGCAGTATTCATATAAGTCAGTTCTCCACCTGCTGAAAGCTGTCGCCTGCGGCCATGAAACCCCCACAACCGGATAGTCGTCGAATGACGGATGCCAGAAATAAAGGTCTGCCTGCGGATCATTGAATGAATAGGTAAAGTCCCTTATCCAGCACAGAGTATCAGGATATATATTAATTGTATCATGTCTTATGAAAGATGAACGATCCTTAACCGGTGTTACATTTCCGTTTCGGTCTATTACCTGCCCTACATATTTCCAGGTGTTGTTTGCATAGTCATTTACATATTTTGCTTTTGCAGCCTGCTGATAATCAACCCAGAAATAGGTATAATTAAGTTTCCTGACATCAATTTGCTTTTTGCCGTTGAATCTCTCTTCGGGAGGGTAGAACATCTCTTCAAGGACAGCAGCTGTCGTCTCTTCTTCAGGATCAATCTTTTCCTGCCAGTTGATAACAGGAGGTTCGACAGGATTACCTTCCTTGTCGGTGACAAAATACTCACGGTCGGGAACCTGGGCCTCACCGAGCTTTGTTCTTAGAATGGAATCCCTGACATAATATACAAACTGACGATACTTATTATTTGTTATTTCAGTCTGGTCCATCCAGAATGCTTCAACAGTAACTACCTTTGAGATGCTGTTCTGTGCGAATACAGCATCCTGGTCACTTGGTCCCATGGTGAAGCTACCGGCAGGGATGAACGCCATTTCGAATGGTTCAGGCTCAAAGAAATTTTTTCTCCCAGCGACTCCTGTCAGTTCTCCGTTATCGGAAGACTTACAACCACCTAAGAAAATTATAATTATCAGAGCTGAAAGGATTTCCTTTTTCATATTCTTTAGAATTTTGTATTGCAAGTAATTTTATTTTTAAAAATCATAAAAACCGTATGCTTTTGTATCTCATGGGACTCTTGCCCATACTGAGACTGAAACAATAATTTACCATGAATTCGTGCGACCCGCTTGTGCTCTTTCTGATATCTGAGATCGGGAAATCGTAAGCGTATCCGACCCTGATACCATTAAACAACTCTATCCCAACAATCCCTACCAGTGCATCACCGGGTCTGTAAGAAACGCCCCCCCATGCCTTTTTATTGTATCTTAATAAAGAAGTTGCAGAAAATTGTATTGCCTTACCGTCGCTAAGCGCATAAAGGGAAGGCAGTAACTCAAGCGATGGGTTTGGCAGCTGAAGAATATACCCTGCAGTTATATAATAATGACGGCTTATGTAGGTGACACCTTTTGTAAATTTTATTTTCGGCTGATTGATATGAGTAACTGAAAGACCAGCATAATATTTATCGGTAGTATAATAGGCACCCAGACCGGCATCGAAGGTTACCGAACTCTCTTTGCTTTCAGGGATCAGAGGATCGCCGGAGGGAGGGGTAAAGATATCGCCATTTGGGATTACCCATTCAGGATCAAGTGTCATGTTATACATTCCGGCACTGACTCCTATGCCCAGCTTGCCCTGTCCTAAATCGGCAATATATGAATACATAAGATTAAGGTTTATATCCTTGTCGAAGCCTACATTGTCGTTTTCGACCATCAGACCTACCCCGCTGTTTATTTTAAAAGGTGTAACAGGAGCACTGATATTGAATATTGTCGTCGACGGGGCTCCCTTGAACCCGACCCATTGCTGCCTGTTTATTGCAGTTGCACATATCATCCCCGACGTACCCGCATATCCGGGATTAAAAGTCAGGGTGTTGAACATATAATTGCTTGTGATTGGATCCTGCTGGGAGAAGCAGAAGGTAACCGACAGGAGCATAAATAAATATGCAGTATAAATTTTTTTCACTTCTTTAAATAATTAGGAATAAGCCCATTTATCGAACTTCTAAAGTAAAGTAAAAAAATTAAAAGTATGCAAACCGGTATTCAGTTGGTTAAAACTTTTAAACATTCCTGTTCAATTATCCACAAAGAATATTCCAAACATTCAATTAAACGGGAAAGAATTTAAAATATTTGAAGGATCAGGACTTTAATCTGTTTGAAGCTTTAACCCATTTGTCGGGAACTTCATTCCGGTTTGCCTTAAGATAATCGTCATGTGAACATGCAACATAAATATTTGCATTATTCTCATCGGTAAGCTCAATCCACCATCTTTCAGTAAGGTTGCTTTTAACGAATATAAGATCATCCTCAAGATCAGTAACCCTTACATGATATTTAATAAAACGACCTGCATTACTGTTGCTTAAAACCGGTGTCTCATACTGCTTCTGTGAAAAACCTTCAAGAAAGAACCAGATTATCTGGGCAGCAAGACCCGTTGTCTGATAACGGATATCCAGCCTGGGATTGACATCAAAAAGTCCGAAGACCTTAAGGTTATCTGAAATTCCTGCATATCTCGAAAGAAGACATATCTCCTCGCCATAGAAACCATTTGGTGAAGGTACATCTGTACCGGGAGCATCTGACTGCCTGACAGCTGAGATATCGAAAATGGCTGCATCTGAATCCCTGAAGAGCGGCTCTGTGAGATATATAGCCTGTCTGACATCGCCGATTCTTAGCAGTTCCGAATGGCGCCTGACAAAACGGTTCAATACCTGCTGATCGTTAAGATAGGTCTGATACCCTATATTAATATACTGGCTGAAGGTACTCTTATGGTTACCGGTTATTTTGTTCAGGTAACTGAATGAATCAGGCGCATCAGGATTATTGCTGTAATCAACTCTTGGATCAACGGAAACGAGAGTATACCTGGTTTTTAACTGAGTGAATGAACGGTCGATTGCAGTAACAAGAGCGCTGCTTCCGCCAATGATCACAGGAAGGATATTCTCTTTCAGAAGGGCGCAGAGGATATCTGTAAGTCCGGCCAGGGTATCGCTGAAAGTTACCCCCTGTTTCATATTACCCAGATCAATGATCTTTGACTTTCCCGGTATCCTTGCCAGGCTGTAAAGCTGCTGTCTTATTGCATCCGGAGCATCAGACGAGCCCTGACTTGCTGAGTTTCTTCCGTCAGGCACTCCAAGAATGGCAACCTTAAAATCCCTGATATCCTTTACCTGATTATTTTCAGTATTAATAACAACGTTATGAGGAAAGCCGGCATTCCCGGTCAGGTTTTCAAAACCCTGCTTCTCAATACTTACCGGATTGAAATAATCATTTAGGTCCAGCATAATTTATTCAGAACTTTTTTTGGTTTTTTCACTTTTTTCAATGATCACAATACAATCTTCTTTTGTAAGTTTTTCGACATCGGTGCCTTTCGGCAGCCTGTAGTTTTTCTTATCCTGTGCAAGGTAAGGTCCGTATCTTCCGTTCAGAAGGCGGATATCACCGAAGTCCTTTATTACCTTTTTCTTATCGCTTTCACCCTTTTCCCTGATTATTTCGGAGGCTCTTTCAATTGTTACTGAATAAGGATCATCAACACCTTTTTTCAGTGAATAGAACTTGGTTTTGTATCTTACATAGGGTCCGAATTTCCCGATACCTACTACCATTTCATCTCCTTCGAGCATACCGAGCGACCGGGGAAGGCGAAAGAGCTTAAGTGCTTCGGGGAGGGTAATGGTTTCGAGGAGCTGGTTTCTTGTAAGACTTGCAAAACGTGGCTTCCCTCCGTTTGCTTTATCCTCTATCTGTGCCACGGGTCCGAATCTTCCCATTCTTACAGAAACCTGTTCCCCGGTTTCGGGATGAGTGCCGAGTACCCTGGTAGTTGTTTTCCTGGTTGTTTTCTCCAGTGAATCTTCAACTGTCTTATGAAATGTTGTATAAAACTTACCAATCATCCCTGTCCATTTCAGTTTGCCTTCTGCAATCTTATCAAACTGCTCTTCAACATCGGCGGTAAAATTATAATCGACAATTTCAGAGAAGTTTTCCATAAGGAAATCATTCACTATCATTCCTATGTCCTGCGGAAACAACTTGGATTTTTCTTTTCCTGCAGCTTCAGTCTTTGATGTTGTCGAATATTTTCCTTTGGAGAGTGTTATAATTTTCAGCTGCCGTTTTTCCCCCGGCCTGTCTTCCCTTAAGACATAACCCCTGTTCTGTATCGTTGAAATTGTGGGAGCATATGTCGATGGTCTTCCGATGCCAAGTTCTTCAAGCTTCTTGACAAGACTGGCTTCGGTATAGCGGGGAAGAGGGGACGTGAATTTCTGCGTGGCTGATATAGTGTCATAATAAAGAGGCATTCCTTTCTTTACTGGAGGAATAATGGTTTTCTCATCGTCGCCGTTCTCAGTGTCAGTCGATTCAGTGTAGACTCTAAGGAATCCGTCGAATTTAATTACTTCCCCTGTTGCCGTGAAAACAACAGCAGAATTGTTCATTCCTATTGATATTGTCGTTCTTTCAACTTCGGCATCGGCCATCTGTGAAGCTATGGTCCTTTTCCAGATCAGCTCATAAAGCTTTTTCTCATTCTGATTGCCGGTAATTGTCACTGTGTCGGGATAAGCAGGCCTGATAGCTTCGTGGGCTTCCTGAGCTCCCTTGGATTTTGTCTTGAACTGACGGGTTTTTGAATATTTCTCACCATACTCTGAAATAATTACCTCTCTCGATTTTGCCAGAGCGAGCTTTGACAGATTGGTCGAGTCAGTTCTCATATAAGTAATTTTCCCCGATTCATAAAGCTTCTGTGCAACAGCCATTGTCTGCGACACCGAGAAGCCCAGCTTCCGGTATGCTTCCTGCTGGAGGGTGGAGGTTGTGAACGGAGGAGCAGGCGACCTGGTGCCGGGTTTGACAGTGACGCCGGATATACTGAATTGTGAAGCATTGCAGATCTCAAGGAACTTTTGTGCCTCTTTTTCATCAGGAAATCTTTTGCCGGCTTCGGCCCTGATAACATTGTTCTCTGCATCAGAATGGTCCGCCTTAAATATACCGGTTATGCGGAACGACGATTCAGTTTTGAAAGTGATGATCTCGCGTTCCCGTTCCACAATCAGCCGGACTGCAACCGACTGAACCCTTCCCGCCGAGAGAGCAGGTTGTACTTTTTTCCATAATACAGGAGAAATTTCAAACCCGACAATCCTGTCAAGAATACGCCGCGCCTGCTGGGAATTGACAAGATTCATATCGACCCGTCGGGGAGACTGAATAGCATCGGAGATTGCTTCTTTGGTGATCTCATGAAATACAATCCTTTTTGTGGTTTCCAGATCGAGGTTCAAAACACTTGCAAGATGCCATGCAATAGCCTCTCCCTCGCGGTCCTCGTCAGAGGCTATCCAGATATTTTTAGATTCAGCAGCAGCTTTTCTGAGCTCTCCTACAACTTTTGCTTTTTCTTTAGGGATTTCGTATTCAGGCGAGAAATTGTTCTCAATATCGATTCCAAGATTCTTTTTCTTCAGATCGCGGATGTGCCCGAAACTGGATACAACACGGAAATCTTTTCCAAGGTACTTCTCAATGGTTTTAGCTTTTGCAGGTGACTCAACAATTACAAGATTTTCGATCATATCAGAAGGATTTAACTCTTTTAAAAACACGACAAAGTAAGTCATTTAGGTTCCAAACTTCAAAATAAACGGTTAAGATTCTTTATTAATTACTATTTTTGAGCCAAACTCGCGAAGCTAATGAAAGGCGATTCATCAAACAGGAAATACCTTATCTGGTTCTGGACATTGTTCATCATTCCGTTCGTGGTAGTTCTGATTATTTTCATACTGATATCATATGGAAAGCTTGGACCAATGCCATCATTCAGAGAACTTGAAAATCCTGAATACAACCTTGCTGCTGAAGTCTATTCCGAAGATGGTGTGCTCCTTGGAAAGATAAGCATTGAAAACCGCACCTGGACCGATTACAATGATCTCTCTCCTTATCTTATCAACGCTCTTATAGCAACGGAGGATATCAGGTATCACAGGCACTCAGGAATCGATATCCGGGGCCTGGGCAGAGCAATAGTCCGCACAATCGTTCTTGGACAAAAAACAGGAGGAGGAAGTACTATAACACAGCAGCTTGCAAAACAATTATATCCGAGGGATACTGCTCATGTCTCTGCTTTTACAAGGAAACTCAGGCTTGGTGTCACAAAATTCAAGGAATGGCAGACTGCCGTAAAGCTCGAGAAGAGTTATACAAAGGAGGAGATCATAGCAATGTACCTTAATAAATATGATTTCCTTTATCAGGCAATTGGAATAAGATCGGCAGCGAGAGTTTATTTCAATACAACTCCCGATTCACTTAAAATTGAAGAGGCTGCCGTCCTCGTCGGGATGTTAAAGAATTCCAGTGCTTATAATCCCAGGAAATATCCCGAGAGAATGCTTCAGAGGAGAAATACTGTACTTTCACAAATGGCAAAGTACGGATACATCCACCCTGAGATGGCAGATTCACTTAAGCAGCTGTCTCTTGCACTTGATTTCAGATTGGAGGACCATAATACAGGGCGGGCCACATATCTGCGGGAATACCTGAGGAATATTATGAGAAAACCGGAACCCGTCAGGAGCAGGTATGAAAGGGAATCATCATATGAGGAAGCCCAATGGGAATGGGATAATAATCCTCTTTACGGCTGGTGCAACAAGAATAAAAAACCTGACGGATCCAATTATGATGTTTATAAGGACGGGCTTAAAATCTATACCACCATAAACTCCAGGATGCAGCAATATGCTGAGGAAGCTCTCGCAGAACATCTTTCAAAAGAGGTTCAGCCCGATTTTTACAAGCGTGCAAAAGGATTCAGGAATCCTCCCTATTCTAATGATCTTACCAAAAAGGAGGTTGAAGATCTGATATTCAGATCAATAAAGGACAGCGAAAGATATATAATGATGAAAGCCAGGGGAGTTTCGATGGATTCCATAATGCTTGCGTTCAATACAAAGGTACCAATGAAAGTCTTTTCCTGGAAGGGAGAGAACAGGGAAATTGATACAATTATGACACCTTATGATTCCGTAAGATATTATAAGTATTTTGTCCGTTCGGCATTTCTTGTTGAGGACCCTCACCTGGGATATGTGAAAGCTTATGTGGGAGGTCCCGATTTCAGATACTTCAAGTGGGATGCGGTTACACAACAGAGAAAACAGGTCGGAAGCACAATCAAACCATTCCTTTACACTGTTGCAATGCAGAACGGATATACTCCATGCACCGAAGTTGAGAATATCCCAAGGTCGTTTGATCTTCCGGGCGATTCGGTTCCGTGGATACCAAGAAGCTCAGGACCGAAGGAGTATCACGGGAAAATGGTTACCCTCAAGTGGGGTCTGGCACAATCAGAAAACTATATTTCAGCCTGGCTAATGCAGCAGTTCCGACCCTCTGCAGTAACAGAACTGATGAAGAGGATGGGGGTAAGAAGTTTTATAGATCCAGTGCCTTCAATATTCCTTGGTACATCAGATATAAAGCTTGAAGAAATGGTAGGGGCTTATTCGACTTATGCAAACAGGGGAGTCTATACAAGACCAATGTATGTTACGCGTATTGATGATAAGAATGGCAATTTAATTACTAAGTTCACCCAGCAGATTGAGGAGGTACTGAGTGAGGAGCAGGCCTATCTTATGCTTGACCTTCTTCAGGGAGTCGTGCTCATTGGATCTGGTAACAGGTTAAGAAGAGAACCTTATATGCTCCTGAACCAGATTGGAGGCAAAACCGGGACCACTCAGAATAATTCGAATGGATGGTTTATGGGTGTGACACCCAACCTTGTTGGTGGTGTATGGAGCGGATGGGAGGATCAGGCTATACATTTCGAAACTCTCACTGAAGGTCAGGGGGCCCAGATGGCTCTTCCGGTGTTCGGGCTCTTCATGAGAAAAGTTTATAACGATCCTCAGTTCGGAATAATGGAATCGGATGAATTTGAACGTCCCTCAAATTTCAGCATCGAAACAGATTGCGATAAAGCAAAAAGAGAAAGTTCGAGGAGAGGAGGATATATTAGGGAGAAATACTAAAAGCTATTCTGTTTTTGGGAGAAGGATTGCTTCTCCGCCAGCGGGCCGTCGCCAAAGACTATGGCAAGCATAATAATTGTTCAGACCATAAGACTGCAAAACAATAGGACCGCAAGATTTTTTTAGCTAAACATAGAACGTACAAGAGCTTCAACTTTACCGACAGAAATCACTTCAATTTCAGATCCCGTAATCGAAATGTTCCTGTGGAATTTTGAGATATAAATTTTTCGAAAACCCATTTTTGCAGCTTCTTTGATGCGTTGTTCAATACGCGAGACAGGTCTTATTTCGCCCGATAGGCCAACTTCACCGGAACAACAAACATCCCTTCCGACAGGAATATCCAGATTTGAAGACAGGACTGATGTAATAATTGCCAGATCAATTGCAGGATCGTCTACTTTAATTCCACCTGCAATGTTCAGGAAAACATCTTTGACACCAAGCCGGAAGCCGGCTCTTTTTTCAAGAACTGCCAGAAGCATATTCAGCCTCCGGATATCAAACCCGGTTGAGCTTCGTTGAGGGTTGCCGTAAACAGCACTGCTTACAAGAGCCTGGGTCTCAATGAGAAATGGTCTGAGCCCATCGACTGTTGCGGCTATTGAAATTCCGCTTATGGGTTCATCGTGCTGGTTTATAAACATTGCTGAAGGATTTGCAACTTCCCTCAAGCCGCTTTCTACCATTTCAAATATTGCAAGTTCTGAAGTCGATCCAAACCTGTTCTTTACCGATCTGAGCAAACGGTATATGTAATTATTGTCACCTTCGAAATACAGTACAATGTCGACAATATGCTCAAGCACCTTGGGTCCGGCCAGAGTACCGTCCTTTGTAATATGTCCGATCAGGAAAACAGGTATGCCGGTTATTTTTGAAAACTTCAGAAGCTGAGCCGCACATTCTCTGACCTGTGAAACTGAACCGGCTGAAGACTCAAGGATACCTGTGTGAATTGTCTGAATGGAGTCGATTATTATCAAACCGGGCTTAATGTTTTCAGCCTGGATAAGAATATTTTCAAGATCAGTTTCAGAGTAGATAAAGCATGCAGGATTAGATTTTTTGAGCCTTTTGGCCCTGAGGCTTATCTGTTCTTCACTTTCTTCCCCTGAAACATAAAGAACGCTTTTCCCGCTGAGGGCAAGTGCGAGCTGCAAAGCAAGAGTCGATTTTCCGACACCTGGTTCGCCACCCAGCAAGATCAGGGAGCCAGGTACCATTCCGCCGCCAAGAATCCTGTCAAGTTCGGTGATGCCTGTCTTGAGGCGGTGGTGTTCATCAGAGATTATACTATCCAGGAGCTCAGGCTTCCTCTTTTCCTGACCTGTAGAATAAGATCTTTCATGGGGCGATGAAGGGGCGATGATCTCTTCATGGTAAGTATTCCATTCCTTGCACGAAGGGCACCTTCCAATCCATTTTGCAGATTCTACCCCGCAATTCTGGCAAACGAAAACTGTTTTCGATTTAGGCATTATTACCATTTTTTTGATTCTTCCTTGATAGCACATAAAACGCTACTGCCCCAAGTATTAATACAAGGATCAGTTGCGATTCGTGAGTAAGTATTGCATATGCGGAACCATCTTCAATACTTACCCCGGCCAGGAATGCTATCCCCCTTGAAACAAAATAGTGGTAAGCACCGATTCCTCCCTGGACCGGGGCTGACATTGCGAGGCCGCCAATTACAAGAATAAAGATCGAACTGGCAAACGACAGCTGGGATGTACTCTCAATGCAGAAGAAGAACAATCCACGTCATCAGTGCATAATTAAGCCAGATGAATATTGTATGAAAGATGAATTCCCAGTTCCTTTTAAGCTTTGATATTGTTTTAAGACCGTTTATCACACCATGTGCGAGATCGAATATTTTTGAAAAGAATTTTATCTTCCGGAGCTCCTTTTTGTAATGAATAAGCATGTACAGGGAAATGACTGATAAACCTATAACGATAGCCCAAAGGATCCAGGCTGCACCAAAAACCGAAAGCACTTTTTCCCTGAATGGTACGATAATGCTTGCATTCAGATACTCCCTGATTCTGGAACCGCTTGTAAAAAAGAGCCCTAACATAATAATCAGAATTGATATGAAATCAATAGTACGTTCAATTACCACAGTTCCGATAAGCTGATCGACCGGGATCTTCTCTTTTTTACCCAGTGCAACGCACCTGGTTATTTCTCCGATCCTGGGAAGAGCCAGATTGGCAAGATACCCTGACATCATTGAATGGAAAGTGTTCCAGTATCCGGGGTTATACCCCAGTGGATTTATAAGGATTATCCATCTCCGGGCACGGCTTAGATAGCCGAAAAGGCCGAATAGTGTTGATAAAATCAGCCAATAATAATTTGCCCCTTTAAGATCGTCGGCCAGTGCTTTAAAATTAACGGTCCTGAAAGCAATCCACAGCAGCAGGATCCCAACAGCTAGAAAAGCAGTAAACTTTCCGGCCTGTATTAAACCTTTTCTCAAATTCAGATCAGTTTGTTTGTGTTTGTATCGGGAAAAATAACAGACGGCCTGAAGGATTTTGCTTCCTGGAAATCGATGGTTGCAAACGACATGATTATTATAACATCGCCCACTGCCACTTTTCTGGCTGCAGGGCCATTCATACAGATCTTTCCTGATCCTCTTTCAGCCTTAATCACATAAGTCTCGATACGCTCACCATTATTTACGTCGAGGACCTGTACCTTTTCATTTTCAATTATATTGGAAGCATCCATCAGATCTTCATCAATAGAAACACTTCCGACATACTGAATATTTGCTTCAGTTACGGTAACCTTATGTATTTTTGATTTTAATATTTCTATAAACATTTTTGGCAAATGAAATTTTTATGGGGCAAATTTAAGTATCCTTTTAATTGATTACAAGGGAATTTCGATATTATCTATCAGCCTTATATTTCCTGCCCTGACTGCGATGCATCCAAAATAGTTCTTACCTTTTTTCATTTCACACCGTGCAGCAACCGGTTTTAATTCTTTATCGTCAACAATTTCGAAATACTCCACGCTGAACCCTTCTGCTCTTTCAATGGTCCTCTTGACATAAGTAATCAGATAAGGGATGTCATGGTCATTTATCATGCTGGCAGCTGCAGAAATTGTTGAATATATTATGCCTGCTTTTTTCCTTATAGCCTGATCGAGAAGACGGTTTCTGCTGCTCATGGCCAACCCGTCATCCTCCCTTATTATGGGGTTGCCTATAATTTTTACCTTGTTTCCCATCTGTCTGACAAGTTCTTTGATTACAGCCAGCTGTTGAAAATCCTTCTGTCCGAAAATTGCAATATCCGGTTTCACAATTTCGAACAGCCTGCTGACCACCTGTGCAACACCGTTAAAATGACCGGGCCTGTGCAAAGCCTCCATCACATTATCAAGATTTCCAAAATGAAAGATCCTCCGGTCCTCAACCGGGTAAATCTCTTTATCATCGGGTGTAAATACAATATCATTTTCCCTGAGAACTGACTGAAGCAGTGCCAGGTCATCGTCAAGAGTCCTTGGATAATTCCTCAGGTCGTTTTTATCGTTAAATTGAGTGGGGTTGACATAAATGCTTACAACAACCATACGGCAGAGATCTTTAGCATTTTGTACAAGTGTGATGTGACCGCGATGAAGTGCTCCCATTGTCGGTACAAATCCAAGAGGTGAAGAATCCGGTCCTTTAGTTGCTTTCTGAAGCTCTTTGACAGTACTTACTACTTTCATAATTCCTGATTTTTATGCAAACCTAAATGAAATAAAAGTATTTGATCCTGAACTTAAAGGAATAAAATAAACTACCGGTTAAACAGAAATACCAATAACAATGTATTGATAATATTGTCATTTTTTATTATTATCTTTGCAAGTTGTTACGGAATGGTATATCCAGGCATATAAATGGAAAGCAAGAAAGTATTGTTTATTTCTCAGGAGATCACTCCATATTTAGGCGAAACCAAGTTATCAAAGATAGGCAGATATCTCCCGCAGGGAATTCAGGAAAGGGGTAAGGAAATAAGAACCTTTATGCCTCGGTATGGAAGCATCAATGAAAGAAGAAACCAGCTGCATGAGGTTATAAGGCTCTCGGGAATGAATCTTATAATTGACGACACCGATCATCCTCTTATCATTAAGGTTGCTTCGATACAGTCGGCCCGTATGCAGGTTTACTTTATTGACAATGATGATTATTTCCAGAGGAAGCATACTGTTTCCGATTCGTCAGGCAAGGAGTTTGAAGATAATGATGAGCGGGCTCTGTTCTTTGCCCGGGGTGTTATTGAGACTGTAAAGAAACTGAGATGGGCTCCTGACATTGTTCATTGTCATGGCTGGATGGCATCTCTGGTTCCTGTATATCTGCGAAGTATTTATAACGATGATCCACTGTTTCATAATTATAAAATAGTCTATTCAGTCTATAGCAATGATTTCGTCACTCCTTTCAGATCCACATTCGCCGACAAGTTAAGATACGACGGAATTGACGGTGAAAACCTCAAGCTGGTAAAGAATCCTGATTTTATCAGTGTTTCCAAGCTTGCTATTAAATACTCCGATGCAGTAATTGTCGGAAGCGAAGATATTAATGCTGAATTGTCGAAATATCTTAAAACCATCAACAAACCGGTTCTTTCTTTCCAGGATGAGGAAAAATACATAGATGCCTATAACGATTTTTATGACAAGTTACTCTCCTGATCACCTTCTTTATATACTTCTGCAATAATTGAATTCATTCGACCGTTTTTTCAGCTAATACGAACTGATTTTCAGTCCGTGATTTTTCATTTATAAAAATAATCGCTTATGTGCGGAATAGTTGGGTATATCGGATCAAAACCCGCAAGGGAAATTATAATTAAAGGACTTAAACGGCTTGAATACCGGGGATATGATTCCGCCGGACTTGCAATTATCAATGGGGAAACAAAGATTTTCAAATGCAAGGGAAGGGTCGAGGATCTGGAGAAAATGGTTAATGGCACTGATTTTAACGGAACTGTGGGGATGGGTCATACAAGATGGGCAACACATGGTGAACCCAATGAATTAAATGCACACCCACAGGTTTCATATAAGGGTAATTTTATTGTTGTCCATAACGGGATAATTGAAAATTACGCCCTTATCAAAAAACATTTGCAAAGCCGTGGAATACAGTTCAACAGCCAGACCGACACAGAAGTGCTTGCCAACCTGATCGAACACCTCTATCTTGAGGGCGATCTTACCGCAGAACAGGCAATCACGCTTGCACTTAACAGGGTTGAGGGAGCCTATGGACTCGTAATTATCTGTACAAAGGAGACCGACAGGCTTTATGCTGCCAGAAAAGGAAGTCCTCTGGTGATCGGGGTTGGAGAGGGAGAAAACTTCATTGCTTCCGATGCCACCCCGATAGTTGAATACACACAGAGGGTAATCTATCTGAAGGATGATGACATAGCAATAATAAAGAGGGATGAACTTGTCCTTAAATCGATACGTCCGAAAAATATTGAACCTGAAGTAAAGGAAGTTGACCTGAAGATTGGGGAAATAGATAAGGAAGGTTTTGCTCACTTCATGCTTAAGGAGATATTTGAACAACCAAGAGCAATACACGACACATTCAGGGGAAGAGTGCTGCCCGATCATAGCGGAATAATGCTGGGCGGACTACATGATGTTCTCGAAACAATCTCACAGTCGGAAAAGATAATTATTGTGGCTTGCGGCACATCATGGCATGCAGGTTTACTTGGTGAATATCTTTTTGAAGAATTTACAAGAATACCTGTTGAGGTGGAATATGCTTCGGAATTCCGTTACAGAGATCCGATAATAAAAAAAGGCGATATAGTAATTGCAATAAGCCAGAGTGGAGAGACTGCAGATACTCTGGCCGCAGTAAAAATAGCCAGGGAACGGGGGGCAAAAGTAATTGGTATATGTAATGTCGTCGGCTCAAGCATCCCGCGCGAAACAGATGCCGGGGTCTATACCCACGCAGGTCCCGAAATTGGGGTTGCCTCTACCAAGGCTTTTACTACCCAGGTTACGGTCCTTGCAATGATGGCATTTGAAATTGGCTTTCTGAAAGGTGTGATCACAGCAGAAACCTATAAGCAGCTAATTGATGAGCTGGTATCTATCCCGGACGAAAATTGAAAAGACACTCAAGGTAAATGACCAGGCACTTGAGCTGGCAAAAAAATATCAGCAAACCAAAAATGCACTTTACCTTGGCAGGGGATATCTCTTCCCTGTTGCCCTCGAAGGAGCACTAAAGCTTAAGGAGATATCATACATCCATGCCGAAGGTTACCCGGCAGCTGAAATGAAACATGGTCCTATTGCACTTATTGATGAAAACATGCCTGTCGTAGTGGTCGCCACAAAAGACGATATTTACGATAAAATTGTAAGCAATATCCAGGAAATAAAGGCAAGAAAGGGAAATGTAATAGCCATTGTTACCGAAGGAGATGAATTGATACGAAAGATGGCTGATTATGTCCTTGAGGTTCCGGAGACACTTCCTGCATTTTCAGGAATACTGGCAGTTATACCCCTTCAGCTGTTATCGTACCACATTGCAGTACTGAGAGGATGCAATGTCGATCAGCCAAGAAATCTTGCCAAATCCGTTACTGTTGAATAGAAAAATATAAATCCTTCTGAAATGAAATCCACAAAAAAATTCAGAAAACTTACTACAGCGGAGATTAAAGAACTGATGTCCAATAGATGCAGTTGTGATGACTGGAGCAGGGTTCATGTGACAGAAGGATTTGATCCCTCAAGGTGCATAAATGTTACTTTTTCGGGCGATATAAAGCTTGGGAACTTCAGTAAGTCATATACCGACGAATCAGGAGTAAGTGTAATGTGCGGCATTAACAATGCTCACATTCACAACTGCGATATCGGTTCAGATGTCCTGATCAAAAATATAGGGGATTATATTGCAAATTACCGGATTGAAGATGATGTGATAATTTCAAACTGCGGAAAAATAAGTATGCAGGGTGTCTCTTCCTTCGGCAACGGAACAGAAGTTGCTGTGCTGAACGAAACAGGCGGCAGGTCAGTTCTGATCTGGGACCAGCTTTCGGCCCATCAGGCTTATATTATAGCTCTTTACCGTCACCGTGTAAAAGCTATTAAGAAGATGGAGCTTATGATTCGCGAATATTCAAAATCAAAAAGTTCTGATACAGGGACTATCGGAACAGGATCCCGCATAATGAGTTGCAGACAGATCAGAAATGTCAGAATTGGCCCCTTCAGCCGCATTGAGGAGAGCATAAAGCTTGATGAAGGATCGGTTAACAGCTGCAGGGAAGATCCTGTCTTCATTGGGCCGGGAGTCATTATGGAGCATTTCATTGTCTGCTCCGGTTCAATTGTTACTGAATCGACCCTCATCGACAAATGCTTTATTGGTCAGGGGTGCGTTCTGGGCAAGCACTACTCAGCTGAGAATTCACTCTTTTTTGCAAACTGCGGGGGCTATCACGGTGAAGCTTGTTCAATATTTGCAGGACCATATACCGTGACCCACCATAAATCGACTCTCCTTATTGCGGGTATTTTTTCATTCATGAATGCAGGAAGCGGATCGAACCAGAGCAATCACATGTACAAGCTTGGTCCGATACATCAGGGTATAATGGAACGGGGATCCAAAACAACCAGTGATTCATATGTGCTCTGGCCCGCCCGTATTGGCCCATATACCCTTGTTATGGGACGCCATTACAAGAATATGGATACTTCATCCCTTCCTTTCTCCTACCTTATTGAAAGCAACGATGAAAGCATACTCGTTCCGGGTATAAACCTGAGAAGTGTTGGTACAATAAGGGATGCCCAGAAGTGGCCTGTCCGTGACAGGAGAAAAGATCCGGTCAAGCACGATCAGGTTAATTTCAATCTTCTTAGCCCATATACTATCCGCAAAATGTTTGAAGGCAGGGAACTTCTCCGCAAGCTGAAATCGGTGTCAGGAACAGGTTCCGGATCCTATTCTTACAATAATATGAAGATCAAAGGCAGTTCGCTTGAAAAGGGGATTGAACTTTACCAGACCGGGATAAATAAATTCCTTGGCAACTCACTTATTAAAAGACTTGAGAACATCAATTTCAAATCGGACGGCGAATTGCAGAAAAGACTCGCTCCTGATCAGTCGATGGGGAAAGGGGAATGGGTTGACATTGCAGGATTGATTGCACCAAAACAGGCTGTAAGCAAGCTACTTGATGATATCGAATCGGATAAAATAAATACTATTGAGGGGGTTACTGAAGCATTCAGGAAGATGCACGGATCTTATTATAAATGGGAGTGGACATGGGCATGTGAAAGAATTGAGGAGGAGACAGGGAAGCCTGTTAAAGATTTCACAGCTGCCGATGTAATCGGGATAGTCGAAAAATGGAAAAAAAGCGTTATTGACCTTGATAAAATGCTATACGATGATGCCAGGAAGGAGTTCAATCTTTCCTCGATGACCGGATTTGGAATTGATGGCGGAGATGAGATTAAAAAGCTTGATTTTGAAGAGGTCAGAGGCGATTTTCATTCAAACAGTGTTGTTGCTGCAATACAGGAGCACATCAGGCAGAAGAGTGCCCTGGGGGATGAACTCATTGAACGGATGAACAGGTTTAAAAACTGACGCTTTTATCTTCCCGAGTACATCTTATCGTAATATTTCTCATAATCACCCGAAATAATTCTTTCGAGCCATTTACTGTTGGAAAGGTACCAGTCGACTGTCTTTTCAAGTCCGGCAGCAAATTCAGGTATCGGAGCCCATCCAAATCCATGCTGAAGCTTTGACGAATCTATTGCATAGCGCAGATCATGCCCCGGCCTGTCCTTAACATATGTAATCAGCTCCTCTGAAGTACCGGCAGGACGGCCAAGCTTCCTGTCCATAATTTTGCAGAGAAGCTTTATAAGGTCAATGTTTTTCCATTCGTTATTGCCGCCAATATTATATGTTTCCCCGGTCTTTCCCTTTATGAAATATCAGATCAATTGCTGAGGCATGATCTTCAACATACAGCCAGTCGCGGATATTTTCTCCCTTTCCGTAAACAGGAATAGGCCTGTTGTTCTTAATATTGTTTATTGCCAGTGGGATCAGTTTCTCCGGGAACTGGTTCGGACCGTAATTATTTGAACAGTTGGAGATTATGACAGGGAGGCCGAATGTGTGTCCATATGCCCTTACCATATGGTCGGAGCTGGCCTTGGAAGCAGAATAGGGACTTTTCGGATCATATGCTGTTTCCTCAGTGAACAGTCCATCTTTTCCAAGCGATCCGTAAACTTCATCGGTCGAAATATGATAAAATAACCTGCCCTCATTATTGTCCTTCCATATGCTAAGGGCAGCATTAAGCAGGTTTACGGTTCCTACTATGTTTGTATGAACAAATTCATCGGGTGCCGTGATTGACCTGTCAACATGCGATTCTGCTGCCAGATGGATTATCCCGTCAAAGCGATATTTACTGAAAAGATCTAATACTGCCTGTTTGTTGACAATATCGGTTTTCTCGAAAAGGTAATTACTCTTTTTCTCGATATCCGTCAGGTTCTCCAGATTTCCTGCATAAGTAAGCTTGTCTGCATTTATTATCATGTATCCGGGATATTTGGTAACAAACCTCCTTACTACATGTGATCCTATGAATCCGGCACCGCCGGTTACCAGTATAGTTTTTTCAGATGTCATTATTTTTTATCCTTTCTTATATATTTTTCCCATTCCCAGGCTGTTTTCATCGATTCATCAAGAGTGCTGACGGTCCTCCATCCAAGTTCCCTGTTCGCGAGTGACGGATCGGCCCATATCTTTTCAATATCTCCGGCCCTGCGTCCGGTAATCTGATAATTCAGACTGATCCCCGTAACCTGTTCAAATGATTTAATTGCTTCAAGTACCGATACCCCAATGCCGGTTCCGAGATTAAATACCTCATAATTTGATTTGTTTCTGCTTTCAACAAGTCTTTTTACAGCTGTCACATGAGCTTTGGCCAGATCAACTACATGCAGGTAATCCCTTATACACGAGCCGTCGGGAGTATTGTAATCATTACCGAAAACCTTCAGTTCTTTCCTGCAGGCCATAAGCGGTCTGGGTTATATAAGGAACCAGATTCTCGGGGACTCCTCTTGGAAGCTCACCGATGAGGGCTGAGGGATGAGCTCCTATAGGATTAAAATATCTTAATGCGATTGCTTTTATTTTTTCAGTTGCAGCAGCGGTATCTCTTATTATCTCTTCACAGATCTGCTTTGTATTGCCATAAGGCGACATTGCGGGCTGAATGGGTGCATCTTCTGCCACCGGAAGCTTTTCAGGCTGTCCGTAAACTGTGCATGATGAAGAAAAAACAAGATTCGGAATGCCAAAGGTTTTCATGGCTTCCAGGAGGTTGATCAACGACAGGAGATTGTTTCTGTAATATTCAAGCGGTTTGTTAACTGACTCTCCAACAGCCTTATAAGCAGCAAAATGTATTATGCCTTCAACATTTTCCTGCTTCATCAGGAAGGAATTCAGTTTTTCCCTGTCACATATATCAAAAACTGCAAGTTGTGGCTTTATTCCGGTTATCTGGAAAATGCGGTCGGCAACTTCGGCTTCCGAATTGTAAAGATTATCGATAATAACTACATCAAATCCATCTTCAATAAGCTCAACAGTTGTATGGGAACCGATGTATCCTGTCCCTCCTGTCACAATTATTTTCTTTTTCATCTACATGTTCCGGTAAATATTTTTCATGACTTTGTCAATGGTTTTTTAGATATAGGGTGATAATCCCCTACAAGGCCCACAGCGTTTGAATTTCTGATAGTGAAAGCAGTGATCACCGACTGGCGGGCATCATTGAGTCCGAAACCTCTCCCGGCAATAATTTCCCTGTATGAAGTTGTATGAAGCTCTCCGAATCCTTCACTGAACTCAATCTCCTCACCATCCACAACGATAGACCTGAATGTTCTCTTTCCTGCTTCTTTTACTGATTCGGGGAGATCATTGTAATCGATGCTGAGGAACCATCTTACTCTGGCATTTTCGAGTTCCAGATATCCTGCCGCCTTATTTGGCTGAGATATATGTACAATATTCTTAGTAGTATCACCAAATATCCATGTCAGCATATCAAAGAAATGGATACCTATATTGGTTGCCACTCCGCCTGATTTCTGCACATCTCCTTTCCATGAAATGTAGTACCAGTTTCCCCTGCTTGTTATGTATGAAAGGTCAATATCATAGACTTTGTCTTTCGGACCGTTTTTTATTTTCTCCTTCAGCTCTACAATTTTGGGATGAAGGCGTAATTGCAGAATAGTATATATTTTATGACCTGTTTCGTTTTCTATCTCCTGCAAAGCTTCAACATTCCATGGATTAAGCACGATAGGTTTTTCACATATAGCCTCAGCCTGGTGCCTTAAAGCAAACCGTATATGCGAATCGTGGAGATAATTAGGAGAACAGATGCTGACATAGTCAATCTTGGTACCGGTCCTCTTAAGCTTGTCAAAGTGCCTGTCGAACCTTTCAAACTCAACAAAGAAATCACTCTGGGGAAAATATCCGTCGAGAAGTCCGACGCAGTCGAACTTGTCGAGGCTTGCAAGAAGATTATTGCCGGTGTCTTTTATTGCTCTGAGATGACGGACAGCAATATAGCCTGCCGCTCCGATAAGACCAAAATTTTTTGGATTCGATTCCATATTAAAATTATAATTAAAAAGTATATGAGTTTCGGTAATCATTAACAAATATTAAAAAAGGTGAGAGATTCCTCTCTAACGCTCGGAATGACAGAGCTTTAGATAGAATTAAGGGAAGAGTTGGCGATTCGCTCAACGAATCGCCAACTCTTCCCTCTCCTGAACAAAAATGGAATGTCATTCCGAATCCCGAGGACTCGGGATTCGGAATCTCCGACAAAAGAGATTGAACTAATGGACAATAAAAAATGGATTCAAGCATGATACCTGATACTCATTAAAAAGTATTTAACTACTTATCGACTTTAATGACATTCCCATCCTGAATTCTGTATTTCTCTCCGCTTTCAGGGCAGATGGCATAACCTTTATCGTCGAATTGAAGCTTGTGCCCGTACTCGCTCATCCAGCCGGTCTGCCTTGCAGGATTCCCCACAACGAGGGCATAAGGCTTAACATCCTTTGTAACAACAGCTCCTGCTCCGATAAAGGAATATTTGCCTATCCTGTTTCCGCATACGATAGTTGAATTGGCTCCGATAGATGCCCCTTTCTCAACCAGTGTTGAAACATAACTGTCCTTTCTGATAATTGCACTTCTTGGATTGACTATGTTTGTAAAAACCATCGATGGGCCAAGAAAGACATCATCTTCGCATACAACACCCGTATAAATAGATACATTATTCTGAACTTTCACATTTTTTCCGAGCTTTACACCGGGTGAGATAACTACATTCTGACCAATGTTGCAATTCTCGCCTATTTCGGAACCTGTCATTATGTGACTGAAATGCCAGATTTTGGTTCCTTTTCCTATTCTTGTGCCTTCGTCTATAACCGAAGTTTCATGGGCAAAGTATTCTCTTTCCATTATTGATTTCTTTCAAAAAAGTATAGAATTTTCCTGGAGATGAAATCCAGCTGATCCTGTTCCATTTCAGTGTGCACAGGCAATGAGAGCACCTCTTTGCACAGGTTGTTTGTAACGGGGAAATCAGATTCTTTATACCCGAGATAGCGATAAGCTTCCTGCATATGGAGCGGACCCGGATAATAGATCATTGAAGGTATTTTATTCTCTTCAAGATACCTCTTCAGATCATCCCTCTTCCCGTTTTTAACCCTGATTGTATATTGATGAAAAATATGGGATGAATAGCTTTCCCTTACAGGAACTTCTATCCCGGTACAACCTGCAAAAGCTTTATCATAAAAATCAGCAACTGCTCTTCTGGCATTATTGAACTGATTGAGATATTTAAGCTTGACTCTTAATATTTCTGCCTGGATTGTGTCGAGCCTTGAATTGACACCAATATCATTGTAATGATAACGCACTTTCATTCCGTGATTTGCAATGCTTCTAAGCTTTATTGCGAGTTCATCGTCATTTGTATATACTGCTCCGCCGTCGCCGTAGCATCCAAGGTTCTTGGAAGGGAAAAATGATGTAGTGCCAGCGTTCCCTATCGTACCTGCTTTTCTGATTGTGCCGTCGGGAAAGATATAATCGGTTCCGGTAGCCTGCGCGGCATCTTCTATAACGAGAAGATCATGTTCCCGGGCAAGCTTCATTATTCCATCCATATCAGAACATTGCCCGAAAAGGTGAACGGGGACTATAGCCCTTGTCTTCCGGGTTATTGCATTCCTTATTTCTCTGACTGATAAATTGAAGTTTCCGGGTTCCGGATCGGCAATAACAGGTTTCAGACCTAACAGAGCAACTGCTTCGACTGTGGCGATAAAAGTAAAATTGGTGGTGATGACCTCATCTCCGGGTTTCAGTCCAAGCGACATAATTGCGATCTGAAGAGCATCTGTACCGTTGGCACATGAAATAACATGCTTTACACCAAGATAAGCCTGTAATTCCTCCTCGAAGAGTTTTACTCCCGGTCCCTTAATAAAGGCAGTTGAATTTATAACAGAAAAAATTGCATCATCAATTTCGGACCTGATTCTTTCATACTGTGTCTTCAGGTCAACCATCTGGATATCTCTCATTCGAAAGAATTTATTAAAGTTACGAAGATAATATTTTTCAGCCGGAATATTTTTAACTGAAAGGGCTCATTTCATTTATAATTCTAACCCCATGGGTGGTGACAACATGTTGTTAAAATGTTAATAACATCGACCTGTTTTTTTAGGGAAAGCCTCCCGTTTGATCTTATTTTGCTTGCCGGAAAACCATTATTTTTGTGGATATAAAAGCTTTCATAAGGGAACTCTTATTTGTACACGACTGCGTCATTGTACCTGGCTTTGGAGGGTTTATAGGAAACTTCTCGCCGGCTCATGCTGATGAAAGCTCCGGAACTTTTTATCCTCCCGTCAGAAAGATCTCCTTCAACAGCAACCTCAGTCACAATGACGGACTTCTGTTTGGCAAAATTTCCCAGGCTTCAGGGGTCAATTACGGAGATTCCCGCAATATGGTCGAAGAGTTTGTAAAAGAGATCAAAAGAAGACTTGAGAAAGGTGAAATGGTTGAGTTTGACCATATCGGGACCTTTGTTTATAACAGGGAAAACAATATCCTGTTTGAACCTGAGCCGAATATTAATTATCATGCAGGTTCATATGGGCTTGAATCATTTCAGTGGCAGCCAGCGAGGGAGTATGATGTTCGTAGAAGAGTGACCAGGCATATCAGCAGAGAACCGATAAAGGTCATCGCTTCCAGGAAGAACCTGTGGAGAGCGGCTGTTCTGATTCCTGTTCTTGCACTGCTTATAGCTGTTCCACTGAAAACTGATCTTTTTAAAACAAGGGTCGAAGCAACTTCACTTAATCCCCTTGTCACTGCGGAATTTGAAAATAATAAAAAAGCCATTGATGAGGCTGCTATCATTGTCCCCGACACCAGTATTCCTGTAAAGCCAGAAACACCCCCTGAACCAGTTGAAGAAGTTCTATATACAATAATTACAGGAAGCTTTAAATCGGAGGGGAATGCCCTTTCGCATGTCGAAATCCTTAAAGCCGACGGATATGAACCAGAAGTACATCAGGCTTCAAATGGTTTTTACAGAGTCACAGCCATGACATGCACCAGTAAAGAAACAGCCCTTTCAACAAGGGACAGCATCTCAAAGAAATTCCCGGGAACCTGGATCTCGAAAAAATAATCTATTTTATCGCACTACCGTTGCTTACTTTATCAGCAGGCGTAACTATTACAAGTTTTCCGTCTTTGTCTTCGGCCATCAGGATCATCCCTTTTGACTCAATCCCCTTTATTTTTCTTGGTTCAAGATTAGCGACAATTGAGATCTGCCTTCCGATTATCGACTGAGGCTCATAATACTCTGCAATTCCTGATACTATTGTTCTGACATCAAGACCTGTGTCGATCTTCAGCTTTAGGAGCTTGGTGGTTTTAGGTACTTTTTCTGCTTCAAGTATGGTCGCCGTCCTGATATCGACCTTTGTAAAGTCGTCGAATGTAACCGGGTCCTTGGAAGGTAATATTTTTGCAGATTCAGACTCATTAACCTTTTTGGTGGATTCCAGCTTGTTTATCTGCCTCTGGATCGCTTCATCCTCAATCTTTTCAAACAGAAGTCCGGGCTTATTAATAAAATGACCCGGCTTAAGAAGATCATCATTTCCTGCCTCGTCCCATTTTTTAAGATCGATATTTATCCATTTTCTCAGCTTGTTCATTGAGAAAGGGAGAAATGGTTCAAGAACTATTGTAAGATTTGCTGTTATCTGAAGAGCAATATTCATTATTGTTTTTACTCTTTCCGGATCAGTTTTATCTATTTTCCAGGGTTCAGCATCAGCCAGATATTTATTGCCAAGCCTTGCAAGGTTCATTGCTTCCCTGAGAGCTTCCCGGAACCTGTAAGTTTCGATGCTGGTTTCAACATTCTCCCGGATCTTTGAAATCTCTTTCAGGACTGAAGTATCATTTTCATCAGCTTTCCCTCTTTCCGGTACCCTGCCGTCGTAATATTTGCCGGTGAGAACCAGTGTTCGGTTAACGAAATTTCCAAGAATGGCAACAAGTTCATTGTTATTGCGGGCCTGGAAATCTTTCCAGGTGAAGTCATTGTCCTTTGTTTCAGGTGCATTGGAACAGAGGGTGTACCTCAGAACATCCTGCTTGCCAGGGAATTCTTCAAGGTACTCATGCAGCCACACAGCCCAGTTGCGTGATGTAGAGATCTTGTCATTCTCGAGATTGAGAAACTCATTGGCCGGAACATTCTCAGGGAGTATGAATGAACCTTCAGCCTTTAACATTACCGGGAAAATTATACAATGGAAAACGATATTATCCTTCCCGATGAAGTGAACCATTTTTGTCTCCGGATCCTTCCAGTATTTTTCCCAGTCGGGCGTTAATTCTTTTGTTGCTGATATATATCCTATTGGTGCATCGAACCATACGTAAAGGACTTTTCCCTTTGCCCCGTCAACAGGAACTGGTACACCCCAGTCAAGATCGCGGCTTACAGCCCTTGGCTGAAGTCCCTGATCGATCCATGATTTGCATTGCCCGTAAACGTTTGTTTTCCATTCCTTATGATCCTCGAGGATCCACTTTTTCAGCCAGCTCTCGTATTTGTCAAGAGGCAGGTACCAGTGAAGTGTGTCTCTGAGAACGGGCTTGCTTCCGCTGATTGTCGAGTGGGGATTTATCAGGTCATTCGGACTTAATGATGTACCGCATTTTTCACACTGGTCCCCGTATGCATTTTCATTTCCGCAATGCGGGCACGTTCCGGTTATATACCTGTCGGCCAGAAAACATCCGGCCTCTTCATCATAATATTGTTCCGATGTTTTTTCAATGAATTCACCCTTGTTGTAAAGTTTCAGGAAGAAATCCGATGCTGTTTCATAATGAACCTTATTTGAGGTCCGTGAGTAAATGTCAAAAGCAATACCGAAATCTTCAAATGCTTTTTTGTTCAATGTATGATACCTGTCAACGACTTCCTGAGGAGTAATTCCCTCCTTGCGTGCTTTTAGTGTTATGGGTACTCCATGTTCATCCGATCCGCAGATTGATATTACATCTGCCCCTTTCATCCGGAGATAACGCGTGTAAATATCCGACGGGACATAAACACCGGCAAGATGGCCAATATGCAATGGGCCATTGGCATAGGGCAGGGCGGAAGTAATAAGATATCGTTTGAAATTCTTCATAATTCTATTAAGAATGGTCACCTATTTCTGAAATCGCACAAAGATAATGTTTATTCATGCAGTTGGATGGATTGCCAATAAGGATTATTTTTACAGGATATAAGCTGTAAAATGTCTGTGAAAAAAATCCAGCCTCCGTTTCTCAGTCGGGGCGATCAGGTTGCAATTGTTTCTCCTTCATGGTCAATTGATGAAGATAAAATTAATTCTGCCATCGTTTTTCTTGAAAGCTGGGGATTAAAGGTTAGAACCGGTAAAAATATATTGAAATGCTCAGGACCTTTTGCCGGGAATGATGATGAGCGTCTTTACGATCTTCAGAAAATGACAAATGACCGGGATATAAAAGCAGTGTTCTGCTCAAGAGGTGGATATGGTATACTCCGGATAATAAGCAGGATGAAGTTTTCAGCGCTGAAAAAAAGTCCGAAATGGTTTGTAGGTTTCAGCGATATAACCGTACTGCATCTGTGGCTTAACGAAGTCACCGGAATAGCTTCGATACATGGCGAAATGCCGCTGAATTATTCAGACAAGGACAAAACACCTGCAACCTTCAGTACTCTCCATGATGCATTGTTCGGAGGGTACAAGCCTCTTTCCTGGAAAGGAACTTTCATCCGTCCCGGTAATTTCACGGGAGAGGTTACCGGTGGAAATCTGTCGTTGATTTATAGCCTGATCGGAACAAAAGCTGAACCCGAAACACGTGGAAAGATCCTGTTTATTGAAGAGGTGGGGGAATACTACTATCATCTCGACAGGATGATGAATTCACTCAGACTCGCCGGAAAGCTGAAAGGACTCTCGGGTCTGGTTGTCGGTGGGCTGACTAAAATGGAGAACACAAAAATTCCCTGGGGGAAAAGTGCTGAAACGACTATTGTTGAAGCAGTGTCGGATTATAAATACCCTGTTTTGTTTGATTTTCCTGCTGGGCATATTGATGACAACAGGGCTTTTTATATTGGCAAGAATTGCAAAAATCACTTTAAAGGGGGAAGAGGCTGTACTAACTTACATCTAGCTGGCAAGAGGTATCTTTTGGAAAGTCCCCTCTTTACGAAGTAGAGAGGGGATTTAGGGGTGAGTACATGTAAACAGATGGTTTTACATCCCCCTACCCCCTTCAAAGGGGGATTCCTCAGTAACCAGCAACCAGGAACCGGATTTAAGATTCAGAAAGCGGAAATAAGGAGATCCAGATCTTTTGAAATCGCTCCGAATTTCTGGGCTAATGTCTCATTTGTCAGGATTCCGTTAAACAGATAAACACCGTTTCGCATTCCCCGGTCATTCTTAAGCAAATGGATTATTCCTCCTGCCTCTGCAATCTCCTGGAAAAGAGGATTAAAGATATTGCTGAGAGCTATTGAAGCAGTGCGAGCCATTCGCGACGGAAGATTCCATGCCGAGAAATGTATAACACCATGCTTTTCATAAACAGGATCCCTGAGTGCGCGACATTCGGTTGTCTCAATACATCCGCCGCGGTCGATGCTCAGATCAATAATAACTGACCCTTTTTTCATAGTTTTTACCATCTCCTCAGTAATGTAGTACCAGGGGCGAAGATCCTCAAGCTCAATGGCCCCGATAAGAACATCGGCTGATTTAAGGGCTTTCTTCAAAACCTGGGGATGAAAAACGGATGTCTGAAGACGCTGGTTTATAAGGTTCTGGAATCTCCTGAGATTATGAAGCGACTGATCAAATATTTTAACCTGCGAACCCAGGCCCAGGGCTGCACGTGCAGCATATTCACCTGCAGTGTTGGCCCCTATTATCACTACCTCCGTAGGTGTAACACCGGTAATTCCGCCCAGCAGGACACCTTTCCCGCCATGATGATTGCTCAGATAATCGGATGCAACAAGGATAGATGTAACCCCGCTTATTTCACTCATCGATTCCATAACTGGCATAACGCCATTAATATCACGTATCTTTTCGAGTGCAATTGCAGTCACCTTTTTCCTTATAAGTTTACCCAGGGTCTCCTCGCTTAGCTGGAGGACATTCAAAAAAGACATAACTATCTGGTTACCTTTAAGGTAATCGACTTCCTGCAATGTAAACGGGGCAACCTTGATAACTGCATCGGCACTGAAAACCCTGGCAGGTGATTCAGTTATGACCGCACCGTTTTCGGCATAATCCTTATCGGAATAATTGGCGCCTGTACCGGCTCCCTTCTGAAGGATAACCTCATTGCCATTTTCGACAAGGAGATTTACAGCCTCAGGTGTAAGGGCCACCCTTTTTTCATCATTCTTTTTGTCGTTTGGGATTCCGATTGATATCTTCTTGCGCTTTACAGCTGTTTCAAGCTGTTCTTCTCTTGGCATTAAACCGGCATTGCCAAAACTCAGATTTCCGTTTTTGCCTTTTTCATTCATCGTGAGAATGTTGTTATTTTCTCAAAGTTAAAAAAAATGCAATACAGGAGCAATGTTTAATCAATGTCAATGATCCTTTGGTTCTTTTCACCAATTGTAATTCTGATTTTAACCGCTTCAGGAGGTAGAATGCTGCCAATAAGCTCGGGCCATTCCATAAAACAAAATGAACCGCTTGAGAAGTACTCCTCTATCCCGAAATCAAAAACCTCTTCAACCTTTTTAATCCTGTAAAAGTCGATATGAAAAATACTTTCATTTTTATCTGTCAGATACTCATTTACCATTGTAAATGTCGGGCTGGTAACAATGTCACCTGCCCCAAGGACCTTGCAGATTGCCTTTATAATAGTTGTCTTGCCGGCCCCCATTGACCCGTAAAATGCCAGTAACTTTTGCCCCGAAGTATGTTCGAGTATTTTTCGTGCAGCAGTCGGAAGGTATTTTTTATCTTTGACAAGGATCCTCATCCTGGTGGCCCGGTTAATTATAAGACAGGTTCAAGGCAGGCAACCGGCAGCATTATTTCCTGCATCGAAATACCTCCGTGCTGGAATGTGTCCTTGTAAAAACCTGCATAATAATTATAGTTGTTCTGGTAAACAAGGAAATCCTTATTGAGTGCAAAAATATACTTTGAAGTAATATTTGTTTTTGGCAGGCCTGCTTTTTCGGGAAATCTTAGTTCAAATACCTGCCGGGGATTATAATCGAGATTTCTTCCCATTTTATACCTCAGGTTGGAAGATGTTTTCCTGTCTCCGATGACCTTTATAGGATTCTGTACCCTTATCGTACCGTGATCTGTGCTGAAAATTATTTTAACAGGCTGGGTGGAAAGAGCTATCAGTAATTCGTAAAGCGGAGAATGAACAAACCATGAACGTGTAAGGCTCCTGTAGGCCTTCTCATCATTTGCCAGATCCCTTATAAGGCCAATTTCCGTCCTGGCATGCGAAAGCATGTCAACAAAATTGTAAACAAGGATATTTATATCATTGTCAAGCATCTGCCTGACTCTTTCATTAACTTTCCGTCCTTCCTGGTTACTAATTATTTTATGATATGACCACTTGTATTTCAGTCCCTTGCGGGCAAGCTGATATTTAAAAAGCTCTTCTTCGAAGTTGTTTTTCCCCTCCTCCTCATCATCTTCAACCCAGTATTCAGGCAGTATTGCTGCAATTGCCGATGGCATCAGACCGGAAAAAATTGCATTGCGGCTGTACTGTGTTGCAGTAGGCAGGATACTGAAGTAAATATCCTCTTCGATCACCCTGTAAATTCCTGCAAGCTCTGAAGCTATCATTTTCCACTGGTCAAATCTGAGATTATCAATAAGTATGAAGAAAACAGGTCTTCCCTGCTGTACATTCGGGAATATCTTCTTAGAAAACAGGGAAGGTGACAGCACTGGTTTTTCAAGCGCATCCGGATCAAGCCATGAGAGATAGTGGTTTGTCAGGTATTTTACAAAGGCATTGTTTGCATCATTTTCCTGCATTTTCAGGATTTCGCTCATGCCGGGATCAGTCGATTTTTCAAGTTCCGATTCCCAGAATGTTATTTTCCTGTAAAGTTCAGTCCAGTCGGTATGGCTCCTGGCTGCCGAAATCAGGTTCCCTATACTGCCGAACTCCTGCCTGTAGTTGGTTGTTGTTTTTTCGGTTATGAGCCTTCGCTGTTCAGTGATCCTCTTCACAACAAGCAGAAGCTGATTTGGCTTCACCGGTTTTATAAGATAATCAGCCATTTCCGACCCGATAGCTGCCTCCATGATCCCCTCTTCTTCGTTTTTGGTTATCATCACCACCGGTAAATCGTTCTTTATCTCTTTTATCAGGCGGAGTGTCTCAAGTCCGCTCAGCCCGGGCATGCTTTCATCAAGAAATATCAGATCATAGGGATTATGACGGACCAGGTCGACAGTGTCGATACCATTCGTACATGTATCTATTTCATAACCTTTCTCCCTGAGGAATAAGACATGTGCTTTCAGGACCTCAATTTCATCATCGGTCCATAATATTCTGATTGTTCTCATCGAAAAAGTAAAGAGTTCAGGATGTAAAATTACCTATTCTTTTTCCCAGTTAGGTAGTTTTCCTTAAAGAAAAGATTATAACGCTCAGGATTTTTATCCGTGTCAAGATTTTTTGTATTGTTATTATTGATCAGAAAGGTCATTATCTGAGAACCTGAGGTATTTCTTATCACCTTTTCAGCTTTGAAAGAATTATAATAATCCCAGGCCTGGGTGTTGTTTGCAAATCCGGAGACGGTTATTTTTATATATTTATTATCAACCAGGATACCATCTGTCCGATAATTCTTGTTTGTATAATTATCTATATTATAGCTGATCACATCAAAGGATGCCTGGTTTATATTGAATAAAGGATCAGTGATAATCACATTAAAGGATAATAAAGCAGTTGTGTCGGCGACATAAAGTTCAGCTGCTATCACCTTGTCTTCCTCAATTCTGAGTTCAGGAAGTTTCTTGTTCAGGTATACCGAGAGTTCAGCAGCTTTCTTGCCTTCTTCGGTTGAGGGCCATGCCTTTATCAGCCGGTTAAGCTCCTCCTTGAAGCTTCTTTCATCGCTGGTTCTGGCAACTGAATAGGCCCTGAGGAGCATGAATTTCGGAGCAAGAAGATCGGAAGGATTATTTTTAAGTGCACTGTCGCAAACTGATATTGATTCCCTGAAATTCTCAAGAATATAAAAATTGTATGCTTCCTGATACCGCTTGGCCGACATCTTCATTTCGGACATCTTATTGTTATAATAATCAGGATCCGAGATTATTTTTGCAAACTCGCTTTCAGGATATTTTTCAAGAAGACGCTGACGGGATACCTCAGATTTCTGACTGTTCTCTTCTTTATACAGTTTGTAAAGATCGTAAAGTGTTTCGGGGACAAGTTCGTTGTCGGGGAAACGTGATCAATAAAGCTTCGTATGATTCAGCCGCTTTCCTGGTGTCGGCTATTTTCTCGGCAAAGACTTTGCCCGCATTAAAATAAGCATTTGCAATTTTTTCATTGGATATCTTCAGCAGAGTATCGTTCAGAGGCAGGTCCTTAAGGTAAAATTCAGGCTTTTTATAGTCTGTCACTGCTTTCGAAGTATCGGATTGAGTTTTCCCATTTTCATCCTGTCCGGTCGATACCTGCTGAACACTCACCCTGGCCTTGTTTGATCTCCTCCAGTTATCTTCAAGCCGTCTGTTACCCCATTTCCTTTTGAATTCCGTCCTACCGAAGGTCAGTGCTGTCTGATTGTAAAAATACCATTTGCCTTCCTGTGCAATATTGTCCTGAAACCTTCTCTCATTTTCATAATACTGCCCTATGTTCGCCCGGTCGGCATATTCCGATGTTTTACCTTCACTTTCAGCCTTTAATATCTTTTCAATAATCCCGGATATCAATGCGTCCCTCTCATTCTTTGGCATTGCTGCAACTTTTTGAAGACTGTCTTCCCTCTGGATGACAGTTAAATGAGTTACAAGCAGATTAAGATTCTGTGATTTTGTTTTAAGATCCTTATAGTCGGGATATTTCTCGTCAAGAAAATAAACTGTACTGTCGTAATATTTCCCCGCATTCATATAATCAGGAATGCTGTAATAATGTTGAGCCAGGGCAAGATATGATTTCCCTTTCTGATTCTGGTTGACAGAACTTGACGAAGCAGATTTTCTGTAATATTCAAGTGCCTCATTATTTTTACCCTCTTTTTTCATCATATTTCCGAGGGCAAAATATATCTGATCCTGAAAATCTTTATTCTTCGAGTCTTTAAGCATCTTTTCAAGCTCTTTCCTTATCTCCTCAGGATTCCCGGAGTTTACATCGAAAACACCTGCAATGTTTATTCTGGCATTGAATTCAACATCATATGGCGGATTCATCTTTACGACCTCCCTGTACAATGAAATTGCCTTTTCCGGATCGCCTGTCCGTTCATATAACTGGGCAAGCAGATAAGTAAGCCTGTATTTTGCCCTCTTGCCTGATATAAGCATTAACGCTTTTGAAAGAGGATCAATGGCTTCCTGGTACTTTTTCTGTTTGATAAACAGATCAGCCATGGTTGTCAAATAAACTGCCCTGAGTTGCTTTGGTGATTTTGGGTCGGGCTTAATCTCATTAAGAAGCCTGCCAGCTTCGATATAGCTTCCTCTTTCGCTGTTTATTCTGGCCAGCCATATCGACGATTCTGTTTTAATTTCAGGGTCATTAGCCTCCTCAATGCAATAGCTGAAAACCGATGCTGCATCACTGAACTCATGCTTGTAGAACCTTGCTTTACCTATCAGGAAATAGCTGTCGTCGACCCATTCATTGAATTCCTTCTGTTCAAGCAGGGCTTTTTCATTCTCCGTAAGATCTTTCTTTGAATCAAAATCAGGTTTTGCCGTAATCGATTTTAGTGATATGAGCTTGGAGGCTTTCTGAATAGCTGTTTCCATATTGGAGGAACAGAGTGAAACAGTAGACGGATCACTGTTTTCAAAAACCCGGAGCAACTCCGAAAAATCATCCCTGTAACTCTTGTCAATTTTCAGGACACCTTCCTTAAAGCTTTCATAGCCATTAAAATAGATGTTGAACCTCGAGGTAAAACCATGGTAAAACCTTGTCGTACCCGTGTTTTTCTCAACGGAACAATCTGTAAGGGACAGAAAAAGTCCCAGAGTTATCAGAATTTTATATGATACTCTCCCGGATAACAATAAATGCGGTTTAATACTATAAACTGACTTAAACTGAGTATAGTATTTCAAAGGTAAGCAAAATTGGAACAGCGTGGGGAATCAGGCTGAAACCACTTTTGTGATCTCAGGAACCTCCTGCATTATTGCCTGCTCGACTCCTGCCTTCAGCGTTTGCATAGCGAACGGACACCCATGGCACGCTCCTGTCAGTTTGACTTTAACAGTCATATCTTCAGTAATTTCTATAAGGTCAATATCCCCCCCGTCGTTCTGAAGGTAGGGTCTTACCCTGTTTAATGCCTTAATCACCTTTTCTTTAATAATTTTGAGATCTGCCATTTTATTTGTTTTAAATTAATTACCTGTTTCAACTTTTATCGTTGGTCTGATTTCCTTATTCCTTTTATCCACTTTGTCAATTACTTCCCCGGCCAGTTCCATAAACGCATTTCCTGCCACAGAATCACCAAGTACAACCGGATACCCGTTATCGCTTCCTTCACAGATACTTTGAACCAAAGGAATCTGGCCAAGCAGTGGAACATCCAGTTTTTTCGAAAGTGCCCTGCCTCCGCCTTTCCCGAAGATAAAGTATTTGTTCCCCGGGAGTTCTGCAGGTGTGAACCACGACATGTTCTCAACAAGGCCAAGAACCGGGACATTAATCTTTTCGCTCCGGAACATCGCTATACCCTTAATGGCATCGGCAATTGCCACCTCCTGGGGCGTTGTGACAACTATGGCTCCGGTTACCGGAACCTCCTGAACAAGAGTCAGGTGAATATCACTTGTTCCGGGGGGAAGGTCAAAGATCAGGTAATCAAGTTCACCCCAGTCGCCCTGAGTCATAAGCTGTTTCAGGAAACCTGAAGCCATTGGCCCTCTCCATACAACAGCCTCGGAAGGGCTTACGAAAAAACCTGTCGAAAGCACCTTCACTCCGTATTTTGTCAGTGGAACTATAACATCAGTACCGTTTTTGCTGACAACTTCGGGATGGTAATCACCGGCATCAAACATTCTGGGCACTGAAGGACCGAAAACATCTGCATCAAGAAGTCCGACAGCAAATCCTTTTTTTGCCAGGGCTATTGAAAGGTTTACTGCAATAGTTGTTTTTCCAACTCCTCCCTTACCTGAAGAGACAGCAATAATATTTTTTACCCCGGATAATATCTCATTCTCTTTTTTGTGGTGTTTTGGTTCAGTTATTCTGGGCTCCACTTTTATCTCTTTTATAACTGCCTCAGCTCCAAGAACCTCTTTTATTGCTCTTACTGCAGAGCTTTTTAAAGAGGAAATAAACGGATCATTCGATTTTTCGGGTGTAATCGTTATTGAAATGCCATCTTTAACACTTTCTATTTCAGCGATATAGCCAAGAGTGACAATATCTTTTCCTTTTTCAGGATGAATTACTTTTGTAAGTGCTTCTAATATCTGGTCTTTTGTAAACATACTTGCATGCTTTATTTTACCCTCAGCCCCATGTCTTGCCCCCCATCCCCCCTAAAGGGGGGCTATATCCAGTCTGATTGAGCCCCCTTTAGGGGGTTGGGGGCAATTCCACTTAGGGGAAATATGGGCAGTTTATTTAAATTAATTCTAAACAAGGTGCAATTTTAACAAAATTTATCAGGTAAACCAAAAAATCATTTCAATTCTGCAGAAGGATCCCAGAACTTTTCCCTGAAGTTCAATACACAGTCATCCTCTACTATTAGCCCTTCATTTTCAAGGAGCTGCTGCATTGTTGACGAATTTCCAAAGTGATGTTTCCCTGTGAGGAGCCCATTCCGGTTGACAACCCGGTGTGCGGGAATAAAATCAGGGTTATTGTGGCAGATGTTCAAAGCCCATCCTACCATTCGGGCTGATCTGCCTGTCCCCAGATACCTGGCAATTGCTCCGTAGGAGGTGACCCTGCCATAGGGGATCAGGCGTGTAACACAATATACCCTTGAGAAAAAGTCATCGTTATTCTGTTTTTTCCCACCCATAACTGATTGATTTGTCTTTTTCAAGCCTGAATGCGAGGTAATTTATTGTTTTTCCCTGCTCAACGAATTTTGCCTCGTAATGAGTTTTTATGGATAAAATTCCTGCGATTGCCTGATTTTTATAAACCGGTTTCCCGGGGGAAGATATGATCTTATCTGAAACTGTCATTTCATTTGGATCCATCAAGTGCATATCATTGGTCGAAACCAGGATTTCAAGTCCGTTACTGGCTGCCAGTTTTGCACGTATAATTGTATAGTTCTGTATTGTCGGTTTTCAGATGCAGAATGCCTTTATCTTTCAGGAAATTCCTGTATGTATTAAGGAACCAGGGGCAGGTAAGCCTTTTATTTGAGTTTTTCTTTCCGGGGTGGGGATCGGGAAATGTGATCCAGATCTCATCGACTTCATCTGAAGCGAAAAATGAATTTATGAATTCAATTCTCGTTCTCAGGAATGCGGTGTTTTTAAGTTGCTTTTCGCTTGAAGTCCTTGCCCCGCGCCACATCCTGGCTCCCTTAATATCAATGCCGATAAAATTGCAGGCAGGGAAAAGAACCGATAAGCCTGTAGTATACTCGCCTTTTCCGCAGCCAAGCTCAAGGACAACAGGATTGTCATTCCTGAAGATATCTTTTCTCCAGTTGCCTTTTATTCTGTGATCTTTCCAGGAATCATCTCCGGTTTCCGGCTGGATTACGTTATCGAAAGTCCCAAGTTCAGCCCATCGGGCAAGCTTGTTTTTTCCCACCTCAGAAATTCTATTTAATGGTCCTTTCCACTCTCAGTCCAAAGTCGTAAACACCTTTCAATTCTTCAATCCTCATCCCATGCTGAACAGAGATCTGATATTCACCTGAAACCGGGAAGAAAACATTTGTTTTATATGGCAGCTTTAGTTCATGAATATCACCAAAGCCTTTTCCGTACCAGTTTCCTTTTTCGTCGGCAATATCATATTCGAGGGTGTCAGTTATGCTTTTGCCGTCAGGCGAGGTTGTGGTTACGAAAAAAAATATATTCCTGTAGGGGTACGATGATCCTGTTCTTAAGATTAAATAAATACTGTTGCTGTTGAGTGTATCCCTTACCGGTATTTTAAAAACAGGTATGTCTCTCAGGCTCCAGGTTTTTCCCTGCATTGCATGGGAATCCGTAAATATGACGTTTTTGCCGCAGGATAACAGGAAAACCACGGCAATGAATAAAAGCAGAAATCTAAATTTTCCTTTTATCATCAAATCTTCTGTTTTTTCTTTTGTGCGAATGATGGCGGTTTGCATTCTTTGACTCGGGAGCATCAAACCGGGTAAGGCTGTTATTCTTCAGCAGATCCTGGGAAACAGAAATCATTTCTGCCGATTCATCAATTAAAAGCAGCTTGTCCGGCTTTTTCCCCTTTCTGTTCATTGCCTGGATCTCCCTTACTCTTTCAACAGGGACGGGAGTAAGGTTAGCAGGAAAGTTTGGATCAGAACTGTACCAGTATATGCTTTTGTGTACTTCCATTTTCTGGAAATGAGCTGTTGAATCCACAAGTTCAAGAGGAATATCCCTGGGAGGGAAAGAACGTTGGGCGTCGACATAACAGTCAAATTCAAAATTCAGACAACATTTTAATTTGCTGCATTGCCCTGCGAGTTTCTGTGGATTTAACGAAAGTTCCTGATATTTTGCATGAGTGGTTGTAACTGAAACAAAATTGCAAATATGTGTCGCACAGCATAATTCACGGCCGCAGGAGCCTATTCCGCCGATTCTCCCGGCTTCCTGACGGGCTCCGATCTGACGCATCTCAATCCTGACACGGAATTCATCTGCAAGTACCTTGATAAGCTGCCTGAAATCGACTCTTTCATCAGCAATATAGTAAAAGATTGCTTTTGTTTTGTCTCCCTGGTACTCAACGTCTCCAATCTTCATATTGAGCTTAAGCTCCTCTGCTATCTGTCTCGAACGGAGCATTGTTGGGGTCTCCAGTTTCTTCGCCTCTTCCCATTTTATAACATCAACCGCTTTGGCCTTCCTGTACACTTTTTTCATATCATCGGAAGCCGGCTGAATCTTAAATCTTTTAAGACGTTCATTTATAATCGGCCCGACCATCGAAATCCTTCCTATATCGTGACCCGGTGACGCTTCAACAGCAACAACATCACCTACCTCAAGTCTTAGCCCGTTGACATTCTTAAAAAAACCTTTCCGTGTATTCTTAAAACGTATCTCAACAACATCAGTCTCAGCCGGAACAAAGGGAATATCCTTAAGCCAGTTATATGTATCAAGTTTATTTAACCCGGGTTTATATTTAATATCAGGCATCCTGATCTCTTCGCCATGCTGACCTGATAAATCTTCATTCTCCATCATATCAAACTCCTCATCTGAATTAACCGCGCAAAAATAGTGAATAAAACCATTACTTTAACAATCCCTTAACCTGTCAGTGGCTGATAAGGCGGGTAAGCTTCAGGGCAAGGTCCAGAAAGACAATCTTGGCATTCCCGTTTGCCTCTATATGTGCATGTGCCAGATTTAGTTCATCAGCCAGAGAATAAATATTTTCCTGATTTATGAATGGATGAAATTTCGATGAAAACCCGGCCTCCTCACCTGTCATGAAAACCAAGCCTGTTTTTCATCTGATCGAGAGTGAGCATAAGGTTTTCTCTTAAAATACGAAGTGAAAATATAAGAAAGCTCTTTTGTGGTTCCCTTCCGATAGAAGCGACATCTTCCGACCAGCTGACAATTGAAATGATATCACGCTTCCAGGCGAATCTCATCAGGTTCTTAAAACGTTCGAGATTCGAGAGCGAGGAATCTTCGTTTTCACATAATTCAATGGCTCTGATTATATTTCCATTAGAGACCATCGAAATATCGTCAGCTTTGGCCTTATGAATCCTGAATCGTTCAAGCAGATAACCTGAAATCTCCTCAGTTTTAAAAGAAGGGATTTTTATAAGCTGGCATCTCGAAAGTATCGTTTGAACAACCTTGTCGGGTTCATCAGAAACCAGCAGGAAAAGAGTCTTCTCAGGAGGCTCTTCAATTAGTTTCAGCAGCTTGTTTGCAGTTGCCTGATGCATCTTTTCAGGAAGCCAGATTATCATTAACTTAAAATCTGATTCAAATGATTTCAAACTTAGCTTTCTCAGAATTTCAGAGGCCTCTGATGCAAAAATAAGTCCCTGGGCGTTGCCTGCTTCAATTGAATCGAGCCACCTGGTCAGGCTGAAGTATGGAGAACCCTTTACAAATTCCCGCCATTGTTCAATGTATTTATCACTTACAGGCTCATTTGGTTTTTTATCCTTGATAACGGGAAACACAAAATGAAGATCGGGATGGATCATTTTCTCGTACTTGACGCACGATTTGCATATTCCGCAGGAATCGCGCTGTGACCTGTTTTCACAGCTTACAAACTGCGCATAAGCCAGCGCAATGGCAAGACTTCCGCAACCTTCAGGACCCGTAAAGAGCTGGGCATGACTCACCCTTTCAGATCTTACAGAACTGATAAGCTTACCTATAATCTCCTTTTGTCCCGGGATATCCGAAAACTTCATTTTAAAATTTCAGGCATTACAATGCTGCAAGCGCAGCGTCATAATCGGGTTCTGTCGCAATTTCAGGAACTAGCTGAGTATATTTCACTTTGCCTTTTTCGTCTATAACAATAATGCTCCGGGCATAGAGACCTTCAAACAGACCATCAATGATTTCAACACCATACGATTTTCCAAAATCCTTATTACGAAAACCTGACAGAGCAACAACATTTGTGATTCCTTCAGTTGTGCAAAAACGACCACTCGCAAAAGGCAGATCCTTTGTAATTGCCAGTACCATTACGTTTTCTTTTCCTGCGGCAACCTTGTTGAATTTGCGGACTGATGTGGCACAAACCGAAGTGTCAAGGCTCGGAGATATGCTCAGAATGAGTTTTTTCCCTTTAAGCTCTGAAAGTTTCAGATTCCCCATATCAGTTTTAACAAGTGTAAAATCAGGAGCGACGCTCCCTTTTTCAGGAAGGTTCCCGGATGTATTGATTGGGTTCCCTTTTAATGTAATCTTAGCCATAATTTTTTTTTCAAATTTAATCAATCTTTTAAGAAGAGGAAACAATTAAAAGCAAGGGTTAATTCATTTGAACCGGATACTTCCTCGGGTTAAACTCTGTGGACCTCTGTGGGCCTCTGTGTCATTCCGTGTAACTGGAAAAACCATAAGAACTTCCACAGAGCTCCACAGAGAAGTCACAGAGTTTCACAGAGATTATGAATTGCCCATTGAGCGTCATAATAAAGTTGAAAGTGTCAAAAGTTTATTTCCAAAAAAAATGTAGGTTTGCATAAGAGAAATTCTTATGCTAATTAAAAATATATGATCTATGAAAATGATTCAGGATTTCAATTTTAAAGGAATTAAGACCATCGTAAGAGTCGATTTCAATGTTCCGCTCGACAAAAAAACCGGTGTGGTAACCGACGATACCCGTATTAAGGGAGCCTTGCTTACCATTAAAAAAATAATTTCTGACGGTGGGTCGGTAATACTCATGTCCCACCTGGGACGTCCTGAGGGAAGGATGGAGAAATATTCACTTAAGCCCGTCCTTCCGGTACTTGAAAAATACCTGGAACAGAAAGTGCTTTTTGCCGACGACTGTCTTGGTGAATCAGCCGTTAAAATGTCAGCCGAACTGAAACCAGGCGAAGTTCTCCTTCTTGAAAATGTCAGATTTTATCCTGAAGAAGAAGGGAAACCAATATTGCCTGAGACTGCAACAGATGAAGAAAAGAAAGCAGCAAAAGCTGAAATGAAGTTAAAGCAGAAAGAGCTTGCCAGAAAACTCTCAGGCTATGCCGAAGTTTATGTAAATGATGCATTCGGAACAGCCCACAGGGCTCATGGTACAACTGCCGTGATGGCTGATTATTTTCCAAAGGATAAGATCATGTTCGGATTCCTTATTAACAGCGAACTGGCTGCCATGGATAAAGTCCTGAAAAATCCGCAACGCCCTTTCACAGCGATAATGGGCGGAGCAAAGGTCTCTGACAAAATCATGCTTATTGAAAACCTCCTTAACAGGGTTGATAACCTCATAATCGGAGGCGGGATGACATATACTTTTATAAAAGCAAAAGGCGGAAAGATTGGAAAATCGCTTTGCGAAGAGGACAAGCTTGATCTGGCACTGAAAATCATCGAGAAGGCAAAAGAAAAAAATGTAAATCTCTATCTTCCTGTCGACAGCCTGAACGGCGACAAGTTTGAAAATGAGGCAAATACCAAAATTACTGCAGTTGACGCAGTTGATGACGGATGGATGGGACTTGATATTGCTGAAAATACGATTAAGGAATTTTCAGATGTTATTGCCAGATCCAAAACCATACTCTGGAACGGTCCGATGGGCGTTTTTGAGATGGAGAAATTCTCAAAAGGAACTACCGCGATTGCAAAAGCTATTGCAGATGCTACCTCAAAAGGTGCCTACAGCCTTATAGGAGGAGGCGATTCCGTGGCTGCAATCAATAAGAACGGCCTGGCTGACAAGGTAAGCTATGTCTCCACAGGCGGCGGCGCAATGCTCGAGTATATGGAAGGTAAGAAGCTCCCGGGAATCGTGGCAATCAGAGGAGAATAGAAAACTTCTGCATTTCGACTTACACAAAATACTTATTGAATAACTGGCCTTTAGGGCGTAAAACAGCCCGTAAACCACCCCGTCTTCTTTCGAATCGCTTTGGTCGGGACACCCCTCCTTGGAAACTGGGAACCGTATGACTGCGTATGGTTGTGAAAATGGGGTATAAAAAGCTTCTAACTGCTACTGTTTTTAAAATATGACAAAATGATAGCCTTTGCGGTTCGCCACTTCATTCTTTTCTTTCCGTGATGTCGGATTTTATCCCAAATGGACTAATTAACCCAGTTCGCCGGTAATTCTAAGGGCCATCTTGTTCAAATCTTCTTTGTCCAGGTACCTTGATAATATACCAAACCCATCCATTTTATTGTAAAAATCCACCAATCCTCTTTTCATTGTAATGTATCCGGGAGGTCCATGTGATTTGTAGCCGCTCCAGCTGCCCATCCTGGCTATGCCCCAAGCAGCCCACTGAACAGTCCCATTATCGTAGGGATTCTTCTGCTTTTCAGTTTTACCCTCAAGCTCATTCATATAGATCTTCATGAACTTTATCTCTTCTTCGGAAAAAATTAGGTTTGCTTTGACTTTATGGCTGCTGTCAAGTGATAATCTTAATGTCATTATCTTTTGTGCAACCTGAAGGGCAAGAACAAGCAGCTTCTTCAAGCCTGCTCCTGTTTCCAGTTGGGCTTCTTCAAAACAAAGACCTTTGGTTTTAAGCAAGTGAAAAAGTTCCTCTATTAACCATCTCATACTATACCATTCAATGCATTTAAGAGCATCAGAGGCACTTTTGACATTATGTGTGGTCAGTAATATCCAGGAGATCGGATCTTCCCCTTCTTTAACACTCTCAGCAAGCTCAGTAGCTTCTATTACCGTCAGTGCAACAAAATCCGGACTCCCATTCATCCTAGGCTTGTTTACAGGGTGACCAATCTTAATTTTCTCCCATTTAAGCGACATCTTCGCTGTATGTTTTGTCCTGTTTTTCCCAGCTGGTACATCAAACTCATACACGGATCGCACACGAGAGGAGGATAATTTTTGATTTATTTTAATCCCTTCAGAAAGCACCCTGTCAATGTTTGCTCTTATTAACAGATGTGTTTTGCTGTCGGGCACTGCTGCAAATATTTCATAAATATCACATTCCCTGTCTGCTATTATTGTGATACTATCGGCTTCGCTTAAAGATTCCTTAGATTTAAGGGCACTAGCAATCCATCTGTAGGACTCTTTTTCTGTTATATCCAGCTTCTTATATTCACGCTCATGCCTGTTCTTCTTATCCCACTGCCTATTCCATAAAGTTACTGAGGAAAAGCCTACTGGCATTTGAGTGGAAGGATCGATCACAAGTACAGGATGACAGAAAAAACCTGCATTGAATTTTTCTTTTGTCACAGGACCGATATCCTTATCATCCCTCCCAATCCTTCCCATGTGAGAGGTAAAATTAAATTCCGAAGTGTCCTGAATACAAAGAAGATGCCCTCCTTTAACATTTTTCTTCAACCGGTGGATAGCCCCTTCCGTCAGATCATTATAGTCAAAACTGTCGTTGTCAAGCATCCTGTAAGCTCCTTCTTTTTCTGAAAGTGTTTTACAACATTTATTGATAACTGCACTGCCGTTATTCAACAAAGCTAACATTATTCTTTCAACACGATTTTCTAGTCTGGCATCCGGGAGTAGATGGTTATAGATGCCTGCAAAATAGTTTTGTTTCATGTATTTAATATACATGAAAAAATATACTTATGTGTCTGTATATCAATGTATTATATTAACATAATCACACAGGGGAAAGTATTGAATGACAGAGATATATTTCTCCTCCTTTTTAAGGAGGAGTACTCCCTGACGGTACCGTCAGGGAGGGAGGTGGTTGGCTCTTCTTCTATTAAATAACCTTTTTTACCTTCTTAATTTTCAGTTATCTTTGTAATTAATTATGAAAAACATCTTGTTTTACATATTGGTTTTTTCATTCCTGGTTCTGAGTTCCTGTAAAAAAGATGAGACTCCGGCGACCTCCGGAACTGCCACTATTGATAATACTACAACTCTCGGCCAGACATATTATGTTTACGGGTTCCTGTTCTCCGAAGCTAAAAAGGTCGCCACTCTTGACGATCCGGTAGATGTATTAACCATTTCACCAGAGGTTAATATAAATAATGAAATAGTGAGAATCACCTTTAATGTAAATACATTCAGGGAATGTTTCTTCCTGTTTGGTGAATATCCGGATGCTTCTTCTGCCTCAGTGGCCTTTAATAATCTGACAATCATTTTCCAATCCGCTGTGGATTGATCCTCCTGTCGAGGTAAAGTTGAATCAGATATGGCTTTTCAGAACCAGTCAGAATAAATATGCAAAAATAAGAGTTGTAAATACTGTGGCAGAGAAGAGGAATAATGTCCCTTATGCCGAATGCTCCTTTGAATGGGAGTATCAGCCCGACGGAACACTTACCTTTCCCCGGCAAATGACTGGAGATCTTCCTGATCTTATCTTTAACCTGAACGACTCTGCATCTTTTTCGGATGCAGCGCTCAGGATATTCAGATTTCAGGCAGAAAATAATCCGGTATACAGGCAATTTATTTCAAGCCTGCGAAGAAAAGTGACCGGAATAAAGAATATAAATGATATCCCGTTCATACCGGCGGAATTCTTTAAAAGCCAGACCGTAGCCATTGAGAATTTGTCTTTTGACACTGTCTTTGAAAGCAGCAGAACGACGGGCGGTACTCCCGGCCGTCATTTTGTTCACGACCTGAAACTATACGAAAAGAGCTTTTACAGTTCATTCAGGTATTTCTACGGTGATCCTTCTGAATATTTTATTGCGGCCCTTCTTCCTTCCTACGCCGAAAGGCAGAATTCATCGCTGATTTACATGATGAAGGGACTGATAAAGATGAGCAGGAACAGTCAACAGTGGTTTTTATAATGATAATCCGGAGGATCTTATAAGAACTTTGAATCTTGCCAGAACCTCCCGACAAAAACGACTTTTGCTTGGGGTCAGCTTTGCCCTTCTTGACTTTGCCAATAGCTACTCACCCGACCTTTCCGGGACTATCATAATGGAGACCGGAGGAATGAAAGGTCGCAGGAAGGAGATCACAAGGGAAGAACTTCATGAAATATTAAGTGAGAAACTAAATGTTCAATCAGTGCATTCCGAATACGGCATGACCGAGCTTCTGAGCCAGGCATATTCACAGGGGAACGGCGTCTTTCACTGTCCGCCGTGGATGAAGGTCCTGGTGAGGGATCCCTCGGACCCGTTAACAGTGACTGATGAACAGGGCACTGCAGGCGGGATAAATATTATTGATCTTGCGAATATTTATTCGTGTTCCTTTATTGCCACGGGTGATTTCGGAAAACTTCACGAAGATGGAGTTTCACGTCTTAGGCCGATTTGATAACTGCGATATAAGAGGTTGTAACCTTATGTCAGAACCGCATAACTTGCAAACTTGCACGACTATAAATAGACTATCCGTTTATTTTTAGCGCTGGCATAAATTGCCAGAACAAGTTCCACTGCCTTTCGTGCTTCCATCCCGTCTACTGACGGTTTATGGCCATTATCGACTGCTTTAATTATATCGAGAAGCTGACGCAGGTGTCCGATGTCACTTATTGCTTTAGGATCTGAAACACCACCACCTGAGGAATTATTGCCTGAGAATTTCTCCCTGATTTTTTCGTCAGCATCGGTTTCATGTTCGAACTTCCAGGATAATATCTTCTCTTCTTCTATAACTGCCGAACCATGGGTGCCAAGTATTTCAATCCTCCGGTAAAAACCAGGACTGACAGCAGTTGAAGCCTCAATCACGCCTATTGCACCGTTGGCAAATCTCATTGTAGCCGCGGCAACATCTTCAACTTCAAGCCCATCATGGCCAACAAGTCCGGTGAATGCGCAAACAGCTTCGACTTTTCCCATGAACCATCTGAGGAGATCCACTGAATGAATTCCCTGATTCATAACGGCGCCCCCTCCGCTTGAAACAAGATCTGACCTCCATTTCACATCTTTATAATATTCGGGACTTCTGTACCATTTAATATATGCATCACCCATTACAAGCTTTCCGAAACGCCCTTCATCAATAGCTTTTTTAAGTTCAATATTCACTTTGCTGAATCTCATCGGGAAAATACCGGAGATCATGACATTATGGTTAATACCAGCATTTATGATCCTGTCAAAGCGTTCCAGGTTCGTCTCAAGTGGTTTTTCAATTATACAGTGTTTCCCGGCATTGATCGCAATAAGAGAAGGTTCAAGGTGAAGGCCTGATGGTGTACAGATACAAACCATATCTATCCTGTCATTATTGCAGAGATCTTCGGCAGTTTCAAATACCTTGCATTTATATTTAAGGCTGAAGGCGATACTCTTACCGGGATTATGATCATACACTCCTATCAGTTCAGCTTCCATGATAGTATCAATAGCCCTGGCGTGGACTTCAGCTATTGCGCCTGCACCTATTATTCCAAAACCATGTTTCATGCTTTATCTTAAGGTAGGATAAAAAGCATCTTCAATATGTTGTTCTATTTCGAATGTCTGACCTTTTACTACAACGGATATCACATCAAACCTGCTTTCCTTGGTAATATCATATTTCTGTATGTATGCATCGGCCGCAAAGATCATTAATCTTTGCTTCTCTTTCGAGACTGCTTCTGACAACTTTTCCAGGAATCCCTCGGTCCGGGTTTTGACTTCAACAAAAACCACGAAATCCTTATTTTCCGCCACGATATCCAGTTCTTTTTTCCCTGACCTCCAGTTTCTGTGCCTTATTTTATAGCCTGATTCCTTCAGGTATAAGACAACCTTTTCTTCCCCGGTCTGTCCAAGAGTTTGTGATTCGCTCATTTACGGCAAGTTTAATGAGAGAACGGTATTATATCTCTATTAGTTTATTTTTAATGGCGAAAAGAATGAGACTGGCAGTATTTTTAGAGTTAGTTTTGCCTAGAAGATTGGCTCTGTGCTTGTCAACAGTACGTTTGCTGATGAATAGAGTCTCTGCAATTTCCTGATTAGAAAGACCTTCGCATATTTTAAGCAGTATCTCTTTCTCTCTTTTAGAAAGATTTGCCGACTTGCTTTCGTTTTCCCGTAATTTTATTTTCTGTATTACGTGATATAATAATTCCTGTGAAAAATAACTGCCCCCCTTTCTGACTGCAAGAATTGCATCCTTAACCTCCGAGATGTCCGAGTCTTTAAGCACAAATCCTTTAGCTCCTGCATCAACCATCTTATAATAATATTCCTCTTCCCCATACATCGATAATGCAATTATGTTTATCTCCGGACATATCTTAAGGCCTTTTCTTGTTGCTTCAATGCCATCCATCTCAGGCATATTAATATCCATAAGAGCAATTTCGGCCTTTGTGTTACTGAGTATCTTAAGGAATTCTTCTCCGTTGGCGGCTTCTCCTGTCACTTCAAACTCGGGGAATGCATTGAGCAAAATCTTTAAACCATTGCGAAAAAGCTGATGATCATCTGCAATAATTATTCTGATCTTTTCCATACACAGGGTTATTCAATAATTTTTATAAGTGCGCTGGTCCCTTTTCCCGGAGTACTTTCAAGGATAAATACCCCATCGACCGATTTTACCCGGGTTTCTATATTTGAGAGTCCCATGCCTTTAGTATCTTCATTTTCAAGCATGTCAGTGTCGAAACCACGTCCGTTGTCATTGAACTGCAAGGTAATGAATTTTTCATGCTTGTTTAATTCAATCTCTATTTTGGATGCCCCTGAATGCCTGATTGAATTGTTTATCAGTTCGCAGGCGGCCCGGTACATTACAACCTCTTTCTCACTTTCAAGTCGCTGGTTTTCCATATTAGACTTGAAATCAATTTCCATTGCTTTTGTCTGATTTATTTTGGCAATGAATGCTGACAAAGCGCTTGATAAGCCGAAATTCGACAGAACATGAGGGCTAAGGTTGTTTGAAATATCCTTTAGGGTATTGATTGCTTCATTGACAAGATGATTTGTATTGTTCAGGATAACGGTATCTGTTGGATCCTTAATCCTGTCACCAAGTGCAGAAAGAGACATCTTTACTGTCGACATTATTGGTCCCAGTCCGTCATGAAGATCCTTTGCAAATCTCTTTCTTTCATTTTCCTCCGTATTTATAATAGCGCTTATAACCCTTTTTTCGGATTTCAGCCGGTCTATTTCGGCACGCTTGAGGGAGTAAAACAATTCACGGATAAGGATTACCCCGGCAATTATCATGAATGAGATCAACACTCCTATCCATTCGTCTATTATCAGCCATCTGTCCGATGGGGTCCGGTTCAGATACTCGAAAAGCTGGATTATCTTACGAACTGCCATAAAGACAAACGACAATGAAAGAAGTATCCACGAAAGCCTGTATTTGGTAAGCTTCATGAACCTGAGGGCAATTGAAGCTGCAATGATCTGCAAAACAATCGAGATTATAAGAGCAATTAACCTTACCATCAGCTGACAGGATTTAGTTATACAAAAATAGCAGTAATTTACTGAACGGCATAACGGCGTAACGGTGGATAACGGTGTAACGGATTCAAGGCAGCAAGGCTTAACGTTCTAAATCATTTACCCCTTAACGCCTTTATGACATAATGCCTTAACGCCTTTTTTTTTACCTTTGTCGTTTTCAAATATACCAATGAAGTATTTATACAATCTCGGTATCCTGATATATGTGTTGCTGGTCAGGCTTATATCCCCGTTTAATTCAAAAGCCAGGCTCTGGACCGGTGGAAGGAAAAACTGGAAAATACTTTTAAAGGAAAAAGTCAATCGAAACAATACAAACATATGGATCCATTGTGCCTCCCTTGGCGAATTTGAGCAGGGCCGGCCATTGATTGAGGCAATTAAAAGGGCCAAACCTGAATTCAGGATTGTCCTCACATTTTTTTCCCCTTCAGGATATGAGATCAGGAAGAATTACAGCACTGCCGATTATGTATGTTATCTTCCTGCTGATACTCCGGGTAATGCAACGGAATTTATTCATCTTGTCAATCCGGCAGCCGTAATATTTGTCAAGTATGAATTCTGGGAAAATTATACTCTTCTGATTAATAAGAATGCGATCCCGTTATACCTGATTTCAGGTATCTTCAGAAAAGAGCAGCATTTTTTTAAATGGTATGGCTGGTTTTTCAGAAAGATGCTGTTCAGGTTCAACCACTTTTTTGTTCAGGATCTTCAATCGATGGATCTTTTAAAGGGCATTGGAATCGATAATGTTACAGTTGCCGGAGATACACGATTTGACAGGGTTGTCCAGATAGCTGATACTGCGAAAAGCATACCACAGATTGAAGCTTTCAGGGGCGGGGAGAAACTATTCCTTGCCGGCAGCAGCTGGCATCAGGATGAAGAGATCATATGCAGGTATATCAATCGGTTCCCCGACAGAATGAAGTGGGTATTTGCTCCTCATGAAATTGATAAAGTCAATATTGAAAGGCTGGAAAAACTGATCAGTACAAAAGTGGCAAGGTTCTCCCGATTCACAGAAAAATCTGCTGACGCACGGGTTCTGATAATTGACAATATAGGAATGCTTTCTTCTGCCTACAGATATGCACATATTGCTGAAATAGGAGGAGGGTTCGGGAAAGGCATACATAATGTCCTTGAAGCTGCATGCTGGGGTATCCCGGTTGTCTTCGGCCCGAACCATAAAAAATTCAGGGAAGCTGTTGAGCTTATAAACCTTGGCGGAGCCAGGTCCTTTAGTTCATACGAAGAATTTTCGGTGATAATCGACAGCTGGTTATCCAAAAAGGATGAATACCTGAAATCAGCCGCTAATGCAGCAAAGTATGTAAAGGAAAACACCGGTGCAACAAATAAAATCCTGACTAAAATCTCTTTAAGAGATATTAACAATCCCTTCTCATAAGTTGTTAACAAC
>CAVRYU010000005.1:0-405801 GCA_963725585.1 uncultured Bacteroidales bacterium | reverse complement strand
GCATGTCGGGCCAACCGGTTTCAGCATTACATGAAAGGCATTCGGCCTTTCGAGCTTTAAAGCGTCGGCAAAAAGAAGGTTCGGTTTCATATTTAAAAATCAGCGCTAAAAATAATAAAAAAGGGGTTACGGCGTAACGGCATAACGGCATAACGGTACAACGGCACAAAGGGATAACTGCATTATTGAATAAAAGTTCTGAAGCTGCAAGCAGTTGGAAAGCCGTGTAAGTACTAAAATAAAATTGACTTTTGATTTTACCGGGTTTACCTTTGTATTAAGTTTTTCGGATTTTCATTAAACATAAAATCTTAAATAACATACAGGAGGTAATTAAAATGAGATCATTAAAACTAACACTCTGTTTTCTATTTGTCAGTTGTTTTTTCAGTATTCAAATTTCAGAGGCCCAGGATCAGACGCAATATATGGCTTTGATTACTGGTATTAAAGGAAATGTCCTGCTAAAGAAAGCCGGCAAAACTGAATTTGTAAAAACTATCTGGGGGACACAACTCTTCAAGGGTGATCAGGTTAAGACGGAAAGTGATTCTGAAGTAAGTCTGACCTTTTCTGATGGTACCATTATGACAGTAGTGTCAGGCAGGATCTTTGAAGTTTCAGGTGAAAATCCTTCCAGTCCTGCAGCAGGCGGAAATGTAAAGAAAGTCACAACCGCTATGATGGCCAACATGTCGGCATTGACTTCCAAAAGAGACAATAAAAGGGATGTAGGTGCACTTGCAGGGCTGAGAGGAGAGGGGACTGAAGAACCCATAGAGCTGACTTCTCCTTCAAATACGTTTATAAGAACGAGCCGTCCAACGTTTACATGGGTCCCCAGGAAGCCATTTGACAAATTCGTTGTGAATCTTTACAGCAGCAAAGGCCTGGTATGGAGTAATAAAGTTTCAGAAAGTACTCTGAAATTTCCCACCGCCGAAAAAGGATTGGAACCAGGTGAGACTTATTTCTGGAACGTGGAAGGTGAGGATATTCTGGATAACAAGAAATCAGCTAATTACAAATTCTCGGTCCTGTCGTTTGAAAAAGCCAAAGAGGTCAGGGACCAGGAAACTATGATAAGAAAGACCTTTATCAATGATTCGGACAGCAGCAGTCTGCATTCTTTTCTGGGGGCTTATTATATAAATGAGGGATTGTTGCAGGATGCCATCAATGAATTTGAAATTATTTCCGGTATAAATCCGGATGCTCCATTACCACATGAGATATTAGGTTCATTGTATTCTGACGCAGGAAATAAGGATAAAGCAATTGAAGAGCTGCAGAAAGCACTGGCTCTTGCAAAAAACAAGGAGAAATGAAAACAATTAATCTATTGTTGCTTTTTTCGTTACTTCTCTTCCCCCTGGTTCTTAATGCCCAGGAAACGCGTCAATTAAGCAGGGATGAGCTCAATACTGAATTAAGGAAAGCACTGCTGCTGAATGATGAATCGCAATCAACTGCCATTATTAAGGGCAACAGACTGCTTATAAAACCATTTGTTGATGCTCTTATTACAGAAAGTATAATCAGTGAGCGAAAAGGAATGGTGGGGGAATCAAAACAGCTCATTTCAATAGCCGGAAAAGCTGCTGAATTATTTAGTAATGTTTTCAGTGAAAGGAGCCTTTTGATTGGTGTTAATTATTTAACAATCTGGTCGAAAGAGCAGAAAGAAAAGAAGTTAACAGCTGACAGTTTATATGCCATTGGAACGCGGATCAGAGGTAATAAACAGGATCGGGATAAAGCAATTGAGTATCACCAAAAAGCATTAGATATATATAGAAATATTAGTGATGAGAGGGGAGAAAGTGAAGTTTTAGGTGGACTTGGGCTTATTTATACGAGCATAGATTATGACACTGCCCTTATATATTACAAGGATGCTCTGATAAAAAGGGAAAAGGTCGATGACAGGATCTTGATGGGAAATACCTTAAATAGCATCGGTTCATTATATTACGGAATCTTTGAAGATTATTCTCTTGCTCTAAATTACTTTGACAGAGCTGAAAAAGTACGAACCGAACTTGGCGATTCACTAAATCTTGGAAGGACGATACACCTAAAAGCTTCTACTTTAGAAAATCTGGGGCAGAATGAACAATCTCTTGAGTACTTTAAAAAATCTCTCAGGTTAAACCAGAGCTCAGGAGATCAGGGTCGTGTCGCTGAAGCACTGAAGAATTCAGGAACAATTCTGAATAGTATGGGAAAATATCAGGATGCTCTTGAATACCTGGGGAAGGCTGAGAAAGCTTATAGAGTTTTAAATGATAGTACCGGTTTAAGTGATTCATTTAATCAAATTGGATTTGTGTACTTAAACCTGGGTGACCTGAATGCGGCTCTGGAAAAATTTAACGTTGCTATCAGTATAACTAAAAAACTAAATGATCAATGGGGTTTGGCTGGCATCTACAACAATCTGGGTATAATGCTTCAAGATGCCGGCAGGTATGAAAAAGCACTTGAGTATGCCACAAATGCATTAATGATGTACGAGGAGTTAAAAGATCAGTCCAGCATTATCGTCTCCCTTAATAATATTGGCACGATCTATTATGATATGAAAAATTATCTCAAAGCAGAAGAATACTACCTACGGGGCCTGAAAATCTGCAGGGAATTAAAAGTAAAGGACCAGGAAGCAAATTACCTTCTGAACCTGGCAAATGCTCAAAGTTTTATGGGAAGGATGGGTGAAGCCCTTCAAAACTACCAGGAAGGGTTCGAAATTGCCCTCACAATGAAAAGTCCTGATCTCACATGGAAATATATTACAGGTCTGGCTGAATACTACGAAACGACCGGAGAATATGATAAAGTGATTGAATTAAATGACACTGCTCTTAAGATTCTTGAAGGACTCCGAAGTACTTTGCCGGGTGAGGAATATAAAACCACTTTTATGGCTAAGGAAAGATATGTCTATGAGGACATTATAGACCTTCTTGAAACTCTTCATGAAAAGGACAGGACAAAGCGATATGATAAACTGGCTTTCCAATATGCCGAACAAAGTAAATCGCGTGTTTTATTGGATCTGCTTTCATCAGCTAAACTCACATCTGGTAATGATCAAAATATGGGTAATCTCCATTATCCGGAACCTGTGACAATCGATGAGGCCAAAGCGTTGTGCCCAGACAAGAATACTGTAGTACTTGAATATTCAGTGGGGGACAGCAGCTCATGTCTCTGGGTTATTACTCTTTCGGACCATAAGATATTTAAATTGCCACGGCGCAAAATACTTCAGGAACAGATTGAAACTATCCGATTTTCATTGCTCAATCCGCAACAGGGCATTTCGGAATTCTTCACTAATGCCGGCAGCCTCCTTTATGAAGAGCTGATAAAACCTGCTGAGTCATTTATATCGAAAAAAAGTAAGCTGATAATAATACCGGATGGAGTATTGAATTATTTGCCCTTTGAGGTAATATTGACTGAAAAAAAGAAAACGACTGCCGATATTTCGTATTCAGACCTGCCATTTCTTGTTAAGAAATACCCGGTCAGCTACGGGCAGTCAGCAAGCGTATTAAAGACACTTATCTCAAAACCTGAAGAAGAAGTAAGGCAGGGAGAAGTTGGCAGGAGGCTGTTGGCATTTGGAGATCCATTATATGAGGATACCTTGTCCAATACCCTGGTTAAATACCCAAGACTTGAATTCAGCGGCAAGGAAATTGAAAACATTGCTTCATTTTTTTCGAAGGAATCTTCAGAAATTTATGTAAGAAGCAGGGCAACAGAAGAGAACTTAAAGCGGAATAGTGCCCTGAATGAATTCAATTATATACACTTTGCTACACATGGATTAATTGACGAAACTAAACCTGATCTTAGCTCGCTTGTCCTTACCAGTGGAAGGAACTCCGGAGAGGATGGATTCCTTCAGGCAGCAGAGATATTTGACCTGAAGCTTAATGCTGACCTGGTTGTTTTATCTGCCTGCCAGACAGGTCTGGGTAAGCTGGTTCGCGGTGAAGGGATGGTCGGTCTTACGAGGGCATTTATGTACGCAGGAACCCCCTCTGTGCTTGTTAGCCTGTGGAGTGTATCCGATATGTCAACAGCTACTCTTATGGGCGAGTTCTATAAGAATCTGATAAAGAATAAGCTCAGCAAAACTGATGCTTTACGAAAAGCCCAGCTCACTATGATTTCTGACAAAAAATATGCTCATCCATTCTATTGGGCACCTTTCATTCTGATAGGGGACTGGAGGTAGGAATTTCCGGCATGCGGCTTGCGGGTTGCAGTATGTGGCAAAAAGGCATAGGATGAGGGGTCTAGAGTGTAAACTACATATTGTTTTAGGTAATATACTTGTTGTATTGGATATAATATTCATTGCTTTACAATATGTGTTTTAATACTTTTTGTTCTGTGGATCTCATTAATCCCCATTGCAATTAATGATTCGGGAACTGTAAAATGATAATAAATCCAGGAAGTATTTAACAAAGGAGTGTGTATCAAAAGTCCTTAGTGGTCTTGGTGATGACCTTTGAGGACCTTTGTGTTTAATTTTTAAATCACTGAACCACAAAGGATCACGAAGTACAACACAAAGTTGCACAAAGGGAAAAGTACCCAAAATAACACTTTTGATTCAGCAACCGGTATCCACCAATACTTATCAGCTATCAGCTGTCAGCCTTTTGACTTCCGACTTCGGTCATCGGTTCCCGCCTTGCGGGATTTCGTTACTTCGTTCCTCAACTTTCGTCTTCCGACTTCGGTCTTCTGACGTTTATGAATCCACACCTAAATCCTCCTAGGGAAGGTTTTTTGGATTAGATTCCCGGTAGATTACCCCATACTTTTATCTTTTTCCTTTTGTCTTTTATCTTGATTATTCCCTCCCGGTTTCCGATCCCCAAAAACGCCTTTTCGGGCAAAACTGCTGTTTTTTGCATTAAAATGTAACAAAAGTGCTATTTTTTGATACAAAAGTGGTAGACTTTGTCATATCCGTTGTCGTAACTTTATATAAGAAACTGGCAAAATCTGAAACTGAATACAATTTTTTTACGGGAAAACAGACCGAAGTCAGAAGTCGGAAGTCAATCTTCGGACTTCGGTCTTCCGGCTGTGCTAAACCGCCATGCTGTCCATATGCTACTATTTGTACAACAAAATGTAAACAAATTGTTCTTTTTTGATGAATGTCCTTTTTTCTGTGATTAATGGTTTGTTTCTGTAATCAATCATCTGGGAAACATTGACAAATAAAAACATAAAAGTCAAGTTTGGCCGGTAATTAGGTTTAAAGTTCTTGACTTGCACGCTTTTAAGTTCTAACTTATATCTTTTTATTTGAACAGTTTCATTGAGAAATGGTATTTCATTGTGAAACATAACATATATGGTCCTTACAGCGACCCTTTTCATATTATAGTAAATCTGAAAATGACAGGTGAACCTGTTTCTGAATCCGGGGAAATCTGGATAACTTAATTAAAAGAAAATAAACGAGCAATAAATCATAAGCAAAATGAAAAACCTGAAAAGAGTTATTAACCTGACCGGATGGGGAGTTATATGCTTTTTACTTCTTTCAGAGGCAGAGAGCAAAGCCCAGGTAATAAAAATGTCAGATAAAGATCTGACGGAAAGATCAACAACTGTACTATATGGCAAATGCTCCAAAGTAAAGAGCGAATGGAACGATAAGAAAGACATAATATTTACTTATGTTACTGTTGTTCCGGAGGAATATATTAAAGGCAATCTTGGCTCAGAGGCAGTTATTACCGTCCCGGGAGGACAGGTTGGTGATATCCTTTATGAAGTATCTGAAATGCCGGTTTTTATTGAGGGTGAAGAAGTTGTGGCTTTTATCTCGACTAATCCCGCAGGTAAGAATTTAATAACAGGAGGTTACCAGGGAAAGATGAAGATTGAAAAAGACAAAAAGACCGGAAAAAGGATGGTTCAGGGTTCCGGAGCAGAAATTCATGCCCCGGGGCAAATCAAAAAAGCTGAAAAGCTGGAGGAATATGTAGTGAAGCTGAAGGGCTGGGCTAAAAACTGATCCTGAAATGATTAAATGAAAAACCTCAAAAAATGGATATCATGAAAAAAATAAAACTATTTATTTTAGGAATGACCTCTATCATGCTTTTTAAACCGGAGGTCTCAATTGCACAAACATTTAATCAACCAGGTTTTCTGGTATATTCACGTGAAACATCAACTCCTAATTTATTATATTTCGATCTCATTGGTTCTGTAAACAACTTTCCAGCTCCTACCGGTAGAGTTGAGGTTTACCAGGATAAAATCTGTATCTCACATTATAATGGCAGCTATATTGATAACATTAAAATATATGACTTTCAGGCTAATTTACTTAATACGATTAGTGTACCTGTTCAATTAACAACTTGTTTGAATTTTATTGTTTTACCTAACCTTAATTTTGCTCTATTAGATAATGTAAATGATAAAATATATTTCTTAGACAATAATGGATCTCTCCAAAAAACCATTAATATTTTGGATTCTCCAAGTCCTATTTATCAAAGTCTGGATGGTGTTGTCGTTGAAAATTCCCTAATATTTTCTGAAAATGAAAAGAAACAGTTGTTGAAAATTGATTTGACTAATTATAATGTTTCAGTTTTTAAAGATTTTTCACATTTCTCAGGTAGCTTGGGAGCCATTGATTATAATAATGGACGTTTTTATTTTTGTACAGCTGATGCTGATGGGAGAAAAATATATTCTTTCATTGATGGTCAAGCTGAAGAACTCGTATTTACATTACCTGGTACTGGGTCATATATCACAAGTATTGTAGTTTTTGATGATTTCATATACGCCACATTTAATTATGAATTTCGAATTCTTAAGGTCAATATCTCGACAAGTGATTTTACCGTATTCTATAGTGCTCCAGAGGGAACTTTCTATCCATATGACATTGAAGGTATCAATCTTTCTTCATTCCCTGACCCAACCGCTGCCTCTGTTGAAGCTACCGAAATAGCTATTACAGACGCTACTTTAAATGGAATTGTAAATGCCAATAATATAAGTACGACGGTCACCTTTGAATATTGGACAGAGAATAGTGAAATAAGCAGCTCTCCTGCAACACCCAGTCCCGTTACCGGAGCAGATAACACAGCTGTAAGCGCCGATATCACAGGATTGGATGCCGGCACCATTTACTATTTTAGGGTAAAAGCTGAAAGCACCCAAGGCATTGCCTACAGCGACGTAATGACTTTTACAACCTATAAATCTGATGCTATCCATGATTTTGATGGAAACTATTACAATATTGTTGAAATAGGTTCCCAGGTATGGATGAGTGAAAACTTGAAAACCTCTAAATACAATGATGGCACATCAATACCACTGGTAAATGAACCTACCGCCTGGACCAATTTAACCACTCCTGGTTATTGCTGGTACAATAATGACCAGGCCACTTATGGCAACACCTATGGAGCATTATATAACTGGTATACAGTAAACGCAGGCAAACTTTGCCCTACAGGCTGGCATTTACCCACTGACTTGGAATGGACAACTTTGACAACTTATTTAGATGAATCAGTTGCAGCCAAAAAGCTAAAGGAATCAGGAAATGCTCATTGGTTAAGTCCACACCACGAAGGTACCAACGAAACAGGTTTTACTGCTCTTCCGGGTGGTTATCGTAATTTCTCCACCGGAGTATTCTGGGGTATGGGTTACACAGGTTTTTGGGAATCTTCTACAGAGCGTCCAGGCTCAACTTCAGGTATCTACGGCCGGAACATGACTTATGAGAGTACTGTAGGAATAAGTTTGAGTGAGAAACGGGATGGATTGTCTGTTCGATGTATTAAGGACGTTGCTGCAGTACCGACTGTTTCCACTGCTCCAATTTCTATTATTACAGCGGTTTCAGCCTTTGGTGGCGGAGATGTAATTTCCGATGGAGGAGCAACCATTATAGAAAGGGGCGTATGCTGGAGTATATCAGAAAATCCCACAACTGAAAATAGCAAAGGACTTGCATTGGCCGGTACCGGAAGTTACACATGTAATTTAGCTAATCTGGATCCCAATACCTTGTATTATGTAAGAGCTTTTGCCAGAAACAGCGCTGGCACTGGCTATGGAACCCAGGAGTATTTCACAACATCTGCGGAACTCAGCCCGATTAGCTTTCCAGATTTAACGTATGGTACAGTTTCAGATGTTGATGATAATAATTATAGAACCATACAAATAGGCTCCCAGGTATGGATGGCTGAAAATCTGAAAACCACTAAATACAATGATAATACTTCCATATCAATTGTGATTGACGATAATGAATGGTACACTCTTACCACACCCGCATATTGCTGGTATAAAAACGATGCCAGTAACTATAAAGCCATTTACGGAGCACTATACAACTGGTACGTGGGAGATGCAGCGAGCAACGGTGGTAAAAATGTATGTCCTGTTGGCTGGCGTATACCATCAAATGCAGAATGGACGACTTTAACAGCTTATCTTGGTGGAACAATTGTTGCTGGTGGAAAAATGAAAGAAGTTGGAACTTCTCATTGGTGGACTCCCAACGAAGGAGCAACAAATGAAACAGGATTCACAGCTATCCCGGGTGGTGGCCGGATAAAAGATGGTGATTTCTATGGCCACTTTGGCCACATTGGGGAAATAGGTTTCTGGTGGTCTAAAGAAACGGATGTAAAAGACCGGATGATGCGCTATAATGACGGCGAGGTTGATCTCTTTAGCGCCTTCCCAAAGCAATGTGGTTTTTCTATTCGTTGTGTCAAAAATGTTTCAGAACCCATAGTTTCAACTGCTGCAATTGGTATTATTACATCAATTTCAGCCTTAAGCGGTGGTGATGTAACTTCAGACGGAGGAGGATTAATATCTGCCCGGGGAGTTTGCTGGAGTACAGATCCAACTCCAACAGTTGATCTAGTCACTAAAACGTCAGATGGCTCCGGTACAGGTATTTTCTCAAGTAGCATTACAGGTTTAACTCCCGGAACAACTTATTATGTAAGAGCTTATGCTACAAACAGCGCAGGTACTTCTTACGGAGATGTTGTGACATTAACGACCACAATTCAGGTTAATGATGTGGATGACAATACATACAATACAGTTAAAATTGGTGATCAATTATGGTTTAAGGAGAATCTGGAAGTAGTCCACTATCGAAATGGCGATGCAATCCCTAATGTTACGGATTTACCTGCATGGAGCAATTTAACAAACGGAGCTTACTGTAGTTACGACAACAATGCTTCAAACGGAGATTTATATGGGAGATTGTATAACGTATATGCAACAGTTGATAATCGTAATCTATGCCCGGCAGGATGGCGTATACCTGCGGAATTTGATTGGATTGTTTTAGAAAACTATCTTATTGCTAACGGCTACAATTACGATGGTACCAGTACTGGAAACAAAATTGCCAAATCAATGGCATCGGAAACTGGCTGGGAGTCATCGAGTACAACTGGTGCTGTAGGGAACACCGATTATTCTGCTTACAGAAATAAAAGCGGATTTACAGGACTTCCCGGGGGATTCCTTTATCCTGTTGCCACTGGTCTTCCTGGATTTAACAGAATTGGCAGTGGGGCTGTCTGGTGGACATCTACAGAAGTAGATCCTGCACATACAACAGCTGCCAGCATCTGGTGGGATTGGGCTAATGAAACCAGAACCATGTATGGAACAGGTGACCTTAAAAGTAGTGGTTTTTCTGTCCGCTGCATACAGGGGGAACCTATTGTTGTAACAAATGTCAGTGATCAGGGCACCGGTAGTTTGAGGAAAGCTCTGGATGACGCCAATTCCAATCCTGGTCACGATATTATTATTTTCAATATCCCTGGAAAAGGGCCATTTACCATAAAACCTTTAACACCTTTGCCAACAATAACCGATCCGGTTGTTATTGATGGGTACTCACAACCCGGAGCTTCTTTGGGAACGTTAACACAGTTAATTCAGCTTGATGGAACAAGCGCAGGTTCAGAGTCGAACGGATTGACTATCGATGCAAACAATTGCTCCGTTAGAGGATTGGTAATCAATAAGTTTTCAGGGACTGGAATTCAAATTACAAGTGGAATCGAAAACTGGGTAAAGGCCAATTCAATTTTTGACAATGGGGGACTTGGCATTGAACTTTTTGAGAATACAAATAATAATCAGAGCTCCCCTGTTCTGGAGAAAACTGTTATAAGTCTGGGAGATATCTACATTGACGGAAAACTAACCAGTCTTCCTGGCAAATACTTTACTCTTGATTTCTTTGCCAGCAAACTGGCTGATAATACTGGTAACGGGGAAGGACAAACTTATCTGGGCTCGGGAATAGTGACAACAGATGCTGATGGGAATGCTTTATTCACCGGAATAAAATTTCCATATCAGACAATTTATGGCGATGTTATAACCGCCACGGCAACTGATCCTGACAGAAATACATCTGAATTCTCAAAAGCCATTGGAGGATTGCCGGACCAACACCTTGGTAGTAATTCACTGGATTATTATGTCAATCCGACCGGCATCCCTAATATTGCTGATGAAGATAAAATTGTTAACGCGGTCAATGATGCTTTTGCCACCTGGACAGGAATCACAACAGCAAATTTTACCTTTAATTATGTAAATACGACTGTCGAACAGCATGCTCACATTGATGGAGAAAACGTGGTTTCATTCAGCGATGATGAATACCTGTTTGGCGATTGGGTTCTTGCCATTACCGCAAAAACCCTGAAACTGGGACCAACTGATGCTGAAACCCAGATCCTGGATGCTGATATTATTTTTAATCCTGTCTTTGTAAAACATAAATTATGGAACTTTGGAATTGCAGATTATATTGATTGCGCAGGATATTTTGACATCCAGAGTATAACAACCCACGAAATCGGGCATATTCTTGGACTTTTGCATACAGGTGTGCATAACGCGACCATGTGGTTTGAAATGCCTCAGGGCATTGATGCACGAACCCTTGAGCAGGATGATAAATCATGGGCCAGTTATAAGTATCCTGAGCCAGGCAATAATTTTGGCTCGATTTCAGGCAAAATTACATATGGCTATGGCGAGACTCCTGATGAGCCGGTAGCCGGAGCACTTGTGCTTGCTATTAATTCAGCTACCAATGATACTATTCACTCTTACAGCGATGTTGAGGGCAATTACATTGTGCCGGGACTTCCTTCCGGGTCTTACTATGTTTATATTGAACCACTTGACGGAGATGTGAGAGGCCGTCCTCTTTCTCCAAGAAATATAAGCTTATACATATACTGTAATACAACCAACTTTGATTATCCGGGGGAATTTTACAGTGGTGAAAATGAAACAGCTGAAGAATCTGGAGATAATGTGACTTCTGTTGTGGTTAATACCGGAGCGGGAATAACTGGTATAGACTTTATTACAAATAAAGATATTACCAATCCGACTGTTGTATCAGTTACTCCTCCGGATTTAAGCAAGTCACGTGATATAGGGATAAGGTTTTCTGAACCCATGGATATGGCTACTCTGATAAAGGAAAACTGCTACTTAATAAAATCAGGAGAGCCGTTACCGATTGGGGGAAGTTATACCGATCTGGATGACGGGACTAATGCAATACTTTTCTATCCGGAAAAATTGCTCGATTACAGTACCAGCTATACTCTTTATATCACAGTAGGCGTAACTGATCTGAAGGGGCTTCCATTATTAGAGACATACATATACAGCTTTACAACAGGTGCGGGTGATGCCAATCCACCTACAATAATAGGAATTATCCCATCAAATGGAGCTACCGGTGTGTTTGTGAATGATGAGATTGTGGTGACTTTTTCAGAGGCCATGGACAAACTTACTGTACAGAACAGTCTTACTATTAATCCTGACATATCACACGCTAATAGCTGGGATAATGAGAATAAAGTATTAACTGTTACTCCTTTATCAAATTATACGGAAGGCGGAATTTATAATATTGTAGTGTCAACCGGGGCTAAAGATATGAGCGGAAATGCAATACAGAACAGTGTTTCCAGTAATTTCACAGTAGTATCAGCAGCACCTCCGGAGATAGATTATATTGAACCAGGTGATTTGTTGAAATCAGGAGTTACCGTAAAAACACCTGTTGTCGCAGATTTCTCTGAGCCAATTAATACGGCTACTGTTGATGAAACCACCTTTAAATTATTTAAGGGAGAAGAAAATGGAACCCCTGTTACCGGTACTTTCGAGTTTTTAAATGATAATTCACGAGTGGTATTCAGACCCGCAGTAGATTTGGATTTCAATCAGAAATACACTGTTGTCCTTACTACAGGAATTCAGGATGTTTCACTATCGCCTCAATATCTGCAAAATCCGAAAATCGTTTCATTTACAACTGCGACTAAAACATTTGTACCCTTTATTAAGTTTATTGATCCGCCAAGCGAGGCTGTTGGAGCAGTGGTAACAATAGGGGGAAAAGGTTTCGATCCGGATCCATCCAGGAATACTGTGACTTTTTACAACAATGTTGCAGCTCCTGTTATAAGTGCCACACTTACCAGTCTCACTGTAAAAGTGCCGGTTGGAGCCGAATCAGGAAAAGTTGGCATAAAGGTGAATGGAGTACAGGAATCCGCGGAGAGTCCATATGATTTCCTGGTAATTCAGCCATATTCAGATCCATGCAATGAGGCCAGAGGTAGTGCACAAACAGGAGGCGATTCAAGAGATGTTGCTACGGACTTTAACGGTACGAAAGCCTATGTTACCAATTCAGGTTCCAACTCGGTTTCAGTGGTTGATCTTAAAACATTAACAACCACAAATACCATATCTGTTGGGGAGTATCCGTTAATGATCGATATCGATCCTGAAGGAAAAAGGGCGTATGTTACCAACCACGGATCCCGCACAGTTTCAGTCATTGACCTGAGCACGGAAAAAGAAATTAAGCAAATCAATGTGGGGACAAATCCGTATGGTGTGGCTGTTAGTCCTGACGGGGAACACGTATTTGTAGCTAATTACTCTTCTCAGGATATTTCCGTTATCGATGTCGATCCGACAAGCGGCGGATTCGACCATGTGACATCAAACATAGTTACAGGAACCGAAAACAGGAAGTTGGACATTGATGCCAATTCAAGTATGATTGTGGTGACTGGAAATGATGGTCTGAAAATTATTGAACTGATAAAGACAGAATTTGGCTTTGACTATTCGACTACCAATGCAAATTCCGGGACACCAACAAGAGATACTAAAATAATCACTGAAGCCGGACTTGCGGTAGTTTCGACCATGGATGGCAGACTTTTGTTTATAGGCGTTACCAAGGGAACCGACACCTTCGGGGCAGTTGTTGCAAATTCCAGCTCCCCTGCAAAGGCAGGGCAGGTTCAACCCGATTTCAGCGGAGTATTCCTCTATGTTTCCAATCCTTTTGACAACCAGGTCACAGTGTATAAAATGACCTATGGCGGTAACGGATCTGATATTGGATCATATAACGGCTTTAGCATTAAAGAATACTGGAAGATCCCTGTGGGGATCTCGCCTCAGGGTATGGATATCAACAGACTTAATAACGAGCTTCTCGTCGTCAATGAATTTGGTCAGACAGGATCGAATGGAAGCGTTACTGCAGTTAAGATCTGCTGCCGTGAAAAATCCTCATCTGACGACATTGTGGCTTTAGCACTTTATGTCCAGGGACTGATTAACTCGGATGATATCAGTGCAACAGATGGCAAGATGCTCATAAAGAAACTGAATGATGCCGTGTCAGAGATCACCAGGGGAAAAACAAAAACTGCCATCAATCATTTGAACACTTTCATTAACAAAGTAAGTTCATTGAAGAAAACCGGCAAGATAACTCAGGACCTGGGTCAGATATTGATAGATTACGCAAATGCAATAATTGCCAAACTCAACGCTGGTAAATCTGATATGTCAGAAACTTCATTAACAAATGGGGAACAGGAAAATCTACCAATTTCAATCACCGAATCAAAGCTCGGTACTATCTATCCGAATCCAACGAAGGAAGCAATTACCATTAACTATGATATTGCCGAAAGTGATAAGGGTTCTGAAAAGGTTATGATACAGGTATATGATGTAATTGGCAGGTTGGTAAGCAATGTTGTTAACAGTGATCAGACACCCGGATCCTATACAGCCACTTGGAACGGATATTCAGCAAATGGAGAAATGGCATCACGCGGGTTTTATTTCATCCGATTCTCAGCAGGTAACGTAAGAGAAGTAAAACAGATAATGCTCATCAGATAGGTTGGTTTTGGGTTTTGAATTGCCTGTGATTCAGTAGAGACGCCCAATTTGGGCGTCTCTACCTTTCAACAAAGGCGTCTCTGCATTTCAACACAAAGACGCCCAAATTGGGCGTCTCTACAATTTTACCAACATTTGGGGCGTTGCATGCGACGCCCCTACAATTATCTATTTGATTATCTCCTGAAGTTGCTTTACAGCCAGCTCTTTCCTGTGTTTTTTGGCTATATTTATTTTTGCAGTGTCGGTCTCCAGGTCAATATAATTCTGCCAGTGCTCAATGCTATTGGTGGTTTGTCCGGAAGCTTCGTAAGCCCTTGCCAGAAAGAGATTTGTCTCGGGCACTGAAGGCTGGAGTGAGTTTGAAAGTTCAAGATATTTTAAAGCCGAATCAGTTTGCTGTTGAATGAGATATGCATTGCCCAGGTTCTTATAGACGTAGGAAATATATTTCGAATCGGGGTACTTCCCATTTGCCCTGTTCAGAATTATTATTGCATCTATCGGCCGGCCAAATGAGTTGTAAAGCCTTCCCAATGCACTTGATGCAGCTGTATAGACAGTATCGGCGTTATTGGCAGAGTCCATTTTTATTGCTTCCCTGTACCACCTTACTGCCTGTATAAAATCCTTTTTGTCATCAAGGGCAATTGCGAGGTTGTAGGGTGCACTGCTGTTTTTAGGATCCAATCCAATAGCCTTGATTGTCTGATTAACTGCTTTGTCAAGATCACCCTCCCTGTAGGTTATAACGGCTAAATTGCTCCATGCATTTGAATATCCGGGATCACTGTCAAGGGCAAGTTGAACTTCTCTTTTTGCATCTTCAAGATCTCCGCTTTCGATGTACATCGTGGCGTTGGAATTATGGGTCCTGGCTATTTCTCTTTTTGCTTCGCCAAATCCCATCATTTCAACTATTTTTTGCTTGTTGAAAACCAGAACAAGCAGCAAAGCCGCTATCAATGCCGGAACACCAATCTTCTTTACTATGACAGGCCATAAAGTCCTCAAAGAAGCTTTCCTGGCCTCTTTCAACTGATCTTCAAGCGCAATGACTCTCTTCTGAAGATCATTATCACCCGGCTCTTGCTCCAGGCTTTTCTCAGCCTTCCGCAACTCATTCTCTTTCCCTTTTCTCTTCTTTTTGGTTTCTTCTGACTTTGAATCAAGTTCCTGAGTTACTTTAATTCCCTCAGGTGTAATATCATAAACCCATGTAAGTAAAATAACAAGAATAAATACAATGATTAGCAGGATCAGAACAAATGTTACGGTCCAGTCCGGTAATCCAAGCCTCGGAAAAACGATATCGGCAGCCTGAATTATTGCAAATGCAACGGCTATATAAACAAATGATGCTTTAACAACTTTGCGTCTTTTCAGTTCATTCCAGAAATTGAACAGGTTGGGTGGTTTCTTTGGCATAAGAAGCGAAGTGTAAGAAGTGTCCTAAACAAATTTACACCTAATTGCTGATAAGTGCTTTATGATTATAACTAAAAATTACATAACCACGGAGTGACGCGCATAGTTTTCCTGAGTTTCACTGTTTTACTCCGTGTTACCCCGTTAAAACTATGCGCGACTCTCCCTGTTTAAATTTTTGCCCTTAAAGGTAGCAGGCTATAACTGATTTATTTCTAATTTTAAAGCATTAAAGCATTCATCATGAAAAGAAGAAAATTCCTTGAAATGGCATCATTTGGATCAGCAGCCGCTGCAACCTCATTCTATTTTCCGAAAGCTTCCCAGGAGAGGAAGATAAAGACCGGGCTTATCGGCTCCGGATGGTACGGTATGGTTGATGTAAAAGCCGCACTGAAAATCGGCGGAGTTGAGGTAATCGGAATCTGTGATGTGGACTCTGAGCATCTGTCAACCAGTGCAGATGAAATTGAAAAACTTCAGGGTTCCAGGCCAAAAACTTTCAAATATTATGGCGACCTTCTTGATATGAAAGGACTCGAAGCTGTTTTTATTGGCACCATCCCTCACTGGCATGCATTGCAGTTTATTGCCGCCTGCAATAAAGGTTTAGATATCTACTGCGAAAAACCTTTGGCTTATGATGTTATGGAGGGAGTTGCAATGGTAAATGCCGCCAGAAAGTCTGGGAATATTATCCAGGTCGGATTCCAGCGACGCCAGGCAGAATCTTTTAAAAAGGCTAAGGAATTTATTGATGGAGGGAAAATAGGAGAGGTGCACCAGGTTGTTGCCCAGATACATTATAATCCCGGGCCGCAGGATACGAAAATCCAGCCTCCTCCTGCTTCTCTCGACTGGGAAGAATGGTGCGGTCCTGCTCCAAAGCTGGAATACAGGCCAAGTATCGGGCACAAGTCATGGAGACTCGAAAAGGAATATGGAAATGGTCATCTTGTCGACTGGGGAATTCATCATATCGATATAATCCGCAAAATAATGGGTGAAGGAATGCCTGATAACATATATGCCTCTGGCGGCATTTTAGCCCTGAAGGACCAGATTACCACTCCCGACACCCTGAATGTAAAGTTTGGATTCAAAAAGGCGCCTGTGATCTGGCAGCACCGTCTGTGGGGCAATGGTGATGTAACAAAAGAATATAACAATGGCATTTTCTTCTATGGCGAAAAAGGAACCATTTTTGCCGATGATTCAATGGTTGTAATATTCTCTGCCGGCAAGGATGCAAAAAGAGAGGATTTCCAGATTCAGACTCCACTCATGCAGGAGAACCATGTGGAGAACTTCTTAAAAGCAGTCAGAAACAAAGACAAAACATTAATCACTTGTACACCAGAAGACGCATTTAAGTCGACTGCTACTGTTCAGCTGGCGATGATATCATACAACACCGGGTCAATTGTAAAATGGGATCAGGAAAAGAATGTGATCATTGGTAATCCGGAAGCATCTGCACTTCTGAAAAGAGAGTACAGGGGAAAATATGTGCACCCGTAAAGAACAGATCAGGCTTTAACCGGAGCTGCCCTGCGCGAAAAATAACGGGCTCTTGCCTCCTCCGGATCAGCACCAAGAGCGATATATATCTTTGTTCTGTGGTCAATCACTACCGCCTGCAGTTTATTAAGATCAGGAGATTTAAAAACAGTTTGTTTCTTTTCGAACACATTATTACTCATTGCATCAATTATTACGTGTACCAAATTCTTTGTTCTTCAAAAAAAAGTCCCGCCTTTGGCGGGACCAAAAATTTTAAATGATTACTATAGATAAACTATGCAAGTTTAACATTTACTGCATTTAACCCTTTTTTGCCCTGTTCCAGATCAAAGGTAACTTCATCATTCTCCGTGATAACATCCTTCAAACCTGATGAATGCACGAAATACTCTTTTGGTGAATTCTCTTCTTTGATAAATCCAAAACCTTTTGATTCATTGAAAAATTTTACTGTTCCTTTACTCATGATGTGATTTTATTAATTTGGCGCAAAGATAAGCTTTATTTTCGGGATATTTCATTTATTTTCAATAAATTAATTTATTTATTCACAATTGTAAAAATATAGTTGCCATAAATGGATTTCATTTAAGATGAGATATAACGAGGTTTCATTACTGTAAAAACTAAATTTGTGGTATAAATGATCACAGGTAATGACAATACTGAGTTTATGAATAAATTTGTTTAATTTCTGAAGTATGGAGAAAACAGGATCACACAGGTTTTCTTTATGGTCTTTCCTAAAAGACCGTGTTGATACCATCCGTGAAAACAGCAAATTTATTGCCACATTTTTGCTTGCGGTTCTTTTTATTACTGTGGGAGCATGGTTCTTCCGGCATGAACAACCAGAACTTGGACAGATAAAACAAGTCATCCTTACTGCCAGCCTGAAATATATTATTCCTGGAATTGCTGTTACAATTTTATACATTGTCCTTCAGGGATTTATGTATAAAATGTCATTCGCATCCTTAAGAATAAAAGTAAAACTTTCCAGAACAATACTGTTATTTCTGAAACGCAATTTTATAGGCATTTTTATGCCTGCCGGAGGGGTTTCTTCCCTTGCTTTTTTTACAGATGATATCGAAGGTGAAGAGACAACAAAAACAAAAATCCATTTTGCTTCATCAATTTATGCATTTACCGGTATAGTTACACTGGTGCTGGTTGCCTTTCCGATCCTGATCTATGCTCTTTCCCGGGGTCTTACGGGAGTTGCAGAGCTATTGGTATTATTGGCAATGATCTTTTTTGTTACAGCAATTTATTTAATATACAAATCTCTGGTAAAGAAAAAATTCATTTACAGAATATTTGTAAGGATTTTTCCCTCTTCTGAAGTTATTATTGACGAGCTTATCAGTCACAGCATTGACAGCAAATACCTTATTTACACAATATTAATATCTATAACAATTGATATTACATGCATTTTTCTGGTTTATATAGCAATGCTGGCACTGGGACTCAAAGCATCCCTGTTCTTTGCAATGCTTGGTTATCTTGCCAGCGTTTTTTCTGCATTTTTATCCCCCTTCATGAGAGGACTTGGTGCAGTTGAGCTTTCAATGTCATTCATTCTTACAAGGCTCGGTTTTTCAGGCGTGGAAGCGCTTGCCATAACACTTCTTTACCGGTTCTTTGAATTCTGGTTTCCAATGGTCCTTGGGGCGATCAGCTTTCTCCTGAAGATTAACAAACTGCTCATGCGTGTAATACCTGCTTTTTTGATATTCACTCTTGGGATTGTAAATATTCTATCTTCAATTACGCCCGCTCTTGCTGAGAGAGTTCAACGGCTCCAGGATTTTTTACCGTTAGATGCAATTGCAGCTTCGAATTACTTTGTATTTATTGCAGGTCTCTTCTTGCTGCTAACCGCAATTTTCATGTTGAGGGGTTTAAGGAATGCATGGTGGATAGCATTGGCAATGAGTGCTGTATCATGCATTGGCCATCTCACAAAAGCTATTGATTATGAAGAGGCAATATTCGCTATGATCATCTTCGTCATACTATTATTTTCCAGAAAAGAATACATTATAAAAGGGAATCCTAAATTGCATGTAATCGGGATATGGTCAGCTGTGCTGAGCATAATTGCAGTGATAATCTACGGGACAATTGGCTTCTATTTTCTCGATAAGAAACATTTTGGGATTGAGTTTGATCTCGGGCAAAGCATTATTGCCACACTTAGGAATTTTGTACTGCTGGGAAAAACCGGATTGGCCCCTGTCACCCGTTTTGCAAAGGATTTCCTGATTTCGATAAATGTGAGCGGCCTTGTGTCACTTTCATTTCTGTTTTATACGATTATAAAGCCCTACTTTTCAAGGGGGTCATCAACTCAGGAGGAATTTGATAAAGCGAAGCTGATGGTTGGGAAGTTTGGCAATTCAGGCCTTGATTATTTCAAAACCTATTACGATAAGCAGATTTTTGCACCTGGTGAGATTAATGCATTCATTGCCTATCGCACATCTGGCAATTTTGCGGTTGTGCTTGAAAATCCTGTCGCCGAAAGCCAGGCAGATATGAAAAAATGTGTTTTGCTTTTTGATGAGTTCTGTTATGAAAACGGCTTAAAAAACGTTTTTTACAGGGTCCCTGAGGAAAGTCTGCCGGTCTATAAAGAAATTTCAAAAAAAAGCCTTTTCCTTGGTCAGGAGGGAATTGTCGACCTGAATTTATTCACACTTGAAGGTGGAAAAAATAAAGCCCTCAGGAATGCATTAAATAAGGTAGCTGATGAAGGATATAAATCAACAGTACACCTCCCGCCAATAAAAGACGGGTTATTGCAGAAGCTGAAAGCGGTCTCTGATGAATGGCTTGATTCAACAAAACGGGAGGAAATCATTTTTTCGCAGGGTATGTTCAGATGGAATGAGCTGAAAAACCAGACTATCATAACAGTGGAAAATTCAGAAGAAAAAGTCATAGCCTTTCTTAATATTATTCCAGATCTCGCGCCCGGAGAAGGCACTTATGATCTGATAAGAAAAACAGAAGATTCACCGCATGGAGTTCTGGATTTTATCCTGGTTGAACTTTTCAGGTATATGAAATCGAAGAATTATTCTAAAGTAAACCTGGGTTTTGCACCTATGAGCGGAATCGACGATCCTCATACATTCTCAGAAAGAACAATGAAGTTTGCCTATGAAAAGATAAAATCCTTCTCCCACTTTAAAGGATCCCGGAATTTCAAGGAGAAATTTTTCCCGGTCTGGCATAACAAATACCTTATATTTTCGCAAGATTATGATCTGCTGCAGATTCCTTCAGTCCTTGCCAAAGTAATTAAGCCTGGACATGAATAACAGGAGAATTTTAGTTTTTGCAGGAGCAGCAGCTTTTTTTATAGGATTCATCGGTGATTTCCTTTCTCTTTTTGTTTTGGGGCCGGATTACCCTGGTTACAGCCAGGTATACGACACAATGAGCTCACTTGGATCTTCCATCAGTCCTGTGTCTGATATAATTTCTACATGGTGGATAATCCTTGGAATTCTGATGGTAATATTCGCCTTCGGATTCAGGGCGGCATATTCACCAGGTGATAAATATGTAAAGATTGCTTTCTGGCTGTTAATACTTTATGGATTGGGTGAGGGATTGGGGTCAGGCTTGTTCAAAGCCGATCGGGTTTCTGGTTCCTATACCACATCTTTCATTGTACATGACATTCTGGGAGGAGCAGGCGTTGTTGCCATTTTGATTTTGCCGCTCATTGTCCAGAAAATAAGACCATTCTTTTCAAATCCTGGGTTTATAAGGTTTTCCAGAATTATCTTTATCCTGGGTACTTTGTTTCTGGTTTTATTCTCTTTTCGATTTCTTGGAAATGAAAACGATATTATAGCAAATTATAAAGGCCTGTGGCAGAGACTTTTCATTCTAAACAGTTATATCTACATTTCGTTTATTGCACTCAGAATGATCCGGGAAACTGTGCATAAAGAATAATGAGTAAATGTGCTTCAGCTATCAGCTATCAGCTATCAGATGTTGAAATGAGGCAGGTATTCCTCAAGATTATAATCTTTGCATAATCCTCTGAACTCTTCTAAAAGGTCTTTATTGAAGGGAAGGCCTTTATCTTTTCTTTCAAGCCATGTATAATATTCCTTTTCACCGGCTGTATAGATGCGGTTTTGACCCGGCATTTTCTTTGATGCTCTGAGCTCACGAAGTATATTCCCTGTGGTTTTCTTAAATTCATCCGGATCAGTAAAGGCATTTATATCCAGAGCTATAAAAAAGTGGCCTAGTGAGTAGGGAGCTTTTTTTCCATCTTTTAAACCCATAAGCATTTTTAAATAAGAGCCTTGCTGGAGAGCAGAGGAAAGAATCTCCACGACTGTTGCATAGCCATAACCCTTGTATCCCCCTGTTTCTTCGCCTGCGCCCCCAAGAGGAGTCAGGGCGGCGTGACCTGAAATAAGATCCTTAAGAACTTCCCGGGAGTCGGTCTTGCTTTCACCATTCTCATCAATTACCCATCCTTTGGGCAAATCCTTACCAAGCCTGGCATACAGCTCAACTTTTCCTCTCTGTGTAATTGAAGTTGCACAATCAAGCAGAAAAGGAAAGGGCTCATCGCTTGGCATACCGAAAGTCAGAGGATTTGTCCCAAGCATGTTTTCCACGCCAAAAGTCGGAGCTATGGAAGGCCTGGCGTTTGTACCGGTAATTCCTATCATATTCTCCCGTACAGCCATCAGCGAATAGTATCCAGCTATTCCATAATGGGTTGAGTTTCGGACGACCACCATTCCCATGCCAAATTTTCCTGCCTTTTCAATAGCCAGCTTCATTGATCTGTAAGCAATTACATGACCCATTCCGTTATGACCATCAATTACTGCTGTTGTCGGGCTCTCCCTGATGATTTCAATATTTGTAACAGGATTCAGAATTCCGTCCCTGATACGATCCAGATAGATATTTTTCAGGCGGTTCACACCATGTGAGTCGATTCCGGATTTGTCAGCCTGAAGCAGGACATCACCGATAACTTTTGCATCTTCCTCAGGAATTCCTGCCTTTACCATTATCCTGTTGATGAAATCATCAATCACTGTAAACGAAATAAATTTCTGTGCCATTTATATTTGCGTATTAATAAATATCATTTTCCTATACAAAAATTCTTAAAAATATTCCCAAGTATCTCATCAGTGGTTATTTCACCTGTAATCTCACCCAGGTAATGTATAGCCTGACGGATATCGGTTGCTAACAGGTCCCCGGGGAGATTTTCTGCTAACCCGGCAATAACCCTTTCCAGACTTTCAGAAACGTGCTGTAGAGCTTCGAAGTGGCGCACGTTGTTAATTATCACGTCTTCCTGGTTCAGTCGCTCCTTTTCAAGGATTTTGCCCAATTTGGTTCGGAGTTTATCGAGACCTGTCAGGTTTTTAGCTGAAATAAACAGGAGGGAATCATCGATATCTAAATAAACCTTATGCTTCAGATTATCCAAGCCAGCCTGATCACCTTCGTCAATTTTATTGATTAGGACGATCAGCTTCTTGTCAAAACCGGTAATCATATTCCTGATGCTGTCTGCTCTCTTGTTTATCATGTCTGCTGATTCAGATATTTCATCTACCATGAGAATTACCGAGGATTGTAATATCTTTTCATTGGTTTTTCTTATTCCCAGGCTCTCGATTATATCTGAAGTATCACGTAAGCCGGCAGTATCTATAAATCTGTATTCCAACCCATTAATTACAATAGAATCTTCAATCACATCCCTGGTTGTCCCCGGGATTTCCGAAACAATAGCTCTCTCTTCATTAAGAAGAGCATTTAGCAGAGTTGATTTTCCCGAATTGGGCTTCCCGACTATAGCAACAGGAATTCCATTCTTTATTACATTCCCCAGTCTGAAGGAATTCCCCAGTTTGTCGGCCAGGTCCTTAACTTTTAGAACTATCGAAGTGAGTTCTTTCCTGTCGGCGAACTGAACATCTTCCTCTCCGAAATCCAGCTCCAGCTCAATCAGAGAAGCAAACTTTAGAAGCTCTGACCTCAGCTTGCTTATCTCAGCTGAGAAACCACCGCGCATCTGTGACATAGCAATTCGGTGGGCAGCTTTTGTTCCGGAGGCAACCAGATCGGCTACAGCTTCAGCCTGTGAGAGATCCATTTTCCCGTTAAGAAAGGCCCTCTGCGTGAATTCACCAGGCATAGCTGCCAAAGCACCGTGCCTTATCAGTAGTTCAATAATTTCTGTAATTATAAATGATGATCCATGACAGGATATTTCAATTGAATCCTCCCCGGTATAGGAGTGAGGTGCTCTGTAAACACTCACCAGAACATCATCAACAACCTCTATGCCATTAAGGATTTCACCATGAATGATGATGAACCCTTTCTGATCTGTAAGGATCAGATTCTTATTAAAAGGGAAGAATATCCTGGTGCAAATATCAATACTTTGAGGACCGCTCATTCTTATAACCGAAATAGCTCCTCCCGATGATGTAGCAAGGGCGCAAATGGTTTCTTCTTTCCTGATCATTTACTGGTTTCTGATGATTACAAAGATAATTAGTTATAGAATCTTATTTTCATTTTTTAACCCATCCTCCATCTCCTTCCCTTAAAAGTAAGAGAAGGAATGAAAGTACAGTATATCAACATTATACACCCTTCCCCTTATCTTTAAGGGGAAGGGATGGGGTAAGGGTTTAAAAACCAAAAGAAAGAAAATGTACCTTTTAAGGCACTACCAAAGAAAGCTTGTCCAGAAATTTATGTAAATTTAAAATGACTATGTAAGAAGCAATTATTATGGGTATTTACACTCGCCGTAATTTCGTTAAATCCTCACTGTCAGGTGGAGCTGCGATAGCTTTGGTTAATCCTGCAAATATTCTGTTCTCACCAAAAGGGAAGGAGAAAGAGGAGACTTTTGTTTCGGTTTCGACTGGGGATGACAGGGCAGATATGGTATTCCGGTCCCTAAAACCGTTTTCAGGACAGATAAAGAAAGCTATTGGAAACAGGCGTGTGGTTCTGAAACCGAATAATGTCCTTCTCTATGTTCCCCTGGCTTGCACCCATGTTGAAACCCTCGAAGGCATCCTGGAGTTTTTAAAATCAATCGGAAAACTAAGTAATGTCATAATTGCCGAGTCATCTGCAAGCGGGTTCACACTTGAAGGATTCGGTAATTACGGCTACAACAGTCTGACTGCAAAGTATCCGGTAAAACTGGTAGACCTCGATAATCAGCCATTTGAGAAAATGTATGTGACAGATGAACGGGACTTTAAACCCCATCTGGTAAGAGTCTCCTCTTTAATTCTCGATCCTGACAACTATATCGTATCAGTTGCCAGGATGAAGACTCATAATACTGTGGGAGCAACATTATCGCTTAAAAACATCGTATTCGGTTCACCCATTAAAGACACCGGATTCACATTATATAATGAGGATATCAGGTTCTCCGAAAAGGCCAGAGAATCAAAACCGGGCGCCGTAAGCTACAAGAGATTGCTTCACGGAGGCGGATTTCATGCCGTTAATTACAATATGGCAATGCTGGCGCAGAAACTGCACCCTGATCTTGCCATAATTGACGGCCATACAGGAATGGAACACAACGGTCCAACCCTGGGAACGCCTGTCGACCACAGGGTATGCGTTGTTAGTCAGGACTGGCTGGCAGCCGACAGGGTAGGGGTTGAACTTATGGGAATAGATTTTTCAAAGATCGGATACCTGAATTACTGCAGTAATATGGGATTAGGAAATGCTGATCTGAGTAAGATTAAAATTGTCGGCGAAAGCATTAATGACCATATTATAAAATATAGGCTTCCTGACAATTTTGAAAAACAGATAGTATGGATGAATCCAAAATCATAAGAGGCAACTGCATAATATGAGGGGGATTCCTCGCTACGCTCGGAATGACGGTAACTTAAGAAACAAATACATATCATCTCATGAAAAAGAATGAAATTAAAACCGAAATCAACCGCCGGGATGCTGTGAAATTATTAACAGCAGGCTCAGCTGCAGGTATTCTTGGTCTTTTCGCAAGACCTGCCGCAAGGAGCAGAAACCCGTCTGAGACCTTCCTGGTCGACGGGCCTTCCTCCCTTAAAGATCAAAAGTGTCAGGGCAATTGCTACCGCTCCTGAAGGGTCAAACCTGATTGTTGTTAAGGTTGAAACAACAGAACCCGGCCTATATGGATTAGGTTGTGCTACTTTTACCCAGCGGGCTATGGCTGTTATCCCTGCCATCAACAGTTATCTTAATGACTTTTGTGTTGGTAAGGATGCTGACAATATAGAAGATATGTGGCAATCGGCGTATGTGAGTTCATACTGGAGGAATGGCCCTGTTCTTAATAATGCTCTGAGCGGACTGGATGAAGCCCTTTGGGATATAAAGGGTAAAAGGGCGAATATGCCTGTATACCAGCTTCTCGGAGGTAAATCAAGGATAGCTGTCGATTGCTATGCTCATGCAAGCGGCCCGACTCCTGAGGCACTTGCAGATCGGGTACAACAATTCATGGAGCAGGGGTTCCGACATATCCGCATTCAGCAGGGTGGTTATGGAGGTGTCGGGACTATGGAGAAAAAGCCTGATTTCAAAGAAGCAGGTTTTGGAAGAGAAGAGGATATGTATATGGATCAGCATACATATCTAAAGAGAGTACCTGAAATGTTTGATTATGTCAGGAAAAAGTGCGGTGAGGATATTGAGCTTTTACATGACATCCATGAACGTGTGGAACCGCTTGACGCGATAAACCTGATTAAGAAGCTTGAACAGTATCGTCCTTACTTTATTGAAGATCCATTTTCTCCAGAGAATATGAAATGGTTCAGGCAGCTGAGAACCAGCACAACGGTCCCGATTGCAATGGGCGAATTATTCAACAATATAAATGAATTCAGGGACTATATGGTGGATCAGCTGTTTGATTATATACGGGTTCACCTGTCCCAGATAGGGGGAATCACTCCGGCAATGAAAATTGCAAGGCTCGGGGAGTGGTTCAATATTAAAACCGCATGGCACGGACCTGGAGATGTTTCTCCTGTCGGGCATGCAGCTAATGCACATATCGACCTTGCTGTCTGGAACTTCGGGATCCAGGAATCTCATTTCTGGAGTGAAAAGGCTCAGGCTGTTTTTCCCGGCTGCCAGACTTACAAGAACGGGTATATGTATATTAATGAAGCTCCGGGTCTGGGAGTTGACATAAATGAAAAAGAGGCCGCAAAATATCCGATTGGCACAAAATCAAACTGGACAGTCAGAAAGGGTGACGGAACGATTATTAAACCTTGAGACTATTTAGTTCATGTTGCTGGTTGCTGGTTGCTGGTTGCTGGATCCTTGTTACTGGTTAAAACAAGCAACCAGCAACAAGCAACTAGCACCTGGTAATTTTTCTGTTACTTTTCCAGGTTCTGAATAGTGAAATTGGAATCATCAATCTTCTCCCCTTCATTGATTTTAGTAAAGAGGATTTCCGATTTACGGTTCGTATTAAGGTTGCTTGCAACCATATCCTTTACCATATATTTTCCATCGCTCAGAGGGAAGATACTTTTTATCTCAATTACCTTAAAAAGCTCTTTATCAAAATTATAGAACTCCATCTTAAGTACCTGATCTTTATCGATGCTTATATAGCTTATTTTCTTCGAGAAACCATATTCATCAGCCTTGTCATCATTGACAGGAATGCTTTCAATAATCCACTGGTTATTGGTGCCTGACTTTTCAAGATGTTTGTGTGTGAAGTCAGAAACAGAGGGTGAGCTCATATCCGCATTTGTAAATTCTGAGCTCATAAAGCTTTTACCTTTTTCTGAAGTAACTATCCGCCGGGTCTTCTTCAAGGCAGGAAGATATATCCACATATCATCCGCTGAGTTTTTATTATCAAACACCAGCATTGAGGTACCTCTTACATCGGCTGGTTCTATAAACCTGATGATTCTTTTTTCAAGCCCGTCAGCATAGCTTTTGGTCATCATCGAGATTGTTCTGCTGCGGGTTGATCCTCCTTTTTCGGTTATTTTAAGAACTACTGTTGCATTCAATGAACCTGCAATACTCTGATCGCGGCTTTTGGCCATTATCTGCATTGCATCAGGCTGTTGCGCTGCTGCCTGCAAAAGCGGCAGTATTAACCCCAATAATATTACTCTCCTTTTCATTTTTTACTTTTTTCTTATTATCTGTTTCAAATCCCAGAAACCCTGGTTTATATTTCATCAAAAATGCCGGAATGATCAAAAGCGCGCCAATCAGGCAAGATCCAATGGAGATCAGTACCAGATATCCAAAAAATCGAATCGAAGTGAATCCTGAAAACATCAGCGCTCCGAATCCGGCCATTACACTAAAAGCGTTGATTATTATGCTGCGTCCGATGGTCCCTATTGCAGAAGAAGTAGCTTCAGCGTAAGTCAATCCGGCCCTTATCTGAAGGTTAAAGCACCAGATATACTGAATGGTGAAATCCACACCGACTCCGATCATAATAGATGAAAGCAGTGCTGTAGCTGCATCAAGGGCTATACCTGTATAACCCATAAAACCAAAAAGAATAAGGATTGATGCAACAAGTGGAATTGAACCAACAAGCCCTCCCTTAAATGACCTGAAAACTATCGTCAGAAGTAAAAGCACTGTAATGACTGCAAAAAGCAGCGAGAATATCTGTCCCTTAATAATGGATACAGCAAAATCTGACATTATAATAGCATACCCGCCTACACTTACTTCGGCCGGGAAATTCGCTGTCAGTTCGTATATCCTTTCCTTTACTGATCTGACGATATTGTTCTCCGGCTCCGAAATCCGGATCAGAATATGGGCTTTTGTATTATCAAGGTCAGTCAATTGCTTAAAGTCATCAGGATTACCGCTCATATTATAAAGTTCAAACATCTGAGCGATGGCTTCGCGTGTATCGGGGATACGATTATAACCATCTTCAGTATCGGTGTAGATGGCCTTGCTCATTTCTCTTATAACCTGTGATATGGAAAATACGCCTCCAACCCCATTTTGCTTCCTGACCTCTGTTGTAATCCTGTCGATCCCTTTCATTATTTCAGGGTCTATTATATCCCCTTTTATCATAACAGAGATAGTCTGTGATCCTCCGAATTTTGAATTGATAATAGCTGAAGCCTGCCTGACCGGATGCTTCGGGGCGAAGTAGTTTTCCTGGTTTGTATTGATCTTCAGAAATGCCATGCCTGAAGCAAGTATTAGGATAACAACCGACGAAACAAGGAGTATCTTTCCCGGGTATTTGATTATAAGCTTCGAGAGTCTGTTAAGTATCTTCTCAAATAACCTGGTCTTGTCTTTTTTCCTGTTCTTTGAGATCAGACCTGAACCACTCACAAATATCAGGGAAGGAATGAGCAACAGGCTCATAAGAAGAGCCAGAGATACACCAGCTGCTGCAAGAACCCCGACCTGTTTTGCAGGAATAATTGAATGGGTGAGCAATCCGAGGATACCTGCAACTGTTGTCAGTCCGCTAAAAAGAATCGGCATGTTCAGTGACTTGATCAGTGTCCTTACAAGCTCTTTTTTTGAAGCATCGGGATATCTTGAACTTAACTCCTGAAATCTTGCAACAAGGTATATTCCGTAATTATTGGCTACCGCTATCAGAATAACAGGTACCAGCAGGGTAATAATTGATAATTTCCAGCCGATAAGAGGGATCAGCGCCAGGCTGAATGCAGTTGTAAGAACCACTACGCTGAATGGCAGAATGACACTTCGCCATGTTCCGAGGTTAATCTTAAGGACTAAAAGCATAATAAGAAGAGCGGCAGGAATAAGTATGATGGCATCCCGGCCAACATCCCTCATCAGACTCTGTCTTATATATGGTAATCCTCCCTTGATTATTTTAGTATTTCCAGGATTCGAACTGATAACCGAGTCAATTTTCTGAAGAGTCTCTTTTTCGGTTTTAGAATTGTTTATTGTTGCAGTGATTGATGCTGTAGTAAGGTCAGAAGAGACAATGATGTCACGGGCAAAACTATTTTCAAGGATATCTTTCCCGAGCTGTTTCAATTCAGATTTATCAGAAGGAATCTTTTTGATAACCGGATTCACTGTCATCATTCCTTCTTCACTTGTAATGCTTTTAACAGTGAATGGAGATATCCTTGTACTTACTCCATTGATTCTTGAAATAGCACGATCTATATCCTTTATTTGATTCAGGTTATCTTTTGTAATTATACAGCTGTCAGAGAAAAGGATTAGCACCATATCCTGAACTCCGAATTCATTTTCGATCTTGTCCGTTGCTACTCTCGACTTGATTGACCGGGGTACATAATTCCGCATCTCAGGATCAATTTCTGTTCTGGGAATCAATAGCACAGATCCGGCTCCAATCAAGATGCAGAGCAGGATGATGATCCATCTGTACCGGTAAATAAATTCTGCCATAATATTAAAAATCAACTCTCAGTGATACGTAAGCTCCATTCATGAAATCATCAACAATATCATACAATGAACCCTTCCGGCCCAAATAAATCTCGGCACCGATTGTTATGGCCAGGCCGTCAGCCGGTTTTATTTTTACTTCAGGAATCAAAAGCATTTCGTGTGAAGTGAAGTTGTACAAGGTCATTACAGAAGGGAAAAGTTTATCATACAGCAAATCAGCCTCCACCCTGAGTCCAGCCGTATGATAATATTGTTTTAACTGATTATTATATAGCCTGTTGAATGCCCCTACCTGTAGTTTAACATAATCTTCAATATCAAACCCCGGGATCGTAAGAAGTGGTGCAATCTGTGAAAAATCAGTTCCAGTTCCGATAAGAGGTTCGACAGAGGATGGTGTGTATTCAATTATAAATTTTCCGCTGTATTCTCCAGTAAACCGCCAGATCCCTTTTGACCAGTCAGCTCCGAGTGCCCATTTGATTTCCGGGAAAGGAACGTTTTCATTTTTTTCATGTGATAATTCCGGATCGGACCATGCAGCTTCGCCCCTTATGCCAAGAGCGCCCACAACAGTTTCAAAATCCATTCCCAGGACTCTGGTCTTATAAGGCTTAACCGATAATTCAATATAGGGAACAGGGATTTGCTGATTCAGGTCGAGATTAAATTCAGTGAGCGCAATGCCAGGCAAAGGATCGTATCCCTCGAACCAAGAGAAACTCCAGTCAAACTGTTTAATATGGAAATCTGCTTTAAGAGCGTAGCTGAACATTTCCTTTTCAGTTACCAGGAATGGCAACTGCTTTATGACAACATATTCAGGCAGCCTGACAGGTTCAATTATGAGCACGGAAGATCTGTAATAGGGGACAGCGACAGCCTCAAATTTAACTTTCGTCCAGGGATAATAATTCACGGAAACCATAAGATTTCCCATATTCATATCCTCCCGGTCGGGCGAACGTGAGATCATATTGATCGGGGAGAGTTTCGATGTTGGATTTGTAAAATCGCACCGGCCCCATTTAATTATCTTCTGCCCGGCTGAAAAGTTCCATTTCTTTCCGTTTATGGCTACCCAGGCTTCGCGGATATCAAGCTTGCTTACTGGTTTAAGGAATTCGGTTCCATACCTGAACCGGATATCCGCAAAGGACCTGAAATTCTTACCGTTACCTGTCTCCAGCTTCAGTCCCAGATCGGAGAATGCATTCGGAAAATATAATTTATCATCTGATTTATCGACCCATGTATAAAGCCCGCCCCTGATAAAGCCACCAAGTATCTTTTCTGTTGAAAAATCAGGGTTGTTATTAACAGCAACGGTATCCTGGCTTTGGACAGGATTGCTGAAAAGTAATAAAAGACCTGCTGTTATTACCGAAACGTTCATTACTCATTTTTCTGCAAATGAACGCTAATAATGAATGCTGGTCGTCTTATCCGCTTAGTCCGTACCTGTAACTGATAAACAACAGGTACGCCCCGCTGAATCCGTACTCTGTTATTTTGTAATTCCCGTCATTTTTTCCCGGTATTCACTGGGGGTCTGTCCGGTCTGGTTCTTGAAAAATGAATTGAATGTTGTCTTGGAATTGAACCCTGCATCCATAGCTATCGCCAGAATAGTATAGTTGTTGAATTTAGGCTCACTGAACCGTTCCATAACTTCTTTTACCCTGTATTCATTTACGAATGTAAAGAAGTTCCTTTTGTACTTTTCATTCAGAACCTGGGTGATATGATGGCGGGCAATTCCGGTTTTATCTGAAAGGTCATGTATGGTAAGGTCACCATCCAGGAATGGTTTATTGGTCTCCATATAAGAAAGGAGTTTCTTAAGGTATTTCTCAGCCTGAGCATCTTTCAGTCCGCTTTTGGAATATTTTTCTGTTTCCTTCTTTTCACTGTTATTTTCTTCATGAAACACTTCACCAAAAATTACCGGCTGCTTGATACCGTAAAAGCTGTATACAGTCGAAAATACTGCAATGAAACCAAATATTACGAAATAGGGATCAAAGGGTATGAAATCGCCGATCATATTCAGACCTCCGAGGATGAACAAAATAAAGAATACAACATAAAAGCTTATCGATAATATTTTCAGCCAGTTAAGAGTAATCCGCTGAGATGTAAAGGAAACCAGGTTCTTAAGATTATCCTGGTGGTGTTTTATTTCAATGAAGGAGAGGATACTGTAAATTGTGATTGAAAAGAAAAATGCAATTGAGTATACAATTCTCAGGGAAATTAATTTATCAGGTCTGAAAAAGCTCCTGAGGTCTCTCACAAGAGGCTCTGACCTGAATATTACCGAAACTGTAAAGAAGGCAACAAAGGGAACAAAATGAAGTATTTCGAGCCAGTTGAATTTCTTGTCAGTATTCGTCATGAATTTGACATACAGGTAGAGCAGGGGACCATAGGTGAAAGTAATGAAAGGAAAGGAATACATTTCAATGACCTTGCTGTTTATTAGTGCAAAGATCATCTCAATACAGATCATGAAAAGCCATGCTGCCATTAGCCGGTTGGCAGTAGTATAAGGTTTCTTTGTCGAGATCAGTAAACCTGCGAAAAATGACTGTGAAATGCCAATATATAATACAGGTTCAATGTTTACCATACCATTTTTGTCTTTTAGACCGAAGTCAGAAGACCGAAGACCGAAGGAAAATCACTCTTGGAAGAAGGCAGGGGGATGTCTCCTTCCGTCTTCCCATTTCAATCTTCTGTCTTCTGTTTACTTCTTCTGTCTTCGGACTTCCGTCTTCGGTCTTTTATTACTAACTACCAAAGATAGCGAATTCAAATAAAAAAATAAGGTATATTTGAAGTTCAGGTGAATAACATTTTAATTTGCCTGTTCTAAATAATTAAGTGATATTTAATTAAATATCTGATTCTTATGAGTATTCTCGTAAACAAGGATTCGAAAGTTATTGTTCAGGGATTTACAGGCAGCGAAGGTTCATTCCATGCCTCCCAGATGATTGAGTATGGAACCAAAGTGGTTGGAGGAGTCACTCCGGGAAAAGGCGGACAGACTCACCTCGGCCTTCCTGTTTTCAACACCGTCCATGATGCTGTAAAAGAAACCGGAGCAGATGTTTCAATAATATTTGTTCCTCCGCAGGCCGGTGCAGATGCAATTATGGAAGCTGCTGCAGCGGGTATCATGGTGATTGTGGCGATAACTGAAGGAATCCCGGTATCAGATATGGTGATTGTAAAAGAATACCTGAAATCGTTCAAATGCAGGCTGATCGGACCAAACTGCCCGGGAATAATCACCCCTGATGAAGCCAAAGTCGGTATTATGCCCGGTTTTATTCACAGAAAAGGAAGCATTGGAATAATATCCCGGTCAGGGACCCTCACTTACGAAGCAGTTGATCAGATAACGAAGCTGGGCATGGGACAGTCGACAGGAATTGGTATAGGTGGTGATCCTGTTGTCGGAACGACTACGCTTGATGCAGTTAAGCTCATGATGCAGGATGATGAAACTGAAGCCATTGTAATAATAGGAGAAATCGGAGGATCAATGGAAACCGATGCCGCCGAATGGATTAAGGAGAATGGGACCAAACCGGTTATAGGATTTATCGCCGGACAAACAGCTCCCAAAGGCCGGAGGATGGGGCATGCAGGAGCTATAATAGGAGGGAAGGCGGATACCGCAGCAGCTAAAATTGAGATCATGAAACAATGCGGGATCCATGTTGTGCAGTCGCCGGCGGATATTGGGATAACGGTGGCAGAGGTCTTAAAAAGATTTTAAATCCAATTATAACAAATAGGGTCATGCCATGGCATGACCCTATTTGCCATGGCATGACCCTATTTGATTTATTTATATATATTTGTTCCATTCAAATCATAATCAATATGAAACTTCTGGAAGGAAAAACAGCTCTTATCACCGGCGCATCAAGGGGAATCGGTAAGGCTATTGCATCAAGGTTTGCAAAGGAAGGTGCATCGATTGCAATTACGAATATAGTTGAAGATGAAGCTTTCATTAATACAATCGATGAGATGAAGGCTCATAATGTAAATATCAGGGGATATATTTCGAATGCTTCAAGTTTTGAGGATTCTCAAAGAGTTGTAAATGAAATCATAAAAGATTTCGGGAAAATAGATATTCTGGTAAACAATGCCGGAATTACAAAGGATACTCTTTTAATGAGAATGAATGAGGACCAGTGGGATGCAGTAATTTCAGTAAATCTCAAATCGGTTTTTAACCTTACAAAGGCTGTACTTCAGACTATGCTCAAGCAGAAAAATGGGTCGATTATAAATATGAGCTCAGTTGTAGGTGTTTCAGGTAACGCCGGACAAAGTAATTACTCAGCATCCAAAGCAGGAATACTTGGATTTACAAAAAGTGTTGCAAAGGAGCTTGGATCGAGAAATATAAGGTGCAATGCCATTGCTCCCGGCTTTATTCTTACAGAAATGACAGATAATTTACCTCCTGATATAAAAAGTGACTGGATAAATAAGATACCTCTGAAACGTGGCGGAACCCCTGAGGATGTGGCAAATACAGCGTTATTCCTGGCTTCTGAACTATCTTCTTATATAACCGGACAAACAATTCATGTGTGCGGAGGTATGTTAACTTAAAAATATTTATTATATTTGTAGTACCGCAGGGCGCCTATCCTTATAGCACGAGGAAATGCAGCGAGACATATTTATTCCACACTTATTTTAAACAGGCGCCCTGCTTCTTTTTTTATAATACCTTGCTGTTCAATGCATAACTTCGTTTTTTTTCTGATCCTCTTTTTCCCTGTAACAGGCTTTTTACTCGAAAGGTACCTTGAATACCTTAATGCCGGAATGAGATCGGAGATTCTCCCCGAAAAGCTTATAGGCATCTGCGACAAAGAAGAATACAGGAAAACCCAGCTTTATGAAAAGGATAATCTTAAACTCTCTCTCTGGTCATCATCCTTCAACCTTGCCATTATTATAATAATGATCGTTTCAGGAGGATTTGCATTTCTCGATTCCCTTGCCCGATCGTTCAGCGGAAACTCTGTGGTTATTGCACTTATTTTCTTTGGAATAATCGGTTTTGCATCAGAAATCATCAATTTGCCTTTCGGCTGGTATGATACATTTGTTATAGAAAAGAAATATGGTTTTAACACTATGTCTGTCAGGATATTTATAACTGATCATCTGAAGTCATGGTTCATCGCTCTGATTGTAGGAATTCCTGTCCTTGGACTGGTTACCTGGATCTACTATAAAACCGGAAGAGGTTTCTGGCTTTACGCCTGGGGACTTATTACAGTTTTCTCGGTATTCATAAACTTCTTTTATTCTGAATGGATCGTACCGCTTTTCAATAAGCAGACTCCTCTGATTGATAGCCCGCTGAGGACTAAAATTGAATCATTTGCCGAAAAGACAGGGTTTCGCCTTAAGAATATTTATGTTATTGACGGGTCGAAAAGAAGCACCAAGGCCAATGCATATTTTTCAGGATTTGGATCAAAGAAAAGGATTGTCCTTTATGATACACTGATAAAAGAGATGTCGGATGAGGAGATTGTTGCTGTTCTGGCACACGAGATCGGTCATTATAAAAAGAAGCATGTTCTTAAGAGCCTTATTTCATCTGTTCTTCTTACCGGTCTGATGCTGTTTCTCTTTTCCCTGGTTGTCGACAGCCCTTTATTATCCAAAGCGATAGGAGTGGAGACACCAAGCTTTCATCTTGGGTTGATCGTTTTTGGCATCTTATACAGTCCCATGTCGCTGCTGATCGGCCTGGTCTCAAACTTTATTTCACGAAAAAACGAGTTTGAAGCTGATAAGTTCGTCCGCGATAATTATGAACCCTTATGCTTGCGGCCTCATTGAAGAAGCTGGCAGTAAAAAACCTGTCAAATATGATCCCTCATCCGGCATACGTTTTTTTCCATTATTCGCATCCTCCGCTTCTTGCAAGACTGGCAAAATTAGAATGAATTTCTATATTTGCATTGGATTTTGCCTCCTTAGCTCAGTTGGTAGAGCAGCTCATTCGTAATGAGCAGGTCGTGGGTTCGAGTCCCATTGGAGGCTCAAAATAAAAACCCCTCCTTCACTGCCATTTGGCAGATTCGGAGGGTGAGAGCGGGAAACGAGACTCGAACTCGCGACCCTTAGCTTGGGAAGCTAATGCTCTACCAACTGAGCTATTCCCGCATTAAAGAATTATTCCGGTGCGAATTTATCTTAATTTTTTTCTCATACAAAAAAAATAGTTAAAAACGTCATTGAATGAAAGCTCAAATCATAACTATTGGCGACGAACTCCTTATAGGTCAGACAATCGATACCAACTCAGCATGGATAGGAGCTGAACTTAGCATGGCAGGATTTGATGTTGTCAGAAAGGTTACCGTTCACGACCGGAGACCTGATATTCTGAATGTTCTGACAGAAGTTGAAGGAGAATCTGACGTTATTATTATTACAGGAGGACTCGGTCCAACAAGCGATGACATAACAAAACCAGCTCTTTGTGAATTCTTTAACACCAGACTTGTAATGAATAAAGAGGTTCTTGCAATGGTGGAGAATATGATGCTAAGGAGAAATTTTCCCATGAACGAGAATAACAGAAGGCAGGCAGAGGTCCCGGAATCGTGCAGGGTTCTTACAAACGCTGCCGGAACTGCTCCGGGAATGTGGTTTGAAAAGGAGAGAACAATTTTTATCTCATTACCGGGAGTACCGTCAGAGATGAAATATATAATGAATCAACATGTATTACCGGAACTTAAAAAAATGATTTACATCACAATTTATAATTCACAGGAATATAATGACATACGGAGCTCCCGAGGCAAAGCTTGCCGAAATGCTTGAAAGCTTTGAAGCCGGTCTTCCTGAAAATATTAAACTCGCATATCTTCCTTCTTCCGGAATAATAAAATTAAGACTTACAGGAACAGGCGCCGATCAGGGTAAAATTGAAGAATCGGTTAAAGAACAGGTTAAGAGGCTGTATTCAATCATACCTGAACTCATTTACGGTGAAAATGAAGAATCACTTGAAATGGTTATTGGAAAACTTCTGCGTGATAAGAAAAAAACACTCTGCACTGCAGAAAGCTGCACCGGCGGAAATATAGCTCATATGATTACAAGCGTTCCAGGCAGTTCAGATTATTTCAAAGGTTCTGTAATTGCCTATGCCAATAGCATCAAAACTGAATTGCTGGGAATTGATGAGAAACTTATTGAAAAGTACGGTGCTGTAAGCGAACCTGTAGTGATTTCGATGGCGGAAGGGGCAAGAAGACTTCTTAAAGCTGATTTCGCAGTGGCAACCTCAGGCATAGCCGGACCCGACGGGGGAACTATAGAGAAACCAGTCGGAATGCTTTGGACAGCAGTGGCTTCTGAGTCCGGAACAACAGCAGAAAAACACACCCTGGGAACTGATCGCATAATTAACATAAACCGGTTCACAACTGTTGCGCTAAATATGCTCAGGAAGCAGATTATCAACGGTTAAGGTGCATTTTATACCTATGTTGAAAAAAATTGACATAAATATTTGGTTAATCAGATAAAAATCACGTATTTTGCGCTTCATTTTTCAGGAAAGACATTACTAAAGAAATTAAAAGCACATCAATGTCAAAGATTTGTCAGGTTACAGGGAAGAAAGCGATGGTCGGCAACAATGTATCGCATTCAAAGAGGAGGACGAAAAGGAAATTCTACCCCAATCTTTTTGTAAAGAGATATTATCTTCCCGAAGAGGAGAGATGGATTTCGCTTAAGGTTTCAACTTCAGGGATACGTCTTATTAATAAAAAAGGACTTACTGCAGTTTTGAAAGAGGCAAAGGAAAAAGGTTACATTTTGAGTTATTAAAAATAAGATCAGGAAATGGCAAAAAAGGCAAAAGGTAACAGGCAACAGGTTATTCTTGAATGTACCGAGCACAAGGAAAGTGGTCAGCCCGGAACATCAAGGTATATAACTACAAAGAACAGGAAAAACACCCCTGACCGTATGGAACGTATGAAATACAATCCAATTCTTAAGAAACATACACTTCACAGAGAAATCAAGTAAACAGATAACACCATGGCAAAGAAAGTAGTTGCAACGTTGAAAACTGGTAGCGGTAAACTTTTTACCAAGTGCATCAAAATGACCAGATCGGACAAAACAGGTGCATATCAGTTTAAGGAAGAAGTCGTTCACAATGACCATATTAAGGATTTCTTCACAAAGAAATAACATTAACATCTTTATTAAGATATCAGGAGCTTTCTTCGTAGCTGAAGAAAGCTTTTTTTATATTTGTCATTCAATAATTTAAATCCTCAATGGGCTGGTTTGGTTTTGGCAATAATGAAAATAAAGAGATACTTGACAGAGGCCTTGAAAAGACCAAGGAAAATGTCTTTTCAAAGTTGTCACGTGCAGTTATTGGCAAGACCAAAGTTGATGAGGAAGTCCTGGATAAACTTGAGGAAGCACTCGTATCCTCTGATGTGGGTGTGACAACTACCCTCAGGATAATTGAACGGATCGAAGCCAGAGTTGCAAGAGACAAATATCTGAATACAAGTGAACTCAATAAAATACTCAGAGAGGAGATCGTTTCACTGCTTGAAAGCAATATCTCAGGACCGGCACGGACTTTGGATCATCTCTTCCCACGTCACCGTACGTAATTTTGGTTGTGGGAGTCAACGGATCAGGAAAGACAACTACAATAGCAAAAATCGCTTACCAGTATAAAATGGCAGGAAAGAAGGTGCTCCTGGGAGCTGCTGATACATTCCGGGCAGCTGCCATCGACCAGCTTCAGATCTGGGCAGACAGGGCGGGTGTTCAGATCATAAAACAACAGATGGGTTCTGATCCGGCATCTGTAGCTTTTGACTCGGTTAAATCAGCAGTTGCCGGCAAATATGATGTGGTAATAATCGACACGGCAGGAAGGCTCCATAATAAGGTCAACCTTATGTCGGAACTCTCAAAGATAAAACGTGTTACAGAGAAAGTTATACCTGATTCCCCCCATGAGGTTTTGCTTGTCCTGGACGGATCGACAGGTCAGAATGCCTTTGAACAGGCAAAACAGTTTACAGCGGCCACCAGCGTGACAGCAATGGCAATAACCAAACTCGACGGCACTGCAAAAGGAGGAGTAGTAATTGGTATTTCGGACCAGTTCAAAATTCCGGTCCGGTATATTGGTCTGGGGGAAAAGCTGACAGACCTGCAGATATTCAATCCGTATGAGTTTGTGGATTCGCTTTTCACCGATAAATAAAAATCCAGTATGGACAATGTAGAGACGCCCAATTTGGGCGTCTCTACGGTTTTCAAAGGTGCTGAAACTGAATATAAAATCAGAATGAAATCCAGAAAAATCAATATCGTAACTCTTGGCTGCTCCAAGAATACAGTCGATTCAGAGAAGCTTCTGATGCAGATCCGGGAAGGAGGTTATTCAGTAGTTTATGATCCATCTGACATTTCAGCCGATACTGTGATTATCAATACCTGTGGATTCATTAATGATGCCAAAGAGCAGAGCATCGATACAATTTTACGCTTTGTAAAAGCCAGCCAGGCAGGTGAAATCAACAACCTTTATGTAATGGGTTGTCTTTCCGAGAGATATATGGATGCACTGAAGACTGAGATACCTGAAGTAAAGAAATATTTCGGCGTTAATAACATAAATCAGATCCTTCAGGAGCTTGGAATCGGATTAAAGAAAGAGCTCATGTCTGAAAGGATCCTTACCGGTCCCGGTCATTATGCATATCTTAAAGTATCGGAAGGATGCGACAGATGCTGTTCTTTCTGTTCAATACCGCTCATAAGGGGAAAATGCATATCACGACCTGTGGAAGAGCTTGTCGAAGAAGCTGTTTTTCTGGCCGGAAATGGAGTGAAAGAGCTGATCCTGATAGCGCAGGACCTCAGTTATTACGGACTAGACCTGTATAAATCCCAAAAACTTCCTGAACTCCTTACGGAATTGCTTAAAATTGAGTCGTTTGAATGGATAAGGATGCATTATCTCTATCCTGCAAATTTTCCTGAAGAGATTATTTCATTGATGAAGGATAATCCAAGGATCTGCAGATATATCGATATCCCTATCCAGCATATCTCCGGCAAAATGCTGGAGATTATGAAACGGTCGCACGATGAAACTGAAACCAGACGATTGCTATATAAACTTCGCAAAGAATTGCCGGGAGCTGCAATCCGGACAACACTTATTGCGGGTCATCCCGGTGAGACTGAAAAAGAGTACAACGAACTTAAGGAATTCATATTCGGAATTCAGGTTCGACAGGCTTGGGGTTTTCGCTTACAGCCATGAAGAGGGAACCTATTCCTATGATAATTATAAAGATGACATATCTGAAAGTGTAAAGGAATCAAGGGTGGCTGAGCTAATGTCAATCCAACAGTCAGTCTCAGAAGAGCTGAACTTTGAAAAGACAGGTAAAATACTTAAGGTATTGATCGACAGGAGGGAAGGTGATTATTTTGTCGGAAGAACCGAATACGACAGCCCCGAAGTTGATAATGAAGTACTTATAAATGCAGAACATAATTTAAGACCCGGTAATTTTTACGATATCAAAATTACCGGGTCTGCTGATTTTGATCTATTCGGAAAACCGAACCGCCCCCCAGCCTCCCTGAAGGGGGGTCGAAAAAGGAGCCCCCTTTAGGGGGTTGGGGGCACTTGTTCTTCCTTTTTCTTCTGAATTTTTATTTTTATTTCCGATTTGGATGAATTGAATCCCACATGGATAGTATCTCCCTCTTTTAGCTCAGCTTTGATAAGCACTTCAGCCATAGGGTCTTCCAGATACTTCTGTATTGCCCGTTTCAGAGGTCTCGCACCATAGTTGGCATCGAATCCCCTGTCGGCAATGTAATCCCTTGCAGCTGTGGCAATTTTAAGTTGAAAACCAAGAGATTTTACCCTGTCGTAGAGTCCTTTAAGCTCAAGATCGATGATCTTGTTGATCTCCTCCTTGCCAAGTGAATTGAACATAATTACATCATCAATCCTGTTAAGGAATTCCGGTGCAAAAGTTTTTTGAAGGGCTTTCTGCAGGATGCTTTTGGTCTGCTCATCCCTTGTCGCTTTCCTTGTAGATGTGTCAAAACCTACCCCGTGTCCGAATTCAGATATCTGTCTGGTCCCGATGTTTGAAGTCAGAATAACTATGGTGTTCCTGAAATCCACCCTTCGGCCGAGGCTGTCGGTAAGCTGTCCCTCATCGAGCACCTGGAGAAGTATATGAAATACATCCGGATGAGCTTTTTCTATTTCATCAAGAAGAACAACCGAATATGGTTTTCTTCTGACTTTTTCAGTCAGTTGTCCGCCCTCTTCGTACCCTACATATCCCGGAGGTGCACCAACGAGTCTCGAAACTGAGAATTTCTCCATGTATTCACTCATATCGACCCTGATGAGGTTATCGGTGGTATCGAAAAGGAACTTGGCAAGCACTTTAGCCAGCTGGGTCTTTCCAACACCTGTAGGACCCAGGAATATGAATGTTCCAATAGGCTTATTGGGATCCTTGAGTCCGGCCCTGTTCCTCTGAATCGACCTCACAACCTTTTGTATCGCCTCAGTCTGTCCGATCACGCTTCCGCTCAGCTCATCGGCCATCTTTAAAAGTCTGGTACCTTCGGTCTGGGCAATGCGCTGAACAGGGACACCTGTCATCATGGCAACAACTTCTGCAACTTTTTCGGCATCAACAGTTTCACGGTTGACAGCAAGCTCTTTCTCCCATTTTTTCTTCTCAAGGTCAATCATATCGAGAAGGTCCTTTTCCCTGTCACGGAAGCTGGCAGCTTTTTCGAAGTTCTGGTTTTTAACAGCCATCATCTTCTCTTTCTTTGTATCTTCAAGCTGCTTTTCAAGCGAAAGGATCTTTTCCGGAACTACTATGTTTGAAATATGAACCCTCGATCCTGATTCATCGAGGGCATCAATGGCTTTATCAGGCAGATGTCTGTCGGATATATACCTGTTTGTCAGCTTAACACAAGCATCAATTGCATCATCGGTATAGATCACATTATGATGCTCTTCATATCTTTCTTTTATATTATGAAGGATATGAATTGTCTCTTCGATTGAAGTCGGTTCGACAATGACTTTCTGGAATCTTCTTTCGAGAGCACCGTCTTTTTCAATATGCTGGCGGTACTCATCAAGAGTGGTTGCTCCAATGCACTGGATCTCTCCCCTGGCAAGAGCGGGTTTGAGCATGTTTGCAGCATCAAGAGAGCCTGTTGCACCGCCGGCTCCAACAATAGTATGAATTTCATCAATGAACAGAATGATATTATCATTTTTCGACAGCTCGTTAAGAATGGCTTTCATCCTCTCCTCAAACTGTCCTCTGTACTTTGTGCCAGCCACAATCGAAGCAAGGTCGAGGGCGACAACCCTTTTATTGAATAAAACCCTTGATACATTCTTCTTGATTATCCGCAATGCGAGTCCTTCGGCGATTGCTGATTTTCCAACGCCTGGTTCGCCTATAAGCACAGGATTATTCTTTTTCCTCCTCGAAAGTATCTGTGCAAGCCTTTCAATCTCTCTTTCGCGGCCGACAACCGGATCAAGTCTCCCTTCCTCAGCAGCTTTTGTCAGGTCAATACCGAAATTGTCAAGAACAGGAGTATCTGATGAAGGTTTTGCAGAGGATGGGGACTGGCCCTTTCCCTGGTTTCCGCCGAACGTCTGTCCTTCATCGTCCTCCTCCCTTGGAAAATCAGCTTTCGCGCTTGGCATACCGGCTTCCACAGCCCGTCGTACTGATTGATAATCTACATCAAGTTCAGAAAGGAACCTGGTAACAAGCGCGTTTTCATCTTTAAGAATAGCAAGCAACAAGTGCTCAGAATCTATTGTTGAGCTTTTCAGTGCCTTTGCTTCAAGATATACAAGCTTAAGAATCCTTTCAGTACTACGCAGCAGCGGTATGATCTCATGATCTGCAACGGTGATTGGATTTTCAACTTTTATGCTCTTCTCAAGAGAGCCTTTTAGAACCAGAAGATCAATCCCCTGGTTGATAAGTATTTCAACTGCAACCCCCTCGCCGTCCCTAAGAATACCCAGGAAAAGATGCTCAGGACTTATATGACTGTTTCCCAGTCGTATAGCTTCTTCCTTGCTGTACCCCAGGATATCCTTTACCCTTTGTGAAAATTGTGAATCCATATTTTTATCCCCATATAATTAGATAAATCAGGTCATAAGTCATTTTGTCAGGTAATCACCGACATAAATGCTGATGACATGAAAATCAAAGTTAATTTTAATACAATAGATGATTGGCAATTTTCATGCCCATTTATAAACAAATAATGTTAAAAAGTCACATTGCAGATTAGTCGATAGTTCCCAAATTATAACTATTTTCGTAAACAAAAACGTACCGTTAAAAAACGTTTATATCTTTTTAATTTATAATTGATTATGTCAGAAAGAGAGAGGGTAATTCAGGTAAATATAGAGGAGGAGATGAAGTCGTCATATATCGACTATTCAATGTCGGTAATTGTGTCGAGAGCCTTACCTGATGTCAGGGACGGGCTGAAACCGGTTCACAGACGTGTTCTTTTCGGGATGTCGGAGCTGGGAGTTTATTCAAACAGACCATATAAAAAATCTGCAAGGATAGTGGGGGAGGTGCTGGGAAAATATCATCCGCACGGTGATTCATCAGTATATGAGGCAATGGTAAGGATGGCCCAGGACTGGTCCCTAAGGTATCCTCTTGTTGATGGCCAGGGAAACTTCGGTTCAATCGACGGGGATAGTCCTGCAGCAATGAGATATACCGAAGCCAGGCTGAAAAAAATAGCTGAAGAGACTCTCTCGGATATTGATAAGGAAACCGTCGATTTTCAGCCTAACTTCGATGATTCGCTTAGCGAACCAGTCGTTCTTCCAACCAGAATTCCAGTTCTCCTTGTGAACGGAGCCTCCGGTATTGCTGTTGGTATGGCTACGAATATGCCACCTCATAACCTTACGGAGATCATCGACGCTACCATTGCTTTCATTGATAACAAGGATATTACAACTGATGAAATACTGAAGTATGTCAAAGGACCCGATTTCCCGACAGGAGGTATAATTTACGGTGAACAGGGTATAAGGGAAGCATGCGAAACAGGAAGAGGAAGAATTGTAGTCAGGGCTAAAACTGAAATTGAAATTACACATTCCGGACGCGAATGCATAATTGTTTCAGAAATACCATACATGGTTAACAAGGCAGAGATGATCCGGAAGATCGCCGACCTTATCAATGAGAAAAGACTTGAGGGAATATCATACATAAATGATGAATCGGACCGAAACGGAATGCGTGTGGTAATGATCCTTAAAAAGGATGCAAGCGCAAACGTGGTTCTGAATAATCTTTACAAATTTTCTTCTCTGCAAACTTCATTTAATGTAAACAATATTGCACTTGTAAAGGGAAGGCCAAAGACACTAAATACTAAAGAGCTTATCGATCATTTTGTCAGGCACAGGCACCAGGTAGTCCTGAGAAGGACTAAATTCGATCTGAGCCAGGCTGAGAAAAGGGCTCATATACTTGAAGGTTTGATCATTGCAAGTGACAATATAGATGAAGTAATCGCAATTATCAAATCATCAAAGACCCCGGATGAAGCAAGGGAAAGATTAATGGAGCGGTTCAAGCTGTCTGACATTCAGGCAAGGGCTATCGTTGAAATGAGACTTAGGCAGCTTACAGGGCTTGAGCAGGAGAAATTAAGGGATGAATACAAGGAAATCATGGCACTTATCGATTATCTGAAAAGTGTTCTTGCCAGTGAAGATCTGCAGATGAAGATTATAAAGGATGAACTTCTTGAAATAAGGGAAAAATACGGTGATGCAAGACGAACAGAAATTGTTCCGAATGCTGAAGAATTCAATCCCGAAGATTTCTATGCCGACGACGAAATGGTAATTACAATTTCTCATATGGGTTACATTAAACGAACCCCCCTTACCGAATTCCGACGCCAGAACAGAGGAGGAACAGGTGCCAGGGGTGGTTCGACAAGAGAAGAAGATTTTATAGAACATCTTTATATTGCCACGATGCATAATACAATGCTCTTCTTCACCCGGAACGGGAAATGCTTCTGGCTGAAAGTTTACGGTATTCCTGAAGGTTCGAGGACCTCAAAAGGAAGAGCAATGCAGAATCTGATTAATATTGATCCTGAGGATAATGTAAGGGCATTTATAAATGTAAAGAACCTGAACGATGCCGATTATATTAATAACAATTTTATAGTGCTTTGCACGACAAAAGGAATTATTAAGAAAACATCCCTCGAGGCCTATTCCAGACCAAGAACAAATGGAGTCAATGCTATAACAGTGAGGGAAGGTGATGAACTCTTGGAAGCAAGGATGACTAACGGGAACCATCATATAATGCTGGCTGTCAGGTCAGGAAGAGCCATCCGGTTTCCTGAAGGGTCTGTCAGACCTATGGGAAGAACCGCCTCAGGGGTCAGGGGAATAAGGCTTGCCAGCGAAGCTACTGATTTTGTTGTCGGAATGATAACAATTGAAAACAGGGAAAAGGAGATACTCGTAGTTTCTGAGAAGGGCTACGGTAAGAGATCAGATATTGAAGATTACCGCATTACCAACAGAGGCGGGAAAGGAGTAAAAACAATAAACGTCACTGAAAAAACCGGATCATTGATTGCTTTAAAGGATGTAACTGATAATGATGACCTTATGATTATTACTCAATTTGGGAATATCCTGAGAAGTCCGGTTTCTGCCCTGCGGGTCATGGGAAGAGCCACCCAGGGTGTACGGCTGATTAACCTTAAAGAAAATGATATTATAGCATCCGTCGCTATTGTCCTAGAAAAAGAGAGCGAGGAAGAATCTGATACAGAGGATGTAATAATAAATAAGGAAAATGATGAGGAAATTGGCAAAGAATTTGAAGATTAATAAGTAATGTTTTAAATTTGAAAAGTTTTTAAAGCAATTAATTAAACAAAAATTATAATTATGAAAAAGGTTTTTCTGCTTTTTGCAGTAATTTGTTTCACAACAGGTGCATTTGCCCAGAAAGGCAAAGTAACCAGTGCAATGACTTTAATTGAACAAGGTACTCTCGATAAAGCCAAAGAGGCACTTGACCAGGCAATGACTGATCCTAAATCAATGAACTGGTTTAATACTTACTTCGCAAAAGGAAAGCTCTGCCAGGCTGTTTTCAAATCCGACAATCCTAAATTCAAAGCATTTTATACTGATCCGCTTGGTGAGGCTTATGCTGCCTATGAAAAATCAATGGAGCTTGATACCAAGGGCACAACAAAAAAGAAGATAATAACCGGAATGGTCTACAATTCACTGGCTCTTGACCTATACTCACAGGGGGGCACTCAGTTTGAAGCCAAAGATTTTGCCGGAGCACTTAAATCGTTTGAAACACAGATAAAAATCACTGAAAGTGATAAATATGTTGGAATCACCGACACTGGAATGTACTATAATGCCGGTCTTGCAGCTATGAATGCAGGCAAGCATCAGGAAGCTATTAAGTTTTTTGAGAAATGTGCAGAGATGAAATACCTTGGGGTTACTCCATATTTCCAGATATCCCAGAGTTATCTTGAACTTGGCGACACTCTGAAGGCCGAAGCTTTGCTGAAAAGTCTTCCCGATAAATTTCCTGGTGACAAGAATGTTACTTTGCAGCTTATTGACCTTTATATTAAGGCAGGTAAGAATGATGATGCCCTGAAAAACCTTGCCCTTGCGAAAGCAGATGATCCTGAAAATTACAGTCTGTACTTCGCAGAAGGCGTTATTTTTCTTAACCAGTTCAAGTATGATGAAGCTATTGCTGATCTGACAAAATCGGTCGAGCTTAAATCGGACTTTTACGATAGCCAGTACGGCCTTGGTGCAGCTTATATTAACAAGGCTTCAGATATGTTTGTAAAAGCTAACGACATAATGGATGTAGCCAAGTACAATACAGCTATTGAAGAAGCAATGGGAGTATTCGCAAAGGCTCTTCCATATATGGAAAAAGCAGACGAACTAAAGGCCAACGACGTTTTTGCGCTTAGAGGTCTTAAAGAACTCTATTACAGGCTCAAGATGACTGACAAATACAATGCTGTGAAGGCAAAGCTTGATACAATGGAACAGAAGTAATCCTAAAAAGTACAGGTTTCTGTAAAATATAAGAAAAAGCCTTTCCGTTTACCGGAGAGGCTTTTTTAATTATCAGAATTTTAGTTATTCTTGTGACAAATCAACCCAGATTATGAAAAGGGTATTATTTTTTTATATAGCTTTTTGTTTTTTAACTGCTGCCGGATGCTCCAGGGAAAATGATCCGGTTCCTGAACCACCCGGAAAAATAATAGTCCTGATGTATCACAGGATTGTTAAAGGGGAGGCGTCAAATCTTTATGAGCGAAGCATTGATAGGCTTGAGGAGGATCTAAAATATTTAAAGGAAAAAAACATTAAAATTCTTGCTTTCAGCGATTTAGAGACAATATCAACAGCTGGCTCCATGCCTGAAGGTAACTCAGCAATAATCACTTTCGATGATGGCGACAGCTCATGGTATACGCTTGTGCGGCCATTGCTGCTGCGTTACCAGGTGAAAGCCACTTTTTTTCTCTGGACATATATGATGGGTTCTGATTCCTTTGTGACATGGAAAGAGGTTGAAGATATGAGCCATTACTCAACGTTAAACGGAGAAAGACCATTTACATTCGGCTCACACACGTATTCTCATCAGTATCTGTTTAGAAACAAAGGCGGATTTAGCAATTCAGCTGAATATAACTCATTCCTCGATTATGAACTTGGAAAGTCAAAAGAGATAATAGAAAAACATACTCCAGCCTCTGTTACAATTCTTTCGCTGCCTTACGGTGATGGGGCAGGAGATCCGGAAATAATTGTTGCTGCCAAAAGAAACGGCTATAAGTTTATCCGTACTTCAATCTGGGGAGCAATAGAAAATCCCAGTATGAATCTTTTTGCGATACCAAGTCTCCCGATGCTCGACAGTACTGAACCTCAACTTATAGGGAGTTACCTTGGACTTTAGCCAATCACATTTAATTATCCTTAAAATAGGGGTATGGATTATGAAATACTTTCCTCTATGCGATTAAATGTAATTTTTTCTATTTTACATAATATTAATTATAGGAATATTACATAAAAGAATTTCTGGTCAGCTCTGCTGATTGACATAAAATCAGATATGAGCCGTAAGGATCATATCGGCAATGATTTTATGTCAAAAGAAATTCTTGATTTTCATTCTGTCCTGGACGAGCAATTATTTTTTCCCGTAGATGCCTCAGGTTTTCGCTGATAATAAGTTTTGTTACCGCATAAAAAAAGATATGAGCCTTGTACTCATATCTTCCCTGATTTTCTATTTTCTATTTCCTATTTCTTATTTCTTATTTCTTATTTCTTATTCCTTATTTCTTCTTTTAACCTCTGAATATGTCCTCGACCTAAACCTTTCACTTCACAGCCAAGTTCAAAATACCTCCGTATATTATCATCTGTAAGTATTCCAAAGCAATCAATAATAGCTGCCGGATGACCAATTTTCTTCACAACTTTATCAGGATCCATTTTCATATATGCCTTATGAGGAACAGCAAGAATAACAGCTTCAGCCTTCGCCAGAGCCTTGTCCAGATTCTGTTCGATGCGGATCTCTTTCAGCTTTTCCTGGTTTCTAAAGAACCTTGATTTGCTTTGTCCGACTCCCGGAAAGGAATCCTGCTGTTCAAATTCCCACCAATGCTCAACATAAGGATCATGTACCCTGATCTCAGCACCCATTTCGGCCAGTTTCCTGATCACAATTTCAGAGCCGCTGTAACGGGTATCGCCAACATCTTCACGATATGCTGCGCCCAGCACCAGAACATCGGCTCCGGCGATCGGTTGGCCCATATTACGCAATGCGTCGCGGGTAAGCTGACCTACATGCAGTCCGCGGGTATCATTAATGTCTATGGCCAGAGGTGTTATTTTGAAGATATCATCCTCAAAACCAAGAATATGCTTGTAGGCCCATAGTCCAAGACCACCGTCTTTGGGAAGACAGTAACCCCCGATTCCTGGTCCGGGGAAGATCATATTGTTATGCGTCGGGCGCATCTTTATAGCTTTTATTACTTTTAAGAGGTCAACTCCATTTCGTTCGGCAAAAAGGCTCCATTCATCGAGGAAAGCCAGGATGGTGGCACGATAGCTGTTTTCAACAATCTTTGCTGTTTCCGATTCAATGGGTCTGTCCATAACCGTAAGGGGAAATTTCTCTGTATTAAGCACTTCAGTGAGAAATTTTTCTACCCGTTTTTTTGCTTTTTCATTGATCCCGCTGCAGACCCGCCAGAAATCGCGGATACTGGCAACATAATTTTGACCCGGCATAACCCTTTCATAGCTGTGGGCAAGCAACGGGTCTGATTTAATACCTCTCTTTTTGAATACCTTTTTCATTATCGGGTACGCAACCTGCTCTGTTGTTCCCGGGGCTACTGTTGTTTCGATCAGCACAAGAGCATTGGCCGGGATATGTTCGGCAATGACATGCAGAGATGATTCCAGTGCAGCCATATCGGTCTGTCCTGAACGTACATTGCCAAGATCCTCCTTGATATAGTCGCACTGTACATCGACAACAACAACATCTGCAAGCTTCAATACATCATAAGTATATGTTGCAATCAGAGTTTTCTTATCCTTTACGCACCTTGCTATCATTGGATCAACCTCAGGATCTTCAGCTTTAACGGGCGAAATTCCACGGTTCAATAAAGGAATTTTCCAGAAACTCCTTGGACTTGGGCGCTGCATTCCAATAACAAACTTTGATGGTTTGCCTTTTTTATCGACGGTATCTGCAACTATCGCAGCCATAACAGCGCCTACGAACCCCACTCCCATCACTACAACAATCTCGCGCTTTTTGGCTCTTTCGAGCTCAACTCTTTTTTTAAGATTTTCGAATTCCTTCTTATAATCTTCGGGTTTTGGCAAGGGGAATTTCTCTCCACTTGGGCTGATTGAAAAATTTTCACTCATAAAGCTCAGTTCGTTTATTTAGTAATTAAAAAATTTAATAATCAAATCGGCCTAAATTTACAAATAGTCTGATTGATTCTGTATTACGGATAAAATATATTGTTATTGTGCCGTTGGTAAAAAAAGTGTACCAGGGTTTTGTTAATAAGTGGTTTACATTTAAAAAAACAGGATCCCCTGAGATTTTAGGAAAATTGTAAATTGCAGTGATTAAATTTTAGCTTGTATATGTTTAATTAATGATACTGTCTGGGTATAATAAATTTATTTTTAGCATTTTTTCAGAAAACAAAGATTATCTGATTCTTACAATTTTTGCTTTAAAGATTGGAAGGAGGTATCTTTCATTTCTGCAAATCAGGTACACAAAAACTGATACTTCAGGCAAACCGACACCTTCTTTCGTATTCAATACCAGGCTCAAGGTAATTGACAATTCTTTACGGGACATAATATTCTCAAAAGGTAAAATCATCTTTAAGGATGATACTAGTAAAAATTGAATTTGCTACTGAATTGGTTATGATATATTTAAATTATACATGGGACCAGTCAGGAACAAGCCCTTTAGAGGTTTTCGCCAGAGAGAATAAAGGGAATGATTTACTTACGTGGAATTCTTATAATTTCAAAAGCTTTGTTAAAGGTAATCTCATCACACCAAATACCAGTGCAGAATTTATTAATGCTCCAGGTAATATTGACCTTGTTAAATCAAGACAGAATTCCTTCAGGTGTAAAAGGTCTCTTGTGGAGTCGTCTCCAAAATAAAGATATTGATTTGGCATATTCTTTTATTTTCAACAAAGAGAAGAAAAATGATTCAAAAATGTATCTTCTTCATGAAAAAAACCTTCTTGAGTTCTCAGATGTTGAATTTCATGCTAGCAATGATAAAATAAGTCAAGGGCTATCTAAATACCCAGACAGTATTCAACTCAGTGCAAAAAATGATTCTTTTCAGGTTTCGGTCAGTATATACGATGCCAGTCAGAAGCTGGTACAAGTGAGTTGGTAAACAATTTTGACTTTATTGGCAGACTTTTTAACAGGTTTTTAAGGCGGTCTACCGGGAAATCCCAATGGATTGAGACTGCAGGGTATTGCTGATGTCACAATTACAAATAATCTTATACGGCACCGAATTCCAAGGAATTACCTCACTAAGCGAATATGTAAGTTTCGTTAAATAATGCAGCGGTCATTTTATTTATTACTTCTTACATTTAACATTCTGTTTATTACCCGATGTTCAGATGTTACCTCAGAGCTTGCAATAAATGATCTGAAATGTGAAAATCTTTACATGCCAGCTGGTATTAATACTACCTCTCCGGGAGTAAGCTGGAAAATCAAATCGACCATAAACGGGACAACTCAGAAAGCTTACCAGGTAATTGCAGCAAGCGAAATAGAATTACTTAATGAAAGTAAAGCAGATCTTTGGAACACAGGGAAAGTGATTTCAAAAGAGAGTTTACTTATCCAATGGTTGGGTAAAAAACTACATCCGGGATCATTATGCTACTGGAAAGTAAGGGTATGGAATCAGGATGATGAGGTTTCAGACTGGAGCAATCCTTCATTTTTCAGTGTTGGATTGATAAATAAGTCTGACTGGCAGGCTGATTATATCGCGTTTACTACTGAATCAGAATACGTTGCCAGCCCGCAGCTTAGAAAGAAATTTACAATTGGCAACAAGAAAGGCCATTTCTTTCTGCATGTCAATTCACTCGGCTATCACGAAGTATGGCTTAATGGGGAAAAGGTTGGTGATCATGTACTTGCTCCTGCTGTTTCACAATTTACCAGGAGGTCGCTTGCCCTCACATACGACATCTCTCCTTTTATTAAAAAAGGCAGGAATGATCTTGTGCTCTGGATTGGGCAGGGATGGTACAGTAAAGGACTGCCTGGTGTCGTAGACAATTGTCCGCTTGTAATGGCCCAGATTGAAAGGTTTAACGGCACTGATCGGGAAGTTATTTTACGCACGGATTCAAGCTGGTTGGGAAGGGCCAGTGGTTATTCCACAACAGGTACATGGAGACCCCACCAGTTTGGAGGGGAACTAGTTGAGGGAGAGCTTCTCCTGCCTGATTTATCATCAGAATCACTGGATAATGAAACATGGTTCCCTGTTAAGACATTTGAAAATCCGGACTATGAGGTCACTCCCCAGATGACGGAACAGAACAGAATCATGGAAACCATAAAGCCAGTTTCAATAGTATCACTTCCTGACAGTTCATGGCTAATAGATATGGGAAAGACGCTTACAGGCTGGTTCGATATACATTTTCCGCAATTGATCCACGGGCAGGTTGTGACAATGGAATTTTGTGACCACCTTGACAATAATGGAAAGACCGTGGATCAGGGGCAGGTTGACAGATATATAGCAACCGGAAAGAAAGGAGAATCTTTCATCAACAAATTTAATTATCATGGTTTCAGGTATGTAAAGATCTCAAATCTGGCTAACCAACCAGGTAAAGAAGAAATAACTGCTTCTCTTATACATACGGATTATAATATAGCATCATCATTCGAGTGTTCTGATCCTGATATTAACAAGATTCACGATATGATATTTTACACCCTCAGGTGTCTTAGTCTGGGGGGCTATCTTGTTGATTGTCCACAGATTGAACGCTTAGGTTATGGTGGTGACGGGAATGCTTCGACTTTAACAGCTCAGACAATGTTTGATCTGGCTCCGTTGTACTTCAACTGGTTGCAAGCCTGGGCGGATTGTATCCGTGATGACGGAGGAATGCCTCATACCGCTCCGAATCCATACTCTGCAGGCGGAGGACCGTATTGGTGCGGATTTATAATTACCGCCTCATGGAAAGCCTACCAGAACTATGCCGATATACGTTTCCTTGAAAGGAATTATCCGATTATGCAGCAATGGCTAGGCTATGCTGAAAAATACTCTCCTTCCGGTTTGCTGGAACCCTGGCCGGAAACAGAATACAGATCGTGGTATCTGGGCGACTGGGCTACTCCTGAGGGGATTGACCAGACTACCCCAGCTTCTGTTAATCTTGTAAATAATTGTTTCTTGACTGTTTGTTACGAAACCATGAACAGGATTGCATCGGTACTCGGAAAATCGGATGATGCTGCAAGATATGCATTCATGGACAAAGCCCTGAGGAATAAAATCCAGGACAAATTTTTTAATCATGAACTGCATACATATGGCAGCGGATCACAGATCGACCTCACCTACCCTTTGCTTGCCGGTGTTGTACCTGATTCTCTTATATCAGCTGTTAAGAAAAATCTGCATGAATTCATTGAAACAGATCATTCGGGCCACTTTGCATGCGGACTAGTCGGAATCCCTGTTTTTACAGAATGGGCAGTAAAAAATATGGAGGCTGACCTTTTTTACTCTATGCTTAAAAAGAAAGACTATCCCGGCTACCTGTACATGATCGAAAATGGAGCTACAACAACATGGGAACACTGGAACGGTGCCAGGAGCAGAATCCATAACTGTTATAATGGCATCGGATCGTGGTTTTACCAGGCAATCGGAGGAATCAGGCCAAATGAGAATTACCCTGGGTACAGGCGAGTTTTGATTGAGCCCCAGGTTCCTCAAGGAATTACTTGGGCAAAAGCTACAAAAGAGACTCCTTATGGAACTATTGCAGTTAACTGGAGAACAGAAAATGAAATGATGAAAATAAATATGGAAATTCCTGTCGGCTGCAAAGCAGAGGTTAATATTCCTGAAAGTAATGAAACATATGTCCTAAATGGACAAACCTATAAGATGGATGAGCCAATAATTGAATTAGAAAGCGGAAATTATACGTTTGATTATAAGTTAAATAAATAGGTGTATGTAAAGCTTTAATTCAAAACCTGAATTAAAGCTACTTTCTGATGATCATCATCTTTTTCGTTATGATATTCTTTCCTCCGGGACCAGTTGCTTCAATCCGGCAAAAATAGATTCCTGTTGGTAATTTGATGCCACTCCGGTCAAACCCATCCCATTCGGTTCTGTAATATCCTGATAATCTCTTTGCATTTTCAAGGATAGTTACAGTTTTTCCCGAAAGATCTAAAACAGTTATTTTTACGGATGCGCCAGTATGTAGCTGGTACAGAATGGTTGTTGTACCTGAGAATGGATTAGGATAATTCTGATAAACAGTGATTACTTCGGAAGAAGATCTGCCGGAACTGTAAACATCATCGGCTCCAGGTGATCCCCCGGTAGTTATATGACGCTCTCCAAGATGATGGAAGTTTCTGATCACCAGACGGATTCATTTCAACAGGAACAAGCGATCTTCCTTCCCCATCGGGCAACAAAGGCCAGTCATTTTCGTCATCGTAGGTCAAAGAGCTGAGCGTATCTCTATCCGGACTCAACAGGACTAGCTCCTCTCCGCCATTATCAAGCTGTCCGTTATACTGATCAAATGGCATGAAATAATATAATTCATAAAAATACCTTTTGTGCGAAGCAATGACTACAAATTCCTGCGGCTTCAGATAACTTTCAGAAGGAAATCTATATCTGATACCATTTGTAAATTGAATTCCTTCGAGAGTAAGAGTGGACTTACCTGTATTCTTAAGTTCAATAAATTCAAAAACCGAATCTTGCATTTCATTCTGATTTACCGGGTGATAGTGAATTTCAGTAATCTTCAGATCTTTAAAATCGGCCGCAACTATAAGGCTCAGTTCGCTCAGAGCACTCCATGTCCCATTATAAAATGTTCTTGTCTTTAAATGTGTAGACTCAGTAATTATTATGGGACTAAAGTACATTTTTGCTGAAGGTGAGATGCCTGCTAAAGGTTTAAATACTGCAGGATCACTTCCATCTGTTGTATACCATATATTCCCATTTCCGGAGAATAACGAAAGGATATCACCAGACTTTACCTTGTTTTGAAACACGGGATTGCCATTAAGCTTAAATACCGGTGCGTCGATCGAAGGGAACAGTTTTGCTTTTCTTAACTGACTGATAAATACGTCAGTACGGCCAGGAAAATATGTATTCATCATATAGTTCATCTGAGGAAGCCAGTGTTCAACCTTGTTATAAAGCTCAAAGGGACCCACTGTCTGATACTGGTGAACATCCCGCCGGTAATCGCCCCACCTGGCTGACTCTGCTACAACGGCTTTATCTATCTGGCCGGCCCTCAAGCTCCATCGTCCGGCTGCTGAAGCAGGAGAAAGGGGTCCGTTATTAAAACACAATTTCTGAACCCTATCGGCAAATAGACGGAGAAAGTCTTCATTCTGACGCAATTGCTGAAACACGCGGCTGGGACACTTATCATTATTCTCAGTAAGAATATTGGCATTCAGCGATTCTATCATATGTTCAGCATCCCAGCAGAAAAACTGAAATCCCTTGCCCGGAGTGACCCGGTTTCTGATTGCAACCCAGTTGTGATGATCCCAATCCCAGTTTCCTCCGTAGAAATTTAAAATCATATAATCGGCAAGGCTTACTGCATCGACCATAGCTTCAAATTCGGGATTTGGAGTACCATCAGCGTTGTTTCCCTGGATGAGTTGATAAGCATCATTCTGTACGAGTCCGGCATTTGCCATGGACATCATTTTGTTCCATGCTGTTATCTCACCATCAATAGCTTCCGAGTAATCTTTAATAACATCAAAATCCATTTCATCCCCAAAAAGGTATGATTCCGCAAAGTCGCTGTCAATTCTCTCTGAAGGATTATATAATCCCCAGTATAAACCATTGATAAATAAGTGCATATAATTGCCATGGCTTGAATAGTGTCCAATCGCTCTCTGGGTATCTTTGGTCCATCTGTCCCTGAGATATTGTGCCATTGATCTTTCGCTATGACTCCAATGGATCCATGTGTTGCCGAATCCAGCCCTTAAAACTATTGTATTTATTACCGATACAGCATCGTCGCCGAAAAAAGGATATCTCAGCTTTGAGGGGCCATAAACACTTTTAAAAACAAGCCGGAATGAATGTTTTGGTGATTTTTCCGGCCTCCTCCCCTCTCCGCCCTGTATCCTGAATCCGCAATCAACCTGAAATGAGCCTGTATCATGTGCACTGAAGTATTCGAATGAAACCGGGCGCTCCCATCCATATCCTAACCCCTGAGAAACACCAGTATAAATATAAATTCCGCCTGATTCCTGATCAACATTCTTTGAAAACAGATAACCTCTGTCCGTGACAAGTGAAATTACCGGAAGATCTTCCAGAGCCTCTTTTACCGATATTTCAAATTGCGGATCTGCCATCAGTCTCCGGATCCATTTCGTAATCACCGGCCGCAACCCCGTTGATGCTTGTAAAAGGAGCCCATTCGGAAGGATAACCCTCAGGATTGTTTGGCTGATGTACAATATCGTCAGGAAATATATAAGTCCGTGTTGTAGTTTTACTTACTGAATTATCATTTGCAACACATACGGCACGTATCACTGGATGTTTTATCTATTAGAAAAGATCCGGTATAAAGGATCCCATTGTTTATGGCAGGATTGCTTCCATCGCTGGTGTAAAATATCCTGACATCTCCATTGGATGAGGATATCTCCAGAAGAAAAGGAGAATTGAAAAAGCCATGATCAACGCTGAATTCCGGTGAAGCAGGAACACCAATTGTCGAATATGTTAGGGATGAACTTTTCAGATCATGAACCGTGATAAAGTCAATGAATACAAATAAGAAAAATAGTCTTGAAAATGTCTTATTCATTTACTGAAATTGTAATTACATTGTAATTACATTTATTTATTTGCCTGTTACAAGTATATTTCGCCTGCCAATCTGCCTTTTACCCTGAGAAACCTTCAGGATATAATATCCGGAAACAAGATTATTAATATCTAAACTAATATATTGATACCCCAGATTCTCGGGGACAATTTCATTAACATAAGCTTTTCGCCCCATTAAATCAAACAGTTCGATCCTGATCTCACCTGAAAAAGAAAGATAGAAATACAAATTAATCCTATCCCTGACAGGATTTGGAAATACAAGGATTTCATTTCTTGAGTAATTTTCAGAAACATTTTCAGCCAGCATAATATTGGCATCCATCCAATTCACCCTTGACGTTATCCATCCTTTCATATATCCGACCTCTTCTTCATAGGATTCTCCAACAAAATAATTCGGCCAGACATAATGTCCGATTACAGGCCACCTGGCAAAATTACGATCTATCGCGTCTCCCAGGTAATCGATTGTACTATCGAGATAGGTCATAATGGAGTCGGTGCTGAATGTTCCTTTTCTGATCTCTTTCCATCGTGAAACGAAAACACCCCTGTAGCCCAGATCTTCCATCAGACGGGCCCACCAGTGCATTCTTCCGCCATATTTATCTTCGAACTTTGAATATAACCAGATATCTGTATCAAGATTTAGATCAGTATAATCCTCATTCCCATAGCACAGATCAAAATCCCAAAGCGGACCCGCATGCAGCTTCCCCCCTTTAGAATCTTTGTCCTTATAGAAAAATGTACTGAAACGGTACCCGTCGACATTATTTACAAGCTCCTGTATTATCTGAAAATCGACAAATGAATTTACATCCATGTATTTTCTGAATCCCGCTGACGGATCTGAAAATGAACTGCCGTTGAGACTGTATTCGGCATCAGTTACAAACTTTTTAATGTAACTCTTTTGTGCTTCCGCTATTTCCTCATATTTTGGATAGACATATGTGAACCTGTAATTATCCGAATTCCGATAATGAACCGAAGGAAAAATCTGAAAAAAATCAACAGACCCAAAGTCAATCTTATCCGCCTTTATAATGTACCCGCCTGTAAGATCATCCCCGGAAAGTTCATCAGGCTTAAGTTTGCTGATATCAACTCTGTTACTGTCACGCTTGATACTCTCCATTAGCTGATAAATGCCAATGTAATTCCCGTTGAGATAGACCTCGCACCACTTGTTTCGGGGCTGCCAACCTCCAAGCCTGCTGCCAAGATGAAAAGTGAGTGCATTACGAAGCATAGTTTTGTCGGAGTAAGGGGCATAAAGCACCCAGTCTTCTTCACCTGGCATTCCAAGAAGGCTGGCAGTAGTATCTGCACCAGATCGGGATCTGAGTTCAAGTGAATAGCTTTTTTTTGGAAACATCTGCGATGATTGCCCCCTGATTTTTATACCCGTATTTCCATCATAATCGGTCCCGTTTTGAAATGTACTATTTAAGGCTCCAGGTCCGTTGTCAATAACTTTCATCCGGGCTGTTATCTTTGAATCGGTATTAATGTTTTGTCCCCCTGTTTCAATTACAATAAGCGGCAGATGAGAAGGAACCTCGATCTGCGAATTCAAATCAATTGTGATTATTAAAGAAAAAAGAAAAATAATTATTCTTTCTTGATTAAAATTAAGCCTTGGCATTCTGTTCTCAGGTCAGTTATACTATATCCTTTAACATTCACAATCAATAATTTATTGCATCATGTGAATCTAATTTTGAAATGGATTCTGAAATCGGTCAAAAAATCAGGACCACAAATGATTATTGTCCCGCTAAATATAGTTATTTTGTTAACCATGAATTATTAAAATATCACTTGCCCGATGCAACAGATAGAAAAATCAACCCTGGATTTCCTTTCAGATCTTAAAGATCACAACGAAAGAGAATGGTTTCTGAAAAACCGCAAAAGATACGACGATGCAAGAAACAATTTTGAATCGTTTGTCCAGGACGTCATTAACAGGATTGTTGAATTTGATCCCATACTTAAGGGACTGGAGGTTAAAAGCTGCACTTACAGAATCAATCGCGATATAAGATTCACAAACGACAAAACAATCTATAAAACCCATCTCGGGGCTTTTATTGTAAAGGGAGGAAAGAAAAACGGGGACAAGTACGCAGGCTATTATGTTCATGTGGAACCAGGCAACAACAGTATGATTGCGGGAGGAGCTTACCTTCCTCCAATGCCATGGCTGACTGCGATAAGAGAAAAAATCGATGAACAGGGAGACACTTTTGTTAAAATCTTAAAGAACAAAGATTTCCGGGATTTTTTCGGAGAAATCGAAGGGGAAAAACTAAAAAGTGCGCCAAAGGGATATTCCAGAGATAACAAATATATTGAATTCCTGAAGCTGAAGAGTTTCCTGGTATCGAAAATGATCTCAGACAAGGATATAACCGGCAGGGAGTGTGTTGATTATATTTTGAAGGCTGCAAGGATCATGAAGCCATTGAATGATTTCCTGAGCGATTATTGAACTGTACAATAAGGAATTATAAGGTATATGATGCTATCTTTTGCATACTGTAACAGTTACAGTATCTATTCTTACCTCACCGTTTATATAGGTAACAGTGTCTGAATTATTCTTTTCGAATTCCCTGATTTCACTCTCGGTAAAATCGCATTTGCTCCGCGTATCTTCTATCGAAAATGAATCGGTTCCCCCTGAATCCTTTACAGTAATTGTAATCATTGTGGTGCAGGAATAGCAAGTCTCATCCTGATTACAGGAGAATAAGAAAAGGATAAAGATGATAATAAGGAATTTTCTCATACCTGACAGACACTTTTCAAAATCGCGGTTGACCCGGTATCTTTCTGATCCTCAGATTCAGAGGTGTAACCTCGAGGTACTCATCATCTTTTATCTGTTCCATTGATTCCTCAAGAGAAAATTTAAGCTTCGGCGCTATTTTGTAACTGTCATCTGAACCCGACGCTCTCATATTTGTGAGTTTTTTGCCTTTTACAACATTCACCTCAATATCTTTGACTCTGGTATACTCACCTATTACCTGCCCTCTGTATACATGCTCCCCCGGATCGATGAAAAACCTTCCGCGATCCTGAAGCCTGTCCAGTGCATATCCGGTCGCCATACCTTCATCAAGCGACACTATTGAACCATTCTGTACAGGTAAAAGGTCGTCCCCCTTGTATTTATCATATGCTCTGAACCGGTGATACATAACCGCTTCTCCCGATGTTACAGTAAGCATATTGTTGCGGAGGCCTATAATTCCTCTTGCCGGAATATCAAATTCAAGATGTATCAGGTCTCCCTTGGGTTCGATAACAGTCATCTCGCCCTTTCTTACAGTGACAAGCTCTATTGCCTTTCCTGAAAGATCAGCGGGTAAATCGATTGATAATGTTTCGTATGGCTCGCATTTTATTCCGTCAATGACTTTAATAAGCACCTTGGGTTTTCCAACCTGAAATTCATACCCTTCCCTTCTCATAGTCTCAATCAAAATTGAAAGGTGCAGAATTCCTCTTCCATAGACAATAAAAGTATCTTCCGAACTGGTTTCTTCAACTTTCAATGCAAGATTCTTCTCTGTTTCTCTGAACAGCCTCGTTCTTAAATGTCTGGATGTGACGAATTTACCCTCTTTACCAAAAAGTGGAGAGTTATTTATTGTAAAGATCATGCTCATTGTAGGTTCATCAACTTCGATCCGTTGAAGCGCCTCAGGTGAAAGAAGGTCAGCAAGTGTATCTCCTATTTCGAAATCTTCGAGGCCAATTACCGCACATAAATCGCCGCACCTTACACTTTCTGTTTTGACCCGTCCCAGACCCTCGAACAAGTAGAGTTCCTTGACCCTCACCTTTCTAACCTCACCATCCTTTTTGCAAAGCGTATAATCTTTACCGGTAACAATTTCACCACGGAAAACCCTGCCTATCGCAATTCTGCCGACATAGTTTGAATAATCGAGTGATGCAACCTGCATCTGGGCTGTACCTTCAACATATAATGGCTCTGGTATCTGCTCAATTATCGTATCCAGGAGAATTGTAATGTCAGTAGCCGGCTTTTTCCAGTCTTTGCTCATCCACCCGTATTTGGATGAACCAAACACAGTTTCGAAATCAAGCTGTTCCTCTGATGCGTCAAGGTTAAACATTAATTCAAAGATATCCTGCTGAACCTCATCAGGCCTGCAGTTTTCCTTGTCCACTTTGTTTACAACAACAATTGGTTTAAGGCCAAGATTAATGGCTTTTCCCAGAACGAACCTGGTCTGTGGCATAGGTCCTTCAAAAGCATCAACAAGAAGGAGAACGCCGTCTGCCATTTTAAGCACCCTCTCAACCTCTCCTCCGAAATCAGCATGCCCCGGGGTATCTATAATATTGATCTTTACTCCCTTATAATTGACCGAGACGTTCTTGGATATTATTGTTATACCCCTCTCCCTTTCCAGATCATTGCTGTCAAGTATCAGTTCACCAATCTCTTTTCTCTCGTCGAATACCTTGCATTCCTGGATAATACGGTCGACAAGGGTAGTTTTTCCATGATCAACATGTGCAATAATCGCAATATTTCTTAATGGCTGCATAAAATTATTAAAGACCTGCAAAAGTAATATTGTTGACTGTATTAATGTTATAAACGCCTAAAATTTATTTGTATGGAAAAAACTCATATATTTCGTGAAATTTAAAAACAGATATATGAAAAAACTGATTTACACCCTTTTCTTTACTCTGATAGCATTTGCTTCATCATTTGCCCAGACGGGTAAGCTTGAAGTTGGAATGAAAGCACCTGCATGGTTGCTGCCTGATGCAAACAAAAAGGAATACAGCATGGATTCCTGGGCAGGAAAAGTTTTACAGGTCAATTATGTCGATCCCGATGAACAAGACATGAATGAAGCTTACAGTGAAGCTATTGACAAAGCTGTTAAGACAGATAAGATAATTGACAGTACTTACTTTAAAGGAATCGGTGTTGTTGATACCAAGTCAACCTGGAAACCGAACGGACTTATCAGGACGATAGCTGGTAATAAGGCTAAGAAATACAAGACAGTTATTCTTTTCGATTACAAGGGGACACTTCAGGAAATCTGGGGAATGCCAAAAGACAGTTACAGCGTTGTGATCTTAGATAAGAACAGGATCTGCAGATACGTTTACAGCGGAAAAATTCCGGTGACTGAAAATGAAAAGATCATTCAGCTCATTATCGGGCTGACGAAAGAATAGCAGGATATTTTGATTTATTTGAACTCTGTGTTCCTCTGTGGATTCCCCGTGGAACCCCGTGTAACTGGATTTTAAATAATGCTTCCTTCAGAGAGCTCGGGGGAAGTCACATGAGAGACACAGAGTTTTTATTTATAATTATTATGATAGTCCCTAATCTTCTGATCATTGCAGGTACAGGCAACAAATCCGGAAAGACCTCAATGGCATGCAGAATAATTGAACAATTAAAGCATCTTGAGATTGTTTCAGTCAAGATCACACCGCATTTTCATGAAACTACACCTGGACTTAGTGCCGATAGCTGAGAAAAAGGGATTTTCGGTTTATGAAGAGACAAACCAGGGCACATCCAAGGATACATCCAGGATGCTTAAAGCAGGTGCATCGAGGGTTTACTTTGCAAAGGTCAACGATAACTCACTTGATAAAGCCTTTAAAGAGATCATGGAGAATATTCCGGAAGGCACCCCGATAATTTGTGAATCACCTGCACTGCGTCATTTTACCGAACCGGGGCTTTTTGTTATTATGACTTCATCCATAAAAGATAATCAAAAGGATATCAAATCATTATTGAATTTACCTCATGTAGAATTCAATATGGATTATCTTGCACTGAACAAAGATATCCCAATATCTTTCAGCAACGGTAAATGGATCAGCATGCCGGGTGGCGATTGATCAGTTTATTTCATTTACATCTGAAATATCTGTTCCAAGTTTTGCCTTTATCCTTTCAAGATCAGTTTTCATCAGGGCAATTGATTGAAATATCTGCTTTTCAGGAAGAACAGGTTCAGGTAGCTCATTGCTTATGTAATTGACAAATTTCCATATCTCTTTGACCTCATTAATATGTACCTCATAAGGTTCATAGAGAGGATTAAGGGAAAAGAGAACAAGTTTTCCATCCTTCGAAATATTATTTTCAATTATCTTAAAGACTATCCCGTCATTTAATGTAAAAACAATATAGGCTTTGCCGGTTTTAATGTTCATCCAGTCCTGCAGAAATTCACCGGTAACCCAAGATCCGTCGGGAATCGGCAGCATTGAATCACCTTTCAGCTGGAATGTCCTGTACTTTTTCTTATCTGAAAGAAATGGCAGACTGAAAACAGGAAGTTCCCCGATATATTCCGGATCGGCATAACCTGTTGTATAACCTGCTTTTGCTTTTTCGGCAACAAGCTCAATGTTTTCCCTGTTTTCCGAATTGACGGTTGTTGTCAGTACCCTCAGGTTGCTTCCCTTTACATAAGCATCATAACCCCTTTCAAGTTCTCCGAGCTGGCTTTCCGACAAACTGGTCATATCGATCTTAAGCAGTGTATCGATCGACATATTGAAGTATCCCGAAAAAGATACAAGAATATCTATACCGGGCTGGGCCACGCCGTTCTCATACCCGCTGAGGGTTGAACGTTTCAGGTTAAGGGCAACAGCAACATCATCCTGTGTTCTGCCCCTTCTTTTTCTTAAAAATTTTATGTTGGAAGTGAAGTACATATAAAAATATTGATTATATTGTAATCATAATATTGATTAAATTCTAATCAAAAATAAAACTTAATTGTTATATAAACAAGAAAAAAGTATTTTTTTATTTGAACCACCAACCCCCTAAAGGGGGCTTATTAACCTATGGTTTTTAGCCCCCCTTTAAGGGGGGATGGGGGGCAAAATAACTTGTAAAATGTTCATCGCCGGCAACATAGACCGATCAGTTCTTCATCTCGACATGGATACATTTTTTGTATCGGTTGAGAGGCTTAAGAACAGCAGGCTCACAGGCAAGCCTGTCATAATCGGCGGTATGTCGGACCGCGGCGTTGTATCGAGCTGCAGCTATGAAGCAAGAAAATATGGTGTAAGCTCAGCAATGCCGATGAAGATGGCCAGGAGCATGTGTCCCGATGCCATCGTTATAAGAGGCGATATGGAGATGTACAGTAACTATTCACATATGGTTACCGGAATAATTGCGGAAAGATCGCCGCTTTACGAAAAAGCATCGATCGATGAGCATTATATCGACCTTACCGGGATGGACCGCTTTTATGGATGCTATAAATGGGCCCATGAACTGAGGCAGTATATAATTAAAGAAACAGGACTTCCCATATCCATAGGCCTTTCAGTCAATAAAACCGTATCAAAGATCGCGGCAGGAGAAGCAAAGCCAAACGGGGAAATTGAAGTAAAAAAAGAGATAGTCCTCCCCTTTCTCGATCCGCTGTCAATAAGCAAGATACCGATGGTAGGCCAGAAAACTTACCATACACTCCGGTCGATGGGTATTGCAACTATATATACTCTGAGGAATATCCCGGCCGAGATGCTTGAGAACCTTATGGGCAAAAGCGGCATTGAGATCTGGAAAAGAGCCAACGGGATAGATTCCACCCCTGTGATCAGCTACTCGGAGCAGAAATCGATAAGCACCGAGCACACTTTCGAAAAAGATACCACCGATATGGTCAGGCTGAATCAGCTCCTGGCAGGCATGGTTGAAAAAATTGCCTTTGAGCTCCGGAAACAGGAAAAGCTAACATCGTGCGTAACTGTAAAAATAAGGTATTCAAACTTTGATACACACACACTTCAGAAAAGGATCCCGTATACCTCTTTCGATCATGTCCTTTCAGATATAGCAAAAGAACTTTTTGGCAGGCTATACCAGCGGCGCATGCTTATCAGGCTTATCGGGGTAAGGTTCAGCCATATGGTCAGAGGGGTTCAGCAGCTTGATATGTTCGATGACACCCCTGAAAAGGTTAGCCTTTATATGACAATGGACAATATCCGTAAACGCTTCGGCAGAGATGCAGTGAGAAGAGCCGTAGGGGTAATGACGGTGAGGGAAAGGGAGGAAAAGGCTCTTAAACAACTCGAAAACGCCATGAATGAACAGAAGATGATGGAAGAGAGGTTAAAAGGGTATATGATGTACGGATTTTAAAAGGCAACGGGCGGCGGGCGACGGGCAACTGGTAAAATCCCCCTGCCGATACTAAATAAGGATCCCCTCCCTCGCCTTCGCGTAGCCGCTTCGGCGGAGCAAGGCTGGGAGGGGAAAGGGGTGGGTTCTTCCGCTGGCGCGGATTTGTCCCGCTAAAGCGGTCCTCGGTTAGCGAAGCGCAATCCGTGCCGACTACTTACAAGCACGGATTACAAATCCGCGCTAGCGAATGCATGGTTTTCCTGTCGCCTGACGCCCGATGCCTGATGCCTTAAAAAAATGTACTTAAATTGTCATTCATATTATTCCCTCCGCTACGGAATGATGTCCGTGGAACAGCTTGTGCAGAATGCTATTGCTGCAGGAGAAGAGTGCATCGCCATGACTGACATCAACAATTCAACCGGGATTCCTGAATTTGCGGGTGAATGTGAAAAAAACAGGATAAAACCTGTGGCTGGCATTGAATTCAGGAATGACAATGAACTGCAATATATCGGCATTGCACGCAACAATAAAGGCCTGAGGGAACTGAATGAATTTCTTTCAAAGCATAATTTTGAAAAAACTCCTATCCCCTTCCCGGCACCGGTCTTCTCCGATGTATATACAATATACCCATTAAACAAAACTCCCGACAGGCGGCTTCTTGAAAACGAGCGTATCGGAATAAAGCCGGGTGAGATAAACCGCCTGGTAACATTAAATGGTTCAGCCAACAGGAATTCTATGCTCCTTCTTCAGCCGGTGACCTTCGCATCGAAAAACGATATCTTCATTCATAAAAGCCTCAGGGCGGTCGACAACAACATACTTCTCAGCCATCTTAAGCCGTCACAATGCGCGGGCGATGATGAGTTTTTCAAAACACAGGAACAACGGAAAAATCTCTCAGATGAACATCAATGGATCGTGAGGAACACAAAAAAGCTGATGGATGACTGCTCTCTCGATTTTGACCGCAACAGTCTGAAAAACAAGAAGATATTTTCGGCAACCAGGTACGATGACAAGCTTCTGCTCGAAAAGCTTGCATGGGATGGCATGATATACAGGTACGGCAAACAGAATTCTGAAGCAAAGAAAAGAATCAGGCATGAGCTGGAAATCATTGACAAGCTGGGTTTCTCGGCCTATTTTCTTATAACATGGGATATTGTCAGGTACTCGATGTCAAGGGGATTCTACCACGTGGGACGTGGCAGCGGTGCAAATTCAATTGTTGCTTACTGTCTGAAAATCACCAATGTTGACCCGATTGACCTGAACCTTTACTTCGAGCGGTTCATCAACCCGAAGCGCAGCAGTCCTCCCGATTTTGATATCGATTATTCATGGAAAGAAAGAGACGAAGTGATCGATTACATTTTTAAAAGATATGGGGGCGGACATACGGCACTCCTTGGAACAATGAGCACTTTCAGGGGCAAATCGATTGTTCGCGAGCTGGGGAAGGTGCACGGACTGCCAAAGGAAGAGATTGATAATCTGATCGATAATCCGGCTTCTGAGGCAAACAGAAACGAAATAACCGACACTATTTTTTCAACCGGACTGAAAATAGCCGACTTCCCAAACATGAGAAGCATCCATGCCGGGGGCATTCTGATCTCCGAGGAGCCAATTACATGCTATACAGCACTGGACATGCCCCCGAAAGGCTTTCCAGTAACCCAGTGGGACATGTACACTGCCGAAGAGATCGGCTTTGAAAAGCTCGATATCCTGAGTCAGCGCGGAATTGGCCATATACGCGAAAGCGTTGAGATAATAATGAGGAACCAGTCGGTTGATGTTGACGTTCATGCTATCCAGAAATTCAAGAACGATCCGAAGGTCAAAGAATACCTTAAAGCAGGCGATACAAAGGGGTGTTTCTATGTTGAAAGCCCGTCGATGAGAGGCCTGCTGCAAAAACTACAGTGCGATGATTACCCTACCCTTGTGGCCGCAAGCTCAATAATAAGGCCTGGAGTTGCCCGCTCCGGAATGATGAGAGAGTATATCTACAGGTTCCATAACCCCGATAAGTTCGAATACATCCACCCGGTTATGAAAGAGCAGCTTGAAGAGACATTCGGGGTAATGGTTTACCAGGAAGATGTTCTGAAGGTTTGTCACCATTTTGCCGGTCTCGATCTTGCTGACGCCGATACACTCCGACGCGCCATGAGCGGTAAGTTCAGGTCGAAACAGGAGATGCAGAGGATAGTTGACAGATTTTTCTCAAACTGCCATGAAAAGGGCTACAGCGACGAGATCACGAAAGAGGTCTGGAGACAGATTGAATCATTTGCAGGTTATTCATTCTCAAAAGCACACTCAGCTTCCTATGCTGTTGAAAGCTTCCAGAGCCTCTACCTGAAAGCTCATTTTCCTCTTGAATTCATGGTTGCAGTCATCAATAATTTCGGAGGATTCTACAGGACATGGGTATATGTGCATGAAGCCAGAAGATGCGGGGCAACCATTCAGCCTCCATGTGTTAACAAAAGCACGTTCAAGACAACTATTTACGGAACGGATATCTACCTTGGATTTATTCATATTCTCAGCATGGAAGAAAAAATTGCACGATCAATTGAAGAGATACGTGATGCTGATGGCCCGTTCAGCGATCTTAATGATTTCGTTGAGCGGGTGTGCCCGGGGCTTGAACAGGTTGTTCTTCTCATCAGGGCAGGAGCCTTCAGGTTCACCGGGAAAAAGAAAGCTGTACTGCTATGGGAAGCACACATGATGATAAACAGTAAGAAACATGACAGCATCCGTCCACTCTTCTCCCAGCCTGTCCGCAGCTTCACGCTGCCCGACCTTGTTCATGGTAACCTTGATGATGCATATGATGAAATTGAGCTGTTCGGCTTTCCTGTCACCGTGAGCTGGTTTGATATGCTTGAGACATCATTCCGAGGCGAGATTTCAGCAAGGGATATGCTGAAATACACCGGGGAAAAAATACGTATGGTCGGACACCTTGTAACGATAAAATATATAAAGACAATAAAGGGAGATTGGATGAATTTCGGATGTTTCATCGATACCGAAGGAGACTTCTTTGATACCACACATTTTTCACAATCGCTCAGGAACTATCCTTTTAAAGGCAGCGGAACATACCTTATCCTTGGGAAAGTGGTTCAGGAGTTCGGGTACCCTTCAATTGAAGTCGAAAAGCTGGCAAAGCTTCCTGTCAGACCTGATAAAAGATACTGAACCATCGCCGATTTAACTGCCCTGATTTCTCATCATCTGAAGATTCCCTGAAAGAAGAAGCATCAGATGCTACAGACATCTTCCTGAATCCGGTTATCCAGAAGTAGATAAATACCGGGATGAATACTAATATAAGTACCGGTGAATTTCCCATCAGCAGAAAATCGTATAACCCGTGAAACAGATATGGCATGAAAAAAGCCATAACCAGGTAAAATGTACTTCGGTCAGCATTAAATTTTGCCATTCCAAAATAATATCCCATTACAATTCCGAAAAGTGCATGGGCAGGAACTGCAGTGAGTGCACGAATGACCCCTACCGAATAGCCACCTGTAAAGACATACAGTAAATTTTCGATCCCGGCAAAACCAAGCGCAATATAGACTGCATAAACAATCCCGTCAAACCGTTCATTGAAATTCTTGTTTCTCCAGAAGAAATAATAAAATGCCAGGAATTTTATTCCCTCTTCAGTCAGAGCTGCCACAATAAAGGCAGTGTAAGCAGCATATGATAACCCATCCAGACCTTCGGACTGATTCGTAAGAATCCTTTCAATCAAAACAACAGGTAATACGATTAAAACACCTGCCAGTAAAGCCTTTAACAGAATACGGAGAGGTTCTTTTTCATATTTGTCCCTGTTGTAAATATAGAATGCAATAATCAGGATCGGAGCCAGTGAGATAAACATCAGGTTGTTGAACATTTGAGGAATGTATTATGTATTATGTATTATGTATTATGTACTATGTTGAAATTAATCGCTGGTTTGGCGGGAAGCTTTTACAACACCCTTTATAGACTGGATTTTACGGATGATGCCATAGAGTACATCATTATTGGGAACCATTATATTCAGTGTTCCCTCAAACATCCCTTCATCCATATTGTAACTGAAACTCCTGATGGGGACATGGTAACCTGAAATAATATCAACAATTTTGTTCCCGATTCCTATATCTTCGACTCCTGAGACCTTAATTACAGCGTTGAATGTCGGTTCGCCTTTTGTTTTTGTCCATCTGGCTGCTACAACCCGGTAAGGATATCTCGCCATCATATTGTGGGCATTGGGACAACCTGTTCTGTGGATCTTAATACCTTCTGAAATTGTTACAAATCCGAAAATTGCATCACCGAAAACCGGATTGCAGCATTTTGAAAGCTTGTAGTCGAGGCCATCCACTCTATCCTCGATTATCAGGTAATCAGAGTAGGCTGAAACAGAAGGTTCCTTGAATTCCTTTTCAGGAAGTGTTTCAGGCTGAACAGGCACCTCTTCCTGGTCACCTTTCACAAGGATCTCCTTAATTTCAAGCAGATCAAGTTTTTCTGATTCTATATTGCAGTAAAGATCCTGAGCTGTTTTAAGATTATAATGAATTATCAGTTTCTGGATAACTGCATCCCCATAATTCATTTTCCAGTTTTTAAGGCGGCGCATCAAAATCTCTTTGCCTTCAGCAGCTGATTTTGTCCTTTCTTCGCTTAAAACCTGTTTTATTTTTGTTTTAGCCTTGCTTGTTACTACAAATGAAAGCCAGTCCTGCTTGGGCTTCTGATTTTTCGACCTTAAAACTGAAACATGATCACCGTTCTGAAGTACATATTTAAGTGTTACATTTTTCCCGTTTACCTTGCCTCCCACGCATGATGCTCCTACTGCGGTATGGATATCGAAAGCAAAATCGAGCAGTGTCGAACCTGCCGGAAGCTGGCGCAGATCGCCATTTGGAGTAAATACAAAAACCTCATCGGCATATAATCCCGATCTGACTTGGTCGAGAAATGTATCATCCTCCTTTTCAGATGATTCAAGAATTTCCCTCATCCTGGTAAGCCAGATATCGAGGCCCCCCTCCCCTTTTACACCTTTATATTTAAAGTGAGCTGCAAGTCCTTTCTCTGCAATCTCATCCATTCGTGAGGACCTGATCTGTACTTCAACCCATTTGCCCCTCGGGCCAACAACTGTCGTATGCAGTGATTCATACCCATTTGACTTGGGAACAGAAATCCAGTCGCGGAGGCGGCTTGGATTTGGTTGATAAAGATCTGTCACAATTGAATAGACCCGCCAGCAATCGGATTTCTCATTTTCCTGATCGCTTTCAAGAATTATCCTGACAGCAAACAGATCATAAACCTCGTCAAAATCCACTTCCTGCTTTTTCATCTTCAGCATTATGGAATGAATTGATTTTGTGCGGCTTTTTATTGTGTACTTAATTCCAATGCTATCAAGCTTTTCACTCAGCGGTGCGGTGAATTCCCGAATGAGCTTGTTTCTCGAGGCAGTTGTCTGCTTTATCCTGCTTTCAACAAAGGTATATTGTTCTGGTTCAAGATATTTGACGGCCAGATCTTCCAATTCCGACTTTATATTATAATAACCGAGCCGGTGTGCCAGCGGAGCGTAAAGAAAATAGGTTTCCGATGCAAGAGGAAGCTTCTCCTTTTCCGGTGCATTGTCGAGGTTCCTCATGTATTCAAGCCTTTCCACAAGTTTGATAAGGATTACCCTTACATCATCAGCTAGGCTTAACAGAAGTTTTCGGAAATTCTCCGACTGATATGAAGCCTGCGTTGAATTAATTGCTTCAATACGTGAAAATCCCTGCAGGATCTCAACGACTTTCTTACCTAATTCCTTTTCAAGTTCCTGGGGTGCAATGCCAAGCCTGTTATAAGAATCGTGCAGAAGAGCTGTGATAATTGAGGTCGTTCCCAGACCCATCTCTTCCGAAATAATTGTAGCAACTGATAACGCATGAAGAATTTCAGGTTTCCCTGTAAGGATTGAATTGCCGGAGCACGCTTTAAGAGCAAGATCGAGCGCCCGCCTTATCTTTTTGGTATCCCCGGGAGCCAGCGAGTTTTTCGCTGTCTTCAACAGGGTCCTGTATGCTATGTCTATTTTTTGAGCTTCGGGCATTAGTTATTCCTGGGTTAACAATGAACCCTGAAAGTAACTAATTAAGATACACTTTGGCAATTGTTTGAGGCAATAAATCACAGGAAACAGTATGTCCTGGAATTTGAAGTTGCTGGTTACACGTTGCTTGTTGCTTGTTGTCATGTGTTTTAACCAGTAACCAGTAACCGGTAAGCAGCAACATATGTTTTTATTCTTTCTGGTTCTTCTTGTCGATCTTTTCAAGATCCTTAAGTTCATCAATTCCGGTTTCATTCGACAGTTCTGAAAGGCTTTTCAGATCAAGATCCCCTTTTATGGAAATCAGGGTATTGTCACCAGGGCCTCCGATGATGACAAGCAATTCGGAAATAACATCCCCTCTTTGTTTCACCAGGAACTTGGTTACATCAGAACCTTCCTTGACAGCCATTAGTTCTTCATAAGAAGAAATATCGAGCTTTTTGGTAAGTTCCTTATAAAAATTAACGCTTTGATTCAGAAGTGAATCTTCTACAGAAAGAATTCTGATTGAAGTCAGCTTGTTAATAATATTACTCCCTTCGCTGTTTGCCTTCTTTCCTGCAAAAAGGCTCAACAATTTGCCTGGAAATTGTGACGGTTGTAAAACCATCCTTTTCTGAATATTTTCGAAAATACTCATCGATTGCATTTGTCTGTGCGTTAAATAAAGTAACCATGCAGAGAGCTGTACTGAAGAGAATTAATTTTTTCATATCTGGTGATTGCTTTGTCCGCCATATTCGCCAAATGGTGAAGGAGGCGGAGTGATTTTTAATTGTTAATTGTTAATTGTTAATTGTTGTCGGCTTTCCGATAGTTTGAAATACATTATCAAGTGGTTTCATATTATCTTCAATTTTAGCAGTTGACCTGCTGACGGTTGCCATTGTTCTCTGAGTTTCATCCTGCAAATCGCTCAGATGCCCAAGGGCTTTTGTGCCCTGGTTGAGACGTGCTGAGACCTTGTATAGTATTTTCATTGTTTCAGCATAGGCTACTTCCGGATCAGAATATGTATCACGTGGTTCTGACCGGTTTATGAAAAAGAAATATGAGCCCGCGAGAATAATCATTGCGGCTGCTATCCCCGATAAAGTGACATACAGTCTTTTTCTCTTAAATCTGCCTGGATTTTTATCTTCATTATCAATTGCAGAAATAATTTTCTTTTCAAAATCAGCAGATGGCTCAGGTATTACAGTTGCCTGTATATAGTATCGGAATATTTCCTGGTCGCTCCTCAGATCTTGAGGGACATTATCCATGCTGAAGAACTTCTTCAGCAACAGTTCCTCCCCGGAGGTTGTTTCCCCCTCATAGTACTTTTCAAGCAATCGTTTTATTTCCTCTGAATTCATCGCTTCGTTTATTAAATTCGTCCCTGACGCTTTTTCTTGCTCTTGACAGATTCACTCTCAAAGTATTAATATTCTGTCCTGTCTTATCTGCAATTTCCTCATATGTCAGTTCTTCAATGTCCCTCAGCTGAATGATCTCCCTGTATGTCGGAGGCAGACCGTTAATGATCATAAGCATTATTGCAGTCGTCTCACTGTTTTCAAGCTTTTCCTGAGGGGATGGTTCAGAATCATGATACAATGAAAAGGAATTAATGTCGGCAGGTTCAACGTATTTTTGCTTTCTTATCTGATCAATGCAGAAGTTTTTGACCATTGTTACAGCCAGAGCTTCCACACTTTCATATTCGTCAAGTTTCGTATTCATCTTCCACAGTTTAACAAAAACTTCCTGAACTGCGTCCTCTGATCCTTCCTTTTCCCTGAGTATCCGGTAAGCATATCCGTACAGTTTTCTGCCTATAGTGATAACAAGGTTATTGAAATCAGTTTTTGTCATTGACAGAGAAGCAATTATCCTTTATGCAAAGATAATCACATAATTAACTAATTAAGGTCTGAAAACATGTTCCTCCCATGTTCCTTCTTTGCCTCACGGCTAAAATCTTCAGCCTCCTTAACAGTTATTCTCCCTTTTGCCTGAATAATAAAGTTATCCTCACCACCTCCTATGAGCAAGAATTCTTTTATTATATCTCCATCCATCCGCACAAGCATTTTAAGATCCTGGTCGGTTTTTTTCACTGTCATAAATTCTTCATAATCCCGTGAATCCAGATCTCTTCTGGCAAGATCAAAAAAATTTTCATTGCCCCTGTTCTCTTCATCCTGAACGAGGATCCTGATTTCGGTTATCTTGTCCGGCCAGTGATTGTCATCCCGGTCATTCTCATCAGACTTTAGCAGATTTAAGAGATTGCCGCTTATTGTGAACGAAACAAATCCATCATTGTTTGCATATCTTTCAAAGAGCCTGTCGATTGATCGTTGTCCACAAGCAACTCCCATTAAAGCTGACACCACTAAAATTCCAAGTATTCTTTTCATAGCTGAGAAATTAAAAGGTTAAAGAGCGTTTATTTAACAGCATGACGTACGAGGCGGGAATTCATTACAGTACAATAGGAATAAATGATTACTAAAAAGAAAAAGATTTTTTGCTTTAAATCAATTTTCTTCTAACTTTGCACCGCTAAATTTACGGATGATTTAATAGCTCATTCCGATAGCGATCACAGAGGAATGATTTAGTAGCTCAGCTGGTAGAGCACATCCCTTTTAAGGATGGGGTCCTGGGTTCGAATCCCAGCTAGATCACGAGACAAAAAATGCTCCTTTCAGAGCATTTTTTGTTTTAAGATTGTTATCTTCTTGGAGATAACAAATTAAGCAGGACCAAAATAATTATTGCCCCGATAGCCCCTGTAAGAATGACTCCAACCCACCCGCTGCCAAGATCGACACCAAGTTTCCCTAGTGCCCAGTATCCGACAAAACTCCCAATTATACCAATCACAATGTTTCCAAGCAATCCCAGGCCGCTCCCCTTGTAAATAGTGCTGCCTAACCAGCCAGCTACTGCTCCAATGATAAGAATTACAACTATTTCCATTATTTTAACTTTAAGTGATAAATAACTGAGGAACTTTGTTTTCAACTTAAAGGTCTGAGTTATTTTTTAATGGGATATTACAGAAATATTTATTTTTATTACATAATTCACATATTTCCCATACTACAAATCACGAGTCCCACGGAACAAAGTAAAGTACAAAGTCGCATTTTGCTTAGACTTTACTGAGACAGAACAGGGATCTGACGATTAATAGATTCCTCGAGAGAGATCAGGGTTTCAGTACGGACAACTCCAGGTATGTTCTGGATCTTATCAGTAAGAATATCACGAAGATGCTCATTATCACGGGTGTAAACCTTAATGAACAGTGAATAGTTACCCGTTGTGTAGTGGCACTCAATTATTTCAGGGATCGCTTTGAAATTCGTAATTATATCACGGTAGTGCCCGGGATGGTCGAGATAAACCCCGATATAGGCACAGGTCTTGAATCCTACCAGTTTCGGATCAACTTTAAATTCGGATCCTTTAATGACGCCTGTTTTAATCAGCCTCTGAACACGTTGATGAATAGCAGCACCTGAAACATTGCATTCCCGCGCGACCTCCAGATAGGGAACTCTTGCATTTTTAGTTATTATATCAAGAATTTTCTTATCCAGATTATCAATATGAATATTTTCTGTCATTATCATTGATTTAGATTAACGAAAAATGAAAATTGGCATTTAACAGTTACAAATTTAAAGGAAAACCAGAGACTTTTACGTGAAGGTAAAATTTCTTTCCACTGAAACAAGAATAATGAATTATCTTTTGTTTTAACATTAGAGATTCAATTTGTGATCCTTGTGGTTTAATCAGGTTTATCCCTGCTGTCCGTTAAAAACTAATAAATCTCCTCAAACATGGATATTTGTCACATCCCTACGGGATTTATAAATACTTGGGCTACTATTTTTTCTATAAATATTTAGTTCCTAACGGAACTGTCCCATAGGGACAAGATATTTGTAGCATTATGTTAATTTATTAACCCGATAATATCCTTAATATCGCTGAACCCTTTATCAGCTAGATATTTAGTAATTCCATTAAGAATGGTTATTGAAATCCCCGGGTCAATAAATGAGGCTGTTCCGACCTGGATCGCACTGGCACCAGCCAGAAAAAACTCAATAGCATCACCAGCCGACATGATTCCGCCGATCCCGATAACAGGAATTTTAACAGCTTTTGCCACCTGCCATACCATCCTTAATGCAACCGGCTTCACAGCAGGTCCGGAAAGGCCCCCGGTAATCGTGGATAATGATGGTTTCAAAGTTTTTATATCGACTGCCATACCCAGCAGCGTGTTTATCAGAGAAACGGAATCTGCCCCCTCCTCCTCTGAAATACGAGCAAAATCGACAATATTCGTAACGTTCGGTGAGAGTTTTACAATAAGGATTTTAGAGTAAACTGCTCTAACAGCTTTTACTACTTCACGTGCTGAGGCGGGATTTGTTCCGAAGGCCATTCCACCCATTTTAACATTGGGACACGAAATGTTGAGTTCAATTGCGGGGATCTTATCCAGTTTATTAACCCTCTCAGCCAAAGCAATATAGTCTTCAATATAACTACCGTTAATATTCATTATAACGTTTGTATCATACTGTGAGATTACAGTATAAATGTTTTTTTCGAAGTAATCGATACCTCTGTTCTGTAATCCAACTGCATTCAGCATGCCTGAAGGAGTTTCGGCCATCCTGGGATAAGGATTTCCCTCCCTTGGCTCCATTGTAGTTCCTTTCAGTATAATGCCTCCCAGCCTTGATATATCAATGAAATCATCAAATTCTGATCCGTTACCGAAAGTACCTGAAGCAGTAATTACAGGGTTTTTAAATTTCAGATTTCCAATCGTAACACCAGGGTTTACCATTTCAATTCCTTTGTATTAAAAACAGGACCATCGATACATGTGCAGAGATTTCCGTTTACAGTGTTTACAACACAGCAAAGGCAAACACCAAAACCGCATGCCATAAGGTGTTCAAGAGATACTTCACAATTAATATCGTTTTTCGTGCAATAGCCGGTAACAGACTTCATCATCAATTCCGGACCGCAACAGCAAATATGTTCGAAGTGACGCTCTTTCAGAACTGTATGATCGGTGACAAATCCTTTTTCTCCTTTGGATCCGTCCTCGGTTGTAAGATATACCGGTCCAATTCCGACATACTCATCATATTCAATTATACGTTCAGAATTTCTGAATCCCAGAAGTATTTCCGGGCTGAAACCTTTCGATTTCAGAAATTTTCCAAGAAACATCAAAGGTGCAACACCACATCCCCCGCCTATGAGCAGAACTTTTGCATTTTCAGAAGGAAGACTGAATGAATTCCCGAGAGGATAAATGATGTTAAGTGTTTCCCCCGGTTTCAAATTTGAAAGTCTTTCAGTTCCTTTCCCGGCAACCTGAACAAGAAATTTTATTGTATTTCTTTCATAATCAACATCATGAATTGATATTGGACGACGTAGAAACGTGTCGGGGCTTCCTTCTATTTTTACCTGGGCAAACTGTCCTGGTTTAAGTGATGGTAAATATGAATTTCCTATGAGTTCCAGAATAAAGAGATCATTATTCAGACGACGGTTTTCCTTTATTTTAAAATCTTCTATTCTCTTTGCCATCAGCAGTCCCTTTTCAGCAAAGATAATTAATGATCGGTTTCCTGAAAATTTTGGTCAATGTTTCCGTGGATAAAACTCCTCAAAACTTGCGTCTTCATAAAACCAAACAATTTTAACTGCCTCAGAACGGTCCGTAATCGATCTTTCCCGGCTTGTTTCCTGAATATCCTCCCTGTGAGTACTTTCAAAATGCATTTTATCCATTGGTACCGCGGAATTATCCTTTGGCCTGCCGGATTGAAGCATATCAATCTCTGAAAACAGATCAGCCATTTTTGGTTCCTTATACATCGATCCTTTGCCGAACATTAACCACTCAGTAGACAGGAATGTGTATTTCTCCAGCATTTTAATAACAAAATCCAGGCTTGGCTTATTTCTTCCTGAAAGTATATGGGAGATACCTGAAGGCTGAACGCGAATCTCTTCAGCAAACTGAGCTGAAGTTTTATTTTCTTTTTTAAGAAATTCAATAATACGGTCTTTCATAATCCGGATTTATATATTACAAATGTAAATAATATATAATTTACATAGTTAACTTTAATATATTACAAATGTAACTACATATATGCCATAGCAAATTACGTACAATCCTCTTATTCTTATATTATTTAATATCAATTACTTATAACCTGAATATACCTGATGTATTGCTTAAGTTTAGTTATTTATATAAATGGTTATAAGCATATTAACATATTAATTATTATAAATCTAAATAATATAGGTCCTGATATCATTAAAAACATATATTGTTCTATAAGATAAAATCTATAATGTTATTGATATTTAAGTTATTAATTTGACATAAATCCATTACAATAGAATCTTTACATATGTCATTTTATAATCTGTAAATATGTAGTTACTGATGTTAATATTGTCGTAATTCTCATTGTTTACAATTGTAATGCAGCAAGACCGGCTCGTATTGTTCAGGTGCCTGACAATAAAAAAATATAAAAGGAATACTATTCTGAAATTTCTGACTTATTTGAGTACACTGGTACAGTTAAAGTCAAATATTGAATTGTGAAGCAGTTGTTTTAGGGAAAACTATTCTGTGTTGAAAGAGGTTAACCTGATCTGCTGCTCTCTTCAGAACATAAATGAGACACGGATCTCAGGATTTCCGTAGATATTGTCCTGTCTTGTGACAATTAGTGCGGTAGGAGTTTCCTCCTTACTAACCGATCGCTCAACTAATTTTGATAAGCGTTACAGGGATTTAATATTGATCAACTGGTGTATTATGAATGGTTTGGAGAAATCGATGGGCAATTGCCAGGGAGAAGAAGATAAAAGCATACTCCAGATCAAAAAAGGTCAAATTAATTGAAAGTATCAACAGCAAACGGGAAGATCGAAACGCCAGATAGAAATGTTCCTGCACACGATAAGGGGATCCCTCTTCCGCCAACCGATGAAGCATCAGGTCATAACCTGTGAAAGCGTGGTTGTCGGAATTCGGGATGACACGGTTCAGGGGTAAGAGGTTTAGGGGAAGAAGCGGCGGGCCGCCGGATGGAGGTTTTCCTGGAAAAAGAGTTTTTTACCGGCGACCCGCCGCTTCTTCCCCCATTGTTTCTAAAAGCACGTGTCATCCCGAAGAAGTAAAACCCGAGTCTGCGAGGGTTTGACGACTGAGGGATCCCCAGGTCATTTTGCACTGCCTGTATGAACTAAGATCCTGATCTTGTCTTAACCTTTCCGATCCTGAGCATGTCACAAAAATATGCGTTAGTGCGGTAAAATTCAAATTTATAAATTTTAAAACATTCATATTCAGTATATTGAAAAATAAAAACGCACTAACTCTGTTAACCGTCACAAGCCAGGACATATTTGAACCAAAGGGTACAGTTAAAGTCAAATATTGAATTGTGAAGCAGTTGTTTTAGGGGAAACTATTCTGTGTGGAAAGAGGTTAACCTGATCTGCTGCTCTCTTCAGAACATAAATGAGACACGGATCTCAGGATTTCCGTAGATATTGTAATCTGAATTATTCAGAACCCAGAGGAACGTGAAATTAAGTGAGGATCTCTGACCCATCTGCTGCCTTATACCTCCACCGGCAAGGAATGTATTTAACATGAATCGCTTTGAATCATAGGGTGCCTCAAAAAAATCAGTTTCCAAACTCAGGGCCTCATATTCGCCGTGGAGAAACAGGCCCAGATGAACTCCAAGCGGGATTATATTATCAAGATCCTGGAGAAATAGTAACTCTACATACGTTTTGCCTCCATAAATGACAGTACCTTCTGAGAAAAACTTATAGTATTGAAAATCAGGACCGGCAGCAACACTTATCCTTGGCAGCACCCATAATCCTATTACCGGCGATACTTCAATGTCGGTATATGTCCCAAACTGCAGACTAAAGTTACCTCCATAGAAAAGCCTCTCTTTCAACGGCGGGACATCTTCTTTGGCATTCTGCTGACCAATTGCAGTATTGAAAGAAGCTATAAGCAGACCAGTCATTAATCCGGCAATTCGAATAGTTTTAAACAGGTTATATCTTTTAATGTAAAACGGTTTCATCATAATATAATTTTGATTTTAATGGTATGATGGAACCCACATGTTGATAAAATTATTTCTAAAAGTGTTAGTGTTTGCATAACATGTGGGGTTCATAAAACAATTTTGTAACTTTACATAAAAGGCTAACAAATAAACGAAAAAATCCATTATCAAAATATATCGGATATATGAATATAATTGTTAACGGGGGCTCGAAGGGCATCGGAAGGGAGGTTGCGCTTCAACTGGCAATGGATAAAGATAATCAGATACTGGTTACAGGCCGGAATGAAGCCAGGCTCAAAGAGCTTCAGAAGGGGTGCCTGAACGAGAATGTCTCCTATTTAAGATTTGATATTTCAGAACTTAACAGCATGATTGAAGCTGTCAGAGATCAGATTTACAACCGTTTCAGCAGGGTGGATGTCCTGATCAATGTTGCCGGATCACTTATTGTCGGGGATTTCATGAAGTTGACAGATCATGATTCCCGCAAAATGATGGAGACAAATTTTTTCGGTCCTCTAGCTTTTATAAGACTATTGGTTCCTCTGATGCCGGCAGGATCTCATATAGTAAATATTTCCAGTATGGGAGGATTCCAGGGAAGTTCCAAGTACAGGGGCCTTTCGGTTTACAGCGCCTCAAAAGCAGCACTTTCGTGCCTCAGCGAATGCCTGGCTGGCGAATTGAGCGATTCAGGAATAAGTGTCAATTGCCTGGCGCTTGGATCAGTTCAGACCGAAATGTTCGAGAATGCATTCCCGGGATTTAGAGCGCCCCTTGGTCCAAAAGAAATGGCTGAATTCATAACATATTTTGCAGTAAACGGGAACAAATTTTTCAACGGGAAAGTGTTGCCTGTGGCGATTAATAATCCGTAATCACGAACTCACCACCCAATCCGACTCTTATCCGAAGAGTAAACAGTGAAACTCAGTGTCAACTCAGTGCGACACCGTGGTTAAAAAACTAATAATAAGATTATTGATATTAAGGATAAATGATGTGTATAAAGAGGAATTGCTCTGGCAGAGAAGGGAATCAAAGGGAGGTGAGAATATGTTCTATAAATACTCCTTTATTTCAATCTTCCCATCCAGTGCAAGCAATCCATTATAAGCCAATGCTTTGATCTCATCTTCGCCCGGAAAAACGACCACTTCCGCAATAAATCCGACCCTATTCATTATCCTCAACACATGTGATTCCTGGTATGCCAGACCGCCTGTTAAAATAATGGCATCAACCCTTCCTTCAAGAACTGCTGCGGCTGAACCTATCTCTTTGGAGATCTGATATGCAATTGCCTCTATTATAAGCACAGCTTTCTGATCTCCGTTATCAGCCATATTGTTTGCTTCAATAAAGTTGTTAGTTCCCAGGTAGGCAACAATACCTCCTTGCCCGGTAATCATTGTTTTTAGTTCCTGATGTGAGTACTTCCCGCTGAAGCATAGATCAACAAGCTGACCTGATGGAAGTCCTCCGGAACGCTCCGGAGAAAAAGGACCATCTCCATTCAATGCATTGTTGACATCAATTATCCTGCCCTTCCGATGGGCGCCCACGCTTATCCCACCTCCCATGTGGACAAGAATAAGGTTCATATCCTCATATTTCCTGTTAACCGATTCTGCATAAGTACGTGCCACGGCCTTCTGGTTCAAAGCATGTAAAATTGAAATACGTTCAATTGCAGGATGTCCTGAAATTCTGGCAACAGGCTCAAGCTCATCAACTACCACAGGATCAACAATATAAGCTTTAGCCTCAGGCAAGGATGAAGCAATATCATCAGCAATCAGACCACCTAAATTGCTTGCATGCTCTCCCATTATACCTTTTCTGAGATCATCAATCATTTTCTTATTGACCTTGTAAATTCCTGATTCGATGGGTTTTATTAATCCACCACGTCCGACAACAGCTGCCAGTCCCGACAAATCTATTTTTTGACCCGATAATTCATTCATTATCAAATCCTTCCTGAAATGGAACTGGTCCGTTATTTTCTTAAAACCTGATAATTCTTCAGAAGTATGCCGGAGCGTCTTTTCAAAAAGGAGATTATCTTCCTCAAAAAGAGCAAATTTAGTTGATGTGGATCCCGGGTTGATAGCCAGGATTAACCGGTTGGACATTCTATTTGATTTGAATTTAAAACATGTTTCATGGACAGGATTTTCAAGCCATCAGACATGCAAGGGCTATGCAATAAAACTTTGATTTTTCGCTTTCACTTCTTGACATTACAATTACTGGTTTTATTGTTCCTCTAATCAGACCTGCGAGTTCGCCCTGAGCGAATAGCATCAGCCCTTTATAAAATGGATTGGATGCTTCAAGCGAGGGGAACAGAAGGATATCCGCATCACCGTTTACCGGAGTTTCAATCCCCTTGATATCCACACTTTTTTTATCGCAGGCAAGGAATAAATCTAGGGGTCCATCCATGATGCAATTTGAAAATTTTCCTTTTTTAGCCATTTTGCACATCACCCCGTAATCCTCGGAACTTTTAAAATGGCGGCTGGGCTTTTCCGAAGCTGAAATCAGTGCAATTTTTGGCCGGTTTATGCCGAACCTTCCGGCCATCTCAATTGCGTATTCAGCCATAATTATTTTCTGCTCAAGCGTTGGTGAAGGTATTACGGCCGGATCAGTGATAAACAACAGCTTATGATAGGAAGATAATTCTATTGCACAGACGTAACTCAGGACTGCATCAGGCAGCATCAGCCCATCGTTTTTATCCATAACAGCCTTCAGGAATTTATCGGTACCTACCAACCCTTTCATAACTATATCGGCTTCCCCTGAACGAGTCAGACGGACAGCCTCAGATGAGGCCATTACCTCATCACCAGAATCCATTATCGTAAACAGCTCATGATTAATCCCCGTTTTACGGCATAAACTTTTGATTTCCGATGACTGGCCAATCAGAATAGCTTCGGCGAGACCATAATTTACTGCTTTATGTATTGCACTGATTGTATGAATATCCTGAGCCCAGGCTACGGCGATCCGGTGCTTTTTATGAAGCGACAGAACCTTTTCAACTATCTGGTCAAGAGTACGTATCATACTTTTCAGTTTATTTGCTTGCGGCAGCTGAAAGAAGAATACTGTCGTATTTTGCCTGCTCTGAATCGGATCGGGAAGTCAGGACAATAGGGACCTGGGCACCGAGAATAATAGAAGCAACTTTTGCCTTGGCAAAGAAAACCAGGGATTTATAGAGCACATTCCCGACTTCAATATCTGGCATCAGGAGCAGATCTGTATCGCCGGCCACTTCACTCTTTATACCTTTAAACTGCGCACTTTCAAGACTTACCGCATTGTCGAATGCAAGTGGTCCGTCAATTATGCAGTTTCTTATCTGTTCACGCTGATTCATTTTTGAAAGCAAAGCTGCATGCAGCGTGGCTTCCATATTTTCATTAACCATTTCAACAGCTCCAAGGACAGCCACCTTGGGCATAACATACCCAAGCCTGTTAAGGAACGAAACCGAGTTATTGACGATGGAGATCTTATCCTTCAGGTTTGGTGCGATATTCATTGCAACATCAGTCACAGCGATCAGCTTATGATAAGTGTCAACTTCAAAAAGAGCAATATGCGAAAGCAGGTTACCTGTCCTGAGGCCCCATTCCTTGTTAAGAACGCATTTAAGCAACAATGAGGTACCAACCTTCCCTTTCATCAGTATATCCCCCTGCTTGCTGCTAAGCATCTTTACAGCAAGCTCAACAGATTTATCTATTTCAGGTTCATGAATGATCCTTATTCCGGATATATCATACCCATTTTCGTAACACACAGCTTGTATTCCCTCTGTGTCACCAATAAAGATCGGTTCGATAATTTCATCTTTCCAGGCTCTCAGAACGGCTCCCAGGGAGTGCTGATCCTGGGCTGCAGCTAGTACAAGTCTTTTCCTCGGTTTACCTGCCACGATCCCCTTAAGGTCGGACATACTTTTTAACACCATGCTATTTATCGCTTTAAAAGTTACAACTTAAATTGTTTGATGCTCAACAATGTACTTCGTGTCGGCGGCAATAACAAATTCCTCATCAGTCGTTATACACATAACTGTAGCCTTTGAATCTGCTTTTGAAATTACCTTATCCTTTCCTCGAACTCCATTATTGGCATCAAAATCAAATTTTATTCCGAGCGATTCCATATCGGAGCAGATCATAGCTCTCATTTTGAAGTCATTCTCCCCTACTCCTCCTGTAAAAACAAGAAGATCAAGTCCGTTCAGGACAGCAATATATGACCCTATGAATTTCTTGACTTTGTAAGCGTACATATTAAGGGCAAGCAGTGCTTTTTCATTACCATCAGCTGCAGCTACTTCAAGGTCGCGCATATCGGAAGAGAGTCCTGATATACCTACCATCCCGCTCTTCTTATTTATCAGGTTATTAACACCGGTGACATTCAGATGTTCCTTATCGGCAATATAAATTAGAACCCCGGCATCTATCTCACCGGTTCTCGTTCCCATTATCAGGCCGTCGACAGGTGTAAAACCCATTGAAGTATCTATTGACCGGCCCCACTGTATTGCAGTAATGGATGCACCATTACCCAGATGACATGTTATGATTTTCAGGTCCTTCACATCTTTCCCAAGCAATTTTGCAGCCTTGTTTGCAACAAATTTGTGACTTGTTCCGTGGTACCCGTATTTTCTGATCTTGTACTTTTCATAATATTCATAGGGCAGTGCATACATATAGGCATAATCGGGCATTGTCTGGTGGAATGAAGTGTCAAAAACCGCAACCTGCGGCACTCCCGGGATAAGCTTTTCAACTGAAAGGATGCCCTTAAGGTTAGCAGGGTTGTGGAGCGGGGCAAGCTCAATGTTTATCTCGATCTGCTTCTTTACCTCGTTATCGACAAGCACACTCTCCTTATATCTTTCTCCGCCATTGACAACCCTGTGGCCAACCGCCTTGATCTGATTCACATCTTTGATAACTCCATGCCTGGGATCTGTCAGGGCAGCCATTACAAGGTTTATTCCTGTTGTATGGTCAGGAATATCATTTATTACCTTATAAGGTTCCCCGTTAGTTGGTTTATGGGTTAAGATACTATCAACCAGGCCGATCCGTTCAAGAAGTCCTTTTGCAAGCAACTTGTGTCCGTCGGACATATCAAACAACTGGTACTTTATTGATGAGCTTCCGCAATTTAAGACAAGGATGATCATTTGTATAAATGTATTTATTAATCTTCTGGTTCTATTTTTTCCCGGCTGCCTGATTGGCAGTAATTGCGATCATACTTACGATATCGTTTACCGAACAACCCCGCGAAAGATCATTTATAGGAGCTGCCATACCCTGGAGAATTGGTCCTATGGCCTCGGCATTTGCCAGCCGTTGAACAAGTTTATAAGCTATATTGCCGCAATTGAGATCAGGAAAAATAAGAACATTAGCATGACCCGCAATCTTGCTGCCGGGAGCTTTCTTCTGTCCTATAGCTTCCACCAGAGCAGCATCGCCTTGCAGTTCACCGTCTATCATCAGATCGGGTGCCATTTCCTGTGCAATTTTTGTAGCGCTTACAACTTTATCAACGAGCTCATGCTTTGCACTACCCTTAGTTGAAAAGCTCAGCATTGCTATTTTAGGTTCAAAACCTCCGATGGCTCTAGCAGTATGAGCCGTGGCAACAGCTATTTCTGCAAGTTCCTTGTCCGTCGGGTTGGGATGAACTGCTCCATCGGCAAAAATAATTACACCATCCTCACCGAATTTCTTATCCTGCAGAATCATAATAAAGGCACCCGAAACAACAGATATACCCGGAGCTGTCTTAACGTAATGGAAGGCAGGACGAAGAACATCGCCTGTGGCATGGTCTGCACCTGAAACCTCCCCGTCGGCATCACCATTTTTTATCATCAGCACGCCAAGGTAGAGAGGATCTTCAATAAGGCGGGAGGCCTCTTCCTTTGTCATCCCCTTGCTCTTTCTGATTTCCACCATCATATTTATGTAATGGTCTTTTTTATCATGCGATTTTGGATTTACGATTTTTGCTTTTGAAAGGTTTTTTAATCCAACCTGTGCTGCATGCGATGCAATCTCTTCAGGATCCCCTATCAGAATTATCTGTGCCAGTCCCTCAGCTATGGCTATATCAGCTGCTTTAATATTTCTTTCTTCATATCCTTCGGGCAGCACAATACGCATATTATGTTTTTTTGCACTAAACTTGATTCGATCTATTAATTCCATTGTATATCAGTTATTTAGTATTTAGAAGATTCAGGTTTAAATGTAAGAAAAAAAAGTCCGATTTTACTACCACACCAAGATGAATATTTTCAAAAAGGATTTTTACTAAAAAATACCATAAGTGTCCAACTATAAGTATGAGATTCTTCGCTTCGCTCAGAATGACAAGGTTTTAGTTTGTCATAGGGAAGGAGGGGATGGTTGGAGGTTAAGCCTCCAACCATCCCCTCCCTCAAAAACACAAGTGGCTGTCATTCTGAGCGAAACGAAGTGTAGCGAAGAATCTGTTTCTGAATTTATTAAATTGGCCGTTAATTGTGAAAAAATACTCCGGTTTCCGGGTTTATTCTGAAAGATGATAAATCATTTTCTAAATTAGCGGTTTCAAAACAAAAATGGAAATGGATTCTCTTGCAACCAGGTTATACTCCCTTAAAGAAACTCTTGAAGGTGATCTCAAATATGACATCATTACTAAAACTATATACTCCACAGATGCATCGGATTATAAAGAACAGCCCGTTGCAGTTACCTGGCCAAAAGGTGTTTTAGACCTTAAGAGGCTCCTTCTTTTTGCCTCGGAAGAGAAAATCGGAATAACCATCAGGGCTGCAGGCACTTCGCTTGCCGGTCAGGTTGTAAGCTCCGGCATTATTGCCGATATCTCAAGATATATGAACAGGATCCTTGAAGTGAACAGGGAGGAGATGTGGGTTAGAGTAGAACCCGGTGTCGTTCTGGATGAACTAAACATGTTCCTGCGTCCTTTCGGCCTGTTTTTCGGTCCTGAAACTTCAACTTCAAGCAGGTGCAACATGGGCGGCATGGTTGGAAACAATTCATGCGGTTCACATTCCCTGGTCTATGGATCGACAAGGGATCATACAATTGAGCTTAAAACACTCCTCAGCGATGGAAGTGAAGCAACTTTCGGTCCTGTTGATAAGAATACATTTGAGAAGAAATGCAGGCAGGATAATCTTGAAGGGAAAATATACAGGAATTTAAAAGACATTCTTGACAATCCGGAGAATAATAAATCGATAAGAGACGGGTATCCCGATCCAAGGATACCAAGACGCAATACCGGTTACGCTCTTGATATGCTTCTCGATTCAGAGGTTTTTGACACTCATTCAGAAAAGAAATTTAATTTCTGCAAGCTTCTAGCCGGATCAGAAGGAACTCTGGCCGTTACAACTGAAATAAAATTAAACCTTGTCCCACTTCCTCCGGCATGCAAGACACTGGTCTGCGTTCATCACAGAGATCGTGATGAAGCTTTCCTGGCTAACCTTGTAGCCTTGAAATTCAAGCCCACAGCAGTTGAGCTAACTGATGACAGAATTCTTGAACTCACAAAAGACAATCTGAGCCAGAAAAATAATCGTTTCTTCCTTGATGGGGATCCCGGTGCAATTATGATGGTTGAGTTTGCCAGGGATACAGTTGAGGAAGTGGAATCCGTTACGGATGAATTGATAAAAGCCCTCAAAAAAGCTGGTTACGGATACTCTTATCCTGTTGTAAGAGGAAAAGATATGGCAAAAGCCTGGGAACTGAGGAAAGCCGGACTTGGTGTTCTCGGAAAAATGAAGGGCGACCGCAGAACAGTTTCTCTGGTTGAAGATACAGCAGTTCGTGTTGAGGACCTTCCTGCCTATATGGACGATTTTGCAAAATTACTGGCGAAATACGGAAAGGATTCAGTTTATCATGCACATATCGGAACCGGCGAGCTCCATATAAGGCCTGTTCTTAATCTGAAAGATGCAGGAGATGTTGAATTATTCAGGACCATTGGGATTGAAACAGCCAGGCTTGTTAAGAAATACCGCGGATCACTGAGCGGAGAGCATGGCGACGGTAGGTTAAGAGGTGAATTTATTCCCCTTATCCTGGGAGAAGCCAACTATGAATTGCTTAAAAAGTTAAAGGCTTCCTGGGATCCTGAAAATATCCTTAATCCCGGGAAAATAGTTGATACCCCTCTGATGAACACTTTCCTGAGGTATGAACCCGGCACTGTGACCCCTGAATTGGAAACAGTGTATGATTTCTCATTAACTGAAGGAATAATAAGAGCTGCCGAGAAGTGCAACGGATCGGGCGATTGCCGCAAATCCATAAAGCTGGGAGGAACCATGTGCCCGAGTTTTATGGCAACTATGGATGAAGAAGACTGCACAAGGGCAAGAGCTAACATCCTTCGCGAGTTTCTGAGCATGAAAACCTCAGATCCCTGGGATCATAAGGAAATTTACGATATTCTTGACCTCTGCCTTGAATGCAAAGGATGCAAATCAGAATGCCCCTCAGGTGTTGATATTGCTAAGATGAAATCGGAATTCCTCCAGCACTGGTATGACAAACATGGGGTACCTCTCCGGACATTACTGATCGCCTATATTTCGAGTTTTAACAAGGTTGGTTCATTTGTCCCGGATATCTATAACTTCTTTCTTAAAAACAAGGTATTCTCAGGATTACTTAAGAAGACAATCGGATTTGCATCTGAGAGATCAATCCCGCTTGTTTATAAAACCAGTCTTAGAAGGTGGATAAAAAAGAATCTTGCCTCTCTGAATCCTTCAAAACCAATTGGTAAGGTGTGCCTTTTTATAGATGAATTCACAAATTACAATGATACCGAAGCAGGAATTGCAGCTGTAGGGCTACTTACTGCATTAAACTACAAGGTTGAAGTGGCTGAGCATGATTTAAGCGCAAGGACCTTTATCTCAAAAGGTCTGCTTAGAAAAGCAAGGCGAATTGCCATAAAAAACATTAATGCCTTTTCCGGTCTGGTTGATGAAAATCTCCCCCTGGTTGGTATTGAACCATCAGCTATTCTCGGCTTCCGTGATGAATATCCTGATCTGGTGAGCCCTGAGTTAAGGGAAAAGTCAAAGAAAATAGCCTGTAACAGTTACATGATAGATGAATTTATTTCAAATGAATTCAGGGCAGGAAGGATCGGCAGAGATTCATTTACTGAAGATAATCTTCAGGTAATACTTCATGCCCATTGTCAGCAGAAAGCCGTTTCTTCATCGGCCTGCTCAATTGAAATGCTTTCAATACCTGTGAACTACAAGGTCAGCGAGATCCCATCGGGATGCTGCGGAATGGCTGGCTCTTTCGGATATGAAAAGGAACACTTTGAACTGTCAAATAAGATCGGTGATCTTGTTTTGTTTCCGGAAATAAGAAAGAGCGGCAGCGATGTTGTTGTTGCAGCTCCCGGAACCAGTTGCAGGCACCATATCAAAGACGGAACAGGAAGATTAGCCAAGCCTCCGGTAGTAATACTGTTTGAAGCGCTAAAGAAAGGCTGATGGCGACTGGCGACAGGCGGCGGGCAGCAACATGGATCCCCTCCTGGGAGGGGCTTGGGGTGGGTTTTTAGTCAGGTTTTATCATATTGTTCTGCGAAAATCAACGGATCTGCGTGAAAAAGGATTTTTAAATTCCAATTTTAAACTCATCAGCATCATCCAGAACAGGAAATTTTTTTCGGAAATCTGATAATTCATCAATCGAAATGTCCCCGTATACAATGGACTCCTCATTCTGTTTACCTTCCGCGATTATTTCACCTTTAGGACCTAAAATTATTGAATCGCCACAGTATTTTATCCCTGTTCCGTCAATTCCGATCCTGTTCACTCCTGCCACGAAGCATTGATTTTCAAGAGCACGTGCTTTGAGTAAAGTGATCCATACATCCCTCCTGCTTTCAGGCCAGTTTGATGAATTTATGAGAAGATCATAGTCATTACGGTTCCTGCTCCATACAGGAAACCTAAGGTCGTAACAGACATTGGGACAGATCCTTATTCCCCTGAATTTAAATACAACACGCTCTTCACCTCTCGTAAAAAGAGCTTCTTCGCCACCTATCGAAAACAGAGTGCCTTTTGTCATATATCCAAACCTCACTATCAGGCGAAACAAAAATCCACCTGTTGTAAAAATTATTATCCTCACTTACAATATAACTTCCACATATGCCAAAATTGAATTTTGCTGCAATATCATGCATCCAGTCAAATGTCACTGATTGAGGCGATTCTGCAAGTTCAGCCGGATTCATTGAAAAACCTGTATTGAACATTTCGGGGAGAATAACTATATCGGTACCCGCAGGGATTGAAGAGATCATCTCACCTATCCTTTCGAGATTCCGGAACTTGTTCTCCCAGATAATATCGGGTTGGATCAGAGTTATTTTCATTTTCTGGTTGGATTTCTTTAATTACAGGCAATTTAAGAAAAGTATCTCAGAAAAAGCTTGTTCAGGATCAGTCCAACATTTTTTGCCCCCTTCCCCCTAAAGGGGGTTTATAAGAATGTCCCCTTTAGGGGATTTAGGGCTAAAAAAAAGGAGGCTGATTTCGCAACCCCCTGTAGCATCATACCAAACCAATTGTCTTCCTACTTAGTATTCAAGGAAGAATAATAATCACTGAAGATAGTATTCACTAATGGCTTGTAGTACAACCAGAAAAATCTTCTTGTATCAGCAGGCTTATCAGAATATGACAGACCTTTTATTCCGTCGAATCCTTTTAATCGTGATGAACAGAAATTAACCTCATTGTTGGCAAAATCTCCCGAGAAATAATAGATCCTCTGGCTGGCAGAATCCTGGGTAACGGCAGGGAAACTGCTGCTGAGCATATTGGCTTTCAGCAAAGTATCTCCAAGGGCTGTTGTACCAAGGGTGAACTTTGAAATTACATTGCTCTGCAAAGGATCGATAATATCGAACCATTTGTTAAAAGCCACCGATGTGGGCACACCAAATTTTTCGCAATTTGCCGTTTCGGTAATTATATAGGGTAAAGCATCTTTAAGGTGAGTTCCCTCTTCCAGAACAATTATATTTTTTTCACTCAGAAGTACAATTCCCGGTTTTGTAAATGTCCAGGGCTTTTTGTACTCTTTCCTGTACATTGAGGTCATCCAGACAGGGAAATTCTTTGCTGTAGTATCGAGCTTTTCAAAATAGCTGCCCGACCACCCGGTGAATGAAATACCCAGCTTTTCCTGAGTTCTGAAAGACTCAAATGCCGGCGTCGGATAATCAAAGGAATTATACTCAAGAATTATCAGCTTATTCCTGTTCTTCATTTCGTTAATAAGCAGATAGTCAGTATTATTTAAGCCTCCGTAAATTTTTCTGGATCTCCTGCTTTTATTGACACCGGTGTACCAGTCATTAAAAAAAACTCCGTAAGTATCGGCAAAATAGAGGGCATCAACTTTTTCGGGGAGGTCAAGCATTTCCGAAAGATGATACTCTTTTTTTGTGTTGCCTCTGTCTTTTAACGGCCTTGTCGGAGCAAAACCATAATAGTCTTTTTTATATGAATAACTTTTCTTTTTATCTTTCTTAACAAATCTATTGTTATTGAGGACCCAGGTTAATGACTTGTGATTAAGGCGTTCAAGAGTAGGAACTGTCTTATCCAGAATTACAATTTCAAGGGGTTTTTTCTCCTGGAAAGACCATCGCAAATAGTTAATAAAAGGTAAGGCAAGAACCAGAACGAGAATGATAGTTGTTATAATCAGAGGCTTTTTCATAACTGAATAAATATCTGAAACTATTCAAATACTATATTGTAAAAACATTTATAGACAGTTAAATAACTACAAAATGTGTCATTTATTTTCTACAGACAAAATATTTTATGGCAATTTAGCAAAATTTTTATGGCAATCAAGCAAATGCTCCTAAAAACCGATCTGCTTAATATCCGCAGGCTGAATTGTTACCTCTTCTGTCTGGCCCGGCTGCTTTACTGCCGTCAGATAAGATCATTATTGCATTAACCCTGCCGATAGCATTCCTCTCCCTGAGCTCATGCCCCATTGCCTGAAGCTTTTTAATAATAATGCTGTCAAGTGAATTCTTCTCATAGCTTATGAAATCGGGTAACCACTGGTGATGGAACCTTCCCGTGTCTACAGCCTGACTGATATCCATACCGTAATCAATTACATTTAAAATAACCTGCAGTACCGAAGTCGGTATTGTTGAACCACCTGGTGAGCCTGCCACCAGGAACAGTTTCCCGTCTTTTTCTATTATGACAGGAGTCATGGAACTCAGCATCCTTTTCCCCGGCTGGATTGAATTAGCCTCACCTCCTACAAGGCCGTACATATTGGGAACACCCGGCTTGACCGAAAAATCGTCCATCTGATTATTCAGCAGGAATCCGGCGCTGTCGACAACTATACTATTGCCAAAGGTACCATTAAGGGTTGTTGTTGCAGCAACAGCATTTCCCAGATAGTCTGCAACCGAATAATGGGTTGTCTCCTCACTAACGACTGCAAGCGGAGAGCCTGGATTTATCTTAGATGAGGATGACGCTGAGTCCTTGCTGTAATTTTTCATGCGTTTGGCAAGGTAATCATTGCTAAGTAATTGGTCAACAGGAATTTCTGTGAAACCGGGATCTCCGAGAAACTTTGAACGATCGGCAAAAGCCCTTCTTTCAGCTTCTGTTATAAGATGGACCGATTGCCAGGTATGAAATCCTGCTTCTTTAAGATTATAAGGCTCAATCATTCCAAGGATCTGAAGCATCACTAATCCACCACCTGATGGAGGGGAGGCTGTTATAATATTATAACCACGGTATTCTTTCGAAAGAGGGTCCCTGAAGGAAGCCTTGTATTCTGAAAGATCAGGACCAGTGATTATCCCGTTACCTCTCTGCATCTCTTTAACAATGAGCCTTGCGGTGTTGCCGGCATAGAATCCATCGCGGCCGCGGTCTCTTATTCTTTCGAGAGTCAGTGCAAGACTTTCCTGCCTGAGGGTATCACCTGTAATCCATGGCGTTTCCTTTACGAAAGCAGGAGGAGTGATGTTTCTTGAAATGAAATTTTGCCTGTTTGCATTAAAATCGGCAGCCTGACCTTCGGTTACAGGAAATCCTTCTCTGGCCAGGTCGATTGCCGGCTGGATAACATCCCTGAATGAAAGAACCCCGTATTTTGAATGAATATTAACCATTCCATCTACAGTACCCGGAACTCCCGATGCCATATGTGTTTCTGTACTAAGCCCTTCAACTACACTACCTGAAGCATTAAGATACATGTCTCTTGAAGCCTTAAGAGGCGCCTTTTCACGATAATCAATCAGGTCGGTCGTGCCATCGGCTTCCCTTATCAGCATAAAACCTCCGCCACCAATATTGCCTGCCTCGGGGTAACAGACTGCAAGGGCAAATTCTGTTGCAACAGCAGCATCAATGGCATTCCCTCCTTTTCTTAAAATGGCGACTCCAATCCGGGAGCTTTCAGGATGGGCCGACACCACCATACCGCTGTCAGTAATAATATTCCGTCCTTCAGCTACTATTAATTTATTAACAGATGGTTTTCCGGAGCATCCGTAAAAAACGGATGTTATAATCACAATTGAAAATATTTTGTTCATGATTTTAAAATGATTCCAAATTTAAGAAAAAATCTTTTCCTATTTTTACATAAATATTTCACAATGCTGGCAAATCAACCACTGGCCGACCGACTGCGGCCAAAGAACCTCGATGAATTCTTCGGGCAGGAGCATCTTGTCGGTCAGAATGCGGTTCTCAGGAGGGTAATAGAATCGGGAAATATACCCTCATTTATTCTATGGGGTCCTCCGGGTGTTGGAAAAACGACTCTTGCATGGATCATTGCCCATTCATTGAAAAGGCCCTTTTTTCATCTCAGTGCTGTTCACTCAGGGGTAAAGGATGTAAGGGAAACCATTGAAAAAGCAAAAAAACAGCAGTTTTTCGATCAGCCCAACCCCATTCTCTTTATAGATGAGATACACCGTTTCAATAAATCCCAGCAGGATTCCCTTCTCAGTTCTGTTGAACAGGGTGTTATTACTCTGATCGGCGCCACTACCGAAAACCCGTCATTTGAAGTAATCTCTCCCCTCCTTTCACGCTGTCAGGTTTATGTTATGAACCCGCTGAACGAAGAAGAACTGACGCTTCTTTTAAACAAAGCCCTGAAAAAAGACATCTACCTGTCCAAATTTGATATTGAAATTAAGGAAAATGAAGCTCTCTTAAGAATCTCGGGAGGGGATGTAAGGAAATTATACAATGCACTTGAGCTGGTTGTATCTTCAGAAGCTGACGAAACAGGTTCAGAAAAGATAATTGTCGATAACGAGAAAGTTTTAAGACATGTCCAGAAAAACCTCGCCCTCTATGACAAGAACGGGGAACAGCATTATGATATAATTTCAGCATTTATCAAGTCAATGAGGGGAAGCGATCCTAATGCGGCTGTTTACTGGCTTGCACGAATGGTTGAAGGAGGTGAAGATCCAAAATTCATTGCACGAAGGATGCTTATCCTTGCAGCCGAAGATATCGGCCTGGCAAACCCGAATGCTCTTCTTCTTGCACAGTCATGCTTTGATGCTGTCAATGTAATAGGATGGCCTGAATCGAGGATCATATTGTCAGAAACAGCTGTTTACCTTGCCACATCCCCAAAAAGCAATGCCTCCTACATGGCAATAGAAAATGCTCAGGCAATGGTCAGGGAAAAAGGAGATCTTTCTGTTCCTCTGCACATAAGAAATGCCCCCACAAAGCTCATGAAAGATCTCGGGTACCACAAAGGTTATAAATATGCACATGATTTTGAAGGAAATTTCACACAGGATCATTTTCTGCCGGAAGAAATAAAGGGAACTAAATTCTATGAACCGGGACTAAATCCAAAAGAAGAGGAAATAAGAAAGAGGATGAAGGGTTTGTGGAAAGATATTTACGATTATGAGTAATCGCCCCCAACCACGCCTTAGCGTGGCTTGCTTTTAACCCCCCTTCAGGGGGGATGGGGGGCATAAACACACAGAGAAGGGTCAAAAGAATATTTTGTTATCTTTACCACTGAATGTTAAAACACGGAATAAATATTCCCGGGCTGAAATACGGTGAAACAGGAAACTTCCTTCTTATCGCTGGTCCATGTGTTGTTGAAGGTGAGGATATGGTCTTTGAGATCGCTGATCACCTTGTTAATCTGTCAAATAAATTTAAGCTCCCATTTGTTTTCAAAGCTTCTTACAGGAAAGCCAACAGATCAAAAGCTGATTCTTTTACGGAATTGGCGACACGAAAGCACTTGAGATCCTGGCTAAAGTGAAAAAGCATTACGCCATTCCTGTCATAACCGATATACACAATCCGGCTGAAGCAGAAATAGCAGCCGGATATGTTGACATTCTTCAGATCCCCGCGTTTCTCTGTCGTCAGACTGATCTTCTTGCTGCAGCCGCCAAAACAGGGAAATGGGTCAACATTAAAAAGGGTCAGTTTTTATCGGGAGCTTCAATGAGATTCGCTGTAGATAAAGTAAGGGAATCGGGAAATGACAGAATAATGCTTACCGACCGTGGTAACATGTTTGGCTACCAGGATCTTATTGTGGACTTCAGAAACATTCCTGTAATGCAGGAGACAGGAGTACCGGTGATTATGGATATAACGCATTCGCTTCAGCAGCCAAATCAGGAAAAGGGAGTCTCGGGAGGAAACCCTGGAATGATAGAAACAATAGGTAAAGCCGCAATAAGCGTTGGAGCTGACGGAATCTTCATCGAAACACACCCTGATCCCGCTTCGGCCAAATCAGACGGGGCAAATATGCTAATCCTATCAAAAATGGAACGGCTTTTGATAATGCTTACAGAATTAAGAAAAACAGTCAATACCTTTTAATTATTATTAACAAAAAACAGTTCTCATGAAAAAATTATTTCTCGCAGTTTCATTTCTTCTTGCAGTTGTATCCTTGAATGCCCAGTCTCTTGAAGATATAATAAGCAAGTACACTGTAGCAAACAAGCTCGACAAGATCTCAAATTTTAAGACAATCAGGATCTCTGCCAAGACAGCGGTGATGGGCATGGACATGCCTATGGAAATCTGGATGAAGAATCCAAACAAATTCAAAAGTGTAACCAGTTTTAACGGACAGGATATTATCCAGGTCTTTGACGGCGAAAAAGGTTATATGGTCAATCCGATGGCCGGTTCGAGTGAACCAGTTGAAATGACTGCCGATCAGCTTAAGGATATTGCAAAGAGCAATATTTTTAACAACTACGTAGCCCAGTACCTGAAAGACGGGAAGCTCACCCTTGAAGGAGAGGACAATGTAAACGGGAAACCGGTATTTAAGATTAAAGCTAATCTTGACGGAGGAAATTCAGCAACGATGTTCATTGATAAATCAACCTACCTCATTCTGAAGACAGTTGCTGATGTCAACCAGGGAGGCATGGCAGTGAGCATGGAATCATTCCCTACAGATTATACAGAAACCAACGGGATCCTTCTGCCAATGAAAACAAGCATATCTGCCAGCGGAATGGAAATCGTTACCACCTTTACAAAAGTGGAGGTTGATGTTCCGATTGAGGACAGCGTCTTCAAGATCAAATAACAATTTGTAGAGACGCCCTATATTATTTGTAGAGACGTCCAATATTATTTGTAGAGACGCCCAATATTATTTGTAGAGACGCCCAATATTATTTGTAGAGACGCCCAAATTGGGCGTCTCTACTTTTTATGATATCTAATAATACAGCAGGCCTGTAAGCCGGATTCTGTTCCGGTTCAGTCATCTGCAAAAGATATTTGAACCGGTTTCCATCATTTATCTTGTCCCGCCATCACTGGCGGGATCATACGACCTACCCCCCGGCATCGGACGAGCAGTCCTTAGCGCCGGTATACATGGTCTTTCAACCCATCAGGTGTACGGCTCACGGTGTTGCCACCGTGACCGGTGAGCTCTTACCTCACCTTTTCACCCTTTCCCCTGAGCGAACCGACAGGGGTGGTTTTTTTCTGTTACACTACTATACCCTCACGGATATCTTCCCGTTAGGAAGCATGGTGCTCTGTGTTGTCCGGACTTTCCTTCCTCCGCCAGCTATGGCGGAGAACGATGGAACAACCTGCTGCGATGCAAAGATACTAAAAACAGGTGAATCCTTAAAATTACTACTTTTGAAAATTCTAAAAGGTACTGTACAAGAAGTGCATTAACCACCCCGTCATTACCCGCCAGCTGGCGGGTATGACACCCCTCCTTGGAAGGAGGGGAAAGTGATGAATAGCAATGTAAAGAATCACTTAATGAAGAATACCAACATTGCCGACTATGATTACGACCTCCCTGAAGAGAGGATAGCGCAATACCCTGTCGCGGACCGTGATGCTTCAAAACTATTGCTTTTCGACGGGTACAATATAAATTCGGATGTTTTCAGGAACATAGACAAATATATACCAACTGATTCGTTACTGGTTTTCAATAATACAAGAGTGATCAGGGCACGTCTGTTGTTTCAGAAAAAGTCTGGCGCGGGAATTGAAATCCTTTGTCTGGAGCCTCTTTCTCCTTCTTCCTATGAATTGTCATTCGCTTCGTACAACCCAGTTGAATGGAAATGCATAATCGGAAACCTTAAAAAGTGGAAAAACGGTAGACTATCACTGAAATTCATTCATAATCAGAAAGAACATGAACTTCAGGCAGAGAGGATTTGTGCTGAAGAAGAAGCATGGAGGATCAGATTCAGCTGGGATAAGAATAACTTAAGCTTCAGTGAAGTTATTGAAGCTTCGGGACATACGCCCCTCCCTCCATATATAATCAGGGAAGACGATGCTGAAGATTCGGAAAGGTATCAGACGATATATTCTGCTGTAAGGGGTTCTGTTGCCGCACCGACAGCTGGTCTTCATTTTAGTGAAGATGTTCTGAAGGCACTTTCCGGAAAAGGTGTAAAATTTGCAAATATCACGCTGCATGTTGGAGCTGGGACTTTTCAACCGGTTAAAGCAAAAGATGTGTCAGAACATGAAATGCATTGTGAACATTTTTTTGTAACAAAAGATACAATTGACAAATTGATTGAGAATCATGGGAGAATAATTGCTGTTGGCACAACTTCAGTCAGGACTCTTGAAAGTCTCTACTGGCTAGGGGTGAAAGCAATTAGTGATTCCCCGCTGAATTTTGCAAGTCTGAATATTGACCAATGGGAACCTTATGATAAAGATCCGGACATAGAAGTGGCAGATTCCCTGAACGGACTGAAGGCTCTTATGAAGAACAATGATATTGGTATCCTTCACGCTTCAACTAAGATACTTATTGTCCCCGGCTATAAATTCAGAATGATAAAAGGAATCATTACCAATTTTCATCAGCCCCGAAGTACTCTTTTGCTCCTGATTTCTGCATGGACTGGAAACAGCTGGCAAAAAATTTACAATTATGCTATTGAAAACGGGTTCAGATTCTTAAGCTATGGAGACAGCTCTTTGTTATTCAGTTCATTCTGATAAAATCCAGTTTCGTGTAAATAAATAGTAACTTGGTAAAAAAAGTTTTTGATTGTACGATGATTATTTGTTAATTTGTTAACTAAAAGATTCGGTATGAACGATAATAAGATAATGAAACAGATGACTGCCATTTTCAGCCTATTCATGGTCTTTTTCTATTTAGGGGTTGGCATATTCCTGTTATTCTTTTTTGATGCGAAGCAGAGCATCATGGGCAAACCTGTTTTTACAATATTTGGTGTATTTTGCATATTCTACGGCCTCTACAGGGCTTATACAACTTATGTAAGTATTGTGAAACTCTTTTTCAGGCATCAGGATGAAGATGACGATCAATAATTGACTGAAACATGTATTGGCATATACTTTGCAGTAATTCAATTATAATATGAGACAAATGGTTATAAAATATTAAGTATATGAAGTTAGCTGAAGTTTGTCGAAATTTTATTATTATTGCATCCCGGAGTTTTTCACCAATGAACTTTACAAACGTGAGAATTAAATCCCGAAGGATTTTGACATCAGGAATCAGTTTTCTGTTTCTATGTATATTTCCTATACTCCTGATCTCATGCAATTCCGGAAAACCGAAAGAAATTACAGATACCCCTACAAGCGGCAATATTAAAATCTCTGTTGATGAATCTTTTCAACCACTTATTGATACTGAGATTTATACTTTCACTTCCCTTTACCAGAAAGCACAGATCAAGCCTGAATATAAGCCTGAATTTGATGTTGTAAATGATTTCATGAATGATTCCGTGAAAGTGATGGTAACAAGCAGAAAACTGTCTGACAGTCAGTTGCAATATCTTCGCGAGGATCTGATTATAGGGCGTACAATAACTTTTGCATATGATGCCCTGGCTTTGATAACGAATAAGGAAAACCTTGATACACTTGTTACATATAATAATGTAAGGGATATTTTCAAAGGCAAGATAAATAACTGGAAGGAGATAAATGCCAAATCGAAGCTTGGAAAGGTCAGTGTTATTTTCGACAGCAACAAATCGGGTAATATAAGGTATTTCAAAGAGCTGTTTGAAATTAGTGACAGTCTTGGCAAAAACTTTTACGCTGTTAAAAGCAATACCGAAGTGATCGATTTTGTATCAAGAAATCCTGAAGCAATTGGGATCATAAGCGTGAACTGGATAAGCGACAAGGATGATCCGGTAAGCAGAAGTTTTATTAAAAAGGTGAATGTGCTGGCTATTTCCCAGCAGTTTGTTAATGACGGTTCATATTATCGCCCCGCTCAGGGGTCAATTGCAAACAAATCATATCCTTTTATAAGAGAGGTCTATCTTATTTCGAGAGAGACCCACAAGGGGCTGGGAACAGGATTTATCCAGTGGACGACTTCCCAGCAGGGACAAACTATTGTGCTGAAATCAGGTCTTGTTCCGGCCACAATGCCGGTAAGGCTCGTTCAGGTAAGAAAAGAATAAGATAAAAGACAAAAGTAAAAAGACAAAAGTAAAAAGCATATTACCCAATTCCCCCTGGGAAGGGGGTAAGGGGGGGGTAAGAATGAATACTATTAACTAAGAATTAATATTTAAAACAATAAATCTTTTTCAAATTTGAAAGCTATGAAAAGTTCGATGTTTAGTAAGGCGTTTTTGCTGACAGGATTATTTTCTGTTATCATGATTTACGGCATTAAGTCGCAGGATTTAAACAGTGCCATTCAGCTGACAAAAAGTGAATCGTATGATAAGGCTGAAGAGATGTACAAAGCATTGATTCAGAAAGAACCCGGAAACAGCAAAAACTATTTTTATTACGGTGAAAATTATCTTCTCAACTATTTTGCTGATACAATTTCCAATTCACTGGCTGTTGCAACCAAGGCAGCCAATGAGATTTACCAGAAAGGTGTCAGCGCAAATCCGAATGATCCCCTTAACTATATAGGACTGGCAAAGGTGGCAAATTACCTTGGCGATGATGCCAGGGCAAATGAAATGCGTGCAAAGGCTAAAAGCTTTCTTTTACCCTATAAAAATCTCAAAAAGATAAGCCCTCCCGCCAAGGATTATGCATTTGCACTGGCAAAAATTGCTGAATCATATGCAAAGGAAGGCAGTGTTGATACATCACTGGCTCTACCTTTGATCAGGCAGGCGGTTAAAATTGATTCCAAAAATCCAGAGATATTTCTGATAGCCGGTGATCTTTACATTATGGCAAATGACGGGACCAACTCCATTAAGAACTATAATCTTGCACAGTTTGCCGATCCGCAGTCTCCGACCGCAGCTATGAAGATCGGAACCATTTATTCAAAAGGACGTGCTTTACCACAGGCTATTGAAAACTTCGAAGAAGCAATCAAGCTTAATGCCAACTTTGCTCCCGCCTATCGTGAACTCGGACAGGTTTACTGGCGGGCAGGACGTCTGGAGCAATCAAAAACGAATTTCAAGAAATACCTTGATCTTACCGCGGGTAATATTCCGGCAAAAATCAAATATGTCAACTCGCTCTTTTATGCCGGTGATTATGATGAGGTTGTGAAGAATGTTGAAGAGATACTTGCAGTTGATCAGTCGAGAGGCTATATGAACCGTCTGGCCGGCTATTCATATTATGAGAAGGAAAATCCGGATTATGGTAAAGCCCTTGAATATATGGAGAAGCTGTTTAAAACAGTTGATAAGGAATCAATTATACAGAAAGACCACCATTATATGGCAAGGATCCTTATGAAGAAGAATCAGAACTATCCGAAAATGGTTGATGAATTAACCAGCCTGCAAAACCAGCTCGACAAGGAGAAATCAAGACTTTCAACTGCAACAGCTGCCAATAAACCCAAATTCGCAGCTTCAGTTGATGAACTTACGAAAAAAATCGGAAGTCTTGAAACTGGTATTGCAGCGGCTAATAAAGAGCTCGACAGGGGTTTTGCAGAATACAATTTAGCGTTCAATTTCAAGCGTACCGATCCCAATGCACCAATGACCTCCCTCGAGAGATCAATTCTGAGTGAAATGGCTACAAATTATTATACTTACAGAAGATATGATTCAGCAGCCAAAATATGGGCAAAACTTATTGACCCGGCAAAGGAAAACAATCTTGCCGATTATATGCAGGTCGGAAGAGCTTACTACAACGGAGAAAAATACAAAACAGCCGATTCATTATTCAGCGCTGTAATTAAGAAATCGCCCGACTATCTGCCGGCTTATGTTTACACAGCACGTACATATTCCAGGATGGATCCTGACACAAAACTAGGACTGGCAAAACCAAAATTTGAAAAGCTCCTGAGTATTGCCGCTAAAGATTCACTTAAAAATGAAGGCGAAATAATGGAGGCTCTATCTTATCTTGGTTATATTAACTTGGTTAATGGAAACTATTCCCTAGCAAAGGATTACTATAACAGAATGATCAATCTTAATCCACAGAGCAAAGAAAACAAGATAAAGGGCTATAATGGTTTGGGCAATCTTGAGAGAGAAGCTGCAGGCCAGGAAAAGACACTTGAAGGGAAACTGGGGTATCTGGCAAAATCAGCAGAAGCCTACGAAAAGATTCTTGCCCTTGATGCAGCAAACGCCTCTGCAAAAAGTACTCTTAACTACATACGTGAATACCAGGTCTCTGTTAAGAAAGGTATAAATCCGAATGAAATAAAGGGTCTTGTAACCGACAAAGCCGGCAAACCAATAGCTTATGCATCAGTGAGGGTAAAAGACACCGCTGCTGAAAATCTGACTAATGTTAAAGGGGAATATAGGTTCGAAATTCCGCAAAACTCAGAATTTCTTATTATAAGCGCAAAAGGATATAAGACACAGGAGGTTGCAATTACAAAGCTGAGAGTATATAACATAAAACTTGAACAGTAACATTAGGCTGAAGGCGACAGGAGACAGGTAGCTGATAGCTGATGGCTGATAGCTAAAAAAGTGGCTTATTGCATAGGGTTAATGGTTCGTTAAAGGGTCATATATTCTGGAAAAAATGTAAACTGTTTTAAAAGTTTAACAATATTTTATTGAGCTATTGGAAAAAAACATTTGAAAACATATATTTGCAAGTCAACAAAATTTTAACCTAACCAAAATCGATAAAAATGAGTAAACAAGGAAGTTCTTTTAAAGAAACACTGCAGAATGTGTTTGCAGTAAGCGCTATTTTAATAGCTTTTGTGGTTTCCTATATTTTGTTCGTGACAGTAATGGGGAACCCAGTTAACTTCGAAGGTGGCAATAATAAAATGGCTGCACTGGAGGGTAACTTTTTAGGTATTATTTATAAGGGCGGTTATATTGTCCCTATTCTTATGACATGCGTGCTTGTACTTATCATTTTCATTATTGAAAGGATAATAACGCTGTCAAGAGCAAAAGGTAAAGGCAGACTGAACACTTTCGTCCGTCACCTTCAGGATCTGCTGGCTCAGGACAAAATTGAAGAAGCTCTTGAAGCATGCGACAAGCAGAAAGGTTCACTTGCAAATGTCATGAAAGCAGGCCTCTTACGCTACCGTGACCTTCAGAATGACAAGGAGCTTGAAAAAGATCAGAAGATCCTGTCAATCCAGAAATCATTTGAAGAAGCAACAGCTCTTGAACTTCCGATGCTTTCAAAGAACATGGTTATCTTCACAACCCTGGCATCAATATCGGTGTTGATCGGTCTTATCGGAACTGTTCTCGGTATGATCCGCGCATTTGCTGCTCTTGCACAGTCAGGCGCTCCTGATGCTCTTGCACTTTCACAAGGTATTTCAGAAGCTCTTGTAAATACTGCATTCGGTATCACAGGTTCAACATTGGCAATTATCGCGTTCAACTATTTTAGCTCAACCATTGACGCTTACACATTTAAAATTGATGAAGCAGGTTTCAGTCTGACACAGAATTTTGCTGCCTCACTGAAAAACAAGTAATGATGAATCTTTTGGTTTATAATCACTAAAAAGAAAAAAGATGCCAAAGATTAAATTACCAACCAAGTCGCCCCATATTGACATGACGCCGATGGTTGACCTGTTCTCAGTGGTACTTATTTTCCTTATGCTTACCACAACGATGAGGCAACAAGAACCGGCCAATGTTGATACGCCCTTTTCAATATCAGAAACCAAGATTGATGATTTTAATTCAATGACTTTCCTGCTTGCCCCTGATGGAAAGGTTTTTATGAATTTTGATAACGGACCAGATACCATTCTTGCGTTCAGACCGAAGATTCTCGCTGAGATGGGAAAAAGGTACGGCATCGAATTCACTCCTGCCGAACTGAGGAATTTCCAGCAACAAATGTCTTCAATGGGTGTTCCGATAATGCAGATGAAAGAATGGCTCGATACCAAGGATAATAATATCAGGAAGAGTCTGCAGACCGGAATTCCGATGGACTCAACTGATAATCAGCTGGCAAACTGGATCCTTTGTGCACGACAGGTGAATCCGAATATCAAAGCTTCGATCAAGGGAGATACAAAAACCAAATTCGCGGTTGTCGAGAAGGTCCTTGATATTCTTCAGGAAAAGAATGTAAACAGGTTTAATCTGGTTACAAATCTTGAAGAAGCTAAAATAAACCTAGAAGAAATACAGCAATGATATGGCAGAGATAATTGTAGAAGAAAAAGGAAAAGGCGGGAAGAGGAAAGCAAAAAAACATGCTCCTCATATTGATATGACCCCGATGGTTGACCTTATGTGTCTGCTTATAGTATTCTTTATGCTTGTAGGCGCTATGACAAAATCAAAGGTCATGGAAATTATTCTTCCTGAGAGGATCAAGGATCCAACCAAACAAGAAGCTCCAAGGATTTCTGCGAGCCGTACTCTGAATATTTTACTTGGTCCGGATGGTAAAGTTTACACCTACCCCGGATCGGTAAAACCGGAGGAATATAGCGCTGTCCCACCAATTCTGCCTCCGCTTACCGAGACGGATATGAGTGCGGAAGGTATCCGTAAAATTTTACTCGAAAGGAACAGAACTCTGGCAAGAAGGCTTGCAGAATTTGATCAACAGGTTCTTTCAGGTAAAATTCCGATATCACAGGATTCTGCCCGGAACACAAAAAGCAGGATGAAAACTGATGACGACACCGGACCAATCGTACTTATAAAAGCATACAAGGATGCTAATTACGGTAATTTTGTGGATATCCTCGATGAAATGAATATCTGTGGAATTGCCCGTTATACGTTCGTAAAAATCGCCTGGTATGAAACTTTGATGATAGAAAAGGCTGCAGGAATTGCACCCACCACCACTGCTTCAGCCAGATAACCCGTAAACCTTAAGAAAATGGCAAAAGAAAATAATAAAGCACCTGCCTTTGACGAAATTGTTTTTGAGAACAGAAACAAGGAGTACGGAGCTTACACACTACGTAAAAAGTATAACCGTAACGTACTTATTGCACTTATGATAGGCATAGTTTTGATATGTATTTCAATAATTGTACCTTATCTGAATACAAAAGCTGCAGAAAAAAAGGCTAAACGTGCAGAAAGAACGGTTGAGATCAAGATGGAGAATCTTGATACTCCGGCTGAACAGGTAGCGCCTCCTCCTCCACCACCTCCTCCTCCACAGGATGCTGCACAGCAAGCAAGATATGTACCTCCGGTAGTAGTTGACTCGGTCAAGCCGGAAGATAATGTACAGCTTATGACTGCCGATCAGGCTCAGGTTGAAGTAAAGGACGAAGAAGTTGTGGAAGCAGTTCAGGTTGTTACTGAAGAAGTCACGGAAGATGTGGATGCCGCTGAACCATTCGTGGTTGTAGAGGAAATGCCCATGTTCCCTGGTGGTGAACAAGCTTTGCTTGCATACATCGGAGAACATACACAGTACCCGGAAGTTGCCAAGGAAAACAACATCCAGGGAAAGGTAATCGTTAGATTTTGTGTGACCTCAAAAGGTGGCGTCGATAAAGTTGAGATCCTTAAGGGTGTTGACCCTGAACTCGACAAAGAAGCCATCAGAGTTGTAAAGACACTTCCTACGTTTAAACCAGGAAAACAGGGTGGAAAACCTGTTCCTGTTTGGTACATGGTACCAATAAACTTTACTCTTAAATAATAGGATTCCAATTTTATCAGAAAAGCCGGATCATATGGTCCGGCTTTTTTTATATCTGAACCCCATTAACTCCTCCAGGTCATTTAGTTTTTTAACCCTTCCGCTTAGGTGTTGTTGAAAAAGTCGAGTTCTGCCTTCTTTCTTCGATTTTTTTGCCCCCTACCCCCTAAAGGGGGTTTTGTAAAAGCCTGTTTATCAATAAGTCCCCTTAAGGGGATTTAGGGGCAAACCAAAAGTGAAGGAGATGGAGGAAGGGTTAAGAATAAGATAATTCTTTCTTCAGCAGATCAACGAAATTATCAATATCCTCCTCAGTTGTATCCCAGCTGGTCATAAGCCTGTATTCCGATATATGCTCATTCCACGGATAGAAGAAGAATACTTCGCTTACCTTCTCAGCAACCGCTTTAGGTATTATTGCAAATACTCCGTTTGACTGAACAGGCTGGGTTATCATGAATTTCCTTCAGGTTCTTCAGCTTTTCAGCAAGAATGAGTGCCATGGAATTTGAATGTTCAGCATTTTTTCTCCACAATTCATTTTTGAAATATGCAATGTACTGTGCAGAAATGAAACGCATTTTTGAAGCCAGTTGCATCCCCTGCTTGCGGATATATTTAAAATCTACTGAAATACCAGGTTTAAGAAAACATACGGCTTCCCCGTACATCATGCCATTCTTGGTTCCTCCAAATGAAAGAATATCAACACCAGCTTCGGTAGTAAATGCCTTAAAAGGGAGGTCAAGTGCAACTGCTGCATTCGCTATCCTTGCTCCGTCCATATGAAGGAGCATGCCCCTTTTATGTGCAAAATCTGCCAATGCTTTGATCTCATCCACTGTATAGACGGTTCCCATTTCTGTTGTCTGGGTGATCGAAATCACCTTCGGTTGAGAATGATGTTCAAAATCAATGCCATGCATATGTTTCGCAAGCATCTCAGCCTTTATTTTCCCGTCGGGAGTGTCAACTGTCAGGACTTTACATCCTGTAAATTTTTCAGGAGCACCACATTCATCCTGTTCTATATGCGCTGAAAAAGCTGTGATCACCGAATTCCACGACCGCGTAACACCGCTTAAGCCAAGAACATTGGCGGCGGTACCTGTAAACACAAAGAATGCCTCTGTTTCCCTCCCGAAATGTTCTTTAAAAATTTCTCTTGCCTTTTCAGTGAAAGGGTCCGAACCGTATCCGACAACATGTCCGGCATTTGCAGATTCAATTTCCTTAAGTATTTCCGGATGAACTCCGGAGTTATTATCACTTGCAAACCCCCTTTTTATAATATCCTGTATCATTAAAGCAATAATCTATGTTCAGCCACCTATTATATTTCCCATATATTCCCGTGCAAGCTTAGCCTGTTCATGTACGAACTCAATACCGGCACGGGTATGATCTTCATTCAATACAGGATGACAGAGCTCAAATGTAAAATAGCCGTTATATCCTATCTCTCTCATTAAACCAATATAATGCTCATAATCAGGAATCATGCCGCCTGCATAGTAATCGAGCACTATTGGTTTTATAGCACCACCTGGTTCGCGGTAATATTCTCCGCCGAAATGCGAATGAACCTGGAGTTTATCTATTGCATGAACAGCATTGGCAACATAGCTTTTTTCAAGGTTTTCAAAGATTGGAAGATCAAGACAGATTTTCAGCCACGGCGAGTTGACTTCCTTAACCAGGTCAAACGTGTCTCTCCAGCCCCTTATGAGAGGAGCATGGTTTTGGAGCACCATCACGACACCATTCTCCTCTCCCATTTTTGCAGCTTCCCTCAGACAATCTTTAACAAAATTATAACGGTCAAGGCGTGTAGCAAATGGGTATTGCCTCTGAAAGGTATAGAATTCGCTGCCTCTGGTCAGATCGTAAGTACCAACGCCCTCATGGATAGGAACTCCCGGCCAGGCCGCAAATAACCTGACAAATTTCGCTCCAAGGTCTTTTGCAAGTTTTGCAGTCTCCCTGACCATTAACAACTGGCATTCCCTGTGCTCAGGGACAGGGCTTGAAAAGTCATTGTTGGCGGCCACAGCCGGTATTTCAAGTCCGTACTTCTGGATTGAATTCAACATTTCATCCCTTTTCCGCTTATCAAGATCAATTGGAGAGCCCATCGGGCGCTTATTATCAAGCTCAACCCCATCGTATCCAAACTCCTTTGCACGTTTGCACAGCTCGTCAAACGAAAGTGCTGACCCCTCATACCAGATGCCGCCATAGGTAATTGAATAGAGGCCTATTTTGATCTTAGAGGCACCTGATTGCTTTGTTCCCTTTACAGCTGGCTTATCCTGTAAACCGGCATTAACACCTCCCAGTACGGCTGCTCCTGCTGCCGCGCCTGATGTTTCAATGAATTTTCTGCGATTCATGGTGATAGTAGTTTTTATATTTTACCTGATCTTTGATCCTCTTACAGCAAAGAAAGTAATATAGGCATAGTAAACAAACAGGCAGCAGATTGCGGCTATCAGACCAACACCTCTCTGAATACCACCCATCATTATCGGCAGAAGGGCAGCACCAATAACCGAGGTGGCAATAACGCCCGAACCAACTTTCGAATGAGGTCCGAGATCCTCAAGTGCCAGGTTATAGATACATGGCCACATTATAGAGTGCATTAATCCGGTTCCAAGAAACAGAACCAGTGCAATCCAGTTCATTCCCATACCGCCCAGGACAAGTGAAACAAGCAACATTATTGCACCTGCAACAGCATTGAAACTCAATATTTTGCTTGCAGTGTACTTCCTGAGAATAAATATACCGGCAACACGGCCTACCATAAGTCCGGCCCAGTAATAAGCCAGCAGTTTGGTACGCATTTCACCATCAAAATTGAAATTCAGTTTGGCAGAATAATCTGCAAAGAAACTAGGGATGCCTATCTCAACACCCATATAGAAGAAGATTGCCAGAGAACCGAGCCACAGATGCGGGTATTTATAGGCGCTCGATTTGATTTTTTTTGCGGCACTTTCTGATACTTCACCTTCTTTAATTTCAGGCAATTTCAGGAAAAACATAATTACAACTATTACCAGTGTAACAATTCCAATGCCTGCAAAAGGTCCCTGTACAGTCTTTGGATCAGCAGCACCTTCAGTATTTGCTGAAACAATCAGCATTGAAACGAATATCGGGGCTATAACGGTTGCAACGGAGTTAAGTGCATTTGTAAGGGTCAGACGGCTGGCTGCTGTTTCAGGGCTTCCCAAAGCGTTTACATAAGGATTTGCAGCCACCTGAAGTATTACAACCCCTATCGCAAATACAGATACAGCACTAAGGAATCCATAATATCCTGCGGCGACACCTGGTATGCAAAGAAAGAACCCAAGACTTATAAGTCCGAGTCCGGCAAGAACCCCGTTTTTATATCCAATGCGGTTCAGCAGATAACCTACAGGTATCGAAAGGATATAAGCACCATAAAAGAATGTATTTGGTAATTGTTTTTCAACTTCGTTTAAACTGAAGGCATCCTTCAGATAATTAATAAGTGAATTATTCATGGTTGTGATAAATCCAAGAAGGAAAAAGAGCGTGGCCATCACAATCAGTGGAAACAGGTAACTGTTGTTCTTGTTTGTCATATTTTTAGGTTTAAGGTTATGAAAATTTATAAATGCAGATATGCTTATATTCTTCACCCGGATTCAGAACTGTGGATGGGAAATGAGGTTTATTTATCGCATCGGCAAAATGCTGGGTCTCAAGACAAAATGCCCATCTTCTGCCATACTTTTTACCACCTTTGCCTTTTTCACCATTAATCCAGTTGGCTGTATAAAGCTGCAGACCCGGCTGAGTTGTATAAACCTCCATTACACGGCCCGATATTGGATCACGTGCAACAGCTGCTAGTCCAAGAGTTCCGCTTCGGTGATTTAAAACCCAGTTATGATCGTACCCTGCCCCGAATTTAAGCTGCTCGTCATCCTTATCAATTTCCAATCCTATTTGTTTGGGTTTTGTAAAATCCATCGGTGTTCCTTTTACACTGAGTATCTCACCTGTTGGAATATTGGTTTCATCAGTCGGAGTAAAGAAATCTCCGTTTATCATTAATTCCTGATCATAAATGCTTCCTGATCCTTCACCGGCAAGGTTAAAATAAGAGTGCCCGGCAAAATTCACGATTGTTGATTTGTCGGTAGTTGCATGATAGTCAATCCTCACTTCATTTTCATCTGTAAGGGTGTATGTCACGGATACTCTGAGGTTTCCCGGGTAGCCTTCCTCACCGTCAACTGAAAGATACTCCAGCTTTATTCTGGAATCTGAAATACTTGCAACATCCCAGACAACTTTACTAAAACCTTTAATTCCTCCATGAAGGTGGTTTGGGCCGTTGTTAACTGCAAGTGAATATTGTTTGCCCAGAAGTGTGAATTTTCCTTTTGCTATCCGGTTTGCGCAGCGTCCGCATACAGCACCCATATATGGGCCATTACCGTTTGTATAGTCAGAAATGTTATCATAGCCCTGTACTATGTCGGAGAAATTACCTTTAGTGTCAGGAACGAATATGCTGACAAGAATTGCGCCATAATTTGTTACCTGTGCAACAAGTCCGTTCTTGTTTTTGAGAGTATAAAGGGCTGTCGGTTTTCCATTATGCATCCCTTTGAACGATTCTTCGCGGATAATATTCATAATAAGTGATGTAAATAAAATTAAATCAATCAGGAAGATAATTACAAATCAACTTTCCCTGCACCCTGATGCCTGATAAAGAGGATATGGCATGATCCCTTTCCATAAATATGTTCAAGGGTGTTGACATATTTATCAAGAAGCTTCTGGGGAACAAATGCCTGTATGGTACCGGCAAATCCTCCGCCATGAACACGCCACGCTCCTTCACCTTTCAATACCAGCTCGCTGAGGGCAAGTGCGAGTGATACTCCCTGCTCTTTTACATTATTTACAGGGTAGATATTCTGGTTATACATATATGAACTGAACCCCGAATCGATTACCATTCCGAGGAAAGCTTTAAAGTCATTTCTTTCAAGGGCAGCCACCTGTTCCACCACCCGTTGGTTGTCTCCCTGAAAATGAATGGCGCGGAGGATAGCACGGTCGCCCACCCTTGAACGTATTTTAGGGGCGATCTCAACAACCTGTTCAATAGTTACCTCGCGTAGTACCTTTGCTCCCAGTTCACGTGCCACAGCCTTCATATCTGTAGGCAGTGAAGCATATTCATCATTAAGATCGGCATGATTGCCTCCCGTATCGGTTATGACAAGGGAAAACCCGGTTGCCACAAAATCGAAATTAACTTTCTTCACAATGGGTTTTGAAGGATCTTTAAAATCAATTGTGATAAGTCCCCCCATTGCACAGGCTGTCTGGTCCATCAGTCCGCAGGGCTTTCCGAAATAATTATTTTCCGAGTATTGTCCGATAATGGCATTTTCAATAGGATCGATTGAACCATTGTTAAAAAGCTGGCTAAGGATTGCACCAATAAGCACTTCAAATGAAGCCGAAGAGCTCAATCCTGAGCCCTTTGGTACACCACCGTCGATACATGCATCAAAGCCCCCGATATTATAGCCAAGTTCTGTAAGCCGCGAACAAATACCTCTCACAAGAGCTGCCGATGTATATTGTTCGTGATTATCAGGTTTGAGCCTGTGAGAGTTCAACTTCAAACCTCGGATAACCTTCCGAAATAATTCGTATTATGTTTGTATTATTTTTTGCAGCAACGCATACATTGTCGAGATTAACAGCACCAGCGAGCACACGGCCGTAATTGTGGTCGGTGTGGTTACCTCCTATTTCAGTACGGCCCGGGGGAAGTGAAAAATTCACAATCCTTCTCTCCAAATTCGGCAGTAAACATGTTCAGCAGATCTGTATATCTTTTTGAATTTCTTTTCAGCTCAGCAGGATCCTTGCCGTAAAGTTCACGAAATACATTGTTGTCGCCATTATTTATCTTAAGAATAAGATTTTCTTTTGTTGCCATGGATATTTTGTTTTGATGATAAGATAATGAAAGAATGTAAATATAATAATTGTCGGGAAAATAAAAGGAAGCCGTCTCAAAACAAAAGTTGAGACGGCTTCTTTATGTCAATCATGTAGGATTTATTCCTTTACCGGCGCTTGCTTCCCACAAGTGCAAAAAATACTATGTACAAGATAACAAATTATAGGAAGAATAAATGCAAATCTTACACCAACACCGTCAGCGATAAGTCCCATAAGAACAGGGATTACGGCTCCACCAACGATCATTGTGTTTATAAGACCTGAGGCCATGCTTAGTTCACCTTTATCAAGTCCTTCAACACCAAGTGCAAAAATATTCGGGAACATTATGGAGTTGAAGAAGCCGATTGATAATCCAACCCATAAGAATAATCGGTCCGCTGACAGCCATTACTACTAACAGCATCAAAGCAGCAATTATACCGAAAACGGCCAGAGATCTGCTTGCATTACCTTTGCCAAGCTGCATTGCCAGATAATTTACTGCAGCAATGCCTGCGAAAATCAAACCATCTGTTATTTCCTTGCGTACAAACCATCCGACAAACAATGCAAGTAATAAGACAAGAACAGTATAAAGGTATTTTTTTGATTTTTCAACATTTGAAAGCATGAATGATCCGTAAAATCTACCGACCATGGCACCACCCCAGTAAAGGGCAATCATCATTGCTGCATCATTCCTGGCCATTTGCAAAGCTTCCTGGAAATATCTCTGGAGCATTGCTGCAGATCCTACTTCGGCACCGACATAACAGAAAATACCGACGGCACCAAGAACAACATGCGGATGTTTCCATACACTTTTTCTTTCAACACCCTGGGTGGAAATTTCAGGAAGTTTCAACAAGTAAATCGCAATTGCAATAATTATAACAACAATCGCAATAATTAAAAATGGAGCAGTTGGCACTGATTCGGCAGCATTAAGGGCAGCATCTGCAGCAGCCTTAAAAACAAATAGTCCGGCAAGTATAGGTGCCAGATAGGTGGCTATTGAGTTAAGCGCCTGAGTAAGGTTTAATCTGCCTGATGCAGTCGCCGAGGGTCCCAGAGCAGTAACATACGGATTTGCAGCTATTTGCAGGAAAACTACACCACCAGCCATAATAAAAATGGCAAACAGGAAGAATGGAAAGATATTGCCTTGGCGGCAGGGAAAAACAGGAAGCTGCCTACAGCTACCAGTAAGAGACCAAGTATAACACCTCCCTTATAACCGATTTTCTTAATGATACCTCCAGCTGCAAAAGAGAGCACGAAGTAGGTAAAGAAAAAAGCACCATTTACAAGCTGGGCCTGGAAGTTCGACAATTCGAAGACTGATTTGAACTTGTCTGCCAGGGTAATGTTAAAAGTCGTAACAAAACCAAACAGGAAGAATATCATTCCCATAAACATCATACCTGCGGTTTGTGTATTTTTCTGTTCTGTCATAATGAAAGTTTTAGGTTAAATAAATAATAAGATCGTTTTTAGGTGGAAGTAAAATTACATTTAAAGATCGATTTTCCTATACCTGGGTTGAGAATTTTTAAAAATCAAAGTAAATCCGGATAATATGACTGAATGCCTATATTTGCAGAAATTTATCCGTTGTTGACAAGGTACTTTATATATATTTCATTTAAAGGCACTTCATATCATGGCTGGCAGGTTCAACCGAAAGCAGTTACGATTCAGAAGATCCTTGATGAAGCGATCACTGTAATTCTTGGTGAACAAATATCAGCAACTGGAGCAGGCAGGACCGATGCCGGCGTACATGCCAGGGTTTTCTGTGCTCATTTTGACAGCAGGAATCCGGACCTTGCAAGAAGGAAGAATCTCATTTTCAGACTTAACAGGTTCCTTCCTGATGATATATCAGTAACTGAAATTAAAAAGGTTCTGCCTGATGCAAATGCCAGATTCAGTGCTATTTCAAGAACATACAAGTATTATATTTCACGCGTAAAGGATCCTTTCAATGTCGAAACAAGCTGGTTCATTCACGGTGATCTGGATGTTGAAGCTATGAACCAGGCTTCAAAAATCCTGCTAAATCATACGGATTTTACAAGTTTCAGCAGACTGCATTCCGATAACAAAACCAACCTGTGCAAAATATCATTCTGCAGGATGGGAAATCTGCGGAAACATCCTCGTTTTTACAATAAGGGCTGACAGGTTCCTGAGAAATATGGTCAGTGCAATTGTAGGCACGATGATCGAAGCCGGCAGAGAAGGATTCACCCTGATGATTTTGAAAGAATTCTTGTATCCAGAAACCGTTCATCTGCAGGTATGTCAGCCCCTGCCAAGGGATTGTTCCTGACCTCGGTTGAATACCCTGAAGAGATATTTGTATGAAAAGAAATAATTGATTCTTTTAATCGTTTGTAATAGAAATCAAAAAGATAACCATTTATTAAAAATATGCATATGATACTTATCTCTGCACTTGCCGAACCTGTGGCCGCTATATCATCTTCTGGACAGGCAACAACCATTCTCGATCTGCTTATGAAAGGGGGAATCATTATGATACCCATTGTTCTTTTGTCAATTATCAGTTTTTATATATTCATCGAAAGGATCGTTTATATAAGAAGAACTGCTTCCATTCAGCAGGGACTTGTGGCCGCCATTTCAAATGAAGTGCAGAACGGTAATTCAAAGAATGCCCTTATGCATGCAAGGAACAATCAGTCTGCTATCGGAAGAATTCTGGAAAGCGGAATTGAAAAGCTGGGAAAGCCTCAGGGTGAGGTTGAAAGGAACATCGAGACCACAACAAATCTTGAAATTACAAAGATGGAAAAGAATACCGGTTATCTTGGTATTATAGCAAGTGTTGCTCCGATGCTAGGATTTATAGGTACCATAGCCGGGGTCATAAAGATTTTCTATAATATCTCGCTTGCAGATAACATAAGTATCGGAATTATTGCAGGCGGACTCTACCAGAAAATGATCTGCAGCGGGGCAGGCCTGATAGTAGGAGTATTAGCTTATGCTGCGTATCACTATATCCAGATGAGGATCGACAGATATCTTCTTAAGCTTCAGGAGTCTCTTATTCAATTCTTAAAGGTCTTGTAAAATGAATATCAGGAGACGCAAACAATTTAAGCCGGAGGTAAGTACCTCATCCTTAAATGACATAATGTTTTTTCTGCTTCTGTTCTTCCTGATCGTTTCCACTCTGGCCAATCCAAATGTGATCAAGGTACTTTTGCCAAAGTCGAAAAGTGCACAGGAAATCGACAAACAGCAGGTAAACCTTACAGTTACGGCAGACAGAAAATATTTTATCGATCAGAAGGAGGTTTTGTTATCAGAACTTGAGCAGAAGCTTCAGGAACATGTCAGAGGTATTGAAAATCCTACAGTCGTTCTGAGATTTGCCAAGAGTCTTAATATCCAGGATCTGGTTGATGTTCTGGAAGTTGGTGTTAGGCTGAATATCAAGATGGTGATGGCCACAGATAAGTCGAATGCATCCAATTGTAACACTCCTGAAATAATTGTTGGCTAATTTGGGTTTCCAACAGCATAATTTACCGCCCTGTCCCGAGGTGTTTATCTGGACACCCCTTTGAGAAGGAAGGGAAAGTACTTATATAAATCCTTACTTTTCTCCTCCTTTTTAAGGAGGAGTACCCTGACCGAAGCGTCAGGGGGAGGTGGTTGACCTATCGACACTCTGCTAATTTCTCAAGAAACATCACTATTCCATATTTCCCATGATCTTTCAGCCTGTGAATAAAGCATTTTGAGACCCGACAAAACAGTGCAACCCCTCTCCTTTCCCATTTTCAGGAATGACGTCATTTCGGGATTATAGACAAGATCAAAAAGAATATGCCGGCTTCCGAGAAGATCGTATTTCAGTTCAGGCTTGCTAACTGTATCCGGGTACATTCCCAATGGTGTAGTATTAATAATCAGCCGGTTATCTTCCAGAATCTCTGAATTGATATCAGAATAAGTCAGGCAGCCGGGTTTTTTCTCTCTTGAAATAAGTGTATAGTGTATATTTATTTTTTTCAGTACGTGGCACACCGCCTTTGAACTGCCACCGGTCCCGAGTACAAGAGCATTCTTTATTTCAGGGTTTAACACAGGACCCAAAGTAGCCATTATTCCCGTGATATCACTGTTAAATCCTGTGAGCTCAGTTTTACCGCTTGTCCTTTTTATTTTGATGACATTTACTGCGCCGACTATTTCGGCTTCAGGATCCGTCTTGTCAAGGAATTTTATAACAGATGACTTATAAGGTATTGTCACATTAAGTCCTTCAATCTCATTGTCGCTGACTAAACCGGAGATCTGAATAATGTTTGTAAGGGGATAATTTTCATATGAGCACCCCTCTATTTGTTCCCTTGAAAATTTTTCGGTAAAGTATTTCTTTGAAAAAGAGTGTCCCAATGGGTAACCAATGAGTCCGAATTTTCTCATGACTGACCGGGAATTATCCTTTCAGGTTTTCAGGCAGGAACTGGAAGAAAGTATCGCTCCTGAGCCCCTGGCGAAGGGATTCCAGGGCGATTATCTCATTCGGTGCAATATTTCCGAGGTTTACATTGGCACCAAAATGTTTTATGAACCAGGCCTGCTGTGATTTAAGAGGGGCTTCCCAGAGCACGTTTTCAAGCTTAACATGTTCAGAGATTTCTTTGATAAGGGGCATGTTTACAGAACCGTCGTCATTATAAATTCCTATTGTTCCTGATTCTCGTGCCTCCGCAATCACTTTTACCGAACCTGCCTTCAGTTCAGATTTCATCATATCAACCCACTCATCGGGAGAATAAATAATGTCCTTTTTCTTTGACCCTACCTCCGAAATAACTGTTCCCCTGCTTGCAAGGATCCTTATGTATTCGAGCTTTTTTTTGTGATCAATTTCGTAAGATCCATCAGAGATTTCCACGAGACTAATTTCGTGTTTATCAATAAATTCCACATATTCTTCGAACATATCCCTTATTACAAAAGCCTCAAAAAGAGTACCTCCAAAATATGGAATGCATCCTGCATTCTTATAAATCTCTATTTTCTGTTCAAATCCGGGAGTAATGAGCGATGTTCCGAAACCGAGCTTCACGTAGTCGGTATATTCACTGCCAACCGACATAAAATCTTCAGCCTCCCTTATACTGAGACCTTTATCCATCACCATTGTCAGACCGTTATTCCTTGGTTTGGGCGGACGGTCAGGGAGGTAAGGAAGTATATTTTTCATAGACAAATAGTATGAGGTATGAGGTTTGAGGTAAAAAAGATTAGAGAAGATTATAGTTATCGAGGAGTTTTTTGATCTTGCGGTTAAATAAGTGGACTGGAAAGATATCATGAAAATCCCTGAAAAGCTCTTTGTCAACATCAAGGGCAAGAGATAAATGCCTGTGTGCTTTTTCCATGGATCCGCAATGCAAATAATAAGAAGCGAGGATATAATTTATACCTGGAACATCGCCTATTATTTTATAGGCCTTCTCCAGATAAGGCAAAGCTTTCAGAACAAAGCCATCATAAAGGATCATCCTTCCAAGATCGGTCCATACCTCGTTATAATATGCATCGAGCTTCAAAGCCTCCCTGAAGCACCTGAGAGTATCTTTTTTCTCATTCTTTGCATAATGAGCCTTTCCCAGCATATACCATATTTCAGGGTTCTCATCGTCGAGCCTGACTGCTTTCCGAAGGAAAATAAGGCTGTCATCAGGACTTCCCGACTCAAGGGCTATAATACCAAGTCCGAACCAGGGATCAGCATATTCCGGTGCAAGGTCGATCGCTTCATGATAATATTTCTTAGCAAGAACCAGATCATTTGTCTTTTCGTAGCATTCCGCCAGGTAAGTCATTGCTTCAAAATTATCCGGTTCATTCTCAAGATATTCATGATAAACCGGAATGGCATCAGGATACTTGTCGAGGTTGCAGAGGATATTCCCTTTATTAAAAATTGCAAATGTATTCTGGGAATTTATTGCAAGAGCGTAATCATAAGCTTCCAGGGCTTTTTCATAGTTCTCCTGCTTATTGTAAATTATTCCCAGATTATACCAGGCGCTGTCGGAGAAAGGCTCAAGTTCAAGATATTTAAGGTAAAACGAAATACTGTTCACGAAATCCTCGGTCTTCTCATAAGCATAGGCCAGGTCGTACAGATGTGCATAAAAATCGGGTTCAAGGCTAATAAGCTTTTTCAGATATGGGATCAGGTACTCATAGTAGTTAAGGTTCTGAAGTACAGAGGTTATTGAGAAGAGGATATTACCAATATCATCCGAATCAAGTGTAAGAGCAAAGTCGAACATCTTCTTGGCACCCTGGATATCTCCAAGAATTCCCAGGGCTGTTCCCTTTGCGACGTAAACTTCATGATTCCCCGGCTCAATATTTTCGAGCTTCTTTAATATTCTGAGAGCTTCAACAGCCCGGCCCTTATCGAGCAGAACCCTTGCCTTCCGGAGCTGAATTGAAACTGAATTTGGATGTTGTTCAGAGGCCAGAGTAGCGGCTTCAAATGCTTTTATTGAATTATTGCTCTCAATATAATAATCAATAATTGACTCAAATTCAATGACATCGAAGAAATAATTTTCATTATTCTTCTTCATCCGTTCAAATTTCTGGACGGCATTTTTTAACTCTTCCTCGTATAAAAAATTGAACTTGTCGTCTTCCATCCCCGTAAAATCTTGATTACAAAAATAATAACATTTTATATAATCCATTTTTAGCATTTATTATATTATGAACAATTTAATTATTTTTTAAACACCTGAAATACAAGACAATATATAAAATATAGAGCTATTTTGAATTTTTTTTATTCTTAAACGCAACCTGCAGACCCTTTTTTCCATCTATTGAATTAGAAACAAAACACGAAACCGCATATACCTAATTTACCCTAGAATTAACCTAAATTCTACCTTCGAAGAACCGGGCATAAACCCGGTTTTTCATTTTATAATATTTCCGGTTATAATTTTATTATTTCATGAGCGTTTAATACTTGTAGCCGGAATTTCATCAAATAAAATGAGAAAGCTCTTATCATACTTTTTTTCAGCAGGAATGGCAGGGTTTATTATCCTTGCTTCAATATCCTGTAAAAAGACAGAAAATCCGATTAAATTTCCAAAAGGGACTTTCCCGGATTCCATTATAAATCTGTCAGATATCAACTCTGCATATGACGATTACAATCTCGACATTCATGAACTGTCAGCAACTAATCCGATTGTATTCTCAAGCAACAGGGGCAGCTCCGGAGGTCAGTTTGACCTTGTTTACGGGAGCTTCTCGTATATATTCAACCAGGAAACAGGGGATTTTGTTCTGAGCAGTGAGATTACTGAGGATCCTTTCCTGACCAGATTGGTAACGAAAGTAAACACAACAGGAAATGACTTTGGCCCCTACAGGATATATAGTCCGCTTGACGGATTTGAATACCTGATATTGTCCTCAGTCAGCAACGGGAATCTCGATTTTTTCTATACCAGGAATCTGCCGGCTTTTGGCACTTCGGTACCCGAAGTTTCAGGCCCATTCCCGGTTAATCTGCTCAATTCAGGATCAGATGATGCTTACATCTGTTTTGACACCAATCAGGATTCTGCATATTTTACATCAGATGCCAGCGGTAACTTTGATATTTATCTCCATAAAAAACCTGCTGAGACCCTGATGGATGCCTGGCTTAACCTTGCTTATTCAGCCTCTTCAAAAGTTGATATCCTTAACAGTGATGGTGATGACAAATGTCCGTTCATATTCAGAAAGTTAATTGTATTTGCTTCAAACCGGTCCGGAGGTTTTGGAGGATATGATCTTTATTACTCAAAATTCAGCAACGGCAACTGGGGAACACCAGTCAATTTCGGCCCTGAAATAAACACATCATCAGATGAATACCGACCGGTAATGGGCGGAGACGAAGAATTTACAAATACCTTTATAATGTTTTCCTCGAACAGACCTGGGAGGAAAGGGAGGATTTGACCTCTATTTTACAGGGATTGAAAATTTGTCCAGATAAAACCCACCCCAAGCCCCTCCCGGGAGGGGATCTATGTTCTGCCTGATGCCTGATGCCTGATGCCTGATGCCTTCAACATTTCCTATTTATTCCTGACGGCCATTAACGTGTTCCTGAGGAGTGCGACCCTTGTCATCGGGCCCACCCCGCCAGGTACAGGGGTAATGTAGGAACACAAGGGAGCAACATTCTCAAAATCAACATCACCTGCAAGTTTCCAACCCGACTTTGAATCAGATGACTGCACCCGGGTCGTGCCGACGTCAATCACTACAACTCCCTGTTTTACCATATCAGCTTTCAAAAAGCCCGGAGAACCCAATGCCGCGACAATTATATCAGCCTTTTTTAAATGGTCGATGATGTTCTTTGTCCTGCTGTGAACCACTGTGACGGTGGCATCCATCCCTTTCTGCGACATCAGAATGCTTAGTGGGCGGCCGACAATATTGCTGCGTCCGACAATCACGCATTCTTTACCTGAGGTCTCTATCTTATACCGATGTAACAGTTCAACAATTCCATACGGTGTGGCGGGCAGGTATCCGGGCAGACCAATAACCATCCTGCCTATGTTGACAGGATGAAAGCCATCTGCATCCTTTTCAGGATCAATAGACTCAATTATCTTATTCTCAGTTATATGACGGGGAAGCGGCAGCTGAACAATAAAGCCGTCGATATCCGGATCTTCATTAAGCATTCTTATCCTTTCAAGAAGTACAGCTTCAGAAACCGAATCCTCCAATCGTATCAGGGTCGATTTAAAACCCACCTCCGCACAATCCTTTACCTTATTGTTTACATAGGTTTCGCTTGAACCATTGCTGCCAACAAGTATTGCAGCAAGGTGAGGTATCTTTCTGCCTGATTTTACACGTCCTGAAACCTCTTCGGCTATTTCAAGCTTTATAAGGGATGCAGTTTTTTTCCCGTCAATAAGTGTAAACATATTTAAAGTTATTTTCTGCCCATCATCTCTGGCGGCATTTTTATTTTTTGTCATCATTTTCATCATCCGCCTGGTTTCGTCAAACTGTTTCAGAAGCTTGTTAACCTCCTGAACCGATGTGCCGCTGCCTATAGCTATCCTTTTGCGCCGGCTTCCGTTAAGGACAACCGGATTTGTCCTCTCTTCAGGTGTCATGCTTCTTATTATGGCCTCAATGCCCTTAAAGGCATTATCATCTATATCAAGGTCCTTGACTGCCTTACCAACACCCGGGATCATCGACATGAGGTCCTTTACATTCCCCATTTTCTTGATCTGCTGTATCTGTGATATGAAATCATTGAAATCAAACTGGTCACGGGCAATTTTTTTCTGAAGCTTCCTTGCTTCTTCCGAGTCAAATTGTTCCTGAGCCTTCTCAACGAGCGAAACAATATCTCCCATTCCAAGGATCCTGTCGGCCATACGTGAAGGATAAAAGATATCGATCGCGTCCATTTTCTCGCCGGCACTTACAAATTTAATCGGCTTGTTTACAACGGATCTTATCGATAAGGCAGCTCCGCCGCGTGTATCCCCGTCAAGCTTCGTCAGCACAACACCATCAAAATTAAGCCGGTCATTAAATTCCTTTGCTGTATTCACCGCATCCTGACCTGTCATCGAATCAACTACAAAAAGTATCTCATGTGGATTTACGGCATCCTTTATTGCGGCAATCTCATTCATCATCTCCTCATCGATAGCGAGTCGTCCGGCAGTATCAATAATAACTACATCGTAGTTCTTAAGTTTTGCTTCCCTTACGGAGTTTTTTACGATCTGAACCGGATTACTGCTACCCTCTTCAGTATACACCGGCACTTCAATCTGGGACCCAATGACCTTAAGCTGTTCAATAGCTGCCGGTCTGTAAATATCCCCTGCAACAAGCATTGGATTCTTGCCCTTTTTACTCTTTACCCATTTTGCCAGTTTGCCGCTGAATGTTGTTTTTCCTGATCCCTGCAGTCCGGCTATGAGTATTACTGAGGGATTCACCTTTATATTAATGTCAGTCTTATCTCCTCCCATCAGTTCGACAAGTTCATCATGGACTATCTTGATCATCATCTGGGATGGATTCACCGACTTCAGAACCTCCTGCCCGAGGGCTTTGATCTTAACTGAATCGGTAAACTGTTTGGCGATTTTGAAGTTTACATCGGCATCGAGTAAGGCTCTTCTTACTTCTTTAAGGGTCTCAGCAATATTTATTTCGGAAATCCTCCCCTGTCCTTTAAGGATCTTAAAGGATTTTTCCAGCCGGTCACTAAGGTTTTCAAACATATCTGTAAAAGAAACAAGATTAGAATTATTTACATTCTTTCAGGCATTTCAATTCCCAGCAGCCACATTCCTGAAAATAATACTTCGCTGGTAAGCTTTGACAGAAATATCCGGAAATTCCTCATGGAATTATCCTCTTCTCCAAGGATTGAGAAATCGTGATAAAACTGATTGTATTCCTTTGCCAGATCATAACAGTAATTGGCAATAAGTGCAGGGGAATAATCGGCAGCGGCTTCAGTGACAGTATCAGAGAATTTTCTGAGCAATTTAATAAGCTCTATCTCCTTAACCCCAGGATTTGTCGTTGCTATTGCAGTCTGATCCGGAATAAGTCCCATTTGCCCGGCCTTTCTTAAAACCGATTTGATTCTTGCGTAAGTATACTGAATCAGGGGGCCTGTATTACCGTTGAAATCGATGGATTCTGAAGGATTAAAAGTCATGTTTTTATGAGGATCGACCTTCAGTATGAAATACTTCAGGGCTCCGAGTCCTATTTTTCTGAATATTTCTTCTTTTTCTTCTCCGGAGAAATCAGCAAGTTTGCCAAGTTCGAGTGAAACAGCTCTTGCTGTCTCCTTCATTTCCCTTATCAGGTCATCTGCATCCACCACAGTACCTTCGCGTGATTTCATCCTGCCCTCGGGTAGCTCAACCATGCCATATGAGAAATGAATAAGTCCGTCGGCCCACCCATACCCCATTTTTTTCATTAGTGCCCTGAGAACCTGAAAATGATAATTTTGCTCATTTCCAACCACATACAGGGTTTTATCGAAATGGAAATCATTCTGCCTTGTAACCGCCGTTCCGAGATCCTGGGTCATATAGACTGCAGTGCCATCAGACCTCTGCAGAAGCTTATGGTCGAGCCCCTGGGAAGTGAGATCGACCCATATCGAATTGTCATCGTGCTTATAAAGGATATTTTCATTCAGACCCTTAAGAACAATTTCCTTACCTGTTATATATGTCTCCGACTCATAATATATCTTGTCGAAATCTACGCCCAGCATTTTGTATGTCTCATCAAATCCTGCGTAAACCCATGAATTCATAGTTTTCCAGAGGTTAACCACCTCTTTGTCACCATTTTCCCATTTCAGGAGCATTTCCCTGGCTTCCGCCATCAGGGGGGCTGAATTTCTGGCTTCAGGCTCACTTAATCCGCTTCTGACAAGCGATTCAACCTGGCTCCTGTATTCCTGCTCGAACCTGACATAGTATTTACCGACAAGATGATCTCCCTTTATTCCGGTTGATTCCGGCGTTTCGCCGTTTGCATATTTCTGCCATGCGAGCATCGATTTGCAGATATGTATGCCCCTGTCGTTTACAATGTTGGTCTTTATTACTTTGTGTCCGCACGATGAAAGGATCCGGTAGAGAGAAAATCCCAGCAGATTATTGCGGATGTGTCCGAGATGCAAAGGTTTATTTGTGTTGGGGGATGAATATTCCACAAGGATCACTTCAGGAGACTTTGTAATGCAGTTCGCGAAAAGATTCCTGCCTGATGACATATCGGCAAAATATTCAATCCACCATTTGTCAGAGATTACAAGGTTCAGGAAACCTTTTACAACATTGAATCCCGATACCAGAGGGAACGATTTGAGAAGGTAGTTACCTATGTTTTCGCCTGTTTTTTCGGGAGTGTTTTTTGAGAACCGGAGAAGCGGAAATACGACAAGCGTGAAATCACCCTTGAACTCTTTCCTTGTCTCCTGCAGCTGGATAAGATTTCCAGACACTTCACTATTATAAAGGACGCTGACAGCTTCTATTATTTTATCCTTTAGAATAATCTCCATTACAGTTTAAAAATTTACGCCTGCAAATATAACATTTTAATAACATTGACGTATAAACCATCAGTTCTGGATCTGATGAACGCCGATATTCAAGTCTGATTGAGTATTTTATATCAATGAACAGTTTTATTTGACAACCGATCATTTCTTTTTGATTAAAATCTCTGTAACAATTAAAAGAAATTATACTTTTGAGTATGACAATTGGAAATAATAAATGGAATAAAAACTGAGTCTGCTATGAAGGAGCTAAAAAATATGTTTGTTGAACCAACTGATAAAACCCCGCTTATTGATCTTAACTATATGAGCGGAGAAATGATACTCTCCGGGAAATCAATTCCGATCAACGCTCCAAGGATTTTTGAACCTGTTCTTGACTGGATAAACGAATATGTTAAAAATCCAAAACAAACCTCAAATTTAAGATTAAATCTTGAATATTTCAATACCGCATCTTCAATATGGCTTGCCAAAATTGTCAAAGCTCTTGCAGCTATAAGCAAACCAGAGTGTGTCCTGTTCCTTCATATATATTTCCCGGTTGAGGATTTCGACGACATAGATGATATTAAGGATGATCTTAGTCCGATTATTGATGTTGTTGGCAACGCGGCTGTAAGTGTCGGGCTGAAGATTTACGGAACCGACATCAACGGGAAGGTTCTTAAGGAATCGATGATTTTTATTTAAGTCCATAAATTTAATTATCCTCCCTTCTTTTATTTTTTCTTGTTTTTTTGCCCTAACTTTATTACGGTAAATTAATTGCATTACGTCATGCGTCGGGTATGTTTTGTATTGCTTTCAATTTTTATCGTTATGGAGACATTTTCCCAATCCAGGTCAACAGACAGGCAACCTGTTGCTGCAGGAAGATTCTATTCAGCAAACAGGGAGACATTAATGAGTGATATAGCACAGCTCTTTGAATCTTGTGTAAAGACCACTCCTTTTCCCAATGTACGGGCAATAATTAGCCCCCATGCAGGCTATGTCTATTCAGGCAAGGTTGCTGCTTCAGCTTTTTCTGCAATAGACAGAAATACCCCATACAAGAATATATTTGTCATAGGATCCAGCCATGTTATGGCTTTTGAGGGAGCTTCAGTCTACAATACTGGTGATTTTCTGACTCCTCTTGGAAAGCTGACTGTAAACAGGGAGATAGCCAATAAATTAAAAGCTGAGAAACTTTTCAATTATCCTGTAAATGCTCATTTGCAGGAACATAGTCTTGAGGTACAAATGCCTCTTATCCAGTATTACTTTAAAAATGATCCTCCTGTCATTCCGATAATTATTGGAACAAACAACACAGCCAACATAAAGAAAATCGCCGAAATACTTAAACCCTGGTTCATCCCGGAGAATCTTTTTATAATAAGCAGCGATTTCTCACACTACCCCTCTTACAAAACGGCAAATGAGGTTGATAATGCTACGGCGGCTGCAATAGTTTCAGGTGATCCGAAGAAATTCCTGGACGTCTTGAAAAAGAACTCAAATGTTGATGATCCCGGATTATCGACAAGCATGTGCGGATGGACATCAGGACTTCTACTTCTCTACCTGGCTGAGGGGAGTGATCTTGAATTTAAAAAGATCGATTACTGCAACTCGGGTGATTCCCGCTACGGGAACAAGGACGAGGTGGTCGGATATAATGCTATTGCCCTTTTTGAAAAAGATCCGGGGAGCAAGAAGGCAAAGAACCTTGAAGATGAAATAGTTTTCACCGATAAGGAAAAGGACCAATTGATCTCTCTTGCACGTGATAATATAAGATCACTGTTATTTGACAAGAAGAGAATTTCCGTCAGCAAAGAGACTCTGCCTGATATTTTTAAAACACCGCTCGGAGCTTTTGTAACTTTAAAGATCCTGGGTTCCCTGAGAGGTTGCATCGGAAGGTTTATCTCATCCGAGCCTCTTTACCAGGTTGTTCTTGAATCCTCGGAGAATTCTGCCTTTGATGATCCCAGGTTCTCCCCTCTTACAAAAGAAGAACTGCCGAAAACAGATATCGAGATAACTGTTCTTGGGTCCGATGAAAAAGATAAGCAGTATTAAGGAGATTGTCCTTGGCAGACATGGTATATATATTAAGAAAGGTAACCAGTCAGGTACTATGCTGCCACAGGTTGCGACAGAAAATCGCTGGAGCGTGGAAGAATTCCTGGGATATACATCACGCGACAAAGCCGGAATTGGCTGGGAAGGATGGAAAGATGCTGATATTTATACATATGAAGGTATAGTACTTGAAGAAACGAAAAAGTAACTATGTATAATGCAATCGGTACAGGATTGACTGCTATTCTCCTGTATTCAATAAGTTATTTCTTCTGTCGCATCAATATATTTTCCCTGCAATTCCACAGACGGCTATGGAACATGATCCTCGCCGGTACATTTGTTCTGACAGCTCTTGCCGGCATTTTCCTCGCACTTCAGGTTAATTATAAATGGGACATTCCGGTCATAAAATCAATCCTTAAGTGGCATGTTGAAATGGGAACAGGCTTGTCAGTCACAGGCTTTTTACATTTAATCCGGCATTTTTCCTACTTCACAAAAAGAGCAGAAAGGCAGGAACCAAAAGTCTCCCCTGTTATGTCAGATGTCAAACAATCAGGCCCCGGCCTTGCTGCAAATCTGTTTATTATCGGTTTTGTCAGTTCATCTGTTCAGCTTCTGCTTTTACGCGAAATTATGAATATCACAGGGGGGTATGAACTGATTGCCGGAGCCTTTCTCTTTTCATGGCTCATAGGTTCAGCAGCCGGATCGGCATTGGCACCCAGGTCATCATTGACTGACATCAGGAAGATCAACCTGATGTTTTCAACAGGTCCCCTCCTTTCGGTTTTCCTTATGTTGATATTGTCAAGGCTTTTCCTGAAACCCGGTGAGACACCCTCTTTCCTTTCAGGAATTGTTTTCACATTACTGGTTCTGCTTCCATTCTGTCTGATATCAGGATTCACTTTTATAAAGCTGGTTACCGCCGGCAAGGCCAGGAATTTCATACCAGGCAAATCATTTTCAATAGAAACAGCAGGAGGAATAGCTGCAGGAATAATTATATCGATGCTAAGTGCCGGGATATTAAATACATATCAGAGTCTTCTGGTTATCATAACGCTGGGAATCTCATATACGATTCTTACCTTCTATATTAAAAGCAGGAATCATAAGCTTGTTTTCAAAGTTACAGTACTTATAATTTCCGCCTTAATTATAGTTTTCTCACCTGATGTTTTATTCCGTCAGCTTCTGCTAAGGGGAATAAGAGTGATCGAAACTAAGGACACACCTTATGGAAATTTAACGAAGGGAAAATATCAAAATGAAACAAGCCTGTACTACAATCAACGGCTTCTGATCTATAACAATGACGCAATTGAAAGCGAAGAAGACATCCACTACGGACTGCTTCAGGCTGAAAGAACTGACAATATACTTCTGATTTCAGGACCTGCAGAATCAAGGATGAAGGAGATAATGAAATACGATGTAAGGAGAGTGGTTTATGTGGAACGTGACCCTGCTCTTTCCAAAACTGCGATAATGGATGATAATGAAGTATATCCGGTACCTGTAGTTGAAAATAATGATGCTTTCAGTTATGTACGTAAAACAAACGAAAAGTTCGATGCAGCGATAATGCTTCTCCCGCCTCCTTCTTCACTCCTGCTGAACAGGTATTACACATTTGAATTCTTCCGTGCCGTAAAGGAGAGGATGAATATTGACGGAATCTTTTCATGCTCTCCCGGAATCAATCCCGGCTATTTTAACAGGGAATCGGTTAAATTGTATTCTTCGGTATTCAACAGTCTGAAGGCAGTCTTTAAAAATGTGATTCCAATTGCCGGCAATAAGCTCTATTTTATCGCTTCTGATAAGGTTCTATCAACAGACATCTGTTCGATGGTCAGCAGAAGGAATATGAATAATTTCTATGTAGGCCCCGGGTATCTTTCTGATGATCTTATTGCCTCCAAATCGGACGAAGTTCTCGCCCTTATGGACAGCAAAATAAAGTACAACAGATCAACCCGGCCGATAGCCTGTTTTTATTATCAGTCTTTCAGCCTTAGTAAAAACATCAATGAGAAGATACCTGCAATAATTCTTCTGTCGTTGCTCTTCGCAATCTCATTAAGGAACTTCAGACCCGAAAATGCGGTGATGTATTTCAGTGCATCAGCACTTGCAGGCTACGAAATAATCCTCCTTCTGATACTTCAGCTTACAATAGGAAATATGTATCAGATAGCAGGGCTGATTATTGCAGGAATTATGGCAGGGCTTGCGGTTGGTTCCGGTATAAGATTCCCGTTCCCCGGTAAAAACAGTATTATAATAAAAGCTCTGCTTCTGACTTCATTCTATGCTGTTGCTGGCTTTTCAACTGGCAGGTTAATGGAAATTGAGAGCCATTTTATGGTTACAGTTTTATTAATACTGTCGGGATTTCTGCCGGCAGTGGTAACCGGCAGTTTTTTCCGGGATCTGACTTCCGAACAAACTGCTGATTCAGTTTCTTCGAGGAGTTTACAGTGCCGATCTTTCAGGATCAGCGTTGGGATTCATTGCATTCTCTGGCCTTGCCATTCCACTTCTGGGAATAGGTAGCTCATTATTAATTCTTCCCCTGCTAATTCTCGCAGGTTTTCTGTTTAAACCGATGAGCAGAAAACATTAGTTTTTTTTTAACTTTGAGTATCATTTTTCCTGTTTATGGAAAAGAATAGTTGTAAGATCAGTAAACGCAGGTTTATTAAAGAATGTGGTGCCCTTTCAGCGGGGGTTTTCTGTCTTCCCGGAAGCAGGATTATAACAAGTTTTTACGAAGGAGAGGAAGTAGAACCTGTTTTCAGGAAAGAAGCTATGTTCCAGGAGGAGACTGCCAGGGGTATAATGTGCAGGATTTGTCCCAATGAGTGCGTACTTAAAGAAGGGGAACTTAGCAAATGCAATAACCGGAAAGTTATTAAATCAAAGCTTTACACGCTTGCATACGGGAATCCATGTTCTGTCAATGTAGATCCGATAGAAAAAAAGCCCCTCTATCATTTTCTGCCCGGGTCAAGAGCATATTCAATTGCAACAGCAGGATGCAATCTTGTCTGTCTCAACTGCCAGAACTGGACGATCTCACAGACAAGCCCCGATAAAACAAGGAATTATGATCTGATGCCTGAAAAGGTTGTTTCGGAATGCATTGCAAAAAGCTGCAAATCAATCGCGTACACCTACTCAGAGCCAGTTACCTTCTATGAATACGCATACGATACAGCAGTACGTGCAAAAGAAGCAGGTATCAAAAATGTTTTCAAATCAAACGGTTATATTTATCCTGAACCATTAAAAAAGCTTTGCAGTGTAATCGACGCTGCCAATATTGACCTTAAAGCATTCAGTGAAAGCACTTATCTGAAACTTTCCGGAGGTAAATTGCAGCCGGTTCTCGATTCTCTTAAAATTTACAGGGATATGGGAGTCTGGCTTGAAATTACCAACCTGATAATACCTGGATGGACCGATAACACTGAGGAGATAAGAAAAATGTGCAAATGGCTGGCTGAAAATGGATTTAGCAAAGTCCCTGTTCATTTCAGCAGGTTCTATCCTCTGTACAAACTTGAACAACTTCCCCCAACCCCAGTTGATATTCTTAACCAGGCCGCTAAGATCGCAGGTGATGCAGGTCTTTTATATGTATATACAGGCAATGTTCCGGGATATGAGATATCTGATACAAAATGCCCGGGGTGCGGAAACACACTTGTAATTCGTCAGGGATACAGGATAACCGGAAACACAATTGCAAACGGGAAATGCAATAAATGCGGAAAAGCTGTTGACGGGGTTTGGAGTTGAAAAACAAAAAGAAATCTGATGAACCAGACTGAAATTAAGGAAAGGATTAAGAAACTACGCCAGGAAATCGAGGAACATAACAGAAGGTATTATGTTTTGAATGAGCCGGTTATTTCAGATTTTGAGTACGATCTCCTTATCGCTGAGCTTGCAGCTCTCGAAAAGAAATATCCGGAATTTATTCTTCAATCATCTCCCACGCAACAGGTTGGCAGTGATATATCGAAAGAATTCAGTCAGTTCGAGCACAAGTACCCGATGCTTTCCCTGGGTAATACCTATAATTATGAAGAGTTGCATGATTTTGACAGCCGGGTAAGAAAATCCGTTTCGGGTGGTGTTGAATACGTTTGTGAACTTAAATTCGACGGAGCATCAATCAGCATTACATATATAAAAGGAAGGATGTCGACAGCCCTCACAAGGGGTGATGGAACAAAAGGGGATGACGTATCTGCTAACGTCAGAACAATAAAGAGCATTCCGGTAATTTTGAATACATTGGGAATACCTGATGAGTTTATTGTCAGAGGGGAAATACTTATGCCGAGAGCTGTATTTAACCGGCTGAATGAGCAGAGAGAAAAAGAAGGCCTAAATCTGTTTGCCAATCCGCGTAACGCGGCGTCAGGTACACTTAAAACACTGGACCCATCTACTGTGGCATCAAGAAGCCTCGATTGCATTTTTTATTTCCTTCTCGGTGAAGAGCTTCCGCACAAAACTCATTATGAAAACCTGATGGAGGCTGCCCGCTGGGGTTTCAATGTGGCCGACAGCATCAGGTTATGCAACAATATTGATGAGGTGATCGCTTTTATCGAATTATGGGAAAAGAAGAGAAGCGATCTACCCTATGACACTGATGGTGTTGTGATTAAAGTCAATTCCCTGGAACAGCAGAAAGAAGCGGGTTTTACTGCAAAATCGCCAAGATGGGCAATTGCTTACAAGTACAAGGCTGAACAAGCAGTAACAAAATTATTATCTGTATCATATCAGGTTGGAAGAACAGGTAATATTACTCCTGTTGCTAATCTTGAACCTGTCCTTCTTGCCGGAACTACTGTCAGAAGAGCATCGCTTCATAATGCGGACCAGATATTTCTTCTTGACCTTCATGCCAATGATATGGTTTATGTGGAGAAAGGAGGCGAAATTATACCAAAAATTGTCGGTGTCGACTACCAATCCCGCAACGAAAAAAGCCTGGCGATAGGTTTTATTGACACATGTCCGGAATGTGGTACTTTACTTGTTAAAAATGACGGGGAAGCAAACCACTTTTGTCCCAATTACCTTCATTGCCCGCCACAGATAAAAGGGCGGATTGAACATTTTATCAGCCGGAAAGCCATGGATATCGAAGGACTTGGAGAAGAGACCGTTGATCTGCTGTTCAGCATGGGATTTATAAAAAATATTGCTGACCTCTATGAGCTTACTCCTGATCAGCTTGTTCCTCTGGAACGCATGGGTGAAAAATCCGCAGCAAAGATCGTTCAGAGTATAAAGGGATCTGTGAATGTACCTTATCCCAGGGTGTTATTTGCACTGGGGATAAGACATGTCGGAGAGACAGTTGCCAAGACCCTGGCTGCCAGATTTTCATCATTGGATGAACTTATGGCTGCTGATCAGGATATTCTTACCGCAGTGCGGGAAATAGGGCCCAAAATTGCTTCAAGCATAAGAGCATATTTCAGCGATCGGGAAAATATTGAGATCATACGGCGCCTGAAGTCGGCTGGTATAAAAATGACAGGGGAAATAAAGATTCAGAACCAGGGGAATTCATTGAGCGGAAAGATAATTGTAATCTCGGGAGTATTCAGTCGTCATACCCGTGATGAGTATAAAGAGCTTATAGAAAATAACGGTGGAAAAAACTCCTCCTCAATATCGGGCAGTACTTCCTTCCTCCTCGCAGGTGACAATATGGGCCCTTCAAAGAAAGAGAGAGCAGAGGAGCTTGGAATAAAGATTATTAATGAAGAGGAATTTCTTAAGATAATTGGCAAAGATTAGTATTTGCATAATGCTTACATTTATAAAAAACTGTTAGGTTTGCATCATGGAATTTTTGAGGAGTTTACGGGTCAGAGCAGGAAGATCAAAGCTGTCAGCAAAGATGGTCAGGAACATCCGTAAACCACATTTTATCAACTTTTACCATATCAAAACAATTGGCATTGTCTGGGATGCATCAAAACCTGAGGATTTCGGCATATTATCGGGATTCAATCAAAAAATGGCCGAAATGAACAAGGAAGTAAAGATTTTCGGTTATTTTCCAGGGAATGAGTTTCCTGATAAGTACACTGCTGTAAGATTTTTGACCTGCCTTAAAAAGAAGGAGGTAAACTTTTTTTACTGTCCTGTTCATCCGGACACAGAATCCTTTATAAAAACAAAATTTGACGTATTGATTGATATAAATTTTAAGAAGCATTTTCCGCTGGTTTATGTCTCTTCTCTTTCTCAGGCAGGATTAAAAGTAGGCTTGGCCGACACACAGCCTATGGCTTCTCCTTTCGACCTGATGATATCCATGAAAAGCCCTGTCAATATAGAAAAATACATTGAGCAGGTCCTTTACTACCTTGATATGATAAACTCAGAAACAGCAAAAAAAGCAGTCTAATTATCAGATAATGAAACGATTCAAAGGAGCAGGTGTTGCAATAGTAACACCATTTAAAAGTGATTCAAGCATTGATTTCGCAGCTTTGGGACGTGTGATTAACCATGTTATTAAAGGTGGGATCAATTATATAGTTGCACTGGGCACTACAGGTGAATCAGTAACTCTCACAAAGGATGAAAAACAAGCTGTAATTTCTTTTGTTACTGAAACAAACGATGGAAGGGTACCTCTCATAATAGGTATCGGGGGGAACAATACCCAGGAGGTTGTAAATAGTATCAGACACACCAATCTTAAACGGAATAGACGGCATACTGTCGGTAGCTCCATACTACAATAAACCTACACAGCGAGGGATCTTCCAGCATTTCAAAACCATTTCAACATGGAGTCCTGTTCCTGTCATAATGTATAATGTTCCTGGAAGGACGGGCTGTAACATCTCGGCAGAAACATGTCTTGAGCTTGCACATAATTGTGAGAACATCACCGGCGTCAAGGAGGCCTCGGGTGATTTAACCCAGATAATGAAGATAATCAAGGGCAAACCAGAGAATTTCGGCGTTATTTCCGGGGACGACATGCTTTCAATACCAATAGTAGCGGCTGGAGGCATAGGTGTAATCTCAGTGCTTGGAAATGCTTTTCCTGCAGTCTGTTCGGAGCTTGTCAGTCATGCTCTAAAGAATAACTTTAAATCGGCCAGGGAAATACATTTCAAGTATCTCGAAATGATTGAGCTGTTGTTTACCGAAGGCAATCCGGCTGGGGTAAAAGCGATGCTCAGTACAATGAATATCTGCCAGAATTATCTGAGATTACCACTGGTACCTGTCAGCAGGACAACATTGACAAGAATCCAGAAAGCCATAGAAGAGGTTTCAAAAGCCTGATCACCTTCCTGCCTGGGGACCGGCCGGTGCCGAAGGCTGTTGCATCCCGTGGCAGTTTTTATACTTTTTACCGCTTCCGCAGGGACACGGATCATTTCTTCCTACTTTCTTTTCAACCCTTACAGGTTCTACCTTCTGATTTTTATCAGGGCCACCTCCGCCTGTACTGCTGTACTGAGAAAAGTCGCTTTTTGATGCCCTGTACTTGCTCATGTCAACCTGCCTTTTCCTCTGAGCTTCCTGTACCTGGTCAGGATCCTGCGACGGAATATGACCTTTCATCAAAGTGCTGACTACATCCTTATTGACCTTATTGACAACTATCTTAAACAGTTCGAAAGATTCGAACTTATAAATAAGAAGGGGATCTTTTTGTTCGTAAGTGGCATTCTGAACCGATTGCTTCAGTTCATCCATTTCGCGAAGGTGCTCTTTCCATACTTCATCAATTGTGGCAAGAACAACGGTCTTTTCATACGACCTTGCAAGCTCTCTTCCTTCTGATTCGGCGGTTGCCTTCAGGTTTGTAACAACCTGAAATACACGCACTCCGTCAGATATGGGAACCACAACATTCTCATAAACATGAGACATCCTTTCATAAACATCCTTAAGCACCGGATATGCCTGCTGTGAAATTGTCTCAACTTTCCTTCTGTAGGTGTCAAGGACTCTGGCGTACACTGCATCGGTGACCTGGGAGGAGGTATTTTTAAGAAATTCCTGCTTTGGTACCGGTGAATCCATTGAAAATGAGCGTATAAGATCAAGATCAAAATTCTCAAAATCACCTTCTTTATGATAAGTTTCAATTAGATTTTCGGTGACATCGAACATCATATTTGCAACATCCAGGGAGAGCCTTTCGCCAAGAAGGGCGTGTCTTCTTTTCTTATATATCACCTCTCTCTGTGAATTCATAACATCATCATATTCAAGGAGCCTCTTTCTGATCCCGAAGTTGTTTTCTTCAACCTTTTTCTGGGCCCGTTCAATCGATTTTGTTATCATGGGATGCTGGATCATTTCACCATCCTTTAATCCAAGCTTATCCATAATTCCGGCGATTCTTTCAGAGCCGAACAATCTCATCAGTTCGTCTTCGAGTGATACAAAGAACTGTGAAGAACCCGGATCTCCCTGACGCCCTGAACGTCCTCTAAGCTGGCGGTCAACGCGGCGCGATTCGTGCCGCTCAGTACCTATGATTGCCAGCCCGCCGGCTTCCCGGACCTCAGAAGTGAGCTTAATGTCGGTTCCCCTGCCTGCCATGTTGGTTGCTATTGTAATGGTACCAGGCTTCCCTGCTTCAGCTACAATATCTGCTTCGCGCTGATGCAGCTTTGCATTAAGAACATTATGCTTCAGCCCTTTCATTTTCAGCATCCTGCTGAGCAGTTCAGATATCTCAACCGAGGTGGTACCTACAAGAACCGGACGTCCATTTTTGTACATCTGATTGATCTCATCTATCACAGCATTGTACTTTTCCCTTTTGGTCTTATATACCAGGTCCTCCCGATCGTTTCTTATCACAGGTCGATTGGTTGGTATCACAACTACGTCAAGCTTGTAAATATTCCACAATTCACCGGCTTCTGTTTCGGCTGTGCCGGTCATACCTGCCAGCTTATGGTACATCCTGAAATAATTCTGAAGAGTAATTGTAGCATACGTCTGTGTTGCATCTTCAACGTGAACATTTTCCTTGGCTTCAATTGCCTGGTGTAATCCGTCTGAATAACGTCGTCCCTCCAGGATACGGCCGGTCTGCTCATCCACAATCTTAACCTTGTTATCTATAACCACATATTCGGTATCCTTATCAAAAAGGGTCCATGCTTTCAGAAGCTGTGTCATTGTATGGACACGCTCCGACTTGACTGCATAATCCTGAAGCAGTTCATCCTTCTTTAACAGCTTTTCGCGTTCACTTAGACCTGCTTTTTCAAGATCAGCGATCCTTGAACCAACATCAGGCAGAACAAAGAAACTTGCATCTTCAACAGAATCAGAAACCAGATCGATACCTTTATCAGTCAGCTCAATTGAATTAGCCTGTTCATCAATTATGAAATGAAGCTCATCAGTTACTTTGTGCATGTCCTTGCTGTTGTTCTGCATGTAGAAATTCTCAGTTTTCTGCAGAAGAGTCTTGTTACCTTCCTCACTTAAGTATTTGATGAGTGCATTATTTTTTGGCAGACCTTTGAATGCCCTTAGAAGAAGCTTTCCGCCCTCTTCGTTCTTTCCTTCCGAAATAAGTTTTTTGGAATCGGCAAGTATCTGGGTGACCAGCCGTTTCTGGGCATTTACCAGCTTATCAACCTTTGGTTTAAGCTCGTCGAACTGCTGTGTGTCACTTTTAGCCGTCGGACCTGAAATTATAAGAGGAGTACGGGCATCGTCAATAAGCACTGAGTCGACCTCATCAACTATGGCATAATGATGTTTTCGCTGAACAAGATCCTCCGGATTGATTGCCATATTATCCCTCAGGTAGTCGAAACCGAATTCATTATTTGTTCCGAAAGTGATATCAGCATTATAAGCTTTCCTTCTGTCGGCTGAATTTGGCTGATGCTTGTCGATACAGTCCACAGTAAGGCCATGGAATTCATAGATTGGGCCCATCCATTCGGAGTCACGCTTTGAGAGATAGTCATTTACAGTTACAATATGAACCCCTCTGCCTGCAAGTGCATTCAGAAAAACCGGAAGCGTGGCAACAACTGTTTTACCTTCCCCAGTGGCCATCTCTGCAATTTTTCCCTTATGCAGTGCAACACCACCGATAAGCTGAACATCGTAGTGAACCATATCCCATACAATTTCGTTGCCTCCGGCTATCCAGTGGTTGCTCCAGATTGCCTTGTCACCTTTAATTGTAATGCTCTCCCTCGTGGCAGCAAGATCCCTGTCGTACTGGAGTGCAGTAACTTCAAGAAAACTGTTCTCCTTAAACCGGCGTGCCGTCTCCTTAACTATTGCAAAAGCCCTCGGAACGAAGTTATCCAGTGTCTTCTCAAGCTTTTCCTCAATAAGTTTTTCGATCTTATCCACTTCATTGTAATACTCTTCTTTACGGTATACATCTTCTTCCGCCTCTGCCTTATTTTTTAGCGATCTGATCTCATTCTCATCAGGTTCCATTGCATTCAGAATCTCCTTTTTCAATGAAAAAGTGAGCTCCCTTATCTGGTCATTCGAAAGATCTTTAAGTTTATCGTATTCCTTTAGTATTTCTATCGTGTAAGGAGTTATCTCCTTTATGTCCCTTTCATATTTATTCCCAAGAAACAGTCCAAGAACCTTGTTTATAATATCCATTTATTACTGTTTTACAGAATTTCGAAAATCCCCGCAAAATTAGCTTTTATTTAATAAGGTTGTACTTTATGCTGGTGGTATTTCGTCCGTCGTTAATCACTATCAGATACAATCCGGAAGGATTTCCGGTAATGTTTAGTGTTATTGTTTCTTCGCTGAATAATGCATTCCTTAAAATGCACTTTCCGGCATAATTATAAATGCTTACCCTGACGGGCTTAAAGTTGCTGCCATTACCAGCAATGATATTCACAATTCCATTACCGGGATTCGGAAAAACTTTTAGTTGCTGCTGATAAATATTTTCAACTTTGTCGACAATGGGGCTAATTTTCAGGTCATCTATCACCCATCCCCATCCATTTGCATAGGGGTCAGAGAAAAGCCTGAACCTTATCAGCAATGAGTCGCCATTCGATATCCTTTCCTGGATCCTTGGATAAAATGAATGTTCTTTCATCATTGATTCACTGCCGGTATAGGTAGAATTCTGTCCGTCCATTTGACTGTTATATGCTGTCTCCCATGATGATACTAATCTGCTGTCGTAGCCGTCGGCCAGCGCGAACCAGTTTTTGCCAAAATCCTTCGATGCCTCAATTATCACATAATCATAAAAGTCGGAGAATCCGAAAACTGAACCCTCGGCCCCGGGTTCCACAAGAACAAGTTCCCTGAATGTTATTGACATTCCGGAAGCATCAAAAATCAGAGGATGACGAAGCACAGAACTGAATTCCAGACTCTTATAATCCTGGTCAGGGCTTTTATACGGATGTTCCGAATGAAGCCCTGAAGTATTGAAGTTTGAAGGTTTTGTTATTTCAAATCCGGAATTAAAGAATTCCGCAGATGCATTGTAAAAGTCAGTTGAATAGCTTTTTACTGCCGGTAAAAGTGATTCAATCCTGATACTATAGTAATCGTTTGATGGAGAAACTTTTACGTTCTGGACCGCAGCATTGTCCTTTGCAATTATGCGGTATTTAATAATATCGCCGCCTTTCAGCAGCTCGGACTTTACATTCAGATTTAAAGTGAATTCATCCTGAATAACCGATGTCATACCATGAGACTTCACAGGTCCGTTGTTAACCTGGTATTCAATATAAACAGTATCAATCCCGAGATTGTCAGTAACACCGGCCTTAAAAAGCACAGAATCAATATTTTCAAAGTAGTATTCAACAGGTTTATGGGAAATAACAGGTTTCACAGTATCGGGACCAATATAAAAAGTGTAAGGATCCTTTTCTGCAAGTGAGGGAGATTTATACAGACGCAAAAAATCGTCAGGAACGAAAAAATAATAATCAAGTTTAGTATTATATGAAGGAATCGGGATGGTGGCTGTATATGTATCTTTCACAAGGGGTGACGACATGATAAGGGTGTCAGAAGTAAGGAAACCGTTAAATGAATACACCAGTCCCACCATTTCCCTGTTATAGGCAGTATCTGATTTAATGGTTGCATTTATTTGAATTTCAGAAATATGTTCTTCAGTATCTTTGATCCGTTGCGGGATTATCCTTGTATTTATCCATCCAATATCGCCAAGTATCGACATTGTAAGTTTACCTGGATTGTGGATTGCTTCCCCAAGATCAATAAAAGGGGTCATAAGTTCGTCTGGTTCAAATGTCCTCGTTTCATCGAGATGAGATATGCTGGAACCAGGATCCCAGGTAGAGGGAGAAAAGAGCCTCGCTCTGTTTCCTGATAAATACCGGCGTGTAAGAGGCCCGTTAAAAAAGAGTTGTCCGCCAATAAGTTCCAGATAGAGATTTGTTGAATTTTGTTTGAATAGAGTGGTATCAGTAAGTTTTTTTCCGGTAAGATTCTCAACAAATTTATCATATACAACCGGGATCGTGTTTAAACCATAAGAACCCAACGAATTTTCAGCATCCATGCTGTCGAAGAAGCCAAGTCCGTGGCACAATTCATGTATAACCACAGTGACAAGGTCATATTTGGTTGACCGGAGTGTTTCCGTCAGTACCCAGGTACCATTTCGCTGAACTGTTCAACACCAGTTCGACATCAGCTTCATAGTCTTCATTGATGCTTTTCCCGGCTATTTTTTCAGCAACTGTAACAGGGTAATAAGCAATAGGATCGAGCGCATCAATACCCCATCCGGTTGCGAAACCCGTTATTGATGAGTTCCCAAGAACTCCTGCTGAAGATATCTTCGTCCACGAAGCCTTGACATTCATTTTTACATCTGAAGGAAGTACCGATTCCAGGATTTTTACAGCATAATCCAAAGCCGTTCTGGCCTCTGCCGAAAACCCCGAATAGAAAACAGTTATTTTACCCCCTCCTTTGGAATCTGACCTTTTCAGGAAGCTTTTTGGAGGGGGTATATATATCCTCTTTACCTTATTACCGGCATAACAAACCCCTGTGACTGAACGATTTGAAATAAGATTCTGAGACTTTATGCCGGTTACAGGAAACAAAAACAGAAAAACGGCAATTAAGATACCCGCTCTTCTCATGGAGTGGCAGTACCACCTCCTGACGGGGTTCTGAGAGTTAAAATGTCCCTGTCAAACTGATACAAATTGTTTTTCCCGACAAGTTTCATTTTATCCAGAATTAATCTCACTGAAGCTTCTTCTTCAACCTGTTCAGTTACAAACCATTGAAGAAAGTTATGAGTATTAAAGTCCTTTTCCTCGAGGGTCAGGTCAACAATTTCATTTATGCTTGCAGTAATAAATTCCTCATGCTTAAGAACTTCTTTGAACAGTTCTTCAACGCCTTTAAAAACTGTACCTGGTTGTTTCAGAGCAGGGATAACAGCCTTGCCTCCTCTTTCATTCACATACTTAATGAATTTCAGGAAATGAACTCTTTCTTCATCAGCCTGAGCATAAAGCCAGCCTGCAACTCCGCTGAAACCATTAGTCTCAGCCCATGATGCCATTGCAAGGTACAGGTTTGATGAGAATCCTTCTCTTTCTATCTGACGGTTGCAGATATCTTCTACTTTTTTCTTTAGCATAATAGTAAATTTTATTTTTGAATTATAACAAAGTTTTCAATCTGAATGTTCAGTTTCACGCATTTCTATTTTTTAAAACCAGGTCATTAATTGAAAAGTGGTTAAGTTATATCAAGATTAAACGCTTTTTTAAAATCTTTCAATCCGGGATATTTAGACACCAGATAATTGTATTTCTGTTCATCTGAGTATAATACCTCGTTTTTTTCTGAGAGATCAACTACGGTTTCAATATCGATTTCCTTCGAATTAAATCTGTTCATCATAAAAGACGTAAGCTTTTGTTTATAATTCTTCACAAACAGATCCTTTTGTGCCGCGTTGCTCAGATGAATTCTGATACTCTGATCATTTTCGACTTCAGTAGTAACAGAATTGAACATGCTTATTATTCTTGTACCTTCTCCTCTTAAAGAATCTTTAAATTCATTCCAGGCTTTTTCAAATGACAGACTATTTAAGCTCCTCCAACGATTGTAACTCATATTTCTTTGCTTCTTCCGTTAACGGTTCAGGATTATCATGCATCGCCTTTTTTTCATCAGAAATTATGTTCTTTATTGAAAATGACTTGGCATGTTTCTCAATAACAGGGGCGTGCCTGTCAGAAGAACCTTCCTGTTGTCTGGTTTTTGATTCTGTAAATTCCGTGGCTTCCCTGATTATTTCAGATTTTGAAGGGAGGGGAAGATCCACTTTATTTTTCCCTGTTGGTTTCAGGTCAGACTTTTTTTTTACGGTTTCCTCCTCCGGGATTGTTATCAGCCTGCACAACCGGATCAGAAATAATTCAACATGCAGCCGCTGGTTCTTGCTGGTTTTGTAAGAAATGTCACAATTACTCGCGAGCTCAAGGGCCCTGAAAATGAACTCCTCCGGGCATGCTTTAGTCTGCTGGATATATCTTTGTTTTATTACAGGAGTGGCTTCAAGTATCTTCAGGGTAATCTCATCCTTGCAAACCAGAAGATCACGAAGGTGGCTGCTCAGGCCTGAAACGAAGTTATGTCCGTCAAATCCCTTCTCGAGAATCTCATTGAAAGTCATTAAAACAGATGAAAAATCGCCTATCAGTGCCGATTCAACAGTTTTGAAGTAATATTCATAATCAAGGACATTCAGATTCTCAATTACATCCTTATATGTGATCTTCTTACCGCACAGGCTTACAATCTGGTCAAAAATAGAGAGCGCATCCCTCAGGGCTCCGTCGGCTTTTTGTGAAATTACATGAAGAGCCTCCTCTTCAGCAGTCACACCTTCATTTTTAGAAACATACATCAGACGGCCGACAATATCCTCTATTCTTATCCTGTTAAAATCAAATATCTGGCACCTCGACAGAATTGTCGGGATAATCTTATGTTTTTCGGTGGTTGCCAGTATGAATATTGCATGGGCCGGAGGTTCCTCAAGCGTTTTAAGAAATGCATTAAAGGCAGATGAGGAAAGCATATGCACCTCATCTATTATGTATATGCTGTATTTCCCTACCTGCGGTGGTATCCTGACCTGATCGGTAAGACTCCTTATATCATCGACTTTATTGTTGGAAGCTGCATCAAGTTCATGTATGTTAAATGATCTCAAAGTGTTAAAAGAAAGGCATGATTCGCACTCATCGCAAGCCTCGCCATTCTCTTTAAGATTACTGCAGTTTATTGTCTTTGCAAATATCCTGGCACAGGTGGTTTTGCCTACTCCACGCGGACCACAGAAAAGATACGCCTGTGTAAGATGTCCCCTTTTTATTGCAGCTTTCAGAGTATTCGTAATTGAATCCTGACCCACCACCATATCGAATGTTGAAGGACGATACTTTCTTGCTGATACTATGAAATTATCCATAAGATAAATGACTCCTGTCCGGATGATTTATGTTGAAGTACAAATATAACCAAAAAGTAATCCTTGTAAAATCCTGCCTGCAATTTAACCATAATGAACCCAGTGGATACCTGATTATGTAACCTGCATCATATTATGTTATTATTTACTGCAAAAATTTTTCTTTAAAAAAAAATATTGTACTTTTGCGAGCCGAAAACATTAAAACTTAAAAACAGTTAACTATTATGTCAAATCAGTATGAAACCGTTTTCATTGCAACTCCCGTTTTGTCTGAGAACCAGATGAAGGAAGCGGTACAAAAATTCAAGAAGGTCATCACCGAGAATGAAGGTGAGATCGTTCATGAAGAGAACTGGGGCCTGAAAAAACTGGCCTATCCAATTCAGAAGAAGTCGACTGGCTTCTATTATCTGATAGAATTCAAAGGAGCCGGAGATCTTATCGAAAAACTCGAGGTGCAATACCGGCGAGATGAAAGGATCATCAGGTTTTTAACCTTCAGGATGGAAAAATTTGCCATCGAATATGCAGAGAAGAAAAGAAAACAAAAAGAATCAGGTAAATCGAAGGAGGAATAAGACATGGCACAGAACGAATCAGAAATAAGATATTTGACTCCACCAACGGTTGAGGTCAAAAAAAAGAAATACTGCCGGTTCAAGAAGAACAGAATAAGGTATATCGATTACAAAGATCCCGAATTCCTTAAGAAATTTCTTAACGACCAGGGGAAGATATTACCCCGACGGCTTACCGGAACATCACTTAAATATCAGAGGAAAGTGGCTAAAGCTGTTAAAAGAGCCCGTCATATTGCTCTTCTTCCTTATGTTACTGACCTATTAAAATAAGGAGGAAAAATTATGGAAGTCATATTATTACAGGACGTAAATAAACTTGGACAGAAGGACGATATCGTCAATGTCAAAAACGGATATGGAAGCAACTTTCTGATCCCTAACGGCTATGCAGTTGCTGCAACACCATCAGCAAAGAAAATGCATGCCGAGAATCTTAAACAGAGAGCACATAAGGAAGAAAAGATAAAGGTTACCGCACAGGAAATTGCAACAAAACTGACTGATGTAGCTCTTGTAATAGGTGCAAAAACAAGCTCATCCGGAAAAATCTTCGGATCAGTTAATACGATTCAGATTGCTGAAGCACTGAAGGAAAAAGGATTCGATATTGACCGTAAAAACATAACCCTTCCGGAAGATCAGATCAAGGAGGTTGGAAAATACAAAGCAGTTATTAAACTCCACAGGGAAGTTAAGGTGGAGGTTGGATTTGAGATTGTAGGGGAATAAGCAGAATTGTAGATATTATTTTATAAGGACATGCCATGGCATGTCCTTATTTTTTAATACTGGTCATGATAGTCTTTTCTGCGTTCATATTTCAGATCGGAAAGGACAGCAGCCTTGACCCTTATTGTAAAATTCCACATTTTCATAGTACCATTCGGGATCCAGTTAAAACTCATTGTCCAGCAATGAAGATCACGTGAGATACCTATCTGAGTCATTGTGATCTGTTTCTGTGTGAAGTCATACCCGGTGGTGTATGTAATTGCCGTTTTCTTTGTCAGTGTCACGGTTCCGTTTGCTGAAAGTGTCTGGGTTAAGACCGATTTAAAAGCTGGTTTGTTATAGTTGATATTATAACTGACTCTCATCGACCATGGCACATCAAAAATATAATATCCATATTCATCATATAATGAGCTGGCCTGATTCTGACCCGCCTGAAAAGCGCTCACTCCCTCCTGCCCTTCTGGTGTAACTGGTCGTGATCCGTCCAGTGCAGTTCCCTGACCCGGATTTTCCTTATCCCCCATAATCAGCCGGCCCAGGTCAAAATCGAGACTCACCGAAAAATTGGTCAGTCTCATAAGCTTTTTGTTCTGAGCATAAGCAAATGTTCCGATTGTACCACCGGTTTTGCTCAGGCCATACAACGAAAAACTACTGTTTGCCGATACGCCTATATTGTCGAGAAGAGTTGTTCTGAGGCCCATTGAAATTGGTGACCATCTCATTGAATCAGCGAATATATTATAAGATGTTGTTATTCCAAAGTTATCGATGAGCTTGATCTTCTTAGGTTTACCCGTAGTATCATTTTTCTCGAATACTTTTGCCTCGAGTATATTCGTAAGGCTGAAGGCCAGATTGCTGCTGCGTCTGGCCAATGAGGGAGTTCCGTAGATATTACCTTCAAAAACGGAATATTCCATATAATTGCCAAGGGTATCTCTCTGTACCTTTCTGTAAAGGTCACTGTTCAGACCTTTTAAGAAAGGTGTATAGCTGAAACTGACTGACGGTCTGACAACGTGCCGTATAGACTGTACCCTCGATTCGGGTTTGAAGTTGAAGACTCCGAATAGCTGTGGATTAAAGCTTGCGCCGACAGAAGGATTTATTGAATGTCCATAATAAGTGCCTCTCTGAGTCCTTGTTACGATTGGCGTAACCTTGTTTGTCGCAGGATCTACGTATTCCGGATCCCAGTATTTTTCAATTCTCTCGGTATACAGAACACCTGAATATGTCACCTGAGGGGATATTGAAAAGTTCTTAAAAGGGCGGAACTGTATACTTAAGGGAGCTTCGTGCTTAAAGCCATTCTTCATATTTTTCCAGACGTTCTTTGTGAATAAAAGGCTGTCGTAGGTACTTATCTGATTGTCGAGCGATGCAGAGTACTGAAACTGAAGATCCTGGTACCATTTGTTTGAGCCCGTTGAGTTCTTCCCCTTGAATGGGTAAATCCTTCCGACATTAAAACTTATTTTGGGCAGATTCAGGTCGACAGTTTTATTCTGAACATTCTGTTTGTGATTCATGCTTGCGGAAAAGTTGAATGGTGTTCCCGCCCATGTTTTTGAATAACTTACTCCTGACTGCCTTTGAGATGTTACATGCTCTCTGACATCATAGGAGTTTGTTTTATCATAGCCGCTGGAGCTCATATTTACATTTGCAGAAAATCTTGACCCCGGATGTGCTTTAGCATTCTGATTGTATGTCCAGCCAACTTTATAGTTTGTGACTTTACTGTAATCCTTTAATCCTTTGTGTCCAGAAATATTATTTGCATAACTGAATGAGAACTGGCCGTCGAATTTGTACCTTTTTGAATAATTTGTAGTGGCTGTCAGCATCCAGGTTCCGTTTGTATAGATATTCCCCCTGAGAGCAAGATCAAAATAATCACTGATTGCAAAATAATATCCACCTTCAGTCAGATTATAACCTCTCTCCTGTTCCTGGCCGAATCTTGGTATCAGTATACCTGAGGCAGCCTTTTTTGTCTGGATCGGGAAAAATCCGAACGGCAGAGCTATCGGCAGAGGGATCCCTTCCAGTACAAGGTTTCCCGGTCCGGAAATTATCTTTTTCCCGGGGTAAATCTTTGCTTTTGGCAGGCTGATATAAAAATGCGGAGGTTCTGCATCACATGTTGAATAAGTACTTTTGGCAATATTTGAAGTCCCGTCTTCCAGAAGCTTTGTAACCTGGCTTCTTAGTAATCCTTCTTCCTGCTTTGTTACTATTTTGTAAGCAACTGCCTTCCGGGTCACGAAATTATAAAACAGCGAGTCAGATTCTATTTCCTGAGTCCCCTGTTTAAATACCGGCTTGCCGGTTACCTTGCCTGTTGTATCAGTTCTTCCGGTTGCAAAAACAGTGCTTCCCATCATATCAAATACAATCGAATCAGCTTTAATTTCAATATCGTCGTAAGTGACCTCAGCTTTATCAATCAGATAGACTCTTTTATTAACCAGGTCATTTTTTTTTGTTCCGGCTGATTTATAGATAACCTGTTTTTCAATGGCCTCAGGAGAGATCTTTTTTATCTTCCTCAGGAGTGTATCAGAGGTGAGGGTATCCTGGCTTATCAGGTTTGTATCGGGGACAGATTTGCCTTCCTGGGAAAACAATGGAAAAAAATGGACCATCACAAGGAACACTACAAGTAACCGCTTTTGTTTAAAAAAATACAACTTTAATACTATTTTTGTACAGTTTTTGTGTGACGTCCGGATGTCAGGCGCAAAACTAATTAAAAAAAACATGAACAAGATATGGGTTCAGGGATTATAAACGACAAAGAACGTACCAATAATATATATGTAATGAAATTGGTTGCTGCAATATTTGTGTCTCTTCTGTTTTCTGGCATGACTACTGATAATGGATATGAAAAGACATGGGTAATTGTGATCGACGCCGGACATGGAGGTAAGGATCCTGGAGCCATCGGAACAATCAGCAAGGAAAAGAACATCAATCTCGCCGTTGCCCTTAAAATTGGTGAATATCTTGAACAAAACCTGTAAAAAATGTTAAAGTACTCTATACAAGAAAAACCGATGTTTTTGTCGGGCTGAAGAGAAAGAGCTGAATTTGCCAACAAGAACGAAGCTGATTTATTTATTTCCATTCATTCAAACTCTTTGACCTCAGCAAAAGCACCATTAAAGGAACAGAAACCTTGATTATGGGGCCTTCAAAGAATGAACAGAATCTTGAGGTTGCAATGAAAGAGAATGAAGTAATTATTCTGGAAGATGACTATTCCAACTAAATATGAAGGATTTGATCCAAAATCACCTGAATCATATATAATTTTCTGCTAATGCAGAATGTATTTCAGAAACAAAGTACAGTTGCTTGCTTCAAAAATTCAAAATCAACTTAAAAACCGAGCAGGAAGCACTGATCGAGGTGTTAAACAGGCAGGGTTTCTGGGTAATCTATATGACTTCAATGCCTAGTGTTCTTGTTGAAACAGGATTCATAACAAATCCGGACGAGGAAAAATACCTTGTTTCGGAAGAAGGACAGGATTATAATAGCATCGGCAATTTACAGGGCCACACGTGATTATATTAATGAAATTGATAAGAAAACAAATATTTCAACCTCAGTTGAGAAGGAGCAGGTAGCAAAACCAGATTCCTCTGACGCTGACACCATCCAGGTGGTTGATGAACTCAAATTCATGATTCAGATAGCCACCTCGGCTATCAAAAAGAGTCTTGTCCCTGATAATTTCAAAGGAATTAAAGATGTAGTAGAACTCTCCTCTCCGAATCTTTTCAGGTATGCCACAGGAAGTTTTTCCAACTACACACAGGCTGCTGAATACAGGAAAAAATTAGAGGTCGTATACCCCGATGCCTTTGTGATCGCTGTAAAAAACAATAAAATACTACCTTTACAGGATGCCCTGAACTCAAAATAAAACAAAAAAGACCTTAAATGAAAAAGATCTCGAATGAAGTCAAGATTGGTTTCACCGCTTTAATCACACTCATTGTATTTATCTGGGTATATAATTTTCTTAAAGGCAAGGATCTTTTCAGCAAAACTGCTCAGTATTATGTTGTTTACGATAATGTTGGAGGTCTTGCCGAATCGAGTCCCATCGAAGTTAACGGCTACAGGGTGGGGGTTGTCGAGGCTATAAAGTTCCTTGATCCTCAAAGCGGCAGGCTCCTTGTAACCCTTTCAGTTGATAAGGGATTCAGATTTCCGGTAAATACTTTTGCTGAAATAACAACTGCTTCGCTGCTTGCCGGAATGAAGATTCAGCTTGTCTATGGCAATGGCCCGGGTACCTATTCGAACAGGGACACTATTCCGGGAAGACTAGCCGAATCGATCATCACGAAATTTGAAAATGAGCTTGGTCCGATGAAGGAAAAGTTATCTGATCTGATTTCTGCAATTGATTCGGTTGTAGGTTCAGTTAATGAAATTATGGATCCTAAGTTCAGGACAAATTTAAAGTCGGGAGTTGCAAGCCTAAGCAATACAGCTAAAAGCATTGACGAGGCGGAACTTAAGGCTACTCTGGAAAATATAAATAAATTCACTCAGATGCTTGCTGAAAATTCAGGTAAACTAACTTCAACTTTCAGCAGTCTGGAGAATATTGCCGACACACTCGCCGCAGCGGATATTTATAGTTCGGTGAACAATCTTAAATCGGGTCTTGAAAAAGTATCAGCTTTAATGGGTAACCTTAATAACGGACAGGGAACTGCCGGAAAACTGATCACAAATGATTCGCTTTATACAAATCTCTCAAACAGTCTGGAGAGTTTGAACCTTCTTTTACTCGATATGAAGGCTAATCCAAAACGGTATGTTCATTTTTCGCTCTTCGGCAAAAAAAATATTCCGGAAGAATAGGATTATTATAAAAATCACAGTATCTTGATCTTAAAATAGATAAAAGATACGATGGCAAAATAGTCTTCATTTTTTTAAGTTTCTGTTTATTTTTGATCAGAATTTCCTAATAAATTGTCTTACACGGACAAACCAAATATTGTGCTTACAAACAACTGATATTCAATGAATTAAAATGTACAAAAATATTTATTTGTATAAGTTGCTGATGATTAAAAACATATAGTATTTTTGATATAACCAAGCAAAAAAAAATTTTTTTTTAAGTTTTTTTTTTACAAATATTACTGTCTGAATCAGCAAGACTGGAAACCTTAAGACTAACAACAATATATTTTTCATGAACAAATCGCACAATGATGTTTGGAATAGCTGTCTGCAAATAATAAAAGACATAATTCCTTCCGTCAGTTTTAAGACCTGGTTTGAACCTATTATTCCTTTAAAGCTTGAAAACAATGTTTTAACAATCCAGGTTCCAAGTCCTTTTTTCTATGAATACCTCGAAGAACAATATATTGATATCCTCCGAAAGACACTCAGGCGTGAGATTGGTGCTGATGCAAAGCTTGAGTACAACGTAGTGCTTGAAAACGCAAATTACTCCGACGGGAAACCCTATACAGTAAGATATCCCTCGCGCAACAAGACGGACCTTCATAACAAGCCTGTTCAGGTTCCATTCGACGTTACACAACCCTCAATAAAAAATCCTTTTGTAATTCCCGGAATTAAAAAGGTGCATTTCGATCCAAAGCTTAATCCTGACTACAATTTCAATAATTATGTTGAGGGAGAATGCAACAGGCTAGCCAGATCAGCCGGTATTGCTGTCGGCAATAACCCCGGAGGAACTGCCTTTAATCCTCTCATGATTTATGGTGATTCAGGGCTTGGGAAAACACACCTGGCGCAGGCAATAGGAATACTTGTAAAGGAAAAGCACCCCGATAAGGTTGTTCTGTATGTAAATGCCAATAAATTCCAGACACAGTTTGTGGAGTCGGTCAGGAACAATAATAAAAATGATTTCCTCCATTTCTACCAGATGATAGATGTGCTTATTCTTGATGATGTCCATGAATTTGCAGGAAAGGAAAAAACCCAGGACACTTTTTTCCACATTTTCAATCATATTCATCAATCGGGGAAACAGCTTATCCTTACATGCGACAGGCCGCCTGTTGAACTTCAGGGTATGGAACAAAGACTTTTGTCGAGATTCAAATGGGGATTGCAGGCCGATCTGCAGAGACCTGATTATGAAACCCGGCTGGCCATTCTCAAAAAGAAAGCCTATAATGACGGCATTGAACTGCCTGATGAAATATTCGAATACCTGGCTGCAAATATATCCAACAATATACGGGAGCTTGAAGCAGTTCTGATTTCACTGTATGCTCAATCGACACTGAACAGGAAAGAGATCACGCTTGACCTTGCGCACCAGATGGTTGAAAAGCTGGTCAGCACTTCAAGACGAGAGATCACAATTGAATACATACAGAAAATTGTCTGCGACTATTACAAGATCCCTATAGAAATGATCCAGGGAAAAACGAGAAAAAGGGAAATCGTACAAGCCAGACAGGTATCAATGTATTTTTCGAAAAGCCTTACAAAGGCTTCATTGGCAAGCATTGGTTCCCATATCGGTGGTAAGGATCATGCAACTGTCCTTCATGCGTGCAAGACTGTCAACAACCTTATCGACACCGATAAGCATTTCAGGAACCAGATAAATGAGATTGAGAAGAAACTTAAGGTTTGAATATTAACTCACCCCTCCCCCTCCCTGGAGGGGATCTTTTTTATTATACGGTCATTGCGAGCCCAGCCTAATGGCTGGGAGAAGCAATCTTTTACTTTTTACTCTATATTTTAAAAGCATTCCTGTCAATATCCTTAACACACCTGAACCCCACTGTCGCATTCCGGTCAAACCCCTGCGACACCATAAGCATTATCTGGGTTTTATCAAGAGGCTGAGGCCCTCCCTGAATATACCACCAGCTTGAGTCGGGCTTATAGAAACTTCCACCCCTGATTACAGTGAAATAGTATGCTCCGTTAAAATACAGATCATTTGTCATCTGCCATACATTTCCTACAAGGTCTATTACCCCGTAAGGGCTCATGCCTTTGCTAAATGCATCCACCGGAGTGGTTTTCCCAAATGCATTATTGCAAAGTGTGCCATGGAATTCGTTGCCCCATGGCCATTTCCGCTTATCAGTCCCCTGGGCAGCAAGCTGCCATTCAACCTGGGTCGGAAGCCTTTTACCGGCCCATCGTGCATAAGCTTTCATATCCTCCTGGCTAATGTAAACAACAGGGTATCTTTCCTGTCCCTGCTTATAAATACCTCTTTCCCAGTGTCTTAAATATCTCACTGTATCGGTGGTCCTGTAGCCTGAACTCTGGAGAAACTCATAATACTGGGCATTTGTGACAGGGTACTTATCGATAAGGAAGCTGTCAACCTTTGTGATTATTCCACTTACTTCCGGATAAGGAATAAAATCCTCACCTGTGGTTACGTCAAAGCTAAATTCAGTTCCAGGGACAAGAACCATATCGGGGGCAATACCAGTAGCCTTTACTGTAGGAACCACCGAGCTTATAAGCCAGGGTTTTCCTCCTTTAAGCGTATGAATATTCTCGTCAAGCAGGTGCTTGTTATTCATAAGTTGAACCACAATCTTACCTTCATAGTATCCAAAAATATCTTTGATCCTGACAACTGTATCTCTAGTAAGATTGAATTCTTTGAAAACAGTTTTATATGAAGGATTTCCCTTCCATAAAAGTATTTTGTTCTTTTCATTAGCCTTTAAAAGAATTGAATCCCCTTTAAGTTCAGATTTCAACAGTAGGGGCAGTTCAGCGATGCAATCGACTGAACCCTCTTTCCTGGTCCCGGAATAAGAAACGGGCCAGCCTTCAGCCCTTACTGAAGCATAAGTAATTCCATTTTCTGTAAATGGAACAATGTTTTCGTGGTTCCATAACGAAACATAGTGCTTCCGGCTGTCATTTTTAATTTTAATAAGTCTCCCTTCAATCCCTTCAGACTTCATATTAAGTACTGTATAAATAGTCTTATTACCCGCTGACCAGCTGTTAACAAAAACATTATCGGCTTTGGTGTCAATCAGGGGTGTCCAATCCTTATCCAGAAAAGCGTCATTGTTCTGCCGGAGGGTGAAAGTCGTCCTTGCAAGGTAATCGAGATCCTCCCTGTAATTGTCATCTCTTCCTCCGGGACGGAACATATTCAGTTCTGTACCATATCCATTGAAAAATGCGATTGCTATTTCGCGATGAATAATATCTTCACCTACATCGCAAACCCTGAAAATTGAAAAATCGGGTTTTATAAGCTTATTAAGGTTGAGTTCAGGACTGAAAAAAATCGCATTGTGAACCCTTCCTGAAATGATCCCGGGCATATCTTTCGTCACTGCCATACCTTCGGAGAACATTACAACACCTTTGCGTACACTATCGGCCGCTGCCTGCAGTTCATAGTTTGAACTTCCCTGTGTATCAAGAACAACACCGTCTGCTTCAGTCTCTTTGATCAGAGTGGCCATCCCTCTTAAATGGGCCTCTTTCCTTGTGCTGTTATCCCATGGATTATAAGAGATAAAAAACTTTGTATTACTCTGGCGGGCGAGGCGTACGAAATTCCTTAGCTGTGCTGGTGCCTCCGGGAAGGTCCCTGTAAAGGTCCCACTGGTTTCGCTGATCGAGGCCAAGCCGTGGCCAGGTAGGCCATATTCCGTACACGTCGATATTTCCAAAAAGTTCATTCCCTTTCCTGATCAGGTCAGGAAAGGTATATTTCCCGAGTGACCTGTCATAGAACTCCCTGTCCCAGGCCATCTGGAGGATTATCAGATAACTTTCTTTGATCCAGGCAAGGTCGGCCCGTTCATACAGTGAATTGTCGAATTTTTCAAGATCATACAAATATCTGTCCCTGAACATAAGTCGCAACCCGTTTTGCCATTCTCCCCTGAAGATATCAGCATAAATGTTGTAATAAACCTTTGCATTGGGTGGAAGAAGAGTCTGATACCTCTGTTTTTGGCCTCCCTGTGTTTGCTGACGCCTTGTAATGGCACAAACTGAAAATCCGCTTCCGGCCTCAAAAGATGTATAACCCATCTCCCAGGCATTGTCCGGAAGTATTACCCTTAAAGGCTGGTAGCCGGGACGAAACAGCCAGGCGCGGGCAAGGTCCCATGGCCCTTTACCTGTAATATTGACTGATTCATTATCGGAATCAAACGGAATTACATTGCTTATTGAAACAGTATCATCAGAGATATTTTCAAATTCTAACCCGCATTGCCATCCCGGTCCGGCAGAATCACCATTTACAAGAACGAGTCTGACCTTGTTATTAAATTCAAGCGTATAGTTATTTCCTGATTTTAAGGCGGGAACATCGGCCGTGGTAAATATTTTTTCGTCCAGCTGGAAACTTAAAATCGGTTTTTTGCGTTTTAATAGAAAACTTGTATTGTCAGATAAAGTCATACTGTCGGTAGAAAGTCCGGTCTGAACCGAAATATGAACTTTGTCAAGCGACTGTGAACTTACTTGAAATGGAATAAGAATAAAGAAAAGAACAGCAATCCGGATAAAAATTTTATGGCAGATCATTTAACAGTTATTTAGAATTGCAATTGAAATATTATGCAATTTAGAACTTACAGGAAGACTAAAAAAACTGTTTTAAAAAAGTATTAAGGAAATATTGCAAAAATATGGCACTCCTAAAAAAAATATCGAGACTTCTGTTTTTGCTTCTTCTTTCAATTTTTTTGATTGCAGGTTGTGCTTCCTCAAAAAAGAATCCTTATTATGAAAAAAGGATAAAAGCTTCAAAAAACAATACAAAACAACTGGGAAGAAACAGGTATTACTTTTCGAACGATTACCAGAAGAAGCTGGCTAAAAGCTATAAGAGGAAGGTCCGGTATTAAGTCACTCATCACAAAAAAAAGTCAGACCGTCGTAAGCAAGTAATATCCCGGATGTCAGGGTTGAACATACCTCTTCATGTAAACCCATCTGATGACTTATATGTGTTATAAATGCTTTTCTTGGCGAAATCTCCCTTATAAGATCAACTGCTTCTCTGAGACTGAAATGAGAAATATGTTTCTCCTTTCTTAAAGCATTTATAAACTAAATATTTAACCCCGAACAATTTTTCTTTTGTCTCTTCAGGAACATAGTTAGCATCAGTTATATATGCAAAATTTCCAATTCTGAAGCCATAAACAGGAAGCCTGTAGTGAAACACCCTTAATGGTGCCAATGCTATTCCATTTATAGTAAATCCATATTCATTGATAGGATTAAGTCTCATCTTTGGAATTCCCGGATACTGATATTCTGCAAACACATATGAATATTCTTTCCTGATAGCCTTTTGAACCCTCTCTTCTGCATATATGTCAATAGCATCCTGACTTTTATAGTTAAAAGCTCTCACATCATCCATTCCACCAATATGGTCCTTATGTTCATGAGTCAGAATTATTGCATCCAAATGTTTCACATTTTCCCTTAGCATCTGCTGGCGAAAGTCAGGTCCGGCATCAATGACAATATTGGTATCATCCTTTTCAAGAAGAATGGATGTCCTGAGTCGCTTGTCATGAATATCACCGGAATGGCATGTTTCACAATCGCATGCAATTACCGGTACACCCTGAGAGGTTCCGGTACCAAGAAATGTAATTTTCACTTCAGAATATTTTCGGAGCAAACCTAAATTAAAATTCCTTAACTTTCAACACGCGGTACTTATTTTGTGGTTTTTAATACCCGCAAATACATAATTACTAAATTAACGGTTTATATAAGTGCTATGCCAGCCGGAAAAATTTATTTAATTCCAGTAACCCTGGGTGATGAGGATTACAAAAAGGTTATACCGGAAAAAGTACTTGCGGTAACCAAATCATTAAGATTATTTACCGTTGAGGATTTAAGAAGCTCGCGGAGATATCTCAGGCTTATTGATAAGGATTTTCCGATAAATGAAGCGATTTTCAATGAGCTTAACGAACACACAAATGAATCGGAGATCGGAGAATATCTTGAGCCTGTGCTGAAAGGATCAGACATGGGAATTATAAGTGAGGCAGGTCTTCCGGGAATAGCCGATCCAGGTGCGAAACTGGTTTCAATTGCCCACCGGAAGCGGATCAGGGTGATTCCTCTGACGGGACCATCATCAATATTGCTTGCAATAATCTCGTCAGGTCTGAACGGCCAGAGTTTTACTTTCAACGGATACCTCCCTGTAAAACCGGCCGACAGGGCATCAAGGCTCAGGGAACTGGAAAAGAAATCGCGAGGCGGATATGCCCAGATATTCATGGAAACGCCCTACCGCAATCAAAGGATGCTTGAATCGATTCTTTCAGTATGCAGTGACGATACGTTGCTCTGCATCGCCGTGGACATTACACTTCCGGGCGAAAACATAAGGACAATGACAATTTCGGAATGGAAGAAAAACCAACCCTCAATCAATGACCGGCTGGCTGTATTTATTATCCAGTGAGACTGATTTAACCAATTAGTTTTTTTTAAGCTTCACAAGGTAGATCTGAAACAGGAAAGGAGTATAAGGTGATACGTAATAACTACCCTGTGAACCAAAAGCAAGACTCGAGGGAACTACTAAAAGTGACTTGCCTCCCACTTTCATATAAGAAAGACCTTCTTTAAATCCGCTTAGAAGGTTATCCTGGCTTACAAGAACTTTAAGGGTATCGGTTGTTCCGATATTGGTTTCGAAAATCTGTGTGGTAAGATACTGTATTGCGTAAAATATATATGCTGTATCCTGAGGTTCTACCTGAGCTCCGGTTCCGGCAACAAGATCATAATAATATAATCCGCTGCTCTTTTTAACAAAATCAATTGTATCATTATTTAAAATGAAATTCGAAATGTCAAGTTTTTCCTTTGCCTCGAGGTCGTCAGTTTTAAGGGTCGGATCGCATGATACTAAAGAAATCAGAGCCAAAAGACCTGAAAACATAAATAAATGCCTTAAAGTATTGTAGTATATCATAGGTAGGTTTTTGTAATAATTTCTTCCGCAATAATCATTCCATTTATTCTTCTGTAATGGATACTTACATTATAAACAATGATAGTCCTGGGAGGAATTTTCTTCCCGTCCCCTACAAGTCCAAAAGCCAGAAAAGGAGGAAGTATAAACACGGCTTCACCCCCTGGTTTCAATAATCGCAAACCTTCATTCAGTCCGGGTTCAATATCGGTTTTTCCAATAATAATCTGTCTGGGACCAAGATCATCAGATGAATAACAGACTGTACCGTCAATTAGCTGGCATTCGTATTTTAATGATACCCTGTCGTTATCTTTAAAAGATTGACCATTACCCTCAGTTTTAATTAAATACCATAACCCTGTCGGCGATTCGGTCATATTAAGACCTTTCCTTTCGATATAACTCTGGATTATCTCCCTGTCTTTCTGCACCAGGTATCTGTTCAGCTCTGTCATTTCACGGCTTCCGGGTTTCACTGTTGCCTTCCGGTTATCCGTTTCATTTCTGCAGGAGCCAGATAGTAAGATTAATATTGAAAATATGAAAAGTCCTCGCCTCATTAATTAAAACACGTTTTTCAGATTATCGGCATTTTCTTCAAGAACTTTCAGAAAATACTTTATTGTATTCTCCAGAGTATCATAGAATTCTCCCCCTGATGCATTCCGGTGGCCTCCACCTGCAAAATATTTCGATGCAAATTCATTTACGGGGAACTTACCTTTTGAACGGAAAGACAATTTTACAAAATTGTCTTTCTCAATAAAGAGGACCGAAAAGTTTATCCCCTTTATCGAAAGTGGCAGATTTACAAATCCTTCAGTATCTCCTTTAACATGGTTAAAATCAGCAAGATCCTTTTTAGTAAGACTGATATATGCAGTCCTGTATTCACTTAATACAGTCATTCGCTCATTCAGGGCCAGCCCCATAAGTCTCATCCTGTCGGCCGAAAAATTGTTATATATTATATTCAATAACAGGTCTTTATCAATTCCTGATTCCAGAAGGCCTGCAATAATTCTGAGTGTCCGTCCTGTATATGAGCCGTGCTCAAAATTTCCGGTATCGGTTATTATACCAACATAAATGTCCTCTGAATAGGATTTATTAAGAAAGGGTCCGCCACTCATTAAGGTAACCATTTCGTGAACAAGCTCGGAGGTTGAACAGCTTGCGGGATCAGAAATTATCAGATCGGCAAATTCCCTGGGTTCAAGATGGTGATCAATAATCACTTTTGTGGCAGTTGAACGGATGACATATTCCTCTGCTTCGCCAAGACGATTAGGCTGATTGAAATCCATCATTAAGAATCAAATCAGCAGATCCAATAAGAGTGATGCACTTTTTTCTTTTCCTTATAAATACGTTGATCTTATCTGAGCCGTCCATCCATTTCAGAAACTCCTGGAGGTTATTCGGGCACATCATTCCAGCCTTTTTTCCTTTGCTGGCAAGATAATGATAAAGAGCTAACTGAGAACCTATTGCATCACCGTCGGGATTGATATGACTTATGATCAATATATTATCGGCGGAATCCAGAAGTTCCGACAATTCTTTTGTATATTTGGCCAGTTCAAACACTTTTATTTTTGCGAAATCAAGGGGTTAAAGATAAAAAATAATCCTTTAGGCATATTTTTATTACAGATTATCATTAAACGATGCTGATGAACGGAAAGTATACATTTTCAATTATTAAGCCAAATGCTGTAAGAACCGGCAAAACCGGACCGATCCTTTCCATGATGAATGAAGGCGGATTTGAAATAACTGCCATCAAAATGGTACAGATGACATTACTGCAGGCTGAAACGTTTTATGAAGTTCACAAAGGCAAACCTTTTTTTGAAGAACTTGTCGAATTCATGACCAGCGGTCCTGTTGTAGTATTGATTCTCAAACACGAAAATGCAGTTGATGAATTCCGCAAACTGATAGGGGCCACTGACCCGAATAAAGCAGAGCCGGGCACTATCAGGAAGACTTTTGCAGTATCGGTTAAGATGAATGCCGTACATGGTTCTGACAGCGATGAAAACGCGATGCGTGAGTCCAATTTCTTCTTTTCGGATATTGAAAGATTCAGATAAATCAATGACATCATATACTAAACTCGGTCCTGCCGGGAAAAAAGAGCTGGAAAAATACTCATCAGCCTTTACGCTCTCGGACATGGAGATTTTTATTTTCCCTGAGCTGTTTTATCCCCTTGTTCTGGCAAATATCATGTCGCCGGTTATCTGGAAATGGCGTGATGATCCATGGTTTAAGGATATCGAAAAAAAGAGCTTTACATATAAGGTCAACAGGATAAAACAATTTATCATTCAGAATTATGTTTTCAACCTTGATCTCTCAACCTGGGGACTGACAACAAAGACAAGGGAAATAGCACGATTCAGTGAATTCTTTGACATGGAGTTGCTGAAGCAATCAAATGCACTTTTCGGCTATGAAGGGGATAAGTATTATTTTGATATTGACATCAGGAAGCACTTCGGGCTTGACAAGTACACAACTGATGTTATCCCCTACTGGAAGACGGAAACTGTGGAGGCTATGACAGCTTTCAGGTTCAAGGAAAACTTTTCAACAGGTGCTGGCGAATGTGTTTCGCTATCATCGCTTTACGCCGCCGCAATGTTTATTGTCGGAAGAATCCCGCTCGAGAAGATATTCCTTATTGCAACACCTCTTCATTCACAAAATTTCATAATCGAGAAGGAAGGGTTGATCACTAACAACAGGAGAATTGTTACAAGGAACATGTGGTACAATGGCACATCACTCTCTGAAAAGGCAAGACGGGCACTTGAAAATGAACGTGTGACAATTGTTTCCCATATATCAGGTTATATACATACTCTGTACGAAGAGGCAACCATAAACAGGGATGCATACAACCATTTTTCATCAAAACTCAGGGAATTTCTTACCACCCCTGTCACAGATCTTGTATTCATAAATTTTCTGCGTTTCAAATCAAAATACAAAACACTGTTCCAGTACATGTGCGAATGCTCGGGCAAAAAGCGGTACATAGCACTTGAAAAGATGTTCGAGTACGAACATACAAGCAAGTTTAATGTATCATGGGAAACCAGAGCTCTGCTGGTCAATGAGATCGAGGGTGATGAATTCAATCTGAGTCCTATTCCGGGCAAAATCCTGCTAAATGACATTGAAAACATTTTCACAGGTGGAAAAGAGAAAAACCTCGATGAATTCAGGGCGGAATTCAGGAAATCATCCGGTGATTATCAGCGAAAGCCTCATCGGTGAAATGTTAAATGATCTCCATAATTTTATATATACTGATCCGGATATCCCCGGTACCAATAAAGTATTCCTTAACCCTCCGATGCCTGCAATTCTGCCTGACGATAGCCGGGAAAAAATTACCGGTACAATAAATGATCTGGCTGAAAAATCTGAAACTGCTATGATGGCCATGTATGTTTACAGGCAAATGGACCGCATTGACTGGGTTCCGTTTGTAAAGGCTTCAATTGAGAGGAATCCTGTTTGCTTCACGGACCTGAATGGCAGTTCAGTAATGGAAGTTTATGAGATTCTTACAAAACTTACCGGTGAATCTATTTACGACGGAAACAGGCTTGCTCTTCCTGATGAAGTGTGGAATTTCAGACGTGGCGACGGTATAGAAAAAGCTTTCCTTCTTGCTGATTTTGTTATACAAAAGAATCCTGAAGCATCGCTTATGATTGAAATTATGAACGAAATGGTTGTCTTGAAATACGAAAATGAAAGTTACGTCTTTTCATCCTCAAAATCATTCAGGAGATCCGTAGCTATATCTGGCAACAACTACATTGTCAGCGATTTATCGTAAAACAATATCTTTTATTACTTCCTGCCCCGACCTGGCATTCAGTTTTTCCCTGAGAGCCTCTTTCAGCATCATAAGTTCGTTCCTTGCTACCGATGAATTAAGGTAAACATGAAGGACATGATCTTTAATAAATACCCTTGATGTCCTTGTCGAGATAGCCTTTCCGACAATCTCTTCCCATGAGTTGATAAGATTTACTTCTAAAAGCTTCCCTTCCAGGTTCATCTCCCTGATATAATCTTTCATGGCTTCAGCAAGTGATATGGTCCTGCTCCTTCTCATACTCTTTGATTGCCATTCTGAATTATCTCATCTATGCCGGTTTCTCCAATCCTGAACAGCTTGTAATCGGTGTCAAGAGCAATAAGGATGTCATGAAGCCTGTCCTGATGTGTATCAGTAATAAAGATCTGTCCGAAACGATGATTGCCGACAAGTCGGATTATCTGTGCAACTCTTTCCGCATCGAACTTGTCAAAAATATCATCAAGCAGCAAAATAGGTGCAAATCCTGCTTTCCTTTTAATGTAGTCGAATTTGGCAAGTTTGAGCGCTACAAGGTACGACTTCTGCTGTCCCTGCGAACCTAATGACTTAACAGGATAGCCATCCATTTCGAAAAGAAGGTCATCCTTATGAATTCCTGCTGTGGTGTACTCCAGAGATCTGTCTTTGCTTTTAGCATCCCTGAGGATCTCCGAAAAGTCTCCACCACTAAGATGCGACCTGTATCTGAGACTGACCTTTTCTTTCTCGTTTGAGACCATGGAATAATACTCCCTGAATACCGGTATAAGCTCGTTTATAAGCATGTCCCTTTCGGAATAAACAAATAATCCGTACTTTATAAGCTGAGCATCCCATATTGAAAGCATCTCGTCATCAAAATTGTTTGAAGCGCTGAAATCCCTCAGCAGCCTGTTTCTCTGCTGCAAAGCCTTGTTATAGTTCAGGGCTGAATCGAGATATTCAGCATTATACTGACTTATGATCTTATTCATGAATTTCCTTCTTTCCTCACTTCCTTCGCTAATGAGGGCATTATCGGCCGGGGAGATCATTACAACAGGATATCTGCCAACATGGTCCGACAACCTTCCATACTCCTTACCATTGCGTTTCAGCATTTTTTGCTTTTGCCTGTGGAAGGAGCAGAAAATATTATCTTCCTCACCATCTTTGACAAATAATCCCTGAATAATAAAAAAGTCCTCATCATGTCTGATACTTGCACTGTCAATATTATTAAAGAAGCTTTTTGTCAATGACAGATAATGGATAGCATCCAGAATATTTGTTTTACCAACACCGTTATTGCCGACAATACAATTAATCTTCGGAGAGAACTCCAGCTCAGCCTGAGTGTAGTTCTTGAAATTGGTCAGAGAGAGTTTTTTAAGGTACATTATGAGGTTCGCGGTTCGGGGTTTGAGGTATGAGGTTTGAATACAAACATTTACCCTGCAAAGTTATAAAAAAAGAAACTGCTAACATAATTATACATTAAGCAATTGTTATTCAATATTTTAAGCCTATATTTCTTTATTTCCTTTTTTTTATCTATTTATTTCAATATTACCGTAAAAGCACTACTTTTGCGAAGTTAATTTTTTAAGTGTTTTAAGCATAAACTGTTATGGCAAAAAGTAAGAAAGATGATAATCCGCAGGGAATAAAGAATGTTGAGGAAACATTGTCCAAGACAGAACAATTTCTTGAACAGAACTATAAACCTTTATTAATCAGTCTGGCTGCTGTAGTTGTTCTGGTTGGCTTATTCTGGCTCGCTAAACTATATCTGACAAAAAGAAATGATGAAGCTCAGTCGCAGATGTACCAGGCACAGAAATATCTTGAGCTCGATTCAATAAATCTTGCACTTAACGGTGATGGAAATTACCTCGGTTTTCTCGACATTGCAAAGGAATATAAATTTACCAAGGCAGGTAACCTTGCAAGATATGGTGCAGGTATCTGCAATCTTCACCTTGGAAATTACCAGGAAGCTATTGATTTCCTGAATAAGTATTCAAAAAAGGATAAGGTCATCGGATCGATAGCATTAGGTGCAACTGGTGATGCTTTTGTGGAACTCGGCAACACTGATAAGGGAATAGCAAAATACCTCGAGGCAGCTGAATTCGGAAAGAATTCATTCAATACTCCGCTCTTCCTTATGAAGGCAGCAGAACTATATGAAATGAATGGCAAATATGCCGATGCACTTAAATTATATGAACAGATCAAGGAAGAATACCCCACAAGCACTGAGGGTTCTTCAATCGACAAGTACATAGCCAGGGCAAAACTGCTTTCAAAGTAAATGAGCACATCTGATCTTTCAGGTTATGATCCGGCATCGGTTCCTGATGCCGGGAAAATGAGATTCGGAATAGTAGTCTCCGACTGGAACCACGACATTACCCATGCTTTGCTGGAAGGTGCCACAAAAACCCTGAAAAAGCACGGTGCCACCGACAATAATATTGTTATAAAACATGTACCGGGAAGTTTCGAACTTACGCTGGGTGGCCAGTTTTTTGCAGAATATGATGACCTTGACGCAATTATCTGTCTGGGCTGCATAATTCAGGGGGAAACACCTCATTTTACATATATCTGTCAGAGTGTTACTTATGGTATAACCAAGCTTAATCTCGAATATAACATACCTTTCATATTTGGTGTACTTACTACACTTAATTATGAACAGGCCCGTGACAGGGCTGGTGGCAAGCATGGGAACAAGGGTGATGAAGCAGCCGTTACGGCCATAAAAATGGCGGCCATTCAGTTCGAAATGGAATAATACCTTCCAACAAACTTATCTCTGGCACAATCCCTTATAGGGACAATATCCGCATTTAGTGGTATTTTTTGTCATTCTGAAAGGCTCTTCAGCACTAAAAATAGCTGTAATAACTCCCCTCAGTCCATCTAAAAAAAATTCTCTTACTGTCCTGTAATCTTCCAGCAAAATTTCACTCTTTTTATCTTCCTTTATTTTAAGATAATCAGAGAATTTGTCTGCTGATAATTCCTTTACCTTATATATAGAGGGATGTACACTAACATCCGGATTTTCAACAAGATAGGCTTCGCAGTATAACAATGTCTGGAGCCACCCGTCAAGGTCCTTTTTGCGGTCATCAGCGAATAGATCCCCTACTGAACTTATTTTCTGAGCTGTTTCACCTGTCTTATAATCAACAATTCTTATTTTGCCCTTAAGCTTGTCAATACGGTCAATGTTGCCGCCGGTCCGTATCTTAATGTTTTCCCCGGCTGATTCAAAGGAGAGCATGAAGCTGTAGGATTTTTCAAGTCCGGTAATGGTGAAAGGTGCAAATGTTCTGTCGGCTGTCAGTATCCTCTGAAGATAAATGAACAGTATATCCTTTATTATAACATCATTGCCACTGAGCGGCCTGATGAAATCTGAGCTGTAATTCTCTGCAATTGCACGATCGATTGTATCAGAAGATGTCTTTCATCCTTAATAATTTCATCAATATAGGCCGGGAAAACTTCACTGTTTAAATGATCATCATAAATGCGTTTCATTATGCTGTGCATTATCTGACCAAAAATGGCATGGTCAATTTCAGGTGATATCACTTCAGGTTCCTTCAACCCGTTGACATACCTGTAGTAGAATCTCATCCTGCAGTTCAGCCATGTATTTATTGCAGTTGGTGATAAAACAGCCTTGCCTGCATCATCAACATAGAGAGATTTCAGCCTTCTTATATGAAACTGACTCTTTTCAACCTCAGTTGCTATGGATGCAGGGGTCCTGATGTCAAAGCTCAAATTCAGGACAGTGGGTTTTATTATCTGTTCATATTTAAGCTGGGTGAGGAACCTGCTCATCTCACCTGTTCTTAAACCTGTTGAGTCTGAATTGTAAATGAATGTCACATTTTCCGCCCTGTGAAGAAGTCGGAAAAAATGATATGCATAAATTGACTCCTGGTGATTTATTACCGGGAGATCAAAAGCCTCCCTGATGCTGAATGGAATAAACGAAGAGCCGGAACTGACTGAGGGCAGTATGCCTTCATTGACCGAAAGTAAAATAATATTCCTGAAATCAAGTGCCCGTGTTTCAAGAAATCCCATTATCTGTACACCGGATAGGGGTTCTCCGGAAAACGGGACAGTCAGGCTCCTCAGTATCTTATCAAGGATCCTTATATATGTCTCATTTCTGAAACTTATGACGGGTGAACTTACAATCGTCTCCAGTCGGTTCAATGACTTCATGACTGAATAAATAAATTCATTTACCAGTTTCTTTTGCATGACCTGATCGGGTGAAGCTTCTGTTTCGCTTCCATACCCGGCAGGTATAATTGAGAGGATTTCCCTTAAATAATCCGACAGAAGCTGCGGATTATCCGATTTTGTAAAGATGATTTTCAGGATTCCCGACCTGTCCAGAAAATCAGAGGGTATCCGGGTCAGGTTATTTTCGGTTATTTCATTAATAATCTGATCTTTATCAATTAAATTGCTGATAAGCTGATGCCGGAGTATTTCAATGACCTCCTCATAACCGAAAAAGGTTTTGCCATTATCAACCGATGAATTGCGCTGAAGATTGAGAAGATGCCTGATCAGACTGTAAACACCAGTCATTTTCAGCGGGTATCCCATTGTAATATTTATGTCACCTATATTCCCGGGAAGACTTGTAAGCATAGGTACTATAAGATTCTCATCAGCAAGGATAACAGCAGAATGATGCGCATCCTCCCTGGTCAGTTCCTGTATGCTACCCAGGAGGTCAGGGATCAGTTTTACCTGGGCAATATCAGAAGTCGTTTCAATGATCTTCCTGGAAATGTTTTCGTCACGGGCAGTAAGAAGTGTATCGTAATTCCAGTCGTCGGGCATATCGTTTCCCAATACCTTAAGATTACTTGTCATGAACCTCCCCGCCGAATTAAGTTTACCAGCCTTGATATATGAGTTGTCATAATCCCAGTAAAAGTTGGCCCTGCCATCCTGCCTGAGTTTTTTCATTACAGTCAGCTCGCATTTATTAAGGGCATTAAAACCGATGAAATGCACTTTTTCCCATTTTATTTCAGGATGATCGCCATTCAGGTACTTTTCAGCAATGTCCCTTAAAATCATTCCTTCATAAGCAAGATTCACTGAATACAGCTTATTCTTAAATCCAATGTAAAGATCATACAGAATTGACCAGATTGAAATAAACCCTGTCTTTTCGGGTGACTGCTTTTCAGGTTCAAAATTCTTCCAGAACTTTTTAATTATATCAGCCTGTTCCTTGTCGATATCTCCAAACTGAGAGTCTATATTTTTGAAATCGACGGACATTACGAAACAGAACCGAAGCATTGGCCATGTACTTGTCTATATCGTCGAAATCATTTAAAAGCATATCGCCCCAGAAATAAAACTCATCAAAGCTCTCTGCAGTTTTATTAAGTTCCCGATACACTTTGTAAAGCTCGAACAGAAGAATTTCATTATCGGCCACAGTGAGTTCAGAGAAGGAACCAAAGAATTCATTAATTGTTAAAATCGAAGGGCTCCAGACTGGCTTATCAAGCAAAGCTGCATAATATTTAAGGAAATAAAGCCCGGCCCGCCGGCTTGGAAAAACGAGACAATGGTTCCTGATGTCACCATCGTTCTCTTCATAAAGAAGTTTTGCAATACGTTCCAGGAAGTAAACCATCAGATGTTATATTTATATCGCTGGCGCGGATCTGTGATCCGTGCCTATTATTGTTTTACCCCCCCTCAGCCTTCCCAGCCTTGCTCCGCCGAAACGGCTACGCGAAGGCGAGGGAGGGGATCCAACTTACTTCTACAGTCATTGCGATCGAGTGAAGCGAGAGAAGCAATCTCCTTCAACATCTCCCCTTTTTCTATAAAGCCTCCCCTGCCATGTATCAAGCTCTTCAAGCCTTTTTTCAATTAATCCGACTATCTGATCGGTCCTCTTCTTACCCCAAACCTCCCTTGTGAGATACCTCGGTGGTGCCTCTCCCGAAAATCTTTCTACAACGATAGACGGATTGAGCCTTTCCAGGAATTTAATTATGAAATCGAGGTAACTGTCCCATGTAAAAATTTCAAAGTCCGAAGGATTGTTAATATATTCTTCTTCCATTTTTGTTCCTTTGATGATCTGCAGCTGGTGGAATTTTACACTTTTCAGGGGCAGTTCAGAAATTATTTCTGCCTGATCAAGCATCTCTTCCCGTGTCTCTCCGGGAAGTCCGAAAATGAAGTGTGCTCCTGTATTGAGACCCCTCGAAGCAGATGCCTTAAGTGCATCAACTGCATCCCTGAAGCTGTGTCCCCGGTTAATTTTGATCAGTGTTTTGTCATAACACGATTCGATACCGTATTCCAAAAGCACAATGCACCTTTCCGAAAGCTGCTTCAGCAGATCCAGTATCTCACTGTTTATGCAATCAGGTCTTGTTCCTATAACAATGCCCTTTATATTCCTGTGACCTAGTGCCTCATTATACAGATCGGATAAAGTGCCGGGGGAAGCATATGTATTTGAATATGCCTGGAAATATGCCAGGTACGATCCCGCCCTTCTGTACCTCTTCCTGTGAAACTCAATTCCTTCGTCAATCTGTTTCGTAACTGATTTTGAAGGAATGCAATATGACGGATTGAATGCTTTGTTGTTACAGTAAGTACAGCCCCCTGTACCTTTTGATCCATCCCTGTTCGGACATGTAAATCCGGCATCAATTGACACCTTTTGCATCCTTTCGCCATAAGTTTTTTTGAAATAATCGGAAAAGGCATTGAACCTGCGTTCATGTCCCCAGGGGTAAACTGCTGTTATTTTCTTTTCTCCTTTCCATTCAGGCGGGAACTATTTTATCAGCATCAACGTACCACAGATATGCTTCTGAAACGTCATAACCCATCCCTGCAAGGATCTTCCTGTAGTGCCTTATCTGGGTCAGGTGACCCTGGCTCTCTTCGCCGAACTTAAAATCAATAATTGAAGTCCTTTCATCTCTGATAATCACCCTGTCAGGACGTCTGGTCGTTGAATCAGGCATAAGTACTGATGCTTCATTCAGAACCTCATTTCCTTTATCAAACCAGCCCCTTGCAACAGGCTGATTAATAAGAATTTTAATTTTCTCAATGATAAGGTTTCCATCAGATTCATCGATTATTCCTTCTATGATCTTCTTTCTCACTGCTGTCTCCACATCATCGGATGAGATAATTTCACCAAATATCTCATGCATCATCTTCCCATAGTTTATTTTCTCGCGGGCCCCCGATCTGTCAGCATTGAAATAATCTTCCCAGTGCAGCCTTAGCTTAAGTGAGCCGGTATTGTCAGTTACAGGATAATTATCTATCCTTAACCCGCCTGGAGTCTCCTTCACTTTAGGAACACTCTTAAGAGAGCCCATCTCAAAAACCTGATTCAGAGGATCATAATGGTTGTGAAGAAAAGTATCTGATCCGTCAGGATGAGTTCCATTATAAGCAATAGCATCCCTTATTACCGATGCTATTCTGTTCTCAGAACGGGGCTGGGCGGGCGCAAAGCCGATTATTGCGTTTACAGCCCTTGTAAAAGCAACATACAGCAGATTAATATTGTCAAGGTAAGCCGAGTATTTTTCTTCCAGATACTGGTCAGCAAAAATTGTTTCAGCGAGATCACCCTTGTATCTAACGGGCACGATACCCAGTTTATCGAAAGGATGATGACCCGGAGTGGCCCAAAGAATATTTGTATGAAATGTTTTATGGTCGAGGTTCCACGACAGAAATGGCAAAATAACAATTCCGAACTCAAGACCCTTTGATTTATGAATTGTCAGTACCTTCATAGAATCCTGTTGTTCAGGAACAGAAATTGATTTTTTGATTCCTTCCGATTCCCACCACTCAAGAAATGAAGATATTCCCGGGTTCCTGACCGAAGCATGGTAAATAACTATATCCTGGAAACTATTCAGAAATGCCACATTGAAAGAATAGTTGCCAAGTCCGAAGAATCCTATTGTCTTCTCAGTAGTATTCCATAATGTCAGGTATCTTATGCTGGTCAGGAATTCTTTATAGCCTTCCGGGAAAAAACCAGCTGAAAATTCAATAAGATCATCTCCTGTCAACGGTGTATCTCCAACATTTTCCTTCCCTGTTGCAAGCAGGAAATACCTGAGCATAAGAGCCCTGGCAATCATATCTTCCGGATTGCCGAGGACTTTAAGAACGGCAATAATGAAATTCACCGCGTGAGAATTTGCAAGGAGAAGCGATTCGCCTGATACAATATTGTAATTATACCTTTCTCTTTTTTCGGCAGAACACGAAACGCTATAGTCTATTATCTCCCTCAGGATCAGTGCACCCTCTTTATTATCTCTAACAAGGATCCCTATATCGGATGCCTTGAAGCCCTTGTCCTGAAATGATTCGATGACTGACGGGAGACGCTTAAGAACCTCTTCCTGCCATGTTGATTCCTCACTGTTTTCAACAAATTCAATCTTCACATAACCGTTCTCCTTATTGCCGGGGTCAATCTGGACAGCCTCAGAAAAGAGTTCACGGAAGGCTGTCACAGGTTTGTTTTCCGACAGTCCGGCATCAATCTGATCTGGGATAATCGAAAAAAGTGAATTATTGAACCTGATAATCTCGGAACAGCTTCTGAAGTTGGTATTAAGAGGCCTGGATATGTAGCGTACGTTATCAACCTTTTTCTTAAGATCGCGAAGGGTGCTCCAGTCGCTGTTTCGCCATCTGTAAATTGACTGTTTAATATCCCCAACCACAAGGTTTTCAAACCCCTGGGACATACTGTTATCAATCAGCTGCCTGAAGTTCTTCCATTGGATGACAGATGTATCCTGAAATTCATCTATCATGTAATTTTCGAAGGTATTGCCAACTTTTTCGTAGATAAAAGGCGTCTGGTCTTTTTCGGTTATCATGTAAATCAGCTCGCCTGCATCAGACAAAAGAAAGATGTTTTCATCCCTTGTTATTTGATGAACCTGGCTTAGAACATCAGATAATATCCCCAGTATATAAATATATGACAGGATAACATCAGCCGTTTTATAAGTGATTATATTCTCATCATAGTAATTAACAACCTCTCTCACAGATTCTCCGAGCCCCTCTCTAATTGCTTCTGCAAGGGGAGCGGCAGGTGCTCCGGAGGACCAGCGCGGCGGGTTTCCCAAAGCAGCTCTGACATACGAATTTGGGAGCCTGATCTCCCCTTCAACAACTGACCTTATGTAGCTGCCAACCCCTTTCCCCTTCTGGAAAAACATATCATCAGAAAGATTAAATAGGTCAATAATACTCATGGATTTCAAGCCCAACTCCTTAAAAACCCCAATGAAGGAAGATTTTATTGCTCTCATCTCCTTAATATAGGATTTCAGAAGCTCCTTATCCTGAAGTTTAATCTTTTCCTCCTGCGAGAGCAGCTTGAATTTTTCATTAAAAAGTTCACCTGCCAGTACGGTAATACTTTTCCTGAGGTCCCATGTTTTTCCTTCTTCGATATTTGTCCTGGTAAAGTCAAGAAGCCAGTTCTTTACAGTAAAGTCCGAAGCGGCTGAAGCGATCATCCTGTCGACAGCAGTGGCAAGGATGTTAGTATGGTCAATCTCAATGTCGAAACCTGAATGAAGACCTATATCACGTGCAAATGCTCTTACAATCTTCTGATAGAAACTGTCGATAGTGCTTACCGAAAACCTTGAAAAATCGTGAAGTATTGAATAGAGGATCTCTTTTGCTTCCTTGCGGATAATATCTTCAGATTTATTGGTAGATTTTATAAGATCACCGAGATACTTTGAATTATCACCGACAGCAAGCTTATTAAGCTCATCAAGGATACGGCCTTTCATTTCGGCAGTAGCCTTGTGGGTAAAAGTGACTGCAAGTATTTTCCGGTAGTTTAATTTCGATCTGAAAAGCTTTTCAAGATAAATGCCGGCAAGCTGATGTGTTTTGCCTGAACCTGCTGAGGCACTATATATTGTCAATGTTCCGACACCCATAACCGGGTAAAGTTAGCCATTTTAATTAACTTTGCGCTGTGAAAAAAAGGGTGGTAATAGGATTATCAGGAGGTGTTGACTCCAGTGTTGCAGCCTGGCTCCTAAAGGAAAGCGGCTATGATGTTGTTGGCCTGTTCATGAAGAACTGGCACGATACAACAGGCCTTCTTCAGAGCGACTGCCATTGGGAAGATGATATTATGTTTGCAGAAATGGTGGCCCGGAAACTTGATATCCCGTTTTATTCAGTAGATCTCAGCGAGCCTTACAGAAAAAGGGTCGTCGATTACATGTTCTCGGAGTATGAAAAAGGCCGAACACCAAATCCTGATGTTCTTTGCAACAGGGAAATAAAATTTGACTCCTTTTCTGATGAGGCAAAAAAACTCGGAGGCGATTTTGTAGCCACAGGTCATTATTGCCGGAAAGAAGTCATAGAAACGGCAGACAAAAGAATATACAGGCTGTTGTGCGGGAAAGATGATAATAAGGATCAGAGTTATTTTCTTTGCCAGCTCAGTCAGGAACAGCTTGAATATGCCCTTTTCCCTATAGGCAACCTTACAAAACCTGATGTTCGGGCCATTGCTGATAACCTTGGTCTTGCAACAGCACATAGGAAAGACTCTCAGGGTATTTGTTTTGTTGGCAAGGTGGATCTGCCTACATTCCTTCAGCAGAAGCTTAAAGCAAAAAAGGGATCAGTGATTGAGATACCGGCCGATTTTAGCCATAAGCTCCGGGAAGCCGGGTTCCCTGAAGGCAACATTGAGGATAATTATCTCATTTCAGCTTCAGAACCATATCAATTTACTTCTGATTCAGGAAAGGTCATCGGGGAACACAGCGGGGCTCACTTCTTCACTATAGGACAGAGAAAAGGAATTAATATAGGCGGTTATAAGGAGCCATTGTTTGTGATTGGAATTGATATAACCCTCAACCTGCTGTATGTAGGTGAAGGGCAGTCACATCCTGGTCTTTACAGGAAAGGCCTGTTTATAAGGAGTGATGAGATCCACTGGATAAGGAAAGACCTTGAAATGAAAGAAGATGAAGTAAGGGAATACGAAGTCAGGATAAGATACCGACAGCCACTGCAGAAAGCAAGATTATTCAGAAAGAAGAACGGGATCTATATAATATTCCAGAAACTGCAACGAGGCATCGCTCCCGGGCAGTTTGCAGCATGGTATGACGGGGAGGAACTGGTGGGTTCGGGCGTTATAAATATGTAATTACATTGTAATTACATATTTATATCTATAATTTCGCATGAAATGATGTAGAGACGCCCAAATTGGGCGTCTCTACTAATTTATGGGCGTCTCTACTAATTTATGGGCATCTCTACTAATTTATGGGCATCTCTACTAATTTATGGGCATCTCTACTAATTTATGGGCCTAATAATTTTTCTGGACATCTCTACTACGACAACCGGTTTTTATAATCGGAATATCCGAATTCTTTAATCAGCCTGAATTTATTTTCCCGTGTCCAGATGCCGATTGAAGGAAGCCTGACACCATTGAAAGTTGTGGTCTTAACCATTGTATAATGGATCATATCCAGGAAGATGATCCTGTCGCCCGGCTTAAGCTCACTGTCAAATGACCATTCTCCCATGAAATCACCTGAAAGGCATGAATTGCCGCCCAACCTGTAAGTTGGTTTACCCGGTATAGGATCGGTGGCACCGATTAATTTAGGTTTATAAGGCATTTCAAGGCAATCGGGCATGTGAGCAGTAAAGGAAACATCAAGAATGGCAGTTCTGATACCTTTGTTTTCAACAATATCCTCGACAGTCGAAACCAGCTCACCTGTTTCCCATGCATAAGCGCTCCCTGGTTCCAGTATTATATGAAGCCCTGATCGTTCCCTGAATCTATTTAATATTTTTACAAGATGGCCGGTATCGTACCCTTTTCTGGTCATTAGGTGTCCGCCGCCCATATTGATCCATTTAAGTTTATGGAAGTATTTACTGAATTTTAGCTCCACAATGTCAAGTACTTTCTCCAGAGCATAAGAATCTGATTCAAAAAGTACATGAAAATGGAGTCCTTCAATTCCATCCGGTATTTCTTCCTTCACCAGGTCATCTGCAGTGATTCCCAGTCTCGACCCCGGTGAGCAGGGATTATAAATATCATGACCAATCTCCGAGTATTCAGGGTTGATCCTCAAGCCTGCAGATATCTTCCGGTGATAATGCGTAAGAATGGCTGAATATTTATGAAACTGTGCCAGTGAGTTGAAGGTCACGTGTGAGCTGTATTTCAGTATTGACTCAAAATCAGCCTCTTTATATACCGGTGAATATGTATGGGCAGGCACGCCTATTTCTTCAAAGCATAGTCTGGCTTCATCCGGTGAGCTTGAGGAAGCGCCGTTTATATATTCTTTAAGGATAGGAAAGACGCCCCACATTGCAAATCCCTTGAATGCAAGAATAATCTCAGCACCCGACTCTTCTGAAACATGCTTTATCAGAGCAAGATTCTTTCGAAATCGCTCCTCCTCTATTACAAAACAAGGTGATGGAATTTGAAAATAGTCGATTGACATATTTTAATCAAAAATTAAATCCATTAACCACGGGTTTCACGGAGTTTCACGGAATAATTATTTTCATGAATCCGTGAGAATCCGTGTTCTCCGTGGTAAAATTCTTAAATACAAATATCTGCAAAATTGCCTTTTACAATTCCAGATCCACATCGTGCAATTCAATCCAGGGCAATCCCAGCAGGTTAAGTTGTTCCATAAAGGGATCGGGATCAAATTCCTCCACATTAAATACACCCGGCTTTTTCCAGATACCTTTAAGATACATCATTGTCCCGATAGCAGCCGGAACCCCTGTTGTATAGCTTACACCCTGTGCACCTGTTTCTTTGTAAGCTGCTTCGTGGCTGCAATTGTTATATATATAATAAGTTCTTTCCTTACCATTCTTTATTCCTTTTATACGGCATCCTATTGATGTCTGACCTTTATAATTTTCCCCAAGTTCACCAGGATCGGGCAGGACTGCTTTAAGGAACTGGATCGGGACTATTTCGCGTCCGTTAAACATTACAGGCTCAATGCCAGCCATCCCAATATTCTGAATTACCCTGAGATGGGTAAGATACTCCTGGCCGAAAGTCATCCAGAATCTGGCTCTTTTAAGTGCCGGGAAATTCTTTACAAGCGATTCCAGTTCTTCATGGTAAATCAGGTAAGATTCTTTAGGGCCTATCTCAGGATAATTAAGCGGTTTATGAATCTCGTGAGGCCTGGTATAGATCCATTTGCCATTTTCATAGTACTTGCCTTTCTGAGTTACTTCCCTGATGTTTATTTCAGGATTGAAATTTGTTGCAAATGGTTTACCATGGTCACCGGCATTGCAGTCGACGATATCAAGGTAATGTATTTCATCAAAATGATGCTTTGCCGCATATGCCGTAAAGATTGAGGTTACACCCGGATCGAATCCGCAGCCGAGTATAGCTGTTATCCCGGCTTTCCTGTATCTTTCCTGGTAAGCCCATTGCCAGCTATATTCATATTTAGCCTCTTCGAGAGGCTCATAATTGGCAGTATCGAGATAAGCGACTCCCTCAGCAAGACAGGCATCCATTATATGGAGGTCCTGATATGGGAGAGCAACATTTACAACTATATCAGGCTTAAAATTTCTGATAAGACTTCTGAGCTCAGGGACTTTGTCGGCATCTATCTGTGCTGTTTTTATCCGGTCCGATCCGGTCCTGGCTGCGATCGCATCACATTTCGATTTTGTACGGCTTGCATGAAGTATTTCCGTAAACACTTCCGGCAGTGAGGCCATTTTACTGATTACCACCGATCCAACACCCCCAGCTCCAATTACCAATACTTTTCCCATGGCAAAATAAGGTTGATTAGTATTATCCAAATATAAGGCTTTTTATGCAAGTAACGAGCAACCAGCAACAAGCAACATGCAACTTGAAGTATTTTCTGCTTATATTTGAGGTCATATTTTTCACGATCATAAGATGAAGCTGATCAACCCTCTGGTAATATTCTGCGATTTTTAAGTACAATTCTTTTTATTGAGGCTGTTTCTTTTCTGTTTTGTTTACCTGTGGCATATATCTATAATGAATCGCCATTCCCGTTTCTCTGGTCATCATTGATTATCTATATCAATTTCAGTATTCTTATATCTTATTTCAAGAAATGCAGATACCAGTAAATTCAGTAACAGAGATGGATACCTGTCTGTTACATTTTCCTGGATGGTATTTATCATATGGGTTCATATGCCATATTTATTCAGCGGAACCATTCCATCATTTATTGATGCTGTTTTTGAATCCACATCAGGGTTTTCAACAACAGGTTCATCGATATTCTCAAAATGTTGAAGTACTCTCCATTACTCAATTCTTTTCTGGAGAAGTCTGACACATTGGATTGGAGGATTAGGGATCATCGTTCTTGTAGTTATTGTACTTCCGTCACTTAAAATTAGTGGTTATCACCTATTTAGTCTTGAATCATCCCTTAAAGAAAAGATACATCCAAAAACCAAGTCCATTGGATTCAGGATTATGATTATTTACATAACCTTGACTGACTGATGGAAATCATTTTACTGTACTTTCGGAGATATGGATTTATTTGATAGTATCTGTCACTCCTTTGGCACTATTGCCACAGGCGGATTCTCAACGAAAAACAAAAGCATTGCCGTTATTCTCATACAGCCAATATATTGTGATGATCTTCATGTTTCTTGCCGGAGTCAGCCAGGTAGTTTATTATTATATTGTAAAACTTAACTTCAGAAAAGTAAAGCATAATGAGGAACTTTGGTTCTACCTGGGAACTACACTCGTTTTAGGAACCTTTGCAACTTGTGTTCTTCTGATCAATACTACCAAACCTCTCGAACTTGCTTTCAGAGAGGGTTTTTTTCAGGTCGTATCGATCATTACCTGTACTGGCTTTGTTTCAGCTGATTTCAATTTATGGCCGACCGCAGGATTAATGTACTTTTTTTTACTTATGTTTTCAGGTGGTTGCACCGGGTCAACAAGCGGAGGCATAAAGATGGTCCGGCATCTGATCGTGATGAAGAACATAAGAAATGTGTTTACAAAATTTGTTCATCCAAATATAATAACTTCAATCAAGTTAAATAATAAGACAATAAATGATAAAACCAATATTACGATAATCTCATTTATTATCCTGTACATTTTTATCTTCATTGCAGGAACAGTAATAATTAGTTTTAATCGGAACTGATCCGGTATCTGCTGCAACTTCAGTTGCTACTTTACTTGGCAATGCGGTCCCGGACTTGGAATTCAATAGGTCCAATGTGGAACTATTCTCATTTCCCTGAAATAAGCAAACTTATTCTCAGTCTGTTGATGATAATAGGAAGACTGGAAATATTTACGATTTTCATAATTTTCACCGGTCATTCTGGCAAATTTCCTCCCTTCAGACTGGCTGCTTCTAAAATAGCCCACAGGGCTATTTTTTAACGCTCGGCCCGGTGCGGGGTATGGGGCACGAGATCCGGGGAAGGAAAAGTATCAAATTTCAGGAGGGATTGTGGAAATTTTAACTTTTGCTAAGAAATCCTCTGACATTTTCAAGTTCTTCCGGAGTCCCGACGTTAAACCAGTAACCATCATCGCACCTGTAGGTATATATATTATGTGAGGCTGCCAATTCAAGATAAAGAGAGACGACTGTATAGATTCCGTCCTTCATATATTTAAAAATCTCAGGTTCAATAATCTGGATTGATGAGAAACCGATCCTCGTAAGGTCTTCTTCCTCCTTCACAGCAAGTATTCTTTCTCCTGTCGCGATATTACACCACCCCTTCAACACTCCATCTGAATTTACGAGCAGGAACCTGCTCCCTTCCCGGTTTCGAACGGCAAGGGTAGCCAGTCCTTTGTTCTTTAAATGGTAATTATACAAAGAAGAGAGATCAAGGTCAGTAACGATGTCAGCGTTGTAAACCAGAAATGGGTTACTGTCAAAAAAGTCCCTTGCATTATATAATCCACCTCCGTTCTCTAAAAGGAGATCCCTTTCATCCGAAACAGTTATTTTAAATCCAAGCCCTTTAAGCCTTGTTATCTCTTCTTCAACCATTCCGGCCAAATAATGGACATTGACAATTATATCATCGAATCCGTATCGGGAGCATGTTTCCACAGCGACCTGGAGAAGGGTTTTCCCGTTAATGTCTACCAGAACCTTTGGGATAGTCTCTGTTATCTTACCAAGCCTGGTGCCTTTTCCGGCCGACATGATCATCGCTTTCATAAACCGGAATTTAAAGGTGCTTGTCTTCTGCCAGCCTCACAAATATCTGAGTATCACGGATTGATTTTACCGTATTATATAATTCGGAAAGCTTTATATGCGATTCAGCCTGGTCAATTATCTGATTCAGAAGTCTTACCCCGGGAACAATGCTGTCGGTAAAAGTGGGCTTCTGCTCATACAATCCCCTGAATCCAAATGCTCCAAGAGCCTGCATCACCCTTATCATGCTGAATCCGGAATAATATCCCCGGAATTTATACCGATCCTCTTTTGTGTCGCTGCAGAAATTATCGATATAATAGGCAAGCAATGATTCCCTGTCAGTTTCATTCATCGGAATTTTAGCATCATAAAGCATGGAAGCAACATCGTACTGGGGAGCTCCTTTTCTTCCTCCCTGATAATCGATGAACCATGGCTCCTCTCCCATCACCATTACATTGGCTGTTTGAAAATCCCTGTAAAGAAAATAGTCCTGGCCGGTCTCGAGAAGATAATCAGCCAGCATATTGAAATCCTGTTCAAGCCTGCGTTCATTGAATGGTACGGCAAGGAGCTTCAGCAGCATATATTTAAAATAATTCATATCCCACATCATCGACTGCCTGTCGAAACTTCTGTGGGGATAACAAAGGTCAAGGTCAAGACCATCAATTCCCCTGGTCTGAAACAGGATAAGCTGGTCAAATATTTTCCTGTAAAGGATCATTGTATCACTATCAAAAGGTGCAATCACTGTTTTTTTATGCAGCCAGGTGTACAGATTGTCATCTCCCAGATCCTGAAGATAATAAACTGATTTTTCAGGAAGATAACCGAACAATTCGGGTACTGGCAGGGATTTTTTCCTGAAATGATCTGTAAAACCTATAAATGCCTCGTTTTCTTCGTGATTGGCATTAAATGCCCCGATAATGCTTTTGTTGCCGTCTTGTATCCTGTAATATCTTCTGTCGGAACCGGATCGCGGCAAGGGAACCACTTTTGTTCCGATGTGTCCGAAGATCTCTTTATAACCTTCTGATATTGTTTTAATTATTTCGGAATCCTCCATAACTTGTTTTTTTTTTTGTCTTCTAATATTCCTTTCTTACCACGGAGTTACACCGAGTTGAACAGTCTGCCCCGATCCATCGGGGGAGTTTCACTGTTTTAACCTTCTGTCTTCGGTCTTCGGACTTCGGACTTCGGTCTCCGCTGGCGCGGATTTAGCGGAGCGTAATCCGTGCCGATTACAAGCACGGATTACAAATCCGCGCTAGCGGTGTGACGAAGCAATCTCCCTCAACATCCCCCTTACCCCCTTCAAAGGGGGACTTTTGGGTTTTCCCTGACGCCTGACGCCTAAAGCCTTATTAATATTTTCTTCTTATACAAAATTAATGCAATGCACCAGATAAACAGCATCTGTATTACGGCAAACATAAGGCTACCGTTCATATTTCCGGCAACCGGGACGCAAATCCTTTCATAAAACCATGTATATAAATTGATTTCATTGCTACCTTGAGGAATTTTAATCATAAGCATTAATCTTGTCCAGATGCCGGCCAGAAAATATGAAAAAAGGGCATTTGTCCCGAATATAATAAAAAACAGACCCCACTTCTGGAATTTTACAACATCTGCCAGCCAGTAGATAATTGACAGTACCATCATTGCAATACCAGCGGTATAGAGAACGTACGAGCTGGTCCAGAGTGCCTTATTGATCGGGAAAAACTTTTTCCATAAAATGGCGAGTCCAACCAGAGCAGCCCCGATGATAAGTGTTTTCAGAACATTCTTTCCGCCTTCTGATTTTTTTCCGACAAGTTCTCCGGTATAAAAACCGATTATCACCGTACAAATTGAAGGAATAGTACTTAACAACCCTTCAGGTTCGAAGGGTATCCCAAAACCTTTGTACAAATGATTTGACCCAAGAATCAATTTATCGACCTTAAGTACGAAATTACCTTCAAGACTATATGGGTCGGCACCTCCTAAGAATGCAAGCACAGCCCAGTAAGAGAGAAGGATTACAGCAGTTACTATCCATAAATAGTCGCGATTGATCGACATGCAAATTATAGCACCCAGCCCATATGCAATGGCAATTCTCTGAAGGACTCCCATAATCCGCAAGGGTTGAATAATCCCTGTCGAAAGAAGGAAATATATTCAGGAAAAGCCCGAGAGCAAAAATTGATGCTGTACGTCTGGCAATTCGTAAAAATGAGCTCCCGTTAAATTCGTGCCCGTATTTCTTAAGTGAGAACCACATTGAAACCCCAACGATAAAAAGAAAGAATGGAAAAACAAGATCTGTCGGAGTGCATCCGTGCCATTTGGCATGACGGAGCGGTGCATAAACGTATTGCCAGCTTCCGGGAGTGTTCACGATTATCATAAAGGCTATTGTTATTCCTCTGAATATATCAAGTGAAACCAGCCTGCCGGCATTTTTTTTCATATCAGATGCATTTAAAAAGGCATAAAAATAAGAATATGTGACATAACCCGTGATTATATTTGCTGTAATTTCAACTCAATTTATCGAATTTTATTAAGAACCTGCATTTTTTAAAACTAACCCCATGAGAAACAGGATTTCAGCCTTCATTAAGATGATTTTGCTTCTGCAATTTTTATATATCCCAAACAGATTGCAAGGCCAGACTGTTGAAACGGGGCTGGAGATGCTGATAAAGAGCAAATTTGATATACTGAAAGGAAAGAAAGTCGGACTGATAACTAATCCAACAGGTGTCGACAGAAACCTCAGGTCGTGCATTGATCTTTTTTTTAAAGCACCCGGTGTAAGGCTCGCCTGTCTGTATGGGCCAGAACATGGTGTAAGGGGGGAATATACTGCCGGTGAGATTATCGGTTCCACAATTGATCCCGCGACGAATCTGAAAGTGTTCAGCTTATATGGCAATACCAGAAAACCAACCAGGGAAATGCTCGAGGGGATTGATGTTCTTGTTTATGATATTCAGGACATCGGATCACGTTCATATACATTCATAAGCACTCTTGGACTTGCTATGGAGGCAGCAGCTGAAAGCAATATTCCTTTTATTGTTCTCGACAGGCCAAATCCTCTGGGGGGCATAAGGATGGAGGGACCTCTTGTCGAAAAGGATTTTATCTCATTCGTAAGTCAGTACCCTATTCCTTATATTCATGGATTGACAGTGGGAGAACTGGCTATGTTCCTGAATGGTGAAGGATTGCTTAAAAATGGTGTTAAATGCAATCTTAAGGTGATCAGAATGAATGGTTGGAAAAGAGATATGTGCTTTGAGGAGACCGGTTTGCCATGGGTACCATCATCACCACATATTCCTCAGGTTGTAACATGCCATTTTTACCCCGCTACAGGAATAATCGGAGAGCTTTATGTTGCAAGCATAGGTGTTGGGTACACCCTGCCATTTCAAACATTTGCAACAGAATGGATCAATGCTGATTCACTTGCACAGAACCTCAATGCTCTGGATCTTCCCGGTCTGATTTTCCGACCGGTCCATTATAAACCTTATTACAGTGTCTCTCAGGGAAAAATGGTTCATGGTGTGCAGATACATCTGATCGATAAAAACAGAGCTCCCTTATCGCTGATCCAATTTTATATTCTACAGGAAGCTCATAAATTGTGGCCCGGAAAAGATGTGTTCGCATTATGTGAAAAATCGAGGCTTGAAATGTTCGATAAGGTCTGTGGAACAGACAAAGTAAGAAAAGAATTTACTAAGAGTTTCAGGGTAGACTCCATTCAGGACATATGGAATGGTTCAGTCCCGTCTTTCCGGAAGAGAGTTCAGCAATACCTGTTGTACTGAACTATTCTTAACGCACCAAGTTATTGTCAACAACACAACGCATTATTCCTACTTATCTGACCTCTCCCTCCATGCTCTTTTCAATTTCACTTGCATGTATGAGGAATTCATCCAATTTCATTTCCTTATGAAATATCATTCCATGAGTGGCACGAATCTTAGGGCTTTCATTTTCATAGAAGTAATCTTTCCCAAGGATTAGCTGAACCCGTTTGAACTGCTCAACCCATACATGCTGTGAAAGGTCGCTGAACGGACCGTCAAGCTCATAGCTCGGGAATGAAGCATTGACCTGACTGATATAGCAATCTTTGAATGACTTCTCCAGCACAGCCATTGAATTAAGCGAAACCGGTGTGAATACATTTACCTCCGACGGGTGGAATCTGAACCAGACATTCCTGTAACCGACAATTCTCAGATTTGACAGATCCTCTTCCTGTTTCCATATTCTCAATGCCTGAGCCAATGCCTTCAGAACTTTATAATGAGTATCCGGTCCTGACCCTTCCGGATCATATGCCATGCTTACCACAGTTGGCCGTACCTCCCTGAGCATTTCCAGGATTGGTTCGACATCACGTTTGGTGTTCGGCTGGGGTGTAAAAATGTCACCTGTATAAAAGCCGAGCCGAAGGTGCTGAATGTCCTGAACTTTAACCCCGTAATGGGCCCACACAAGCTCCTCTTCAAATTCCCGGATCATACCTTTAAGCTTCTGAATATCGGGAGGATTCTTCTCCCCGCTATAGCTCGATTTCAATAATTCAATATTCTTCTCAATCTGGTCGGTAAGCTCCCTCCTTGATTTCAGATTATATACATCGACCATCACCCTTATTATTCTGTGGCAGACTCCCCTAAGCTTTCCCGGTTCATCTTTTGCTGCAATTTTATCGAGATAATGGCTGACATCCTTATCAAATTTATACTTGTATCCATTTTCAAAGAAATCAGGATATTCAATCATTTTGACCTTATCCTGTTCAATATGATTCAGGGTTTCCTGCAGGAAATTCTGCAGCATGTCGTTTGTGACGGCAGTGAAACCGGATGTACAAACTGTAAACCTGAACCTGTTCGACGCTTCGCGGAGCGTTGGTATAATGTATGGGAAAATACCAAGCATAATATCATCATGATGAGGTCCGGTGTGCAGAAAGGTCTGGTTTTGCTCCCTGGCATTTCCCCTTACTATTTTCTGTTTTGTAGCCTCAATAACTTCTTTTACCCGATCGAGGCTCAGGTCAGGAATAAGACAGCAGTATTTGTCATTTTTAAGGTCGTCAATTTCAAGCTTATGGGCATATTTATCGATCTTCTGGCACAGATCAAATACTGCTTTTTCCGTTTTTTCAAATGTCCATTCTCCTTCCCTGTAGTATTTTTCAATGCTGTCGTGAAGACGGACCGCAGCTCCCTCGGTAAGGTAAAAACGTGCATTTTTCTGTCTCTGCAGTACTGTTGCCGGGTAGATATTATCCGGAGGATTTTCAAGTGCATTTCTTACAACCGGCGCCTTTGCTTCGCCGGCTGCAAATATGATCGTCACGCCATCCGGATTGTAAGTAATTGTACCAAGCCCGATAGTGATAACAAGCCTGTTCCTTGAAACTTCTATTCCACCCAGATCACCTGCTGATGCAGCCTGAGCCTCGAAGTTGGTTGCAGTAAGCCGGGTTGTTGAGTTATGATCGCTTCCGCGGGTATTGGAAGCTATTGAACCATCAGGTCCCATCCCCCCGAGGAAAAATCCTATTCCACCCATTTCCCTTATCCGGTTCTCATAATTTGTACACCAGTTGTCAATCCGGAAAATGGAATCCTGCTGTAATCTTTCGAGCTGGGAGACCGGCTTCCCTGTTACGGAGAGAAAGGTCAATCCGGTTATCGGGAAATATCTCCGTATAATGCTTATCCTGTGCAAGGTTTATTTCATCGGCATTTATAAGTAAAGCCTTTGACGGATCGAGATTGAATCCACCGATGTAGAAATTCCTGACATAATCATAAAAACTATTATGCTGTTTAGGATCTATCGGATAGAAGTCCTCGACCTGTACAAAGTGCAAACCTCTCAAAGATGGTTTCTTACTAATTGAGAGCCCGTGGGTTTCCATAAGACTCCTGTTTTCTTTCAGGTCCCATCCCTGCAATAGTTTATTGGTCCATTTTATAAAATACTCCGGGGTTTTACCTGTGGGAAGACTGATCACACCCTCAGGATTTTCATTCACCCATTCAAGGAACCTGAGTGATGTCAGTAATCCAAGGTCAGGGAAATTATGAACAACGATGTATGGGATCTTTGTTGAATTGGCACCTCTTCCTGAGTTTTCGAAAAATGAGTGCTCAACCTTTGATAATTCTTTTGTTCTCATATCAGTTTATTTTTCTTTCTTTTTTATTCCAAAAGAGGGGTCAATTTTAAGGAATCTGATGGCAATCAGCCCCGGGATTGAACACAGTATAACATAAATAAAGAAATGCTGATAGCCAAGAGCCTCCTTAACAGTTCCGGAGATCATTCCTGGAAGCATCATGCCCAGTGCCATAAGCGATGTTCCGATAGCATATTCTGCAGTTTTGTATTTGCTTTCTCCTACATAATGCAGCATATAAAGCATGTAGGCAGTAAATCCGAAGCCATACCCGAACTGTTCGAGAGCAATTGAAAGATAGATTGTAAGATTGCCTGGCATCGGCTGGACCTGAGAAAGATAGATATAAACACTTATAGGTATATTCATGCAAAGTGCCATAATAAAAATCAGCTTTCTCAGCCCGAACCTGGCTGCGGTTATTCCTCCAAGAATGCCTCCCATAGTAAGGCATAGCATACCTATTGTTCCATAAGCTATTCCATACTGGGCAGAAGTAAGACCGATCCCTCCTGCACTCCTTGAATCAACAAGAAAAGGTGTTGCAACCTTTACAAGCTGAGATTCGCCAAGCCTGTACATCAGGAAGAATATCAACGCTGGGATCACTCCGGGTTTTGTAAAAAATGATACAAAAACTTCCTTATATACGCTCCATCCAATTTTTTCCCTTGTGTTTTTTTCATCTGGCCGTGGTAACATTATGCGGTTGTAGATGGCCAGAAGCAGCAGCATAACACCGAGGACAGAGAGAGAAATCATCCAGCTGAATGCAATATTTCCCGCGGTGACCAGAAATTCTGAAGTGGCACTTCCTGACAAGGTTATGATTCACCTTGACAGTGGCGGCAACAGGCTTATTCCAGTTACTGCCTGTAAATTCAAATCTTCCGGTTTGCTTTTTGGAAAGATCGAGATCCTTGCTGCCCGATTTTCGCACAACATTCACAACTACGGTTTCACCATTTTCAGGTGGTGCAGAGAGTGCAATATAAACTACTGCTGAATCAATTTCTGACTTTCCTTCCTGGTAAACAGGGACTTTCAGATCGCGGGGAAAAAGAAGCAGGGCAGGTTCACCCTCCGACTTAACAATCTGTATTTCAGAAGGATCAAACGGTGTGTATTCTTCCGGAGGTACCGATCGGGTTTGGAAAGTAACTGGCTCCAGACCAGTATTTTTCTGTATCGTTCCGGCAAGCACCGGTATAAGTCCCAGGGCAGTAAGCATTGCAAACCTGTAGAATGTTGACCTTATGCCCACAAAGAATGCCTGCTTGTGCTGGTCGAGCGCATACATATAAAACCCGTCAGCGGCTATATCATGACTTGCAGAAGAAATCGCAATTATTGCAAAAACTCCAAGGCTTAAAGGGATAAAAGAAAGAGAGAGGCATCATAATACCTGCAGCGATAAAGGCTGCGCCAAGCAGGAGCTGGGTCCATACAACCCAGTTTCGTTTTGTCGAAACTACATCAATATAAGGGCTCCAGAGAGGCTTGATCAGCCCATGGGAGGTATAACAAACTGGTCCAGAATGCAAATGAAGCAATTGAAATACCCATGGTCTTGTAGATAAGACCAGATGTTATCATTACAATGCTGTAAGGAATACCCTGAAAAAAATAGAGCGTAGGAATCCATGCCCATGGTGAACGATCTTTGTTCTGATTCATTAGAGCCTATTTAAAGAGATTAACATTATAATTTTATGCATGATATAATTTTTCAAAACCTGCACCCCTGAAGTAATGCATTAAAATCTGCCGGTATGTATATCCTCTGGCACCCATCATTGCGGCTCCAATCTGGCATAACCCTACACCATGCCCCCATCCTGCACCATGAAGGATAAATTTTGTCCCCTCATAAGTACCGGTTTTTTCCACGAAGAAGCATGAACTGTACAGGTGCGATTTTGAGAGCGATTTCCTTATCTCCAGCTCCTTCCCTATTATCATTGTTTTTATTGTGCCAGTAACTTTTAATCTTGTTATCCTGCCTGAAACACCTCTCTCAAGCGGAATAAGATCAGTTATGATTCCAAAATCAATCCCTGTGCGCAACTTTATAAGTTCGGTAAGCTCCTGCTGGGTATAAATCACTGTCCATCTGAAAAAGTCATTTGTCTCCTGGTCATAGTCGTTGAGAACCTGCGAAAGTACTTTCAGGTCGGTTGTGTTACAGAAAGCTTCAGGACTTCCATTTATCCACCTTTCGGCTGCATCTTCCTTTGTCAAATCTGTATCAAAGCCTTCCTGCAGGACCGGATTATCGATAATACCCCGAAGGTAAGGATGGCTGACAGGCTCCCAGGCGTTTTCAAATTGTTCTGTCATACCCCCGCAGCATTTGTAATAACGGGCATCACAGATAGAACCTTCGTAAGTCAGAACCTCCCCGTATGTTTCCCTGATCACTTTTTCGACTGCCGGAGATGAAGCCCTGGTAATTCCCTGGTATCTCTGGCAATGATCATCTGCACAAACATCATAATTCTGATGATCTTCCCTGTCGTACCATCGTACTATTTCATTTTCATTTTTTGTAAAGGCATTGTATTTTTTACCTTCAGCCTTTATCTTTTTGCTCTTCTCGATCTGTGCCAGCAGCCAGCTGCGCGAGATGACGGCATGTGCTTTCAGGAATTCCTCTGATGATGTTGCTCTCATTTCAGATGATATTACACTTATAAGGTAATCCTCGACCGACAATACATTGACAGCAGTGATGATGTCATCCCCGGTAATAAGTCTGAGACTTCCTTTAAAAACCTGGTCCTCTTTGCGCTGCCAGTGAAAATCAACACCGATTGTAACAGCATGAAGGGTAAAAGAGGAGTCACGATCATCAGAGGGTAAAAGAGAAACAGGTGCTTCCAGCTCATGTTTAAGGTCATCATTCCTTAATACTATTTTTCCGTCGGAGAGTCCTGCAACCCATTTTCCTTTAAACGAACTGCCACTTTTCTGATCAGTAAAGATGGAATTAAGTGTAAAGCAGATCTCCCTGCCGGAAAAGATGCCGATCTGAATTTCTGGAACCTTGCCTTTTTCAATCATAATACTTCATTTAATAAGCCGGTTATTTCATTTTCTTCAAAACAGATCTGCCGGAATATATCTTCTATATCGCTTTTTTTTATCCTGTCAAAATCTTCTTCCCTCGGGGTTATAATGACTCCTCCCAGGTCAACAGCAGCCGGACTGATAAGTATCTGATCGCTTCCTTTGCCAAAAAACTGAGCAGGTCGATGCTGCTTTCTGGGGATTATATGTATGATCCATTCACCAGAAGAGAACATTGCAAGTATGTTGAGCATCGGTTCCGGCCTGTCAGGCTGAATATCTGAAAATTTTTCAAATAACTGGTCGAAAACCCTTACCAGCTCTTCCCTGTCACTCCCTTTAAGAGTAATTATGCCACGCAAATAAGATTTCCATTCCCATACCTCTATCCCTGGTTCTGAGGAAATCAATGAAGTGTGTTTACCATTTCGAAAATCACTTTCTATTGGCATGAATCCAATGTTGCCTGCCTGGAAATGGAAATGATCGGGAGCTGAAGCTCCGCATTGTGGACCGTTGTAGAAAACTGTATATGAAGAAATTGCCTGTGCAAGCGAGAGCATGATACCAAGGTTATTCCCGATTCTCTGATCTATATGGTCATTTGAAGGAACAGTCAAATGTCTTCTGAAGATCGGGAACGGATTGATAAGGATTGTAAGACTTTTTTCAAAAACGATACCCCGTTGTTCATGCGGTCTGTTCTGGCTGCAAAGGAAACAGGGCCTTTCCCCTATTGATTTAGCATCAACCTTTGCAGCGGATGATCTTATCCTCTCAGGGTTGAACTGTACAAGAACTTCAAATGTTCCGAAATCCACTTTCCTGGTCCTGACCTTTTCAAGCTGGCTGTAATTCAATCTTGCAAGGTCCCATTCCCGGAGCTGGGATGAAAATAGTTCGTTGATTTGTTCGGAGTACATTAAGATTTTCTTTGTTGGGTCAACCCCCTTCCCGACCTTCCCCCAGGGGGAAGGAGTTTCCATAACATCATTTCCCCCTTGGGGGAAATAAGAAAGGGGGTTTATTAATTATTTAGTTGACGCATATTCTTTTGCCTCCTTGCCATCAGCTCAATTGTTCTCAACCTGTCTTTGTACAGATTATGGGCATTGGCCCTTGGGATATCGAGAGCTGCATCGGTATTCCCCTCCCATCTGCGGCAAAGGTACAAGGGTTCATAAATCCTTCCAATCTGGTAATGACGGCTGATTGCCAGTCCCACGGCATAATCCTCGCCATAGCTGACATTTGGAACCCTTATACTCCTGATAACCGGAGTGTAAAATGCCCTTGGAGCACCTAATCCATTAATCCTTAGTGCATTATTTCTTCCATTTTCAGGAGTCCATTCTTTGTGATCAATCAGTCCGGGAGGCAATTCCTCAAGATTAAAATTCACCATTTTATAGGATCCCACAACCATGGCACACTTCTGGTCGTAAAATGCCTGCACTACCCTGCTGATAACATTATCGCTAATATACAGGTCGTCACTGTCGAGCTGGATAGCAAATTTTCCGCATTTTTCATGAAAGATACCCTCATTCCAGCAGCCGCCGATGCCCAGATCGAGGCGATCAGGAACAATGTGAACCACCCTCTGGTCCGTTTTCGAGAATGTGCCGATCATTTCTGTGGTCCCATCAGTTGAATGATTATCGATCACAATCAGGTTGAATTTAAAATTCGTTTTCTGGTTTAATACAGACTTTATTGCATCGCTGATTGTTTTCACCCTGTTCTTAACCGGAATGACCACTGAAGCTTCAAATTCAAAGTTCTCTTTATCAAAGCTTATCTCACGGAATTCAGGTTTCAGCCATGCGTTAATCTCTTTGAGATGGATTGTACAGGCTTTTTCCATCTCGATCTGTACCTCTCTGTTCCTGGGGTCAACATAATCAAACTGTTTTTCACCTGATTTGCGTGTATCGTGCTCTATTTCAGTGTATAACATTTCAGGCAGATGAACTATCTGATGCTCCTTTGATATTTTAAGCCTGAGGTCATACAACCCGGCATATCGGTATTCGTCATCCATTGTTTTGCAGGCATTCTTGAATGCCGAAGTCTTATAAAGAACAACTGATCCGAAATTGAAATCATCTCTCAGGCTTCCCTCCTGGTAATCTATTAAAGGATGGGGCAAGAGCTGGTTATTCCTGTTTTCGAAATAATCTGAATATACAATTCCTGCATTCATATTTTCGCAGACCTGAATCATTCTGCTTATTGCAAATTTCCCCATGTCAAGAGGAAAAGTCTTGGAGTAAACAAGAACATATTCAGTGGCAGCTGTTTCAGCCATTTTTTTCACCGAAACTGTTGAAGCAAATCCTTCCGACTTCAGATATTTAACTCCAGGATATTGAAACTCCGGTTCACTATCAAAGCCCGTCAGAATAACTATATCCGCCATCACGCCAGAGTCTTTCAACGATTTTATTGTGAAATCAAGCGACTCTTTATCAGAAAAAGGTAAAAATGATGTAATTTTCTTTTCCATAGTTTATTTTATTTCCCTAAAAATTTCAGAATCTGGTTCATTAGCAGTTCCCTCTGCTTTTCGCCTGATATTGTTTCAAATGGAAAACCCAGAGCAACTATATTGCAGATTCCCTTAAATGCCACCCCGGCCGAGGTATTATTTTCGGAATATCTGAATGAGCATACAGCCCCTTTCCTGCCGGTTCAATTGCATCAGGCGACTCAACGGAATAAATTGAAGACGAATAGCCGGTATTGAAACTGAATGATCCGTTAAATGCAGGTTTTGCATAATCAGTTGCATAAATTTTGCCATTCCTGACAGCATGACCTGTACGTGGAAGAAAATGAAGTGTCTTTTCAGCAAACCTTATTGCTGTCGAGTCATCGGAATTAACAGGTCGGAACCGATATAAGCTCCTGACATAAAAATCCCGGATCCTGTCTGTGTAACCTCTTCAATTTTTTTCATAAATTCCGGAGTATATATCCGGAAATCGATCCGTGATGTGTCATTGAAAAACTGAGTGGATTTCTCTTCTCCAAAGATCAGGTCGATGATCTTGTAATCTGAAGCATCCATTGCAGGTGAAGTGAAGTACTCATCGGATACCGAGAAAAAGGAGTGTCCGGCAGCCATTATAGCCTTACCATGAATATAGGGGTAGTTAAATTCGTTACCCTGATTGACTATTCCTGCCGCATCAGTATATGAGGCTCCCCATCCCGGAGAATCATCATCAAGCCATGGATCCTTTCTGTCAAAGTCATACTGGTCGCCAATTGTAATCAAATCCTTATGAAATGGAACTCCGCGGTCATCCCACCAGGAAATACCTGCTACATTCCCGGTATCGATCCATGAGGGACCTGAGATGCGGTCAAATCCGTTTACTACAAGAACAGGGGCAGTGCTGCCGGCTTTTATCCCGGCAGACAGCTCTTCAGAATCAAAGCTTTCCCCTCCGGCATTAAGTGCTGTAACTTTAAATGTGTAAATAGAATCAAGTGATGCAAGGTCTGCTTCAGTAAAAGTATTACTTGTTACAAAACCGTTATCATATCCATTGTCCCCTCTCCTTGTGTAAACCTTGTATTTATCTGGTTTTGCAGAAGGTTCATTCTCATCAATTACGGGTTCCCATGATAACCTGACCTTATTTCCTGACAATGGCGTAATTGCAAATCCTGTCACCGGTAAAGGCTGAACTGAATAATCACGGTTTTCGACATAGGCCAGATATTTCAGGATGCCTTTATATACCGACCTTGAAACACTGAATCTGAATCTGGGATCGAGGTTGTAACGCATATCTGCCAGGTTCTGGTGCGAAAGAAGTTCGAGCAGCATCCCTGGAACGTCTGGTCTTCTGACTTCCGAATACGGCTTGTCCCATAATCCTCTCCTGGTCCATTGGGGTTCAAAATCTCTTCTTATATCTTCCACGATCTGTGTCTGAACTATATCAGAAAGATCCCTGCCTGCCATCCTTGATGTTCCTGAAGGAAATTTCCCATTATCTGCTGTAGTATAAAATATTGCAAGTGTTCCGATAATTGAATCGCCGGGTGTAATACCGGCGTCGCTATGAAATGCCAGCGACAGGTCGATGGGTAAACCAAGATCTTCTTTCAGGTAATTCACCCACAGCCCCCTCGACTGGTAATCATCATTGTAATCGTTCTTGTAGATTGTAGGTGTATATACAAGAGTGTCAGGCATACCTGCATACTGCAGCCAGTACCTTGAAGCCTCCAAATATCGGGGCATTCCGCTCAGTTTCCATGTGAATTGTGAAAGACTATCCTTAACCTGTTCATTACCAACTGTGATTTTCTCATTCAGCGATTGCTGGTTCTTGACAATCTCAGAAGAAGGACGTCTTGCAACATTACCCATTCCTCCTCCGAATCTTACAGCATCGAGGGCAATGAACTCATTGTTTTTTTCATTTCCTTTTACAGTAACAGATCCGGTTTCGGCATTTACTCCCTGATTGAAGTTAAATGTTCCAAGATATATCCAGGTCTCTCCTCCAATTGTCTGATCAATTATGAATTCCGTTTTCCCTCCGGTATGGGATATTATATACCTGACCTCCTTACTATTGTCCCTGACCATAGGGTATGATACATAAACCGAATAGTCTCCCTTCTGAGGAATTTCAGGAATAAAGGTTGCTGAATCGTTGACTATCCGTAAAGATGTTCCGCTTTTAAATGGGTTAAATCCCGGGAAGAGCGTGTCAGTAAGCAGGAAACCTTTTTGTATTTTCTGAATATTATTTTCTGAGTGGATAACAAATTCAGAACCCTTCGACGACTTGTCGTTATCTACAATTACTTCGCGTGTCTGAATATCTCTTTCCCGGGGCAGAAAAACATTCGCCCCTGCGTTCTCGAGCATTCTTGCAAGATAAGGCACAACATAACCCATAATCGAAATATCCTCTACAGTTCCGAAGAGTTTTGCCCGCTGCCATTCCCACCTGTCGAGCCCCATTTCAAAATAGTATCCGTGACTATGCCAGAGTGCAATTGAATTCCCGAATAGTCCATTTGGAGGGTCATCCACCTCTGTTTTCCTGACCAGAATCTTCTTTTCACTCTTTGTAGCTGGAAACCTGGCTGAGTCAACGGGAAGATCTTTACGGTAGTAATTCGGAATAAGCTGGTCAATCGTATAATTGTTTGTAAAAACATCAATTGTGTATTTCCGGAATTTTTTCCCGAGAGACTTTCTTATGGATTGCATAAAAACCCTGTAAGTATCCTCCCTTAAAGGATAATACGATAAACCAGGGGCAAAAAAGAGCTTAATTGTTTCAGACTTTTTTATGACAATGACGGAATCAATGACTGGTTTTGCTATATGCTGCCATTGGATCAGGGGATTTTTCCAGTCTTTAATTCTTTCCGATACTGCTCTGTTCAGTTTATCTTTATCCTGGGCATTAAGATTATAAAAACTGTTCAGAATCAGAAAGATAAAAAATGACAGGCTGAACAGGAGAGTTTTTTTCATGCAGGTGTTAATCAGGGTTGAAATATAGTAATATTGATTGAAATTATATAGTTTTTGGATTGTCATGGTTCGAGCAAATTTTTGTTTATTTTTAATTAATAAATGAATTACAACATAATGTTACCTAAATTAATCAGATACATTTTATTGGCTTTCCTATTAACGTTAATTCCTGAGCTTTACGCTCAGGAAACTGATCAGCCTTTCCTGGAATTTATTCATCATCCATGGGTTGATTCCGTCTTCAATTCGCTTTCGCGGGAAGAGAAGATCGGGCAGCTTATATGGGTCGATGCCTTTGCTGACTCTGACATAGGACAGGCTGTACGGCTTAACGATGCAATAAAGAAAGCAGGGCCGGGAGGAATAATATTTTCTGATGGCCAGGCAGAGCAGATGGCTGAAATGGTCAATTATTATCAAAAGATAAGCAAAGTCCCTCTTTTAATTGCTGAAAGCTGCGAATCAGGTCCGGGGATGAAACTGACAGGAATCGAAAGATACCCCGACCTGATTACCCTGGGTGCGATTCAGAATGATTCATTGTTTTATCAAACGGGTGTTGATGTCGGTAAACAGTTTAAAAGGATTGGCGTGCAGGTCAACATTTATCCATCGGACTTAAACAGGATCTCAGAAAGAAATATCAGGATGTATTTCAATGGCTTACAGGATAAGGGGATCATTTCAATTGAAAAGCAGGATCCGATGTCGTTAAGAAACGGAATGGGTATTACAGAATCAGTTTCTGATCCTGAGATTGTCATCAGAGAGATTTCAGACAGTATAAAAAAAGGCTTAATATCCCAGGGAGATATCGATGAAAAATGCCGTGCGGTCCTTGCTGCAAAATATTGGGCAGGACTATCACAGACCCGCCTCATCAGTAAAGAGAATCTGTTGGATGAGCTGATACCTGCCTCAACAAAAGCCCTCATAAGGGATTTGTATTCAAACTCCCTCACGGTTCTTAACAATAAAGGGAATATTATTCCTGTTAAAAATTTACAGGATTATAAAATAGCTGTGCTCGCCATCAACCCGGACAACAACTCATTGTTCCAGGAAAGGATTTTAAGCTACACCCCTGCTGATACTTTTTCAATAAGAAAGATTGATAATGCAAAGTCGATCCTTTTGCTGAAAACACTTACAGCTTACGACCTGGTGATTGCAGGAATTTTTAATGAGGGAGACAATCAGGATGCAAATTCTGTTTCCGGACCCGGTTTTGAATGATTTTCTTAAAAGACTGACTGAAGGAAACAAAACAATTGTTGCATATTTTGGAAACCCAGCTAAAACCGGGAAGATTGAAATCCCTGTTAATGCTGATGGGCTGGTACTTGCCTATGAGGAAAATCATTATACTGAGGACCTGGCTGCTCAGCTTATTTTTGGAGGAATTGGTGGAAACGGAACTCTTCCGGTTACTATAAATAATAAATGGCAACCTGGTTTTGGGATTGCCACCCCAGGGAATTTAAGACTTCAGTTCGGATTTCCTGAAAACGCAGGATTGTCATCTGAGAGTCTTAACAGGAAAATTGACTCAATTGCCAATATCGGATTAAAAGCTAAAGCCTATCCGGGTTGTGAAATAATGGTTGCCAGAAAGGGGATCGTTGTATTTCATAAGACATACGGGTACCATACTTACGATGAAAGAATTCCGGTAAGAAAAGATGATCTTTTCGATCTGGCCTCGGTGACAAAAATCTCATCGACCCTTGCCGGGCTTATGCTTCTTAATTCTGAGGGGAAGTTTTCAGTGGAAAAGAAGCTTGGCGATTACCTTCCTGATTTCAGAAAAACGAACAAAGGAGATCTTCTTATGAAAGATCTGCTGACCCACCAGGCAGGTCTCAAGGACTGGATTCCGTTCTGGAAAGAGACTGTCAGGGCTGATTCTTCATTTAAAAGGAATATTTTCAGACACGAATACTCAGAAAAATATCCGTTCAAAGTTGCAAACGACCTGTATATAAAAAAGAACTACAGGAAGAAGATATTCAAAGAGATCAAAAAGAGTCCCCTTGGTGAGAAAAAATATGTCTATTCAGATCTTACCTTCATTATTTCAACAGGCATAATTGATAATCTGACAGGAGAAAAATGGTATGATTTTGTTACAAATAATATTTATCACAAGCTGGGTGCTTATGATATGTGTTTTAATCCGTATCTTAAATACCCTCTGGACAGGATAGTTCCAACCGAGTATGACTCGCTTTTCAGGCGGCAGCTTCTGCATGGAACTGTGCATGATGAAGGAGCAGCAATGCTTGGCGGGATATCAGGGCATGCCGGCCTGTTTGCAACCGCAAACGATCTGATGAAGCTGATGGAACTTTACCGGAGGAAAGGTGAATACGGAGGGGAACAGATAATAAACAGGGACATACTTGAGGAGTATACACGGGTGCAATTCCCTGAAAATAACAACAGAAGAGGACTTGGGTTTGACAAGCCTTTCCTTAACAATAATGAACTTGGTCCGGCAGATGCATATCCGGCAAAGAGTGCATCGTCTGAGAGCTTTGGTCATTCAGGCTACACAGGTACCTTTGTGTGGATTGATCCTGTTGATGAAATAACCTATATCTTTTTTTCAAACAGGGTTTATCCGACAAGAAACAATAATTTGTTATCTGAACTAAATATCAGATCATATATTTTACAGGCAATCTATGATTCAATAACTGAAACGGCACACGACGCAGGACACACGGAAGCCTTAAACCCTGAGTCGTGCGTCGTGATCGTGAGTCGTGAGTCGTGAGTCGTGCGTCTTTAATAATCAGAAACAGGAATAAAACATCGCTTTTAATGTCTAATAGATAATTCAATCCAAAACCAAACCATCAAATTATGAATCAGGAAAACCTCAACAAAAAAGTACCAGTTAACAAAAAGCTTTCGAGAAGAAGCTTTTTGGGCACCACGGCTACTGCAGCTGCAGCTTTCACGATAATTCCGCGCCACGCTATGGGCGGAAAAGGATATACTGCACCAAGTGATTTGATAAATGTTGCCGGAATCGGTGTCGGAAGCCAGGGGGGCGGCGACATTCAGCAGATCGCCTCACCGGATGTCGCTATTGTCAGGCCTCAGAGAAACATGAATGGAACACCGCTGACCAAGGAGCAGATTGCTGCTCAGGAAGCCCGACGGGCTGAAATGATGAAAAGAAATCCACAGCAGGGAGCACCGGGTGCGCCTCCCCAGGGAGCACCAGGACAGGGTGGCCAGCGTCCTGCAGGTCAGGGAAGGCCTGGAGCCGATCCCAATGCAATTGTACAGATGGGAGATGCTCAGAACAGAGTGATCAAGCTTGCAAATATTTATGCAATATGTGATATTGATCCCAATTATTCGGGTCATATTATAAAAGGGTACCCAAAGGCAAAGGTTTATTCTGACTGGCGTGAAATGCTTGAAAAGGAAAAATCGATCGATGCAGTTGTTATCGGTACACCTGACCACAATCATGCTCCGATTGCAGCAGCATTTTTGCGTGCTAAAAAGCATGTGTATATTGAGAAACCGATGGCAAAAACAATTACTGAATGCCGTAAGCTTGCAGAATTAGCAAAAGAAAACAATGTTGTGACACAGATGGGTAATCAGGGACATGCCACAGAAGGTACCCGCAAAACAGTGGAATGGATCCAGTCAGGAGTTATTGGTCTTGTGAGGGAAGTTCAGCTGTCAACCAACCGTCCGATGGGCTTCTGGCCGCAGGGAGATATTAAACGGCCTGCTGGAGTTCCTGTTCCAAAGAATGTGAATTATGATGTCTGGTTAGGGCCTGCTCCTGAAAAACCGTATAATCCTGAAGCATTCCATTTTAACTGGAGAGGACTCTGGGATTATGGAACCGGAGCAATGGGTGATATGGGAGCTCACATTTTTGATGCACCTATCTGGGCCCTTAATCTGGGAATGCCAACAAAGATCCAGGCTACCAGCTCACCTTACAGCACCGACTATATGCCGTTGTGCGAAATGGTAACTTATGAATTCCCGGCCCGTGGTTACATGCCTCCGGTTAAGGTTTCATGGTGTGATGGCGGACTAAGACCTCCCCGTCCTGAGACACTTGAAGCAGGCCGTGCCATGAAAGACGCTACTTATTATGGCGACAAGGGTATTATTACCCATGGCAGCCATGGGGCGATGCCTGAGCTTATCCCGGCAAACATTGATTTCAAGGGACCTGATGCATGGCTTCCTCGTACCGGAAATATTTTCGAAGACTGGATCGATGCAATCAAAAACGGAAAGAAATCATGCAATGATTTCTCAATTTCATCAAAATTAACTGAGATAATGCTTCTGACAAATATTGCTGTCAAGCATCAGAGGGCAAACATCACTCTCGAATATGACGCAGCCAATATGAAGATCACAAATCTTGCTGAAGCTAATGAGATGTTCCAATATGAATATCGTAAAGGCTGGAGTCTTGTAAACCCCAATCCGCAAAGGATGTTCAACCCCCTCCCCCCAGATGGGGGGCTTCAGGGGCACAAAAAACAATAGGGACATGCCATGGCATGTCCCTATTTAATTTTTTGTGCCCAGAACAAGACTCGAACTTGCACACCGTTGCCGGCACCAGCCCCTCAAGCTGGCGTGTCTACCAATTTCACCATCTGGGCGAATCGCCTGGTGCCCAGAACAGGACTCGAACCTGCACATCATTACTGACACTAGTCCCTGAAACTAGCGCGTCTACCAATTTCGCCATCTGGGCGGCATAACTACAGCGGGCACAAAAATAAGAAAAAAATTAAAAACACCTAATTGTATATTATAGAAAAGTATATTTTTGCTCACTGATAATTTGAATTGATAATGCTGTTAAAAAAACAAATAAAACCTATCAGACATCTGTATACCGGGTCTGAATAATCTTTTTACCCTGATTCAAGATAAAAAGATCATCCAGACCTGCAGAATCATGCAGGTTTTTTTGTATTACGATATAAAAAACTGAGCATAATGAAAATAATGAAATTCGGCGGTACCTCAGTTGGTAAGCCCGACAGGATGAAATCAATAATACCACTTATCAGCGGGGAAGAGAGTGTGGTTGTAGTGCTTTCTGCACTGTCGGGGACAACAAACAGCCTGGTTGAGATATCTGAGCTTTTGTATTCCGGAGAGAAAGAAGAAGCAGCCCTGAAAAACGAAGCCCTCAGGTCAAAGTACCACGAGGTTATTAAAGAGCTTTTTTTAACAGAGACATATAAAAAGGAGGGATATGAACTTGTAAACTCCCATTTTGACTACATTGGAGATATTATAGCCAGCTCTTTTGCAAAAGTACAGGAGAAAGCTATTCTCGCACAGGGAGAATTGATGTCAACCGGTATGTTCCATAAACTTCTAAGCGAAAGTAACATAAGGTCAGTACTAATTCCTGCCCTTAATTTTATGCGAATCGACAAGGATGGTGAACCTGATGCATTTTATATTGGAGAAAACTTTAAAAGAGAACTTGGCAACTATCCTGATGAGAAAATAATAGTTACTCAGGGATTCATCTGCCGTAATGCCTATGGGGAAATTGATAATCTTAAGCGCGGAGGAAGCGATTTCACTGCTTCGCTTATCGGCGCCGCCATCAATGCATCGGAGATCCAAATCTGGACGGACATTAATGGCTTCCATAATAACGATCCGAGGTATGTAGAAAAAACAAGGGTAATACGCGAAATATCATTTGATGAAGCAGCTGAGCTTGCATATTTCGGAGCCAAAATATTGCACCCTTCAAGCGTAAACCCCGCAAGGGAGAAGAACATTCCCGTAAGGCTCAAGAATACTATGGATCCTAAGGATGAAGGCACGCTTATAACCTCCCATTCCATTCTTCAGGATTACAAAGCTGTTGCTGCAAAAGACGGTATATCAGTATTCAGGATCAAATCGGACAGGATGCTGATGGCATATGGATTCATAAGAAAAGTATTTGAGATTTTTGAAGCCTACAAGACGCCGATCGATATGGTTACAACATCGGAGGTATCGGTTTCTATAACTGTCGATAATCCACAGTTCATTCAACAAATAGCTCACGACCTGAAAGAGCTTGGCTCAGTGGAAATTGAGCAGAACCAGACTATTCTCTGCATTGTAGGGGATTTCCGGACCGAGAGGACAGGTTCTGCGCCTGAGATCTTCGAAGCACTGAATACTATCCCTCTTAAGATGATCTCTTACGGAGGAAGTCCACACAGCATTTCGTTGCTGATAGACTCAAAAGATAAAATAAATGCACTTAACCTTCTTAACAAATATCTTTTTAACCAATAACATGATCACCAGTAAAACCATTGCCAGATTCAGAGATCTGCCTACACCTTTTTATTTCTACGATCTCGATGTTCTGCACTCGACATGCCAGAAAGTTCTTGAAGAATCCACAAAGGGAGGATTCAAAGTGCACTATGCTGTCAAGGCTAATCCAAATCCCAGGATACTTAAAATTATTTCATCCTATGGTTTCGGGGCAGATTGTGTTTCTTACAATGAAATTGAACGGGCAATTTCATCAGGGTTTGAACATTCAGAAACAGTGTTTGCCGGAGTTGGCAAAACCGACAAAGATATTGAAGCAGCTCTTAAAGCTGATATTTTATGTTATAACTGTGAATCCATTCCTGAAATGGAAGTCATTAATTCAATCGCCGAAAAACACGATAAGGTTGCAACCATAGCACTCAGAATCAATCCCTACATTGAGGCACATACTCATAAATACATAACAACCGGAGTTGCCGAAAGCAAATTCGGGGTCAATACCTGGGAACTGAAAGAAGTTCTGGAAAAGCTGAAATCATTAAAGAATCTGAAGCTTAAAGGCATTCACTTCCATATTGGCTCCCAAATCACCAAGATGTCAGTTTTTAAAAGTCTATGTTCGAGGATTAATGAGTTGCAGGAGTTCTTTTCATCACAGAACATTGAACTGGAAATAATTAATGTCGGAGGGGGATTAGGGATCGATTATTCAAACCCGGAAAAAGCTGCCCGCTTTGAGGATTACTTTTCAATGATAAGGGAGTTTGTCAGGTTGCGTCCGGGTCAGAATATCCATGTCGAACCTGGACGTTCGCTTGTAGGTCAGTGCGGATCACTGATTTCAAAGGTTCTCTATATTAAAAAAGGAAGTAATACCACCTTTGCAATTATCGATGCCGGTATGACAGATCTTATAAGACCTGCACTGTATCAGGCAGTACATAAAATTGAGAATCTCACTTCAACCGGGAAAGCTGTCAGGTATGATGTCGTCGGGCCGGTTTGCGAATCAGCTGATTCGTTCGCAAAGTATATTGAACTGCCTGAAACCAGAAGAGGAGATATAATTGCTATCAGATCGGCCGGAGCTTATGGTGAAGCCATGGCTTCAAGATATAATCTAAGGGATCTTCCGGGAGCGGTATTCTCTGATGAGATTTAACACTCACCCAATGCACCCTACCCCCTAAAGGGGGTTTAAGAGTAAGTCCCCTTTAGGGGATTTAGGGGCAATTTATTTTTTATTTTCTTCCCTTACCTTGCTGTGCTTAATTCCATAAAGAAAATAGATCAGAAATCCGAGGCTCATCCAAACAACAAGCCGTAACCATGTATCAAGCGGCAATGCCACCATCTGCAGAAAACAAATAGTTGCTCCGGCAATCGGGACAAATGGAACCCATGGCGTTTTAAATGGCCTGTGGATATCAGGCTTAGACTTTCGCAAAACCAGCACGCTGATGCAAACAATAATAAAAGCAAGCAACGTTCCTATCGATACAAGTTCTCCCAGGATACTTATAGGCAGTATTCCGGCAATAATCATTGCTACAGATCCTGTAACAATTGTACTTATATAGGGAGTTTTAAAACGCGGATGAACTTTTGAAAAGACAGGCGGAAGCAGACCATCCTTTGCCATGGTGAAAAATATCCTTGGCTGGCCGAGAAGCATCACAAGTATAACAGAGCTTAATCCGGCAATTGCGGCAATTTTAACAATAGGTCTCAGCCAGAACATCCCTTTACCCATGGCATTAACTCCAACTGCAACCGGATCGGGTACATTCAGTGTAGTGTAGCTTACAATCCCTGTCAGTACTATGGCAACAAGAATGTAAAGGACAGTTGAAATACCAAGCGAACCTAGAATTCCTATTGGCATATCTTTCTGCGGATTTTTAGCTTCCTGGGCGGCAGTTGATACCGCATCAAATCCTATATATGCAAAGAAAATAACTCCTGCTCCCCTCAGAATGCCACTTAATCCGAATTTTCCGAATTCACCCTGGTTTGCTGGTATAAATGGATGCCAGTTTGCCGATTTAACGAACATAAAGCCGATTGCGATGAAAAGTATAATTACGGATACTTTTGTAATTACCATTATGTTATTGAAGTTGGCGGATTCCCTTATTCCTATTACCAGAAGTGTCGACAATAATGCCACAATGAACATGGCCGGAAGATTCAGAATGCAGGTTACATGTGCCAGAGAATCTACACTGATACCTGAAGCTGCCAGAGTCTGGGTAAAAGCATCAGTAAGAGGCTTCCATCCCATTTCGGGGACATTCACCATCACAGAACCTGTGGCCCCTGTAAACTGCGCAGGAATGTTAATATTCAGATCTTTAAGAAAGCTTACAACATAACCCGACCATCCGACAGAAACCGTTGAAGCGGCAAACAGATATTCGAGAATCAGATCCCATCCTATTATCCAGGCAAGGAACTCCCCGAGAGTAGCATAAGAATAAGTATATGCACTTCCGGAAATTGGTATCATTGAGGCAAATTCAGCATAGCATAAACCTGCAAAACCGCAGGCGAGACCGGAAATAATGAAAGAGATGACGATTCCGGGACCGGCATACTGAGCTGCGGCCTGACCTGTCAGAACAAAAATCCCCGCACCTATTATAGCTCCAATACCAAGAGTTGTTAAATTCAGGGCTGTTAATGATCGTTTTAAACCCCCGGTATCCTTTGATTCTTCCATCAGCTGATCCAGAGGCTTTGTGAGAAGCAATTTACTTTTTGACATTGGATTTATAATAACTTTTGGTACGCAAATAAAGTCTAGTTTATACAAACGTAACTTTTTTTTGCTTAAAATAAATAATTTTCCAGCTATATGAAGCAAAACTTTAATCAGGGTATCTGCATTATTATAATATTTTAACAAATTACCGCTACCTTTATCAAAACAATCTTAACAAGCTATGAGACGAATTTTCTTTCTGACATCAATTATAATTTTAGTATCCTTATCCTGTGCACCACTAAGCAAGTACAGCAATCTGCCCGAAGTAAAAGCCTGGGAAAGTGACATTGAAAAATTTGAACAGCTCGATGTTACAAAATCGTATCCTTCGGATGCAATACTTTTTGCAGGCAGTTCAAGTATAAGACTCTGGTCGACAATCGGAAAGGATATGATGCCCTATAATGTTATCCAGAGAGGATATGGAGGAGCAAAGCTGAGCGATTTCGCAGTTTATGCCGACAGGATTATTTACCCCCATCCCTGCAAGGCAATTGTTATATTTATTGGAAACGATATCTCAGGAAATGAAAATGATAAAAGCCCGCTTGAGGTGTCACAATTGTTCAGAAAGACTTTGTATATAATCCGAAGAAAATTTACTGATACTCCGGTTTTCTGGATAAGTGTAACTCCTACCCCTTCAAGATGGGCGGTGTGGCCCGAGATTAAAGAAGCAAATGAAATGATAAAAGAGATCTGCGATAGCCACAGAAACACATATTTCATCGATACTGAGAAATATTTTCTTAATTCAAGTGGTCTGCCCCGTAGTGAGCTCTTTATTGAAGACAAGCTTCATCTGAATGATGAGGGTTACAGAATCTGGTCGGGTATCATAAAGAACGAATTGAATAATGTTCTGGTAAATAAATAACATTCAATAGTAAATCAACTATGAAAAAATATATATCCCGCCGGAATTTCGTTGCAAGTACTATCGGAGCCGGAACAGGAGCACTTATTCTTCCGAATATTTCAGGAATGACGATCCAGAAATCGGCCAAAGGAATCAAGCCGATGATAATGACAAGCCACACCAATGAGACAGGTCGCAATGCAATGGAAGCAGGATGGGAAATACTAAAGGCAGGTGGCAATGCCGTTGATGCGGTTGAGAAAGCTGCAAATATAATCGAGGTCGATCCTGAAGATACAAGCGTCGGTTATGGTGGGCTTCCCAATGAACACGGGAGTTGTTCAGCTCGACTCCTCTTTTATGGATGGAAAAACCTATTCAGCCGGAGCCGTCGCATGTCTTGAGAACATAAAAACCCCTTCATCAGTTGCAAAACTTGTAATGCAACGTACTGATCATGTTCTGCTTGTAGGCGCAGGTGCCCTGGAATTTGCAAAAGCCTGGGGATTCAGGGAAGAGAATCTGCTGACCGAGAAAGCCAGGAAAGATATGGCTCAGGTGGAAAGAAGAACTTAGCCCTTCGGATGACTGGGGTGTACCTGAACATCTGCAGAATATAAGAAAAAATGAAGCATACTGGAAGGATTTTCCTGATATAGAGCATCATTACGGTACCACCAATGTACTTGCCATAGATATTAACGGGGATATAGCAGGATGCACAACAACCAGCGGTATGAGTTTCAAGCTTAACGGCCGCGTGGGTGATTCTCCGATAATAGGGGCAGGCCTCTATGTAGATAACGAAGTCGGGGCTGCCGGTGCCACCGGACGCGGTGAGGATGTTATTAAATCCTGCGCTTCATATTACATGCTGCTAAAAATGAAGGAGGGTCGCACACCGCAACAGGCATGTGAAGATGCCCTCCATATGATTACAGACAGGTACAGGAATGTTAATTCCGGATTTTATCCCAGCGAGAAGTTTGTAGCGATAAATAAATACGGGGAACTTGGCTGTGCAACTATGATCGGGAAAAGTAATCCTCAGATGTCTGTCCGGACTGAAAGCGGCTTCAGCAAGTACGAAGGTATTGTTGCATATCCCGGCAAACCCTGAGACAGTTTAAGCCATCTTTTTTAGCAACGGGTAATTTTTTGTACATTTGCACGTTAAATATGATGATGGAATCATCTGATTATATAAGTATTGCGGAATTAATAACAGAACCTGAGAATAATTCCGGCAATAAATAATGAAAGGTATGAAAAGAGCTGTTTATCTATGCCTATTGTTTCTGGCATCCTGTGCTTCCACCAAACAGTCAGGCGTACAGGAGGATTCATTGATACTGACAAGAAAATATGTTGGCAACTTCATGGAATACCGCCAGCACGTCCCTGAGAAATTCGGTGAACCTTACCTGATCTGGATTAAAACAACAATGGACAGCACCTACGGTAAAATTTCAGCTTATGCCGAGAGATGTGATTTCAAAATGGGAGACCGGTTGTATATAAAAAGAATTCAGCTTTCACCAGGACCTGTATCAACTTACTGGGAGTACCAGATAGAATCGGATGACAACTCGATTTTCTACAAGTTGAGCGAATTTCAGCATGACAGAAAAAACCTCATCAGGACCTGGTTCTGATCCCAATGATATCTGTTGAAAAGAAATAGGGACATTGCATGCAATGTCCCTACTATAATTTCAACGGTCTGTTAAAAATTCATTATTTTTTAATTGCTCTTTTTGCGTACAATTCCTGCCAGCCGGAGGTATCAGAGGAAGCTTCAGGTTGTTTTTTATCTTCAGGTTTCCTCATAAGTTTTTTGATTACCATCGACACGTCGCGTTTGCCAGCTCCTTTTCAATGATCCACATAATCGACATATGCAATGAACCTGTTGATCTTGTTGGGAATTATTTCAGATGTTCGTATAAATCCTAAATCCTCTGCTTTTAGAGCATAATTGTCATGATTTGTTTCCCATACATCAAGATAGTAAACTATATTGTCGAGGCCGGCAAATACTGTTTTGCCATCTGAGTCGGTGAAACCCTCATTAACACTATGGGTTTCGTTTTCCCAGTCAGTAAGGGTAGGATACAGGACCACGCTCGCCCCTTCAACTGGATACTCCTCATAGTATTCAAGAACCTCGACTTCAAGAAGTGTAGGTATTTTAACGTCAAGGGAAAGGGAGGCCTCGTCGCTTAAGCCGCTGCCTGACCACACCTTAAGGATTACTGTGAAGATTCCTGTAGAAGTATATCTGTGAACGGGATTTGCCTCATTCGAGATAAAGCCATCTCCAAAATCCCATTCAAAACTGGCAACATTTTCTGATTCATTTGTAAACCAGACATCCTCCCCTACTACCGGATCAGCCGGGCTTGCCGAAAAATAAGCATTGGGCGAAATTTCACATGAGAAAAGTATCAGGGGAAGAACAAGTGTGAGAAATATAATCTTTTTCATGGCGATGATGTTTAATAATTCAATTATATAAATTCAAATTACGTGCCAAAAATCACCTCTCCCCAACCCCTCCCCCGGAGAGGGAGGGGCTTGAAAAACACGAAAAAATCATTATCTTTGCACTCCAGAAAAATAAAACACATCATAATGATCAACATAACATTCCCCGATGGCTCTGTAAAGCAATACAGAAAAGGGATCAGCAGTCTCGAAATAGCTGAACAGATAAGCCCGAGGCTCGCTAAGGAAGTATATGCTGCAACGGTAAATGGAGAGGTAATTGATCTTACACGGCCGGTTAATTCGGATGCAACCCTTAAGCTTCATAAATGGGATGATGAGCAGGGGAAGCATGCTTTCTGGCATTCGTCGGCACATTTGCTGGCAGAAGCACTCGAAAGCCTCTACCCGGGAATTAAATTCGGAATCGGACCGGCAATAGAGAACGGATTCTATTATGATGTGGATCCTGGTGAAGGTAAAACTATTACTGATAATGATCTGCCTGCAATCGAGAACCGCATGAAAGATCTTGCTGCTAAAAATCTTGTATTTACAAGGAAGGAAGTAAGCAAAAAAGAGGCGCTTGCATTGTTTTCGGAAAAAGGTGATCAGTACAAAGTTGAGCTGATCGGTGAGCTTGAAGATGGTACGATTTCATTATATACCCAGGGCAGCTTTACAGATCTGTGCCGTGGTCCCCATCTTCCATCCACAGAGCCGATAAAGGCCATAAAGCTTCTTAATGTTGCCGGAGCCTACTGGAGAGGTAACGAAAAGAACAGGATGCTTACCAGGATTTATGGTATAACTTATCCAAAGCAGAAACTGCTCGATGACTATCTTATATTTCTTGAGGAAGCCAGGAAAAGGGATCACCGCCGTATCGGAAAAGAACTGGAACTCTTCACTTTCTCGCCAAAGGTTGGAATGGGTCTTCCGTTATGGATGCCCAGGGGAGCTGAATTAAGGCAGAACCTGATTAATTTCATGACCAGAGTTCTTAAAAGAAGAGGATATACGATTGTTGCAACACCTCATATAGGTGATGTCAACCTTTACAAGACATCAGGACATTATGAAAAATATGGTAAAGATTCATTTCAGCCGATGTCGACGCCCCAGGAAGGTGAGCAGTTCATGCTTAAACCGATGAATTGTCCTCACCATTGTGAAATATTTAACGCAACGCCACATTCATACAGGGATCTTCCTTACAGGATGGCCGAATTCGGAACTGTTTACAGGTATGAACAAAGCGGAGAACTTCACGGCCTTACGAGGGTAAGAAGCTTCACACAGGATGATGCACATCATTTTTGCCGACCCGACCAGCTTAAGGAAGAATTCAAAAGCATAATTGACCTGGTTCAATTTATATTTAAAGCTGTGAATTTAAATGAGTTCACAGCACAGATCTCTCTCAGGGATCCTGGGAACAGTGAAAAGTATATTGGGTCGGATGAAAACTGGGAAAAAGCTGAAAAAGCTATAATTGAGGCAGCTGAAGAGAAGAAACTCGAAACTACTGTGGTTTTGGGCGAAGCGGCTTTCTATGGACCGAAGCTCGATTTTATGGTTAAGGATGCTATCGGAAGAAAGTGGCAGCTGGGGACCATACAGGTCGACTATAACCTTCCTGAAAGGTTTGACCTTACGTACAATGGAAGCGATAATCAGAAGCACAGGCCGGTAATGATCCATCGCGCCATTTTCGGATCGATGGAAAGATTTATTGCAGTTCTTATAGAAAATACTGCAGGAAAATTCCCTCTCTGGCTTGCCCCCGAAAAAGCGGTGGTTTTACCGATAAGTGAAAAATTTAATGATTATGCAGTAAAAGTTTTGGATTTTCTAAATAATTCCGATATTTGCACACTAATTGACGACAGGAGTGAAAAGATAGGTAAGAAGATCAGGGATAATGAATTAAAGAGAATCCCATACCTGTTGATCATAGGTGAAAAAGAGGTTGAGAACGGGACAATTGCTGTCCGTAAGCAGGGTGAAGGGGATAAAGGGAGCATGAAGCTTGAAGAATTTGCTGAATTTATCACAAAAGAGATTAACAAAGAAGTCGCATATTAACCGCACTTTTTGATTTAAACTTAGTATTAACAAAAGTAAGGAGGAAATAGCTATTACCGGACCTATAAGGCGAAGCCCTGGCAGGATTACCCAGCCAGCCCACAAAATTAACAACAAGATCACCGCCAGAGTGGTCAGAGTTGTCGGTGATGAAATAGAAGCAGCAATAATGAGTATCCAGGATGCCCTGAAACTGGCAGATCAGATGGAACTCGATCTTGTAGAAATTTCTCCGAATGCCGATCCCCCAGTTTGCAAAATTGTTGATTATCAGAAATTTCTTTATCAGCAAAAAAAGAAACAGAAAGAGATCAAGGCAAAGACGTCGAAGGTTGTTGTTAAAGAGATAAGGTTTGGTCCGAATACCGATGACCACGATTATAACTTTAAGCTCAAGCATGCAATGAGATTCCTTGAGGAAGGTGCAAAAGTAAGAGCTTATGTGTTCTTTAAAGGAAGATCGATTTTATTCAAGGAGCAGGGCGAGGTCCTGTTGCTGCGTTTTGCCAACGATCTTGAGGAATACGGGAAGGTAGAACAGCTTCCACGGCTTGAAGGAAAGAGAATGATTATCTCTTTCTCCCCGAAAAAGAAAAAGTAGTTTTTTAATATATTTTGATAATAGAAAAATGCCAAAAATGAAAACTAATTCCGGTGCCAAAAAGAGGTTTTCTCTTACCGGAACAGGAAAGATCAAACGGAAACATGCTTTCAAGAGTCATATCCTGACAAAGAAATCGACAAAACGCAAGAGAAATCTTACTTATGGCGGACTTGTTGACAAAGCAGACAGGAAAAACGTGAAGCTTATGCTTGCAAGCAAATAAGTTATTGGTTACCGTAATCTAAATTAAACGAGTATTAACAGATTGTTCAGCATGAAAGATTACGCCCGCGGCGTGACGCTGGCAATCAAAAAAAATGAGTTATGCCAAGATCAGTAAATGCAGTTGCTTCAAGAGCCAGGAGGAAAAAGGTTCTTAAGCAGACAAAAGGGAACTTCGGTTCAAGAAGAAATGTAATAACAGTTGCAAAAAATACTCTCGACAAGGGTCTGGGGTATGCTTACCGTGACAGGAAAAAGAAGAAAGGTGAATTCAGGGCACTTTGGATACAGAGGATTAACGCCGGAGTGCGGCAGTATGGAATGAGCTATTCGCAATTTATCGGGAATCTTGAAAAGAAAGGCATCGCCCTCAACAGGAAAACACTTGCCGATCTGGCAATGAATCATCCTGAAGCCTTCAAGACAATTGTAGAGAAGGTTAAATAAGAGAAAGCGTATAAAAAACAGGCCCGAAAAAAACAGGGACAAAAAAAATAGGGACATGCCATGGCATGTCCCTATTTTTTTATCATCCTTATCTGATCTTCTTCGCAATCCTGTTAAACCTTATTTTCTTCAGCCCCGATAACTCCTTGTCGATCGAGAGCCAGATGAACTTCGGCTTTCCAACGATATGATCCTTGGGAACAAAGCCCCAGAACCGGGAATCGGCCGAATTGTGGCGGTTATCTCCCATCATAAAATAGTAGTCCATCTTAAATGTATAAGAGTCCGCTGGCTTATCATTTATATAAATGGTCCGTCCTTCGACACGGAGATCATTGTTCTCATAAATATCAATTATATGATCGTACAAACAAAGATTCGAGGTGTCAAGTTTAACGGTGACACCCTTTACAGGTATCCAGAGCGGCCCGAAATAATCTCCATTCCAGCGGTAGGTGCTGCTGTGAGGAAAAATTAAAGGATCCCTGTCCTCCGGTGAAGAAAAATAGGGTGTAACCTCTTTGACATTGGCAAATTTTGAGATAGCTTCAGCATTGGATTTTGTCAATGGCAGAAAATAGACTGACCCCGAAACCATGGTCTGGTCCGACTTGTAAATACCAAGCCGTTCAAAAGTTTTCGGATTAATGGTTGTGCCATTTGTAGCAACAAGGTAATTGAGCTGCTGACCATTGTTTTCGGGCACAAGCTTTCCGTTTACAAAAACAGAACCTTTTTTAATAACCAATGTATCTCCCGGTATGCCAATACATCTCTTCACATAATTATCGCGCCGGTCGACAGGCCGATAGACTATTGTAAACCTGTCCCATACCTCTTTCCTTGCTGCTTTCATAAAATTTGACACAGGCTTTGGCTTTGGATTTCCGATATTTTCCCTCTGTGCCATATCCCTTGCAGTCTCTCTTACTATTTCATAGTATGAAGTTTCGGTTCTTTCCAGTACAACAGTATCTCCTTCAGGAAAGTTGAAAACAATAGCATCATTATTCTTTATCCTGCCTAATCCTGCAAGCCGTTTATAAGGCCAGGTTATAAGATCGGACCATGATTTTCCTTTTGTCAGAGGCAATGTATTCTGGGTGAAGGGAAACGCTATTGGTGTATTCGGCATTCTCGGACCATATGCCAGTTTACTTACAAAAAGGTGATCGCCAACCAGAAGCGATTTCTCCATAGAGCCTGTTGGTATACGGTAGTTCTGGAAAAAAAAGATATTTATCAGGGTGACAGCTATAACGGCAAAAATAATTGCGTCGAGCCATTCTATAAAACTGCTGTTTTTGCCTTCCCGTTTTTTCCAGAAGGTCCAGTTAACCTTTTCACTTACATAGATATCATATATTATCCCCAAACCCAATAAAAACCAGAAGTTTCCTATCCAGATTACTACCAGAAGATAAAGAAATGCAACTATTGCAAACCTTATGTATTTCCTTTTTAAAGATTGAGTCATGTTGGATTTTTGAATAAGAACCCGTAAAAGTAAGAATAATTATCAGAATCCGAGTACTTCGTTCATTGTGAATATCCCTTTCCTTGTCTGGATATACTCTGCAGCTATAACCGCTCCCAGAGCCAGACCTTTTCTGTTTTTGGCTTCGTGCCTGAGACTTATTGTATCAATTTCCGAATCCCATGTAATTGTATGTGTCCCTGGGACAGTACCTTCACGGATAGACCTGACTGGAATTTTCATTTCAGACTTATCATTTTCAAAACACCATCCATTGTATTGCTTATGCTGATCTGAAATCCCTGCTGCAAGAGATATTGCGGTACCGCTTGGCGCATCAAGCTTCTTTGTATGATGGATCTCTTCTATAAATGGTTTATAATCATTAAAATGTGACATATGTTTTGCAAGTTCCGCATTGAGCCTGAAAAGAATATTCACACCAATGCTGAAATTGGAAGAATGAATGAATGAGGTCCTGTTTTTATTGCAGGCTACAACCGCTTTATCATAATCCTTGAGCCATCCGGTTGTGCCGCATACAACGGGAATCTTCATATTAAGGCATTTTATAACATTATCAGCAGCAGTTTCAGGGGTTGTGAATTCAATAACAACATCAACATCCCTTGTACTACGTTCATTAAGATCCTGCAGATTGTCTTTGTCGACTATAAGCTTTATGAAATGACCGCGGTTCAGAGCGGCTGATTCTATCTCATGGCCCATCCGGCCATAACCGATAAGCGCAATATTCATGTTTTTGATTTTCTGCGAATTTATACCTTTTAAGATATGCGAAGTTATAAGAGACTCTTAAAATTCTTAATAAGAAGTTAAATTATCTAATTCTGCCCCCCATCCCCCCTAAAGGGGGGTTCATAACATGAGGTTTTAAGCCCCCTTTAGGGGGTTGGGGGCTATTCCATAGTGTTTGTTCTATGTTTTTTTAATATATTTCCAACTTATAAAGATCTTAACATGAAAATCCTAATCACTTTATTATCAATTATAACCATGGTAACTGCCTGTTCAAACAGCAAAAAGGAGAAAGCCGATCTTGTAATTATTAACGGCAAGGTCCTTACAATAGACAAGGATTATCCTATGGTTCAGGCGATTGCGATAAAAGGCGAAAAAATAATTGCAGTTGGTACCACCAGGGAAATATCAGGCATGATTGACAAAAATTCCACAAGGGTTTTGGATATTGGAGGCAGGCTTGTGATCCCCGGGTTCAATGATGCTCATGTTCATTTCGGCCCGGTCGATCCTGACTACATTGAGCTGAGATATATTACTGACCCATCGGTGATAACCAAAAAAGTGGCGGCACAGGTGGCAAAAACCAGGCCCGGCCAGGTAATAAGAGGAGGTCATTGGGTACATGAGCTATTCTTTGATAAAAAATGGCCGTCAAAAGAATTACTGGATAAGGTATCTCCTGAAAATCCCGTATTACTCGAACGCGCCGACGGACATTCGGTGCTTGTCAACAGCTATGTTCTCAATAAATCGGGAATCACAAAGAATACAAGGGACCCTTTCGGTGGTGAAATACAACGTGATCCTGTAACCGGAGAGCCTACCGGGATCCTCAAGGACGCAGCAATGGACCTGATTAAGATCGGAAATGCGGTTATTACAAAAAGTCAGGAGGAAGAAAAGGAGAGAACATGGCAGGGATACCTTCTCGCCATGAAAGAAGCCCGCGAACTTGGAGTAACAAGTATTCAGAACGCCGGCAGTGCTGACTTTGAAACCTATGAAACGCTGCAAAAGGAAGGCCTCCTCACGAGCAGGATTGATATCGGGGCACCTCTGACCAGCGATACTGCTGTTCTTCTTAAGTATAAGGAAAAGGAAAAGAAATATCCGAAGGATGGGAACTGGATCCGGTTCGGTTACCTCAAGGCTTTCTCCGATGGGTCAATTGGTTCATCAACAGCCCTGATGTTTGAGCCTTACACAGATAATCCCTCCAATTCAGGTCTGGCAATGTGGCCTTATAAAGAACTTGAAAAGATGGTAGTCACTGCTGACAGAATGGGATTTCAGATAGGAATACATGCAATCGGAGATAAAGCCAACAATTGGATCCTTAATGCCTATGAAAAAGCGATAAAAGTCAATGGCAAACGCGACAGCCGTCATCGCGATGAACATACCCAGACCCTTATGCTTTCAGACATCCCGCGATTTGCACAGCTTGGAATTATTCCATCAATGCAGCCTACTCATTGCATATCAGATAAGCTATTTTATGAGAAAAGGGTCGGATATGAACGATGTAAAGGCACATACGCATGGCGGAGCCTGCTGAGAACAGGGGCACATCTTGCTTTCGGAACTGACTACCAGGTCGAACCACTTAACCCTATGGAAGGATTGTATGCTGCTGTTACAAGGAAAGACAGGCTGGGAGAGGAAGGTGATGGGTGGTTCCCGGAACAGAAACTCACAATGGAGGAGGCAATAAAGTACTATACCCTGGGATCTGCATATGCTCAATTCATGGATGACAGAAAGGGAATGATCAAAAGCGGTTATCTTGCAGATATTGTGATTCTCGATAAGGACCTTCTTACAATCCCGGAGGATCAAATCATGAAAACGAAGATCAATTATACGATAGTTGGGGGGAAAATAGTATATAATTCCGGGGAATAGAGTCGGCAAATTGAATTATTTTACTCCTCCTGAAGGTTTTAAAATACTCATTACCTTTTCGCGATACATTCTTCCGATCGGCAACTGTGTATTTTTAAGAATAACCTGGATTGCATTGAATCCGGTTATTTTTTGAATATTAACGATATATGATTTATGTATCCTTAGAAAATAATCAGTCGAAAACTTATGCTCAAATTCTGTAAGGGAATCACGGACCATATAGTTTTTGCCGGCTGTAATTACTTTTATATATTCTCCGTAACCTTCAAAATAAAGGACATCATCATAAAGAATCTTAAAGATATTTTTACCATCCTGGATATAAATGAACTTTAATTCCTGGGATCTGGATTGCAAACCGGTGCTTTTAGTTACCAATTTCCTCGAACGGTTACAGTACCTGTTAATCGCTTTAAGAAATCTTTCAAAAGATATAGGTTTAAGCAGAAAATCAACAACATCCAGGTCATATCCCTCTATAGCATATTCCCTGTATGCCGTCGTGATAATTACATAAGGAGGATCGGGAATTGATTTTAAAAAATCGAGACCGCTTATCTCGGGCATATTGATATCCAGGAACATAAGATCGATTTTCTCCCTTTGCAGGTTTTCAATTGCTTTTAAGGCACTTTTGCATTCCCCTGCAATTTCAAAAGATTCAAGCTTCTCAAGATGTGTTCTGATAAGTTTTATTGCAAGGGGTTCATCATCGATAATAAGACATCTTGTTTTATTGCACTCCATTTTATTACAATTGTAATTTCAGAAAAACAGAATATGTATTCACTGAATGATTGATAACTAAATCGTGCTTTTCAGGATATATAAGATCAAGTCTCTTCTTTGCATTGCTGATACCGATGCCCGAAGCTTTGGTATAATAATCATCATTTAAAGTACTATTAATAACTGTAAAAAACAACTGCCCGCCGTTCACGACAATTGAGATTCTTATCCATGGACTTCCTGAATCTTTGTCGGGTCCGTGTTTAAAACTATTATCAATAAAAGTATGAAGAATCATAGGTGCAATCTGCATATTATTAAATTCACCGCTGGTGCTGAACTGTATATCGCAGGAATCATATCTGACTTTTTGTAACTCAATGAAACTGTTAAGAAAATCAATCTCTTTTATTAGCTGAACCCTGTCGGAACGGCAATCATAAATAATATAACTTAGCATATCTGCCAGTCTGATTATCAGATCAGGGGTCTTATCAGATTTCTCAAGGGAAAGTGAATATAAATTATTAAGTGTATTAAACAGAAAATGCGGATGAATCTGGCTCTTAAGCAGCTTTAATTCAGCTTCCTTAAGTTTAAGCTCCGACTCAAGCCTGTCACGTTCGATGTTCTGCTGTATCAATGCTGTCTCTCTCAAATGCCCGGAAATCTTAAATGCTGCCAGAGGGGCCATTCCAAAAACAAAAATCAGCATAGATGCAAAATAATTATATAAATTGTAATCATTAGGATCATTAAAAATATATGGTTCAACTACATACGCCCGGATCAGATATGAAATAACCGGATAAAACACAATTATAAGGATTAGAAAAATTGAAAAAAGGAAGAACCTGTTTGTGAAATAAAACTTTGGCAGGATAAAGTCTATAGCAAAATGAGTAACTATGATTACCCCTGGAAGAAACGCCAGATTCGAAAGGAATGAAATCTTTAATGAATCCAGATAATCCAGATTAATTCCCCCTACTGCAAAGAAATAGTGTTGTGCCGTGGATCTCTGAAAAGAAAAAAACAAAACATAAAAGATCCAGTAAAAAATATAGAAATTCAGGTTCCTTTCAGAAAAAAACCTTTTAACCACTTCTTTAAGCATATTAATGATTATGGTCTTTATTCAAAGATACGATCAAATTCATAAAAGCACCTGGGTTTATTTCAAAATGCAGTGAAATTCAGTTTAATATATATGAATGACATTTTCTCATCAAAACCAAATGAAAAGAGCTGTTTACCTAATAATTTCTGGAGTTAGAATCAAATACTTGAAAAGCGAATTTAAATTGAATAAATTCAGTACAATTTTTAAAAAGCTGAAAAATGAAAACAAATAGATTTTTAACATTTCTGATAGTGTTATCTGTAATGCTGGCTGTGAGCATGACTCTTTTCTCACCTTTACGTGCTAATATTAAATTGATTATCAGGATTGTATTTTTAGCTATGTTTTTTGTTTTATGGAGATGGTTTCATAAAAAAGATCTCCAGGATCTAAAAAGCCTTGCATTTACATTTATGGTCCTTAATCTGGCGTTTTTAATTGTTGGAGTTTTTACTCCAGAATTCTGGCACCTGGATACAGAAACTTCAAAAGGATTCGCGCTAATTAAGCTCAGCGACTCAGTCATTATAAGTGGTATGTTAATTCTCTCTTTTATTCTGGGTGGATACAAATTGAAAAGCATTTTCCTGAACGGAGGCCGTTTAGTTCCTGGTTTAATAATCGGAATCCTAGTTTTCATATTGTTTTGCTATCTGGCTCTGAACAACCCTCAGTCAAAAATGGAACCTGGCTTTCTAAGAAAGAACTTAGTATGGATACTTGTGTTCGTTTTTGCAAATGGATTTATGGAAGAATTGGTATTCAGAGGTATTTTTCTGGAAAAGCTAAACTCCTTATTTAAACCAGTTTGGTCAATTATTCTGACTTCTATCTGTTTTGCTGCTCCACACCTTACAGTTAATTATTCACCAAATGTCCTGTTCTTTTCCATGATTGTTTTTGTGCTTGGATTGATGTGTGGGTATGCAATGCACTATACCCGAAGCATTATTGCCCCGATGCTTATTCATGCCGGAGCTGATTTAATGATTATTGTACCAGTGTTTGCTTCTTATGGAGTAACTGGCTAGCTAAAGTCATTCCTGGAGAGAACTCGTATTTACCTTTCTCTATCCTGGTTATTTCATAATCAGATTTTTACTGTTCAAAGATCTGAGTCAACGTTTAATGGCATAAACTTGTCGTTCGTTGATTTTATTTTTCTGATTAAATATATTCTCTCAAATTTGGTCAGCCAGATGATTCTCATTCACGGACAGTAAAAGACAGGAAGAGAATCATTATTGAATTTAGTATTAACATAATCTTTTCCCAATGAAGAAATTTGCATTTCTGATTATTGCATTTTTGTTTATTTGTGCTTCACCTATTGTCGCACAAACCAGGACTATTACCGGGATTGTAACCTCTGCCACTGAAGGAGAGGGAGTACTCCCGGGTGTGACTGTAACTATTAAGGGAACCTCTACAGGAACTCTGACAGATCTAAATGGTAAATTCTCTATTCCAGCACCTCAAAACGCTGCTACTCTGGTTTTTAGTTATATTGGAATGAAAAAACAGGAACGGCAGATTGGCAATCAGGATGTAATTAATATAATAATGGAACCAGATATTTTAGGGCTTGACGAAGTCGTTGTGACAGCTCTTGGCATTTCTCGAGAGAAAAAGTCATTAGGTTATTCTGTTCAGGAAGTGCGGGGTGATAATATCAGTAAGACAAAGGAATCAAACTTCGTTAACTCGCTCTCCGGAAAGGTTTCCGGGGTGCAGATTAAACAGTCGAACACAATGGGGGGATCAGCAAATATCCTCATCAGGGGTAACAAATCATTGATGAATAATAACCAGGCACTATTTGTAGTCGATGGGGTCCCGCTTGATAACAGCATTTCCAATACAACATTGCAGGTACTCGGTAACGGAGGCTACGATTACGGTAATGCCGCAGCTGATATCAATCCCGAGGATATTGAATCCATGTCGGTCCTTAAAGGAGCAGCTGCCACCGCTTTGTATGGATCAAGAGCCGCTAACGGAGTCGTAATGATAACCACAAAGAAAGGGGCAACCAGGAAAGGGATCGGAATATCATTATCTGCCGGACTGATTTTTTCCAAAATCGACCAGAATACATTACCTAAAATGCAAAAAGAATATGGCGGCGGTTACGGAGCTTATTATGAGGATGAGACAGGCTACTTCTTTCAGGCTGATCTTAATGGCGACGGAACCGATGAACTTATAGTCCCGACTTCCGAGGATGCATCCTGGGGTGCAAAATTCGATCCTTCACTGATGGTAATCGACTGGGTCGGACTTGAACCAACCGATGCAGAACACTATCTTAAACCTGTTCCATGGGTAGCGGCAAAACATGATCTGAGAGATTTCTTTGAGACGGGTATAAAGCAAAATTATAACATTGCTTTCGATGGAGGTAATGACAAAGGAACTTTCAGATTGTCGTATACCAACCTGAATGAAAAAGGGATTATGCCCAATAGTAAGATCAATAAGAATACCGTAAATTTCAACGGCAGTTATAAATTCACCGACAAGTTAAGTGCTGAATCAAATGTTTCATATATAAATGATTATACCAAAGGACGATACGGCACAGGATATGATCCCGGAAACCCGATGCAATCACTCGGGCAGTGGTTTCAGGCAAATGTCGATATAGAGGATCTGAAAAAATACCAGAAAACTCCCGATGGCAGACAGAGGACATGGAACTATGCCTATTATGATGACCTCTCCCCTATTTTCCATAATAATATCTACTGGACCCGAAATATGAACTATGAAGATGATGGAAGGGACAGGATATTTGGCTACGCAACAATCAGGTATAAGCTTGCCCCCTGGATCACATTGGAAGGACGGGCTGCAACAGATACCTATTCCCAGTTTCAGGAAGAGAGAGTCGCAGTTTACAGTAACCAGACCTCACAATACAGAAAATTTCTCCGGAACTTCTCTGAGACAAATATTGATTTAATGGCCAGGATCAACCATAACTTCGGAGAATTCTCATTGAACGGCCTTCTGGGCTCCAACATAAGAAGAACCACCAGCAAGTTGACTGATGCGTCAACCCTCGGCGGATTGATCGTCCCTGAACTCTATAATCTATATAATTCAAAATCACCGATTCAGACCACAGAGTATCAACTTTTAACGGGGGTCAACAGTCTTTTCGCCAGCATGTCGTTAGGTTACAGGAATCTTGTATTCATAGATGTTTCCGGACGGAACGATATATCATCTACACTCCCAAAAAATAACAACAGTTATTTTTATCCCTCGGTATCAACAAGTTTTATCTTTTCCGAACTGCCCGGTATCAAAGGATCTCCCTTTTTCTCATTCATTAAGCTGAGGCTCAATTACGCCGAGGTAGGAAATGACGCCCCTGCTTACAGCCTGACATCGACATACAGGCAGAAAGCAAACTGGGAAACCAACGGCCGGTACTTTTTAAACAGGGTTTTACAGAATCCTGAACTTAAACCGGAAAGAACCAAAAGCGTTGAAGCCGGTCTCGAAGCAAAATTTCTTAACAACAGGTTCGGATTTGACCTCTCATTGTATAAGACAAACAGTATCGACCAGATCACACCGGTCAACATCAGCCGTGCTTCAGGGTATAACCAGAGATATGTCAATTCAGGTGAAATTGAGAACAAGGGCATAGAACTTTCACTGACTGGAACAGTTGTAAAAGCCGGCAATTTCTCATGGGATCTCCAGGCAAACTGGTTCAGGAATGTGAACAGGGTAAAAAGTCTGTATGAAGGTGTTGAAAATATACTTCTCAACTCCCAATGGGATATAAGCACCAACCTTGTTGTCGGACAACCCTATGGAATGCTGCGAGGCAGTGATTTTGTCTACACAAACGGAAAAAGAACTGTAGGAGACGATGGGATGTACCTCGAGGGAGATGATCCGATAGCTTTGCTGGGATCAACCTTACCCGATTGGAATGCCGGAATTACCACTGTATTGAATTATAAAGGGTTTTCCCTTTCCGGACTCGTTGATTTTTCCCAGGGAGGAAAGCTTTATTCCGTTGATATGCAGTACGGCCTGGCAACCGGGATCTTTGCAGAGACAGCCGGACTTAATGACAAAGGGAAACCAGTGCGTGACCCGGTTGAAGAGGGAGGTGGTATTGTTAATGAAGGTGTATATGCAAACGGGACTCCGAATACCACATATGTATGGGCCGGGGACTGGTATGGTGCATTTCAGTATGATTATCTGCCGACCGCAGCTTATATTTATGATGCATCATACATAAAACTCCGGGAGGTAGCTCTGAGTTATTCACTTCCTTCAAAATTGTTTGCAAAGACTCCTTTATCAAGGATTTCACTCGCAATTGTCGGTAGAAACCTGTGGTTAATTCATAAAAACATGCCTTATTACGATCCTGAATCAGGACTGAGTGCTGGTAATATCCAGGGTATCCCCGATGGAACATATCCCTCGACAAGGACACTGGGACTTAACATATCTGTGGGTTTTTAATTCAATCTAAAAATTAAAAAAATGAAAAGAAAAGTTCAATATATTATAGCAATCCTTGTTGCACTGGTAAGTTCGTGTGAACTTCCCGACAATATCGATCCGAAATATCCAAAAGTCATTTCTCCTGAAGCAGTATTTACAACTGCCCTGGTAGCTCTCGACAGTCTGATCGGAGATATAAATGTTAATGACAATATTTCCAGACTTCTCGTTCAATATCAATCTGAAGTAACTTATGTTGCCGAAAGCCGCTATAATTTCCAGGACAGACAGGTACCCGATACCTACTGGGGGGTTCTCTACCGCGATGTTCTTATGAATCTGGAAGAAGCAAAATTCAAGCTTGAAGCAATTGAAATTCCTTCAGAGATGGAAATCGGGAGGAAGAAGAATAAGCTTGCGATAATTGATATCTGTGAAGTATATGCTTATCAGATTCTGGTTGATGCATTTGGTGATATCCCTTACTCGGAAGCTCTTAAGGGGGCAGAAAACAGCCGGCCTAAATATGATGATGCGTTTACGGTCTATAAGGATCTTGTGGAAGTCTTAAGCGGTGCTATTTCAGACCTTGACAGCAATTATGATGGTTTTGGCACAGCTGATGTCCTGTATAATGGTGATGTAGGTTTATGGAAAAAATTCGGAGCCTCGTTAAAATTAAGAATAGGTATGAGACTGTCTGAGGTACCCTCATCCAATGCAGCTGCAATTGTAAACGAGGCAATAGTTTCCGGAGTCTTTTCAGATCAGTCGGAAAGTGCAATACTTCATTATCTGGGAGTCACTCCTCTTGTCAGTTCATATTACAATGAGTTTGTAATACTTGCCAGGAAGGATTATTGTCCGACAAATACAATTATTGATAAGATGAATTCACTGAACGATCCGCGCCGGGATATCTGGTTCACTAAATACAATAATGAATATAAAGGTCTCCAGTATGGGAAGGCAGGTGCATCAAGTTATTCCCTGTTTTCTCATTTTGCCGATATAATCAGGATCAATCCCAAATACTGGGTAATTATGTGCGACTATGTGGAGGTTGAGTTTCTTCTGGCCGAGGCAGCCGAAAGAGGTATATATGGAGTTCCGGGTGATGCTGCGTTGCATTACAATAATGCAATTCTGGCAAGCATGAAATACTGGGGTGTTCCGGATGCCGCGGCTGCCTCGTATCTGGCACAGCCAGCCGTTGCGTATGCCACTGCAGCGGGAAACTACAAACAGAAAATAGGTAATCAGAAGTGGCTTGGTCTATTCGACAGTGGCATTGAATCGTGGGCTGAATGGAGAAGACTTGATTTCCCTCTCCTTAATCCACCTGAAGGAATGGTTTATACTGATATACCTGTGAGGATGCCATACCCTTATAACGAAAACAAGATGAATCTTGCAAACTACACTGCCGCGGCAACTGCTATCGGAGGTGATCAGGCTTCAACGAGGCTTTTCTGGGACAGGAACTGAAAAACACAGGTCGTGCAGGTCTTGCCGGTCTTGCCGGTCTGACCTCCATGACCTGCATGACCTATCTAACTACTTAGATTATAAAGTATATGTAACGCCTCCTCCCTGTCACTACCGCAAAACTCAGGTTCAGCTTTAAAATCGCTGCATACCTTAGGTTTTTCAGGAAGGTTATAAATGGCACACCTGTAATCATCAAGCAGGTGGATACATCTGACTCCTGACGATTTACCGCCGGGCATACCAGGTATCGGTGAAGAAATTGAAACTGCTATACAACATGCACCACAACCTTTTCTGCAATCCATCTGATATAAAAATTAATCATCTCCTTTAAAGCGGACAAACTGATTTAATTACCGGAGGTAGGGTATAACCTGATGTATGTAAAATGTTTCATACCATTTGTTGACTTCATATGCTGATTATAGGATCAATGCTTAAATTTACTTAAAATGATGAAAATAAAAAAATTCAATGCACTTAATAATAAACTTACAAGAGGTGAAAATATTCAGTACCGACTAAAGACTAACCCCTAAACAAACCATTAATTATGAATAAATTAACTTTGTTTCTGGTATCAGGGATCATGTTAATTTCCTTCCCAAAAACATTTGCCCAGACTGCTTCCGTTGATAGCACAAAACTTGATACTGCAATTATGAAAGCAGACAGTATAATAGAATCGGACAACCGCATGTTCTTTAAGAACGTTGAGAGCATTATTGTCTTTTCCGCTGGTAAACTGAAATTCGAAAAGTATTATAATGGGTACAAAGGAGATTCACTCCATCTTATCCAATCGCAGACCAAGAGTATTGTGGCCCTGCTGATGGGTATTGCCATTGATAAAGGGTTTGTTGAAAGTGAAAACACCCCGGTTGCATTTTACTTCCCTGAATATTTCAGTAACGGGGATAAACTTAAATCGAGCGTGACGATCAGGGATCTGCTGACCATGACATCCGGATTTGAATGGGAGGAGATGATCCCATTTGATGATCCAAAAAATGATAATGCAAAAATGTTCGAAAGCGGAAATTGGCTCAAATATTCATTATCTCGTCCGATGGCCACAGAACCGTTTAAAGAATTTAAATACAACAGCGGGTGCCCTATGATCGTGGCAGGAATTATTGAAAAAGCTACAAAAATGAGGCTTGATGACTTTGCAGATAAATATCTTTTTGGTCCGCTTAACGTAAATAATTATAGCTGGCTTAAAGATTCAGAGGGATTTTGCCATGCTGGCGGCGGATTAAGTATGCTTCCTGCAGATGTTGTGAAAATAGGTATACTGGTACTGAATAACGGGAAATGGGATAATAAGCTTATTGTATCGGAGGAATGGATCAGAAAGGCAACAAAATCATATATTTCAACATCTTTTGATACGTCAAAATATGGTTATTTCTGGTGGATCAGAGATATAAGCATAAGAGAGAATAAAAACATCATGATGGCCTCTGCCGAAGGTGCCGGAGGCCAGAAATTATATGTATTCCCCGATTATAAGCTTATAATTGCATTTACTGAACATAACTATACTACTCCTCAGGTTAGTACGCTTTTTATTAAAGAATCTGTTTTACCGGTTTTAAATTGAAAATACTCAAATATATATCAGTTCTTTTTACCCGGCTTATAAACCAATCACTGGCTTTTGTAAACAGATTTCTGATAAGATCGATCTTATAATTAGCAGGGTTCCCTGTAAAATCACCTGTTTCCGGAAAAGAATAATGTCTAATTATTAGACACCATACTGTCTTGTTTTTTTACATTCCACAGATACCGGATATCTGTATTTTACTGTATTACTGAAAGTTAAGATCATGGCACGTACTTTGAGATATTAAGATAAATATTAAACAGGGATATGAACAGGACGATCCGGTTATTGATGATATGTTTTATTACAGGTTTCGGGACGATATCAGCCCAGGAACTAAAAAAATGGAGCCTCCAGGATTGTATTGATTATGCTGTTGAAAGAAACATCGGGCTCCAGAGGCAGATGCTTATAACAGAATCAGCTGAGGTTGACTTCCTTAAAGCAAAGTTGAACCTTCTTCCATCACTTAATTTTAATTCTGATGCCCGTGTTGGCTTTGGAAGGTCAATTGACCCTGTAACAAACCTTATTACTTTTAAGCAGAACCTTAGTAACTCCTATTCTCTGAGCTCATCTTTTCAACTCTTTAACGGCTTTGCTACACTAAATACGATCTCCGCAAACAAGTTCATGGTCAAAGCAGGACTGGAAACCGGGAAAATAACCAGAAATACTCTTATTGTCAATATCCTTGGAGCATATTACCAGGTATTGTATGCAAAGGGACTTGAAGATGCAGCAAAAATGCAGCTGGATCTTTCTGAGAAACAGCTTTTCAGAATTACTAAAATGGTTGAAACGGGTAAAGAGGCTCTTTCAAAGCAATTCGAGTTGGAGAGCAGGGCTTCAGAAGACAGGCTCTCTTACACAATTGCAAAAAATACATCAGACCAGGCCATCACATCTCTTAAACAGTTGCTTCAGCTTGAGCCTGGAACAGAGTTTGATCTGCTGATGCCTGATCTTGAAAATACCTTAATCAACGATGACAATTTTGATACTGACAGTGTCTATAATATTGCTTCTCAAACCCTTCCACGGCTAAAAGCAATTAATTATGAATTGATGGCCTCGCGCAGACAGGTTGCAGCTGCCAGGGGCAGACTTGCCCCAAGCCTGACTGTCGGTGGTGCAATCTTCACAGGGTATTATAAAGTAATAAGTGAAGGTGTCCCTGAACAGGACTCGTTTTCCCAACAGTTAAAGAACAATAACAGCCAGGCACTCTTTCTTTCACTCGATATTCCGATTTTTAATAACTTCAATACTGGCAGGAATATCAGGTTGGCAAAAATTAGGAGGAATGATACTGAACTGAAACTTGAGCAAGAAAAGAACAGCTTATATACAGAAATCGAAGATGCTTGTCTTTATTTCAACAGGGGAAAGGATGAGTATATTGCTGCGACAGCCAATCTTGAATTCAATAAGAAATCATTTGATGCTGTAGAGAAGAAATTTGAAGCCGGTCTCGTTGATGTAACTGATTATTCGGCTGCAAAGACCACACTTTTCAGGGCCGAAACGGAAGTTTTAAGGACCAAGCTTCAGCTTCTGATAAGGATACTTACAATTCAGTTCTATTCAACCGGAGAATATGAAAAAATAATCAACAATTAAAATATAATGACCTGATATGGATACCCCTCGTGAAAAAATGGACAAAGCTATTCCAAAGAAAAAAGGACTTCAGAAAAAACATATCGGATATATTGTTTTCGGCCTTGTAATAATTGTGCTATTCTATATGGCTTTTTTTACGGACCGGACATCAACGTATAAAGTTGAAAAGGACAAACTGATAATTGAGACTGTTATTGAGGACCAGTTCAACGATTACATTACGATTCCGGGTACCGTTGAACCAATAAGTATAGTATTTCTTGATGCCCAGGAGGGCGGACGTGTGGAGGAAATTCTTATTGAAGAGGGCTCGATGGTGAAAAAGGGCGATATCATCCTTAAGCTGAGCAATCCTGATCTGTACCTGAATATCCTCGATAGTGAGGCTCAGCTTGCTGAAAAGGAAAACTTCCTGAGGAATACGCAGGTGACCATGGAACAGGAAAGGATCTCAATTAAAAGAGAACTTATCAGTCTGAAGTATGATATTGAAAGAAAAGAACGTATTTACAGGCAAAATAGCGTCCTGATAAAAGATAACCTGATATCGCAGGAAGAATTTATAAGGTCCAGGGAGGATCTGGATATGGCCCTTAGTTCGCGCGAGCTTTTCCTTGAGAGGGAAAGGCAGGATTCAATATTCCGGTCGGTTCAGGTGGAAACCCTGAAAGCAAACCTTGAAAATATGCGCCGAAACCTGTCTCTTGTCAGACAGCGGGTTGAAAACCTCAATGTAAAGGCAACTGTCGACGGTCAGCTCGGGCTTCTGGTCCCGGAGATCGGACAATCGATCTCTCGTGGAGCAAATATGGGACAGATCAATGTTCTTACATCATATAAGGTTACAGCCCAGATAGATGAACACTACATTGACAGAGTCAGAACCCAGCTTACCGCCACGATCGACAGGCAGGGGAGCCTGTTCAACCTTGTAGTCAGAAGAGTTTATCCGGAAGTCAGGAACGGCACATTCGAAATCGATATGGTGTTCACTGACAGCATGCCTGATAATATAAGAACCGGGCAGACATATTACACCAGTCTTCAGCTGGGTCAGCCTAAAGTATCAGTGATGGTTCCGATAGGCGGATTCTTTCAGGAAACAGGAGGCCAATGGATTTTTGTACTTGACCCTTCAGAATCGTTCGCGACCAGAAGGAATATTTCGGTCGGCAGGAAAAATCCAAAATACTACGAGATACTTGAAGGGCTCCATCCGGGTGAGAAAGTCATAGTATCGGGTTATGAGACCTTTGGTAAAAATGAAAAGCTGCTTTTTAAGAAATAAGAATAACAACTAATAAAAATTGTCATGATCAAAACGAACGATTTAACCAAGATTTTCAGAACCGAAGAGGTTGAGACCACTGCTCTCAATAAAATCAATCTGAATGTAAAGGAAGGAGAATATGTTGCAGTCATGGGTCCGTCGGGGTGCGGGAAATCGACCCTCCTGAATATTCTCGGGCTGCTCGATAATCCCTCCTCAGGAAGTTACCTGTTCAATGGAACCGAAGTTGCAAACCTGAAAGAGCGTGACCGAACCGTATTCCGTAAAGGAAATATCGGGTTTGTTTTCCAGAGCTTCAATCTGATTGATGAACTCAATGTATTTGAGAATGTGGAGCTGCCGCTTATATATTTAAAGATGAAGACCAGTGAAAGGAAGAAAAAAGTTGAAGAGGCTCTTGACAGAATGAAGATAACTCATCGTGCAAAGCACTTCCCTCAGCAACTCTCGGGAGGTCAGCAGCAGAGAGTGGCAATTGCCCGCGCTGTGGTGGCAAATCCCCGACTTATCCTGGCAGATGAGCCGACAGGTAACCTGGATTCAAAAAATGGTATTGAAGTAATAAACCTTCTGTGCGAGCTTAACAGGGAGGGAACCACGATAATCATGGTAACACACTCCGAAAGGGATGCGGGATACGCACACAGGATAGTTAACCTGTTTGATGGTCAGATTGTTACATAGAATCTTAAATAATCCGATATAAACTCTCTGAAATTCTAAAGGGGTGCCTGATAAAGGGGCACCTCTTTTTTTGCCATTTAACAGATAATCTGTTAATACTCTTTTATAAAACAATAGTTGAACTGTTCATGTGTAAATTCAGGGCGTTGATATCTAATCTGTCTTTGTTTGCTGCAACCTTTATGTTAACATGCAGCAAATCTCTCCTGTTAAGGTCTTTCTATAAAGGTTTCTTCAGAAGTTATTTATTCAGCTATGATAAAAAACTATCTTAAACTTGCCTTTAAAAGCTTAATCAGTCAAGGACACCAGTCAGTAATAAGTGCTATCGGCTTGTCAATTGCTCTGAGTTGCAGCATACTAATACTTTTATATGTACAGTATGAATTCAGCTATGATAAATACCATAAAAATGCAGGTAAAATATACCGTATCGTTACAAAACAAGCCGAGAATAGTTATATGGGGACAAATCTTTTTGCAGTGACCGCCGGACCACTGAAGGAGGCTCTAGTAAACAACATCCCCGAGATTAAATACTCTACCAAATGCAAATTGAATTCGCATACCCTGGAGTATAATGGATCACTCTTTGCCGAAAGCGGCTTCCTTTACACCGATACCGACTTTCTGAAGATATTCACATTTCGGGTCATTTCAGGCAATCCAGCAGAAGCCTTGAAAGAGCCATTTACACTGTTCATTACCAAAGAAATGGTTTCAAAATATTTTAACAATGAAGACCCCGTTGGGAAAACCATTTTAGCTGATAACAAATACTTGTTCACAGTAAGCGGAATTCTTGATAATATTCCATCTAATTCGCATTTCGATTTTGATTTTCTGACGGGTTTTGAAACATTGTACAATATCAGGGGCGGGAAGGAAAATGTTGAGAGGTGGGGCTCAAACAGTTATATAACATATTTCCAGTTGTCGGATAAGGTTAAACCAATAACTATTAAGAGCAAGCTTGATGAACTTTACAAGAAATATAATAGTGCCAATCCTCACCCATTTAAAATGGAGCTTATACCGGAACCTCTTAAAGATATACATCTTGGTGGAAAAATAAACTTTGCACCTGGCAATAACATTGACATCAGGTACATATATTTAATAACTTCTATCGGAATACTTATTATCCTGATTGCATGTTTTAATTATATGAATATGGCTACAGCAAGGTCAATTAACAGGGGAAGGGAAATAGGAATTTTAAAAGTCTCGGGAAGCAGCAGACGCGATCTCATCATTCAGTTGCTTGCCGAATCCATTTTAATCTCACTGGGAGGCCTGATTCTTGGATTGCTGATTGTATGGTTTTTACTACCCGTATTCAGTGATTTTACTGACAGACCTTTAAGCTTCAGAATGATAATGGAAATCCCGACCCTGATAATAATACTTGCAATTATGCTTGTTGCAGGGCTGCTGGCAGGTTCTTATCCGGCGTTTCACCTTGCTTCTTTCAGCCCGTTAAGCCTTATTAAAGAGGATTTTAAGTATACCAGCGGAAGAAGGAGATCGGACTATCTGAGAAATATACTTATTGTTCTGCAATACGTAATTTCAACTGTTGCACTCATCTGCACATTTACAGTATTGCGGCAGCTTAACTTTATTAAAAATACCGATCTTGGATTTGTCAAAAACAACATTTTGACAGTGAACCTCCAGGATCCTGCTATCCGAAAAAATCCCGAAGTCCTTGTCAGCGAACTCCGTGCAAATTCAAAAATAAAAGATATTACATCCTCTGCAAACCTTCCGGTAACCATAAATTCCAACTCACAAGGGAACTGGGAGGGCAAGCCTTCAGATTATAACCTTGGCATTTATCAAGCCGGTATTGGGAATAATTTTATTGAGTTTTACAATTTTAAAATTGTCTCAGGAAGAGGGTTCTCAAATGATTTTACAACCGATACCATAAACAAATTTATCATTAATGAAACTGCTGCAAAAATCATCGGATGGGATGATCCGATTGGTCAAAAATTTGGATTTGATGTAGATATGGGTATCGTGATTGGAGTATTAAAAGATTTTTATTTTCATTCCTTACGTCTTCCTGTTGAACCACTTGCAATATCGTCTGTAGGAAGTGAAGGGTTTAAAGAAACTTCTTTTATTTCCGTAAAGGTAAATCCCGGAACCATTTCTGAGACAAGACTATTTGTTGAAGAGAAACTTAAAAAATTATCTCCGCATTATCTGAATCCGGTTTCTATTTTCAGCGACCGGGTGGAAGCTATGTACAGTTCCGACAGGAAACTGGCTACTATTTTCATTTTCTCAGCTGTACTTGCTGTTATACTCACCTGTCTCGGACAGTACAGCCTTTCATCTTATACTACAAAAAGTCGAACTAAGGAGATGGTAATACGGAAAGTAATGGGATCACAACCAGCAGGAATAATGGCAATGCTGATAAACGAAATGGCCAAATGGATTCTGGTATCAATTGTTTTTGCCTGGCCAATCGCGTATTCATTAATGACCAAATGGCTACAGAACTTTGCTTATCATGTTAATATCGGAACCGGAGTTTTCCTGCGTGCTCTTCTTATATCATTTCTGATATCACTTATGGCTATCAGTTATCATGCGATAAAGTTATCAAGGGTTAATCCAGCGGAAATGATCAGGCATGAATAATAATTGTTGATCAATGGGTAAATCCGCTAATCGTTTCTTATAAACCATACTTTTTCATCTTATTATATAATGTCTGCCGGGTAATACCAAGCTTTTCCGAAACAATACTGATATTATCGAAATGCCTCTTAAGACTGTCAATGATCATCTTTTTCTCCATCTCCTCCAGCGTTAATTCATCATATGCAATATTTACCGGTGATGAGGTGAAAACAAAGTCCGATGGTTTAAGAACCGGAGAGTCGGTCATTATAACAGCTTTTTCAATTGAATGCTGAAGTTCTCTTACGTTACCTGGCCAGTTATGATTGGCTAGTTTTTCAAGAGCATGGGTACTGATCTTAAGTAAATCCTTTCCATATCTCTCACAATTTACTCTGAGAAAATAATTAGCCAGGATGGGAATATCATCAACTCTGTCGCGCAATGGAGGCACTTCTATCATAATTGTATTTATACGATAAAAGAGATCTTCCCGGAACTTCCCATCTCTGACCATTTGCAAAAGGTTGCAATTCGTAGCACAAACAAGACGTATATTAATGGGAATCTGCCTATTTGAGCCAACTCTCACAATAAATCTGTTCTGAAGGACACTGAGAAGTTTGGTCTGTGACTGCAACGAGAGATTCCCTATCTCATCAAGAAAAAGGGTCCCATTTTGAGCAAGTTCAAACTTACCTTTACGATCATCCATGGCATCTGTAAAGGCACCCTTTACGTGGCCGAATAATTCGCTTTCGAAAAGTGTTTCAGTAATTGAGCCCATATCAACACTAACCATCAGTTCCCCTGCCCTACCTGAGAGATTATGGATTTCCCTGGCCACAAGTTCCTTCCCTGTACCGTTCTCACCTGTAATAAGGATATTGGCATCAGTTCCAGCAACTTTTCGCACAATATTCATAACATTGATCATTGTGGGAGAGGCACCCAGAACAATCTTCTCCGCTCCCATGTTAATCTCTTTCTTCAACTGCTGATTGGCTCTTTTCAGAGTGGATGCCTCAAGCCGGGAAAGCCTAAGCTGCCATGCCACATTAATTGTTGCCAGAAGTCTTGAATCGTCCCATGGCTTGAGGATAAAGTCAACAGCACCTTCTTTTATTGCCTTTACTGCCAGCTCAATATCACCGGAAGCAGTGACTATAATAACACTGATATTTCTGTCGTGATTAAAAATCTCTCTCATCCAGAACAGCCCCTCGTTGCCGTTGTGAATTCCTGATGTGAAGTTCATGTCAAGCATTACAATATCAACTTCATTCTTTCTTAAAATCTCATTTATCCTGTTTGGATTTGCAATAGTAATAAGCTTCTTAAACTCATTTTTCATTATCCGCTCAAGGGCATTAAGTATGCTCTTATTTTCATCAACAACCAATAGAGTCCGGTTTATCATACTATAGGATTTTTCTAAAAGACGTAATTATATCCGCAGTGTGTCAAATAAATAGACAATTTATTAAAAATTCCGATACTGGTTGAAATATAACATTGATACACATTCAATAATAATATCTGAGAGATCATCGCAACAACCGGTCAGATTCTGTTATCAATGAAATTGGCATTCCTACATAATGGATTCTGAATTCTAGTTATTCGATTCATAATCAATGTAATCCGTAACAAAAGGTAAAAGCAAAGTAAAAATAAAAAGAAGAAGAATAAGTCTCGCTTTCATGCATCATTTTAATTTGATATCCGTCTTTATTACAGAATTTCAAACATAAGTTGGAATTGGTAGATAGGGCAAATAAATTACATGAGCCATGACGGTAAAATTAAATGCAAACGAAGTTGTCCTTAAGGCTGGCGATACCAACCAGGTTATTGAGAACAAAACTATAGAGGGGAAACTGATTGTAACAAATCAGAGGATTTATTTTAAGCCGCTTGAAGAAAAGAGCAGTTTTTCTAACCTGGAAATCCTTTTTGAAAACATTCTTGAGGTAATTTTCTATAACAAGGGATTGTTTTTTGCGAAAGGTCTGAATATTGTTACCCGGGACGGGAGAAATTACGCTTTTCCCCTGAAGAAACGGGATGAGATAGGCCAGCTTATAAATAAGATGTATTAAAGTACATGTTACAACACTATATATTTGAATATTATATTATAATAGTAGAGACGCCCAAATTGGGCGTCTCTACTATTATTTAGAATTTTTAAGGTCAAATTAAAAAAATACAAGTAGGTTTTATTCATATTTAAGCGACTGAGCCGGATTGATACTGGCAGCCTTCATAATCCTGTAACTAATTGTTATCAAAGCTATACCCAGGGCAATGCCCAAACCCGCAAAAAGACTCACCATGCCCGGGTTGATCCGGTAATAAAAGTTTTCGAGCCACTTCCCTGCAATATAATAAATTAACGGCCATGCTATCAGTGCCGAAATTGAAACCAGAATCAGGACCTCTCTGGAAATAACAAAAAATATACCACTTACTGATGACCCCATTGCTTTTCTTACTCCGATCTCTTTTGTTCTCTGCTCAACAGTGAAAGAGGTGAGTCCGAAAAGTCCGATTGACGCAACAAAAATTGCTAGTATTGAAAAAATAACAGCCATCTGTGCATTTTGCTTTTCCTGGATATACATCTTCTCAAAATCCTCATCAACAAAGTAATATTGTAAAGGATTGTTTGAAACATATTCCTTCCATACCTTTTCGATTGCGCTGATTGTCTTTGAGATATTTTGTGGTGATAACCTGACCGAAATATAACCCCAAACCATACCTTCATTCTGAAACCTTATTAAATAGGGACCTATGGGATTTCGAAGGGATTCAAAATTAAAGTTTTTCACAACTCCAATAACAGGAATATAAGCAATTTTACCTGAATCGTCAGGATTCATGAATCGTGCTTTTTCGATATCTGTGATATTAAAATCTTTTTTGGCTGTCTCATTAATTAAGCACGCCTGTTGGTCCGATGAATAAGACTCATTAAAATTTCTTCCCGAAACAAGCGTCATTCCATAAGTTTCCAAAAAGTTATAATCAGCCCAGTTGGTTACTGCAAGAAATGTTTCATCCTTTCTGCCTTCAATCATATAACCATTATTATTGTTTATCCGGCCAGGAACTGCAGTGGAGCTTGATATATTGACTACCCCAGGAATATTCTTTACAGTCTCTTTAAAAGATTTCATTTTCCCCCCGACAGCCCCCGCCCTGTTAATAACAATTACCTGTTCTTTGTTGAAGCCAACATCTTTGTTGATCATGTAGTTAATCTGCCTGTACATAATCAATGTGCCAATAATCAGGAGTATCGATACAGCAAACTGGAAAACAACAAGGATGCGTCGGAGCCTTCCGTTATTCTGACTATTCCTCACACTTCCCTTAAGAACTTCATATGGATTGAACGATGAGAGGAACAGAGCAGGATAACTACCTGAAAGAAATCCTACAATCACAGTAAAAAGGATAAGACCAGGTATCGTGTACCAGTTTTTGAAAAGTCCCATTGTCAGGTTGGTACCAAGCAAATCATTAAAATAAGGAAGAGTGACTTTTATTAAAACCAGAGCGAAAAACATTGATATAAGAGAAAGTATAAATGACTCAGAAAGGAACTGGATAATAAGCATGCCTCTTGTTGATCCGGAAATCTTTTTAATACCCACCTCCTTTGCTCTCCTGGAGGCCTGCGCAGTTGAAAGATTCATGAAATTAACAGCTGCAATCAGAACAATAAGTATCGCAACGCTTCCAAAAATAAGCAAGTACTTCGGATCGCCTGCAGCCTTAAACTCCTGTTGAATTGATGGATCGAGGTGGGCATCAGCAAGATTCTGAAGATAAAACCTGTATTTATTTCCCTGTGAAAGAAAGTCTTCCAGGCTTATCCCCATATACTGCTGGATTTCTGGTCCAAGATATTTTTCGAGCATAGCTGGAATCTTTTCTTCAACTTTCTTGTAGCTTGTATTCGCTTTAAGCAAGAAATAAGTACTGAAGCTGTTGCTGAGCCATATCGGATTCTGGGATCGTGGATTGGTCATAAAGGAAGAAACCATGTTTGCCTCAAAATGAGAATTTCCGGGAACATCGCCCATCACCCCCGATACAATATACCGAACAGTGTCTGATCCAATTTTTATTGGCTTGTCGATTGGATTTTCGTCCCCAAATATTCTTTTTGCTGTTGATTCCGACAATACTACTTTATGTGGTGCATTAAGCAAATTAGCCGGATCTCCTTTAAGGACTGGTATCGTGAAAAAGTTAAAGAATGAAGAATCTGCTTCAACCAGATGTTCCTCAGTAAATACCTGGCTGTTATATTCAACAACGGTAGGTCCGGTTCCTGTCATTCTGAGGAAATCCTCGATTTCAGGAAACTCCTTTATCATTGTAGGTCCCATAACTGCTGCTGAAGTAGAGATTGTTAATTCCTGACCTCCTATTTTCCCATTAAGGATGGTCCTGAAGATCCTGTCTTTCTTTAGGTTAAACTTATCATAACTTGCCTCGTTTATTACAAAAAGGGCAATCAACAGACTGCAGGCTATACCAATGGAGAGTCCAAGTATATTAATTATTATGTAAGATCGCTGACGTTTGAATGATCTCAAACTGTATCTAAGGAGGTTGTTAAACATACTGGTAGGGTTTTAGAATATTATTCAGATTTAAGTGCAAGTGCCGGATTTATTAATGATGCTTTGTATGCCTGGAAAAAAACAGTTGTCAGAGCGATGATCAAAGTACCGGCTGCAATAATGGCAAAAACAGAAATACTTATTTCAATTCTGCTTGCAAATTGTTTTAGCAGATTTGAGACAACAATCCATGACAAAGGCAAAGCAACAATCAGAGCGATGATTACAAGTAACAGGAATTCTTTCACCATTGAATATAATATTGTGGTGGTTCCGGCTCCCATCACTTTTCTGATTCCAATCTCGTTTGTCCTTCTCTCAGCGGAATAAGCTGATAATCCATAGAGGCCAAGGCAGGCAATAATTACAGCCAGGATGGTGAAGTACTTCAATAAACCTGTGAGACGAAGCTGAGATCGGAAGAGATTACCATAATCCTCGTCGATAAAGAAATAGTCGAACGGGTATTCAGGAAATATTTTGCTCCAAACATTTTTAGCAGTTTCTAGTGCTACCGGAGTATTTCCGGGAGCAAGCCTGATGAGAATAAAGTTCAAAAAAGCTGGATCGGTCAATGCAAAGGCAATAGGTTCAATCGGCTGGTCAGCTCCCTTAAAATTAAAATTCTTCATAACTCCGACAATCCTGCCCTTTAAACCCATAAAGTTGAAACTTTTACCCACTGCCTCATCAACACCCATGATCTTTACAACTTCCTCATTAACCAGGAAATTACCTGTTGTGTCTTTTACAAGATCAGATATATATTCTCTTGAGAAATTCCGACCGGAGACCAGTTTCATTTTCATTGTTTCGAGGTAATCATAATCAACGGCATTAGTTCCTATCAGGACGCGTTTTTCAGGATCCTTTCCCTCCCATCCGGCTCCACCCGAATTACTCCCAATCCTTACGGGATTACTCCTTGAAGCAGTAACCCCTTCGATAACAGATTCCTCCAAAAGCTCATTCTTAAGAGAATAATATTTTGGTTTCATGCCATCAGCAAGAGGAATACACAATAGGTTTTTCTTATCAAATCCCAGATCTTTATTCTGGAGGTGTTTAAGCTGAAGATACATAAAAACTGAGGCAACTGCAATAAGTATTGAAAGTGTAAACTGAGTTATTACCAGGATTTGCCGTAGCTTCCCGTTACCTTTGGCGGAAACAGTCTCTCCTTTTAAGATTGAAACCGGTTTAAAAGAGGCCAGGTATAGAGCAGGATATAAACCTGCTATAACGCCTGCTAAAGATCCGACAGCTAATAGACTAATTATGAACCTGATATTAAAGAGGTCGGAAAGGATGAAATTCTTACCTGAAGTATTGTTAAACAAAGGAAGTAATAGTCCCATAAGGATAAAAGCTGCAATCAGTGCAACAAAAACAAGGAAGAAAGATTCAACCATGAATTGAATTATCAATGTCTTCTGATCAGCCCCAGCCACTTTTTTGACTGCTATTTCCTTTGAACGGCCAGCAGCCTTGGCCGTTGAAAGATTGATAAAATTAAAGCATGCAATAAGAAGGACAAATATGGCAATAAGGGTGAAGATGTAAATTACAATCACAGGACCTTTACTTATCTCAAAGCCAAACTGTGAATGAAGATGAATATTAAGAAGCGGAAAAAGAAGATATTTTGTCGTAGTTTCAGGAAGATTTTCAAGTACAACTTCAGTTAATTTCTTGTTTACTGCTTCAATATCGATTCCCTTTTCACAAAGAACAAAGGTGAGGATTGAATTATTTCCCCATGAGTTGCTAATAACACCTATCTCAGACAGAAATGAATATGGAAGAACACCTTCAAATGTAAACATGGAATTCTTTGGAAGATCTTTCATTACTCCGGTTATCATGAACTGGTATTTATTCTCGAGATTGAGTGTTTTTCCAATTGGATTTGATTCTCCAAAATACTTTGCCGCCAGCTTTTCAGTCAAAACTATCGAGTGAGGGGAAGAAAGAGCAGTTTCAGGATCACCCAAAACCAGAGGCATAGTGAATACTTTAAATAGACCAGAATCAGCTGCAATTATTGAAGATTCAAAAAAAACTTTATCATCCTGTCTGAACAAAATACGCGGAAGCCTGTTTAGGCGGGTCTGTTCTTTAATTTCCGGGATTTTTTCCTTCCACACTGGTCCACTCGGGTGAGGTGTCACCGTTACATGATACCTTTCGCCGGAATAGAACTGGTCTTCTTCAACCCTGTAAATATTTTCAGCGTTTACATTAAACTTTTCAAAGCTTAACTCATCCTGAATCCAGAGAAGAATCAGAAGTGAAGCAGTAAGTCCGACAGCAAGACCTGTAATATTCAGAAATGCAAAAACCTTATTTCTAAATACATTACGCCACGCCAGACGGCATACGTTTTTAATCATAGTCTGAATTTTGAACTTGCATAAAAGACGATTTTTATTCTTTTCTGTTGCATTTTGAAAAAAATAATGTCTTTCATATGGCAGAATAAAAAACAGTTGTCCTTTCTGCCGGAATCCGTTAATGTATTGTTAATGTTTTAACAAACCTGTGATAAAGATAATTAATAGCTTAATTTTAATTTTCATATTAACCTTAATAATAAACCATGATAAAAAATCTCATTAAGACCGCTCTAAGACATATTCTCAAACATCCGGGTTACAGTATTTTAAATATACTTGGATTGACACTGGGTATCTCGAGTGCGCTGTTTCTGATAATCTACGTTACTGACGAACTCAGCTATGACCGTTATCATGAAAATGCCGGAAGGATTTACCGAGTTTCAGCAAAAATTACTGAACCGGATGATCAGTTCACCTGGAATGTTGCCCAGATACCTATGGGGCCGCAGGTGGTCCAGGATTATCCCGAAGTCCAGTCTTTTGTTCGATTCATAAATATGCCCCGGTCCCTTTACAAGTATGAGGACAAAGAATATATTGAAGAGGATTTCTATTATGCTGATTCCACACTGTTCGATATATTTTCATATAAAGTCCTCAAAGGTGAAGTTCTGACGGCTGTTAGGGATCCTGGTAAAATAGTCCTTACCGAAACCGCGGCTGCAAGGTACTTTGGTAATGCCGACCCCATAGGAAAAACGCTAACCGCGGGTGATAATACTTTTGAGGTTACAGGGATTATTGAAGACGTTCCGTCTAATTCCCACTTTCGTTTTGATGCTGTTTCGGCAAGGAATAACCTTCCAAAACAACTCGGATCATGGGGCAATTTCGGCGTGTTTACTTATCTCCTGTTTCCTCAGAATTATGATGTTAAGGCATTCGAAACCAAGATTCAGGGAATGTATGATGCCCATATGAAGACAATATTCGAACCACTGAAAATCAAAATTGAATATATTCTTGAGCCGATCACCAAAATACACCTCTACTCAACCAATCCAGGGGAACCAGAGCCGACCGGCAGTATAACTTATGTGATTATTTTTGGAATTGTCGCTCTTTTTCTTATTCTGATAGCTGCAATGAATTATATGAACCTTTCTACTGCCCGATCGTCAAGACGTGCAAGGGAAGTTGGCTTACGGAAAGTTGTCGGGTCGCGCAGGGGACCCCTTGTTACACAATTTCTGTCCGAGTCTGTAATACTTACACTTATATCACTTTTACTAAGCATTATCCTCCTTATAATTCTTCTGCCCAAGTTCAACCTTCTTGCAGGAAAATCGTTCAATCTCAGCACTCTGGTCAGCCCTATTGTAATAATATCAGTCCTTGGGATCGTTCTTTTAACCGGCATATTAGGAGGCAGTTATCCTGCTTTCTTTCTATCAAGATTCAGCCCGTTGACTGTCCTGAAGGGTGAGATCACACAGGGTTCCGCCGGCACTCTTTTCAGAAAGACCCTGGTTGTCATCCAGTTTACAATATCAGTTGGCATGATAATATGCACAATGGTGGTTTTCCGTCAGCTGAAATATCTTAAAAGCATGGACCAGGGATTTAATCAGGAAAACGTTCTCACACTTGAGCTTAACCAGGGAATGGTCAGAAAATACCCGGTCCTCAAACTTGCCCTTCTGGAGAACAATGAAATAAAATATGTAACATCGACAAATACCCAGATCGGAGAAGGTTCTGGCAAAGTAATTTTTAATATGGAAACAGACCAGGGAATGTCTCAGAGGGGGATAAATTTTGCAGTTGTGGATCATGACTTTATTGATGCTCTCGGCATCAAGATAATAAGCGGCAGGGATTTTCAACAGGATATGCCTTCAGATACGCTCACCGGAGTTGTTGTTAACGAAACTCTTGCAAAAAGATTGGGATGGAGCGATGCAATCGGGAAAAAGGTACAGCTGGGAGATGGGGCCCAGATCAACGCAAGGGTAATAGGTGTCATGAAAGATTATCATCAGACCGGTATGTACAATGAGATTGAGTCACTCATGTTGGTTTACAGGGAAAGAAATAATATTATTTATATTAAGCTTAGCGGGAACAATAAAGAGCAAACCATAAGTTTCATTGAGAACAAATGGAAAGAGGTCTTTCCTGATCAGCCTTTTACATATACTTTTCTGTCTGAAAGGTTTAACAGGCAGTTTGAGGCTGATGAGAAGCGGGGTAAGATTTTTACAATTTTTACAATTCTTGCAATCCTTATTGCCTGCCTCGGATTGTTTGGACTTGCCTCTTACATGGTAGAACAAAGGACCCGGGAGATCGGCATCAGAAAAGTTTTCGGGGCTGATGAGGGTGTTATAATTAGATTAATATCGAGAGACTTCATAATACTTGTTTTAATTTCAATCATTATAGCCATCCCGGCGGCATATTATTTTATGAGCAACTGGCTCGAAAACTATGTCTACCGCACAAATATCGGGATATCTATCATGGCAGGTGCAGCTTTAATGACAATCATGTTAACTTTTATTACAATAAGTTACAAGGCTTATCAGGCATCGGTACTGAACCCTGCCAGTTCCCTGAAAACTGAATGATTCTGATCAGCTTTCCTGTCAGTTTGTAATTACTGCAGCTTATTTGTGCAGCATAAATGGATTTTTTTAGTCTATTCCTAAGAAGATTTTCTTTTTACTTAAAACTACTTTTATGTTAAAGAACTTTTTTATTGATGGACTCCGCAAATTCAGAAAGCAGCCAGGGTACGTATTATTGAATGTAGGTGGCCTTGCAGTCGGGCTGGTCAGTTTCATTTTTATCTCATTATACGTGATAAATGAGCTCAGTTATGACAGGTTCCATAAGAACTATGAAAATGTATACAGGGTCAAAGTAATAGGTAGAATGGCTGGTGGAGAGATAAACCAGGCTATTTCTGCAGCGCCAATGGCACAAGCGATACTTAAAGATTATCCTGAAGTTTTGCAGGCCACCAGAGTCAGAAAAATGGGTGATTGGCTCATCAGGTTCGGAGACAGGAAGTTCAATGAGGAAGGGGTATTATTTGCAGATTCCACTTTTTTCAATGTATTTGATTTTCAGTTAATAAAGGGAGATCCTCAAACAGCATTGGTCCGCCCCAAATCTATGGTTCTGACTGAAGAATTTGCACAAAAGTATTTCGGGGACCAGGATCCGATAGGTCAAAAGTTAATTGTCGAAGCAGATACTATTTTGTATACAGTTACCGGAGTAGTAAGGAATATACCTGATAATTCCCATATAAAATTCGATATTCTGGCATCATTGAGCACATTTCCAGGGATTGCCAACAACCAGTTTTGGATCAGTCATAATTTCTACACTTATATTGTTGTCAGGGATGGTACGGACAAAGACAACCTCGAGAAGAAATTTGAGGAAATGGTTATTAAATACGTTGGACCTCAGTTAAAAGAGGTTATAGGCCAGACAGTTGAAGATTTCAGGAAAGCAGGCAATGATTTCGGCTATATTCTCGAGCCTTTAAAGGATATTCATCTGAAGGGAGCTCCCCAATACAATCTCGAACCTCCGGGTTCGCCTGCCACAGTTTATATTTTTACTGTCATAGCAATACTCATACTTGTTGTTGCCATAATCAATTATGTGAACCTGGCCACGGCAAAATCAGCCTCTAGGGCAAAAGAGGTTGGCGTCAGGAAAGTATCCGGAGCAAATAAATCAGGACTCATATTCCAGTTCCTTGGTGAATCCCTTATTATTGTAACAATTGCGGCCATGCTGGCTCTAATAGTTGTTTATGCCCTTATGCCTTCTTTCAACCACCTAACCGGGAAGGATCTTTCCCTTCACCTGATCAACAACCCTCAGGGCATTATTTCCCTGATTGGACTTGTATTAATAATCGGGGTTTCTTCGGGTTTTTATCCAGCTTTTGTCCTGGCATCATATAATCCTTCAGAAGTACTGAAAGGGACCATGAGTCCCGGATCAATGTCAAAAAGGCTGAGGGGACTTCTTGTAGTATTTCAGTTTACTGTCTCCATTGTAATAATTATCGGATCGATTATTGTTTACTCTCAACTGAATTTCATGACAAAAAAGGATCTTGGGTTTGAAAAAAACGACCTTCTTGTTATCCGGAGAGTCGATGCTTTCTGGTGGCAGTTGGAATCTTTCAGAACTCAGATACTCGAAATTCCAGGTGTTGAGAAAGCCGGATTTTCAAGGGCTGTACCGGGAACCGATTTTAATTATAACGCCTTTTTTAAAGATGATGACCCTGAAAAAAATTCATACCTGATCAATCAAACGTCAGTTAGTCTGGATTTTCCGGAAGCACTTGGAGTACAACTTACCGAAGGACGGTTTTTTTCAAGGGAATTCGGTACCGATTCATCTTCTGTGCTAATTAATGAAGCAGCAGTAAAATCGCTGGGTTTAAAGGATCCGGTGGTTGATCAATATATTCTTCAGCCCACAGGACCCCAGCAGTGGCAAAGGCTCAAGATTATCGGTATAATGAGGGATTTTAACATTGAATCGGTACATGAAGCAGTAACTCCTGTTTGCTTTACAGTAAGCAGTGGTGGTGGTGGTGATATGTTTGCAGCAGTCAGGTTAACCGGAAAAGATGTAACAGGTACTATAAGAGCAATTGAACAGGTATGGAATAAATTCACTTCAGATATGCCGTTCCAGTACGACTTTTTCACTGACAGATGGAATAGTCTGTATTCTGCTGAAATGAAAACAGGAAAGATATTCCTGATTTTCTCATTCCTCGCAATCTTTATTGCATGTATAGGGCTAATTGGTCTCGTCACATATATTACTAATAAAAGAACAAAGGAGATAGGAATAAGAAAGAGCTATGGAGCTTCTGACCGGATAGTACTCGGACTTCTGTCAAAAGAGGTTGTCTACCTGATTGTCATATCTTCGCTTTTAGCTTATCCGCTTGCATACTTCGGATCGAGATACTGGCTGGAGGGATTTGCATACAGGGTATCCATAAATCCGCTTATATATATCCTGGCGACCCTTATTACAATGCTTATAGGCTGGCTATCAATCAGCTATCAGACAATTAAAGCAGCCAGTTACAATCCCGCTTATGCCCTTAGGATTGAATAGGAAAGTAAGATACTCATATTAGTCTTGCTTGGGTTTTTATTGTAATTTTGGGCAAACGACCAATAATGAGGATTGATATTCTAACAGTTTTACCGGAATTGCTTCATAGTCCTCTGAACTTTTCAATTGTAAAAAGAGCAAGAGACAAAGGGCTTGTTGAAATAAATATTTTCAACCTTCACGATTTCGCCGGCGACAAATACAAAAGTGTTGATGATTACGCATATGGAGGAGGTGCTGGTATGATAATGATGATAGAACCCGTGTACAAGGCCATTGAACTGCTTAAGAGTGAAAGAAAATACGACGAGATTATTTATACCTCGCCTGACGGTGAAAAACTTACTCAGAAAACAGCAAATACACTATCACTTTGTAACAATATTTTAATACTTGCCGGGCACTATAAAGGCATTGATCAGAGGGTAAGGGATAATTTAATTACAAGGGAGATATCGATCGGCGATTATGTTCTATCAGGCGGTGAAATCCCGGCCGCAGTGATCACTGATGCTATAGTCAGGCTTATTCCTGGTGCCATGTCGGATGAACAATCAGCCCTTTCCGACTCTTTTCAGGATGATCTTCTTGCTCCACCGGTCTATACCAGACCTGCCGAATTCATGGGATGGAAAGTTCCTGATGTACTGCTTTCAGGGCATGCTGCCGAAATTGAAAAATGGAGGCATGAACAATCGGAAGAAAGAACGCGAAGGATAAGGCCAGAATTGTTGAAGGAATAATCCGGGGAGACCTCACATTGAATATGACCAGTAGAGACGCCCAATTTGGGCAGTCTCACTAATATAGATTTGCCCAGTATGAGACGCCTCTACCAATCTAATTTGCAGTAGAGACGCCCAATTTGGGCGTCTCTACCAATATAATTTGCCAGTAGAAACGCCCAAATAACAATTAGGTAGAGACGTCTCTACATTACTTTTATTGGGCGTCTCTACATTACGTCAACAGGCTCCTATAAGATCGCATTTCCCATTTTGATATTTTGAAATGACGAAAAGCTTTCGTAAAATTGTATCTTGATTTTTATAATTCATAACTAATTAAATATCAATAACATGAATGCACAGGACTATATCAATCGTGAAGACAGGTACGGGGCACATAATTATCATCCCCTGCCAGTTGTGCTTGAAAGAGGTGAGGGTCCGTTCGTATGGGATGTCGAAGGGAAGAGGTATTTTGATTTCCTATCGGCCTACTCGGCTGTTAACCAGGGTCATTGCCATCCGAAAATCGTAAAAGCATTGACCGATCAGGCTCAGAAGCTTACCCTGACCTCAAGGGCATTCTATAATTCTGTTCTGGGAGAATATGAAGAATATGTCACGAAGTATTTCGGCTACGATAAGGTACTTCCTATGAATTCAGGTGCTGAAGGTGACGAAACTGCGCTCAAGCTATGCCGCAAATGGGGTTACAAAAAGAAAGGAATTAAGGAAAACAATGCAAAAATAATCTGCTGTGAGGGTAATTTTCACGGGAGAACTATTACAATAATTTCGATGTCGACCGATCCGGATGCCAGAAATGATTATGGTCCTTTCACGCCGGGTTTTATAATAATACCTTACAACGATCTTAATGCGCTTGAGAATGCATTGAAAGATCCTGACGTTGCCGGATTTCTAGTAGAGCCCATTCAGGGCGAAGCAGGTGTTTTTGTTCCTGATGAAGGCTATCTGAAAAAATCAAATGACCTCTGCAAAAAACATAATGTCCTTTTTATTGCTGATGAAGTTCAGACCGGGATTGCCCGAACCGGTAAGCTTCTCGCCTGCGACCATGAGGGTGTCCGACCGGATATTCTTATTCTTGGCAAAGCGCTTTCAGGAGGAGTTATGCCAATTTCAGCTGTTCTGGCAGATGATGACATAATGCTTACCATAAAGCCAGGGGAACACGGGTCTACTTTTGGAGGGAATCCGTTGGCCGCGAAGGTTGCAATTGCTGCACTGGAAGTAATAAAGAATGAGAAGCTTGCTGAAAATTCTGACCGTCTGGGGAAGATTTTCAGGGATGAAATGAAGAGCATACGAATCAGATATGATCGAGCTTGTAAGGGGGAAAGGATTGCTGAATGCCGTTGTTATAAGACCCAAAAACGGAAAGACAGCATGGGATGTCTGCCTTGCAATGAAGGAGACCGGACTGATAGCCAAACCGACGCATGAACATATAATACGATTTGCACCGCCTCTTGTCATCACAGAGACACAGCTGATGGAAGCTGTGGGACTCATTAAAAAGGCTTTTAAACTTTTTGAATAAAAGGTTGTTACTGATATGTTATATATATAATTCCAATAATGATTATTCTTAAAAGAATCATTCCTGTTGCCTTTTTGTATCTGATCGCTGCATATTCCTGTAACACTTCGGTTACCAGGAAGATAGAAACCGGAGAGCTTCAGGATCATATTAAGTTCCTTTCATCCGACTCACTTAAAGGAAGGCAGACGGGAACTCAGGGAGACAGCCTGGCGGCTTATTATATTAAGTTCCAGCTGTCCCAGGCCGGGCTTAAACCCCTTTCCGGTGACGGTTTTCAGAGATATAAGGTAGCTGACAAGGTGATTGCCGGTGAAAAGAATTTTCTTTCCGTTTGATGGTCAGAACTTCAATTTAACAACCGGTATTATGCCGTTTTCTTTCAGCGGTACCTCTGAGCTTGAAGCCGAAGTAGTTTTTGCAGGATATGGATTCGATATAAACAACGACAGTATTCAATGGAACGATTATGAAAAGAATGATGTAAAAGGCAAATGGGTCCTTATACTTCGGGGCGACCCTGAACCCAATAAATCTGTAAGCGGATTCATTCCTTTCAACAGCGACAGGGATAAAGCACTTTTAGCAAAAGACATGGGAGCTTCAGGTGTGCTGATGGTTTCCGGACCAATAAACGATAAGGAAGATAGCTTTGAACCCTTGTCCTCCGAAGCATTCTCAGTTGAAATACCTGTTTTAAGGATTAAAAGGAATATTGCCGACCTTATCCTTGCAAAAACCAGGACCACAATTGCTGATCTTGAAAACAGGATAAACAGTACAAAAAAGCCTGCGGTTTTTCCAACCGGAACAATTGTCAATGCAGGATCCGAGATCATTGTTAAACAGTCAGTTACAAGGAATGTAATAATGTTACTCCCGGGTGAGGATGAACTGCTTAAGAATGAGTATCTTATTATAGGCGGGCACTTCGACCATCTTGGAATGGGAGGTTCGTCGAGCAGGGCCGGAGATACTGTAGCGGTTCACCATGGCGCGGACGACAATGCCTCAGGAGTTGGAGAAATGATTGAACTTGCCGAGAAGTTCGCACTTACAAAAGGCAGTCATAAAAGAAGCATCATTTTTGCGGCTTTCTCAGGTGAAGAATTGGGATTGCTCGGTTCAAAATATTTCACAGAAAACCCGCTAATAGATCTTTCAAAGGTAAATGCCATGATAAATCTCGACATGGTTGGCAGGCTTCGTGATTCAAGTGCTTTGCAGATTGGAGGTGCAGGTACAGCAGAAGGACTAAAAGAGCTTATAACATCACTCAGCGATACTAACCTTTTAAATCTCACGATCACTGAAGAGGGATCGGGACCATCGGACCATTCATCATTTTACGGCAAGAATATCCCTGTCCTGTTCTTTACAACGGGGGCACACCTCGATTACCACACTCCTACCGACACATGGGATAAAATTAATTATCCCGGCATGGTAAAGGTATCGGACCTGGTTTTTGACATAGCAGAAAAGCTTGCAAATGATACGGCCCGGTTGAAATTCAAAGAGGCTGGTCCGAAAGTTGAAATAAACAGGGCAATGAGGAGAAGGGGTGTTACTCTTGGTATTATGCCCGATTTTGCAGGTAATATCAAAAACGGTTTGCGTGCCGATCTGGTGACTCCCGGTAAACCGGCAGCTCTTGGAGGAATGAAAAAAGGCGATATTATTACTTCGATTAACGGAAAGACAGTCAATAATATCCAGGATTATATGTTCCGGATGGGACAGCTCAAGCATGGGGAAACCATCAGTATAGAGGTCTTAAGGAATGGGAAAAAGGAAGTATTGCTGATACAATTATAAAAATTATACGTCTAAGACAAAAATCGACTATCAATGAAAAAATCCATTCTGTGGGTTCTTGCCATTGTAATCACAATTGGCGCAGCATATTACCAGAGAAAAACCGGACCTACATATCCGAAAACGGTAAATGTTAATGTAAATGACATGCCTTATGAAATCAAGCTTGTCCGCAGCCTTGGACTTGATGAACGCCCTGAAGTCAGGCTTAAGATCAAGGATAATACTGTAAAAGCAATTCTCTGGTACAAGAAGTTCAAAACAAACGACGAGTATACTGCGAGTGAATTCAGATACAAGGTATATCCTGTTAATTCATTCGTGATGAACAAGGTATTCAAGATAACAGAAGAAAGCGGTTTTTTTGCCGAAATACCTCAACAGCCGCCAGCCGGGAAGCTGCAATACTATATTGAGCTTACTGATACAAAAGGTACAACCACGATCTTAAAGGAGACACCTGTGGTGATCCGGTTCAAAGGCGCTGTACCAGCTTATATTCTTACACCTCATATATTGCTTATGTTCCTGGCTATGCTATTTTCAACTCTTGCCGGACTAATGGCAATAGTAAAATATCCTTTGTACAGGAAGTACTCAGTTTGGACCCTGGTTACATTTATAGCAGGAGGATTGATTCTCGGACCGCTTGTACAGAAATATGCTTTCGGAGATTTGTGGACCGGAGTTCCTTTCGGATGGGACCTTACCGACAACAAAACCCTGATTGCATTTCTTTTCTGGACACTTGCTGTGATAATGAACATAAAGAAAGAGAGGCCATTCTACACTATCGTTGCTGCAGCAGTATTGTTAATAATCTTCTCTATTCCCCACAGCATCTTTGGTTCAGAACTTGATTACTCAACAGGAGAGGTCACCCAGGGATTAATTCTTATTTTTCTCTCAAAAATCTTAAAAAAATCTTAAATTGAGTGCAGCAATAAATTTATGACCCCGTCTTTTGTTTGTAAAACATAAAAGACAGTGGGTGCAGCAACTCAGATATCAACCAGACTTTATCCAAAGATGGCAAATAATGTAGAAGCGGCATTCAGAAACATACACCAGGATCTTCTGGACGGGTGTAAGACAGGTGACCAGAAAGCGCAGTTTCAGATTTATAAATTGTACTACAAAGCCATGTACAACACAAGTCTGAGAATTGTAAACGACGCGATGGAAGCCGAAGATGTCATGCAGGAATCGTTCCTGTCGGCCTTTGAAAAAATTGAAACTTACTCAGGAACAGTAAGTTTCGGAGCGTGGCTAAAAAAAATAGTCATTAACCGGTCGCTTGATGCCCTGAGCAGAAGAAAAGCGATCTTTGAAGATATTGATTTTCATGTAGGCATCAGGGATGATGGCAATGAGGACCTTTTGCGGAAGGAAGAAGTTGATATCAGAGTGGAAGAAGTCAAGGATGCCATAAACAAGCTTCCAGATGGTTACAGGATAATACTTTCACTATATCTTCTGGAAGGTTATGACCATGATGAGATTGCAGAAATACTTTCTATCTCAAGCAGTACTTCGCGATCGCAGCTTTCAAGAGCCAAGCAGAAACTTATTGCCGAACTTAAGAAAAAATAAAAAAATTGATCAGAAATGAAAAATATAGAAGACATAATCAGGAATAATAAGGAGTACTTCGACGGGGCAGAGCCGTCAGAAGGACACTTTGAAAGATTCAGCTGGAAGCTGGAGAAAAGATGCGGACAAAAAACACTGAAAAGAAGCATTGTTCCATACCTCCTTAAGGCAGCAGTTGTTACATTACTTGTAACCCTGTCATCGCTCTGGACATGGGATCATTTCATCAGATCCGACAGGAACAGGATGACTCTTGGAGATGTATCTCCTCAGTACAAGGAGGTTGAGAATTATTATGTCCACCAGGTCAATCTTATGGAAAGTGAACTTGTAAATATTGATCTGAAAAATAATGTTGAGCAAAAGAAGATGCTGGTTACAGAAATGCGCAGCATGGACTCTGTATACGTTCAGCTCCAGAAAGAACTTAAAGCCAATCCGAATGATGAAAGAATAATAAATGCCATGATAGAACATTACCAGACTAAAGTTGAAGTCATGTCATATATTGTAAGTCAGCTGAAAGCTATAAGGAATGAAAATCAAAATAAGAAAGAAAATGAAAAATCAAGTCTATAAATCAGGCTTAATCCTTGTATTCTTAGTATACCTTGCTTCGGCAGTTTCATTTGCACAGGAGGTATCAAAGGAATTTCACAAGGAGTGGAATGCAGGTGCCAATACAACTCTCGATATCAACAACAGGTATGGGAATGTTATTGTTGGGACATCCGATCAGGATCAGATCACAATTGATGTTAAGGTAACAGTTGAACTAGGTAGCAGAGAGCGTGCACAAAAGCTTCTGGATTATATTGATGTGCAATTCTCAGAAGAGGGTGACCTGTTAAAGGCAAAGACAGTAATCGACGAAAAATTCAATTTTTCAGGCTGGGGAAGCGGTTCAAAACGTTTCAGCATTGATTATAAAGTAAATATGCCGTCGAGGATCAATTTTACCCTGGCAAACAGATATGGCAATTCAGAGCTTGAAGAGATTAAAGGACTTGTAAAACTCGATATCAAATATGGTGATCTGCAAGCTGATAACCTTGCCAGGGGCAATGAAAAGCCGATGAATTATTTAAGTCTTGCCTACGGAAAAGCTGATATTCAATCAGCAGGATGGCTTGATGCCACAATAAGATATGCAGGAAGTTTTAATATTGAGAAATGCCAGGCACTTCTGCTTGACAGTAAATATTCGAAGATTCAGATCGAGAATATAAGTTCGGTTGTTGGCGAAACAAAATATGACAAGGTTGAAATAGAAAATATCAACAACCTGGTTCTTGATGCCGGATACACCGACATTAATGTAGGAGAGCTTACAAAAAGATTAAAATTTAACGGCGGATACGGCTCCATCACTGTGGACAGGATACCTGCAGGGTTCGAGATGATTGAATCAGATTCAAGGTATATTGGAGTACGGTATGGAATCGAAAGTGATGCCAGCTATGTAGCTGGATGCCAGAACATCGTATGGTGATCTTAAGTTCGATGAAAACAATTTTCAGCATCAGCGGCGGATAGTAGAGAACAACTCAAGCGAAACAACAGGTATTGTCGGTAAGGATAGTTCTCCAACAGCCAAAGTTAAGGTAACTGCTTCATACGGATCAGTCAGGCTATATTGAAAAGAATGGATACTAATGGACAGTAGTAAAGGGACAGATTAAAAATGTCCCTTTTTTTTCATATAACCCTCCCCTGGCCACTTACCTTTGGACTAATTATCCTTTATAACCATCATTTTAAAATGAATGTAATTACTTCTGAATGAATAAGATTCCTCACTTCGTTCGGAATGACAGGTATTCTTAAGGTCAGTTAGGGGCTGTCTCAAAAGTGTTTTAACCACCCCGTCATCCGTCAGCTGACGGATGACACCCCTCCTTGGCAAAGGAGGGGAAAGTGAAGATTAACAATGGATTAACTTTCTCCTCCTCCCTGAGGAGGAGTACCCTGGCCGAAGTGCCAGGGGGAGGTGGTGGACTTTACAGCCCCATTAACCACCAAATGAATTGTCATTCCGAATGTAGCGTAGCGAAATGAGGAATCTCAATCCATTCTTCCAATTATACAGCGGAAAAAAATTCATACATTGATGTAATTACAATGTAATTACATCTAATAATCCATCTCAACAACAGTTATCCCCGATCCTCCCAGGTCAATATTTTCATCCCTGTAGGATTTGACAATATTCATTGTCGACAGATATTCCCTGACGAGCTGTCGCAGAATGCCGTTTCCTTTTCCATGAAGGATACGGAGGTTCCGATGCTGGACCATCAGGGCATTATCAAGAAAATCGCGCACCTGGTTTATTGCCTCTTCTCCCCTTACACCCCTGATATCTATTTCGGGTTTGAAATCGAGTTTTCTCCGGATAATAAGGGATCTCTCTCAGTCATAATGCTTTCGGATCTTACACTTTTTCTAAGTTCTGCCTTGCTTATACGTTCAATCTTATCCAAAGGAACAAAAAGCCTCATACTCCCTGTTTCGATCTGAGCCATCCGGCTTTCGATCTTTATGATCTCTCCCGATGCCATTGTATCAGTCATTCTGACAGCGTCGCCAGCCACAAACGGCTTTTCTGTTTTTTCAGGAACTGATTGATTGCTTTCAACAGGTTCCGGTTTAAGCTTTTTAACCTTTCTTGTCAGTCTTATTACTTTCTCTTCAGATGAAGTATCAACATGCCTGGTTTCTTCCGCAACCGATTGTCTGAATTCATCCAGTTTCAGTCTGGCCTCCTTTGTCTTCTCTTTTTCTGCCTGGGATTCCTTTATCTGGCGGATTGTGTTTTCAATCATCCTGTTCGTTTCACTCAGAATTGATTCCGCTTCTGTTTTTGCTTTGGAAATTATCTCCTTCCTTAGGTTTTTTGCCCCGGAAATTTCCTTTTCATACTGTTCCAAAAGCTCCTCCAGCCGCTTTTCATGCTGTCGTATGTTCTGCCTCTTCATCTCCCAGTACCTTTTATCCCTTGCAATATCCTTAAGGTTACGGTCATAATTAATATTCTTGATCCCGGCTTTTTCGGAAGCGATTTTCAGTATCTCTTCAGGAAGTCCTATTTTCCGTGCAATTTCAAATGCAAAAGAGCTTCCCGGTTTGCCGATACTGAGCTGAAACAAAGGCTGCATAAGATTATTGTCGAACAGCATTGCACCATTAATTATACCATCGGTCAGTGATGCGAAATGCTTTAGATTAGTATAATGTGTTGTTATTACACCATAGGAGCCTGACTTATTGAACTCACCAAGTATGGCTTCAGCTATTGAGCCGCCAAGCATAGGTTCGGTACCCGTTCCAAATTCATCGATCAGTATGAGGGATCTGTCTGTTGCATTTTTAACGAAGAATTTCATACTGATCAGGTGCGAGCTGTAAGTACTCAGGTCATTTTCAATGCTCTGCTCATCACCAATATCAATAAAAATATCATTAAAGATTCCCGATTCAGAACCTTCCCCAACAGGGATTGTAAGGCCGCACTGCATCATATACTGAAGAAGACCCACTGTTTTAAGGCAGACGGATTTTCCGCCTGCATTCGGGCCTGAGATCAGAATGATTCTATTCTTTTCTTCAAGGACTATATCAAGCGGTATTACTTTTCTTCCTTTCAGTTTCCGGAATGCAATATTTAAAAGAGGATGGACCGCATGCCTCCAGAATATGCCCTGAAAGGAAGAAATTACAGGCTTTATTGACCCAAGCTGATTCCCCAGAATAGCTTTTGCCCTGATGAAATCAATTTCACCAAGAAAATCATTTGAGGCCAACAGGTCGTCTAAATACGGCCTTATATCATCGGCAAATGATGTCAGTATCCTGACTATCTCCCTCCTCTCTTCATATTCAAGCTCGACAATCTCATTATTTATTTCAACAATTTCATCTGGTTCTATGAAGACTGTTTTTCCTGATGCTGACTGATCATGTATTAATCCCCTGATCTTTCTTTTGTCATATGTATTTACGGGTATTACCCCGCGTCCGTTACGGACAGAGGCAGCTGTATCGCCGTCAACCAGTCCATCAGCCTGAGCCTGCTTTAGTATTGAATTCAGCCGCCGGGATGACTGAATACTTTTTTGCACTATTTCACTGCGGATCTCCTTCAGCCTGGGGGAGGCATTGTCTCTGATCTTTCCTTCTTTATCAATTATCCTGTCGGCCGAATCAAGGACGTATGGATAAAATTTTACTGTTCCGCATATTGATTTAAGAACCGGGTAACCTTTTTCTTCCTTCTTTTTGAAAAAACTGATTATCGCTTTTACTGTTTCAACCGACCTTTTTAGATCAAAAACATCCTGAACTTCCGGAAACGATCCGGGAACTCTTATCTTATTGAGAGAAGCAGTCAGATCAAAATAGTTTTCCGATGGAAAATAATCATCAAACTGAAGGATCTGCTGGAACTCGTAAGTTGCAGAGAGCTTAAAAGAGATTGCCTCCTTATTGTTTTCAAAACGTATGCTATTAATAAGGTCCTTTCCCATAGGGCTCAGACAGTTGTCGGTAAGCAGCCGCCTTATCCTGTCAAAACCTATCTTTGACTCAAAATTCTCCGGATAAATCATAATAACAAAAGTAAAAAGATAAAAGTGAAAAGGCGTCGGGCGCCAGGCAACAGGCTTCAGGTAATCGTCAGCCTGACGTCTGATGCCTGATGCCTGATACCTGGTCTCAAAGTTAACTATTGTTAAATGATTAACGTCAGACGGATAATGGCTTTCTATTTTTCCTATTTTTGAAAATCTAATTTAAACTATCGTAAACAAATGAAAATCAGGAGAGTTATTTTCGGCACGTATTTATTTATGTTCATTCCGTCACTATTAATGTCTCAGACAGAGAAGGTTGACCTGAATATGATCTACAAGATCAAGCAGGAAGGCCAGAGGAATTCAGCAATTGAAGAGCTGGCATCCGGGCTTACTGATTTTGTTGGCCCCAGGCTCACGGGATCATCAGGTGGAACCAGAGGAAATGAATGGGCCAAGAAAAAGATGGAAGAGCTTGGTTTCCAGAACGTAAGAATCGAAGAGGCCAGGGATTTCAGCCGTGGCGGTTGGGATAACCTGAAAACATATGCTGCAATGACTGCTCCCTATTATGTAAATTTTGCATGTAACCCGGTCGCCTGGACTGGCAGTACTAAAGGTCTTATCAAATCAGAAGTTATTCTATTGGATGTAAAAGCTGAAGCAGATCTTGAAAAATACAAGGGGAAGCTTACCGGTAAGATAGTAATGATGCCCTCAACAACAACGTATGAAGTAAGCTATGAGCCTCTTGCAAGCAGGTATAGTGACGAAGATCTTAAGAAACTTTCGATGGCTGAATTGGGCCAGCAGGGAAGAAGGTCGCCCACCGGGGACTTTGCGACTTTTGCTGCTCAGAGGGCACTCAGGACAAAGATCTCAGAATTTATTAAAGCAGAAGGTGCAGCAGTTATAGTGAACAGTTCAGGCACCTTTAATGTCCCAAGGTCGAACGGGGCAAATTATACTGCCGGAAATCCGGAGCCAGTTGCTGAACTTAACCTCCCGGCAGAAGCTCATGGCAGAATGGAAAGGCTTTTAAAACGGAATGTTCCTGTGGAGATGGAGATTGAGATTCAGAATAAGTTTTTTGCAAGTCCAAAGATTTACAACGTCATTGGCGAGATCCCTGGTACAGATAAGCTGCTGAAGAATGAAGTGGTACTTTTAGGAGCACATATAGATTCATGGCATGGTGGAACAGGTGCCGCTGACAATGCTTCAGGGTGTATAGTTATGATGGAAGCTCTCCGTATACTAAAAAACCTCGATGTTGCTCCGCGAAGAACTATCAGGGTTGCATTATGGGGTGGTGAAGAGCAGGGACTTAACGGCTCGCGTGGTTATGTGGAGAGATATCTTGCTGATTCAAAAACCAGGGAACATAAGCCTGACTATGATAAGTTTGCTGCATACTTCAACATGGATAACGGAAGCGGTAAATACAGAGGTATCTATCTTCAGGGAAATGATATGATCAGACCTGTTTTTGAGGAGTGGCTCAAACCATTTGCCGACATGGGAGCGACAACAATAACTATCAGAAATACAAGCGGTACCGATCACCTTTCATTTGATGCAATCGGCCTTCCGGCCTTTCAGTTCATTCAGGATGAGATTGAATATGACCGTGGTTATCACACCCCTATGGATACATATGAAAGACTTGTCATGAGTGATCTGCGGCAGAATGCCATCATAACCGCATCATTTGCATACAATGCAGCTATGAGGGATGCAAAGCTCCCGGGGAAACCTGCGATAAAGCAGCAAGTTAACGTGCAGCAGAACCAGAGGGTACCGATGATGAATTAAGGTGAGACACCCCCTAGCCCCTGCCTGGTGGCAGGCAGACCTTAAGGGGGTCAAGATGATTATACAACTTGTAGAGACGCCCAAATTGGGCGTCTCTACAGTTATTGCATTATTCGATTGATCCTGATGTATCAATCAGGCTTTTCAGTTCCTCAATATGGTTTTCGTATATCCCACGGGGATTCGTGTTATATTTTTTGCAAAGTGATGCAGCATAGCCAACAGCTACCCCCATTTGTCCGGTGGTATTCATGACCCTTGGCCCTCCGAGTCCGATATGAGAACTAGCTGAAGCAGCGGCCTGCCATAAACAGATTATTGATGTTCACTTGAATAAAGCGAACGGTAAGGTATATAATAATGGTCAACCTGATAATAAAGCGCTTCTGATAGAAAATCTGGCTGTGATGAATCTGCCTCAATCTGCTGGTAATGAACATCAATATTTCTTTTTTCCATGACCACTGCATCGGGGAATTCTACCATATTCTTCTCATCTTTGAATGTGTAGATGTAATCCCCCTTCAACCTCCTGGATTCCCTTTTACCAACAAGATAAGATACCCATTCGAGAGCCTGGTTAGTATTTTCGGATTTCTTTTTAGCATTGGAGAACGAACCATAAATTGCCCTGAACATATGGTCACGTATAAACTCAGCATCATCAACCTGATGAAGTTCATTGCGCGAGAATTCCCACTTCCATGTACCTGAAATGGCCGAATATTCACCGGCCACATCCATTGCCCACGGGACATCAGGGAAAACAGAAGGAGTTCCTGAATCAAATGTCCGCCATAGTACCGATGAACCCATTATCTTGTTATCAGCTGTTACAGGACTCCAAAGTTCCTTGTATTTGTCCAAGTTCTCTTTATAGGTAAGGGAATCCTCCCTGCCATACATGTATTCGGCTCCTGCCCAGTAACCGATCCAGCCGTCACCTGTGCAATCGGCAAACAGAGGCGCTGAAAAACGCATTGTTTCACCTGTTGAAGTATGCCTGGCGTCAACCGAAGTCACATAAAAAGAATGCGAGTTAACATTGAAAGCGCGCCAGTCAAGGAATACCTTTATGTTTTCGTACCTTTTAATATTATCATGCCGCTTTTTATCATCCTGGGCAGCATCAGGTGATCCGTTTGGCCACCAGACAGTGTTAAGCATGCTCAGTATCCTGTCCGATTTCCACGTGATCCCTTCAGTGTGTACCCTTATCTCACTGCTTGCATTTCCTCCGAGTATAGGGCGATCGTGGATCAGTCCAACCTTCATTCCCTGTTCTGCAGCAGCGATTGAAGCTGCACATCCGGCAATCCCCCCTCCCACAACAACAAGATCAAATTCTTCTGATCTGACAGGTATTTCGGTTTCCCCGAGCTGTGCTTTTCGCCACGAAGACAATTCATCAGAGGTTTCCGGGGGTTCCTTTTTAACCTGGCTCAGAAAAACAGCATCGCACCTTCCTTCAAAACCGGTCAGATCTTTAAGTTCTACAATAACCGGAGTCTCTTTTATTGCTATTCTGCCCGCGTACTGCCACCTCCATTTTTCTTCACCCGAACCGAGAATTTCTTCCAGTTCTTCACCGTTTACAAGCAACCGGAACCTTCCCGGGGCTTCCCATTCACCATCTGCCCAGTTCTTTGTTCTGACCCAGATATAATATTTTCCTTTAGAAAGGAGATTGATTGTTGTTTTGGCGTTTTTAACCGGGGAACCAAGTCCATGAGCAAGGAGATAAGGGGATCCCATCTGTTCAACAAACTGCGGATCTACAACCCATCCTCCCTTCTCCTTAAAGCTTTCTGCTTCTATTAAAACTTCATGCTGTTGCTTTCCACATGAGGCCAGCATAAGACAGAACAACAGCAATGCCCGGGTATTTTCTTTCATTTGGATGAATGCTATTTCTTAATTCCGGCAAGATCAAGAATAAATGCATATTCAAGAGCAGTTACCCTGTAACGTTCAAATCTTCCTGATGCCCCACCGTGTCCGACATCCATGTTGCAGTCCATAATCAGAACGTTATCATCAGTCTTCATATCACGAAGTTTTGCAACCCATTTTGCAGGCTCCCAATACTGAACCTGTGAATCCCAGAAGCCGGTAGTAACCAGGATGTTGGGATAGTCCATTGCCTTAACCTGATCATAGGGGGAATAGGATAACATATAATCATAATACTCTTTTTTCCTGGGATCGCCCCATTCATCCCATTCAAAAGTCGTAAGCGGGATTGTCTCGTCGAGCATGGTAGAAACGACATCAACAAAAGGGACTGCAGCAATCACTCCTTTATAAAGGTCAGGTCTAATATTCAGGATCGCGCCCATCAGAAGGCCGCCTGCACTACCTCCCATTGCAAAAAGCCTGTCGGGAGATGTATATTTCTCATTTACAAGGAACTGGGCACAATCGTTGAAGTCGGTGAAGGTATTTTTCTTTTTGAAGAGTTTTCCATCCTCATACCAGTAACGGCCCATATCACTGCCTCCCCGTATATGTGGCATGGCATAAGCAAAGCCGCGGTCAAGAAGACTTATAACTGATGAGTTAAAACCCGGATTTGTTGAATAGCCATACGATCCGTATCCATATATCAGTAGCGGGGCTTTTCCGTCCTTAACAAATCCTTTCCTGTAAACAATCGATACCGGCACCATTGTTCCATCCTGTGCTTTTGCCCATAACCTCTTTGACTCATAATTTGCCTTATCAAAACCTCCAAGGACAGCCTGCTCTTTCATTATCGTTTTTTCCCTGGTTTTCATGTTATAATCTATAACAGAGCCGGGTGTAGTAAGTGAGGTATAACTGTATCTCAGAATATCGGTGTCGGAGTTTGGATTGATATTGATGCCGGCGGTATATGTCTCTTCACCAAAATCGAGATAATGTTCACTCTTATCTTTTGCATTAATGATCCTCAGGTTGCTAAGGCCCTTAACGCGTTCACTGCTCACCAGGTAATTGTCAAAGAGTTCAAATCCTTCAAATAGAACATCGCTTCTGTGAGGTATTACGTCTGTCCAGTTTTTCTTTGCAGTTTTGCCTTCCGGAGTTTTCATCAGCTTAAAGTTTGATGCACTGTCAGAATTGGTCCTGATAAAAAACTCACTTCCTAAATGGTCTATCTCATATTCATGATTCACCTTTCGTGGTTCAAAAATAACCGGGGGAGAATATGGCTTATATGCATCTATAAGCCGGGCTTCGGTTGTAAGAGTCTGCTCTGACTGAATAACTATATATTTTTTGCTTTTTGTCTCAGACAGATAGACGCTGAATGTTTCGTCGGTTTCAAGGTAAACAGTGTCATCACTTATAATATTCTCACCCAGCGTATGACGTAAGATCTTATCTTCCCTGAGCGTTTCAGGATCCTTCCCGGTATAAAAAAGAGTCTTCCCGTCTGCTGCCCAAACCATCTGACCAGCTACAGAGTCAATCTTTTCGGGAAGTAGTTTTCCTGTTTCTAGATCGACGAAATAAATATCATATTGTCGTCGGCTTACAGTATCGATACTATATGCAAGGAGTCTTCCATCCCGACTTACACTCAGCTCACCTACCGAGCAAAACTCCTGTCCTTCAGCCAGTTTGTTTTCATCAAGGATCACTTCTTCGGGAGCCTCCAGGGATCCTTTTCTCCGGAAATGGACAGGATATTCCCTGCCTTCAGAGTATTTTGTATAATAATAGTATCCGTTTTCAAGGTACGGGACTGATTCATCATCCTTTTTAATTCTTCCCACCATTTCATTATAAAGTGCTTTCTGAAGATCTTCAGTATGTTTCATTGTTGCTTTGGCATACTCATTTTCCTTTTTAAGGTAGTCAAGCACTTTTTTTGTCTGTTCGTCAGGAATAGAGGCAGTTTTCTGATCATCGCTCAAACGCATCCAGAAATAATTATCGGTTCGGTTGTCGAATAGCTGGTGGGGAATTTTTTCGGCAACAGGAGGTTTAACTGTGTTTTTGCATGAGCTGGAGAACAGGATAACTGCAAGCAAAACAATCGGTAATATAAATATTTTTTTCATGGTGATAGAAAATAAAATTGCTGATGAATAATGGGCTTAAAGTAAAGAATTTTCAGATATCCAGGTACTTTGTTACAACTATTTGTTTCACCCCCAACCCCCCTGACGCTTCGGTCAGGGCAGGCCTAAAGGGGGCTTTTGTTCAGGGTTCTTTGAGTCGGACTTTAAACCGCGGAGCGGTCCCAAAAAACTAACCTAGAATCGATCTCCCTGACCCGAACCGAGGAGTGGTTCCATCAAACTTAATATATTTCACAATAAATATTTACTGTTTATCAATATATTTATATATGTTTTACAGTAATTATTTTACCTATAACAATATCATTTTATAAATAAATCAATCCGATAAATTAGGGACTAAAGTCCCGGAACAATGGGTTAACTCCATTACCCGTCAGCTGAAGCTGACGGCAATTGAAATTACATCCCGCTCAGTACCGCCTAAAATTTAGTGTTTGTTTAAGTTGATACCAATTATTATGTACCTATCCGGTCTATTACTTTGAATCAGTTAAGTCAGCTTCAGCTGACGGAAGGACAGCCCACCACTACTTTTTTGGGCTTTAGCCCAACTTATTTCTTATCAATCTCCTTCATCGACAACTGGATCCTTTTCCTGTCAATATCGACATCTATCACTTTTACCATAACATGCTGATGAAGCTTAACAACTTTTGACGGATCAGAGACATAACTGTTACTCATATTGGAAATATGGACCAACCCATCCTGCTTTATTCCAATGTCGACAAAGGCTCCGAATTTTGTAACATTTGTTACAATTCCGGGAACAACCATTCCGGGGGACAGATCTTCCATCGTGTGAATATCGGCGAAACTGAATTCCTTAATTTTTGATCTCGGATCCCGTCCGGGCTTTGACAGCTCCTCCATTATGTCCTTTAAGGTTGGTAACCCGACTGATTGTGTAATATACTTTTCCAGTTTGATTTCCTTTCGTTTGCTTTCGCTTGTCATCAGTTCCCTGACTTCACAGCTGAGATCGTTCGACATCCTTTCAACAACATGATAGCTCTCAGGATGGACCGCACTAGAATCAAGAGGATTTTCGGCATTACGTATCCTCAGAAAGCCCGCACTCTGCTCGAAAGCCTTTGCTCCCATCCTTTTGACCTTCATTAACTCTGCCCTGGATTTGAACGGGCCATTCTCAGCACGGTAATCGACAATGTTCTGAGCCAGTTGGGGACCAAGTCCCGAAACATAAGTAAGCAGATGCATACTCGCAGTGTTAACCTCTACTCCCACCCCGTTTACACAGCTCGCAACAACCTCATCCAGTGTAGCCTGAAGCTTCTGCTGATCAACATCATGCTGGTACTGACCCACTCCTATCGATTTGGGATCGATCTTTACAAGCTCTGCCAGCGGATCCATCAGCCTTCTTCCGATCGAGACCGACCCCCTGACAGTAACATCATAGTCAGGAAATTCATCGCGGGCAACTTTTGATGCGGAGTAAATTGATGCCCCTGCTTCACTGACAACAAATACCTGGATGTCCTTATCAAATTTTACCCACTTGATAAAATCCTCTGTTTCACGGCTTGCTGTACCATTACCGATGGCTATTGCCTCAATTTTATATGCATTTACAAGTGAAAGGATCTTCTTGATAGAAAGGGCGGTCTCGTTCTGCGGAGGATGAGGATAAATTGTCTCATTATGAAGGAGATTTCCCTGCCGGTCGAGACAGACTATTTTACAGCCGGTTCTGAATCCCGGATCAATGGCAAGCACATTTTTTTCACCAAGTGGAGAGGCAAGCAAAAGCTGCTTCAGATTATCGGCAAATACAAGTATTGCTTCCTCATCGGCCCTTTCTTTTGAAATATTTCTGAATTCTGTCTCCATTGATGAGGCAAGCAGTCTCTTCCAGCTATCCTTTATAGCTTCTTTGACGAGGTCGGAGGAATAGTTTGCTCCCTTTATAAATATTGAATTCAGAATTTCAAGTGCATTTTTTTCATCGGGTCCGATAGTCAGGCGAAGAAATCCCTCATCCTCTCCCCTTCTCATTGCCAGAAGCCTGTGTGATGGGCATTTTCTCATTGGTTCTGACCAGTCGTAATAGTCACTGAATTTTATCCCTTCTGATTCCTTCCCTTTCACGACTTTTGAAAAAATCACCGCCTCTTTCCCGTATAGATTTCTTAACTGCCTTCTTGCCTTTTCATCCTCACTTATCCATTCAGCAATTATATCTGAGGCTCCTGCAAGCGCATCTTCAACAGTTTTAACATCATCATTAAGAAACTCTTCGGCTTTTTGTCGTGGATCCCGTTCATTCTGCTCCATAATAATAAAGGCCAACGGCTCCAGTCCCTTCTCCCTTGCAATTGTGGCACGTGTTCTGCGCTTCGGTCTGAAAGGCAGATATATATCTTCAAGTTCGGTCATTGTCAGGGCTGATTCAATCCTCGACATGAGATCAGGAGTCATTTTCTCCTGTTCCTCAATCGATTTTATCACTGCTACCCGTCGTGAATCAAGATCCTTAAGCCTCTGGTATTCATCCTTGATATGAAGCAGTTTAACTTCATCAAGAGTACCGGTCATCTCTTTCCTGTAGCGGCTTATGAAGGGGATGGTCGAACCATCATCCATAAGTCGGATCGTATTCTCAACCTGCCATTCATGAAGGCCAAGTTTTGAGGCAATCAACGTAATATTCTTGTTAGAATTCATTTTCAAATTTTCAAATTTTCAAATTTCTTATTCCACATACAGCACCAACCCTTTCAGATACTCACTCTCAGGGTGGTAAATATTAACCGGATGATCAGGAGGCTGGCTCATCTGGTGCAGTATCCTGACGTTTCTTCCGGTATTGGCGGCGGCGGCAAAAACCGATTTCCTGAAATTCTCCCTTGTCACAACCTGAGAACAGGAAAAAGTGAAAATTATCCCACCCGGTTTTATCTGCTCAATTGCCTTCATGTTAAGCCTCTTGTAACCCTGCAGGGCATTTGCAAGTACATTATTGTGCTTGGCAAATGCAGGTGGATCAAGAATTATCAGGTCGTATTTGTCACTTATATTATTCAGGAATTCAAAAGCATCGACTTGAAATGATCGGTGCCGGCTGTCATCCCCGAAATTAAGCCTGACATTATCGTCAGCAAGCGCAGTGGCTGACACCGAACTGTCGACACTGTGAACAAGTCTGGCATCTTTCATTGCATAAACAGAAAATCCTCCGGTATATCCGAACATGTTAAGGACACTCCTGTCTTTTGTGAATTCACTTAAAAGCTTCCTGTTTTCCCTCTGATCAATAAAAAATCCTGTTTTCTGCCCGGTGGTCCAGTCAATCATGAATTTAAATCCGTTTTCAGTGACAATAACTGGTCCTGAACTTCCAAATAGGAATTCATTGTTTGCTGCGATTCCTGCCTTAAATGGAATTGTAGATTCACTCTTGTCATAAATCGCTTTGACACTGTCACCCATCAATTCTGCCAGGATCCCTGCAATTTCTTTCCTGATCCTGTACATACCAACCGAATGCGACTGCATAACTATCACACCATTGTAGAAGTCAGCTATCAACCCTGGAAGATTGTCACCTTCGCCATGGACCAATCTGAAAACATTAACAGAATTATTATCAATCAGTCCCAATGACCTCCTGAAATCAATTGCATTCCTGATCCGACCCCTGAAAAACCCGGTATCCGGTTCAATATCTTCAAATGAGAGGATCCTTACAGCTATCGAACTCGGCTGATAATGACCTACCGCGAGAAAATTATCATTATTGTCAAATACAGTTACGATATCTCCTTCCAAAGGATCACCGTAAATCATTTTTATTGCTCCGGAAAAGATCCATGGGTGGTATCGTCGGATCGATTGTTCTTTTCCTGATTTAAGGACTATTTTAGTTTTCTGCACTGACCTTTAATTTTTAGCATTGATTATACCCCCTTTCTAATTTCCCCCAGGGGGAAAAGTTTTCTTCCTGCCCCCCTGGGGGAAGGTCAGGAAGGGGGTCTATCCCCCATTCACCAGCTTTCTATATATCTGATAGCAAACCCATGCATCCGTTGCTGCATAAACCTTCTGGGCATCCGTTAACTTTTCAGCTTCCCAGTCTGTAACCTGTTGCCGTTTTGATATTTTAAAACCAAGAACAATTGCAGAGAGCTTTTTTAATCCGGAAACCCCTATCCCATAATCCCTTACAAACTTTTGCAGATCAACAAATCCTGATGGATTAAACCCTTTTACCCTTTTGAGGAATCGAATATCATCGTGAACTGCCACTCCGGCTTTGATCACATCTTCGTTGGCAAGAAGCTTTGACAGTTGTGGAGGTATCCCTACCCTGTTGATCCTTATCAGGCAGGCAAGCTCTTCATTTGCAAGCTGTATAAGGGAGACTTTGTTCTTCCGTCCCTTTTTGAATGATGGCCTCGTTTCGGTGTCGAATCCAAGAACTTCTGATTCCAGAAGCCTTGGAAATGTTTCATTAAAAGACTTCATATCCTCTACAAGTACTATCTCACCTTTGAACCACGACAATTCGCATTTTTCGAGCTCCTCAGCCGTTATTGATTCCTGATACCTGTTATTTACCATTACTTCTTAAATCCTTTTGCCTTCGTGTTATAAACCAGCCGGAAGTATCTCTTTCTTCGCCATTATCCTCTTCCGGTTCAATCTTTCCGATCTCTTCACCAGAATAAATGAATTTATGTATTGCCCTTAATGAATTTGTAAGTTTCTGACCCCAGAAAGTTTCAAAATTCTGCCTGCATTCCCATACAGCATCGTTCATCACCTCCTGAGTACCAGTCTGGTAAAGCAAAAGAAAGTCTTTAAGATCCTGGTAGATATCGGCCATATTCTCCGAAATGCTTGAAACAACCGGACTATCTGATTCATTTATCTTATCATCAAAAACTTCAAGGTAATCATCGGCGGTACCGAATTTTCCTCTAAGTGTATCATGAATTTTGAACCAGTCCGATTCGGTCACAAATTTCTCATTGCCATCCTCAAAATAAGGATCAAGTGCCGGTAGAAGGGATGCCTTAAGGTATAAATAAGGAAGAATGCGCTGCAATATTTTCAGCAGCTCATCGCCCTTCATCTCCCCTGCATGCTCTGCGTATTTACAGAATTCAACAGCAGCTGCTGTAAACTCCACAACATTTCTCGAATAAACCGGATCGGTCCTGTTTGTCATCAGTATAAATTATTTGACCTGCAAAATTAGGTAATTTGTAGTGAAACTGTCAATTCAGGAAGCAGAATTATTAACCGGGGGAATTTAAATGTCGTGCGGTCATGCGGTCATGCAGTCTTAAAAGGAAGTATTAAAAGCTTAAGACAACATTAAAATATCTTATTTCTCATCTTCGATGGAAACAAATTAATGACGAAATTAGTAGCTACAGGTTTAATGATATTTTCTCTGATTTGAAAAAAATATTTTTATTATTCATCTTTTTTATTCTCTGCCAGGTTTCCTATAATCAGATCATTAAAGGGACAATCCTCGACAAGGAAACAAGAATCCCGATTTCTTATGCAGCAGTCTATTTTGACGGAACCTCGGTTGCTTCATATACAAACGATAATGGTTCTTTCAAACTTGATATAAAGAATAATTTCTCAATGCCGCTGACAATAAGTGCATTAGGATATTACTCTGCAACTGTAAATGATTTCTCATCAGGGAAGGATATTCTGGTTTATCTTGAACCAAAAGTCTTTGAGATGAAGGACGTCTCCGTCAATGCCAGGGGGAATCCCAATATCAGGCGGGAGAACCTGGCTATTTTCAGGAGGGAGTTCCTTGGAAGGACGAGAAATGCAAAAGAATGCGCAATAATCAATGAGGATGATATCAGGTTTATTACCAGCGCCGATAAGGACACGCTTAGGGCTGTTTGCCTGAAACCTTTATTTATCGTTAACAGGGGGTTGGGATATAAAATTACCTATTACCTCAACAAATTCATATATATCAAATCCGCTTATCTCAATCAGCTCATCGGGAATTCCTTATTTGATGAGGACACCATTACAACATCTGAAAGACAAAAATTTGAAGCAAAAAGGGACAATGCATATTTCGGATCAAAAATGCACTTTATCAGATCCCTCTGGGAAGATGATCTGAAACCGGGAGGTTATATCATTAAAAATGAAAAGAGACAACTTTCTTACAGGGATCTTGTAAGAAATCAACTCAGCACCGATACCGGTCAGCGAAAAAAGACTATTTATTATTCCGAAGCAATCCCGGTAATCCTTTCAATTGAATGGAGGCCAGGCAAGGCCAAAACCGGGTTAGAGATATTGAGAAACAATATTTTCTTCGATAAAACCGGCTATTATAAAGGACCCGGGATTATATGGCATGGGGAAATGGCAAAGCAGGGGATTGCCGACCTGCTCCCTTATGATTATAAGCCATCTGAGAATATGCAGGACAAGTCATATAACGATTTAAGAGTACTGGATACTATATATACCGATCATACCGATAACCAGGAAGCCGGAATAACAGAAAAAGTCTATTTGCATACCGATCGTGATTTTTACTATCCGGGTGATGTTGTGTGGTTTAAGTCTTATGTTGTTGATGGCTTGACCCATATACCTCTGGACAGCTCCAAAAATCTTCATATTGAACTCATTTCACCTTCATCCAAAATACTGGAGAGCAGGATAATAAAGCTTGACAATGGCCTGGGAAACGGGGATTTCACTTTACCTGACGACATTCAGACAGGTAAATACAGGCTAAGGGTGTATACAAACTACATGAGGAACTTTGGAGATAAATTATACTTCAATAAGGAGATCTCGGTCATCGGCGGATCTTCTGCCATTGAAGGTGATTCTGATGATATTAAAATAGCAGACAGCAATCTGGAAATCACCTTTTTCCCTGAGGGAGGCTCGTTAATTGAAAATGTTTCATCAGTTGTTGCCTTTAAAGCTGAAAATGGAGCAAGAGCAGGATGTGATGTGTCGGGTGAGGTTTTTTCATCCGACGGGGTATTAATAACAACATTCAGCAGTACGCACCTTGGAATGGGGATGTTCATTCTCAAACCGTTACCTGGCTTAAGCTATTATGCAACAGTAAAAAATTCCAAAGGTGATGTAATTAAACGTGAAATTCCGGAGAGTTTTGCAAAAGGTTTTGTTATAAGTCATGGTGTCAGTCAGATGAATGAGCATTTGATGACACTAAAAACAAATCCTGAAACATTGCCGCGGTTCCTGGGACGTGATCTTTTAACAACGGTTTCATCTCATGGAAAAATAATTAAGACGCTGTCAGTCAAAATAAAAACCCTCGACAATCTTTACACTATTCCTGCAGAAGAACTGCCCGACGGAGTTGTTATGATAACATTATTTGGACTTGATAACAATCCATTGTGTGAGCGCCTGGTTTATGTTCAGAACCAGGAAGTTGTAACCTTAAATATTGAACCTGATAAAAAAGTATATAATCAACGCGACTCAGTTTCCATTAAACTTTCCGTACTTAAAGACTTTGGAACAGGGCAGGAAGTTTTTCTGTCACTATCGTCAACGGATAAAATTTACGCAAAACAGACGTCTCAATTTCCTTCGTCGATCTCCTCCTGGTTCCTTCTCGAATCAGATGTACATGGTCCGATTGAGGAGCCTTCATATTATTTTGATCCGGCAAATCCTGACCGGTTAAAAGATCTTGATCTGCTTCTGCTTACACAGGGATGGCGCGATTTTGAATGGAAGTACAAAGAATTAAAGTACCTGCCTGAATCAGGGTTTACGATATCCGGAAGATTGAGAAGATCAGTTGTAAACACGCCGTTGATAAACACGACTGTGACAATTGGCATTTTTAAGGATAAGAACAATATTATTACCAGTATAAAAACCGATTCTGCCGGAAGATTCAGCCTTGCTCTGGATAATCTTACCGGTAAGGCAAAGGTTGTTGTAAACGCAATTGATGACAGAGGAAATTTCCAGGGCAGGTTATTAATGGATTCTGTTGAATTATTCGCCCCCGGAAGTAAGAAAGAGTAAAGTCCTGACATACTTTCCGGTCAGGGAGGATCAAATTGATAATGACAATTTCAAATCGCTGCAGGAGGCTTATGAGATTAAAAGATCCATAAGAAAAAAATATACACTCGCTGATACAATTCTGATAGATGAAGTCATGATTCTTGCCAAGAGGAAGGAAACACCCAGGGAATTCCAGGTAAACCAGATCCGGTTGGTTTACGGACAGCCTGACAAGGAAGTAATAATGACTCCTCAGTTGGAAAGTGCGAGAAGCATCAAGTGACATCCTTATTGGCAGAGTGTCAGGATTGACTTTATCCAAACCCGAAAACCGTAGTGCTCCCGGGTTCAGAATTCATGGATCCGGATCACTACATGCTTTCTGATAATCAGGATCCACTTTTTCTGCTTGATGGGATGGTATCATCATACGAAGAGGTAAATTCCATCCCAAAGAACTGGATTGACAGGATTGATGTCATTAAGTCAGCAAAAGCTGCAGCATTTGGAATACGTGGAGCATCTGGTGTAATTTCGGTTATCACGAAAACGTCTGAAAATATTACGTATAAACCTGTTTCTTATGCTGTTAGCACTGATATTTCAGGTTATGATGCCCCGAGGATCTTCTATTCACCAAAGCATAGTTCCTCACTGCAAAGCGGTTACGAACCTGATTTGAGATCAACTTTATACTGGCTTCCTGATATAAAAGTGGTCACCAATAATGATTATCTCGTAAAATACTTTAATGCCGATATTTCTTCAACCTATGCTATAATTGTTGAAGGTATTACATCTGACGGAATTCCGGTAACCGGAAAAGTAGAATATGTGGTAAAATAATCTGGTCATTCAGTTTTTGTCAGGGCTAGTTTAATATTTTTATAACTTTAGTCACTTTAGTCACTTTAGTCACTCTAGTCACTCTGACACTTAAAACTTTAATAAATATGAAACAAAAAATCTCCTTATGGCTCCTAATCCTGATCACCGGATTGTTATTTTCAGGATGCAAACAAGCTCAAAACAAGCTTTCTGAACAGGAAGCTACAGATGGCTGGAAACTACTTTTTGACGGTAAAACCCTTGACGGATGGCGCGATTTTAAAGGCGATTCGGTTATCAAAGCCCCATGGGTGGCCGAAAAGGGAACACTGACCTCACTTGGTAAGGGAAGTGACAGTACAGGTTATATTGTTACTGAAAAACAATATGAAAATTTCATTATAGCATTCGACTGGAAAATTTCCGACGGCGGGAACAGCGGACTACTTTACCATGTAGTTGAAAGGCCGGAATATAAGGTACCCTACGTAACCGGACCTGAATACCAGTTGATTGATGATGCAGGTTTCGCTTCGCCTATCGAGGAATGGCAGAAAGCAGGAGCAGATTATGCAATGTATGTTTGCGATACGGCAAAGAAAAAACTAATGCCTGCCGGCGAATGGAATACTTCAAAGATCGTTTTCGATAATGGTCATGTCGAAAACTGGCTTAATGGACAGAAGGTGCTTGAGTTTGAGGCCTGGTCAGATGACTGGTTCACCCGGAAAGGGAGCGGCAAGTGGGAAAATGCCCCGGAATATGGTCTGGCAAGAAGCGGGCACTTCGCTGTACAGGATCACGGGAGCAGGGTTTGGTTCAGAAACATGAAAATAAAAGAACTTCCCCGAAAGCCAGAACAGGAATCTCTTTTCAACGGTAAGGACCTTACAGGCTGGGATGTCTACGGCACAGAATTGTGGTATGTTAAAGATGGCGAGCTGGTTTGCGAAAGCGGACCTGACAAGGAGTACGGTTACCTTGGAACCCGTAAATATTATGATGATTTCGATCTGACTCTCGAATTCAAGGAAGAGGCAAACGGAAACAGCGGGGTATTTATTCGCTCATATATTAAAAAAGGAGTCGAGATATCCGGATGGCAGGTTGAAGTGGCACCTCCCGGACATGACACAGGGGGAATTTATGAATCATATGGAAGAGGATGGATATATCAGATTCCGGAAGAAAAAGAGAACATCCTTAAGAAAGATGACTGGAACACAATGAGGATTAAAATTGTCGGAGATAAGGTCACAACATGGCTTAACGGAGAAGTTATGACCGATCTGACAGACCAGAAGATCGGTCAGGGTAAAGGCCGGATAATGCTCCAGATACACAGCGGAGGTGGAATCAAAGTGAGATGGAGGAATCTGCAATTAACTGAATTGTAAAGACATAAAATTCTGAGTGTACCGAAGTGAAGCGAAGAATCTTTTTACTACCGCTGGCGCGAATTTGCAATTCGTGCCATAAACATTGATAGCAACCCACCCCTAATCCGCCTCGGATACCGAAGCGGGGCAACGCCCCAATCCCCTCCCGGGAGGGGATCCATTCAGTAGTAACTTACACCTCGGACCCCGCACCCCGTACCTCGGACCATTTTCTAAGTGTTCCAGCTTAGTCTGTGATCCCTGTCCTGGAGAATTTTGTTATGATCGAGCAGCCATCGGATCACTTTTATCACTTTTTCTTCAGGATAGCTGATCATTGTAACCAGCTCTTCGGAATCGGGGTTCTTTTCCGACAGAATAACCTTGATTTCCTCGAGGATAATATCAAATTCATACTTGCTCAGGTCGAGTTCATTTCGTTCCCTGCACACGTCGCAGGTTCCGCACCTGTCCGATTCCTCCCCAAAATATTCAAGGAGCATTACTGACCTGCACCTGTTATTCGATTCAGCATAATCGATCATTTTTTCAAGACGTGCGGAGTATTTTTCCTTAACATGAAGATAATTGTCGGGTGAGATCATCAATGCTTTCCTGACGAGGCGTTCCTCAGTAAATATAACAAGAGATGTTTTCTTACCCGGTATGTACCTGATAATATTCATCGATGAGAGCTTCACAAGGTATTGATATACTGTATCCCTGGTTATTGCAGCCTTTTTTGAAAGTGTCTCTTCATTTATTACTACAAATTCCGTGAACATTCCTGTATACGATCGGAGCAGGAGTTTAATGAACCCGTCGAATGATTCATTTGCCACCTGGAATTTATAGAGGTCATCTCGTCCCACTATAAAATGGACACGTGAAGGATTATTTATCTCTTCGGTAAATTCAACGTATCCCTCTCTCTGAAGAAATGCAAGGCTGTTGAATGTTTCTATAACCGGCAGCCTGTAACGCGAGACAAAATCCGCCATATTGAAGTCAAAGACATTGTCTTTACCTGCTCCGAGGGGTACCATAAGAAAATTGCACAGGGCTTCATAGATATCTTTGATCTTCTCAACCGGAGGAAATTTTTGTCTCAGAGATTCGTTCAGACGGGTTTTATCTGAAGGTGAATATAAAAGTACAGCATATGCAGGTTTGTTATCTCTTCCGGCCCGGCCGCTCTCCTGGAAATAATTTTCTATCGAATCAGGAACGTCCCAGTGGATAACAAATCTGACATCAGCCTTGTCAATTCCCATTCCGAAGGCATTGGTTGCAACAATTACCCGTGTCTTACCCGTTGTCCAGGATGCCTGTTTTTTATCCCTCAGTTCGTCGGGCAGGCCGGCATGATAAAAATCGGCAACGATACCCTGTCCGGCGAGCATTTCAGCAACTTCCTTGCACCTCTTCCTGCTCCTGACATAAACTATCCCGCTTCCTCCAACCTTATTCAGGGTTTTTACCAGATATGTACCTTTCTCCTCCACCTGCCTCACCAGGTAGGAGATATTTTTTCTTTCAAAGCTTGTCTTCAGCACATTTCTTTCCCTGAATGCCAGTTTATCCATTATGTCTTCAATGACATTCTGTGTCGCAGTGGCTGTAAGTGCAAGAAATGGGACATCGGGTGAAATCTTTTCCCTGAGAGTTGCTATTTTCAGATATGACGGTCTGAAATCGTAACCCCACTGGGATATGCAATGTGCTTCATCGATAGCAACAAGCGACAGGTTTATGCGGCCAACCTTTCCCTGAAACAGCTGGGTTGATATTCGTTCGGGCGATACATAAAGAAATTTATAATCACCGTAGATGCAGTTCTCAATTGTGATGTCGATCTCTTCCCTTGACATTGCCGAATGGATCATAAGAGATTTGATTTCAAGGCTGTTCAGCCTGTTCACCTGCTCCTTCATCAAAGCTATGAGGGGTGTGATTACAAGACATGTTCCCTCTTTTGCCAGGGCCGGTACCTGGAATGTTATTGATTTACCGCCTCCTGTCGGCATCAGGGCAAGGGTATCGTGGCCTTCAATTACTGACTTTATAATATCCTCCTGAAGGGGCTTGAATGAAGTGAATCCCCAGTATCTGGTAAGTATTTTCCTGCACTGTTCAATATTCACAGTTTGCTGAGTCATATACAAATGTAGTAACTTGTTTTCAGAGTCCTTTTTTTTTAGTAATTTGCGGCCACAAAAACTAAAAGGATCATACAATGTCATTTATTAAGGATAAAATACTTTATGAAGGATTGACCTTTGATGATGTGCTCCTTATCCCTTCATATTCCGAGGTTCTTCCCCGTGAGGTCGATTTAAGCTCAATGTTCAGCAGGAACATACGGATAAATACCCCTATTGTTTCAGCTGCAATGGATACTGTGACTGAAGATGAGCTGGCAATTGCAATTGCCCGTGAAGGTGGTATTGGTGTGATCCACAAAAATATGTCGGTTGAAAAGCAGGCTTCGCAGGTAAAAAGAGTTAAAAGAGCTGAGAATGTCATGATCTTTGATCCGATTACAATAGGTCTGGAAGCATCAGTGGGTGAAGCAATGAGCCTTATGAGCGAGTACAGGATAGGAGGCATTCCCGTGATAGATGCCAATGGCATTCTTAAGGGAATTGTAACAAACAGGGATTTGAGATTTGAAAACAACCGGGCAAAGAAAATAACAGAGGTGATGACTACAAACCTCATCACCACAAATCACCAGACTACTCTTCAGGCAGCTGCCCGGATACTGCAGAAGCATAAAATTGAGAAACTGCCAATGATTGATGAATCCGGCAAGCTCATTGGCCTTATCACATACAAGGATATAACAAAAACCAAGGACAGTCCGAATTCCAGCAAAGATGACAAAGGAAGGCTGAGAGTTGCTGCAGCTGTCGGTATTGCATCGGATACTCTTCTCCGGGTTGAAGCTTTAATAAATTCAGATGTCGATGCGATAGTAATCGACACTGCACATGCCCATACCAAAAGTGTAATAAGGATTCTGAAGGAAATTAAGAAGGCATATCCATCAACTGAAGTTGTTGCAGGAAATATTGGTACTGCAGAGGCAGCCAGGATGCTGGCAAGCGAAGGAGCAGATGCGGTAAAAGTCGGAATAGGTCCGGGTTCAATATGCACCACCAGGGTGATTGCCGGGGTAGGGATACCCCAGCTCTCCGCAATTTACAATGTGGCAAAGGCAATTGATGGTTCAGGAATACCGGTCATTGCAGACGGAGGGATAAGATATTCAGGTGATATAATTAAGGCTATCGCATCGGGAGCCGATTCTATAATGGCAGGGTCGCTATTTGCCGGAGTTGAGGAATCACCGGGTGATACAATAATTTATAACGGCCGCAAATTCAAGGCTTACAGGGGAATGGGGTCAATCGAGGCCATGCAGCAGGGGTCCAAGGACCGGTATTTCCAGGATATGGAAGATGATATCCGGAAGCTGGTACCTGAAGGGATTGAAGCAAGGGTTCCCTTTAAAGGAAATCTGTCGGAAGTCATTTATCAGATGACAGGCGGACTCAGGTCAGGAATGGGTTATCTGGGTGCAAAAAACATTACTGTTCTTAAAAAAGAAAGCAAATTTGTCAGAATCACACACTCCGGTATTATTGAAAGTCATCCCCATGATGTGGCGATAACCAGAGAGTCTCCCAACTATAGCAGAAAATCCTTCGAATAACGGAACTTTTTTATAATACAATGAAAACAAGGTCAATCCTGCTTTTTATTCTGTTTTTCCTGTCTTATTCTTTCAGCTTTTCCCAGAAGCCTGATGAAAAGATATTGATGACGATTGCGGGCAGAGGGGTTGAGGCTGGTGAGTTCATAAGAATGTACAATAAAAGCCTCGACCCGTTATATAAGACAAACCTTAATGACTACCTCGGACAATTCATCGCCTTCAAGCTTAAGGTGGCTGATGCGATTGAACAAGGTTATGATACAACCAAAGCTTACAGGGAAGAGCTCGATGGTTACAGGAATCAGCTGGCGCAAAGTTATCTGACCGATCCCGACATTAAGGAAAAACTTCTCCGTAAAGCATACCAGCGATCGCTTTCAGAAGTTAATGCATCACATATTCTAATTAGTTGTACCCCTGATGCCGCCCCTGAAGATACCCTTAAAGCATATAAGAAAGCAATTGACATACGCGAGAGAATAATAAAGGGAGAATCATTTGAACAGGTTGCCAAAGCAACATCGGATGACAAGTCAGTACTGATCAACGGTGGAAATCTGGGGTATTTTTCTGTCTTTCAGATGATCACACCATTCGAGGAAGCAGCATATACTCTTAAACCCGGGACTATATCAATGCCAGTCAGGACTCCTTATGGATATCATATAATAAAGGTTTCAGACGTGCGGCCTTCAAAGGGGAAGATAAGGGTTGCACATATTATGAAATCGGCTCCTCCAGGATCGGATGATCAGACAGTCAGGAAGGCAGAAAGGGAGATCAATAATATTTATACGCGGCTTAAGAACGGGGAAACATTCAAAAAGCTGGCTTCGGAAAATTCCGATCATAAAGAATCGGCAGCTAATGGAGGTGAAATGAACTGGTTTGGAGCAGGTGAAATCATAAGCGATTTTGCCGAAGCTGCATTTTCAATTAAGGATACAGGCGAATATACAAAACCTGTTCGTTCTGTTTATGGATTTCACATAATCAAGCTGCTTGATAAAAAAGCTCCCGGTTCATATGAAGAGTCAAAGTCATTTCTTGAAAGCAAACTTAACCAGTCGAATCTGATTTCACTGGGTAAGAAATCCTTTATTGAGAGGCTAAAAAAAGAGTATAATTTCTGGATTAATCCTTCTGTTCGCGCATGGTTTTATGACAATACAGACACCCTGGTTATCCAGGGTGTCTCAAAATATAACCGGAGGAACATCCCTTCAGGAAACATATATACATTTGCCGGTAAGAATCTTTCAGCAAAGGATTTTGCTGCTATCCTCGAAAAACGGGGTAATATGGTAACTACAAAAAACCCGGAATACTATATCGATACATCGCTTGAATCAATAGCCTCAGATGAGATAATGAAATTTGAAAATTCAGTTCTCGAGCAAAAATATCCCGATTTCAGGTACCTGATGAATGAGTTTCATGACGGCATTCTTTTGTTTGATATATCATCAAAGAATGTATGGAACAGAGTTCAGGAAGATTCAGCTGGTCTTCAGAATTATTATGAGGCTCATAAGAAAGAATACCTGTCGAAGAAGAGCATCGACGCCAAAACATATATACTCAGGGAACCGAACGGAGCAAAACGTCTTATGGCAGCGTACAGAAAATATTCAAGGAAATCCGGCACCGATGGCAGGCTTCTTGCTAAATTCAACCTGCAGGGAGATACGCTCCTTTCTATTACAGAAGCGATCTGGAGAACCGGAGATGATGCTGATATAGACAGAATTGACTGGACCAGGGGTCTTCATTCCCTGACAAAAAACGGATACCCGGCACTTATTAATATTCTGAAGGTAAATGAACCTGCTGCCGTTGCCCTTAAGTGAAGTTCAGGCTGATATGATTTCAGGCTACCAGGACTGGCTTACTGAAGAATGGATTAAACAATTAAAGGAAAAATACACTGTTAAAATTGACAACCAGGTATTTGATGAAGTGAAGAAGAGAATAGGCAATGAATAAAGTTATTCCGGTTATTTTGATCTTGTTTGTATTTTATGGCTGCAACAACAGCGGCAGGCAGGTAAAACGCACTCCTGTTGCCAAAGCCGGTCTTAAAGTGCTTTATTATGAAGAGATTCCTGAACAAACACGGAAAGCTGCAGCTCTTGCCGACAGCACAGCTATCATACAGAAATATATAAACAAATGGGCTAAGCGGGAACTAATGTTCCAGAAAGCTGAAGAAAACCTCTCTCAAGACCTACTAAGTGAAATTGAAGAACAAATACAGGAAACCAGACAGGATCTTGTAGTTTATGAATACCAGCGAATGATGATCCAACAGAAGATGGATACTGTTATCACTAACCGGAGAGCTTGAAAAGTACTATACGGATAATGAAAACAGCTTTAATCTGACATCCAACATAGTGAAAGCGCTTTTCATAAAGCTTCCGGTAGAGACTCCCAAAATATGGAAGTTTAAATCTCTGGCAAGATCGGATAAGCAAAAAGACTTTCAGGAACTCGAGAGTCTCTGCTACCAGTTTGCAGAGAAATTTGATGATTTTAAGGAAGAGTGGATCACCATGGACCGGCTCTCCTTTGAGCTGAAGGAGGACATTACGAACCAGGAGAATTTCTTAAAAAGGACAACCTTTTATGAAACCAGAGATTCCGTTTCGGTTTACCTTATCGTAATTAACGATTACAGGCTCAGAGGTACGCTTGCTCCATTTGAATATGTGAGGGAAGACATAAAAAGAATAATCTGGAATAATCGCCGGATAGATTTTATCAGGGAACTTGAGAATGGTATCTATAACGAATCTATTAAGGAAAACAGTTTTAAGATCTATTAATAATGAAAAGAAGCAGAAGGTCAGGGTTGTTAGTGGTGGCTGGATTAATTCTGAGCATTTTATCCTCAAATGCTCAGGTTCTTGTGGAATCTGTTGCTGCAATAGTCGGGAATGAAGTAATTTATCTTTCAGATATTGAGAATGGTGTGTTGGATGCCAGAAGAGGAAATCCCAGGATCCCTGTCGATGAAATACGGTGCAGGGTATTTCAGGAATTACTTATTGCCAAGCTTTTTGTTGACCAGGCAAGGATTGACAGTATCCAGGTTACCGATGATACAGTTGAAGGGGATCTTAACATGCAGATCAATGAGGCCATAAGGACGGCAGGGAGCGAAAAAGCACTTGAAGACTATTTCAAAAAAAGCATGGTCGAGATCAGAAGGGATATAAGGAAAGCACTGGTTGAACAACAGGTTGTCTCTGAAGTTCAGAGCAGCATAACAAAGAGCCTTGCAATAACTCCAAATGATGTTAAGAGATATTTCAATACTATTCCCAAAGACTCTTTGCCCGTAATTCCATCAAAGGTCCAGCTTAGCATTATTCAGCTTGATCCGCCGAATAATGAAGAAAACAAGGCTGAGGCAAGGCAGAAGCTGCTCAATATACGCAGCGAAATACTCGCCGGTAAGAGCTTTAAAATGCTTGCAGTGCTTAATTCAGAGGACGGATCAGGAATAAACGGCGGTGAAGTAGGATACAAATTAAAGGGAGAGCTTGAAAAGCCTTATGCTGATGCAGCATGGAGCCTTGCAAAAAATGCAGTGTCGAAAATTGTTGAGACCAAATATGGATTTCATATTATACAGGTTATCGACCGGAAGGGAGATCTGGTAAATACAAGGCATATACTGATCAGACCAAAGGTAAAACCTGAGGAATCGCAAAAAGCTCTCGCAAAACTTGACAGCCTGACAAGATTAATAAGACAAGATAGTCTGAAATTTGAAGATGTTGCTTATAGGTTTTCAAGCCACCTCGACAGCAGAATAAACGGAGGTAAATTCGTAAGCACAAACCCGTCGGAACGTATTAACTGGTTTTCGCTGGATGAGCTTAACAAGGAAATGTATGTAAGAGTAAGAGACCTTAAAACAGGTGAAATTTCTGAACCTTTCCAGACGACAGATGAGATCGGGAATGTTGTATTCAGGGTTGTAAGGCTCGATAACGAGATCCCGGCACACAGGGCTAATCTTAAGGATGATTATCAGGTATTTTATAACGCCGCCCTTCTGGGTGAAAGGCAGTCGTCATACCAGAAATGGATTAGTAAAAAAATCGAAACTACCTATATCAAGATCAGTGACGAATTAAAATCGTGCAAATTCCTTGAAGCAGGATGGCTGAAATAGCATCAATTGTATCTGTATTTTCTTCACCTTTGCTAAGAAAAATATTGCTTTTAACTGGCATACTGTTGTCATCTCCGGCTTTTTTCAGTCAGGATCTTCCTAAACAGAAACCCGGCAAAAAAATGATTGAGGTATTAAATGCCGATGATGGAATTGATGAAATCGAAAAAAAAACAGGAAAAAGACTGACACGGCTGCTTGGAAATGTTTCCCTGAAACATAATGACATCTTTATGACATGCGACAGCGCCTGGTTCTATACTGGTTATAACCAGATAAGGGCGTACAGCAGAATTCACATGACGCAGGGTGATACCCTTCAACTCAGGGGTGACAGCCTTTTCTATGACGGATCGTCGGAGACTGCATCAGTAGACGGGAATGTTGAGCTTATCGATAAGGAAACCCATCTTTTCACGCAGTCGGTCAAATATGATGTGAGAAATGAAGTTGCACGTTATAACACCGGAGGAAGAATAACAAACGGTGAAAACACGCTTACAAGCATAATTGGTATTTATTACGTGTCACAAAACATATTCCATTTCAAGGATAGTGTCAATATTGTCAATCCAGATTATGTGATGACTGCCGATACAATGGATTACAATACAAAGACAGAGACAGCAATCTTTACGGGTCCTTCTGAAATGACTGGTGACAGCATTTACCTCTATTGTGAAAGGGGATGGTATGATACAAAAAATGATATTTCAAGGATCTGGAAAAATGCAGTTATCGATAACAGGCAGCAGGTTATAAAAGGTGATTCGCTTTACTACGACGGTATAAAGGGTTATGGTCTTGCTTACCGTAACACAAGCATAACCGACACTACAAAAAACATAATAGTAAAGGGTGATTATGCCTGGTACTACAAAAGCCCCGAAAGATTCATGGTCACTGATAAGGCACTTTTTATACAGGTCTCGGAGAAGGATTCCCTTTTCCTTCATGCCGATACAATAAGTGCTGTTACAAGATCTGATTCCTCTTTGAAGGATTACAGGCTGATGAGAGCTTTTCACAACTGCCGGATCTATAGCAGGGATATCCAGGCAAAATGCGACTCCCTCTCCTATTCTTTTCGCGATTCTGTTATAAGAATGTACTCATCACCTGTTCTTTGGTCGGAAGAGAACCAGCTTGTTTCGGATTCTATTGCCCTGTTTACAAAAAACCGCCAGGCCGACAGGATGGAATTATACAGTTCGGCATTTGTAACAAGCCAGGTTGATGATTCAAGGTATAACCAGGTAAAAGGAAGGTCACTGACAGGTTATTTTAAAGACAATGAACTTTATAAGATAGATGTCGAGGGAAACGGAGAGACAATCTACTGGCTGCTCGACGGAGATGAAGTTGTAGGTGTTAATAAGGCAAAATGCGCCCGCATTGAAATATTTGTGGCGGATGGGAAAATTACTGCAATCAACGAGTATCAGAATCCCGAAGGAGTAATTGATCCTCCAGCGAAAGTGAATGCCGAAGCAGAGAAGCTTGAAGGATTTTCGTGGTTCGATCTGATCCGGCCTAAGACAATGATGGATATTTTTAGGAAATAAAAAGGCTGACAATAATGTCAGCCTTTTTTTTAGTATTCATCTTCATTGAAGAAAAAGTCGTCCTTACTGGGATAATCGGGCCAGATATCTTCAATGCTTTCGTAGATATCCCCCTCATCCTCTATCTCCTGCAGATTTTCAATAACCTCCATCGGGGCACCTGACCTTATGGCGAAATCAATCAGCTCATCTTTTGTGGCAGGCCATGGAGCATCCTCAAGTTTAGATGCTAATTCAAGTGTCCAGTACATGTTTTCTGATTAAATAATGATTTAATAAAGTTTGCAAATATATATATTATTTTATTTAAAAAACAATACCATATTTTAAGTTTTAAAACAGATAAAAATACCTAGCTAATTTCCTTGATATCAAGCTCTAAGCTTATAAGGCGGGATAAAACGAATAAATAATCAGAGAGCCGGTTGAGGAATCTGAATACAATGTCGGGTACATTTTCAGTGCTGTTCAGTCTCAGAACTGATCTTTCGGCTCTCCTGCAAACACACCGCGCTATGTGACAATAAGATACAAGAATATGTCCTCCCGGGAGTATAAATTTTCTGAGAGGTGGCAGTTTGGCTTCCATAGTGTCGATTTCTTCTTCAACAACCGGGATGCAGACTTTGTCGGGAAGAAATTCAGCTATCTTATCGCTTTTCAGCCTCAGTTGCAAGTGTGGCTGCGCACTTCATAAGCTGATGCTGGATGTAAATCAATATTTCCTTCCGGCTCTCATTTCCGGGAAAATCACCTGAGCAGGCCGATCCAGGAGATAAGCTCATCAACAGAACCGTAAGCTTCTATGCGGGGATGAAATTTCGGGACTCTTCGCCCTCCCGCCAATGATGTATTTCCATCATCACCTGTACGGGTATATATTTTCATTAATGATAATGAAATGTTAGGTTTTTCAGGCTTTCTTATACTGAGGATTCACATAATCCTGTGAAACCTCTCCATCGAATAATTTTATTATCCTGGCTGCATGATTGGCAATATCTTCTTCATGGGTCACAACAATTACGGTGTTGCCTTTTCTATGGATATCATCAAGAAGACCCATGATATCAAGAGATGTCTTGCTGTCGAGGTTACCTGTAGGCTCATCAGCAAGGATTATTGAAGGCTTGTTTACAAGAGCCCTGGCTATAGCTACACGTTGTCTCTGCCCACCGGAAAGTTCATTTGGTTTATGGGTCATTCTGTCGGCAAGCCCAACCTGTTCAAGCGTCTCAATGGCTACCTTTTCTCTGTCAGCTTTAGGAACACCTGCATAAATCAAAGGTAAAGTAACGTTTTCAAGAGCAGTATATCGTCGGAAGGAGGTTGAATGTCTGAAAAACGAATCCGATCTCCTTATTTCGTATTTCTGCCAGGAAATCATCTTCCATCTTGCTGACATCAGTGCCGTTAAGAATATAACTACCGCTTGTGGGAGTATCGAGAGCGCCAAGCAGGTTCATAAGTGTTGATTTTCCTGATCCTGAAGGCCCCATAATAGCCACATATTCATTCCTGTTTATATCGACTGAAACCGACCTTAATGCTCTCACTATCACTGATCCAACCTGATAATTCTTAACAATATCCTGTATCTCAATTACTTTATCCATAACATGCTTTAATTTGAAGTTTCGAAATTATACTAATTATATCAAATAAGAAATTATTAAAACTTAATTTTTGTTAATACCTGACCATATAGTTAAAATGATTCAGCCCCTCCCTGAAGAAAACAATACCCATTCTGAAAACATCAACCGACATAGTAACATTTTTGTGATTTTTTATCTCATACCAGGCTTCTGCCATCTCCCTGGATGAATTTATATCATCAATTATTACAACGCTGTTTTTATCCGACATATCTGCCACCTGGTTAAAGTAGGTGATAACCGGTTCTTTCCTGTGATTTCCATCGATAAATACAAGTCCGGGAGAATCTCTTTTCTTTCCTGATCTCAGGCAGAATTGCATCGAATGAGCCATTGAGTATCCTGATGTTTTTTAATCCTGCTTCCCTGAAATTATTTGAAGCGATCTCGGATGTTGCACTGCACCCTTCAATTGTAATCACTTCCGCATCGGGGCATGATGCTGCCAGATACATTGTGCTTATTCCGAGCGATGTGCCAAATTCCAGAATAAAGGGCTTTCCAAAGGCTTCCCCCATATTTGAGAGCAAAACTCCATATTTTCGGGGAATCGCTGAATATCTTGTTATATCGGACACTTTTCTCAAACTGGTTTTCATTTTTTTTGATCCCGCCCCAAGATCAGTTACTTTTATTGACCGGGAATCATCAAGCAATTCATTTCTTATCTTTTCAATACTACAGACAATATCAGGCCGGGTTTTATTCCGTAAAATGTTTGAAATAAGGTTGAAACCGAAGGGACTATGAATGCCATGACCATTCCTGTGGCGGGAGAATATAAAATAATTAAGATATCTGAGTGCACTGAACATTCCCATAGGCTGACACCGTTTCCTGTTAGGTCAGGTCGTCAAAATTAACTAATTTCGGGTATCTTTTTACAACCTTCGACTGAGCAGTGAAAATACAGGATTTTTTGGATTCCAATATAACCTATCTGACAGGAGTCGGTCCCAGGAGAGCTGAAATATTGAGTAAAGAGCTTAATATAAATACTTTCTGGGATCTGCTCTATTATTTTCCATACAAGTATATCGACAGGACCAGGTTTTACAGAATTGCTGAACTTGATCCCGATCTTCCTCTTGTTCAGGTTAAAGGTTTCATAAAAGGGTATTATACTGAAGGACAAGGAAAAGGGAAACGGCTGGTTGCTGACTTTCAGGATGAAACCGGCACAATTAAACTGATCTGGTTCAAGGGCACAAAATGGATAACCGGAAACTATACCCCGGGAGTGGAATATATTGTTTTCGGAAAACCAGGCGTCTTTAACGGTATTGTAAATATAATCCATCCTGAAATTGAAGCATCCGAAAAAGCTGCCCAAAAGATCAGTTCATCGCTTCAGGCCCAGTACAGCACCACCGAAAAGCTAAAAAATCAATTTGTCACATCAAAAACGATAAGCAAGCTTGTAGGAACCCTGCTGACCCAGATTAAATTCAGGATACCTGACACCCTTCCGGGATATATAGTTTCAGACTATCACCTAATGGAACTTCATGAAGCCCTTCATAAGATCCATTTCCCGTCAAATCCGGCTGAGATAGAAAAATCGAGATACAGACTCAAATTTGAAGAACTTTTTTACATTGAGCTTAATCTCTTAAGATTCAAAACCAACAGGACAAGAAAATATAAGGGATTTGTTTTTTCAAACGTCGGGGAATTCTTTAACAATTTTTATTACAATAACCTGCCCTTTTCACTGACTGAGGCCCAGAAAAAAGTAATGAGGGAGATCAGAAGGGATCTTGGTTCGGGGAAACAAATGAACCGGCTTCTCCAGGGTGATGTAGGGAGTGGAAAGACACTGGTTGCGCTCATGAGCATGCTGATTGCAATTGACAACGGTTATCAGGCATGTCTGATGGCTCCTACAGAGATCCTTGCAAACCAGCATTATGAGACCATATGCAAAATGGTTGAAGGAATAGGGATTAAGGTAAGCCTTCTGACAGGATCATCAAAGAGAAGCCGGCGTAAAACAATCGATGAATCACTTACCGACAATTCATTGAACATTCTTATCGGAACCCATGCTCTTATTGAGGAAAATGTCAGGTTTGCCAATCTTGGCCTGGTAATTATCGATGAACAGCACAGGTTCGGTGTTGCACAGAGAGCAAGGCTATGGGAAAAGAGCATTAATCCTCCGCATGTTCTTGTTATGACCGCGACACCAATTCCCAGAACCCTTGCGATGACCCTTTATGGCGACCTCGATGTTTCGGTAATTGACGAGCTTCCTCCGGGACGAGTTCCAATAAAAACGATGCATTTTACTGATTCAGAACGAAATAAAGTTTTTGGTTTTATCAGGAACCAGATTAATGAAGGAAGGCAGGTTTTTGTTGTCTATCCGCTTATTCAGGAATCGGAAAAGATGGACTACAAGAACCTTGAAGATGGCTGGGATACAATTTCGAGGGTTTTCCCGGCACCAAAATACTGTATAAGCATTGTTCACGGAAAGATGACTCCTGCAGAGAAAGAAGCTTCGATGAGGCTCTTTAAGGAAGGTTATGCCCATATACTGGTTGCAACAACTGTAATAGAGGTAGGTGTCGACATCCCCAATGCATCAGTGATGGTAATTGAAAGTGCTGAAAGATTCGGACTCTCCCAGTTACATCAGCTGAGAGGTCGTGTCGGCAGGGGTGCCGACCAGTCATATTGCCTTTTGATGAGCTCTGATAAGCTGTCAAAGGAGGCTGCTGCGAGAATTGAGGTAATGATAAGGACAAATGATGGATTCGAGATAGCTGAAACCGACCTCCAGCTTAGAGGACCAGGGGATATTGAAGGGACAATGCAAAGTGGTATACCCTTTGACCTGAAAATTGCAAATCTGGGGAAGGACGGACAGATTATAGAATATGTAAGGAACATTGCAGAAGGGATTCTTGCTCAGGGATCCATTACTCGAAGATAGCAGGAATCTTATCTTAAAGGATGGATTAAAAAGACTATTCAGTGTTAGTCAATCATGGAGTAGTATTGGGTAAATTATGCAATTTTTTGTTTTTGTCAGATACCCCCTTTCATTTTCCCCCAGGGGGGAAATGTAAACAACTCCTTCCCCCTTGGGGGAAGGCTGGGAAGGGGGTATGTAATTAATTAGAATCGTTATAAATAATCGAAATGGTTTAAAAGCTGATAAAAAACAGTTCATAATTTTACAGGATTAATAAATTTGCGGCCTTCAAACAAACCGATGTTTTAATGAAAGAATCGGCTTATCAGTCCACTATTCAACATGACGGGAAAGTCAAGAAAGTCGACGGCAATTCCGTTCTTGTAAGCATTACCTCCAATTCAGCCTGTTCCGGATGTCATGCTGAAGGACTTTGCGGTATTTCAGGGAAAGAAGAAAAGATAATTGATATAAAAGGCAGATATAATGTATCACCGGGTGACTCTGTAACTGTTATTATGGAACAATCGACTGGTTATAAAGCGGTGGTTTTAAGCTATCTGGTCCCCCTTGTAATAGTCATTATCAGCCTTATTTTATGTAATATATTATCTTTCAATGAGTTGACTGCTGGTTTGATTTCAATTTCCTTTTTGGTCCCATGGTATCTGATTCTTTATCTATTCCGAAATAAAATTAACCGGAGTTTTACATTTACGTTAAAAACATAATCATTAATGAGTTCCACGGTTCTGATAACTATAATAAGTCTGAGTCTGCTCGCGTTTATTTCGGCTGTTATCCTCTACTTTGTTGCTCAGAAATTCAAGGTATTTGAAGATCCCAGGATTGATGAAGTTCAGGCAGCACTGCCTGCTGCCAATTGCGGCGGATGTGGTTTTGCCGGATGCAGGAACATGGCTGAAGCCCTTGTAAAGGCCGATTCATTCGAGGGTCTTAATTGTCCTGTCGGAGGGGCCGCGGTTATGGAAGAAGTCGCAAAGATACTTGGCAAAGTTGCCCCGGCAGTCGATCCCACTGTTGCAGTGCTGAAATGCAACGGTACTCCTGAATCAAGACCGCGCACATCATATTATAACGGGGCTTCCGAATGCCGGATAGCCAACAGCCTCTATACAGGTGAGACTGATTGCAGTTATGGATGTCTTGGAAATGGGGACTGCGAAAGAGCATGTGCATTTGACGCTCTGCATATGGACAAAGGAACCGGTTTGCCTGTAATTACCGATGAAAAATGCGTTTCGTGTGGTGCCTGTGTTAAAGCTTGTCCCCGGAATCTGATAGAACTGCGTAAAAAAGCAAAAAAAGACAGGAAAATTTATGTGGCCTGTTCCAATTGCGACAAGGGAGGACCAGCAAGAAGAGCATGCAAGGTGGCTTGCATAGCATGCAATAAATGCCAGAAGGCCTGCGCCTTCAACGCTATAACAATTGAAAACAATCTTGCATATATCGATGCCGCAAAATGCACATTCTGCAGAAAGTGCGTCGAGGAATGCCCGACAAATGCTATTGCTGAACTTAATTTTCCTCCGAGGAAACCAAAGGTTGAAGCTCAGGCTGAGGTTGCTAACGGATAATTTTGACTACATTTAAACCAATATAAAAGTGCTGAAAACATTTCCCATCGGAGGTGTTCATCCACCCGAAAACAAGCTTACAGCTGATATTCCCATTGAGTATCTTCCTGTTCCTGAAAGTGTTATTATACCTGTCTCACAGCACATCGGATCTCCGGCCAATCCAGTCGTAAACAAAGGTGATTCAGTTAAAGCAGGCCAGCTGATTGCAGCCGGGAAAGGATTTGTATCGGCAAATATTCATTCTTCCGTTTCAGGCAAAATCAATAAAATCGATTTTGCCCCTGATAGTTCCGGATTTAAGCAAACTTCAGTATTCATTGATGTTGAAGGAGATGAATGGATCGACACTATTGACAGAAGTAAAGATATTGTAAGGGATATAAAGCTCTCTTCAGAAGAGATCATTAAGAGGTGTTTCGAGTCAGGAATTGTCGGATTAGGAGGGGCCACCTTCCCGTCACATGTTAAGCTTACTGTGCCATCGGGGAAAAAATGCGAGGTGCTTATAATTAATGGAGTTGAGTGCGAACCATATCTTACATCCGATCACAGGCTCATGCTTGAAAGAGGAGAAGAAATAATTATTGGGGCTACTATACTCATGAAGGCACTGAATGTAGAGAAAGCACTGATAGGTATTGAAAACAACAAGACTGATGCAATTTCCCATATGAGTGACCTTGCTTCGGCTTACAAAGGAATTACAGTCCATGCCCTGAAGGTCAAGTATCCACAAGGTGCTGAAAAACAGCTTATTAAAGCCCTTACCGGACGAGAAGTCCCTTCTGGCCGGCTTCCGCTTGATGTGGGGGCGGTTGTTCATAACGTCGGGACCTCATTCGCTGTATATGAAGCTGTCCAGAAAAACAAACCTCTCTTTGAGAGAGTTGTCACAGTCACCGGAAAACATCTCTCAAAACCTGGTAACTACATGGTCCGGACCGGAACAAGTTTGTCAAAGCTCATTGAAGCGGCTGGCGGACTTCCGGAAGACACCGGTAAAATTATTAATGGCGGACCGATGATGGGAAAAGCGGTAAGCAATACCAATATCCCTGTAGTAAAAGGAATGTCGGGAGTTGTTATTGTACCTCTCGGCGAATCAGTCAGAGAGGAAATCAAGCCCTGCATCAGGTGCGCAAAATGTGTGTCAGTCTGCCCTATCAGGCTTGAACCCTATCTGCTGATGTCCCTGTCGGAAAAGAGTCTGTTTGAACGTGCCGAAATAGAGAGGATAACTGATTGCATGGAGTGCGGCTCGTGCAGCTTTACATGTCCGGCCGGCAGACCACTGCTTGATTATATAAGGCTCGGGAAGTCGAATGTAATAAAAATGGCCCGCCAGAGGAATTTAAAATAAAAGGAATTCAATGATAATATGAGTAACCTGTTAAATGTTTCACCGTCGCCTCATGCGCACGGAAAAGAATCGACTCAAAAACTTATGCTGACTGTTGTTGTGGCGCTTATCCCTGCATTTATCACATCAGTCTTTTATTTTGGCCTTGGAGCTATTATTGTCACAGCAACATCGGTAACCTCATGTCTGGTTTTTGAATATCTGATACAGAGATATATCCTGAAAAAACCTCTCTCGATCAATGACGGATCAGCCCTGGTGACAGGAATTCTTCTTGCTTTTAACCTTCCTTCGAATATTCCGGTATTAATAATAGTTATCGGGAGTTTCATTTCGATTGCTGTTGCGAAAATGACATTCGGGGGATTAGGGAACAATCCTTTTAATCCGGCACTTGTCGGAAGGGTTTTTATGCTTATTTCATTTCCGGTTCAAATGACCAGCTGGCCATTACCTAAGGGATTAGCTACAGGTTACACCGATGCTGTCACCGGGGCAACGCCGCTGGCGATAATAAAAGAAGGTTTAAAGAACGGTGAACCTTTGTCATCCCTTATGAATCAGATCCCCACTCCGGCCCAGATGTTTCTGGGAAATATGGGTGGATCGATTGGAGAAATTGCTGCCGTTGCACTTCTCATAGGGTTTGTATATCTCCTAATAAAAAAAGTGATAACCTGGCACATTCCCGTATCGGTGATCGGAAGCATGGCAATTTTCACTGCGATTCTGTGGCTCGTGAATCCTGAAAAAAATGCCAATCCCATGTTTCATATACTGGCCGGGGGTGTTTTGCTCGGGGCCATCTTTATGGCTACAGATTATGTTACGTCACCAATGGTACCAAAAGCGATGCTTATCTACGGATTCGGTATCGGTGTGATTACTGTCATAATAAGGGTTTACGGGGCATACCCCGAAGGTGTATCCTTTGCAATTCTGATAATGAATGCATTTGTCCCCCTGATGAATGCTTATATTAAACCAAAGAGGTTTGGTGAGGAGGTGAAAAATGGCTAAAACTGAATCGACATTTAAGAATATGGCTTTGTCGCTTACACTTATTGCACTGGTCTCATCGGCCTTGCTTGGTTTTGTCTATGAATTCACCAAAGAGCCGATAGCACTTTCGAACCTGAACAAAAAGCTAAATGCCATAAAGCAGGTAGTACCTGAATTCTCCAATAATCCCAATGATGAAATGTTCCGTCTGGCAACAGGTGAAGGAGACAGTCTGGAAATCTATCCTGCAAAAAAAGATGATGTGATAGTCGGTTATGCCGTAAATACGTATACTTCAAAAGGATTCAGCGGCAATATCAGTCTTATGGCCGGATTCAGGCCCGACGGCACAATAATAAATATCTCGGTGCTCGAACAAAAAGAGACTCCGGGACTGGGAACCAAAATGACGGAGCCCGGATTTAAAGATCAGTTCAATGAAAAGAACCCTGCTGAATTTAAATTAAAAGTAAAAAAGGATGGTGGACCTGTTGATGCAATTACAGCAGCTACAATCAGCTCCAGGGCATTTTGTGATGCTGTTCAGCGGGCATATAACACTCTTCAGAAAGGAGGTATAAAATGAATCAACTGCAGAATTTTACAAAAGGATTACTGAAGGAGAATCCTATCCTGGTTTTGGTCCTCGGTACCTGCCCTACACTTGCCACAACATCTTCCGCGCTGAACGGTATGGGGATGGGAGTTGCAACAACCTTCGTGCTGATAGGATCAAATGTGGTGATCTCATTGCTGTCAAAGTTAATTCCCGATAAAGTCAGAATACCTGCATTTATTGTTGTAATAGCATCATTTGTTACAGTTGTTGACCTTGTTATGCAGGCTTATGTCCCCGATCTTTACAAAACCCTTGGTATCTTTATCCCCCTGATTGTTGTAAACTGCATCGTTCTTGGTCGTGCAGAAGCCTTTGCAAGTAAAAATACGATCTTTTCATCATTTGTTGACGGAGTGGGAATGGGGCTTGGCTTTACCCTTGCCCTTGGGGTACTGGGTGCTTTTCGGGAAATTGTAGGAAGCGGATCATTTTCGGACACAAGTTTATTCAGGTGACGGAATTCTTGTATTTATTCTGGCTCCCGGAGCTTTTATGGCCCTTGGTTATCATGATTGCGCTTGTCAATAAGATAAAGAAGAACTAAAAATATACTTCAATGGAATATATTTTATAATTATATCGGCAATAATAGTAAACAATGTAGTTCTTGCACAGTTCCTTGGAATTTGTCCATTTCTGGGTGTTTCCAACAAAGTCAAACAGCCCTGGGAATGGCTGGAGCCGTCACTTTTGTCATTGTTCTTGCAACCATGAGTTACCTATCTGATACAGGTTTATGTCTTCAATAAGCTTGGTATTGCTTTCATGCAGACAATCACCTTTATCCTGGTAATTGCAGCACTGGTACAGATGGTTGAGATCATTCTTAAGAAAGATAAGCCAGCCCCTCTATCAGGCACTTGGTATTTTCCTCCCATTAATAACAACCAACTGTGCAGTACTTGGTGTTGCCATACTGGTAATAAAGAAAGATTACAATCTGCTGGAAGGTGTTGTTTTTGGCGGAGCTCCACTGCCCTCGGTTTCGGGCTGGCACTTATTATCCTTGCAGGTATCAGGGAACAATTTGAACTTGCAGATATTCCCTAAAGGAATGAAAGGTGTCCCATTGTCTCTGGTGATCGCAGGAATTCTCGCCCTCGCATTTATGGGATTTACAGGAATAGTCAAATAAATCAATGATATCGAGGGTTCAGCAGGTTAAAAGATCCTGACGTCGTTCGGAATGACAGGTTTTTAAAATGTCAGGAAGAACGAGGAACAATGAACAAACTCCATTATCCCCTATGCAAACACCTATCATTTGGCCGAACAGTGAGGCAAATCTTATTTCATATTTATTTTTTCATTTCCATGAATTTCCTTTATTTAATTCCTAATTCTGATTTTGCTGATTTCGGAATATTATAATATCCTTGGACTTCCTTTAAACTCCTCCATTGAAGAGATAAAAAAAGCTTACAGGAAGAAGGCCAGATTATTTCATCCGGACATAAATCATTCACCTGACGCCAAGGATAAGTTCATAATGATTACGGAAGCATATGATTTTCTCATTGCAAACCATGAAAAAGGAGATATTGACGAACAGGATTATTTCAGGATTGTTGAAGAATGGAGAAAATACAGGCAGGACCGATCGCGCCAGCGTGCCCAGTATTATGCAAGGAGTTCATTCGTAAGTTTTAAAAACAGTAAATACTACAGATCTACCAGGATACTGAATGCATCCTCGGTTATTTTTACCTTCTCAATTGCCCTGTAATGTTCTCATCTTTACAGTATTCGGATATGTCTTAAAACTTAAATATCCTGAGCCTGGAACTAAAATAACCTCTTTATTTCCTTTATTCTGTTGTTGATATTGAGCATAATTCTGTTAAGCATATCCTTTTTTTCCCTTAAGTCATATATCGATACGAATAGAAAGCACAAAAAGAGGAAATGACTTCATGGCATGATTTTTGAGTCGGATTTATATCATAAACCGATCATTCAGACCGTTTTATAAACCGATTGTTGTTAATCCGTAAAATAAATCATTATGAAAAGTTCAATTACAGGATCAATATCTGCGATTTTTCTTCTGTTTACAATTTCATTAATGTCATGCAGTAAAAATGATGATGCACTTCCAACGAAACCTGTTCCGATAGATCTGACTCAGGACCAGGTTGCATTGATTGAATCAGCCAACGGATTTGCCTTTGATATTTTCAGCCAGGTACTGAATAATGCGAACGAAAATGAAAATGTAATGATATCTCCTTTAAGCATTTCGTATGCACTGTCAATGACTGTGAACGGGGCCAAAGGAGACACCCGCGATGCCATGCTGGAGGCTCTCAGGTTAAAAGGAATCAGTGTCGATGCAATTAACAGCTCCTATAAAAACCTAACCAGAGCTTTGTTGGCGGTTGATAAACAAGTGCTTATGTCGATTGCCAATTCAGTTTGGATAGAGAATGATTTCACTGTAAAGAAGAGTTTTACAGACATTCTCACAGATTACTATAATGCTGATGAAAAAACATTTGATATTAACGATGCTTCGGCTCCTGATAAAATAAATGCCTGGATCGAGGATAATACAAATGGCCTGATAAAGAAAATGGTCGATAAGCTCAATGATAACACTGTTATGCTGCTGATTAATGCAATCTACTTCAAGGGAAAATGGAAATCGCAGTTTGAAGAATCCAAAACTATTCAGATGCCATTTTTCAAATCTGGCGGCAATCAGATCAATGTGCCGATGATGAAGCAGAAAACCGACTTCAGCGTGTACGAAGGAAATGGATTTAAATTGGCAGAATTTCCATACGGACAGGGAAACTTTGTTATGGATGTCATCCTGCCGGACGAACAGGGTGGTTTAAGCAATACAGTTGCGTCGGTAAGTGATGAAAGCTTTAATGCATGGTTAAGCCTGATGAATGAAAGGGAAACGGATGTGTCATTCCCCAGGTTTAAATACGGATTCAAGAAAACCCTGAAGGATGTGCTTACCGATATGGGGATGGGAATTGCATTTACCGACGGGGCAGATCTCTCAAATATTACGGATCAGTATGATCTTCTTATTAATGAGGTAACACATCAGACATATATTGAGACAAATGAAGAAGGGACAGAAGCTGCAGCTGCGACAGTTGTTGATATTGGAATCGTTTCCATGCCACCACCTCGCCCTGGTTTTCAAAATGGACCATCCTTTTATTTACATTATAAGGGAAACAACCACAAATTCAATAATTTTCATGGGTCGGGTTGCTGATCCTTCAGTAAACTGATTTTAGCTACATTTATGGCTAAACTGGCAAAAGAACTGACCCTGTACGGGTTAATAATGGTGGCAATAGGTTCATGTATCGGTTCCGGAATCTTTGTCACACCTTCGCAGATTGCCGGTCTGATTCCTTCCTCGGGACTTATTCTTCTTGTATGGGCTCTTGGAGGGCTGATAGCCTTAACCGGCGCACTTACATTCGGTGAACTGGGTTCTTTATTTCCTCAGGCGGGCGGCATTTACGTTTTCCTGAAAGAAGCATATGGAGGTTTGCTTGGATTTCTGTACGGCTGGGCTTATCTTGTAATTATTACATCCGGATCAATTGCAGTTCTCGCCCTGGCTTTTTCACACTACCTAAGCTTCTTCATCCCTATGGATAATACCTGGAAAACTATTTCAAGTATAATAACAATTGCACTGCTTACTACACTTAATGTTTTCAGGGCGAAATTTGGTGAGATATTCTCGAATATATTTACCGGCCTGAAGATAATAGGGATACTTGTAATAATATTTGCAGGTCTTCTCTTTGGGAACAGCGACCTCTCATTTAAGGACTTCGGTTTCACAGGTTCATCAACTGCCGGAATTTCCGGATTTGGTGTTGCGCTTACCGGAGTGCTCTTTTCATATGGTGGATGGCAGCATGCCTCTTTCCTTGCCGGTGAAACCAAAAACCCTTCAAGGAATGTACCGATTGCGATGATCACCGGCGCCGCAGTTGTAACTTTGATGTATCTTCTTGTAAATACGGCATACATGCTTCTGCTTCCGGTCAATTCTATTGTAACTTCAGAAAAAGTCGCTGCGGAAGCGGTCAGTACCGTTATACCCTTTGGAGGGATGCTCGTTGCCGGTTTAATTGCTGTCAGCACCTTCGGAACCATTGGAATATATACCCTCTCTACTCCTCGTATATATTATGCAATGGCTGAGGACGGTCTCTTTTTTAAGAGTATTGCTAAAGTACATCCGGTCTTCAAAACTCCGGTGAATGCAATTATTACTCAATCGGCATGGTCAGTAGTCTTACTGCTATTCTGGGGCACACTCGAAAACCTTATCACCTATACTGTTTCAGTAGAGTGGATATTCTTTACTCTTGCAGCGGCAGGAATTTTCATCTTCCGAAAGAAACTAAAAAACACTGAACGACCTTACAAAACCTTCGGCTACCCGATTACTCCGCTTATTTTTATTATTATCAATACATGGTTTGTCTTTAACATTATGATAAACAAACCATTGCATATGGTAATTGGCTTTGGTTTCCTTCTGCTGGGGGTTCCTCTGTTCCTCTATTTCAAAAAGAAAAATGCTGAACAGCAAATTAATTGAAGATTATGCAATTCTGATGAAATTGAAAGGGATTTTAAGCACCGAGGAAAAATACTCGCCGCGCTCAAGAATATCTTCATCACCTTCCTCATAGTACCAGTTTACGATATATTTCTTATTCTTCAGCTGGACCCTTGAGATCTTTTGAAAGAGCTGTATAAGCAGTTTGGCGCTGGCACTGTTGAAATACTCAAGGTTCATATCAATACAGGTAACATCAGCAGGTACCTTTATATATTCATTCACCCATTCCTCAACAGGTTTGAAGAAATCAAACATATTCTCATGAATCGAGCGCCCTTTAATCCTGATCATACCCTCAGGGTTTAAGGTTACCTCCGGCGAGTTTTTGGTGGCTGGAATCCTCAATTCATTCATCCGGTGAATATCTTGTTGCAATGAAGAAGTAACGGTAACATCAGTGCCATATTGTGGTTCTGCTTCATATTGTAACCATAACCCGAAAGGGGTATCAGAATTTGCCCTGTCAGATAAAGGAGGATCAGAGCCGGGCCCGCGGAGCAACATCCTGACTTGAAAACTCGCCCCTGAGGTATTTATAATATCCAGTGATCCCGATCATGGCCGCGTTGTCGGTTGTATATTTTAAAGGTGGAAGGAAAAGGTTCCACCCCCTCTTCTCCCCTTCCCCGGCTAAACAATTTCGAAGTCCGGAATTTGCAGAAACACCGCCGGCTATTCCAATTTCTGTAATTCCTGTCAGCTGTGAAGCTTTGATAAGCTTCGACACAAGTATGCTTATTATAGTATCCTGAAGGGAAGCACACAGGTCAGTCTTGTTTTTTACAATAAAATCAGGGTCCTCTTTAAGCCTGTCGCGAAGAAAATACAGAAAGCTTGTCTTAAGTCCGCTGAAACTGAAATCAAGACCTTTGACCGAGGGTTTTGAAAAAATGAATGCTTTTTTATTCCCTTCGGATGCAAGCTTGTCAATTACCGGCCCTGCCGGATAAGGGAAATCCATAAGTTTTCCGCATTTGTCAAAAGCCTCACCGGCAGCATCATCGATTGTATTACCGATGATTTCCATCTCAAAGTGGCTCCTTAACAATATAAGACGGGTGTGACCTCCTGAGACGAGAAGGCAGAGAAAAGGGAATGCAGGCAACCGGTTCTCCTTATCTTTTTCAAGAATAAAATGTGCCAGGATATGTGCATGAAGATGGTTCACTTCAATCAATGGGATATTGCATGCAAGAGCAAAACCCTTTGCAAATGATGTACCCACGAGAAGTGAACCGAGCAATCCCGGTCCCTGTGTAAATGCCACCGCATCTATTTCATCAACCCTTACTCCTGCTTTTTTAAGGGCCTGATCGGCTACTGGCACAATATTTGCCTGATGAGCTCTGGACGCCAGCTCGGGAACCACGCCTCCATATGACATATGTATATCCTGTCCGGCAATTAAATTTGACAGAATATACCCGTCCCTAACGACAGCTGCAGATGTATCATCACACGATGATTCTATGGCTAAAATTGTGACTCCCATGCGGCCTTTGATTTTCCGTATATTTTAGGTTATTTTGATATATGATTGTTCAATTTTTTTTTAATGCTCAAAAGTATTAAAAAATCGTTTAAGTATCTGATGATCCTGGTCGGGATCATTTTACTGGTACCGACATTCGGATCATTACTTCTGCGTATCCCGGAGGTCCAGACTTTTATGGTAAAGAGGATACTGAGCCATTTCTCTGAAAAGCTCCAATCAACAATGACGCTGGGCAGAATTGAATATAGCTTCTTTAATAAATTATTGATAAATGACCTGCTCATTAAGGATCAGAACAATGATACTCTGATCTATTCTCAGAAGATTTCAGCTGGTATAAACGTACTGAATTTAAGGGGTAATATCATAAAATTAGGCCATATTGAGCTGGTTGAACCATCAATTGCACTTATCACTGACTCTTCAGGGATGATGAATCTGAAATGGTATCTTGAATTGTTTGGATCTTCAAAAGACACAACTGTCAGGAGTGACAAAAAACTCTCTGTCAGCCAGATCAAAATAAATGAGGGCAGATTCAGGCTTCTGAACAGGACCGGTCCGGAAGCTAAAACAAAGATTGATTTCAACAACCTCCATCTTTCAGGCATCAACGGCGATATTGAAGATTTAAAAATTCTGAATGATTCGATAAATTTCAGGGTCAACGAGCTGAGATTCTCCGAATCAGGCGGCTTCCTTGTCAGAAGCATGAACAGTCAGGTCATTCTGGCTCACAACGATATAATTTTCAGAAATCTGTTTTTGTACCTCGACAGCTCAATAATTAATGCTGATCATATTATCGTGGATGCTGTATCGCCCGATTCATATAGAAATTTCATTGATGAAGTCAGGCTCGATATCGGGCTTCAGAAATCCCTTATAAGCAGTGCAGATTTGAAATTTTTCCTACCATCTGCCGCCGGCCTGAATGAAATCGTGGAGCTATCAGGTAAAATTTCAGGTACCATCGCAGAATTAAAAGGCAGGGATATATTGGTTTCATACAGGGATTACAGTCATCTTGATTGTGATTTCGATCTCTCGGGGCTTCCTGAATTCAAGGATACATTTATTCATATCGGGGTTAACAGTCTTAAAACAAGCGCAAAAGATTTTGACAAAATAAAAATACATGGGAATACTGCCATTATAATACCGGAAATACTCCATAAGCTTGGAAATATTACATTTAGCGGAAGCTTTACAGGATTTACAACCGATTTCGTCACTTATGGGAAAATCGGTACTGAAGCTGGTACAATCAGCACAGATATCTCACTTCGTCCGCAGGAGGATAATACATTCAGGATCAAAGGGCTGGTAAAAGGCAGTAACGTTGATCTCGGGCTTCTTACTGATAAAAGCGATATGCTCGGTAAGCTTAGTATGGAAACCGAGGTTGACGGTTTTGCAACTTCTTCGAAAAAAATATCAGGTAATCTCACAGGTAAAATTGACAGTATTGAGGTTAATCATTACATATACAGAAACGTGGTTCTCAATGGTATCTTTACAGAAAAAACATGGGATGGCAGTATAAAGATATCCGACAGCAATATAAAAATGGATATGCTGGGTATGCTTGATTTCAGCAATGAACTCCCTGAATTTGATTTTACGCTTAACCTTGCAGAGTCAAATCTGTATAAGCTGAATTTTGATAAAGCAGATACAACTTCCCGTCTGTCGATGCTTGCCACAGCTAATTTCAGAGGTAATAATATTGATAACCTTTTCGGAGAAATTAAACTTCTTAATTCGACAATCAGAAAGCACAACAGCAAACTGGAACTATATGATTTTTCTTTAAAGGCATTTAACGAAAACAATAAACCGGCAATCTCACTGAGGACCGATTTTGTTGATGCTGACCTTCGTGGTTATTATGAATTTGGTCAGATCGGGATGGTCATAAAAAAAGCTCTGGCGTCACTGTTTCCTTCAAAGTTCAAGGCTCCGGCAATAAAAGATTATTCAAAAAACGAGTTTACTTTTAATCTCAGTTTCAAGAACACTGATAAAATAAACAACTTTTTCAAAACAGGGGTTTTACTTGCTGAAAAGAGTTTTTTAAATGGATCGTTGAATAATGACAGTATCATAAATATCATAGCAGGAGCAAAAAGTCTGAATTATAGAAACAACATTTTCAGTAATCTGGAACTTCAATGCAAGTTTCAGCGGAACTAAATTCACAGCTGATCTGAAGAGTTCATCCCTTTCAATCCTCGGGAGATCAAACCTGGAAGGGTTTAAAGCCGGTTTAGGGGTGATACCTGATAACTTTATTTTCAGCTTCGACTGGGATAATAAGGATAAGATACCAAGTAAGGGAGCTTTTATCTCGAGGGGTTCATATATTGCAAAGCAAGATGGACAGGGAGGAGCTTATCTGAAAATTGAAATTGACTCTTCTGATGTTATTACGCGGAATAATAAATGGGAAATAAGGCATTCAACAATTACTGTCGATTCAAATGCCACATATATTGACAGGTTTATTGTAGCCAGCGGAAATAACTCATATACTATTGACGGAGCTATATCGGGAAATGCCAGCGACACCCTGAGCCTCACATTTAAAGGAATTGACATGAGTCCCTTAAGCAATCAGGCAAAATCCTCTGCTGATGGAAATGGCACCGAGATTCCCTTTAACCTGAAAGGGATCATCAATGGCCATATACAAATTTCAAGCACATTAAAAAATCCACTGATCCAGAGCAATATCAAGGTCAATGGATTTTCGATACTTGGCGCAGATTACGGAGATGTTTCTGTTTTATCAAGGTGGAATTCTGCCAGCAAGGTAGCTGATATAAATGCAAGCAATAATCTGAATGGAAAAAGGAACATTGATATAAAGGGTATTTATGACCCTGCAATTAAGAAATTCAATATTTCCGGAATAGCTTCGAATCTTCCTGTTGATGCACTTAATCCGCTTCTGAGCTTTTTTGCATCAGGTATCAGAGGGAGTGTCTCAGGAAAAATTAACCTGTCGGGGGCACCAAACGAGCTCGTTCTTAAGGGCTCACTGATGGCTGAAAATACCTCGATGAAAATTGACTATCTGCAGACAAGATATACAATTAACGATTCTATAAGGTTTGATAAATCCGGAATAAAATTCAAAAACACCAGGATGACTGATGAAAAAGGAAACAGTGCTGTACTTTCAGGCTCTGTCAATCACAAATACTTTAAGGATTACATCGTTGACCTTACTGTAAATATGGACAGGAATGACTTCCTGGTACTGAATACCCAGCAAAAGGATAATGAATTATTTTATGGTACAGCTTATGCTTCGGGAGTAACAACGATTAAAAGTGGACCAAATTCACTTTCATTCGACATTTCTGCAAAAACCGGAAAGGGTACCAGGTTTTTTATCCCTCTCGGTTCAAGCCTTTCTGTTTCAGAATCCTCTTTTGTGAAATTTGTGAGTAATGATACCATTAACAGAGAAGAAGAAAAGAAAAACCTGGTCAAGCAAGGTCAGACTGTTTTAGAGCTTAATTTCGATCTTGACATAACTCCCGATGCTGAAGTTCAGCTTCTTATCGATCCGAAGGCTGGCGATGTCATTAAGGGAAGAGGCTCAGGGAAACTCAATATCAGCATGAACAAAAAGGGAGAATTCAAAATTTATGGCGACTACATAATTCAGGAGGGTGATTACCTTTTTACCCTTAAGAATATTCTTAATAAGAAATTTGATGTAAAGAATGGGGGTAAAATTACCTTTAACGGTGATGTGGATAATGCAGAAATAGATCTGACCGCAAAATACGGGAACATTAAAACCTCACTTTATCCTATTCTGTTTCCGATACTTCAGGATGAAAAGTATAGTGCCAGAATCCCTGTTGAACCTCAGCTCATCTTATCGGGTAACCTTTTTAATCCTGTCGTTGGATTTAATATTTATCTGCCGAATGCTGATGAGGAGACAAGAACTTACCTGCGGAATGCAATCACCACTGAAGAGGAATTAAGCAAGCAGTTTCTTTATCTGCTTGTTATGAACAGCTTCTATGCGGATCCGTCATTCCGTGCATCATCAGGTAGCTCGTTAACCGGTACCTCTGCGGCTCTGGTAACATCCACCGAGATGCTGGCCAATCAGGTAAGCAACTGGTTATCGCAGATAAGCAGTGATTTCAATGTTGGTTTCCTCTACACTCCCGGAACCAGGGATATAAATTCGCAGGAGCTTCAGGTAGCACTTTCAACCCAGCTGCTGAATGATAAGGTGACTATTAACGGCAATTTCGATGTGGCCGGGACCGATGCTCAAGCTACTCCGCTTATCGGAGATTTTGATGTTGAAATAGCACTTTCTGAAAAAGTGAGGTTCAAAGTGTTCAACAGGTACAATAATCCTTATACAGGCAAAGGGGCACCATACACACAGGGACTTGGGCTGACTTTCAAACAGGATTTCAATAAATTCTCCGATCTGTTAAAGAAGAATAGAATGTCGGAGATTAAGAAAGAGGACGATATAAAAGTTAAAGAATAAGGTTAATAAATATTGTCACAATGTTATTAACACACTATAATAGAACATACCATTATTTCGTTTTTTAATATCTTCGCACGTGAAAAAACAGGCACAAAGAAGATAATTGTTTGTATTATAATTAATTAATAACGGGGGAAATATGGGATTTCTACAATTTTTCATGCAGGACTTACCTTCAGCAGCACAACCGGCAGCAGAAAAGCTTACACTTCTGGATTTTGCAATCAAAGGGGGCTGGGTGATGATACCTATCATTCTGTTGTCGCTGGTGGCAGCTTATATCTTTATTGAAAGGTACTATGTAATCAGAAGAGCCAGCAGGGAAGATATCAATTTCATGAACAGAATCAAGGACTATATACATGACGGTAAGATAGATGCTGCAATGGCATTATGTAAATCGACCGACAGCCCTTCGGCCCGCATGATCGAGAAAGGGATAAGCAGGCTGGGAAGGCCCCTTCAGGATATAAGCACTGCAGTTGAAAATGTGGGTAAGCTTGAAATTTCAAAGCTCGAAAGGGGATTTCCAACATTGGCAACGATAACCGGAGCCGAACCGATGCTGGGTTTCCTTGGTACTGTAATCGGTATGGTACAGTCATTTTACGCAATGGCCCAGGCAGGTAACAATATAGACGTTTCAATGATGTCGGGAGGAATTTATACGGCTTTGATCACTACCGTGGCAGGCCTTATTATTGGGATTCTGGGGTATTTCGCATATAATACCCTTGTTGTGAAAGTTGAAAGAGTGGTATTTAATCTTGAAGCTACAAATACTGAATTTCTGGATATTTTAAATGAACCTTTAAAAACAGGACGTTAAAATGGCAATTTCGCAGAGAAATAAAATTAGCGTAAACTTCAGTTCAGTCGGTATGACAGATGTTGTATTCAATCTGCTTATCTTCTTCATGCTTACATCTACACTGGTTCATCCGACTGCTGTTAAGCTTCTTCTTCCAAAGGGAAGCACCCAGACTTCGGCCAAACCCCAGACCACCATTTCAATAACAGCTGACAAAAAGTACTATATTGAACAGCAGCCGGTTACAATTGAAACACTTGAAAGCATTCTGAAGCAGAAGCTTGGAGCTAATCCTGAAACATATATTTCGCTGCATGCAGATAAAAACGTACCTTTCGAAACTGTTGTGGCGGTTCTGAATATTGCACAGGCTAATAATTATAAACTGATAATTGCAACCTCAGCCAAATAACGACCTCAGAAGAATTCCCTCCGAGAAAAAAAAGGGAATTATCGGCACATCAATACTTCACATTGTATTATTGATCCTGCTGATCGTTGTCGCTTTTACTCCACCTGAACCCCCTGAAACTGAAGAAGGTATACTGGTGAATTTCGGAACCGATGAGACCGGGCTCGGTATGATTGAGCCCTCGCCACCTCCTGTTCAGCAGGAAGCATCAGTTCCTCCACCCAAAGCCGCTCCGAAAGTACAGAACGATGAACCGTTGCTGACTCAGAATAATGAAGAGGCTCCTGAGGTTAAGAAAGTTGACCCTGAAGCTGAAAAGAAACGTCTTGAAAAGCTTGAGGCCGACCGGAAACTGAAGGAACAGCTTGAAGCTGAAAGAAAAAAGAAAATAGCTGAAGAGACAGAAAGAAAAAGAGTTGAAGCTGAGCAGAAACGGCAGGCCGATATAAGGAACAAAACCCGTGATGCACTGGCAAATTCAAAGAATGCCGGGACAACTTCAACAAGTGAAGGAGAAGCCGGAGGAAAAGGCAATCAGGGAGTTCAGACAGGATCGGTCGATTCAAAGACCAGGGGTGAAGGCAGCGGTCTTGGCACTCAGGGAAATATCTCGTATGATCTTGGCGGAAGAGGTTTTCAATCGTTTCCAAAACCTAATTATGATTACCAGGGAGAAGGGAAAGTGGTTGTTGAAGTGAGTGTCGACAGATCAGGAAAAGTAATTCAGGCCAGACCGGGAAGCAAGGTTCAACTACTCTTGATGAATACCTGCTTAATGTTGCAAAGGAAGCAGCTTTGAAGGCAAGATTTGAAGCTAAATCTGATGCTCCGGCAGTGCAGAAGGGAACAATCACCTATAATTTTAAGTTGAAGTAATTATCGTTCTTGTCTTACCTTTTCAGCGATTCTCTCACTGAAACAATAAGATTAGTCAATCAGGTTGTGATCCTTTATAATATAGTCGTCGATCCCTTTTCTTGCCAGCTCAAGAACAATAACCCGATTACGCTGAGATTTACATTGAAAACAGAGGAAATGAGTTCATCATTTGAATAACCTTCTTTCCGACATTCCTTATAATATTTTCATTTTCAATATTTGAGATCACCTCATCTATCAGCTCAACTATGATCCCCATATGTTCCTCGTTAAGTCCCCTGGTTGTAATTGCAGGAGTTCCGACCCTGAGCCCGGATGTCAGGAAAGGTGACCTGCTGTCGAAAGGAACCATGTTTTTATTTACAGTAATATGTGAAAGCACAAGTGTATTCTCGGCTTTTTTCCCTGAAATATCCGGGAATTTTGTCCTTAGATCGATCAGCAAAAGGTGATTGTCGGTTCCTCCTGAAACCACTTTATATCCTTTTTCAGTAAATGCCTGAGCCATAACAGCTGCATTCTTTTTAACCCTTGCCTGGTATTCTCCGAATTCCGGAAGAAGAGCCTCTCCAAAAGAGACAGCTTTTGAAGCAATAACATGTTCAAGAGGGCCGCCCTGAACACCCGGGAATACAGCTGAATTAAGAAGTGATGACATCATTCTCACCTCTCCTTTTGTTGTTGTTATACCCCATGGATTGACAAAATCCTTTCCCATCAGTATTATTCCTCCCCGTGGTCCCCTCAGTGTCTTATGAGTCGTTGATGTTACAATATGGGCATATTTCAGCGGGTTCTTAAGCAGTCCGGCGGCAATAAGTCCGGCCGGATGAGCCATATCGACCATCAGAATAGCCCCGACAGAATCAGCGATATTTCTCATCCTCTCATAGTCCCACTCACGCGAATAAGCTGAGGCGCCTCCTATTATCATCTTTGGTTTTTCCTTCAGGGCAAGCTCTTCCATCATGTCATAATCAACAATACCGGTGTCTTCTTTAACACTATAGGCAACCGGCCTATAGAGAATCCCTGAGGAATTAACCGGTGATCCGTGTGAAAGATGGCCTCCATGTGCCAGATTAAGTCCCATAAAGGTATCGCCGGGCTTTAAAACTGTAAAAAAGACAGCCATATTTGCCTGGGCACCTGAGTGAGGCTGAACATTTGCATATTCTGCATCAAAAAGCTTCCTGCACCTGTCGATGGCGATCTGTTCAGTCTGATCTACTATTTCACATCCACCGTAATAACGGTTTCCAGGATACCCTTCTGCATATTTGTTTGTAAGAACTGATCCCATGGCCTCCAAAACCTGCGGACTGACAAAATTCTCAGAAGCTATCAGTTCAATGCCATTCAGCTGGCGCTGACGTTCTTTTTCAATAAGGTCAAATACCAAAGTGTCTTTTGTCATCCCGTCTAGATTTATTATTGATTACAAGCAGATTATCAGAGCCAACCCGGTGGTGGTCACCAGAATTCTGGATCGGCGGTTACTGCAAAGATAATGTTAATATTATAAAAATTAAACTGCAAAAAAGATTTCTATTCCTCCGAAAACTGAACAAGCAGTTCATGGTATGTTGTAAATAAACGTGATTTTGACAGGAATCCGACATAGTAACCTTTATCGAGCACTGGCAGATTCCAGGCTTCTGTATTGCTGAAGGCATCCATTACAACTTCAATGCTCTCCCCAATATCGAGATATGTTGGCGGTATTGTCATGAGGTCCTTAACCAGGGTTGTTTCATACAGTTCACTGTCAAACATTATCTCCCTGACATCATCCAGAAGAACTACTCCTTCGAGGATGTTATACTCATCGACGACAGGAAAGATGTTCCTGTTTGATTTTGATATTGTTTTCACAAGCTCCCCCAGATTGTCGGAAGACTTTACTTTTATCAGATCCCTTTCAATTTCCTTCCGCCAGTTCATCATTGTAAGAACGGCTTTATCCTTGTCGTGTGTTATAAGTTCGCCTCTTTCTGCAAGCTGAATATGATATATTGAATGTCTTTCAAATGTTCTCGATGTAATATAAGCTATTGTCGAAGTGATAATAAGAGGGATTAACAGGGCATAACCTCCTGTTATTTCTGCAATAAGAAATATTGCAGTAAGTGGAGCATGCATTACTCCTGCCATTGCCCCTGCCATTCCTACAAGTACAAACCTGTTATCAGGAATATCAGCTCCGGCAAATCTGTTCAACAGACTCGCAATTATAAAACCAGTCACACCTCCGATAAACAGAGTCGGTGCAAAAATGCCCCCTACTCCTCCTGCTCCGTTTGTTGAACTGCTTGCAATAACTTTGAGTAAAACAAGACCTAAAAAGAATAAAATATAAACGATGTAACTGTTACCTAACCCAGAAAATACGGAATTCTGAAAAAGTGAATTTTCAGTTCCATGAAGCAGGGACATTATTGTGTCATAACCCTCACCATAAAATGAAGGAAAAATAAAAATCAGGAGTCCGAGAACAGATCCGCCAAGTAAAAGCCTGACAAAAATGTTACTGATCTTCGCATACCAGATCTCAAGTAAAAGTGTCATTTTTGAAAAAAAGAGGGATACAAAGCCCGATACAACACCCAGTAGAAGGTACCATGGAATATTACGGATATTAAATGCTTCAGTAATATTGAATGAAAGCAGAACATTATCCCCCATAAGGAAATAAGCCACAGTGGCTGCAGTAACGGATGAAATAAGAAGAGGGACAATCGATGACATGGTAAGATCGAGCATTAGTACCTCAAGGGTAAATACTATTCCGGCAATGGGTGCTTTAAAAATTCCCGAAATTGCTCCTGCAGCACCGCATCCGATAAGCAACGTCACATTCTTGTAGTTCAGATCGAAATATTTTCCGATAGTCGATCCAATTGATGACCCTGTAAGCACAATTGGTGCTTCAGCCCCTACCGATCCTCCAAAACCAATTGTAAGAGTTGTTGCAAGAAGTGAGGTCCAGTTGTTATGGCCGGCTATCCGGCTCTTCTTTTTGGAGATTGCATATAATACCCTGCTGACACCATGCCCGATATTATCCTTTACTATATACCTGACAAACAGAAGAGTAAGAAGCATGCCAAGCAGGGGATATACCAGGTAAAAATAGCTCCCTGATTCCGGTGTAACACCTTCAGTGAGAATTCTATTAGTATAATGGATTGCATTCTTTAGTAATGCCGCTGCAAGGGCACTGAGCAATCCGACAACCAGGCTCAGAACATAGACTAATGTGACCTGGTCAATTTTGAAAAGATATCTGTTAAGAAATTTCCTTAAAAACCTGTTCCTCGGCATATAAATGCAAATATAAAAACATTAGCAAAGCATCTCCGTTTTTTAATTAAGTTTGTCTTTTTGAAAGATCTCCCGGAATGATAAACTTCAGCAAGTTCAGACTGGATAACGGACTGAGGGTAATTGTGCATGAGGACAGTTCAACACCCCTTGCAGCAATGAATATCCTGTACGATGTAGGATCGAAAGATGAAGACCCTTCTTTGACCGGTATGGCTCATCTTTTCGAGCACCTTATGTACTGCGGAACAGAAAATATTCCGGAATATGATCTTCCCCTGCAGCTGGCAGGAGGTGAGAACAATGCGTTCACAAATAACGATATTACAAACTATTACCTCACCCTGCCTTCCGTAAATATTGAAACTGCCTTCTGGCTTGAGTCCGACAGGATGCTTGAACCCGGCTTCACGCAAAAAAAACTTGATGTCCAGAGAAGTGTCGTGATAGAAGAATTCAAGCAGCGTTACCTCAATCAGCCATACGGTGATGTAATGCTTCTGCTGCGGCCACTGATATATACGACCCACCCTTACAAATGGCCGACAATAGGCATGGATAGTTTCGCATATCGAAAAGGTTGATCTTAACCATGTAAAAGATTTCTTTTCGCACCATTATACCCCGGACAATGCGATTCTGACACTCACGGGAAATATTGATCCTGACAAAGCTTACAACCTTGCTGTAAAATGGTTCGGGTCAGTGCCAAAAAGAAAAAGAGCCATTCGCAATCTGCCGCCTGAACCTGCTCAGACCCATGGAAAAATACTGACTGTTGAAAGGAACGTCCCGTCCGACGCCCTATATAAGGCATGGCACATGGGACCGCGAATAAGCAGAGATTATCATGCACTTGACCTTATGACTGATCTTCTTGCAGGAGGCGAATCGGGCTGGCTTTATAACAGACTTGTCAGGGGAAAAAATCTGTTCAGCGAGATAAATGCATACATCACTTCGGATATTGATCCCGGATTGGTGATCCTTAATGGGAAGCTTATGAATGGGACAGACATTATAAAGGCAGAAAAAGCTGTTAATGAAGTAATTAATGAACTAATGGATTCAGCTATTACAGATTACGAGCTGGAAAAAGTAAAAAACAGATTCGAATCGTCTGTTGTTCTTTCAAATACAAGCATTCTGAATAAAGCAATGAATCTGTCGATATATGAATTGCTCGGCGATCCTGATATGGTGAACAGGGAAGTCGAAAGTTACAGGGCTGTCAGCAGGGAAATGGTTAGGGAGAATGCAATAAAATACCTGAGCCCCGAAAACTGCACCACATTGTTTTACCTTGCAGCAAGTAAAAAATAACTATGGTCCGACTCCGGCGATTACAACCACCCGTTTATCCGTTTGATGCAAAGATACTTGTTCCGGTAAGACCTGTAACTCTTGGTAACGGAGCATCTGCATTCCTGATAAATGCCGGAACAGAAGAAATAATGAGGATAGAATTTGTCTTCAGGGCAGGGATGGCACAGGAATATCTTCCACTGCTTGCAACTTCAGTTAATATGATGCTGACCGAAGGCTCGGAAAAATATACTTCTGAAGAGCTGAACAGCATACTCGATTATTACGGCATTTTTCTTAATCTGACTGCTGAAAAGGATAATGCAGGATTAATTGTCTATTTTCTGAATAAACATCTTGAGAAAGCTCTGGAATTGATTGCTGAGATACTTTTTCATCCGGAATTTCCTGAAAAGGAGCTGGAAATTCTTATGAAAAAACGGCTGAACTGGTACATGATAAACAGGGAGAAAGTTCAGAATGTAGCTTCCGATAAATTTTTTGAATCGGTTTTCGGTTCACATCACCCATATGGCCGGATGGCCCTGAAAGATGATTTTCAGGGAATGACGTCATCGCTGCTGAAAGATTTTCATGCAAAATTCTATTTACCGGAAAAAATGACAATGATAGTATCGGGACGGATACCAGATATGGCAGTTGACTATTTTGAAAGGTATTTCGGGAATCTTCATTCCGAAAAGATCTATAGAGAGGAATCGAAGAACATTATCCGTGGAGAATCCCGTAAAAAGGAGCATATTATAAAGAAAGGAGCAGTCCAGACGGCTATCAGGATAGGCTCTTCTTCAATAAACAAGCGCCATCCCGATTATCCCGGCATAAAATTCCTGAATGTACTGCTTGGAGGTTATTTCGGATCGAGGCTGATGAAAAACATAAGAGAAGAAAAGGGGCTGACATATGGAATCCATTCTTCAGTCTCTTCATTTGAACTTTCGGGTTTCAAGCTTATATCTACGGAGGTAGGCAGGGAGAATGCTGATCAGGCAATTAATGAGATATACAAAGAAATTGGCCGGCTCCTGACAGAACCTGTTTCGCACGATGAACTCGAAGTGGTAAGGGAATATATGTCAGGAATGATGGTCAGGATGTTCGACGGCCCGTTTGCAATTGCAGAAAGTTTTAAGGCAGTATGGGAATTCGGCCTTGATCTGAATTATTTTGTCGGGATGATGGATACAATAAGAACAATTACCCCTGATGAAATAATAAGGCTGGCAAATACGTATTATAAACCGGACGATTTATACGAGATTACGGTTGGATAAAGGTGAATTTAAAACACTTATATATTACCCTGATCTTTTTTGGTTTCCTGACACCATGCATTTATGCTCAAAACGACTGCGAAGTCCCGTTACCACCAGAACTGACATCCATTACCATTCTGTCTGAAACAACTACAGCTTTTTTAACATGGAACCCGAGTCCTTCATCCGGCATTGCAGCATATATAGTGTATATTTACGAAACCAGGCTGGGCAATCCCGGTTTTTTTGCAATTGATACAATCTGGGATCCATCTGCAACAACCTATTCAGATACCAGAATTCAATTTAAAAGCTTCCAGTACAGAATTGCAGCATTCAGAGCTCCAAAATGTGCAAGTGAGCTTTCGAACATATTAAGCACGATATTTACCGAAACCAGGATTGATACCTGCATGAAAAAGATAAATATTACCTGGAACAGGTACACCCCGCCCTCCCCTCAAATTGTAACAAAATATACAATTCTGATGTCACTGAACGGAAGCAGTTTTAGTGAAACAGGAAGTGTATCTCCGGATAATGACAGTTTTTTGCTGAATGAATTTACACTCAATGCTGATTATTGTTTTAAAGTAATAGCTAATATCAATGGTGGATCTGTTTCTTCATCTTATAAAACCTGTCTTAGGACCAAAATGCAAAACCCTCCCGACTGGATAAATGCTGATTATGCAACTGTTAAAGAAAAAGATGCGATTTCTCTTTCATTCACTGTCGATCCGTTCTCGGAGACTGACACTTTTGCACTTGAGAGAAAAACAGGTTATTCAGGTTCGTTTCAGCAGATTGCCCAGATAAGCGGGAATAATCTTAAATCTGTAACTTATACCGACAATACGGCTAAAACAGATGTATTGAATTTCTACAGACTCTCAGCCGTTATCTGCAAAAATCATAAGGTCACTTCAAACGTTGCATCAAATATAGTTCTTGATTCACAGGTCACCGGAAATGAAATAATTCTGAAATGGAACAAATACCACGACTGGATCGGATCAGTATCTTCATACAGGCTGTTTACTGATCTGGGAAAAGGATTCATTGAAACAGCTGCAATTAATCCTACTGATACTACCTTCATTATAGCCATTCCTGATATAATGTTCTCTCTTGTTAAAGGTCAGGTATGTTTTTATATCTCTGCTGCCGAGACCGGTAATATACATGGTATAACGGGTGAGAGTGCTTCAGATACTTCATGCATTTCAGTTGAGGAAACCGTTACAGTTCCAAACATATTTTCGCCTGACGGTGATGGGCTGAATGATCTGTTCAGACCTGTCATTACATTTGCACCTTCAAGCTACCAGTTATTGATCACCGACAGGCAAAGGAAAACCATTTTTGAAACCCGCGATTACAATGAATCCTGGGATGGTTCGTCAGGCGGAACTCAGGTATCACAGGGAGTTTATCTATGGTTTTTGAAACTGACAACTCCTTCAGGCAGGAATATCTCCCGAACAGGAACTGTAACAGTCATTAAAACCAGATAAATAACAGTCAATCATTTGTTCAACCAGCACCTGGCAACTAGCAACAATTCATAAACCTGCATAATATTTCATCTATTAAAATTATATTTGTATCCGGCAGAAAAGAATACATTGAGTTTTTATGGGGAGCAAGGATATTTTTGATGAAGAAGATGTAAAACGTATTCAATCTGAATATGATTCGCTGGTAAACAATCTGTTACGGTGCGATAAGCCGGGAGACCGGGAACTGATCGAAAAAGCGTTCAATGTAGCTAATAAAGCTCACTGGAACATGCGCCGGAAATCGGGGGAACCATATATCCTCCACCCTATCTCAGTTGCAAAAATAGTAAACCAGGAGATCGGTCTCGGTGCCCGGTCAATTGCCACAGCCCTGCTCCATGATGCGGTTGAAGACACAGACTACACTATTGAAGAGGTTAACAAGGATTTCGGGCCAAAGATTGCCTCGCTCATCGATGGTCTTACAAAGATATCAGGTACATACAACAAGGGGACATCTTCATCAATGCAGGCTGAGAATTTCAGGCGAATGCTTCTCACCTTGTCTGACGATCTGAGAGTTATCCTCATAAAGATAGCTGACCGTCTTCATAATATGAGAACTCTCGATTCAATGACTGAGAGTAAAAAGATGAAGATCGCCGGTGAAACTATTTTCCTTTATGCTCCCCTTGCCAACAGAATCGGGCTCTATGCAATAAAAAGCGAGCTTGAAGATCTCAGTTTCAAATACCGGCAACCCGTGATCTATGAGGAGATCGCCTCAAAAATGAAGCACGGTGAAAAGAAATACTATTCCCTTATAAACAAGTTCAGTCTTCCGATTATTAACAAACTGAAAGAATCAGGTCTGATATTCGATATAAGCGGCCGTCCGAAGTCAATCTTTTCCATCTGGAAGAAGATGCAGTCGAAGAATGTACCGTTTGAAGAAATTTATGATGTCCTGGCTGTCCGGATAGTTTTTGAACCACTGCCTGGAATACCTGAAAAGACGACCTGCTGGAACATCTATTCAGTCATAACTGATTCATATCTTCCAAAGCCTGACAGGCTGAGAGACTGGGTAAGCAGGCCAAAGCCAAACGGGTATGAAGCTCTCCACCTGACAGTAATGGGGCCTGAAGGCCGCTGGGTTGAGGTTCAGATCAGGAGCAGGCGTATGGATGAGATTGCCGAAAGAGGTTATGCTGCCCATTATAAATACAAAGGTGATAATTCACCTGAAACCGAGCTTGATAAATGGATAAAACAGATCCAGATGATGCTCGAAAATCCGCTGGAAGACCCAATTGAGTTTCTCGATGAATTCAAGATGAACCTTTTTTCGTCAGAAATAATGGTTTTCACGCCTAAAGGAACACTTGTAAGCCTTCCAAAGGGAGCTTCAGCTCTTGATTTCGCTTACGAAATTCATACTGAAATCGGAAATAAGGCTATCGGAGCTAAAATTAATTATAAGCTGAATCCTATCAGCGCCACTCTTATGAGTGGAGATCAGGTGGAAATAATAACTTCAGATATAGCCAAGCCAGAGAAAGAATGGCTCTCATTTGTGTCAACATCCAAAGCCAAGGAAGCCATTAAGAATGCACTCAAGACTGAATCGACAAGCAGGATCCAGAAGGGAATGGATATACTGGAGGCAAAACTGGCTGAGCTTGGGGTAACACCCAATACAGAGATAGTTCGTAAAATTATGCTTTCCTATGATACGCCAAACAAGGATGAATTGTACTCGGGTATAGACCTTGGAACAATAAACCTCGATAACCTCAGGAAGATAATCAGGAAAAGTCCTGCAAAAAATGTAATTAAATACTGGGAGCTCAAATTGCTGGGGCCCAAAAAGGAAAGGAAAGAGGAAGCGGAAGGTCCAGAGATTAATAATATTGATCCATCTTCCCCATTTCTTTTGAGGGAGAATATTGAAAATGCCAGGCAGTCGTATGAAATTGCAAAATGCTGTAACCCGATCCCTGGTGATGAAGTCGTCGGATACCGTTCACCGGAAGGATCAATAGTTATCCATAAACCTAAATGTCCGGTTGCTATCAGAATTATGTCCAACGAAGGGAACAGGATCATTGCAGTAAGATGGGCAATCCATAAGCTGGTCTCCTTCCTTGCCAGAATAAGCATGACCGGCGTCGACAGGATTGGATTGGTAAATGACCTGACAAATATTATTTCATCTGAACTTAAGGTCAATATGACCAATATCAACATCAGTGTAAAGGATGGTATCTTTGAGGGCACTATTGATCTCTATGTTCATCACACGCAGGATATTAACAATCTTATTCTTAAAATTTCGAATGTCAGGGGAATAGAGAGTATTAAACGGGTCGAAGATTTTTCGGAATAACCTGGGCTATTTATTTTTGACCTGTATCCGGCAAAAAACAGTATTTTTGTTTTATTTTAAATTAGACCAGTTATGATTAACGATGATACCAGGTCGACAGTGAAGCAAATATTTACCGAATATCTCGAAAAAAGGGGACACAGAAAGACACCAGAGCGATATGCGATACTGGATGAAATATACTCAAGGAGCGGTCATTTTGACGTTGAATCGCTTTATATATTCATGAAAAATAAAAACTACCGGGTGAGCAGGGCAACACTTTACAATACGATTGAACTGCTTCTCGACTGCAATCTTGTGATAAAACATCAATTTGGTAAAAACATAGCCCAGTTTGAACGAGCTTACCAGTGCAGCCAGCACGATCATCTTATTGATATTGAATCGGGAAAGGTAATTGAATTCTGCGATCCGAGGATACAGGAAATAATCCGCACAGCCAGCAGTTTGCACGGTTTTGCTCCGATGTATCATTCATTATATATATACGGGAATCTAAAAGATAAGGATTAGTTGTTAGGTCAAAAAAAAGTTGCCTCTTCAGGCAACTTTTTTTCCACATCTGGAATTCTCAAAAAGCAAAACCTATACAAAACCCTACCCTGGTTTTAAAACCATTTATTTTAGTTATATCAGTCGGTTCACTACCTGATTGTATATCGACGCTGCCGTCAGTATAATGGCCTCCAAAGAAAAGATCCATCGTGAAGCCCTTTTTCAGGATCCATTGCATTCCGAATGCTGCGCCACCTCCCATTGATGTAAAGCTGCCCTCCCCTGTACCACTATCGTCCTTATATTTATACTGGCTGTACCTAAGATACGGGGCAATGTAGAATCCATCGATAGCATTTTTCCTTACATAAAATCTACATTCCGGGGTCAGAATAAGCCCGCTGAATTTTGTATCGCCGAAGTTATAATTCATATAACCTGCGCCCATCTGGGCAGATACCAGGTCACTTACTTTCCGTTCATAAAAAATAGTGCCTGTTCCGGTTATCAAAGCCAGAGTGTTTACTTTCAGAACATTTTTCTCCGATGCTATGCCCTCATCACTTTGTGCAAATGAAGCAAATGTGATCACTGAGAAAAGGAATAAAACTACTGTCTTTTTCATTTTTATGATTTTAAATTGGATTAAAAACAAATTCTTTCCAGAGCTATTATTGAGTTGCTTTTAAATACTTAATAAATTTACTGCCAAATCTTCCCCCATTTATTAACATAATATAATCAACGCAATTTCCAGCCGGATTATTTTGTAACTTCGAATTTGTTTTAAAAATCCTGTTGTTTTAAAATGAAGATTGATATTTTATTAGGCCTTCAATGGGGGGATGAAGGGAAAGGTAAAGTTGTTGATGCCCTCAGTCCGGAATATGATGTTATCGCACGCTTCCAGGGTGGTCCGAATGCAGGTCATTCGCTTGAGTTTAACAATGTTAAGCATGTTTTGCATCTTATACCATCCGGCATATTTCATAGTGATAAACTGAATATAATCGGTAACGGAGTGGTTCTTGACCCGGCTGTATTTAAAAAAGAAATTGAAGAATTAGGGCCTTCCGTTGAAGAACTATTGAAAAGACTTGTTATTTCCTCGAAGGCCAACCTTATCCTTCCTACCCACAGGATACTTGATGCGGCATATGAGCATCAGAAGGGCTGTCTGAAGATCGGTTCAACTTTAAAGGGCATCGGGCCGGCCTACACTGATAAAGCAAGTCGTAACGGACTGAGAATAGGAGATATAAAACATACAAACTTCAGGAAGCTTTATGAAGAACATATAGCGAACCATCTCCTTATTCTGAAAAATTACAATTATGCTTTTGATTTAGAAGAGTTCGAAAAGGGATGGTTTGAGGGAATTGAACTGATTCGAAAATTCAGGATTGAAAATACTGAGTACCTCCTTCACAACCTTTACTCTGACGGAAAAAAAATACTTGCCGAGGGTGCTCAGGGAACCATGCTTGATGTTGATTTCGGATCATATCCTTATGTAACTTCATCAAATACAATAAGTGCCGGAGCATGTACCGGTCTCGGGATCTCACCGAAAACCATCGGGGAAGTATTCGGTATATTCAAAGCTTATTGTACAAGAGTGGGGAGCGGGCCCTTTCCAACAGAACTGAATGATGAAACCGGAGAGCTGCTGAGAAAAAAAGGATGTGAATTCGGGGCAACTACCGGCCGGCCAAGAAGATGCGGATGGCTCGACATTCCGGCACTTAAGTATGCAATTATGGTAAATGGGACAACAAAACTCTTTATGATGAAATCTGATATCCTTTCAGGTTTTGAAACCATAAAGGTTTGCACGTCATATAAAGTTGATGGCATGGTTCAGAGTGAAATACCCTTCGATAACAATGCAAAGATCGATCCTGTTTATGCAGAACTCCAGGGATGGGATGAAGATATAACCGGGATAAGGAATTATGACCTTTTGCCTGAAAACCTCAAGAAATATGTGGAATTCATAGAGATCCAGACTGGCATACCAGTATCGATCGTGTCAGTCGGGCCTGACAGGAAAGCAACAATTTTCAGGTAACGGCACCCTACTTATTTACGTATAGCCAGCTATCAATATCCACCGTATCCTGGAACTGGTTAAGACGCTGCATTGCTTTTGAGAATTTGTCGTACGATTCAGCAACAACCAGTTCGAATTTGCTGTCGGCCATCCTGATAACCTTGGTGTCGTAGCCTTGTTTCCTGTATTCTTCAGCCCATGCCTGAGCAAATTCAGGTGTAACAAAACTGCCCACAATGATGTTGAATCTGTTCCGGGCCTCAAAAGCCGCTTTTTCCTGTTCAACCTGAAGGATGCTGTCCAGCCTGGCTTCTTCCAAAGCCCGGATCCGGTTTTCAATTCTCTTTAATGAATCAGCAACCCTTATGCTGTCCTGCTGGGCCCTTAGCATTTCAAGAGTTTTTCCTTTTTTCCCGAACAGACCTCTTTCCTTTATTTTTCTGCAGGAAGGAGATAAAATCAATAAAACAACAATGCAGATAATTGGAAAATGTCTCATGATAAATTATTTTAAGATTTACTGAGCTCCATTCTTCCTGTTGTTGAAGAATATTATCAAAAATACAAAATATTGAAAACCAATCCAAATGATAAAATCTTAGTATTAAGAAACAGAATCTGATTGTTTAGTTCAGATTTACTATATTAGGTGTCTGAAATACTAAACCAACGCGTAATTACAATGTAATTACATTAATTTACTTTACCTGATGAAATCATTGATACAGTTTTTCGAGGAGAGTGCCGAAAAGTATGAAAGCAATGTGTACCTGTGGGAAAAGCCTCAGGACAAATATGAAGGGACGACCTATGGTGAAACAAGAAAACAGGTTTATGAATTTGCTGCCGGACTGATAACCCTCGGGATAAAGAAGGGTGACAGGCTTTCTCTTATTTCGGAAGGACGCAACAGCTGGGTCATCGGAGAACTGGGAATACTATATTCAGGTGCTATTAACGTACCGTTATCTGTTAAACTTACTCCTGAGGAAATCAAGTTCAGAATTAACCATTCAGAATCAAGAATGATACTTGCATCTTCAATCCAGGCAGGCAAGATTAAACCAATAATAAATGATTGCAAAACAATTGAAAAAATAATTCATTTCGATACACAGGAAGAATATTCGGAAAATGAAATTCATTTCAACGAGGTCAGAAAAGCCGGGAGAGAGTGGCTGGAAAAGCCTGAAAACAGGTCGAAGTTCGAAGAAATCTACACTGGCATCAAACCATCGGATTTTGCAAATATATGCTATACATCAGGTACAACAGCCGATCCCAAAGGAATAATCCTGACTCACGGGAACTATGTGACAAATGTATATCAGTCATACAGTCTGATGGATATTCCTTCATTTTACAAAACTCTATTGATCCTCCCGTGGGACCATTCATTCGGTCATACATGCGGGATTTACGCCTTTATGGGAAAAGGGGCAAGCATTGCTTCGGTAAAGACAGGAAAGACACCAATGGAAACCCTCAGGAACCTGCCGGCATGTCTTAAGGAGATAAAGCCTAATCTTCTGATGAGTGTCCCGGCTATTGCCAAGAATTTCCGAAAAAATGTTGAAAAAGGGATCAGGGAAAAAGGGAAGATGGCTGAGATCCTGTTCAATCATGCGATCAAAATTTCCTATTCGTACAATAAAGAAGGATGGAACAAGGGTCGCGGATTACAAAAGCTGAAGAAACCTCTGATTGACCTTTATGACAAAATCCTGTTCAAAAAGATACGTGAGAATTTCGGAGGAGAACTTGACTATTTTATTGGCGGCGGTGCACTGCTTGATATTGAACTCCAGAGATTCTTTTACGCCCTTGGAATTCCAATGTATCAGGGGTATGGATTAAGCGAAGCCTCGCCTGTTATCTCCTCAAACTCTGCAGGCCGTCACAGGCTAGGATCATCAGGAGCAATAGTCAATAATATGGATCTCAAAATCTGTGATGATGATGGGAAAGAGCTTCCCGAAGGACAAAAAGGGGAAATTGTGATAAAAGGCGGGAACGTGATGCATGGTTACTGGAAAAATGAAACTGCCACCCGTGAAACTATAAAAGACGGATGGCTCTATACAGGCGATATGGGTTATATGTCGGAAGGGTTCCTCTATGTTCTTGGAAGATTTAAAAGTCTCCTTATCGCTGATGACGGAGAAAAGTTCAGTCCCGAAGGAATTGAAGAAACTATTTCCGAACAATCGAAATATATCGATCAGTGTATGCTTTATAACAATCAGAAACCATATACGGTTGCACTTATTGTTCCAAATCAGCATTCTCTTAAGTTATACCTTGAAGAGAAAAATCTTACAGCCGATTCAGATGAAGGAAGGAAAGCTGTTACCAATCTGCTTGAAAATGAGGTGGATGAATACCGCACCAACGGCAAGTATGGAAATATGTTTCCTCAAAGATGGCTGCCTGTTTCAATCGGAATTCTTGAAGAGGGATTTACTGAAGAAAACGGGTTAATGAACTCATCATTGAAAATTGTCAGAGGTAAGATAATGGAGAGATATATGGACCTTATTGATTATCTGTATACACCAAATGCAAAGGATGTAAACAACGAAATGAATTTAGAGGAAATTGAAAAAATGAGACTCGGCTGATCCGTTCTTTTCAGAGGTCAGACAACCAGACGGCTTTTAAACGGAAGAAAAGTCATAAAATCGGCATGATGGACTATGTATGCTTCGGTAGTCCTCTTTACCAGATCACCCTCATGGGCATGAGCGGCAATTATGTGACAAACCTCCGCCGGCACACCGCACTCTTCAGCAAGGGAGACACCTGAAAAAGGGTGTCTGAGATATTGCCCGTATTTTCCCTGTATTGCCTTGCCATTTTCATCAAGCTCATATTCAAGAAGTTTACCGACATCGGCAAGTATTGCACCGGAAATGAGAATGTCCATATTAACAGGAAGTTCATCACCAAAAAACTCTTTCATTTTCTCTCCGCAGGCTTTAGCGATATGTACCACACATCTTTTGTGTTCCATAAAGCTGACTTTCATATCAGGACCACAAAGGAGTGTAAAAGGTATGTTATCCAGATCCACGGAATTCAATACGCTCCTTTCGAGTGCAATTTCCCATGTTTTTGCAGTCTTTTCCCTGAGTGAAATATCATGTATCCAATCCAGCTCAGGCCATAGATTCATCACCACCTCATTCATGTAAACTGTTTTTGGTTATCTTATTTTTGAAATAATTGCGTCAGTCATCTGTATGGTCGATGCTGCACCATTTTTAACAGCCTCCTGAGAGCCGGTCATTTTCATCATATCATAGGTCCTTGTTTTACCATCAAGGATAGTCTCAGCCACAGCCTTTCTTATCTTATCAGAAATACTCTTTTCATCAATATAGTCAAGCATCATGCAGGCCGATTCAATCATCGCAATGGGATTTACAATCGGAATATCATATCCTGCATATTTCGGAGCCGAACCATGAGTCGGTTCAAAAACGGCAATGCCATCGGATGAAAACTGGGCACTGCAGGCAAAACCGAGTCCCCCTATCAGACCGGCAAAAGCATCTGATGCTATATCCCCAAACATGTTCCCGGCAACAATAACACCATAATCCTCAGGATTTTTTGTCAGCCACATCATCTGGGCATCAATATTTGTATTAAGCAGCTTTATCCCTGGATATGAACTCTTTTGTATCTCCTTTGCCAGTTTCCACATAAGTCCCTGATGTTTCCCTGATGACATTTGGCTTTTCACAAACAGTGACTGATGAATATCCATGATTTTTTGCATGATCAAAAGCAGCCAGTAAGATCCTCTCAGTGGCTTTTTTTGTAAAGATCCTTGTTGATATGGAAATCTCTTCAACAGGAACCCTTCCAAAATTCTCAACAAATTTCGGATGTGACATCAGAGCTTTGTAAACCTGTTCCGGGGGGTTCGTCCATTCAACTCCCGAATAGAGGCATTCTGTGTTCTGACGAAAAATAACAACATCGATAACCGGTTCCTCCACTATGTTCCCTTTTCCCTTCCTGATGAAGTTAAGAGGATTCCCTTTGTAGGACTTGCAGGGACGGACACATATATCGAGATTAAATTTTTGCCTGAGACCCACTATCGGACTTGAATATACATATCCTTTTCCCTGAAGTTCAGGATTGAGCTCTGCCCTGGCTTCTTCATTTGGTTTGGATGTTATTGCTCCGAATAAGGCTATTTTATGCTTACTGATAAGGTCGAGCGTTCTCTGAGGCAGTGGATTACCCTCTTTGCACCAGAACTCCCATCCAATATCGCCATGAATATAGTCGGCCTCAAATCCCGAAGCATCAAGAACTCTTAAAGTCTGATTTAGAACGATATTTCCGATCCCATCTCCGGGCAAGGTTACAATTGTTCGTTTTGCCATAAAAGAATATTTATGATATCACTTGCGTAAAAATAGCAAATTTTGTCTGATACCTGCTTCCTGAATAATTTTGTTGATCCGGCAATCATGTATAAAAAATCAGTAGTTTTGAACCATTATTGTTTCTTACCTGTACGAGCATGGGCATTTTATCTGAATTAAATCCAGCACCAATCTGGATCTACTTCGAAGAGATTTGCAAAATACCGCGGTTAAGCAAGAATGAGGGGAAAATAAGAAGTTATCTTATCAATTTTGCTTCAGAGCACAATCTCGAATCGAAAGAAGACTCAGCGGGTAATATCATTATTATTAAGCCAGCCTCCCCGGGATTTGAAAAAAGGAAAACTATTGTCCTTCAGAGCCATATGGATATGGTTGGTGAGAAAAATGCAGATTTTCCGCACAACTGGCTCACTGATCCTATTGTTCCCGTTATTGAAGATGGATATGTCAGGGCGAGGGGAACAACACTCGGAGCAGATGATGGAATAGGAATAGCATCGCAACTTGCTCTTCTCTCTGATACAAATCTCAAAACAGGGAAAATTGAGTGTCTGTTTACTGTGGATGAAGAATCTGGAATGACAGGTGCCATCAACCTTAAACCTGATTTTTTTGAGGGAAGAACATTATTAAACCTTGATTCAGAAGATGAAGGTATACTTTTTATCGGATGTGCAGGGGGAATGGATACGGTTGGCGACCTGAACTATAAAAGCATAAGCGTTCAAAGCCGGATGTCTGGTTTTGAAATATCAATAACCGGCCTTCACGGGGGTCATTCCGGGGACGAAATTCACAAAGGTTTCGGAAATTCCGTTAAACTGATGAACAGGATTTTGCTGGATCTTTCAAATCGGTTCGATATTGCCCTGACCAGGTTTGATGGAGGAAATCTCCGTAATGCAATTCCAAGGGAAGCATTCGCTGTCATAGCAGTTGACAAATCCTGTAAAGATCAGGTGATTGACCAGGTATTGAATTTCCAGGCCGTTCTCAAAGAGGAGTTTGGTGAAATTGAGAAGGACCTGAAAATTACAATAAAAGAAATCGAAACACCTGTATCCGCTATGGATAAGGAGAGCCAGTCAAAACTTCTCAACTCCCTTTCCTGCTGTCCGCATGGAGTTATTGCCTGGTCGCGCGAAATGACAGACCTTGTTGAGACTTCAACAAACCTTGCATCTGTAAAATTTACCAGGGAAAACAATATAAGGATCATCACCACCCAGAGAAGTTCTATTGAATCATCAAAGCATGATGTTGCGGGAATGGTAGAATCGTGTCTGAAACTTGCCGGAGCAAAGGTTGTACATTCCGATGGCTATCCGGGATGGAAACCTAGCTTGAAATCGGAGATCCTCAGGATAACACGTAATTCATATCTGAACCTTTTCGGCAGGGAACCCCTTGTCAGGGTAATTCATGCAGGACTTGAATGCGGACTTATCTATGAGAATTTCAAGGGTATAGATATGATATCCTTCGGACCTTCAATCAGAGGGGCCCATACTCCTGAAGAAAAGATTGAAATAAGAACTGTGGGAATGTTCTGGGATCTGCTCATTGATGTAATAAATCATATACCTGATAACGGCAGCCGGAAATAACCAAAATAGTGCCAGGCCGCTGGTTCAGTCATAGACAATAAACTCATCCTTGCCTGCCCCGCATACAGGACAAAGATAATCTGATGGAAGATCGCTGAAAGAAATTCCCGGTTCAATACCAGAGGAAATATCACCCTCCTCAGGATCATAAATATATCCGCAGATTACACATTTATATCTTTCCATAGAGATTACTATTACATCTTTATTTTTCTGACAACATCGATCACAGTCCCGTCGACCCATTTAATTGCTGCCACAATATCATCCTCAAATTCAGGTTTTGAAGGCTTGCCGCAGATCTTTTCAGCTTCATCCTTAAGCTCCGCAATAGTTTTTAGCGGAAGTCCGCTGTTCCTGACACTTTCTATCAGATCCTGGCGAAGGGGATTAATAGCGATACCTCTCTCAGTAATAATAACATCTATAAGTTCCCCCGGACCGCATAAAGTAGTCACCTCATCGACAATAACCGGAATCCTGTCACGGAAAAGAGGTACTGGAAGTATAACGTTCCTTGCATGAAGACAGTTCTGCCAGCCTCCTATGCCATGAAGAAGATAGCCGTCGGAATGTGTCACAACATTGCCGTTGAAATTAAGATCGACTTCAGTGGCGCCGAGGATCATTATATCCATAAGGCTTGTCAGGTTTCCCTTTGAATGATAATTATAGGCATTAAAGACCGGATATGGAATATGATTTGCATTCTTTACGATTGATGCAACAGAATCCAGATCAAAGGCTTGCGCATCAAGAATATATCCCATTTGTCCCTGCTCAAGCATATCAACCATATACCTCGTGCTGCCTCCGAATCCGAATTTTGATTTCCAGCCTTTTAATTTAAGGATTTCATGAAGAAATACAGCAATAGCCAGTGAAGTGCCTCCCGCTCCTGCCTGTATTGTAACACCATCTTTAAGGATACCGGATTTTTCAAGAAAAGCTGCAGTCAGATCGGCTATTAAAAGCCTGTCGGGACTTTTCGTTACCTGTGTTGTGCCCGACACAATTTTTTCGGGGATTCCAATTTTATCAACAACAACAACACAGTCAACATAGTTACCTTCTATTTCCATCGGGAAGCATGGCATGTCCACAAGATTGTCAGTCACAACAATAACCTTGTCGGCGTACATTGAATCGGCTTTGGCATACCCCAGGACACCGCAGGCCGAATTGCCTCCTGTACCCTTTGCATTTCCGAATGAATCGGCGGTAGGAGCAACAAGAACAGCAATATCAATTTTTACTTCCCCGTCCTGAATTGCCTGAACCCGGCCGCCGTGAGACCTCAAAACAGCGGTGCCCTTCATTTTACCTTCTGAAACAAACCTTCCGAGAGGTCCGTTCATACTTCCTTCAATCCTGTTTATTGTTCCGTCACCCAGGTATTTGATCAGAGGGTCATTGCACGGGAAAGAGGCTGAAGGAAACCAGATAAGGTCCTTAACTCCCATTACCGAAGCAATCTCAAACACTCTGTTGCTGATCAGGTCCCCATCCCTTAAATGATGATGAGTTGAAATCGTCATTCCATCACGGAGGCCGCACCTTAGCAATGCTTCCTCCAGAGTGGCAACTACCTTGTTCCCGTCATCCGGAAAACCAGAGCATGAAGGAATAGGCGGACCATATTTATTACCAGAAGGCTGGTGTTTGCCGACGCCCCTGAAAGGAATTGCCGGCTTGCCGTTGATCTCTGTCGGAACAAATCTGCCAGCTGCGTTTTTAACGGTCGGTATTGCCATAATGAAAACTATTATTTAAATTATTTTGATCCTTCGGGGATCTCATTAATCCAATCTCCCTTCAGAAGGCCAAGCCTGACAGCCAGGTCAATTGTTTTCTGAGCCCTTGCAACCACAGGAGGATCGATCATTTTTGACCCCAGGGCAACAACTCCAAGTCCTTTTGAACGGGCATTCTCAAATGCCAGTACGATCTTTTTCGATTTTTCGATCTCTTCAGGGCCGGGGGCAAAGCCCTGTCGGATTACGGGAATCTGCCGGGGATGAATGCATCCCATTCCCTCAAATCCCAAGGCTTTGGCAGATAAAACATTCTGACGGAGAGCCTCCATATCATCCACATCCGAAAACACGGAATCGATCGGCTGAATGGATGCAGCCCTGGCGGCATTTATGATGCGGGTTCTTGCATAAAATGTCTCTTTACCTTCCCTGGTTCTGGGGACTCCCAAATCGGCTGTAAGATCCTCCAGTCCCACAGCAATTGCCACAACGCCAGCCGCTGATCGGGCAATTTCGAATGCCATTTCAACGCCCAGAGCTGTCTCGATTATCGGCATCAGGTACACCGGATTTGTCAGCTTTTCTTTGGCTTTTATTTCAGAAATCCTGCTTTCAATTTTCCTTACTGTCTCAGCATCCTCACATTTTGGTATGAGAATGAGATTTACATTATGAGGAATTACGAATTCAAGATCCTTCATTCCTCTCTCACCCTGGTTTATCCTGACCATACGTTCCGCCCCATTGAAATTTATCTGCCGGAGTGCATTTCTTACAAGTATCCTGGCTTCATCCTTTTTTTCAGGACTGACGGAGTCTTCCAGGTCAAGAATTATTCCGTCGGCAGAATGGAGTCCGGCATTTATCATCATGCTGGGCGTGTTTCCGGGAAGATAGAGCCTTGAAAATCGGAACCGGCCAGGAGTGGTTGAGTATTTGTTTTCTTCGGGAATTCAGGAAGGTACTCAAGTTCTTTCCCGGTTATTTTTCTTATTGCTGATTCCAGACGGGCTTCAATAACAAAAGGTAAAGCGCCGGAATCATCTATCCTTAGAAAAGCATCACTGATCCCGAAATAATGTCAGAATTTCGAGGCAGAGCTTTTTAATTGATTCTCCATATAGTACTTTAACCTTTGATTTCAGGTCAATAACAATTCCGCCTTCGTCTTTCAGTTCAAGTGTCATTTCACAGTCGGACCTGACTTTCGGTCCGGAATTACCGGATACTGCAGAGCTGTTGTTCATATTGCCAAATAGTTTTATTTATTCCTGTGTTCGCATAATTCGATAAGGACACCCCCGGTAGACTGTGGATGAAGAAAAGCGATATCCAATCCTTCGGCACCTTTGCGTGGATTTGAATCAATCAGCTTTACTCCCTCTATTTCAGCGTGTTTCAATTGTGCATCGATATGATTTTACAGCAAATGCGATATGATGAATCCCTGCTCCTCTTTTCTCAATGAATTTCGCAATAGGCCCTTCAGGATCAGTCGATTCAAGCAGCTCGATTTTTGTCTGTCCTACCATAAAAAAGGCAGTTCTTACTTTTTGGTCCTTTATTTTCTCGACTTTGTAGCATTTTAGTCCAAAAACTTTTTCATATAATCTGATTGAATCGTCAAGATTCGTTACTGCTATCCCAATATGTTCAATATGTGATGGTTTCATGAAACATGTAAAAAATTTACTGAAGTATAATATAAGCAAAATTAACTGCTTATAAATACATCAGGCAGATAAATGTCATGTTTCTGAAAATTTTCCGGGATAATACTCTTTCAGAATGGAAATTCAACAGGAGTTGTGATTTCTGACTGTTCGTTTTTGGGCTTTTTGGCGGCCATGTGAATTGGATTTCCGTCAACAAATATTGCTTTGTAAGGAGTTACCGGACAAGCAAATTCACAATGTCCACAGCCTATACAGATATCCTGGTCAGTTTCAGGAATTAAAAGGTTCCCCTCATAAGGGATCATATACACAGCTTTAGTCGGACATGCTTCGGAACAGGCGCCGCAGGCAGTTTTCTCTGTTTTTACAATGCAGTTGTCCTTTATGAAATTGACCTTACCGATCTGTGTAAGTTTTTTGGCCTCCAGCATAAGCGGTTTCAGGGCATTTGTCGGACAAATTTCCGTGCATATTGTGCAGTTATATGTACAGAAGCTTTTATGATAATCCATAACAGGCTGCATCAGTCCGGCTATTCCATATTGTTTTACAGAAGGCTGAAGCACATTGTTCGGACAGGCTGTAATACACAGGGAACAGGCTGTGCAATGCTTTGTGAAATCCACAATCGATCCGGCACCCGGGGGACAAACAGGTGATGTTTTCGGTTCCTTTACAGTGGATTCCTTTTTCGGAACCGGCACACTCTTTTTTTCCTGTCCTTTAACACCCTGCGAAATCCCCAAAAGCATTAAAAGTGATCCGGCAACAAATCTACGCTTGCTTTCGTCTGTCGCTTGTTCAGGGTGTTTTGAACTTACCAGGCTGTACGAAAGTGCTTTTTCAGGGCAGATATTAATACAGTTAAAGCAATCGACACAGCGGCTTACATCAATATTATAGTTAAGAAAATCGATACATGATGATTTGCAGCCTAAAGAACACCTTCCACATCGTGTGCATTTGCTTTCGCTGAATTTTATCCTGAACAGCGAAATCTTCGAAATCAGACCCAGAAAGGTGCCAACAGGACAAATCATATTGCAATAGAGCCGGCCTTTCATGAAGGAGAGAATTCCAACGAGCAGGAAAAATACCCCAGGAACTATATATGTAAGCAGACTGAATCCTTTTATCTCAATATTATGAAAAGTGTAAGCGTCGAATTTGCCAAAAACCCAGGCCAGAAAATTATTGACAAGCAGCACAACCGGTTTGCCGAAATAAGTCATGAATCGTCCGAATATACTATACGGATCGAGCAGCGTAACTGCATAAATGCCCCAAATAATTCCTGTGCCAATAATTAAGGCCAGTAATGTGTATCTGATTATGGTGTAAGGCCTTTTGTAACCGTATCTTCTGAACTTCTTTTTTACTTTGCCGCCCATCCTGCTGAAAAGGTCCTGTCCGACTCCAAGCGGGCAAAGGAATGAACAGTATGTCCTTCCTGAAAGAAGTGTCAGCAACAGGACAATTATAAATCCTCCCGCCGCCATTGTTTTAAGGTCAATATATTTGAGAAGTGATGGAATAAACTGGAGATAGAGAAGATAATTGATGTATTTTCGCAGGAATGAGAGACCTGTAATCCACAAATACAAATATAAAACAGATCAGAACAACTGCCGAAAATCCAATCCGGAATTTTCTGAGAAAGGAAGAGGTCATTATAGATTACATTTTAATGCGCTTAATATTGAGGGCGTCAAGATTCATGTTCCCAAGTCCCATTTTATACGCGATAGGAATATAGTCAATCTTCTGAGGATCAACTCCGAGCATTTTTGCTGCTGCAGCATCACCTGCCACCCAGTCGGTTGTTAATATCTGTGATTTCATCTGGACAATATCTTCCTTAGAGACACCTTGCGGTCCGTTTTTAACCATAACATTATAGCAGTCAATAATATTAAGAGCTGGTTTCTTTTCAAACAATGCATAATCAGCAATGCATTGATGAAGGTCATTCGAATGCCAGTATCCCCTGTCCCATATAATTCCCATTGTATTTTTCAGACAGGCGGTCATTCTTGTTGAGTTATGATTTTTAAGGATCGGAACATTGATAAATACATCAGTCTCGAGAAGCAACTCATGGACTTTTGCCTTTTTCAATTTCACACCCCCCGGAATTTCAATTTGCTGATAATAGTTCTCCGAATTGCCCGGAGCGACTTTTGCTCCGGCCGATTTAGCAGCTTTTTCAATACCGGAATTCTTATATGTGTTTACCCAGTTATCGCAGGTATGATCAAAAACGTACACCTCTTTTGCCCCGGCTTTGAAACAGTGCTCGATTATCCTTTTTACAAGCAGCGGATTTGTATTTGCTCCAAGCTCAGGAATTACATCCCATCCGATATTGGGTTTAATAAGAACTTTCTGTCCTTTCTGAACAAAAGCACCCATTCCACCCAGTTCCTGAATTCCGAGATCAAACATCGCGTCAGGATTTCCTCCCATTATAGCAACCATATCATACTTGCTACCTGCAGGAGCTGATGCCCACAATTTTTCATATCCCCCCAGGCTTAAAGCAGCACCGGCAGCAATTCCAGCTCCAACTGAAGACTTAAAAAACTCTCTTCTTTTCATGATTGATTCTTGATTTTTTCGTTAATGGAAAAGTTTTCAAAAATACGACTTTTTTTTTATTATTCGTCACCGATTGGAAATTGTATATTAGCAACGGATTTGTAACTGACATTAGGTTCCGTTAATTTCAACTTTAGGTATTATTATTTGTTATTGAATATTAAAAAGGGTCATTTTATGAAAGTACTTTGTTACGATTGTTTCTCCGGAATAAGCGGTGATATGAATCTCGGTGCGATGATTGATCTTGGAATTGATTTATCATATTTAAGGAGCGAACTTGGCAAATTAAATCTACGGGGCTGGGACCTTTATGCAGAAAAGGCTCAGAGACATGGGATTACCGGGACTAAAGTTACTGTAAAGCAAACAGTTCATGAACACGTTCACAGGCACCTATCCGATATCGAAAAAATAATAAAGGGTTCTTCTCTTTCTGATGATGTCAGGGAACTTAGCATGAAAATCTTTATGAAGATCGCAACCGCAGAGGCAGCCGTTCACGGAATAGATATTGAAGAAGTTCATTTCCATGAAGTTGGGGCAATCGATTCAATAGTAGATATAGTTGGGGCAGCCATCTGTTTCAATGCCCTGAATGTTGGTGCAGTATATGTTTCGGAGGTTGAACTTGGAGGCGGATTTGTAAATTGCGACCACGGGAAGCTGCCTGTCCCTGCTCCGGCTACCGCTGAAATAATCAAAGGAATTCCTGTAAGGACCGGCGGAGTCGATTTTGAAGCGACAACCCCGACAGGAGCTGCAATCATTTCAGCTCTTGGAACAGAATTCGGCACCCGGTCTCGTATAATAATAGAAAAAACCGCTTATGGGATCGGTCATAAGGATCATCCCTCAATTCCAAATCTGTTAAGGGTTTATCTCGGTGAAACTTCAGATTCTCAAATTGCCGGACATAAAGCTACACTGATAGAATCTAATATCGATGACATGAATCCGGAGTTTTACGACCATATCTCCGACAGGCTTTTTAAGGCAGGTGCCTCAGATGTTTACTGTTCACAGATAATAATGAAAAAAGGGAGACCAGGCGTTGTCTTAAATGTAATCTGTGAGCAGGGATTAGAAGAAATAGTCAAGGAAATAATCTTCACTGAATCAACAACACTTGGTATAAGGACATTTGATTTCAGGAAAGATACGCTGGCAAGAGAATTCGGAAAGCTGAATACGGTTTACGGTGAGGTAACAGTGAAACGTTCATTCTATAAGGGAAAAGAAGTATCGGTGAAACCTGAATATGAGGAATGCAGAAAAATCGCATCAGAAAGGAATCTCCCTGTAAAAGAGGTATATAACAACATAATGTCGTTATTAACACAGAATAAGAAATAGATAATGATTGAGAATAAAACGAAAAAGCTTGATGCAATATTAAAGAAACTAAAATCTTTTATTGTTGCCTTTTCTGGAGGCGTTGACAGTTCATTTCTGCTGTACAGGGCTCATTCTCTTAACGGAATTAAAATGACGGGAGTTACAATAAAGACTCCGTACATACCTGAAGTTGAACTTGAAGAAGCCGCTGAATTTGCAAAAATTCATGGCATAAATCACAGGATAATCAATCTAAATTTTCCGGAGACCATAAGAAATAATCCCGACGATCGATGCTATGTATGTAAAAAAACCCTGTTCGCTGAATTAGTGGCATTTGCTGGTGAAAATGGTTTCATGTACGTAATTGACGGGACCAATGCCGATGATACAAATGTGCACAGACCGGGACTAAGGGCCCTAAGGGAGCTGGGCATCCGAAGTCCGCTCCATGATGCAGGACTTACAAAAAAAGATATAAGGGAATTGTTGCGTATGGAGGGTCTTCCTGTCGCAGACAAGCCTGCAATGGCCTGTCTTCTTACGAGAATCCCGTATAATACAACTGTCAGTGAAGGAATGCTTAAAATGATTGAGCAGGCTGAATCTTTCCTTCTCAACCAGGGTTTTCATGGAACGAGGGTCAGGATACATGGTGATCTGGCAAGAATTGAATGCCTGCCCGCCTATTTTGAAAAAATTATTCAAAACCCTGACAAAGAACATATTATAAGCACCCTTAAGAAAATAGGATTCAGATATGTATCTTTGGATCTTGAAGGATACAGATCAGGCAGCGCTGACCAATAAACTGACATCTATGACCAGGAATGAAATTGAGACTCTTCTGAGTGGAATTAAAAACGGGGAAAAAAGTGTTGAAGAAGCACTTGAAGTCCTGCAGAATTTTCCTTATACCGACCTGGGTTATGCCAAAATAGACCATCACAGGGAGATACGGACCGGTTATCCGGAAATTGTTTACTGTGCAGGTAAAACGGCTGACCAGGTTATAGGGATATTTAAATTAATGTCGGAGAGAAAGAATAATGTGATTGGAACCAGGGCTGACCAGAATATGTTCGACCTGGTAAAGAATGTTATTCCTGAAGCTGTTTATTACACGGTGGCAAGGATAATAAGCATCCCGGGGGGAAAAATAGAACGTCCCGACACTAAGATCGCTGTTATAACTGCAGGTACTTCTGATATGCCTGTAGCAGAAGAGGCAGCAGTTACTGCCGAACTTCTGGGCAATAATGTTTTAAGGATCTATGATGCCGGGGTGGCCGGAATTCACCGTCTTGTCGACAAACTGCCTGAGATAAAAAAATGCCGGGTCATAATTGTGATTGCCGGAATGGAGGGGGCACTTGCCAGTGTGGTAGGCGGACTTGTTGATAAACCTGTAATTGCTGTACCTACCAGTGTCGGCTATGGTGCTAACTTCGGAGGAATATCTGCATTACTGGCAATGCTTACAAGCTGCTCCTCCGGGGTAACAGTTGTCAATATTGATAACGGTTTCGGGGCCGGATTCTCTGCAAGCATGATAAACCAGATGAAGTGAATCCTTATATGCCGGGTGAAATACTTCTTTCGACTGCCTATTTCCCAACTGCAGAATATTTCAGTCTGATAAAAAATGCAGATACTGTTTATATTGAACGGGAGGAAAACTATATTAAACAAACTTACAGGAACAGATGTAAAATACTAACAACTAACGGAATCCTTAACCTTTCTGTTCCTGTTATGAGAGGTTCTGCGATAAAGGCACAGGTAAAAGATATTGAGATCGATTATTCAAAGAGATGGCAGCAGATTCACCTAAGGGCGATAACCTCAGCCTATAGCAGATCGCCATATTTCCAGTTTTATTCGGAAAACCTCGGGAAAATTATTTTAAAGAGCCACAGATTCCTCCTTGACCTTAATGATGATTTGCTAATCAAATGTCTTGAATTTTTGAAAATAGATAAGTGTATATTAAACACTTCTTTTTTCCAGCCCGACCAGGGACATCCACTGGATTTCAGATACAGAATATCTCCAAAAAAAGGTCCGGAATTTGTTTCCAGACCTTATATACAGGTGTTTGGTGATAAAGGGTTCGTTACCAATCTCAGCATCCTCGACCTTTTGTTCAATATGGGGCCGGAGGCTGCTGGCTACATATAGCCAAATTTATAACCGAATGTAACTGTGAAAATATTTCTTGAATTGGTCAGTTTTGCCGAAGCCGTTTCAAAAGAAGTATTGTAGAGAATGTAGTTCTGCTCATTTCTGAGATTCGTAAAACCAAAGTCAATATTAATATTCTGTTCCCTGAAACCTGCCCCTAATGATATTGACCTGTTGAACATATTATCGTTTACTTCCCCGGTTTTAAACACTTTACCGTAATAGCCATATCCTCCCCTGAAATACATCTTGTTAAATCTGAATTCCCCACCCAGCCTTACGTTGCTTGCCGGTTTAAGGGTATTTTTGATCTCAAGATTTTTTTCACTGTAATCATAGTTATCACCGGTTTCCGAGAATCTTATTGTAGTATAATCAACAAATTCATAATCGAGGCTGAAAAGTGCCATTTTCTTAAACTGGTAAGCGATACCTGCCAGTGCCCTGAAAGGAGTGGTAAGGGCATAGTTATAAGCCAATTCATCATTTTTAAATTCATAATGACCGCCATCGGTGAAATTGGAAGTTATATTATCATAGAATCTTTCATTGATCCTGTAGAGTGTGGGTGAATGGAAAGCGAATCCAATTCTCAGCTCCTCGGTCGGTTTGATAATTGTCCCGATCTTTAGCGAGATCCCGGTGCCGGTATTTTCAAAATGCTCTACATAGGTAAAATCGCTGAATTGGGAATCAAGGTAATAATCAGCCTTTTCGAGGTGCTCATAATGTCCGGTATACCTTAGCCTGCTGATACCCAGAGTAGCTCCGAAAAAAACTTTGTTTGAATAGTTTCCGCCGATTGAAAAAGCATGTTCTCCCGTAAAACCCTGGTTAGATATAAGGCGACGTATATTCTGACCATAATCAGATGAAGCATTATCTCCGTAATTTGAAAATACAGTACCGTATGTATTGGCTCCGGTCCCTGTAATTGTATCCAAAATCCAGGCATCATAGGCTATTCCTGCGGCACCTGAAAGATCTCTGTAGCTGGTTCCGAAACTGTTGTCTGCCCAGTAATCCGCCATTGAACTTGTAGTACTGTTTCCCTGGATCCTTGCTGAAGAGTTAAGATTATTTGTCTTGTTAAATGAATATCCGACATTAAGCGAAATCAGGCCGCTGGTAGCATTACCCGAGATCAGACTGCTTACAATGCCAGCCTGTCCGAGATTGAAATTATACAGGTAATCATCCGAAAGACCATTGAAGTTTGCTGATGTTTTTGAATGAAAGAGCTGTGGTGAAAGAGAAATTTCAGAGGACCTGAATACGCCAATTCCGGCCGGATTCTGGCTCAGAGTTGACATATCACCTCCCAGTGCCGTGAATGCGCCGCCCATTGACATAAACCTGGCTGTACCGGTGTAGAAGATCTGTGAATATCTTAAAGCATCATCTACATTCTGAGCCATTGCGCCTGCAAATGTCAGGAATGCAGCTGTCAGTAATAATGCTGTTCTTTTCATTTTTTTTACTTTTTAGTGAAGAGTATACCTGCACTCTTGTATTTAGAATGTATTGTAATCTGTTAAATTGTTAATATGTAATCTGTCTGTTTCTAATTTCTCCTGCCACCGCTGCCGCCGGATGATGAACTACCTGATGAAGAACCTCCTGATGATGAACCACCTGAAGAGTAGGACCCGCCGCTGCTTCTTGATACTGATCCCCCGCCGCTATAAGAAGATGAGGAGGACCTGCTGCCGCTGCTGTATGATCCTGAGGACATTGAACTGCTGCCGGAGCTTCTTGAAGGAACTGAATAACTTCCCGATCTGCTGTATGAGGAGCTGCTTCTGGCCGGGGCAGATGAATATGATGAATTGCTTCTGCTGCTGTTTGATGAATTCTGATTACTTCTCTGTATATTACCTGGCCTGCTGGTGTTAACATTACTGTTAATTCTGCTGTTGCCGTTGTTCTGGTTTACATTTGAATTTACTCTGGTATTATTATAAGAAGGCCTTGTGCTCATTTTGGAATTGCTGTAGCTGGGAGTATAGGTCCGGTTTACCGAATTATACTCAGGACGGGTGGTTGAAGTTGCAGCCCTTCGCGTCTGAGTTCCGCTAACGCTTTCACTTCCTGATTTAGCAGGATCCTGGGTAAGTTTCCTCGCAGTACCAACAGCCTGCTGGGAATTATACCCAGGGTTTACTGTTCTCCTTGATGTTGCTAAAGCTGCATCTGTCCCCGATGCGGGTCTGCCTGAAACTGCACCTGTTGCAATATCAGTGCTTCTTCTCGATCCTGAGGCTACAGGCGAAGAGGCACCACCACTCCATCTTGTCGACATAGTGCTTGGCTTTTCTCTCCTTCCATATGAAGTACTGTTTTTATCATTATAAGAGTATGAATTATATCCGCCATAGTAGTATGGTGAATACCAGGAGCTGTAGAAAGGATTGTAATAATTCATCCCATAGAGACCTCCATAAAAGTTATGCATATAATAACCATTGTTATAAAAACCTCCATAGGAATAGGGACTATAGTAATCGGAATAGAACGGATCATAATATCCGTAGGAATAAGGGAATCCGCCGTAATAGCTGTTAAAACCGAATGAGGGATACCAGCTGGAATAGAAAGGATCTCTCCAGTAGGGGCTGAAATAATTTCCGTAAAATCTGTTCAGTCTTCCTGCATAAGAATAATTATCATAATTATTATAATAATAGTTATCGCTTAAGCCGCCTGCATCATTATAATCAGCTGCATCAGAATATTCTTTCGATACCAGAGTGTCACTGGCATATATATTATCATAATATGCTCCGGACTGAAGGTTGCCCTCAGCAACTTGCCGGTTGACACCGGTTCGAACCATGGTAACGGGCTGGTCTGTATCCTGATAATACAGATCGTCATATTCCGTTCCTACATAAAGCCCCGATGAACAGGAGGCCAGGGTAAGAAGTGCAAGTCCGAATATGTTATTTAATGCTTTCATGGCGTTTGTATATTTCTTTTTGTTTATTACATTAATAACTATCAAATTCTGTACCAAATGTTTTTTTGCCTATTTTTTCTGCTTTCAGGATTTTTGTTATCAGCAAATTTAATATTTTTTACCAAAGCAACAATTTAAATTCAAAACGGTTCTCAGGTGTGAATAAGTATGTTAACCAAATCCAGGCTGAAATAGTATTCTGGCTTCGTGATAAGCCATCGTTTTTTTAAATCTCAAGGAATTAGCTATTTTTACGAACCGGTTTTTAAGTTGAATATTATTAATCAAATTCCATACCAAATAATGGCGAAGTTTTTAACAAACAGGGAGGAGAATTATGCACAATGGTATAACGATCTGGTTATCAAAGCCGATCTTGCTGAAAACTCAGCGGTCAGAGGGTGCATGGTCATCAAACCCTATGGTTATGCTATATGGGAAAATATTCAGGCAGGGCTCGACAAAATGTTCAAGGCCACTGGCCACGTCAATGCCTATTTCCCTCTCTTTATTCCGAAATCTTTTTTCAGCAGGGAAGCTGCTCATGTAAAGGGTTTTGCCAAAGAGTGTGCAGTGGTTACCCACTACAGGCTCAGGATGGATGAAAATGGCAAGGACATAATTGTCGATCCGGAAGCAAAGCTCGAGGAAGAACTTATTGTACGTCCGACATCCGAGACAATAATCTGGCACTCATATAAAAACTGGATTCAGTCATACCGCGATCTCCCGATCCTGATAAATCAGTGGGCAAATGTGGTAAGATGGGAAATGAGAACAAGACTCTTTCTCAGAACCGCTGAATTTCTGTGGCAGGAGGGCCACACTGCTCATGCCACAAGGGAAGAGGCTGTTGAAGAGACTAACAGAATGCTTAACGTTTATGCCGATTTTGCCGAGAATTATATGGCCCTTCCTGTTATTAAAGGGTATAAAAGTGAAAATGAACGGTTTGCCGGTGCACTCGATACATTTACAATTGAAGCTCTCATGCAGGATGGTAAAGCTCTTCAGGGAGGAACAAGTCATTTCCTCGGACAAAATTTTGCAAAAGCTTTTGATGTTCAGTTTACCGACAAAACCGGGAAGCTCGATTACGTTTGGGCAACATCCTGGGGATTGTCAACAAGAATGGTAGGAGCTCTCATAATGGCTCATTCCGATAATAACGGACTGATCCTGCCTCCGCGCCTGGCCCCTCTCCAGACAGTAATTGTACCTATTTATAAAACTGAGGACCAGCTTGAAAAAATCTCCGAAAAAGCTAAAATTATTAAAGCTGACCTTGAGAAAGCAGGAATTTCTGTTAAATATGACGACAGGGAAAATTACAAGCCGGGCTATAAATTTGCTGATTATGAACTTAAAGGTGTTCCGGTAAGGATTGCTGTAGGTCCGCGCGATATTGAAAACAATACAGTTGAGATTGCACGCAGGGATACACTCCAGAAAGAGACAATTCCTTCTGAAGGTTTAACCGCCCGTATTACAAGCCTCCTCGAAGATATCCAGACAAATATGTTCCAGAAAGCACTTAAATTCAGATCCGACAACACTTTTTACATAGATAAGTGGAGTGAATTCCTGCAAATAATTGATAATCAGGGAGGATTTATTATGGCACATTGGGACGGGACAGCCGAAACAGAAGAAAAAATTAAAGAGGAAACCAAGGCAACGATCCGATGCATTCCTTTTGATTCGCCCGAAGAGGATGGCATATGCATATATTCAGGAAAGCCCTCAAAAAGGCGCGTTCTGTTTGCCAGATCATATTAAAGCAAACAGAATGATTTTAAATTATAATTACTAATTTAGAGGTGTATTACATTTAAACTTACTGATCATGTCTGAACTTGATAATAAGAAAACAGCAATTATCAGCACTCTAAGGGAAAAATCGATTTTGAAACAAAAAGTCTATGACAATACCCTTGAATGGTTCAGCGTGGTTAAGGATATCCTTAAAAACCTCGCTAAAGATGTTAATGCAAACCTCGGCAATATCGATTCAAGGATTAAAATGGAATATACCGACAGAAGCAATTTTGATGCACAATTAAAGGTTGCCGGTGATATTCTGCTTTTCAGCATGCATTCAAATATCTTTCAGTTCGACAGGGAACATCCTGCATGGAAAACACCTTATATCCAGAAAAACAAGTTTAATGCATATTCAGGAATAATAAATATTTATAATTTCCTTTTTGACTCATTCAAATACTCAAGGCTGGATGACCTGGGATATCTTATCGCAAGAATCTTCATAAACCATGAGAACCAGTATCTTGTTGAAGGCAAAAGGCAGATGGGCATGCTATTTTCAAATTACGGGAATGAGGCAATAACCAGGAACTCCTTACAGGTAATAATTTCAACAGCAATTCAGTACTCCCTTGAATTTGATCTTCTTGTTCCTCCTTACGATACTGTCAAGATCGCCACTGTCGGACAGGCTGAGGCAAAGATCCAGCACTCAAGGGTAATAACGGGTAAACGTCTTGGATTCCAGTTTAACTCTGATGATGTGCTGATCAAAACCCCTCATGAAACCTGAAAATGTTTATATACAAGAGAAAAGGATTTACAGAAGACTCTTTTACTTCAATGCATTTCTTTTTATTTTCTCAGCTGTATACCCCCAGGCTTCAGTGACTCGTGACTCACTGAGAAAGCCGCAAGATAAAATTAAGACACTGGAGATTGAAAATATAAGATTATCACTTTCAGGAACTGACTTTTCAAACTCATCCGGACTTGTACCTCCTGCCGGTTCGGTAGACGAAAAAACCCTGATCTTTCTTGACTCACTAAAAATCAGAGCATCTAAAACTCTTATAACAAAAAAGCTTTATGATTTCGTGATTATTTCGCATGAACCGGAATCAACAAAAGAGATCACCGGTTCAAGCGAGGCAAACTTTGCTGAATATTCAGGATTAAAAATCCGCAAAATTGAGATCAGGAGGCTGGATGTATTTGGTTCAAATATAAACACTCCTGATTTCCATGATCCTAATAAAACTGAAAAGCTTCTAAACAAAACCCATTTAAATACAAATGAGAATATTATCAGGAAAAACCTTCTTTTCAACGAAGGCGATACACTTTCACCGCTTATCCTGAGCGACAATGAGAGGTTTCTGAGAGATCTCCCATTTATTGACGATGCAAGGATACTGGTTGTTCCGGTCTCCCGTGCCGAAGCTGATATAATTGTTGTTACTAAGGACATTTATTCTTTAGGAGCAAGGGTGAGCTTTGGAGGGTTTGACAAAGGATCCTTCTCTCTGTTTGAAAAGAATATTTTCGGAACGGGCCATGAATTAGGGATTGAAATCCCTTATGATTCAAAATTTACCGATTCGCCGGGATTATGGGATTAATTATCAGATAAATAATATCCGTAAAACATTTGTTAATCTTGACATGTATTATAGTAAGGGCCTGGGGAAAAAAACCTTTGGGTTCGAACTTGGCCGGAAATTGATAAGCGCTTCAACCAAATATGCAGGAAACATTTCGATAAGGGAGATGTTCACTTCAGATGACCTCGATTCTTTGCCGGTTCCGGCACCCGTTAAATACAATTTGCAGGATTACTGGCTGCTGAGATCCTTCCTCCTGGATGCAAAGTCCGTCAGCAGGTTGATTTTAGGAGCCAGGTATACAAATAACAATGTTTTCACCCACCCTTTTATTCTGCCTGAATCGTACCATTATCTGCAGAAATACAAGATGTTCCTGGGCTCGGTTTCCTTTTCGGTTCAGAAATATTATAAAACCAGTCTTGTTTATGGTTACGGGAAAACCGAAGATATCCCATATGGCAGCCTGGTTAACATTACGATGGGAAAAGAAATCAATGAATTCAAGAAAAGACTCTATATGGCCAGTTCAATTTCAGTGGGTGGTTCAGTCAAAAACATCGGGTATTTTTACACTTCTGCCGGCTTGGGCACCTTTATTAATAAGGGAAATACTGAACAGGGCATCTTTTCAATCAGGACCAACTTCATCTCCAATCTTGCCTTCATTGGAAGATCGAGGATCAGGAATTTTGTGAATATTGATTACACAAGAGGATTTGACAGATACTACGATGAATACCTGGTTTATAACAGGGAAAATGGCTTTTCGGGTTTCAGAAATGATTCAATTGGCGATTCCCAGCGGTTATCAGTCAGTCTTGAATCGGTACTGTTCAGTCCGGTAAATTTTTATGGCTTCAGGTTTGCACTATTTGGCTTTGCAGATGCAGGATTCCTTTTCGGAACAAACGAATTTGTGGGAAACGGTGATTTGCTTTCAGCCATAGGACTGGGGATCAGGATCCGAAACAATAATCTTATTTTCAACACTTTTCAGATAAGACTGGGATTCTTCCCTAACCTGCCACAGTATTCAAGAACAAATCCCCTCTTGGTTACGGGGCAACAATTGCTTAATCCTTATAATTTTGAACCGGGAAAACCATCAGTAATTCCATTCAGATAACCCCTACCCAGTAAAACATGTTTGAAGAATTTTTAAACTATATCAGAAAAAATAATCTTTTCAAAAAGCAGGACAGGCTCCTTCTGGCTGTCAGCGGAGGGATTGATTCTATGGTGATGTCGCACCTGTTCATTAAACTTGGTTCCAGTATCGGGATAGCCCACTGCAATTTCTGCCTTAGAAATAAGGAATCTGATATGGATGAGGATCTTGTAAAAGAATTTGCCTCTGAGAATAAAATTCCGTTCTATTCAAAAAGGTTTAAAACAAAAGAATATGCCAGAAAGAAAGGTATTTCAATCCAGATGGCGGCAAGGGAGCTTCGGTTTGAATGGTTTGAAAAGATAAGGATTGAAAACAATTACGACTTTATAGTGGTGGCCCATAATCTGGACGACAAAATTGAAACAATGCTGATCAATCTGACAAGGGGAACCGGGTTAACAGGCCTTACAGGAATGAAACCACTCAGCAACAGGATAATACGTCCACTTTTATTTGCAACACGAAAAAAAATCGAAGAGTATTGCAGTGACAATCATATCACTTTCAGAGAAGATAAGTCGAATGCGGAAACCATGTACACCAGGAATAAGATCAGGCATCTCGTAATTCCGGTTCTAATGGAAGTCAACCCTTCAGTTAAAGAGACTCTTAATGAAACTGCTGACAGACTTTCGGGAATTGATGAAATTCTATCGGGTTATATCGATGAAATCAGGTTGCAGGTCTCCGTAAAAAAGGGTTCGGCAACTCTCTTCAACATTGAAAAGCTAAAGTCATATCTGGATAAAAAAGCACTGATATTTGAGCTTTTCAGCCCTTACGGTGTATCAGGGTCAGCAACAGGGGACCTATTGCGACTGATGACCGGCAGAACAGGAAAACAGATATTCTCTAAAACCCACAGTCTGCTCAGGAACAGGAATGAGCTTATTGTTACTCCCCTGTCTGTCGGCAGCCTGGAGTATTATGTAATTAACGATGTTGAAGATTTTCTTGCGGTGCCGGGAATAAAGTCAGCAGGAATTAAAAATGCCGGATCAGATTATAAAATTCCGCGTGAAAAGAGCATCGCGAGTATTGATTCTGATAAGCTAAGGTTTCCTTTAATAATCCGGAGGAGTAAAGCGGGTGACTTTTTTTACCCTCTTGGTATGAACCATAAGAAAAAGCTTAGCGATTATTTTATCGATGGAAAATATTCCCTTATTAAGAAAGAGAATACCCTTATTCTTGAGTCTGAAGGGAAAATCGTATGGATAATTGGGGAAAGGCTTGATGAAAGATTTAAAGTTACAGAGTCAACAAAAAGAATATTAAGGATTGAATTAAACAATGACTTGTTCTTATAATCTGCGTCAATCTGCGAAATCTGCGGGATATTTTAATAGTTTTTCCCGCTGATCACTCTGATTAACGCAGATAAAGAAAGGCAGAATTTCCTTGAACCATTTATCCCCCTGTCGATCATAAGGAGATCGGCCATGGCTATTGCTGCTGCTGCTTCAATAATTGCAGGCATTCTCAGGGCTATACAGGTATCATGCCGGCCCTTTACCCCAAGGTCAGTCATCTGATCCCTGCTGAAATCGAAAGTCCGTTGTACCACGCCAGTTGAAGAGGTTGGCTTGACAGCAGCCCTGAACAGGATCTCGTTTCCATTGGAAATTCCTCCGTTGATTCCACCTGAATTATTTGTCAATGTCCTTCCGTTACTGTCAATAAACGGATCATTGTGGACTGATCCCTTCATTGAGGCTGCTGCGAAACCTGAGCCAAATTCAATTCCCTTTATTGCCGGAATTGAAAAAACAATATGACTGATTGCTGATTCCACTGAATAAAAGAATGGTTCGCCCAGAGCTTTTTGCGGATGAACGATCCTGCATTCAATAATACCTCCTATTGTGTCGCCTTCAGCCATGGCTTTATCAAGAGCCTGATCAATTTCAGTGATGCCTCCTGCAGAAATCAGTTTTGCATTAATTTCTGCAGGCTTAACAATCAGCTTCGCAATAACACCTGCCGCTACGAGTCCCCAGGTAATCCTGCCTGAGAAATGTCCGCTCCCACGCAGATCGGCAAAACCCGAATACTTAATACCGGCAACGTAATCAGCATGACCCGGCCTCGGCACACTTTTAAAATCATCATAATCCGAGGAGATCTTATCACTGTTCCTGGTTACAAGGGTTACAGGAGAACCTGTGGTTACCCCATTGCAAACTCCGCTCAGTATTTCGGGCTTATCAGTCTCCCTGCGGTTTGTTGTACCCCTGCTGCCGCTCTGTCTTCTCGAAAGATCGGCTATGAAATCATCAGGTCCGATAGGGATTCCCGGCGGGCACCCGTCAATCACAGCTCCGATTGAATTCCCATGCGACTCACCGAAAAGGGATACTTTGAAAACTACACCAAAAGAATTCATAGTGGTACTTATTAATTGCCGGGTTTGTTCTGCCTGTAAAAATCAACAGCCTCACTTACCTGAATTTTATCTGATACTGCTTTACCAATTCCATCCAGATAGACAAAATATAAATCGCTGCCCGACTTTTTCTTATCACGCATTAAAAGCTGACTGATCTGATCATCAGGAATATCGTGTCTTCGAAGAAGTCGGAAGGATTTAAGCAGGGCTATGATCCTGTCGTACTCCTGCGAAGTTATCAGTCCTTTTGACAGTGAATAATTTGCGGCAAGTTCCATGCCTGAAGCTACTGCATACCCATGCCTGAAGGATTTATAGACCTCTATGGCATGACCATATGTATGTCCGAAATTCAGGATTCTCCTTAACCCTGATTCTTTTTCATCTTCAGAGACAACAGCAGCCTTAAAATTCACTGCCATTGAAATGCACATTGAAAGAAACTCAGTATCCCTTTTCAATATCCTCTCGTGATTGTTCTCAATTATCTCAAACAGCTTTTCGTCCCCAATGAGGGCGGTCTTAATAAGTTCAGCCAATCCTGAGAAGTATTCATCTTCAGGCAGAGTCTTCAACATGGTTGTATCGCAGATAACAAATTCTGGCTGTTTGAAACATCCAAGAATGTTCTTTGTGCCTCCCAGATTGACTCCATTCTTCCCTCCTGTGCTTGCATCAACCTGCGAAAGCAGTGAAGAAGAAACATAAGCGCATCTTATTCCGCGCATATATATTGAGGCCAGGAACCCGGCTATATCGCACACTACTCCACCACCAATTCCAAGTACAAAACCACCCCTGTCGATACCTGCTTCAATGAGCCGTTCTGCAAGAGATTCAACAACTTCAATCTTTTTGCTTGCCTCCCCTGCCCTGACCTGAAATACCGGAAAATCAGGAAATCCAGAACCATAAATGCGATGGATATTCGTGTCGGTGATAATTGCTACACCTGATTCCGGAAGCAGTTCTTTAACAGATTCCCATTTCGCACCAACGAGGATCTCTGAAACTGAACTTCCCGTATTTACAATAATTTTTTCCAATGGGCAATTCTATCGACTGTTAAAGTTAAAAAAACATCTGTTATTCCATAAAAAAACAAATAATATTGACGTCTTGATTCCCCGTTACCAATTTTCCGGATTCAGAGCAAAGATAAAAAGTGTTATATTGTTACCATTCAATTCCCGTTTCAATGACCATCAAAGAGAGGTACATTAAAACCATAAGTTATTTCAGAGCAAACATGCCTGCTCCACAGACTGAGTTAACATATAAAGATCCTTTTAGTTTAATGGTTGCGGTAATCTTATCAGCCCAATGCACCGATAAAAGGGTAAACATAATAACACCTCCCCTTCTTCACAAATATCCTGATGCCATGTTCGATGGCAAAAGCAGAACCTTCAGAGATCTTTGAATTCATAAAATCATGTTCATATCCTAATAACAAGGCAAAACATCTGGTTGGCATGTCCAGGATGCTTGTAAGTGAGTTTAACGGCATTGTTCCTTCCGAACCGTCTGAGCTTCAGAGATTGCCTGGTGTGGGAAGAAAAACTGCAAATGTGATTGCTTCTGTTGTTTATAAGAAGCCTGTCATGGCAGTTGATACTCATGTTTTCAGGGTCGCCTCAAGGATAGGGCTGACAAGGAATGCAAAAACCCCTTTATCTGCTGAAAAGCAGCTTTCAAGGAACATACCTGTTGACTTGATACATGAAGCACATCACTGGCTGATATTACATGGCAGATACATCTGCAAGGCCAGAAAGCCCCTTTGCAGCCAGTGCGGACTAAAGGAGTTTTGCAGGTATTTTGCAGATAAAAATGATGAGAAATAGGCTCGTTATATACCGGATCCGCCTGAAATCACGTTTCTATAGTTTATAATATACTATTGTCTTTATGAATTCCGGACATTCTGACCTGATTATGGCAGACATTAAGCTTAAATATGAAGAACTTCTTCAGGCTAACAGGAAGCTGAAAGAAGAACTTGATTCCCTGCGGTTAAAAGAAGTCACCAGGAACAATTATAAAAATTCCGGCAGCGTGATTACTCCTGCTAACGTTATCAAAGAGATTTTTGATACTGTAAGCAGTTATCTGGCGTTGTTCAGGGTCACAGAGGATAAAAGGATAATAATCCTTGATCTGAATAAAAAAGCAGCAGAAGTTGAATCAGTGAAGATAAATGAAGCCAGTGGCAAATATATTAGCGAAACTCCGCTTGGAGAAAGGAAGAAGCTGATCGACCTTATTTTCGAGATCAAAAAAACCGGTAACGCCAGGAAGCAAACTGTTTCGGCAGATGATGATTCAGAAGGACACTATGTCGGATTCAATGTTACTTCGGGAAATATCCTGGTTACATGGGAACCGGGATTGGCACAAAAGGTAGAATATGATATTTCCTGACAGAACAAAATTTTTGAGAAGTTTGCTGATCTGCTCCCTGAAATGATCTACGAAGTGGATATTACCGGTAAAGTCCTTTATGCAAACCTTCAGGGCATGAAGTTTTTCGGATATTCAAAGCAGGATATTGAAAAAGGTGTGCATATTTCAGAACTTTTCCCGGGAACATATATCCGGATGATCGAAAATCTGAAGGGTCTGAAATCTCCTGACCAGGTTGCAAGCAATGAATATAATGCCACCAGAAAAGACGGATCAATTGTACCTATACTGACTCACTCCTTTGCTCTGTTCCATAATGGCAAAATTATCGGTTACCGCGGTGTTGTAAGTGATATCAGCAGACAGAAAAACTATGAGGATCAGATAAACCGGGAAAAGGCATTCCTTGAGCATCTTGTTGATTCAATCCCGGAAGCAATTGCAATTTTCAACCGGGATGGTAAAATCACTAATATCAACAAGGAATTCACCGATCTTTTCGGATATTCAAGGGAAGAGGCAATTGGTTGTAATGTAGATGACCTGATTATACCTGAAGAGCTTAAATCTGAATCTGTCAGTATTGATTCCCTTACCCTCGATAAACATAAAGTTGAAAAACAGACTATCAGACAGGATAAAAAAGGCAATAAGATCAACGTTTCTCTCATTGCGTCAAATATGGTTATTAATAACGAAGTAGTTGCCTCACTTGGAATTTACAGGGATATTTCACTTGAAAGAAAAAGCCAGCTGATACAGGATATCCTTTACAATATTTCAACTGCTGCACTTAACCAGATAGATATTAAGGATATTTATCCGACGATAGTTCATGAACTGAATAAGATCTGGGATACCAGCAATTTTTTTATAGCTCTGTATGATAAGAAGAGCGATACTCTTTCCTTACCGTTCTTTTCGGATGAGAAAGACAAATTCGAAAATCTCCCTGCCAGAAAAACCATTACCAAATGGGTGATCGGGATGAAAAGATCAGTTCTGCTAAAGATCAATGACCTGAAGGAACTTGAAAACTCGGGAAATATTGCCCTTGTAGGAACACAATGCAAAGTATGGATGGGTGTCCCGCTGAAAGCCGAAAAGGAGATTATAGGTGTTATGGCCCTTCAGGATTATCATGATGAGGATAAGTTTTCACAGGAAGATGTCAATGTCCTTGAGTTTATAGCAAATCAGATTGCAATTGCTATACAGCGGAGAACAATGATCGATAATGTGATCCAGGCAAGCCGCAAAGCAGAGGAGGCAGCTCAATCCAAACAACAGTTCATGTCTACAATGAGTCATGAGATCCGCACTCCTCTGAATGAAGTGATTGGCATTACAAACCTTCTTTTGCAGGGAAATCCGAGGGAGGACCAGATGGATTTCATTAAGACACTCAGGTTTTCAGGGAATCATCTTCTTACTCTGGTCAACGATGTACTGGATTACAATAAAATGGAGTCAGGAAAGATAGTTTTTGAACAGGCTCAATTCAATCTAAATGAATTTCTTAAAGATATCCTGAGGACTTATTCATTCAGGGCAAAATCCAAAAACCTCGAATTTGATATTATTAAAGAAAATGAGCTTCCATCTGAAGTGATCGGTGATTCGATCAGGCTTAATCAGATTCTTTCAAATCTTCTTTCAAATGCTCTTAAATTCACCCAAAAAGGAAGTATCCATATTATAGTAAGGGAGATTGAACTCAAAAACAAGAATTCCTGCATTGAATTTCTTGTAAGGGATACTGGGCTCGGAATTCCAAGGGACAAACATGATTTGATTTTTGAAAGCTTTACCCAGGCATCACCTGATACCACAAGACATTACGGGGGAACAGGTCTCGGTTTAGCAATATGCAAGAAGCTTGTTGAACTGCAGGGCGGAACAATCAGCGTTGAAAGTGAACCGGACAAAGGATCAACTTTCAGATTTGTACTTTACTTCGGGATACCTGAAAATACCGGTAAGATTGAAAAAGTGGAAACAATTGAGTCTTACTCAGGACTTGAAGGCAAAAGGATTCTTGTGGCTGAAGATAATAAGATAAATTTCTTTGTGGCAAATAAATTCCTTACAGGCTGGGGTGTAATAGTTACCCATGTTGAAAACGGAAAGCTTGCCCTTGAAATCCTTGAAAAAGAGGATTTCGACCTTATTCTTATGGATCTCCACATGCCTGTTATGGATGGCATTGAAGCAACCAGGTTTATCAAAAAATCAGAAAAACCAAGGATCAGCAATATCCCTGTTGTAGCCCTGACAGCGGCAATTATGTCGGAGAGTCAGGATAAAATTGAGGATCTGAGCTTTAACGATTATGTCCTGAAACCATTCAAACCTCACGATCTGTTCGATAAGATCCTGAAGAATATTAAATAGCTCTCTGCAATATATATTGATTATTTGATGCAGTTCCTGCTCAGGTACTGAGTTGCTTTTTTATTTCCCAGACTGAACGATTTCCTGAAATCGTGACAGGCGTCAGCTATTTTTCCTGAATTCAGCAATGAAATGCCTTTGTTTAACCAGGCGTCAGAATTTTCAGGGTTTAAGTCAAGCGACATGCTGTAATCCTTCATGGCAAAATCCCATGATCGTGAAACAAAATATGAGTTTGCCCGGTCAATATAACACTCCGCATCATTTGGATGCAGTTTAAGATTTTCCGAGAAATATGCAAGCGCCTTCATATTATCCCCTGCTTCCGATTCAAGTTTTCCGGCAAAACTCAGGGCTTTTTTGTTTCCAGGATATAGATCGAGATATTTTGCTATATCATCAATGGCTCTTGCGGTTTCGCCAGTCTTCCTGTAACATTCTGCCCGTAGGATAAGAAGCTCAGGATCAGGGATTCCAATTTCGAGTAGCTTGCTGTATGTTGAAGAGGCACCTGCGGAATTACCTGATGCTTCCTGGGTTCTGGATAAAAGTCTCAGATATTTTTCATTTTCCGGTTCTTCTGCCAGCAAACCTGAGATTATTTTTCCCGATTCGGCATATTTTTTTTCAGCGAAGGTTATCAATGCTCCTGCATAACCAATGTCATTCCGGCCTGCATAATTTCCGGAAAGTTCAGATAATGTAATTCTGGCCTGAGCAATGTTTCCGGTAGAAAGATCATATTCTATTTCCGAAATACCTTTATCGAGAGCTCCATACCAATCCTTCTTCCAGAACTGCCGCCATTCAGGTCTGTTCTCGATCAGACTGAAGGATGGATCAAGCAAAATTTCCTTTTCGCTCTTCCTGAAGGATGATTTCAGGTTTGCTTCGAGATGATACACCGAAGTGGCAGCATCACCTTTCAGGGCATAAATACGTGCAAGACCATATTCTCCCGACGATGGAGAGATATTGTTGGCAGAATTATAATCGTTTATAGCCTGTGAATAGTCGCCACTGGCCATAAAGGCATCGGCACGACCAAGATAAACAGGACTTTCAGGGGAGATTGCGAGCGCCTTTGACAGAACAGAAATTGCTTCGCCGGGTTTTCCGGCTTCGATAAGGGCTTTCCCCTTCATAAGGAAATCAACCGGCTTCTGGCCTGTCATTAACAGGGTAACTCCGAAAAACGAAATGAACAATAATATCTTTTTCATGTCTGAAAATCTCATTTTTTAATTACAATTCCGGCTTGGTAACAGTTGCCCCTGCTTCCGTTATAACATGGATAAATCCTGAAAGATGGAACTGCTCAAGTCCTGAAATTCTTCTTTCAAACACATCACACTGATAGAAATAGACTCCAGGAGATACAATTTTACCCTTGTAGGTACCATCCCAGTTGAGCTTAGGTTCATCAGTCTGAAAAATAAGTACTCCATACCGGTTGAAGAGCTTGAAATCCACCCTTTCAACCAGTCCTGAAGTTTTTGCCTTCAGCCAGTCATTAATATCATCGCCGTTTGGTGTAAATACATTGGGGATCTCATAAAAGTTGCATGAATCGACACATATCATAACCGATTTCAGGCTCTCATTGCCTGCCAGGTCAAATGCCGAAACCGAGTAGCATCCCGCAATTACCTCACCGGGGAAATGCTTGTAGCTGAAAGTGTTCTTATCATTTATTACTGTCAGAAGAGAAAGATTTTCTTCCGTTATGAGCTTGTAATATATGTTGTAACCGGCTGCATCCTGTAAACATTCATTGCCGGTAATTGACCAGCGGACTGTATTGTAAAGGCTGTCGCACTGACTTGTAACATTAATCTCAGGCTGGCACGGAGGCTCATTGTCGATAGGTACTGCACAGGTTTCCTGTGAGAAATTTATAAGGTTTTTGGGCATATCAATAGCTGTGTATCCACCGGTTGACCGTACTTTGTAACAGTATTGCCTGCCATTGATCAACCCCTCATCAACAAAATTCAGAAGGTTTGTGGTGCCTATTGAATCAAATTTCATTGTGGTTTCATTAAGCCTGAAAAAATCGTATCTGGTATTAATCCAGGGAACATTCCGGGTTATAACAAAACGGACCTTTCTGTCGCCGGGAACAGCTGTAAGAAATAATGATGATGCATATCCCGGATCACCGATAAGGAATCTGTTTCCAGTAGCATTATTATAGAGTTCAATCTTGTAGATAAATCCGCCATTCCGGGTATTGATCAGTGAATCAACAATTGAAGTTTCGTTGAGGGTCGCGGTCTGAATTGATCTTATCTGAGTATAATTTGTTCCTGTTATTCCATCAGCCCTGTAAATAAGATATTCATACGGGCCCAGAGCTGGAATTGTATCGAGCTTTTCTGGTTTTTTCCATATTACAACTATTGAGCCATTTGTGGCAGAAGTAGTTCTCACGCTAACATTCGTAATAACCGGGACCCCTGAAACAAGAGAGGATGATATTTCATTTGAAGCTTTGCTTTCAGCTCCATTAATAAAAACAGCGACAATGCGGTAGGCATACTCTCTGCTGTACTGCAGACCCTGTCCGTTGTCAGTGTCAAGGAAAGAAACCGTGGAACTGCCTGCAATATATCCGACCTTTACAAATCCTGCAGAGGATGGAATTCCTGAGGTGCATGAATCAGCGACAAAAGAGGAAACACCCTCCTTCCTGTAAATATTAAAGCCTGATATTGCGGTTGTTCCGTAATTATTCCAGACCAGACGAATAAATTTACCTTCAGGGGAGGCACCTGTAAGCACCGGAGGAGGGCCAAGGACCTTTATATTGAAATTATCAATATCTGAAAGCTTCTTTTCTCCGCTATAGTCATCAGCTTTAATTATGACGTTATATGGCTGATTCCTGACTGCCTCATAACATGGAGCCCACCTGAACCTTGAGGATGCATACCCGGCTATTGAATCAACCTTTGTAAATGCGGCAGGACAGGTCGCAAGGGTGTAAATTCCTGATGTCGAAAAGATGCTTATGAAATCATTATCAGGATCAGTGGCAGTAACTTTAAAATCGACTACATCACCAACTACCACGCACCTGTCATAAAGCGGCCCGTTAACGGGAGGCTTATTCTTTGTATCATAAACATTTATCTGGATATCTCTTACTACAACCCCAATTTTTTTCCCATAACGCCATTCCCGGATTTCCATTGCTACGTTATATGCTCCTGTATCGACAGGAGAATCCCATATCAGGTCTCCGCTGATTGAGTCAACTCTTAAGAAATGTGAAGCAGGCGGCAGCTTATAATTCTCAATAGGTCTGCCATCCTCGCGGGTACAGACTGTAAGTGCATAGGACAGACTGTCGCCATCGGGGTCATAAGCACCTGGATTATGGATAAATACATATCCCCTCGCTGCCTTGTCGTATGGAGGATTAAGCAGGACAGGAGTATTGTTTCGCCCTATCGCAGGGTTTACAATAAGAATTGTTGAGATAGAAAAAACAACATTCACCGAATTTGGAATGTTTAAAATGTTTGCATTCCGGTTGGGGTCCTGGACAACAAGTTTATAAACCCCCGGACCGGGGAAAGTGTGGGTTATCTTGTAAATATTCCTCTTATAAAAATTCGGAAGATAAAGTATGCTTATCCGGTCAGCTGTTGATGTGGTATTGTCCCCCCAGCTTATTTCCAGCTGAGGTCTGTCGGCATAGCTCAGAGTGTAGGTATATGTTGTTATTGTGATCTCGAATGAGAGATCCGACAACTGGACATAAGTGATCTCCCCGGCCCGGTTATGGGTTGCCCAGCTGTTGCAGTACAGGAAAAACAGAAATGCAACAACTGTCAGTTTTTTTATTTTCAGACTCTTCACCTTAAGTAATCTCCTCTCAACCTTTAAGTTATTTAATTTCAAATGTCTTTTCAGGTTCTTCAGCCGTTAGCTTGATTCCCTCCTCAAAATCATTAACCTTTACTATGATCATGTTTGCCTGATCGCTATAAAGCGAGGTCATAATAAGGTTTTTCACAGTAATGCTGTTTATTTTCCCGGATGAGCTGAAAAACAAATTCATTCTCAATTCATTTTCTGAAAGATCCATATCTCCCAGTTCTGTCTTGATCTGCCTTTTGTTAACACTGATATTTATCCTTTCGTTGACGTATTTCGCCAAAACTTCCCTGGTATAAGGAGTGCCCCCGGAAAAATCGAGGTTCTTCTGATCACCACTTTTAATTCCTGAATCAAGCAGGAAATCATCAAAATAAATTCTTAAGAACACTTTAAATTTCTCCTGGTCCGCAAGATAATCAATGCTCAACAGGGAAACATGAACCGGATGGGCAGCAATCCAAAATGAAAATAACAGCAATCTGACCATTTACAATTAGGTTTGTGGCATTAAAAATATCCTCAAAAATCAGACCATTAATATTTAATAATGTCAATCTACAATATCGACCCGGTCCTTCAGGTATTCGACTGTTCCAACTTCAATAAATGAAAAACCTGAACGTCCCGTGAAATTACCTGCAAGCACTACGATAACATCATCATTTTTAAGGTCATGCTTTATAGTCAGGTCCATCAGTGCAATTTTCAGAAAATCGTCCACCGATTTCTTCCTTTCCTGGAAGCTTGCATACACGCCATATGAGAGAGCCATTTCACGCATGGTACTCTCGAGATAACATTGTGCAAGTATCAGGTTATAGCCTCTGTAAGCAGCCATGTCCCTAATGGTTCTTCCCCATGTTGTATCAGCAATAATAGCCTTTGCCCCGATCCTGACTGATGTTTTTGCGGCAACTTTTGCGAGGTAGGCTGAAATCTCACCCGTAATATTTAAGGAAGGGAGTTCAAGGAATTTTTCCTTGTTATCTTCAACTTCAAGAGCCACCTTTGTCATGGTTTTCACAGCCTCAACAGGATATTTTCCATTTGCAGTTTCGCCGCTCAGCATTACAGCATCTGTCTGAGAATAAATTGCATTTGCAACATCGCTTACTTCAGCGCGTGTGGGACGGGGATTGGTTATCATTGAATGAAGCATCTGAGTGGCAACAATAACCGGTTTCCTCTTGTTTATGCACTTCGGATCATCATCTTCTGGATACCCGGGATCTTTTCGTATGGTATCTCAATACCAAGATCACCTCTTGCAACCATTATACCATAAACATTTTCGAGTATCTCATCGATATTTTTAACACCCTCTTCGTTTTCTATCTTTGCAATTATCTTGATACAGCTTTTATATTCATCGAGCACAGCCTGAACATCAAGAACATCCTGTTTTGATCTTACGAAACGAATGAGCGATAAAATCAACCTTGTTTTCAACGGCCATCTTAATAAAAGTCCTGTCTCTTTCAGTTAATGAAGGAAGGAAGATCTTTACCCCGGGAAGATTTACGCTTTTTCTTGATCCGAGGATAGCGTCATTTTCAACAAGGCACTCGAGGAAATCGCCATTCCTTTTCACAGCCCTGAGCTCAATGTCACCATCATCAATCAGAATTGCCGAGCCTTCAGGAACCTCATTAACGAAAGATTTATAAGATACGTTGATAATCCTGTCCGAGCTTTTTTCATCAGGATTACCTGCAATTAAGATAGTTGACCCTTTTTTTAACGGTATCGGGGAATCACAGACACTGGTCCTGATCTCAGGGCCCTTTGTATCGAGCAGAATTGCAATTTTATCCGAAACCTGACGGGCATTATTCATTATTTGAAGAGCCCCTTCGATATTCAAATGTGCCGAGTTGATCCGGATCACATCCATTCCTTCCCTGTAGAGTTCTCTTAGAAAATCAGGGTCACATCTTTTATCAGAGATTGTAGCTACGATCTTTGTCCTTTTCTTTATCATTCTGTCGTTTTTGATTTCAGGCTGATTTCAATAAATGCCTCAACTGCAAGCCTGTAACCATCAAGTCCGAGTCCAATAATACTTCCTCTGCAATATCTTCCCACCAGGCTGTTATGCCGGAATTCCTCCCGCGCAGCAATATTTGTTATATGAACCTCAATTACGGGAATCTTCACTGAAGCCACAGCATCTGCAATCGAAACCGATGTGTGGGTATAACCTCCTGCATTTAGAATGATACCATCGAATGAAAATCCGGTTTCATGGATCCTGCTGATTATTTCACCTTCAATATTCGATTGAAAATAATCTATTTTTATTGCCGGAAACTGAATTCTGAGTTTACCCAGGTATTCTTCGAATGAAGAGGTACCATATTTTTCGGGTTCTCTTTTGCCAAGCAGATTAAGATTAGGGCCGTTGATTATTTGAATTTTCATCCCGGTTCTTTCGCAGGTTAATAATGCGTAAAAATAACTAAAATATGTGATTTTGATCAGGAATAAATCAGTGTTGACGTTAGCATATTAGGTATTTCAATTTAATATTTTTATGCTTCAAATTAATTATATCCAATTCGATGAGTCTCTCCTGGAAAGCATCATTCAAGAACTTCGAAAACTATCTGAGGCTCGAAAAATCATTATCAGAAAACAGTATTGAAGCATACCTGAATGACATCAGGAAGCTTGAGGAATTTTTTACAGCATCAGGAAATGATTCCGGACCTGCTTCTGTAAAGTATAATAACCTTAAAGAGTTCATAAACTGGTTTGGTTCAGAAAACAGGAATGCCAGGACACAGTCGAGGGTTCTTTCAGGCATAAGGGCATTTTATAAATTCCTGCTTATTGATGGTGAGATAAAAGAAAATCCCTCTTCGCTTCTTGATTCTCCGAAGATCGGGCTAAAACTCCCTGAAGTTCTGTCGGTTGCTGAAATAGACAGGATAGTTGAAGCTATCGATCTGAGCAGACAGGAGGGTCACAGGAACAAAGCCATTGTTGAAACTCTGTACGGTTGCGGGTTAAGGGTTTCTGAGCTTGTTAACCTTCGGCTGACAGATATTCACTTTGGTGAGGGATTTGTCAGCGTCACGGGAAAAGGAGATAAGCAAAGGCTCGTCCCGATAAGCAATAAAGCGTTGAAGGAGATTGATCTTTACAAGATCGACAGGAGCAGGCTGCCTGTAATTTATGACGGGAATGTGGTTTTTCTTAACAGGAGGGGAAGAAAACTCACAAGAGCCATGATATTTACAATAATCAGGGATCTGGCAGGTAAGGCAGGCATTATGAAAAAGATCAGTCCTCATACCTTCCGGCACTCTTTTGCAACCCATATGATCGAAGCCGGAGCCGACCTGAGGGCTGTCCAGGAAATGCTTGGACATGAGTCGATTATGACTACCGAGATTTATACGCATATCGACAGGAGTTTTTTGCGTGATACTCTGATAATGTTTCATCCCAGGTCATGATTTTTAAACACTATTCAGAATTTCAATTTTATATATTAACTTTGCACCTTATTTTTTGAAATCCATAATTTAGTTTATTATAAATCATAAAAGTATGTCGAAAGTAAAAAGAGTTTATTCCTTTGGCAGGAAGACTGCAGAGGGTAAAGCAGATATGAAGAATCTTCTTGGAGGTAAAGGAGCTAATCTTGCTGAAATGTGTCTTCTTGGACTTCCTGTACCTGCCGGTTTTACAATTACAACCGATGCCTGCAATGAATATTACGATAACAATTGCACTCTTCCAAAAGAACTTATGCCTGAAGTCTGGGCAGCAATGAAGCTGACTGAAGAGACTATGGGTATGAAGTACGGAGATCCTAAAAACGCATTGCTTGTTTCATGCCGTTCAGGTGCACGGAAATCAATGCCGGGAATGATGGACACTGTTCTGAATATCGGACTTTGCACAGCTACCATCCCTGGTTTCCTCAAAAAAACAAATAATCCGCGTTTTGTATGGGATTCTTACAGGCGTCTGATAATGATGTATGCCGACGTTGTAATGGAAAAGGCTGAAGGACTTGAACTTGGCGAAGGTAAAAGCATCCGCAAGCAACTTGACGAAATGCTTGATGATTTCAAGAAAAAGAAGGGTTATAAATCAGATACGGAGATCACAGCTGAAGAGTTGAAAGATCTTTCGGAAAAATTCAAGAAAAAAGTAAAACAGGTGCTTGGCAAACCTTTCCCCGATGATGCCAAAGAACAACTTGAAGGCAGTATCAAGGCTGTGTTTAAAAGCTGGAATGGAAAGAAGGCTGTATCGTACCGCCGTATAGAAGGTATTCCCGATAACTGGGGTACTGCAGTAAATGTCCAGGCAATGGTATTCGGGAACATGGGCGATTCATCAGCAACAGGTGTTGCTTTTACACGTAACCCTGCAACCGGTGAAAACCAGTTCTATGGCGAGTGGCTTGTAAATGCCCAGGGAGAAGACGTTGTAGCCGGTATCCGCACCCCGAGCCCTCTGAACAATGAAACAAAGAACGAACAGAACAAGCACCTGAAAAGTATGCAGGAGGAGATGCCAAAGACATACAAGGAGCTTGTCGAAATCCGTCAGATTCTTGAAAAATCATTCCGTGATATGCTGGATGTTGAGTTCACAATCCAGGAGAATAAATTATATATGCTGCAATGCCGAGTTGGAAAGAGGACTGGTACAGCCGCTGTTAACATGGCAATGGATATGCTGAAAGAGAAACTCATCGACGAAAAAGCAGTTGTTAGCCGCGTTGAACCGTCACAGCTTGATGAGCTGCTTCACCCTATCTGTAATCCTGATGCAGAGAAAAAAGTCAAACCAATTGCCAAAGGACTGCCTGCCGGACCAGGTGCTGCAGTAGGTAAAATAGTGTTTACCGCTGAAGATGCTGTTGCATGGAACAGGAAAGGACAAAAAGTCATAATGGTCCGCGAGGAAACAAATCCGGAGGATGTTGAAGGCATGCGTGCCGCTGTTGGTATATTAACTGCACGAGGCGGAATGACATCTCACGCTGCACTTGTTGCACGTGGCTGGGGTAAGTGCTGCATAGTTGGTGCAGGTACTCTTCATGTTGATGCTGCAGCTAAAAAAATAAAAGTTTCAGGAACAGATCTGGTTCTCAAAGAAGGCGATCTGATAACAATTAACGGAACAAAAGGGAATGTTTATGCAGGTGCAATAGAACTTATGGATGCCACAGAGAACCCTCAGTTCCTGTCATTCATGAAGATCGTTGACAAATACCGTACAATGGGTGTCCGCACCAATGCCGATACCGCCGAAGATGCAAAGATCGCACGTGATTTCGGAGCTGAAGGGATTGGACTTTTCCGTATTGAGCATATGTTTTATGGCAAGGGATCGGAACAGCCTTTGTTCCTGCTTCGTAAGATGATACTCAGCGCAAATGAAACTGAGCGCCGTAAAGCTCTCAACGACCTGTACAAGTATGTCAAGAAAGATATGAAAGCCACCCTTGAAGCTATGGATAACCTTCCTGTGACTTTCAGGCTAATGGATCCCCCGCTTCATGAATTTGTCCCGCAGGGAGCCGAAAAACAGGCTGAACTTGCCAAAGCTCTGGGAATTAAGAAATCGGATGTGGCTAAACGCGGCGAAGCTCTTCATGAAAGCAATCCTATGATGGGTCACCGTGGCGTACGTCTTGGCATAACCTACCCGGAAATCACCGAGATGCAGGTTCGAGCTATGTTCGAAGCAACCGTTGAGCTCCTGAAGGAGAAGAAGCATCCGAAACCTGAACTGATGGTTCCTGTTACCTGTGATGTTTCTGAGCTTGATGTCACAAAAAAGGTGGTCGATATGATCTATGAAGAAGTATGTAAAAAAGCCGGAGTGAAAAAGATCGATTATAAATATGGAACCATGATCGAGATACCACGGGCAACTCTTCTTGCTGACCGTATGGCAAAATCATCCGAATTCTTTTCATTCGGTACAAATGACCTTACACAAATGACCTTTGGATTCAGCCGCGATGATATCGGAGGATTCCTGAATGACTATCTGGATAAGAAAATGCTTGCAGCTGATCCTTTCCAGACTATTGATCAGGATGGTGTCGGACAGCTGATCAAAATGGCTGTTGAAAAAGGCCGTGCAACCAGACCTGATCTTAAAGTAGGCATATGCGGCGAGCAGGGCGGAGATCCGGCATCAGTCGAGTTCTGTTTTAAAACAGGACTGACATATGTAAGCTGTTCTCCTTTCAGGGTGCCGATTGCCAGACTGGCTGCAGCACAGTCATCACTTAAATACGGGAAATAAACTGATAAATACCTTTTTGTAAAAAAATAAAAGGGCATCTTAATGGTGCCCTTTTACTTTTCATACTGCCCCTGAACTTTGATTCTCTGTCTAACCACCATAAAGACCTATGAGAACAGGTTTACCCTGTCTATGCGAAAAAAAAATTAAATAATATTTGATACATTTGAAAAATCAATCAGAATTCAGAAAAAACTTTAAGTATGGTATCACCTGATGATCTGAAAAAATACGGGATTGAAAACGTTACTGAGATACTCTATAATCCGTCATATAACACTCTGTTTGCTGAAGAGACGAAACCCGGACTGACCGGTTATGAAAAAGGGATAATAACAAAGCCGGGAGCTGTTTCAGTTGATACCGGGATATTTACGGGTCGTTCCCCAAAAGACAAATACGTTGTACTTGACGACACAACAAAAAATACTATCTGGTGGAAATCGGAAAAGGCAAAAGTTTCCGATAACAAGCCGATAACAAACGAGATATGGGAACACTGCAGGAATCTTGCTGCCAGACAGCTCTCAGGAAAGAGGCTTTTTATAGTCGATTGCTTCAGCGGAGCAAATAGTAATAGCACGTATTGCTGTTCGATTTATACTTGAGGTTGCATGGCAGGCTCACTTTGTCAAGAACATGTTCATCAGACCTGAACCGGAAGAACTTGAATCTTTTACACCGCAGTTTGTGGTTCTGAATGCCTCAAAAACAACGAATCCCGACTGGAAAAAGCAGGGACTTAATTCTGAGAATTTTGTCTTTTTCAATCTCAGCTCAGGTATGGCAGTGATTGGCGGAACCTGGTATGGCGGAGAAATGAAAAAAGGAATATTCTCTGTAATGAACTACCACCTTCCGCTTAAAGGTATTGCATCCATGCACTGCTCTGCAAATGTTGGAAAAAAGGGTGATGTTGCTATATTCTTCGGACTCTCGGGAACCGGTAAAACAACGCTTTCAACCGATCCGGAAAGGGCGCTTGTCGGAGATGATGAGCATGGATGGGACGATGATGGCATCTTTAATTTTGAGGGAGGATGTTACGCAAAATGCATAAAGCTCAGCAGGAAGAATGAACCTGACATTTTCGGTGCCATCAGGAGGGACGCTCTCCTCGAAAATCTTGTTGTTCTTTCAGACGGTACAATTGATTTCAATAACGATTCGAAAACTGAAAATACAAGAGTCTCCTATCCCATTTACCATATAAATAATATAGTAAAACCTGTTTCAAAAGCTGGCCATGCAAAGAAGGTAATCTTTCTTTCCGCTGATACATTCGGTGTACTCCCTCCTGTAAGCCGGCTTACCGAAGAACAGACAAGGTATTATTTTCTCAGCGGGTACACAGCAAAAGTAGCAGGCACTGAAAGAGGAATAGTGGAACCTGTTCCTTCGTTTTCTGCTTGTTTCGGAGCTGCATTTCTTATGCTCGATCCGATTATTTATGCGAATGAAGCTTACTGCAAAAATGAAACTTCACAATGCTGAAGCATGGCTTGTTAATACCGGATGGACGGGAGGACCTTACGGTCTGGGAACCAGAATAGATCTACCAGACAACAAGGCTGATAATAAACTCTATACTTGACGATTCCATAAATCAGAATGAATTCAGCACCCTGCCTGTTTTTAACCTGAGCATTCCTGATAGAATTGAAGGAGTCAGAAGCAATCTCCTCGATCCGTCTGAAGCATGGGAAACACCTTTCAGATGGCATATTGCTGCAACTGATCTGGCATTGAAATTTATAAATAACTTCAGCAAATTTGCCTCAAACGAAGAGACTGCGGCCCTTGCTGAGTTCGGACCCAAAATCTGAAATCCGGTAGAAGATGAACCTTATTTACCTGCTGCTGACGCTTATATTATCGTACTTGCTGGGATCGATCGCCACTGCGGTTTGGTCCGGTAAAATATTCCATGGTATCGATGTCAGGGAACACGGGAGCGGGAATGCAGGCGCCACGAATGTCATAAGGGTACTTGGTTGGAAAACAGGTATTCCTGTATTACTGATAGATGTTCTTAAGGGATGGGTGGCAGCTATGCTCCCGGTATTTTTTAACCTGGCCGGGGAAGGAACAGCTCTTCTGACAAATTATCAGATACTTGCCGGACTGGCTGTGGTGACCGGACATATTTTTCCGGTATTTGCGGGATTCCGCGGCGGGAAAGGAGTGGCCACTATTTTCGGGGTTCTCCTGGCAGTACACCCAATGGTTACAATATCCTGCCTGGGAGTTTTTTTGTGCGTCATGCTTATAACAGGTTATGTGTCACTTTCATCAATGAGCGCAGGAGTGGCGTTCCCTCTCTTTTTGCTGCTATTCTTTAACACACCTTCAGTTTTTTTCAAAATATTTTCAATATTAGTGGCGATCGCCTTGATATATACGCATAGAAAAAATATTTCACGGCTTCTTAAAGGAGAAGAAACCAAGCTTTTTAAGAAAAGAAGGGGGTGAGTATATGTAATTCTTAATACTGTTCCAGCAGCTGAATCCTTTTCTGTATCGGAGGGTGAGTTGCAAACAGGTTTGCAAATGAGAACTTGCTATCCTTCTCAGTCTCCTGCGGATTCTCAATAAACATCTGTGCCACATCCTTCCGCTTTACAGCTTCAATTGTCGGATCAGCTGATACTTTCCTCAATGCCGAGGCCAGTGCAAGGGGTCTCCTTGTAAGCTCAGCTGACCCGGCATCAGCAAGAAATTCACGTTTCCTTGAAAGGGCAAATCTGAAGAATGATGCCAGAAGATAACCAACCAATGCCAGGATAAGTGCTACAAGAATTGCCCCGCCCTGTTTTTTACCCCGGCCAAGGCTCCCGAATCTCAGTGATCTGAATAACATTTCGGTAATAAATCCAAATATTCCGACGAAAACTATTGATATTATAAGAAGTCTGACATCACGGTTTCTGATATGTGTAAGCTCATGAGCAATAACAGCCTCAAGCTCATCATCCTGAAGCTTGTTTATAATGCCTCTCGAAAGAGAAACCGAATAAGTTTTTGAGTTTATCCCGCTTGCGAATGCATTCAAAGAGTCATCCTCAATAATATTGACTTTTGGCATTGGCATCCCTGTTGAGATGCAGAGGTTCTCAACCAGATTATAGACTCTTTTGTTATCTTTTCTATCAAGAGGTTTTGAGTTTGTAGCCTGGTCTATTATGGCGGTATGAGAAAAATATGCAATAATAAACCATATCACTACACCAATAGTTATCCATGGTATTGTTGAAATGAAGGAACGGTTAACGTTAATCAGGGTAAACTGTTCGTCCTTCGACCCTATTGACATGAAAAAAAAGAAAAGCCAGGTAAGACCAAAAAAGACCAGGGGAAACATAAACAAAATCAAAACTGAGTTTGTATTGTTCTTTCTTATCTGGCTCTGTAGTCCGAAGTACTTCATATTACTGGAACTTGATCTGAGGAGGTTCCTCAACTTCTGCACGTTTTTCGCCGAGCTCAAACATCGGCTCGCGCCTGAAGTTGAACAGTGTTGCTATAAGGTTTGAAGGAAACAATTCGGTAGCAACATTTAGTTCCTTTGTTGCCGAGTTGAAGAATCTGCGGGCTGCAGCGATCTTGTTCTCGATGTCAGCGATTTCATTCTGAAGATCAAGAAAGTTCTGGCTTGCTTTAAGATCAGGATAAGCCTCAACGGAAACTTTCAGTCCGTCCAGTGCACTTGAAAGTCTTGTTTCAGCAACTATTTTTTCATTTATTGTAGTTGCCTTCATCGCATTGGCACGTGCTTCAGTAACTTCGGTAAGGACACCTCTCTCATGTACCATGTAGCCCTTAACGGCTTCAACAAGCTGAGGTATCATATCATGCCTCTGCTTCAGCTGGACATCCACATCAGCAAATGCCTGTTCCCTGTTATTTCTCAGCCTTACAAGCCTGTTATAAAGTGAGACAGCAAAAAGGATAAGGAGAACAATGATCGCAAAAATTACAAGTAGTACTGCCATTTTCTTTTGTATTTAAGGTTAATAAATTATGCCTGCAGAATAAAATATAAACTAAAGATAGGTATTTTTGCTAAATTTAATTTCCGAAGGATAACTAATTTAAATCTCTTTAATATTATTCATTAAAACAAGTCATATGGAAAAGAGTTTGAAAGGAACCAAAACAGAACAGAATCTGCTTAAAGCTTTTGCAGGTGAATCGCAGGCAAAGAACAGGTATGAATTTGCTGCCAAGGTGGCTAAGGAAGAAGGTTATGAACAGATTTCTGCCATTTTCCTCGAAACAGCATTGCAGGAACAGCAGCATGCAAAAAGGTTTTTTAATTTTCTCGAAGGGGGAATGGTTGAAATAACTGCATCATACCCTGCAGGTAAGACGGGTACAACAAAAGATAACCTGAATGCTGCGGCAGAAGGAGAACATGAAGAGTGGAGCGACCTCTACCCTGCTTTTGCCCAAATCGCTGCAGATGAAGGTTTTATTGGTATTTCAACAGCTTTCAAAGCTATTGCTTCTGCTGAAAAAGTGCATGAAGAGAGGTACAGGAAACTCCTCGAGAATGTGATGAAAGACCGGGTTTTTGAACGCGAAGGAAAAGTATTCTGGTACTGCAGAAAATGCGGTTATGTTCATTTTGGTACCAAACCACTTAATAACTGTCCTGCCTGTCTTCACCCTATGAGCTATTTTGAAATTAAATCTGAAAATTATTAACTGATGATCGAGGGAAAAGAGATTCTTGAGCTTATACTTAAGCGTCAGAGCGACAGAAAATACAGCGACAAACCAGTTGAAGAGGATAAGCTTGAAAGAATAATCAAGGCAGGGAGAATGGCACCGTCAGCCTGTAATGCCCAGCCATGGAAATTTGTAGTTGTAACTGATCCTGCTCTTATCAGTAAGTTGGCAGAAGCTGCTTCAGCCAAGCTGCTTGGGATGAATTCCTTTGTCGGCCAGGCACCGGTTCTGATTGTTATCGTAAGGGAAAATCCCAACTTTTCCTCAAAGGTCGGAGGAACCATAAAGAACAAAGACTATTCTCACATCGACATTGGCATTGCAGCGGAAAATATATGCATCCAGGCAAAGGCAGAGGATCTGGGGTCCTGCATGATCGGCTGGTTTGATGAGAAACAGGTCAGAACTATACTTGGAATTCCTTCATCCAAAAGAGTTGAACTTATAATCACGGTTGGATATTCCCTTAGCGAACACAGGGAAAAGAAACGTAAACCAAGGGAGGTTACTGTTTCGTTCAATAAATATTGACCTCACCCCTAGGAGGTCCACCCCCCATCCCCCCTAAAGGGGGGCTAATTTAATAGAATTGATTTAATACCCCCTTTAGGGGGAAGGGGGTTAATTCAGTAATTCCAATGCAGTTTTGATCCTTTTTACAGCTTCAACAAGCAGCTCATCGGAGTTTGCATATGAAATTCTGATGCAATCGGGTGCGCCAAAGGCGTCACCGCCAACAACTGCAACCTGTGCCTTATCGAGAAGGAAGAGTGCAAGATCGTCGGAATTATTGATCTTTAATCCCCCAAGTGATTTACCAAGATAAAAAGAGATATCGGGCATAACATAAAAGGCGCCCTGCGGTATTCTGATCTTCAGGCCCCTGACCTCCTTAAGAAGTCCGCATATAAGATCGCGGCGGCGAAGAAATGCCTCCTTCATCACCTGGTGTGAATTGCTCTTCCCTTCAATCGCAGCAAGAGCAGCCCTTTGTGCTATTGAACAGACACCCGATGTGAACTGTCCCTGCAGTTTGTTACACGCTTTTGCCACCCAGAGCGGCGCACCGATGTAACCAATCCTCCAACCGGTCATTGCATAGGCTTTTGATACGCCATTTACAGTAATTACACGGTCGAAAATAAAATCAAAAGATGCCATGCTGACATGCCTGCCTTCAAAAATAATATGTTCATATATCTCATCGGAGATTATGAAAAGTCCTTCATGCTTTTCGACGATCCTGGCAATCTGCTCCATCTCTTCTCCGCTGTAAACCATCCCGGTAGGATTCGAGGGTGAATTAAAGATTATAAGTCTTGTTTTTCCTGTGATCGCGGATTCAAGCTGCCCGGGTCTGATCTTGAAATCATTCTCCAGAAGTGATTCAACCACAACAGGTTTACCACCAGCAAGTATTATCTGGTCATAATAACTGACCCAGTATGGGGCAAGGATAATAACTTCATCACCGGGATTTATAATTGAGAGAATAACGTTAATAAGCGAATGCTTTCCTCCTGCTGATACAATTATCTGATCTCTGCTGTAATTAATGCTGTTTTCTTCCTTGAATTTCCTCGAAATGGCATCCCTCAGATCATCGTATCCCGGAACGGGAGGATACTTCGTATAATTCTCATCGATAGCTTTTTTAGCAGCCTCTTTTATATAGTCAGGTGTATTGAAATCCGGTTCACCAAGGCTTAGACTAATAATATCCAGACCTTTGGCTTTAAGTTCCCGGCTCTTCTGAGCCATTGCAAGAGTCTGTGAGACTGACAATGATTTAATTCTGTCTGACAAGTATTCCATGATAGAGTTTAGTTTTTAACTTATATTAATTAGTGTTTTATGTAAAACCCCCTTCCTAACCTTCCCCCAGGGGGGAAGGAGAAATTGATAACTTTTTCCATCTTGTAGGTTAGGGATAAATCATAATTTTTTAAGCTGGAATCAAATGTATAAAGTAAAAATCAAAAAGAAAAAGAAAAATATCTTACGTTTGCAATTATAATCTGAATTGCCATGGAATATTTTCTTGATATAATTAAAATTGTCATCCCGGCACTGCTTGTATTTCTTACTTCATGGATACTTTTAAGGAATATGATCAGGAATGATCAGGAGAAAAGAAGGCAGGAAATTGTTCTTCAGGGAGCAAGGACAGTCATGCCTATCAAACTTCAGGCATATGAAAGGATTGTACTTTTCCTGGAAAGAATATCGCTCGAATCACTGCTGATCAGGGTGAGTACTCCTGACATGACTGTAACACAGCTTCAGTCGGCATTGACAGCAGCCATAAGAAGCGAATTTGAGCACAACCTTTCACAGCAGATTTATATGAGTCCGCAGGCCTGGGAGGTAGTCAGGAATGCCCGTTCGAATACAATAAAAATAATCAACAGCGAAGCTGAAAAGATTAAAGAAGATGCTCCCGGAATTGAATTAAGCAGGCAGATCCTCTCCAGAGTGATGGAACTTGATCAGGAACCCACCAAGGCTGCAATTGATTACATCAAGGGCGAAGTGGGAAGGATGATCTAAACCGGTGTGAGGTATGAGGTACGAGGTCCGTGGAAGATCTAAAGAACAAATCCTGTAGTGTTACCATATATGTGCTTCCTCATACCCCAAACCCCGAACCCCGGACCTTTTGATCCTACAATAATTCCACACTTCTCTTCACGAAAGTGCTAAGATCCTCACCTTTCAGCATATTGTTTGCAAGCAATGCCAGATCGATTAGCTGTTTTACGATTTTGTTTTCTGATCCGTAGGTCTCCAGTATTTCCTTCCTTGACGATTCAATAGTTTCGAGTTCTTTGTGCAGTTTTTCAAGATCATCTTTTTCGAACTGGCTGACCTCATCAGGCTTCTTTTTACTGTGTTCCTTCTCGATAAAGGAGATCTCCTCTTTAACCCTTTCCCTTTCGGTATTGTTTTCCTGAAGTCTGGTACCTTGCTGAGCTTCCAGATCCTCTGAGATTTTCACAACAAGAGGATGGTTTATATTGACCACAAGGTTAAAGCTGTCAGGCAATTCGCCATAGAAATTCATCCCTCCACCAAACTGTGACATCTCTTTCATCCGGCGCATAAATTCCGACTGGGTAATTATCACTGGTGCATCAGTCTCATCAAGAGTCTCAGGTACAGCATTGTATATTTCTTTAGATTTCACCCGTACATTAAAAACGCTTTTCAGATCGTCCTGTCTCACCTGCGAGAGTTTGGATGCTTTGGGATCTTCCTTGTGAATAAGTTTGTCTATTACATCAGAATCGACCCTGACAAATCGTGAATCCTTAAGTTTTGTCTCCAGATGATTTATCAGGTGTATGTCAAGCTGACCATCAAGGTTGAGTACATCATAACCCTTGCTTTTTGCCTTTTCAATATAGGTGTACTGATCAGTTGTATTTGTTGAATATAGATAAACCAGTGTTTTATTCTTATCTGTCTGATTTTCTTTAATCAGTTTTTCGTATTCTTCAAATGTGAAATACTTGTCATCAGTGGTTTTCAGTAGTGCAAATTTGGAAGCTTTTTCATAGAATTTTTCTTCGGTTATCATACCGTATTCAATGAAAAGTTTCAGGTTATCCCATTTCTTCTCAAACTCATCACGGTTATTCTTGAATATTTCGTTAAGCCTGTCAGCAACCTTCTTGGTAATATGTGCCGAAATCTTTTTCACATTTGAATCGCTCTGTAAATAACTTCTTGAGACATTAAGCGGTATATCGGGTGAATCAAGTACTCCATGGAGAAGTGTAAGGAATTCGGGGACGATTCCTTCAACAGAATCGGTAACGAATACCTGGTTGGAGTAGAGCTGGATCTTATTCTTCTGGATCTCGATATTCGATTTGATTTTCGGGAAATAAAGGATCCCGGTAAGCTTAAAAGGGTAGTCAACATTGAGGTGAATGTTAAATAATGGTTCATCACCTATCGGATATAGCTCCTTGTAAAATTTAAGATAGTCCTCCTCTTTCAGATCAGCTGGTTTCAGGGTCCATGCCGGTTTTGTATTGTTTATAATTTTATCCTTCCCGGTCTCAATATATTTGCCGTCTTTCCACTCCTTCTCCTTTCCGAATGCTATCTCAACAGGCAGAAATTTACAGTATTTCTTAAGGAGTTCTTCCACCTTATTCTCTTCCAGGAAATCCTTTGATTCCTTGTCGATGTATAGGATCACGTCGGTTCCCCTGCCAGCCCTTGTCGTCTCTTCGATATGATATTCAGGGCTCCCGTCGCATGTCCATTTTACTGCCGGTTCTGTCTCATCCCACGACTTTGATATCACTTCAACTTTGTCCGAAACCATAAAAGAGGAATAGAAACCCAGACCAAAATGTCCGATCATCGAATTGACCTGATCCTTGTATTTTTCGAGAAAATCATTTGCGCTCGAAAATGCTATCTGGTTAAGGTACTTGTCAATCTCATCAGATGACATCCCTACTCCTGAATCCGATACTGTTATGGTTTTCTTCTTTTTATCGACAGAAACCCTTATCGTCAGATTGCTCAGATCACCTTTAAAATCGCCTGCGGAAGCCATTGCTTTAAGCTTTTGAGTAGCATCGACGGCGTTTGAAATAAGTTCACGCAGAAAAATTTCATGATCAGAATAGAGGAATTTTTTTATTATCGGAAATATGTTCTCGGTGGTTACTCCTATTTTTCCTGTTTGCATATCGGTAAGTTTAACGGTTAGACATTAATCAACGCCGGTTATCTTTCAAAAGATATGCCGTTAATTGCAAGCTGACAAATAGTCACTTTTTATTCCTGGCGTCAACGTCGGATTTGAATTTCCAGATACCTTTTTCAAGGTTGTATGTATCGAATGAGAAATCGGGACCATAGAATTCCTTTTTTCCTTTTAAAGCAGGTGATACAGGAACCAGGTGATCAAAAATTATTGATTTGTCCGAAAGAAATTTCAGTGAAATTACTACTTCAGAGCTGTACTCCAGAACTTCCCTGTATTTGGTCACATCTCCTGACGCAAACAATTTCCTTCCAAAAACGATCCCGCCGTCAGGACTGAAACTCAGTATATCAATGATCTTGCGGGTAATTGACGGATTACCGTAGTCAATGCCTAAAAGCACCCAATAAGGCTTTTTGTCTTGCTTATAAAGTCTCAGGTCATAATAAAGTGCCCCGTACCAGTCTTTTTCAGAATAAGTAATATCACTCTTTACAGGTGCATCATTGTATTTCCCCTCGAGCCGGTAAAGATGATTTATCTTTCCGGTATTGTTAATAAAATAACAATAATACCTGCTTGCAGAATCTTTAAGTAACAGGTTCCATGTAATAATTTTCAATCCGGAATTCTTTGAAGTGACCTGTCCCAGGTATTTCAGGTTGGTAAACTTGTGTGTAAAAACGGTATCGGACTCTGAATAACTGTCAATAATGAATTTAACAGAGTCATTTATTCTCAGTTTATCTGAATCCTCATGACTTGCAACCAGCCTGCTGAACAGTTTTTCCAGGGTAACTGAAACATCCTGATTGCGAGTCTGTCCTTCAGCAACTGAAAAAATCAATGATGCTGCAAATATAATTACTGCCAGAATCCTTCTCATTTTGTCATTCCGTTTATTAGTGCGTCATCAAGAAGTTTGCAGATCTGCCTGCAGGCCATTGAAATCTCATCTTCAGTGATTGTAAGCGGAGGTGCTATCCTGAACGCATTATCACAGAAAAGGAAATAATCAAGAATCAGGCCGAATTCCGGGGCTCTTGCAACAGCATACCTTACATATTCAGACCTGGCCAGCTGAACAGCAAGGAGCAGGCCCTCCCCTCTTATTCCGGTTATAAGGTCATGCTTAAGAAGATCCCTGAAGAGCTTTGATTTTCCCTGACATGATTCAATCAGCTTTTCCTCTGTAATTACCATCATTGAGGCTAAACCGGCTGCACAGCACACCGGATGTCCCCCGAATGTCGTAATATGTCCGAGGGTTGGTTTCGACATAAGGGATGACATGATCTCAGCCGATGAAATAAAGGCACCAAGAGGCATACCCCCTCCCAGTGCTTTTGCAAGGAGAAGTATGTCGGGAACAACTTTGAACCTGTCAATGGCAAACATATGACCGGTTCTGCCGAAACCGGTCTGGATCTCATCGAATATAAGAAGGGAATTTGTTTCGGTGCATTTCTGCCTTATCTGTTCAAGGAATCCTTTCTCGGGAAAAATTACCCCTCCTTCACCCTGAACCGGCTCAATTATAACGCAGGCAGTTTTGTCATCAATAACACTCAGGGAATCAGTATCATTGAACCTGATCATAAAAGTATCGGGCAGCAGAGGTCTGAATGCATTCCGGTATTCTTCGCTGCCCTGAATGCTCAATGCACCGTGGGTGCTTCCATGGTATGCATTTTCAAAAGAAATTATTTTACTCCGACCGGTAAATCTCTTGGCAAGCTTTAATGCACCTTCAACGGCTTCGCTGCCTGAGTTGACAAAATAGACACAGTTCAGGGAGGCCGGAAGAAATGCAGCAAGATATTCAGCATAGTTCACCTGCGGACTCTGGACCAATTCACCATAAACCATCAGGTGCAAATAATTGTCGACCTGTTCCTTAACAGCCTGTACCACTTTGGGGTGGCGATGACCCGTATTGCTTACGGAAACGCCTGATATAAGGTCGAGATATTTCTCTCCTGAAGGACCATACATAAAGACACCTTCAGCTCTTACAATTTCGAGCATAAGCGGGGAAGAAGAAGTTTGTCCCAGATATTTCAGGAAAAGCTCTTTATTTACTGACATTTGAAAGGGAGAAAATTATCTGGCCATCACATTAATGTCATTCAGAAGAGAATCCCTGAACGATTTTCCGACAGGAATATTCTTAAGAGTATGACCTACCATTATATCAAGTGAGCTTTCCTTGATAGACTGGATCATGCTCTTGTTTATAATAAATGACCGGTGGACCCTGATAAAAACTCCTGAAGGAAGCTGGCTCTCTATAGCTTTCATCGTAAAATGAATAGTGAACTTGTCGGTATTTGTGTTCAGGGTGACATAATTTTCGAGAGCCTCCACAAAAACAATTTCCCTGAGTTTTAGTTTCACAAGTGAGGAGCCTTTTTTGATGAAAATTTCTTCATCGCCTGATTTGCTGATCTCCTTGGGTGCAAAATATCTTACAACCTTATCGATTGCCTTGCAGAATCTGGCGTAAGAAATAGGTTTCAGGAGAAAATCGACCACATTGAAATCAAAAGCCTTAAGGGCAAATTCTCCTCCTCCCGAAACAATAATAATGTTTGGCGGGTGGTCAAGACTTCCTATCAGATCGAAGCCGTCCATCTCGGGCATTTTTACATCGAGCAGTATAAGATCGACATCTTTCTGTCTGGCAATTTCGTTTCTTGCAGAGACAGGATCATTAAATACGCCTGTGAGATTAAGGGAGGCATATTTATTCACATACCCTTCAAGGAGTTTGCAGCTCAGTTTATCATCATCGACTATAATACAGTTCATTGCTTTCTTTTTTGAACCGGGATTAGCAGATCAAAAATAGTAAAAAAATTGAAAACAAATTGTTGTATTAAAATTAAATGCTGTTAAAAGGTTTTTACCACTAAAATTTTCTTCTTTAATTAGTTTAAAGGCCTAAAAAACTGCTTTATGGTGATCATAAAAAAGGGGGTGTTTGAATAACACCCCCAGGCAATCTCAATCAATTAAGATTAAAGACCTTTGTTAAGTGCGGGAGCTGGTTTGAATTTAACAACTTTCTTGGCAGGAACATTCAATTTAGCGTTGGTACGTGGATTGCGTACAACTCTTGCACTTCTTTTAGCAACTTTAAAAGTACCCATGCCCGGGAGCTGGATTCTCTGACCTTTTTTCATTGCTTTTCCAAAAGCTGCAACGAATGCGTTCAAAGCTTTGCCTGAATCTTTAATAGAGAGACCTGCATCGCCAGCAATTGCATTAACTAATTCTTTTTTTGTCATAATGAAAGATTTAAAGGTTAGACCAATGGTTCTAATTGGATACAAATATATTTCATTTTATAAGATGTGCAAATAATTTTTGTCTATTTTGCGCAAATAGTGGCACTTTTAGTACTAAAAACCATATTTTTAGCTGGTAAAAAGCCTGTTTGGGAGAAATATCGCAAAACCTCACTATTCCATTACTTTAGCATCGTGGCAAGTCAAAAGTGTTAAAATCCTGTTCATAAATAGTTCATCTGTCTGATTATCTGATAATTCGTATATTTTGCATAAAAATTCCAAAAAGTCAAAAAAATATTATCTTTGCGCGGACGAAGGGAGAAATGGCAGAGTGGTCGAATGCGGCGGTCTTGAAAACCGTTGTCCGCCTATCGGTGGACCGGGGGTTCGAATCCCTCTTTCTCCGCCAATGGCATCAGATCAGACCTGCAGCATTTGCTGCGGGTTTTTGTTTTATGAAAAGCCCAAGCCATGCTTGCATGAGCGAGTGATTTGAATAAAATAAAAACGCCCGCAGGACGTCTGATCTGATGCCTTTGAAGCTCCCCCTCCGAGGGATCACCGACGAATGAAATGAGGAGGTAATCCCTGGACCGGGGGTTGCCCTCCGCTGCAGACCGGCTCCTTCGCTAAAACAGCCCACTTTCCATCGCTCTAACTGGCTCCTCCCTAGAATTAGCCACTGGCTAATTTCTTTTCGGTCGGCCCCTTTACGCTCGGCCCTGCCAAAGGCATCAGATCGGACCAGCAGCAAATTAACATATAAGGTTTATTTATTTCCGGATGGGGAGAATATACCTTTATAATATACTGCCCATTATTAGATCAATACAAAATGACCTTATTCAACCACTCTTGGCATATGCCCCGCTACTGTAACGTATTATTCAGATATTTATTTGATAATTTAGTTGCATTACTGATATATCCGTTATATCTTTGTAAAAACAGTTAATGCTATGAAGAAACTTACCACAAAAGAAGAAGAGGCCATGAAGATCCTTTGGAAAGCCAAAAAAGGATTCATTAAAGAATTGATTGACCTTTGTCCGGAACCGAAACCATTATATACAACTTTTTCATCAGTTATCCGAATACTTGAGGAGAAAGGCTATATAGGTCATAAAGCTTATGGTAAAAACCATGAATACTTCCCACTAGTAAAGAAAGAGGAGTATAGGAAAATTTATATGAAAGAGGTAGTAAGCGATTACTTTGGATCATCTTATAAAAATGTTGTTTCATTTTTTGTGGACGAAAAAAAGTTGAGTACAGATGACCTGAAAAAACTGATTGATATCATTGAGAAAGGGAAGAAAAATGGATAATATATTCTTATATCTACTTAAGGTATCAACTGGGACAATGCTGTTATACCTTTGTTATATTCTTTTCTTCAGTAAGGATACATTTTATCTTCGAAACAGGATTTTCCTTATAGGACTTATGCTGCTTTCCATCATTATCCCGATACAGAATGTATTCAATTTTTTTGTCTCTGATTCTTTGATAGAAAATACAAACTCAATAAATAGCATCGTTTTATCAAGGACTAGTTTCGAAGCAACTTTTTCAGAAAAGATTACCTCATTCGATTTAAATAACATATTAATCTGGCTCTATTTCTCAATTACAGGTCTTTTCTTATTACGAATATTATCCAGCGTTGCACGAACATTTATGATAATCCGGAAGGGAACTATCCAAAACACTAAGTTCCCTAAGGTTGTTTTATCCGAAATGGAGCATCCACCTTTTTCTTTCTTCCCTTATGTAGTTATTCCAAAGAAAACCTTTGAAAGTGGTGACTATCTGGAGATTCTTGAACATGAAACGGCACATATTAAGCAGGGTCATACTTTTGATTTGCTATTTTCCGAATTACTAATTGCCTTTCTATGGTTCAATCCATTTATGTGGCTCATAAAAAGGTTAATAATATTAAACCATGAATACTTAGCAGACAATTTTTCACTTAAAAGTTCTTGCAGTATAAAAGAATATCAGTATAAACTTCTAAACGTCCCAACCAAGCTAATGAATGTCCCATTAGCTCATAATTTCTCAAGTTTAATTAAAAACCGAATTGTCATGATCAACAAAAAACCAACACGCAATTATGCTGCTCTGAAGAATATAATTATTCTTCCGGTAGTAGCAATCCTGTTTGTTATGTTTTCATTCAAACCGGAGTCCAGCCAAACAAATACTGGCAATCAAAAACCACTATTCTCCAAGACTTCTGAATCTGAGATTTTATTATTTCTGGCAAAGAATACTGGGTACCCACAGGAAGCAAAAAGTTCTTCCGATACAGGAAAAGTTTTTGTGGTTGTTAAAATGAATAAGGGTGGAGTAATAAAAGAATGTAAAGTTTTTACTGACAAAAAAGCCGTCAAAGTTTCCTTGTTGCCAGAAATCGTAATTGTAGGTTATAAACCATCTGGCGGAACAAGTGTAGCTAAAAGTGAAAAAGCTGCTTTGAACGAACATCCAGCATTAAAGACTGAATGCCTTCGGGTCACTAATAAACTTTCAGAAATTATAATTCCTGAATGGAAGCAGAAGGATATAGAATTTGCAATCCCCTTCAAGTTTACACTCAAATAATTAAAAATTTTAGTTAAAAGCTAAATATCAGATTTTATGGACATTTGCTATACCCGGACCACCATCTGGGTATACTCGCTTCAGGAGTCAATTCTTCACACAGCGAACTGAATACCCATATCCTCTGTTGTCAGCTTTTAGGGAGACTTGCTTACTGCTACAACCGCAGGACAAATAAATATAAAATGCGAAATCTGAACCAGGGTACTGATCCTCCGGCAGCCAAAACCTGCTGCTTTTACCATCATTGGAAAATTCTCCACTCTGGAATCGCCAGCCCCCGGCGATGGCTGAAAAACCAGATTTGTTGGGGGCAACAGACGTGCATCCTGAAAACTGGGTTATGCCGGGTTTTGCAAGATCACAGCCAGCAGATTTGCTTTCCATATTGGCTTGAAGGTTCTTATCAAACGGATAAACAAGGGAGTACCAGTTATTATGGCTTGCTGTATGCCATCCGTCCGGACAGAGCTTTCCAGTTTTTATGGCATACCAGTTGTACAAAACCCCATATGTAACTTTGGAATTACTGGTCAGGCAATATCCAGGGGATGACAACCTGCTCCACTCAAGAGCATCAGTTACAAGCGGGATGTCAGTACCATCGCTTAGTCTGGTGGTTTTAAGATTCTCAGCCATCCATTCCATATTACCTGCAATTATGGTTGAATATACATTACCATCAATGTCTGTCACTTCGTCTGCTTTTGTCTTTACATAAATCAGGTCTCCGTATCCGGTTCCTGCCTTGCTTGTTGCATATGGTTTCACATAGTAGAGAGTATTCGGAGCCAGACCTGTTATGGTGCTTGTAAAAGCTCCGCTTCCTGTTCCATCATCAGTGTGTGGATCATTTATCGTTGGATTATCCGCAGTGCTCCAGCAGACACCACATACTGTCACCGGGAAGCTGCCTTCAAATGAAACTCCAGTCTCAATAACCGCACTGGTTTTTGTCGCATCTATTAAACTGGATCCCTGAAAAAAAACAGGAACATTTTCTTCTACTCTATTGCAACCTCCTATTGTAAGAGCAACAGGAATCAGAAAAAAGTAAATAATAATTCTCAACCTCCTCATCAGCGTAAATATAAGTCCAAATACAGATGACCTCATTATTACCATTTTAGCCTTTGTCGTTCTTATAGAGCATGTTAAAACTTTACTCCCCCCACACCTTCGCTATCCGGTCTTTGATCATAAAGTGGTCAGGGTTGTAGATATGGTTGTAGCCCGCAACGGTTAAAATTAAGGGAAAAAAGTAACTTCACCACACCGAGAGTGTCCGATTGATCGGAACCTGAGAATCATACACCTCTTAATTTGGTACTATATGCCCACTTAGCTCAAGCGTCAGGTGGTCAATCTGACCTTTTTTTGCATTTAGTAGTCTATATTTCGTTTCTAAAACTGAAACATATATCCAGTTGTTACAGTTCCTGCACCCGTGTTATTATTCCCATTCTCATCGTCTTTCTGCATAGGAATGAAACCATAATTGCCTCCGCCCTCAATGAAAAATTTTCCCGAATCCATTATTAATTCAAAACCAATAGCCCCTTGTCCACCTATATTAAACCTGTGGATATCTGAAGTAATGTTTTCAGTGTGATCAAAAGACAGTGCTCCGATAGGCGGCATTTGAGCCTGCTGAAGAATTGCATCAACAGGGAAAGTACCTGCCTTATCAATATAAATGCTGCTGGACCCGCTTGTTATATTTTTAGCATTAAGTAACAAACCTACATAGGGTCCGGCCTGCAGAAAAAAGTTAATTCTGGAACCTAAACCAAAAGTAGATTTTACCAGGACCGGGATCTCAAGATAATTCAATATTGCTTCACTCTTTATATCCGCATACATATAGTTATCAGGTGTTATACCAAAAGCAGACAGCATTTGCCATAATTGTTCCATCTCGGTGGATAAAGGCAAAGCCTGCATTCCCTCTCTTTTTCCACCTTGTGAAGAATAGTTTATTTCGGCACGTACGCCAAACCAGTTATTAGTCTGAAATTCAGTAACAATACCGCTATAAAAGCCCAATCTTGAAGAGTAATCTTCACTCAGCGGAGTAGATTTTGATCCAGCAGTCAAATTGGGGATTCCCAAACCCGCTTTTACTCCTACATAATATTTGCCTGATTGTGCATATGTGGAAAAGATGTGACAGATAGCAAAAAACAGTATGAACCATTTCTTAATTGCTTTCATATATTCCGGTTTTAATTAAAATTACAAATATATGAGTTTAAAGATTACGATTAGTCTCTGACCCTCACTTGACTTTGAACACCAAGTAAGATGATGGAATCCCTGGTTCGTTATACTTCCTTGATCTGAACTTGTTGGGACCGAATCTTTCTGCCAGACAGTGGACCACCCAGAGCGGCACTTATGTAACAAATGTCAAACACTCCTGCACTCAAAGGTAAGAGACCCCACACAATAGATATTACTCCAAGGGCATGGTCCCGATATATAAACCCTACAACAAGAAACCCAATTCCCATTACCAGACGTAATATTCTCCCTGCCAGCGTATTGAGGAATTTTGAGAAACCAGATTGATTGAATGATTCGTAACTTTTCATAATAAATCTCTTTATGTTCTGACAACAAAGTTCACGTGGTAATGTTCAATAAAATCTTTTTATTAAGCCCCCGGCTCAACAGGGTTCTGTTTCATCATGAGACAAATATTTTTAAAAACCCGAAATTCCTAAAGGATACAATTCTTAAACCTGATCAATAATCAATCTGGGCATATCACATGTATGGTTGGCTATTAAAGTAAAATTGACTTTGTCTTACCCAATGCATAAATTTGACAGTTATAATAAAAGTGACAACCGAAACGAAAACAAGTAAGTTATTAGCAATATCATTGGTTATTTTGTCTTTGCAAGCACAGGTTCTGGGGCAGGGTTTTAAATTCCTGAAAGATCCGGATGGATTTGTCACATGAACATGATGATCATACAGCGGGAATACCTGCTTTTGTAAAGTTGTATAATGGTGATAATCCAATGAGACATCAAGCAGGAGATGATGATACTCTTTATAAATAAAGTACACCGTACACCTTGGGATCTTGGTCACATTATCATTGGATTTTTTTCACCAGCATTGGGTAACATTATAATGTTTATTGCTAGACCACTATACTTAATCTGGTTCCCGATGGTTGGATTAAGACTATATAAATTAAGACTAACTGAAGACTAAAAGATCTTCATAAACACTCAGATTACGAGTATGGTACAATTTTTGCGCTTTGCATCGTAACCTAACCTTCCACAAAATGAAGAATTTATCTATCTTAGGGGTCACGCCAGTTATGCTTTGTCTGTTGTTCATGCTATCCTCCTGTGAAAAACCAGCGGAACAAACCGATCGGGAAGTCTTCTTCAAGATTGGAACAGATCAGGCATTCAGATTCGACGATATTGCTCTTTACGACTCATCTACTCATATCCTGTATTTTAAAGATACTCAGAGTGAATTTGAGGATATTCTCCAGGTTCCGTTTGCGTTCTTTGATAAAGGAGATACAATCTATGCAGGTGTTTTTGTTCCCGGATATTCAAGCTTTATTCCCGCCGGACCCATGATCCCTTCCCCTTGCATGTACGGCAATCATGCTCTCAGAATTGAAATTTGGAGGGATGACAAACCGGATATAAGGAACTGTCCGAGAATTATTGAGCTGCTGAAAGAGCATAATTTGTTATACTCAGGACTCTCCGGTACTATTGACTTATTGCAGATAACCGGAACTCAGTTATCATTTAAATTTACAATAGTGAACCACGACAGCGATGATCTTTTAATAATTGACATGAATAAAACAGGGACTAACCTTTTCCATTATTTTACAAATGGATTATCTCTGAGGGACCAGAATCACAATGAAGTTTTTTCAAGTACAATTACTCATCAGAAACCTGAACCCTGGAACAGCTGGAAAGCAGAATGGCTATCACTCTTAAAATCAGGTGACTCAAAATCATTTACGATAAATTATCCGATTGAAGCACCAATTAATCCAGGAGAGTACAACCTGTCATTTGAATTTCCCGGTTTAGCGTACCAGGTAACAAAAGACCAGTTGTTACAAGGCAATAACAGGATATGGTTAGGGGATATCAACTTGAGGGGAAAAATAACAGTTCAATGAAGAATTGCTTGCTCATATTCCTGGCATTATACCAGCGATCATCTATTGGTTAATATGGTATTTGCGATCTTGCTGAGGACCTTACCATAGAACCAGATCCACCAGTAGATGCCCCTGTTAGCCCTTGGCGGTGGTTAATCCTGAATACAGCGCACAGATAATCCCTCCATATCCCATATGTTGCTCTGCAGACAATTACTATAACTACCTGTCATCTGCCAATTATATCCGGCAATATGATCCCAAACCGGATCCATAGGATAAACCGTTGAAGTCCAAAACCAACCATAATATCCAAGTGCATAGAAAGAACCATCTCCTAAACCAGAACCCCGGTAACCTCCGGGAAGAGCCGTAAACCCAGATTCGTTTGTTGCTCCGACATTTTGATCAAGCCAATGAGTATTACCTGCTTCTTTAAGCTTGCCGCCTGCAACATCAATGCCACCAAGGAAAGTGACTAACCTGGTCCAATCTTCAAGTGTAGCCACGTGCCAGCCTGTTGGACATAGCTTACCTGATTTCGCTGCATACCAGTTGTATAGGGCACCATAAGTAGTTTTGTTATTAATATCATTATTATACCAGCAATAAGCATCAGTTAGTAAATTACCCCATGTATAATCAGTTACATTAGGTATTGCTGCGCCATCATTATATTTTGTGGTTTTCAGGTTCTCAGCCATCCAAACCTGCGTGTCAATAGTCACCGTATTGTAAACATTGCCATCGATGTCGGTTACCGTTTTTACTGGCTCCGTTGTAAAGAATTTTTCGTCCCCATAGGCAGTCCCTGCACTATTTATGGCATAAGCTCTTACATTGTATTTTGTATTGGCAGTCAATCCGGTAATGTTACTTGTAAAGGCACCTGTTGTTCCGGTCTCAGTTGTATGCAATCCGGTAGCCAAAGGAGCTGACGCTGTACTCCAGCATACACCTCTTGCTGTTATTGTTCCCCCTCCATCTGATCCAATATTGCCCCCCGAAACAGCTGTTGTCTGGGTAATTGATGTAGCTGTTGTGGTTGTCAGAGTTGCAAGCAGAACGGGATTTGAACTGAATGAAACCTGACTGCCGTAGGCAGTACCCTCGCTGTTTGTTGCATATGCCCTTACATAATAGGTAGTTCCGGGTGTCAACTGGGAAAGACTACTTGTAAATGCACCTGTACCGACGCCATCGGATGTTTTGCTGTTGCCTGTAGTAGGGTTTTCTGAAGTATTCCAGCAAACACCCCTGGAGGTGACCTCAGCATTTCCATCATCTGTCACATTTCCGCCTGATGTAGCAGTTGTCTGTGTTTTGTCAGTTACATTATTGGTTGTCACAACAGCAAGAGTAGGCTTTGGTTTACAGGAATTAAGACATACAGTCATTCCTATCAAAAAGCCTGGAATTACGATAATTCTAAATAAATGATTCATAGTGGGATTGTTTGATTAAGAGAGATTTCAGATATAGTAATAATAAAGTTACAAAATGTTTTAATACAAGTAAATCATTTTTTTTGAATTGATAAAAATATTTCCATTTCAAACTTCATAAAACAAAAACCCCGGAGCTGATCCGAGGGCTGCTAACCGATGCATCTAAGATGATATTGATTTCACCAAGTGTGTGCTTGATATTAGTATTTCAGATATTCAATTATATTATTTCTTCTTCACACAACGAACATAACTTCCATTCTTCCAAGTGGTATTATTCATGTTCATAGAGGATGCATTATAGGTCAATCTAAAGCACCAGGAGTCCTTATAATAAGTATTCCCACCTGATGCCCACCATGCACAACTTGTTCCAATATCGTAGAATTTACCATCGTAACCACTTCGACTTCCACCTGGAAGTGCATTAAAGCCAGATTCGTTTGTAGCTCCCACATTTGGACTGGTCCAATGAGTAGTGCCCACCTCTTTTAATATTCCACCAACTTCAATCTGTCCAAATTTATTTATTAAGGTATACCATTCATAAAAGTCGGGAACATACCATCCTGTGGGGCAAATATTTTTATTGCCGTTTAGATAGGGAGCTACCACATGGAAGTTATATAATGCTCCATAAGTGTCTTGATTTGTTATGTCATTATTATACCAGCAATAACCAGGAGTTGTGAGAGCCTTCCATTCATCATTATCGGTTACTAATGGGATACTTGTCCCATCGCTGTATTTTGTGGTTTTGAGATTCTCAACCATCCAAATTAGCGTGTCGATAGTTATAGTTGTATAAATATTGCCATCGCTATCGGTAATTTTATCAGTAGGTTCTTCATCTTTCTTACAACTATGGGTAAGAATAAAAACTAATGCAATTACTATTAATGGGCAAAGCCAAATCCAGTTCTTTGTTTTCATATCATAAATTTTTAAAGTTGTTTCTCATATAAAGTTACACAACCAAAAAGACAAAGTCAATTTTATTTTCATAAGGAATATGCTGAGGCAGGACAGTGCTGGTAGGAGGATAAAAAAGAAACCCCCAGAGCTGATCCGAGGGCAATAAGTTGTTTTAATTTACATTTCAGATCTTCATAATGAGCCTAAAGATATAATGCTTTTTACGAGTATATCATGGTCGGAGGGCTGCAGGAGGCTCTTTAAAAAGTGTTTTAACCACCAAAGTAAAAATTAACAATGGATTAACTTTCTCCTCCTCACTGAGGAGGAGTACTCCCGACTTGTCGGGAGGGAGGTGGTGGACTTGATTCAACCCCTATTCACATATTGTTACAGGTAAATTATTTACTGTATTACATAAATTATTTGTTGTATTACAATATATACTATACGGCGAGAAGCCCCGTCCTGGCATTGGATTTATCGCGAAAAAACAAGTCAGACCCTGATAATATATCTATCCTCCAGGTACTGTAACCATCTAAGGAATTCAGTATCGCTTGTAAAGCTTCTTGCGGTCTTAATAAACTCTTCATACGTGATCCCCACGAAGGAATTCTCATTTCGGGGAGCCAGGAAGCTTTTATATACCGGTATCAGGTCCCTGAAGTGGTCATTACCTTCAGGGTAAAGCAAAATTGATGTGAAATGCTCATATCTGGATCCCGGATGGTTCTTCCTGGTCATGCTTTCCCCGAGAAGCTGGTTTCTCCACAACTGTCTGTACTTGTCACTCTTCAAATCTTCAATATATTCCTTCCTGTATAAACCAATCTTTTCTGTCAGTATGTTATATACTGAAATACCCTGATGTATCTCTTTATCCTCCCTGGAATCCTTCATCAGCCTGTATTCCCTTTCGGCGTACCTGACCTCAATGCCAAGGATGCCATATCCACCGGAAGCATGTCGATATTCAATGAAGACATCAAAGGAGATCTTGTCTTTGAGAGCTTTTTCAGGATCAGGAGCATATTCTATCCTTATATCGGTTATAATAGTAATTACTCCACCCAGAAACCTGTTCAGTACTGCCCTGGCATATTCCGGCTTTTTCGAAAGAGGAATGAAAATATTGAAAGGTATATGTTCGCTCCTTAACAGGTTGGCAAAGCAGGCCTGATTGAGTTTGAAATGAGGATACCTTTCCTGAGAAGCTTCATAAACCTTAAATCCGTCAAAAAAGATCAGTCCTTTCTGAGCGTCCAGATCATTCAGGATGGTCTCATAACCGTTATAACCCACTTTTAAAACTTCTTCCCTGAATTTTATCTGGTGCCACTTTGCCCTTTCCCTGAAACCTATTGCTGCCATACCTTTATTGATTGTTAATTAGGTTTTTAACACAGAACGGTTAAAACTACTGAAAAAAGTAATACTTTCAGTATTTGTTTCCAGCCCTTATTAGGAGGCATATTTTTCTTCTTCTCTTTCAGTTGTTTATTGCCATTAAGTCCTTAATATTTTATAAATTTGCTTTTATGTAACACGGATTATATTAAAACCATCAATCCAATAAGATTTAAACCATGAAAAGCATGAAACATTTTGCAGGGTTGATTGTGTTGCTCATTATAATATTTATAGTGATTGGTTGCACAAAGGATGTTTATCTTCCGGGTGCAAACAACTTATTGAAAAAGATAAAGAATGGTGATTATGTTGTGGAAGAAATTTCATACAATCAGAATAATCTTGTTTCAGAAGTAAACAGCACCTTCTTCTACAGAAAATTTCACTATGATCAGGATCTCAGACTGATCAGAGAAGAAGTGGCTATTTCACCTTTAAGTATTAGTTCATCAATACTGCCCGGAACGATACATGAATTCGTTGATCCTGAAAAAACGGGAATCTCAATGTACCATTTATACGAATATGATATAAATGGTAATCTAATCAGACAATTAAACTATCTTCCAAAGGATGGAAAAGATGAATTCAGATCGGAGAGAACATTTGAATACAATGACAACAATCTGATTTCTAAAGAACTACTTCATAATAGTGATAATGAAGTAACTCAGTTTTGGTCCTATAATTACGATTCAAACGGTAATGTAACAGAGAAAGATTATTATTCATATCTGTTTATACCCTCAGGTACCGGACCAAAACATCTGTCCAAAATCACTTTTGAGTATGACTCATTCTTCAATCCTTATAAAATATTTGAGAGGTCCGGAAATCCGGGTATTTCAACAAACACGAATAACATAATTAAAACAAGGACGGTTAATTATGATCCTGTTCCCGGGATGGATGCTTTCTCGGAATCTGAGACATCGTATGAGTACAACTTTGAAACCGGATACCCTGAAAGAGTGGTAAACGGGGAAGAGTTCATTTACGAATAATAACTACCGCTATACCAGGGACAAAAAGTAAAAATCAGAAAACCTGATAATAATGAATTGGCACCTTGTATAGCTTAAAGCTAAAGGATTATACCGCTAAGATCCTGATTGAAAAAGGATAAGCTTCAGTGAGCCATTTTCGAAGTATATAAAGTTTTCCTGATCACCCTCAGGCTTGTACTAATTAGTTCTCTTTGCCAGTTCAGCTATATCTTTTGCTTCCAGCACACTCTTTTTGGTATTGAATACTGCGCAATTGATCATCGCAAGCCCCACATCGCTCAGGGTGCCAAGGTAATATGGAAATATCGCATGTAAAACGGGATATAGCCACATGGCATATTTATAGAATGCAGGAGCATTTTTCTGCCCTTTGGTTGGTTTCATTAGGGCTGGACGGAACGCATATACATGTTTAAAATTAAGTTTCATTAAGTCGTTTTCCGTTTTGCCCTTGACTCTTGCCCACATAATCCTGCTCTTTTCGCTGCTGTCCGTACCTGCTCCGGAAACATAACAGAAGGTCATGCCGGAATTCAATTTGCTTATTGTTTTAGCAAAGTTAATTGTGAGGTCATAAGTGATCCTGGTGTACTCAGTTTCCTTCATCCCCACAGATGACACTCCAGCGCAAAAGAAACATACATTATATCCTGATAACCCGGATTCAATAGTGAGAAGATCAAAAAAATCGGTATGGATTATCTCCTTTATTTTGGGGTGAGTAATGCCGCAAGCTTTTCTGTTGATTACAAGTATTGCCTCCACATCCGGATGCTTTAAACATTCAAGAAGGACGCCTTCTCCAACCATTCCGGTTGATCCGGTGATAATAGCTCTGATTTTGGTGTTCATTGGAAAATTGACTTTATAAGGATCAAAGATAATAAAGGCCTGTCAATAGCAGACCGTCTATTACGTTAAAAACAATCCCCGGAGCTTATCCGGGGGCATTTTGTTTACTTGTCAATATTCTGACCCTCACTTGACTTTGGCATCAGAATAGTTTAATTTTACCTGCATATATACTGATAATCTTAATAATTATTAATTATTAAACTAATGGCAATCTGGACAGCAGAGATAAAAGAAATTGAGAGACTTTATGAATCCCTTAAGGGTCAGTTAACCGACCTGGAGAAAGAACTGAAACGGCTTATAAAAGCTGATGATGAAAATATGATTCTTCTGTATTCAAGGAGATGCCTGGAAGTAATCATCACTGACCTTTGTGAATGCGAGCTTAAAAGGCCACGAAAGACCGAACCTCTGAAAGGTATAATTGATAAGTTCCACAAGGAGGAAAAAGTACCTTCACACATAATAAGTTCAATGTATGGACTGAATGAATTGTCAACTTATGGTGCTCATCCAAAAGACTTTGATCCTGAACAGATAAAACCGGTGCTTGTCAATCTTGGCATAATTATCAAGTGGTATTTGAAATATAAAAAGACCGGAACAGATATTGAAACTAAACCGGCTGAAGGGATCAGGCAGGACATTAAAAGCGCTGCAGATGAAAAAAAGAAAATCATAAATCCGGGGAAAAGGTTGATAGGTATAGTTTCAATGATAATCCTACTTATAATGGCTGTAATTGCTGTATTATTCTTCGTTCCCAAAATGACACAAAAAACCGGAAAACAAACAGCAGCAATTGAAATATTAAGAAAAGCAATTGCGGTACTTCCGGTTTCGAACCTTACTGGTAATCCTGATCTGGAATACATTGCTGACGGCATTCAGGATGACATTACAGGGAAGCTGGGGACCATTAGCAATCTGGATGTAAGACCCCGATCCTCTACTCTGCAGTTTAAGGGATCAGCAGAATCAGCACAGCAGATGGCTAAAAAGCTCAGTGTAAACAATATGATTGAATCATCAATAAAGGGAACAGAAAATAATCTTCAGATTGAAGTCAGATTGATTGAAGCTTTCCCTGAAGAAAGATACATTTGGAATGCTTCGTTTATGCAAAGCTGGGATAAAATTGGAGAAATTTACCTGGACATCCTCAATCATGTAATTGACGGTACAAAGATTAAGCTTAGCTCAAAGGAAGCGAAAAGTCTTTCAATTGTTCAAAAACATAATTCGGATCTATTAAAAGCTTGTGCCAAAGGGAAATATTACATGAATAAGCTTACTGCTGAAGATTTTGAAAGGGGATTGAAATTTTATAATGAAGCAATTACGTTTGACCCGTCCGATCCTTTACCTTATATAGGACTGGCTCTGGGTTACAGTACCGCAGGTCATGTTTCTACTGTGGCAGCAGATGCTTCTAACAGGTCGATTGCCTATGCCCGGCAAGCACTTTCCCTGGATTCTACAATAACTGAAGCAGCCGATGCATATGTAGTCCTTGCCACTAAATCACTTTATTCCGACTATGACTTTCAGGCAGCATCGAGATACTTAGAACGTGCAATGGAACTGAATCCTAATAAACCAATGGTTCATTATCATTATGGGTGGCTTCTTATGGTCAGCAACAAAGTGGATGAAGCAATAGCTGAGTTTAAAAAAGCTATTGAAATTGATCCGATTGATCCGACTTTTATTAGTAATCTCGCTTGTTTTTATATCTGGATAGGGCGATATAAGGAGGCATTACCGGAAGTAACCAGGACATTTGAACTTGATCCAAATAATACCATGGGATTATGGGCTTTGGGATCTGCTTATGCCGAAATGGGAAAGTATGATGAGGCAATTGCAGCTCATAAAAAGGGAATTGCAATAAGTCCTGATTTCGAACATGGACTGGGAGTTACATATGCCCGTGCTGGTCAAAGAGATAAAGCTCTTGAAGTAGCTTCAAAGCTGGAAAAAACCAACAACAGTTGGTATGCATACGGTATTGCCGAGATTTATACTACTCTTGGAGATAAGGATAAAGCTATTTACTGGATCGAAGAAGCCTATAACCAGCGAACTAATTTTGTCCCATGGTTTAATTGCGATGCTTATTTCAGACCACTGTACAATGATCCGCGGTTTAAAGAAATAATGAGCCGGTTGAATTTTCCTGAATAAATGATTTTTCATTAAACATCGAAAATCTATGGAAAATATTATCCCGGGAAGTGCAGAACATTTCAATTTTTTATTTGTTTATAAGCTGAATATGTTTTTTTGGCTATTAAACCAGATCTTATGAAAATTATATATGCATCGGCATTGATTGGTTTATTCCTGTTACTCGGTGCAGGTGAAGTTACCGGACAAAGAGTAACAGGTGAAAAAAAGCCGAACCGTCAGGAGCAGATCACAGGATCTGCATTAATACACTGGAAATTTCCCGAACATTAATAATGTTAATTACACCGACATTTATGACAGAAGTATTCTGATGTATGCATCCTCCAAGGGATACAAAAGAGTATGTAAAATACTTCTCAGGAGGGGAGCAGATCCTAATCTGCAGGCAATTGACGGTGCTACTGCAGGGATATTTGCTTCGTCAGGGGGCAATACAAAAATTGTCAAACTTCTCCTTGAAAAGGGACTTGATCCGAATTTGCAGGCACTTGACGGCAGTAATGCCCTGATGATGGCTTCCCAGAACGGACACGCGGAAATAGTCGGATTATTACTTGAATATGATGCAAATCCAAACCTTCAGGCTTCCGACGGATATACTCCACTGATGCTCGCATCGCAGAATGGATACACTGACATTATCAGTCAGCTGATTGAGAAAGGGGCAAAAGTAGATATACAGGATTTTAATAATGGAACAACCGCCCTGATCCAGGCTTCCCTTTTCGGATACACTTATGCTGCAATGCTGTTACTCAAAAACGGAGCTGACCCTGATCTTCAGGATAAGGGAGGTGCAACTGCCCTTATGACAGCCTCTATGCTCGGACAGACTGATTACGCAAAATTGCTTATGGCCGCCGGCGCTGATATTAACCTGAAATCAGCTGACGGGTCTGATGCCCTCATGCTGGCTTCGCTAAATGGTCACACTGATATTGTAAAAGCATTGCTTGAAAAAGGAGCTGTGCCTGATTCAAAGGAAACTGACGGTACAAATGCAATTGTAATTACGGCAAAAGATGATATAGCAGATAGCATTAAGATTAAGCTTTACACAGGATCAAATAAGGATCTTCAATATACTGAGACTGTTAATGCAAGTGTGGCTTCTATGGAAAACGGTAACCTTGAGGCAGTCGGGTTATTATTCATGAATAAAAACAATGATGATTTCATGGCAAATGCCGACAGGTCAACTGCCTTTTTACGTTCTTCCGGCAGCGGGCTTTTAGCAATTGTGAAAGTGTTTTTCAGGAAAAACGGACGAATGGACCTTCTTAGAACTGCAAAGTACACCGATCTCATGGCTGCTTCAATGAACGGGTATGCGGATATTGTGAAGCTGCTACTGGAAAAAGGCGGTAATCCCTCTTTAAAGGATAATGAAGGTAAAACAGCTTTTGACTATGCAGGCAATCCCGATATCAAAAACCTGCTCAGGAGAACCGGTACTCCTGACGAATTTCAACAGGAATAAATGTTCCAATGATTCATAAGACTCTATTCAAAGACAAACGTCCCGAAGCTGTTATACTCATGGAACGATCTGGTTGTTTTCCGCCAGGCAAAACTCGAGGAACCGTTGTCATAATCAACCCTGTACATATTTGCCCTCCATTTTGTACCTGATACAGGAGGAACCTGGGGCAGCGGATTAAGCAGCTTAAATGGAATAAAGAATTCCGCTGTCCACGATGTTACTGTGCCGCCGCTTTTCTTTTCCCCGCCTGCAACGCCTGTCGCATGTATTACCCTCCTGTCGCCGCCGTACTTCCATGGAAGCCAGCCAAGGAACCTGCCTTTATAATTAGGCACCATTATCGGCAATTCAAAATCCATGGGAGAGATCTCATATTCAAAGTAAACCGGGAAATCTTCGGAGGTCCATAAGAATACCTCCACAACATCTTCTTCCCACAAATTCATGTTGTCGGCCTGCATGGTGGTTGTCAGCTTTGAATCCTGGCACCTGAACAAGAAAATAGATCCCGGAAGGAGAATAAAGCGCCTTGACTTTTGTTTCGTATATAGTTGCCCCTGAGCCCTGATGAGTAAGATCCATCCATTCAGTCTTATTCCAGACGGCTGAACTTCCATCGCCGGTAACAGTAAAATCACTGCATTTTTTTATCGTGGCTGCAGGTAAACCGGTTTCCTGAGCCCCCAAAACAAAAGGAAGCAAAAGAAATAGCAGCAGACAATTAAGCTTTTTCATATATTTTTCATTTTTTTATAACAATCACACAAGGGTCAGATTATCTCACTAAGCTTCACAGGTCTGTTTTCAATCTGCGATTTTTTTGCCGCCAGTGCAATGGCGACCGACATCAATCCGTCGGTACCGGAGACCGGAAGCGCTTTGTTATTAATAACTGCATCGCAAAAGATTTTCATCTCATTTGCATATGCCTCGAGATACCTGTCCATGAAAAAGTTCAGAGGAAGGGAACCATGGACACCATCACCTGAAAAATAGCGGTGATTCTCGGGGAAATTATTATCAGCACAGATCATTCCCCCTGACCCGAATATTTCAACACGCTGGTCATATCCATAGACTGCTTTGCGGCTGTTATCAATAACTCCTATGGCTCCGTTGGCAAAGCTAAGAGTAATAATAGCAGTATCAACATCGCCAGCCTTCCCGATAGCAGGATCAACAAGCACGGCCGACTTCGCATAAACCTCGGTAACTTCACTACCTGTAATATATCGTGCCATATCAAAATCATGGATGGTCATATCCATGAACATTCCTCCTGATGTTGCACTGTACTCTGCAGGTGGCGGAGCCGGATCGCGCGATGTGATCTTCAGGATATGGGGATCACCTATTTTCCCCTCAAGGACCAGTTGTTTTATTTTAAAAAAATTAGGATCGAAACGACGGTTAAATCCTACCATCAGTTTTACACCTGCTTTCTCTACTGCGGCAATTGCTCCTTTTATGACCTCAAGGGAAAGATCCACAGGTTTTTCACAAAAAATATGCTTACCTGCCTTTGCCGCATCCACAATGTATTTTGCATGCGTATCGGTCGGGGAGCAGATCGCAACAGCCTCAACTTCAGGATGGTTAAGAACATCTTTATAACTGCTGAAGACAGAAGTTATTCCAAAAGCCTTTGCCACTTCATTTGCGCTTTCCAGATTAATGTCGGCAATAGCTACCACATCAGCCTGGGGAACATTTTGAACAAGGGTTGCAATATGTACCTTGCCAATCCTCCCGGTTCCTATTACTCCAAGTTTAAGTTTTTTCATTTTTTCTATATTAAAGATTGTGTAATAAATTTGATTTGCCTGGCGCCTGACGCCTGAAGCCTGTTGCCTGTTTTATTTACAGTCCAAGTGATTTTATATATTCACGGTTACGTTTCGCGCATACTTTCGGGTTCCCCATTCCAGGAAGGACATCCTGTTCCACAACTATCCAGCCTGAATATTCCTGATTATGAAGTTCTTTGACAATAGCCCTGAAATCAACTGATCCCTTTCCCAGCTCACAAAAAACTCCGCCGGCAACCGATTTGAAATAGTCCCAATTTTCTTCACGCGATTTTTTTGCAGCTTCAGGATGACAATCTTTGAAATGTATGTGCCAGATCCGGTCTTTATGTTTCTTCAGAGCCTGAAGGGGATCACCACCGCCAAACATATAATGGCCCATGTCGAGAACAAGTCCGACCAGCGAAGGGTCGGTCAGCGAAAGCAGTTTGTCAATTTCTGCCGGTGTTTCAACATATCCTGCGCAATGATGATGAAAGACAGTCCGCAATCCTGTCCGGGATTTGACTTCCCGTGCAACCAGGTCAGCACCTTCAGCGAATACTTTCCATTCAGCATCAGTAAGTCCCATCGACGGTGTTACTCTTCCGGCATTCTGTGTGCGTTCTTTCACACTGCCGTTTTCATCGGCAAGAACAATAAAGGCATCGGGGAAGCCTGCATCTGCCATCAGCATTGCAGTTTTGACTGCGTTTTCAGCACCCGCGGTATGCTTGTTCCTGTCTTTGAGAAATACAGGGACAAAAGCTCCGACCATTGCCAGGGAGCGTTTATCAAGCTCTTTTCTGAGTTCTTCAGGTACAACTGGCATAAATCCCCAGTCGCCAAGCTCTGTACCCTGATATCCGGTTTCCCGGATCTCATCAAGGACCTGTTCAAAACCGGCAGCTTTGCCTTCAAGTTCAAATTCGAGTACACCCCAGGAACAAGGGGCATTAGCAATTTTTATCATATAGTTTAGTATTAGAATTTTCTTGTCCATTCATCATGCCAGCGCTCAATTACAACTTTTGTCTGGGTATAAAATTCAACCGCATGGTTTGACTGACCGTGCAGGTCGCCGAAAAAGCTATCCTTCCATCCGCTGAACGGAAAGAATGCCATTGGAGCAGCGATTCCAATATTTATCCCAATATTTCCTGCCAGGGTATCATGCCTGAATTTCCTGGCCGCGGCCCCGTTACTGGTAAAGATGCAGGCTGAATTACCATACCGGCTTCTGTTTATCAGGGTTATTGCATCATCAAGCGTTTCAGTAGTGACAAGACATAACACAGGTCCAAATACCTCAGTATTATAGATCTCACTTTCAGGACTTACATCTCCCAGGATTGTCGGACCAATGAAATTCCCATTTTCAAAACCTGGAACAATGATATTTCGTCCATCAAGGAGCAGGTTTGCGCCATCATCCAGCCCTTTCCGGATCAGACCATTGATACGTTCTTTGCTCTCTCCGGTAATGACAGGGCCTATTTCGACCCCTGCTGTTAAGCCATTTCCGGTCTTTTTGGCCCTGGCTGCAGCGACGATTTTATCAGTGAAGGTTCTGGAAGCATCTCCCACCAGAATAACAAGAGAAGCTGCAAGACATCTCTGTCCCGCACATCCGAAAGCGCTGTCAGCTAACAATTTTCACAGTAGTTTCCGGATCTGCATCAGGCATTATCACAACCGGATTCTTAGCACCGCCCTGTGCCTGAACACGCTTTCCGTTCGCAACACCAGTCTGATAAATATATTTTGCTACCCTGGTAGATCCCACAAAGCTTATTGCAGGTATAGCAGGATGATTCAGAATTGCATCAACTGTCTCCTTCCCGCCATGCACCATATTCAAAACTCCAGGGGGAAGCTTCAGTTCCTCAAAGAGTTCGAATATACGTGTCATAGTCCCCGGCACTTTCTCTGACGGCTTGACAATATATGCGTTCCCGCAGGCGACAGCATAAGGCATAAACCAGAATGCTATCATAACAGGGAAGTTGAAAGGGGCAATGCACGCACCGACTCCAACCGGTTGGCGGATGACAAATTCATCTATCCCTTTTGTGATATCCTCCGAAAACTCGCTTTGCAAGAGCTTTGGTATTCCGCATGCAACCTCAATGTTTTCAACTGCCCGAACGATCTCAGCCTTTGATTCGGAAAAAGTCTTTCCGCTCTCTTTTGTGCAGATCTCTGAAATTTCATCAGAGTTTTTCTCCAGTATCTGCTTCATCCTGAAAAGATACTGAATGCGCTGTGTTGCAGGGACCTCCCTCCACGACAAATATGCCTGATAAGCTTTATCTGCTGCAAGTGCAACATCTTCAACCGATCCGGCAGGAACCCTGGCAAGAATGTTGCCATCAGCCGGATTAACAACATCAAGGAACGATGAGCTCCTGCTTTCGACCCATTCCCCGTTGATATAATTCGACAGTGTACGTATCATATTTTGAAATTTTTGTTTCGTTTTTTCTGATGCCTTTCCCAGAAAATATCTCTGTTTCTTTTTATTTTTCCAATAAGTTTTATAAGCCTCTCTAACAGTATCTATTTCAGAAACCTCCGCAACAGCCACTTCCCACCAGGCATAACCCGGAACTCCTTTGTACAGGTCCGTTTCAATAGTGATAACCGTTGTTACAGTTTGCTCCTTTGCTTTCGTAAGGGCTTTTTTAAGTGAGTCAATATCTTTTGCTTCAATTACATTCGCTCCCAGACTTCGGGCATTTTGCGCAAAATCAACCGGTAGTGTTTCACCTGTCAGCTGACCGGTTTTCTTATCGCGGTACCGGTATTTGGTTCCGAAACGCTGTGATCCGATCGACTCGGATAATGCCCCAATGCTTCCGAATCCATTGTTATTAAGGAGAACAATTGTGACCTTAATCCCTTCCTGAATTGCCGTGACAATCTCATTGTTCATCATAAGGTAGTTACCATCGCCAACCATGACGAATATCTCACGGTCAGGACAGGCCATCTTTGCACCTATGCCGGCGGCACATTCATATCCCATTGTCGAATAACCATATTCAAGGTGAAAACCCTTCGGATCGGTAGTCCTCCAGAGCTTATGAAGGTCGCCGGGCAGACTTCCGGCAGCGCACAGCACTACATCCCTGGGACCGGCACATTCATTGACAGCTCCGACAACTTCAGCCTGTGGGACAGGAATTGCACCTGAGACTCTGTAAATCTCATTCACCTTTTCATCCCAGGCTTTATTAGCATTCGACGCACGACTGATATAATCTTTGGAAACGCTGTAATCACCCAGCAAAAGTGAAAGCTCTTCAAGAGTCACCCTGGCATCGCCGGTACAAGGCAATGCACTATGTTTATAAGTATCGAATTCAGAAACATTAATATTGATGAACCTTACATCCGGATTCTGGAAGGCAGTCTTTGATGCAGTTGTAAAATCACTGTAACGTGTTCCGATACCGATAATAAGATCAGCTTCTGTTGTGAACTCATTTGCTCCCGGAGTTCCTGTTGCACCAACAGCTCCAAGATTTGAAGGGTGATCATATGGCAGGGATCCCTTACCGGCGAATGTCTCAGCCACCGGAATTCCTGTCTGTTCTGTCAGTTTTATTAAAACTTCTGTCGCCTCACTGTAGATCACACCTCCGCCAGCAATAATTACCGGCTTTTTGGAATTCCTGATAAGCCTTACCGCTTCCCTTAAGGCTGCTACATCAGGTCTTGATCGTGGAATTCTCCAGATCCTCTTTTGGAATAACTCATCCGGAAAATCAAATGCTTCGGTCTGTACATCCTGTGGCAGAGCCAGAGTGACAGCTCCTGTATCGGAAGGTGAAGTCAGCACTCTCATCACCTCAGGAAGGGCAGTGATCAATTGTTCGGGTCTGCTGATCCTGTCCCAGTATTTTGAAACAGGTTTAAAACAATCATTTACTGATATATCCTGAGACTGAGCCGACTCAAGCTGCTGCAATACAGGGGCCACATTACGGCGTGCAAAAATATCACCCGGCATTAACAGAACTGGCAGCCTGTTGATTGTAGCGCAAGCAGCTCCGGTTATCATATTTGTAGCTCCCGGGCCAATGGATGAGATGCAGGCAAATGTACCAAGACGGTTCTTCATCTTTGCATATGCAGTAGCGATATGTACAGAGGCCTGTTCATTCCTGGTCATATAGAACCGGAAATCAGGATTTTCCATCAAACCCTCTCCCACCCCTGCAACAATTCCGTGACCAAATATTCCCAGACATCCTGCAAAAAATGGATTTTCAACACCATCGCGCTCAACGTACTGGTTCTTCAGAAACCTGACTATTGCCTGACCGGCAGTCAATTTTTTTGTCTTCATCAAGATAAGCTCCTCAGTTATTTTTACTACAATTCATTTCTATAGTTACGATAGGAATCCTTGGATCCATTCCCTTCCATGTTCCATAGATCCATTTATGGTCAGGGTCATCCGTACTGCCAAGACTCTGATCACTTCCCGCGAGAATATTCAGATAATAAACATTGTATCCATGTCCTGCAACAACGGGATGATATCCTTCAGGCACCAGTACAAGATCGTTGTTATGTGCTTCTGCTATTTCATCCAGGCTGCGGTCATCGTTATAGACTTTCTGTATTGCGAATCCCTGAGGTTTATCGATCTTATAAAAATATATCTCTTCAAGACTGGCTTCCAGTAATTTACCTGTCTCAGGATCGGTTTTTCTTTTATCATGTTTATGGGAAGGGAATGAGCTCCAGTTACCTGAAGGGGTGTAAACCTCAACGCACAATAGCCTGCTGCTTTCGGATCCTGGAGGTAAAATGCTGTTTATCTGCCGGCTGGCATTGTCGCCACCACGGAATTCAACTCCCATTCTCACCACATCATCTGGTGAAATTAGACGGGCAGGATATTTTTTATCAGCGATGCACCATCCGCATGCCATGTCAAGAATATCACCGGCTGGGGAAATATCAAATTCAGTATGAGGAGGGAGATACAAAGCATGAGGCATTCCGCTGAATACATCTTTTCTTCCGTTCCAGGTTTTCCAGGTTCCTGCTGAGGTTTCTGCTGAGAAATTACCTCCGAGCAGTACAAACAGGTACTCATTAACGCCGGTTTCCCCTTTCCATTTCTGTCCTGGCTTCATACTTTTAGCTGTGAAATTCAGATACTTCCATCCGGCCTCCTCAGCAGAGATGGTCTGGTAAGTCTCTTCATCCGGGGATGATTTTGCCAGTAAAGGGCATTTTTTATCTCTGTTCATTACTTTATCCTTATTTCAACCTATTTCAACTTATTTCAACCTATTTCAACCTATTTCAACCTATTTCAACCTATTTCACCATTATCTCCCGGATTTTTAATATAAGGTCAGTAGTTGCCTGGCTGAACTGCCGCAAGGTCCGGACAGTGGCTCCGAATCCGTCGAACTCCTCAACCTTCATCCCGTTTTCATCATATGCCCTACGGAAATCCACAAACTTTTTCTCAAGTTCGGCAATTATAGCCGGATCAACGGGTATATCCATCCTGTTCTCAACAGTTCACATCCGAGGCATTATATCTCTCCTGCCACTGCCAGGGTGGAGATATAACAACATTACCACCTATGAATTCTGACCAGTGCCGGTGATGCCTGAAAGCAGCGCTCAAAAGCCTCAACCTGTATCCTCGTTCCGTGTAAATATGGTAAGCTTTCTTCATAACAGCCACACCTGCCCAATCAACTATCTCAGGATTTGCAATTATGTTTTCTTTTTCCATCACCACTTTCAGCCAGTCATCAAGCCTGCCAACCATAAGTGTGCAGACCGGTCCCATTGTGCTGATATCCTTCTTCTCCTTTTCTCTCCTGGTCAGCCCGCGTTCGACAGCTTCAGCGACAGCGATGGCCTGTGGAAGTGTGAAGCTTACTGTAGCATTAATGCTTATACCACGGTATGTTGCCTCTTCAATGGCTTCGACACCTGCTTTTGTCACAGGTATTTTAACGATCATGTTCGGAGCAAGCCTGTTGAAATGCTCCGCCTGCAAAAGAATTCGTTTTGAATCCCGGTATAACCTGGGGTCAGTCTGGATAGAAAGTCTCCCGTTCTTTCCTTTTTCCCTGTCGAACACAGGCTTGAGAAGGGCTGCTGCCTTTACCGACATCTCTTCAATGAGTTTCCAGGCAATTTCATCCTCGGTGGCAGTCTGATTTTCGTTTATGATTTCCGGAATTCTTTCTTTCCATATTTCCCACTCCTGCTTAAGAACATTGAGAACAATTACGGGATTGCAGGTAGCTCCCAAAGCACCATGGCTGATCGATGATTTAAGCTCTTCAATCGAGCAGGAATCATTCCACAGTATCGTGGGAGTTGTCTGCGTCATTTCGTGAAGAGTGCTTTTATAAACATCTTTTTTTCGTGATTCTGTTTTCATTATCTTACCCTGAAGTTATCATAGTTTCAATAAATATAATCGAGTTGCCGGTTGCTGCCCGCCTGAACGACGTTCACCAGAATACTGTGTAAAGGAGAGCTAATATACCGCAAATACCTATTGCAGCGATATTGAATGTCATTGAAGTTTGAAATAAACCTTTTTCGATCAAAATAGCATTCACATTCATCTTCTTTTGTGTATTATTAAAGATCAAAATAAGGCCTATCAGGATAAACATCATAATTGGTACATATATAGCCTCAAGTGCCAGGTTTTTAAGAGGATTGACGAAAAAGCCGGCCACAATGCCAACAAGCAGGGCAAGAGCCACAATCCTGGTTCCGGTGTTAATTCCTTTCTTAGCTGATTCTTTGTCAAATACATTACTCGTATTTTGACTTTTGTCCAGCAGACTAAGACCGACCATTACAAAAGACAGAAGAATGAATACATAGCCAATACGAAGAATAAATGGCATACCCGGAAAAAGAATCTTGAATAATATTCCTAAGGGAATTGTTATTATGGCAGTCACCAATGCTGCCCTGGTCGATGCCTGACGCCAGAACAGCCCGCAGAAGAATATCAGAAATTCTCCCGGGTAAATGAATCCTGTGTATTCCTGAATATATTGATAAGCCTGATCAAGAGTTTGCAATTTAGGAGCAACACTTGTTGATATTATAAGGGCTACAAGAGCTGTTAACATACCAACTCTTACCATCTGCTTTTCAGTAGCATTTTTATTAATAAAACCCTTGTAGATATCTATTGTAAAAATAGTGGATGTACTATTGACAATTGAACTTAATGCTGATACTGCAGCTGCTGCAATTGCTGCAAATGAAAGCCCTGTAACACCTACAGGCACTATGTTCCTGATAAGCCATGGATAAGCCTCATCTGATTTCCCAAGTTTTGCACCCAGGGCAAACACTGCAATCCCAGGGATAACTACAAGAAGCGGGATCAGGAGTTTCATATACCCGGCAAAAGCTACTCCAAGCTGTGCTTCTTTCAAGGTTTTACCTGCAAGTCCCCGCTGGATAATAAATTGATTAAATCCCCAGAAGCTCAGATTTGTCAGCCACATGGATCCTAAAACAACTCCAAGGCCGGGCAGGTCCGAAAAAGCATCTTTTAACCCGCCTTTCCCATCCGGAGCAAAAAGAGTTCCTTTTTCAATGATCATATGGAATTTCTGAGGGGCTTTATGCAAAAGTTCACCAAACCCTGCAATCACTCCGTTTCCATCACTTATCGCATTAAGTGCAAAGGCAGTAGTTACAAGACCTCCAAATATTAAGACACACACATTTATGACATCTGTCCATGCGACAGCTTTCATACCGCCCCATAAAGAGTATAAGGCAGAAAAGGCTGAAAATCCAATTATACCATAAATCAATGGGATACCGATTATCCGTTCCATTGCCAAAGCTCCTAAATAAATAACAGCAGTCATATTTACGAAAACATAAACCAGTATCCAGAATACCGCAAAACAGGTACTGACTCTTTTGTCATACCTTTGCGTCAGAAACTGAGGCATCGTGAATATCCCTTTTTCAATGAAGACGGGAAGAAAAAACTTGGCGACAAAAATCAGGGTAACAGCTGCAATCCATTCATAAGCCGCTATTGCCAATCCAATTGCATAACCGGAACCCGACATTGCAATAAAATGTTCAGCCGAAATGTTCGCGGCAATAAGAGTAGCCCCTATCGCCCACCAGGGTAGTGAACGGCCTGCTAAAAAATAGTCTCTGGAGGTCCTCTCCTCTCCTTTCTTTTTGCGGGAGACCCATAATCCGACGAAAACAATGATAATGACATATCCAATGAAAACGATCCAGTCGATTGTAGCAAATTGTTTCATTTATAGATAATTATTTAAAAACCCGGTAAGCTTCACAATATGGTCAGTGTTAATGAAGTCAATCTTCATTTTCATAAAAGTATTCCAGGAATTAATGTCATCAGGAGCGTTCCAGAACCTGATCTTCTTTTTCATGGAATGGACCGAATTAATAACACCTTCCAGCCTGGCTTTTTCATTCTCCATAATCTCACCTTCCCCGTTCCACGAAGAGAAGTTCCTGAAATTCTCGCTGTAAAGAGCAATCCTTTTCAACTGCTTTTTGCTGTATTTCAGCGCAACGTTGCCATCGAAATAGACAAAAGACGGATAACTTATGAATTTACCCGGTTCAGGTCTGTTTCCGGTTATAACTATCCTGACTGAATTTTTATTCTTATCCGGGGTTGAAAACATCCGGATATTGAATCAGCTTCTGGATAAGCAGTGAAAGAGTCGGCTCAACAGGTGTTTTAAGATCGATCAGCAATTGAAAAGTACCGGGATTATCTTTCCAGGCTCTGCCTCCATTCTGCCGGAATATTCTGACTATTGGCTGAATATAAAGAGAATCAAGAGTCTTTGAAGGAATTATATCTTTCTCATTATGCGAAACAAATAATTCGCCATTTACTGCCCATATATCTGCCTCTATCGATCCGAAATGGTTATTATAAGCAAGCCAGAAAGGGGGAGTATTTTCATAATCATTGTGGGAATGGGCATTGAGAGTGGAATATTGCGGGTAAACAGTTGTTAAGGAAATTAACAGTAAGAAAATCGAGATCAATATTTTCCTCATTGCTTCAAAGGTTAGTTTAGGATTCGACATTTGAAAATTAAATAATTTGCATGAATTTCCGTTCATATAAGTGTGAAATGACAAAAATTTTGTAATATTGAAGTCTTAATAATTAAATAAATAGATATGAAAAAATTACTTATAGGTTTAGGAACTATTTTAATCATGGTATGTGTGGTTATCCTGTTTGTAAATGCAAGTGGTTCGAAAAAGGATTCGAGGAAAGCCAAAACTGAAGCTGTAACCAATAAAGCTTCCGGAACCGGATCAGCTGCATGCTGTCCTGCCGGAGCTGAAAAGGCTGCAGCCACAACTGCAAAGGAGTGCACTCAGATGGGTTCCTGCACTGCTACCTGCGGATCAAAAACCACAGGAGCCAAATAGCTTCCCCTTATGAACTAATAAAAAATCCGGTGTGTGATTCATTTCACAACCGGATTTTTATTTAAAATTTACCGGCTAATGATAAGTGCTTAAAAGTATTTTATATTTTTAGACTGTTATTGATCAATTAACCCTCAACCATATTTCATAATGAAAGAAAAGACGAATAAAGGATTAAACAGACGGGATTTTCTGGGATTATCAGCAATCGGACTGACAGGCCTTACAATCCTGCCAAGCTATGTTATAAACGGGATCCGGGTGGCTCCCAGTGACCGTGTCCTTATGGGAACTATCGGACTGGGACGTCAGGCACTATCCGATTTCAGGGGATTTGCAGGAGCACCCGGACTTCAGGTCGTTGCATGCTGTGATGTTGATACAATTAAACAACAGAGGTACAAGAAGAGTGTCGAGGAGTGGCAGAAATCAAAAGGACTTGCTCCACGCTGTGATACCTATGAACAGTATGAACAGCTGCTTGATCGGAAGGATATTGATGTTGTGGAAGTCGTATCACCCGATCACTGGCATGCTCTGATGACAATTCATGCCTGCCAGGCAGGAAAAGATGTTTATGTCCAGAAACCCCTCTCCTACACTATCAGGGAAGCACTTACAATGACAAGGGTTGCAAATGACAATAAAAGAGTAGTCCAGGTCGGAAGCCAGCAGCGCTCAAGCAAGGAATTCCAGAAAGCTATTGAGCTTGTACAGAAGGGTTCAATAGGTCATATTGAGAAGATCTATGCAAAGGTTGGCGATCCTCCGAAGTCTCTCGACCTGCCAGCAATGGCTATCCCCGGTAACCTTAACTGGAACCTCTGGCTTGGTCCGCTCAATGATGAAAAGATCGTTTATAATTCCGATCTGGCTCCGCAGATTACACTCGATCCGGTTCAGAACGAAACACTCTGGGGTGCATGGCGATGGTACCTTGAAACCGGGAATGGCTACACGGCTGACTGGGGAGCCCACATGTTCGATATTGCTCAGGCAGCGATCGGAATGGATGGTTCAGCGCCATGCGAAATTATTCCTAAAGGTTACAACGGTCAGCCATATATGACTTTCAAATACAAGACAGGCGTTGTAATGACTGAACAGCCTTATCTTGAGGATAATCCTGGTGCACAGGGTATTAAGTTCATCGGAACAAAAGGATGGATAGAAGTGGCAAGGGGATACATAGCATGTTCTGATCCTTCCCTCATCCCGGCAGAAATTGCAGGAAACCGACCCCAACCAAGAGCAGCACGTCCTTCCGGAGCTCCGCAGGGACAGAGGCCCGCAGCTGCCGCCCAGGGGCAACAGACTGCTACACAGGGTCGCCAGGGTGCTGCCGCAATGGGACAGACCCGTCCTGCTCCCACTCAGGCTGGTCTGCAGTTTGAGATAAGTTCACCTCACATGCAGAATTTCATCGATTCCGTGCGTTCACGCCAGAAACCGATAGCATCAATTGAGGTCGGCTGCAGTACTGCAATAACATGCTGTCTTGGAAATATTGCAAATGAACTTAAGAGACCCCTGAAATGGGATCCTGCCACATACACATTTGTCGACGATAAAGAGGCTTGCAGCCACAGGCTGATGGATTATGAATACAGGAGACCATACAAACTCTGATTTTTCTTTAAATAAATAAACAATGGAAAAATTAATTGCCTGTTGCGGGCTTAACTGCAAAACATGTGATGCATACATTGCAACAATCAATGACGATGACGAACTTAGAAAAACAACCGCTGAAAAATGGAGGGGTGCCTACAATGCTCCAGGTCTTGAATACACTATGATAAACTGCACAGGGTGCAGAGAAGATGGTGCTAAATTCAGCCACTGCAGCGAGTGTGAAATAAGAAACTGCGTAAAGGCAAAGGGATTCGAAACATGCGGCGATTGTAATGTGATGGATACATGTATGATTGTGGCAGGGATCCATAAATATGTACCAGAAGCAATTACAAATCTGAAGAGTTTAAATTAGAAGAAATTACACAGAGAAGTCACAGAGTACCGCAGAGTAAAAATCTCTGTGCTACTCTGTGGAAGTTTTTGTTTTAATTTAAGTTAACCACTTCCCCAAATTTCTTTCTTTCTGAAGCCTCCGATACAGCATCGACGTTTTCCCCCATATTGCCGGGAAGGGTATTGAACAGAGCAGGTAACATTGTTTCTGTCTGAAATTAAATTTGTTCCATCTTTTTTTAAGTGTAAATTTGATAACAGAAACCCTTGCAATGGAAAATCTTCAATTCAAAGGCGCACTGTTTTTTCTCCTGCTAATAGTACCAGTTTCCGTTTTAAGTCAGGATATATTGTATAAAAAGAACTCCACTTTACTGAAAGTCAATATTAAAAATTTAGATGAAAAAACTATAAAGTACCAGATTTATGGCGATTCTTCAGGATATTTTCATTTCTTAAGCAAATCAGTGCTTGACAGCCTGAAATACAGCGACGGGAAATCGCTTGATTTTACGCATGACTCAGTTTCCCGCGAACCAGCTCTCAAAAAAACAGACCGGAATTATTTCAGCACTGAACTGGTTAATTTATTCACAGGCAAACCTTCCCTTGATTATGAAAGAATTTCAAAAAATGGTAAGACAGGTTTTGTCACAGGGTTGCTTATCAATTTTAATATATACGATGACATATACTGGTATGATTACCATGGCTGGATGCAGTTTTATAACTTCAGTCCTCACTATTTTTTCATAAAAACCGGAGTAAATTTCTATCCCTTCAGCCAGTCACTTGTAAGGACCGGAATCACAAGGCTTTCAACAGGTTTTTCATTACTGCTCGGCTCTTACAGAAAGGTCGACTATGACACTTATTATGATTACGGGTATAAAACCAGGCCTATCCTGGCAGGAAGCCTCATGTGGAATGTCAGGGAAAAGCTATTCATCAGGGATCATTTTTTAATCACGGGAGGACTGGAGGTTTCTGTGATTCCGTTTTTCACCTTTTTCTGCCCTCAAATTGGCATTTCAGTCGGTTTCTAAGCAATCAATATAAAATTATTCCTATGTTCAAAGTCCTTCGCTTACCGGCAATCTCCAGGCCACTTGCCTGGATAATGATCTGTTCATTCCTGATTATGACAGGTGGATGCTCTTACTTTAAAGTGGTACGACCCTCTGAACAGCCGGCTGATGTCATAAATAAAATGCAGGATCAGCAGAAATTCATCATACTTCATCTTGACGATAATGCCTGGCAATTGACAAATATAATTGTCAACGAGGAGACTGTAACAGGATCAATTTCGGCATTGGTCGGTCATGAAAAATACAAGAGTGTTAAGCCTGATAATTCAAACAGGTACCATAAAAGCAAAAGTAACAACGAATCATATATTCTCAGCGAGGTACATATTTATGTTACAGAGTACTCAGAAGTTGAGAAAGGCAGAATTTCTATCCCGGCAAGCGCTATTGAAAAAATTGAAGTTTATGATAAAGACAAGGGTGCAACGACAGCATCATGGGCATTCAGTGCACTTGGAGTTGCCGCAGGTGCTTTTGGAGTCCTGCTTGTAATTATTGCTCTGACAAAATCTTCCTGCCCCTTCGTCTATGCTTACGACGGACAGGATTATATGTTTTCCGGCGAGATTTTCAGCGGAGCAACTCAGCCCGGACTTGAGCGTGATGATTATATGCTTCTTCCCAACGTTGTTTCTTCTGAAGGGACTTACAGCATCAGACTCACCAATGAGGTTCACGAGATCCAGTCAGTCAATCTGGCCAGTATGCTTGTAGTCGACCATCCTGATGACATTTCAGTGCTGATAGATAAGACCGGGAAGATCCAGACATTCCGTAGGCCAACCCTTCCGGTAACCGCTGAGAACAATGCCGGAAGAGATATTCTTGACCTTATCGGAAAGAAAGATTCCATTTATTTTTCAGGTAACCCACCTGATATGGGAAAAGACGGCGTGGAAACCATTGTTTTGAAGTTCCTTAAACCACATGACTGCAAGTCAGCCAAACTGGTGATAAGGGCAAAAAACTCTTTCTGGCTCGACGTCCTCTTTACTAAATTCCATTCCCTGTTTGGAGAAAAGTACAATGGATTTGCAGAAAAACAGGAATCGGCATCAACCGGCAAGCTCTACAAGTTTCTTCTTGATCAGAAGATTCCTTTATCAGCTTATATTGAAAAAGATGGAAAATGGCAATCTGCCGGTTATTTTAACATTGCCGGACCAATGGCAATGAGGGACGATATCCTGCCAGTAGATCTGGACGGGATCAGTTCTGACACTGTTAAAATAAAACTCGAAACAGGATTTCTCTTTTGGGAGGTCGATTATGCCGGCATGGATTTCAGCAGAACGGAAAAAGTTGTGCAGTCTGAACTTGCTGCCACCTTCGCTCTCGACAGGAATGGAGCGGATGTCATTGATCTGCTTCGTGCTAAGGACAATAGCTATCTGGTCCTTAAGGAAGTCGGAGATGAATTAATGCTTGATTTTAATAGTCCATCCATGCATAATTCCTCCAGATCTGTATTCCTTCATACCAGCGGCTATTATAAAATCTTAAGGGACCAGACAGGGCCGGCTGACAAGCAGGCATTGAAAACATTCAGAAAGCCAAACCGTTTTCCCGAGTTTTCAAAGGAAACATACAACCTGCTGACTAACAGGTAAACTCTTCACAATTAACCAATGTTAAACGGATTGAGTCAGGGACACGACCGGAATGCGGGAAGTCATATTATTACCGGAATCGGGGCAAAGCTCGTGAAAATTTGCCTTGTGATCAATATCCTGTTCCTGGCTGCCACAACAAATAAAAGTCCTTTCCAGGGGATAAAGACCCTAAGGAAAGTGATTAAAAAAAGAGGAACTGTCCAGGGACTTCCGGGAGCCATTAAATATATTAAGGCAGGACGACGATACTTCTTCTCGGAAAATATTCCGGGATGGCCGTCGGCAGCATTCAACGGGTTTTTCAGGGCTGAAATAGCAAGAGCATCAGATCTGCACAAAAGGCCTCTTCTCTCCACAATCATCTTTGCCATTACTTCAAGATGCCGGATGGGATGTCTCCATTGTTACGAATGGAATAATATTTCTCACATTGACAAGCTTTCTAAAGAAAATCTGAAAGAGATCATCTGCAAAATAAAGGAATACGGTGTGAACCATATTCAGCTGAGCGGAGGGGAACCCCTTGAAAGGTTCAGCGAACTGACAGAACTGATCCGGTTTTCACGTAAAGGAGCCGATCTGTGGCTTCTTACCTCAGGGTTCGGTCTTACCATGGAAAAAGCTATTGACCTGAGAAATGCCGGCCTGACCGGAGCAGACATAAGCCTTGATCATTGGGAAGAGGCTGAACATAACAAATCAAGAAACAACCCTGAATCATTTTATTGGGTAAAGGAAGCTGTTAAGAACTGCAGGAGGGCTGACATTGCCACTACCCTTTCGCTTTGTGCTTTCAGATCATTTGTCACATATGAGAATCTGATGAAATATGCAGACCTGGCCAAAGAGTGGGGAGTCGGTTTTATAAGGATTCTTGAGCCGCGGGAAGCCGGCAGGTACAAGGGAAAAGAAATTGAGCTGTATAAGGGGCAGACCGACCTGCTTGAAGTTTTTTTTCATGATTTTAACACCTCAGAAAAATTCATTGGTTATCCGATAATAACATACCCTGGTTATAATCAGAGGAGGATGGGGTGCTTCGGTGCAGGTAACAGGTATCTGTATATCGACTCTGTGGGGGATATTCATGCCTGCCCTTTTTGCCAGAAAAGCGCCGGGAATGCACTTTCGGAAAAACTTGAAGATGTTGTTTCAACTTTAAAAAACTATGGATGCCAGAAGTATAAGTTGAATTTGAATGAATAAAAGACATCGTGTGGTAGTGTAGTCAGAACATAGTTTATTTTATGTAATAGTTAATAAATTTTCCACTATTTTTAAGGTTTGTTTAATAATACAAAATGCATGAAAAATATTGTGAATAAGATCCTGGCATTAATGAGTCTGATAAAAAAGAGTACTTATATCAAAATCACATTTATAATAACCGGGATCGCTTCAACGGTCTGGTTTCTGATTCGTGTCTTTCCAAAACCAACGAGAGCATCATATCCGTGTATGCGTGTGGCTGCTCCGGTAATGTCAGGCTTTGTGCTTTACCTGGTGTCGGTTGTTGGATCTATAGCAGCTTTCAAAAAGGCAAAGCTGAGCTTCGTCAGGCAAAATTATTTCTACACTGTAATATTCCTGGTTGTTGCCTTTGCAGGGTCACTATTTGTTGTCAGCAGGGGAACGGGATATGCTTCTGCCAATAACAATGCTGAATGGATCATAGTGCCGAATCAGCCCATCGGCGAAGGAAAGGGTATTTTCCCCGGAAGGGTCGTTTGGGTTCATGATCCTGTTGTTGCAAGCTGGGATGGAAAAACAGGCAACTGGTGGGATGAAAATGTAGTTTCGCAATCGGAAACAGATAGAATGCTGAACGAATCGATTATAAACCTTACCGGTGAAAAGAACGAAAAGAAAGCCTGGGCAGCACTTTTCACGCACTTCAATTCAAATCACGGCAGGAAAAATCAGTCTTATAAGACAGGAGAGAAAATAGCTGTTAAAATTAACACCAACAACACTTATAGTCATGAGGATTCTCCGGAGCTCAATGCAAGCCCGCAGCTTGTGCTTTCGTTGCTTAAGAGCCTTGTCAATGAGGCCGGGATCCCTCAGAAAAACATAACGGTTTTTGATGCCAGCAGATTCATTACCGACAATATTTTCAATAAATGCCACCTGGTATTCCCTGACGTGATTTTTGTTGACAATACCGGAGGAGACGGGCGCGTAAAATCAGTTTATGTGGAGAATGCTATACCCTATTCGGTTGACAATGGAAAACTGGCAACCGGTCTGGCAACCTGCGCTGTTGAAGCTGACTATATAATAAATATGGCTCTGCTCAAAGGGCATGTAGGCCAGGGTGTAACATTATGTGCAAAGAATTATTACGGTGTTACGAGCATTGATAACAACTGGCGTAATAACGCACATAACAATTTCAATCCCGACAGACAGGGGAAACCTCAGTACCTGACTTTTGTCGACTTTATTGCACATAAGGATCTAGGGGCTAAGACGATGCTGTTCCTTATTGACGGCATCTACGGTTCAAAACTGGTCAATGGGATTCCTGATCCAAAATGGAAAATGGATCCTTTCAATAATGGATGGGCATGCAGTCTGTTTGCATCGCAGGATCCGGTAGCCATTGATGCAGTCGGGCTCGATTTTCTGAGGTGTGAGTTTCCTGATGCTCCTGATATGGCTTTCAGCGATAACTACCTTATCGAAGCTGCGCTTGCTGATAATCCTCCCTCAAAGACAAAATATGACCCAAAGCGCAATAAAGAAAGTATTACCAGCCTTGGTGTGATGGAGCACTGGAACAATGCAGCAGAAAAGAAATATAGCAGAAATCTGGGCAAGAACACAGGAATTGAACTTGTTCACAAAACAATACTGGCAAAAACAGGGAAAAAATAAAACTTAATTAACATGAAAAAGCTATCAAGAAGAGATTTTCTGGGCAAGAGCGCCCTGGGAATAGGGTCAGCAATTATTGCTACTCAGGTTCCCATTGATCTGAATGCCAGAACTACCTCAGTTCCGGTAAAAATGCCTATCGGTTTCCAGGTCTGGACCATCAAGGATTCTCTTATAAAGGATTTCCCTGGAACTTTGAAAAAAATGGCTGCACTCGGGTATCAAAGCATGGAAATGTGTTCTCCTCCTGGTTATGAATCATCAGGCTTTGGTCCGCTTATGAAACTGACGGCCAAAGAGATGAAGCAGATCATCAGCGATGCCGGCCTGATCTGTCCCAGCTCGCATTATGGCATGGGAGAGTTCAAAGAGCATCTGGATGAACGGATAGCATTTGCTCTGGAGTCAGGACAGACACAGATGATCCTTTCAAGCTTTGGATTACCTCAGAATGCAACCCTTGATGACTGGAGGAAAGCAGCCGACGAACTGAATAAATACGGGGTCAGGGCAAAAAAAGCCGGTATTCAGATGGGATTTCACAATCATCACGGGGAATTCGCAAAGATCGACGGGACGCTGATTTATGATGTTTTGCTGAAACAATTTGATCCTGAATATATCAAGATGCAATTCCAGGTGGCGGTTATAAGTATCGGGTATAAAGCTTCCGATTATTTTAAAAAGTTCCCCGGGAGGTTTATCTCTGCTCACCTGGCTGACTGGTCCGAAACTAAAAAGGCATCAGTACCTATCGGACAGGGAATTGTTGACTGGAAAGAGTTCTTTGCCTCTCTTGAAACCGGTGGAGTAAAGAATACTTTCGTCGAAATGGATGAAGCAACTTTCAAGGAAAGTGCAGATTACCTGAAAAAACTTTAAGATCGGATTTTCCATTAAATTTGACCTTTGTGCTCCTTCGTGTTAACCTTTGGATCCTTTGTGGTTTAAGGATTTTTTTACCACAAAGGACTCCAAGGTTTTCACAAAGGAACACTAAGGATTTTATTACATTTTATTCACCTTTTTTCTTCCTCCTATAATCCAATAAATTTAGGAAAATAGATATTGCCAGTGCAGCAAGAAAAGAATACAATGTAACATTATCAACCAGCGAAGGGCTTAAATCCAATCCTGTAAGCCTGTCAGCCAGATACTTAACATATGAGGAAGGGAGGTCTGAAATACCAAGTTTATTAAGGACACTGAAATGCCAGTCCGTCAGCGGGCAATAACCAAGTGTCCCGACAATAAGTCCAAGAAATAACCATGATGAACCAGTAATCAGAAGTAAAACCAGATTAAATTTTCTTGTCTTCCTCCATATCCATCCGAAAAGATTGAAAAAGATAATTGAGGTGTGGAATATTACAAAGAATATGTCGAGAATATGCCAGATCATTTATTGATAGTGAAACTTATCCCTGCTGATTTCGATCAGGAACCTGCTTGGATATGATAAAAATGCATTGTATGTGGTTACATATGACGGCATTGTAATCAGAAGATCCTGCTTTGCCCTGCTGCATGCAACATAGAATAACCTTCTTTCCTCTTCAATCTCCTCGATGTTGTTCAATGACCTAACTGACGGTATCAGCCCGTCGAGTGCATGAGGAATTATTACACTATGCCATTCCAGCCCCTTGGCTGAATGAATAGTCGATACAGTGAGCGGGGCGTCTTCCGATTCGTCAATGAGAGGTACAGTTTTAGTTCCGAAATTTCTCGATGGCGGGTCAAGGGCAAACTCCGTCAGGAATTTCTCGAGCGAATCATATTTTGATGAAAGATCAATAAGAACATTTATATCAAGCAGCCTCACCTGGTAATCATATTCCCTGGCCTGCAACAGTGGGGTGTAGTACTCTTTGATAAACTCAATTTTCCTTGAAACTGGGACACTGTTTTCCTTTGCCCGGCTTATCATTGCAGTTAAGCTTGTAAGTCCGTCAGCGAATTTTGTTTTCTCAAAGGAATAAGCATCTATTCCCTTTTCGGTCCGGATCTTTTCGATAATTCTTTTGGCTGTGACCAACCCCACCCCCGGAAGATATTTCAATACTCTGTGCCAGGCGACTGCATCATAAGGATTCTGAATGATCCGTAAATATGAGATTACATCCTTTACATGCTTTCGCTCATTGAATTTCAGACCACCCACCGCAACATAGGGGATGCTTCTTTTGTTAAGTTCAACCTCGATATATCTTGCATGCCAGAATGCCCGTACCAGGATTGCAATCTGGTTCAGGGCTATTCCTTTCTCCCTGTATTCCAGTATCCTGTCGACCACAAACTCAGCTTCTGCCTGCTGATCATAAAACTTCCTTACCACGGGAACCGCTTCATATTCGATCTTTGAATAAAGTCGCTTCTTGTAACCGAGCTTCGCATTGAAAATGATTTCGTTGGTGAAATCCAGGATCTTCTGGTTGCTCCTGTAATTTTCCTCTATCTTGATAACCTTGCAATCGGGGTATTTCTGCGGAAACCTCAGGATGTTCTCATAATTTGCACCCCTGAAGGAATAAATGCTCTGGGAGTCATCCCCGACTACAAGAATATTCCGTGATCCTTCCGAGAGGTGTTCGACAATTTCTTTCTGAACTACGTTAGTGTCCTGATATTCATCAACCATTATGAATTTGTATTCATTCTGCAACCTGTGTCTGAATAGGGGAATATCCCGTAGAGAATCACGTAAAACATCCATAAGATCGTCATAATCGAATATCTTGCAGATCTTTTTATATTTCGTGTAGCCGCGATATATCAGTTCAATATCTGCAATAAAATCCCCGAGTCCCGAAAATTCATTTTCAATAACTTCCGCTATAGTCAGATTTCTGTTCCTTGCAGATGAAATTATTTCCTGGATCCTGTTCTTTCTCGGGAATGCTTTTTCCTTTTTTTCGATTTTAAGTTCGGACCTTATCAGATCTATTGTGTCGGCTGAATCCTCCTCATCGATAATTGTAAAATTTGCAGGGATTCCCAGCAAGTTTGAATACTTCCTCAGTATGTAGTTTGAAAAAGAATGGAATGTTCCTCCGAAGACCTTTTGGGCAGAATTGTCCCTGAGCAGCTGCTGCACCCTTCCCAGCATTTCACTTGAAGCTTTCCTTGTAAAAGTAAGCAGCAGAATGTCTCCCGGATTGATCCCGTTTTCAATCATAAATGCTACCCTGTGAACGATAACTCTGGTTTTGCCGCTCCCTGCACCGGCTATCACCAGTACCGGTCCGTTGATCGTAGTTACGGCTTCAAGCTGTGCCCTGTTAAGTTCACTGATATAATCTATCCTGAAGGTTTTTTCGAACCTTATCTCTGCCGGTATAAAAGATCTGTTCTCAATTGATGAAATAATTGTTTTTAATTCATTTATTTTTTTGTCGGTCCTTTCTGTCGATTCGACCTCAGGATAGTCATCAATTGAAAGGTTTGACAGTTCGGTGCTCCGGATACCGGTATTTTCAGAAAAATTGCTTTTCTGGCTGAGTGCCAGGTTTTCGATTGAATCAAGAAATGACTTTTCTGATTTTTCATCGTTTGAAGAATCATTGTCAAATGGTTGTATCTCATCATTATCAATCGGGAAAATCATGTCCGGTGTGAGTTTTTTGAATTTATATCTACCTCATGAAGGTACGAAGAACCCTGTAAAAATACAAAGCATCCGTCTGACAGAGTTTATCACAATGAAATTACCCGGAAATGAATATCTTTATTCCTAATCTTTTCTCATTTTTTTACTAATTCATTTTTAACGAAACTCATATGCGAGCATCTTTTTCATTTTTGTTTATTTTCGTCTTTGGAATTGCTTTTCCCCAGGAGAAACCCTGATGGATCCGACAAAAGATTAAAAGCCGATGCAAATGTAAGTCTGAACACTAATGGTGTGGCATCAATACCGGCATTTTCGCTGGGGAAACCGGCTATTATCGCATCAGTATCTCTTTCAAAAAACCGTTTCAGCTATGATCCGGTGCTCGCATATGGCGTAAATATGAAACCATGGTTCATTGACAACTGGCTGCATTATAAAATAATCCGAAAACCATCTTTTGAATTAAGGTCCGGAGTAAATTTCAGTACTTTTTTTACAGATTATAAACTAACTGATGAAACAATACTTAGGGGTGACAGATATCTTGCATTCGAAGTGGCGGCAACATACAAGTTCCGGTCAAACACATCGCTGACACTTATGTATTGGAATGACAACGGACTTGAACCAGGTACAATAAGCGGTCATTTTCTTGATCTTGTGGGGGAAAAGAGGGACATGAAAATAGGGAAAAGCCTCTTAATGTCGGCGAACATTCAGCTGTTCATTATCACATATGACGGGAACAATGATGGCTTATTTGTATCCCCGAAAATCTCATTTGCACTGAGGAACCTTCCGTTTGCACTATTCTGGCAGGGAACACAGGTCATCAAAAGCAATATCAATCCTGATCCGGGATTCCAGTGGAATGTGGGAGTGTCCTATACACTTTAACACAGATATTATAATACAGTATAGGGGAAATCTTTACTTTAAAATCAAGGATTTGGCAACATAATATTATCTGGATCCGTCAGGATTCAGATATTTATAGAATGAATAATATTATCTGGATCCGTCAGGATTCAGATATTTATAGAATGAATAATATTATCTGGATCCGTCAGGATTCAGATATTTATAGGATGGATATTCTAAACCTGATTGTACCGTCCCGGATGGGACGGAATATCTTTTTCTTATACTTTTTCTAGAAATATGCCGTGCCTACGGCACATTATTAATAAGTTCCATCGCCCATTATTGCATTCTCCTATTATCCTCTTCTCCCCTCCACATTTTGCACCCTATTCAACAAAACTAATCCCTGTCTCTGCACCGACTTTTCTTATATATTGAGCGGCTAAAAGATAATCTTCCTGTTTGTCAAGATGTTCCATCATCATCGGAATATCCTTCAGCCTGCTCATCTCCAGGAGAAAAGCTGCATAATCAAGAAAACCCAGCCCTGGCCTGCGTTCCTCAAGGTGCACTGTAAGCTCAGGCATTATTATAATGTCTTTTGCATGAACCGATTTAATATAAGGACCAAGCTTCGAAAAACACTCCCTGAGAAAAGCTGCATTATTAAAATATCTCTGAGGACTTGAAACCATGTTAACCGGATCGAGATGGACGGCAAACCTGTTGCGGTCAATTGCCTTAATAAGCTCCAGATAGGAATCGGGAGAATCAGGGAGCATATAAGGCATAGGCTCAAAGCTGAAGAAAGTGTTTATTGGTTTTACCTGGTCGATGATATGTCTTGCGTTCTCAACAATCTGGTCAAATGTCTCTTTTGTATAGTTACCCGGATAGGGGCCATCCCAGATCTCACCTTTTGCCCCTGAAATATTTACACAGCAGCAGGCTCCGATCTCATCTGCCAGCTGTAATGAAATAATATTCTTTTTTATTGCCGCCTCACTTGCGTTTTTATCAGGATCAAGCATGTTGTTCCAGACCCCTACTTCACTTATAAGTATGTTGTTCTTTTTAGCTTCTGCACTGAACGATCTTATCAGCTCTGAAGGAGCTCCAGGTTGAACCGGACATACTGCTGCACTGTATTTAAGAGATTTTACGGCTTTTACCCATTGTGCCGGGTCATCGAATTTACCAGGAACCGGACCTCCAAGTCTTACAGGATTCCCTGCAGATATTCTTTCTCGGGCTTTTAATATTGAGGGTAAAATTGTAATCCCTGCCGTCGCCAGTGTGGATTTTTTTATAAAATGACGCCTGTTAATTTTATTTCTCATAATGTGATAAGCTTGTTAATAATACCTCCCAATATATTTGCTGTCGACGATTACCTTTTTCATTTCAAGCGGATCAATCATATCCTGCTTTTTCATTATGATCTTCCCTCCCGGTTCAATGAGGAGTGTAAATGGGATGTTGCCCTGCCAGTCAGCATCAACTGCATCAATCAGTTTATATACATCGTCATCATTGAAAATATAGTTCTTGTTGGAGGCCTGCTGTTTTTTCAGGAAACTGAGGGCTTCACCTTTTCTTGCCTGCTTATCGAGATTCACGGTAATCAACTCGAATGAACGTCCCCGGTACATCCGGTCTATTATTACGAGATCGGGGAATTCCGCGACGCAGGGACCGCACCAGGTTGCCCAGAAATTTATAAGCCTGACCTTGCCCGATGAGGTATTCTTAATTAGATCTTTTACTCCCTGGACATCAATCTCTTCGAGTGTCACAGGTAATTCCGACCATTGTTTGTATAACTTCTGTGTATAATCACTCTTCCATGACCATTTGACAGAACAGCCAAATACTTTTGTTACAGGATTTTTTACTGGCTGCCCGGCCAATAGCGCATCAATTGCACTTCTTAAATCTTCTCCTTTACCTGATCCTGGTTTTTCTGAGCCGTCTACCCGTCCAACATATCTGAGGATACGGTTTTTGTCAAACACAAAGCAATGCGGTGTGACAACCGGACCATAAGCCAGTGCGCTTTTCTGGTCATCGCCATCGTACAGATAGGGGAATGGAAATTTCTTATCAGCTGCCCGCTGTATCATTTCCTCAAAACTATCGCCCATATCTGAATAACCAAGTTCAGAATAGTTTAATGCTTTTACAGAATTTGGAGAGATCATAACAACATCCACTCCTTTTACTTTATAGTCATTTGCTATTGAAATGATCCGGTCCTCATAGGCCTGTGCAGTGGGGCAATGGTTACAGCTGAAGACTACAACCAAAACCTTTGCCTTTTCAAAATCCTTCAATGAGTATTTTTTACCATCCACACCTAATAGGCTGAAATCCGGGGCTTTTGATCCTGGTTCAAGTGTTCTGGGTTCAGTTTGTGTTTCCTGAGTTAATGCTCTTAAGGAAACAGCCAGAATGAGAAAAATTAGAATCTGCTGCTTCAGTAAACATCTCATGATAAGTTTTTTTAAATGAATAAAGATATAAAAAGAAATTCACCACGGATTAACACGGATTCAATATCTGTGAGAACTTCCGTTAATCTCCGTGCAATTCGTAGTTAATAATTCCAGGATACAATGGCATTTTTTTATTTTACCGCAGGTTTCACGGATTTACACGGAGCTTTAACTCCGTGTTCTTTATCCGTGTTAATCCGTGCAATCGGTGGTAAAAAAAAAGATTATCACTAAAAAAACCTATTCAGCTTCTATGATCGCCACAATTAAAGTGAACACCGGAAGCAATATTGCCCCGTAAACCGGATAATACCAGCCGCTCAGTTCAAATGGTCCACCCAGGGCAAAAACCCACACGACAAAAGAGAGAAGCGAGATGATATGCTGCTGAATTTTCCGGACTTTCTGAACGCGCCACAGGTATAATGGTGTCAAAATGCAGAAGACAATAAACAAGGACCATTGAAAAATCCTGATTTCACCAACATCTGTTAATTGTTTAACAACACCCAGAACGAATATATAACCTGCCACAAGCTCCGCAGGAATATATTTGAAAAGCCTGTCGAAATATCCGTCCCGGGTAACAGCGTCGGTCGGAAATCGTAATTCAGAATCCGATTGGCCAATTCTCTCAATGTCTTTTGCTGTAACTACTTCTCGCTTCATGGTTTTAAATTTGTTATGCCGTTATGTTGTCGTGCGGTCGTGAGGTCGTGAGGTCGTGGGGTCTTTAAAGATTTTGATTTTAGTTCAATTGCTTTTATAACTGCTTTTTCCGTGTTTATCCTTCCATAACCATAATATACACTATGACCTTTTGAGTCGTAATCCCCTCCAGCGGTGTCAATTTTGTCGGATGTATCCTTTATGATTTTTCTGACCTCCTCCCATGTAAGATCCTGGTTCGCTGAAAGGATCAATGCTGCAGTTCCTGCAACTCCCGGGCAGGAGCTTGATGTTCCGCCGAATTCATCGGTATAATCTCCTTTTGGATTATAGCCTGCTTTCCCGAGACGGTCCGTTGTATAAATCCCGGTGGTAAGCGGATCGGGGTGATTAAAGGGCGGATAACCAAAATCACTGCTTGGGAATGAACACCACACATTTTTCCCATAATCACTGTATACACTCCTTTTACCCGTGTCGTTGCATGCCGCAACTGCAATTACTTTTTCATAGCTTGCATAACCATCATAACGGCAATCCTCATTTCCGTTACCTGCCGCAAATGTGATAATACACCCTTTTCCATCGCGTCCGGTCGATACAGCATAATCGATTGCCAGCCTTGTGCTGTCAGGCAGATCAATAAGGGTTTTATGAACAGGATCATCCGGATCGAACCAGTCACCGTCTTCGGGTCCCCAACTGCACGAGATAATGTCAGCACCATGATCAGCCGCCCATTTAAACGAGTTGGCTTCCGCCATAGAGCCAAGGTTCGAGTTCAGGCGAACCGGCATAAGGAAGGCTCCCGGAGCAACTCCCGATGCATTTATCCCCGAAGCGACAGCAACACCGGCACAGGCAGTTCCATGATTATTCCAGGTGTCCTGCGGACGGGAATCATTGCTGTTTGATGATATGTCACGGGAATGAACCACTTTTCCCGGCTGGTTGAACTCAGGATGATCAATTTCGAAGCCATCATCGATCAAAGCGACAATTATGCCATTTCCTAACGAAAGTTTATGTGCCAGATCGGCCTTTACTCCTGCATTAATCCTTACACCTCCTGTGGTTGTGGTTTTCAGGTGCCATTGCTTCTGATTGATTTTCTTTAAGCCCCTTTTCCTTATAAGCTCCGGGTGACAAAGCTCCACCTCTTTCATTCCCAACAGTGATTCGGCGATCTCAAAGATCCTAAGTCCTGTATTTTCAGGAGCACTTACAAAATAAGAGTTCTTTGCAAAACCGGTTTTCTGTTTTATTTTAAGCTGGTTCCTTACAAGGATCTTTTCACATGCATCGGTGCTGGTATTGTCATGGAACTTTATAAAAATATTTTCTGTATAAAGGACCACTGTTTTTCCATCATCTTCGACAAGTACCTTGCCGGCAAATCTTAGTTCAGGTTCGTTTTTTAAAGCCGTCCGGGCTTTATCCCTGGCAACCAGACTGTCTGTAACAGAATCCCTGGTTCTGAACACAGTAATATCTGCTTCAGGAAACTCCACCACAACTTCCATATCCTTAAGCGCTTTCTTACCTTTATCCGATATTACTGCACCCTTCAGATTTCTGGAATTCCTTGTACGGACAGCCACCATATCACTGCTCTCATGCAGGATATGCTTCGTGCCATTCTTACCGCCGAAAGTGTATGTGAACATATTGACAGACATTAACTAATTCAAATTTACGAATTATTATGTTTCAGTGGTTCACTCTTTCAATAACCTCCATGCACATTCTTCCGTTGTGATAGGGGCAGATCCAGAATCCACCCTTGTCACCGCCGGGAACCCCTGATTCTGAAACAGAGCTGAACCAGCCTCCATTCTTTGTATCGATGAAATACTTCTTTGTGTATTCCCAGCATTTCAGCGATCTTTCCAGATAAGCCTCATCACCTGTCAGTTCAAACGCATTAAGGTAACCCACTATCGTTTCAGCCTGCTCCCACCACGACCTCTGGGTTCTGAATTGTCCGGTAGAATAGTCTTTCTCCGTAAGCATGCTCCCATCCGGCTGATAGCCTTCCGAAGCAGCGTTTACGATCTTAATAGCTGCTTCCCTTACCCTTCGTAAAAGTTTTTCATCCTTCAGGAGGCTTGCAGCTTCATAAAGGAGCCATGAGCTTTCGATATCGTGGCCATATGAATCAACAGTAGAGGTGCTGTTCCAGCTTCTGTCGAGAAAACATATAAGATGTGAGGTTTTTTTATCAATGATTTTATCAAGAAAAATTTCAATCATATTTCTTAAACGATCGCCGACGATTTTGTCACCTGATACCCTGTAAAGATTTGCATAAGCCTCCATTATATGAAGGCTCGTGTTCATTGTTTTCTCATCCTTATCGGAGCTCTCTCCTATCAGCCTCTCCCTGACACGCACCCACTCGCGACTGAAGGTTTCATAATAACCATTGTACTCCCGGTCGGCTGCATACTTCTCGAAAAGGTCAAAAATCTTTCTTGCTTCTGCCAGGGATTTCTTGTCGCCCGTAGCTCTGCAGTATTCCGACAGGCCATAAATGAAAAAAGCATTTGTATACAGCTGCTTCCGGGTATCTGATGGAGTACCGTCGGCTTTTAGGCTCCTGAAGGCACCTCCAAACTGGCTGTCGATAAAATGGTTAAGAATGTAATCCCTGGCCCTTGTTGCTATTCTTAGATAAGAAGTATCACCTGTTACCCGGTAAGCAGAAGAATAAGTCCACAGTATCCTGGCATTCAGAATCCCTCCCTTTTCCGCCTCGGGATAAACTTTGTCATTTCTGTCTATCCTGCCATAAAATCCGCCATTTACATAATCAACCATTTTTGCTGACCAATAAGAAAGAATATTCCCGGTAAGGTCCTGGGTCACCTCCTTTTTAAACAGCTCAAG
>CAVRYU010000004.1:0-269936 GCA_963725585.1 uncultured Bacteroidales bacterium | reverse complement strand
AATCTAATTCTTATGGCACAGGTTAATACATATCTGAATTTTACCCGTAGTACTGAGGAAGCATTTAATTTCTATAAGTCAGTTTTTGGAGGTGAATTTATCGGAGGCATTTCCCGGTTTAGCGATATCCCTCCTTCAGAAAATATGCCTCCTTTACCGGAAGAGGACAAGAACCTGGTGATGCATATTTCATTACCGATACTTGGGGGACATTTGTTAATGGGGACCGATGCCCCCGAATCGATGGGCTTTAAAATTAATTTCGGGAACAATGTCTATATAAGTCTTCATCCCGACACCAGGGAGGATACAAGACGTTTATTCTATGCACTTTCAGAAGGAGGGAAGGTGGAGCAGGAATTGCAGGATATGTTCTGGGGAGATTACTACGGAAGTCTGAAGGACAAGTTTGGTGTCCAATGGATGCTTATCTGTTCAGAAAAGATCAATAAAGCAGAATAAAAATAATATCCATGATTATGAAGAGCAAAATGATTTACCCCTGCCTCTGGTTTGATGGCAAGGCAAAAGCAGCTGCAGATTTTTACTGCTCGGTCTTTGACAATTCTGCTGTTACATATGAAAACCAGACTGTGGTAATCTTAGAATCTTACGGACAGAAATTCATGTTTCTTAACGGAGGACCGGAGTTCACTTTAAACCCGTCCATTTCTTTTTATGTTTTATGCGAAACGGAACAGGAGATCGATAGGTTATATGAAAAGCTTGTTGAGGGAGGCTCGGTGTTAATGCCTTTCGAAAAATATGAATGGAGCGAAAAGTATGTCTGGCTGCAGGACAGATTTGGTGTAAACTGGCAGCTTTCATATGGAGGGATGGAGAAAATTTCACAAAAGTTCACGCCTTTGATGATGTTTACCGATAAACAGGCGGGCAAAGCGGAGCAGGCTATCCGGTTTTACACCTCGGTTTTTAAAGATTCCGATATAATCGGGATCATGAGATACACAAAAGATGATAATGATACGGAAGGAACGGTAAAACACGCAGAATTCACTCTTGGCAGTCAGGCATTTATGGCGATGGATAGTTCCATGATGCATCGGTTCAGTTTTAATGAAGCTGTTTCTTTCGTTGTAGAATGTGAAACTCAGGAAGAAGTCGATTACTTCTGGGGGAGGCTTACCTTTTGCGGGGAAGAAGTTCAATGCGGCTGGCTGAAAGACAGATTTGGTGTTTCATGGCAAATTGTTCCAACGGTCCTTTATGGACTTATGAATGACCCATCTAAGTCGGAGAGGGTCACAAAGGCTTTTCTTCAGATGAAGAAATTTGATATTGAAAAGCTGTTGAAAGCTTGAGGAACTAATCCTTTTTTTATTATTTTTGCAGACCTAAGATCCCGGTCGGTTAACCGAGTGGCTAGGTAGCGGTCTGCAAAACCGTTTACGGCGGTTCGAATCCGCCACCGACCTCAACAAAATCACCCCTGAGCGAAGCGAAGGAGGGATTTTTTGTTTGCAGGCCGATGCAAACTTACGAAGCTGAGGACAGCAAACAAAAAAGACCTGAACCCGTCGCAGGCGGGCAGGGGATTTTGTTGAGAGGCCCCCCAAACCGGATCACCGAAGGTAATCGCCACCGACCTCAACAAATCCCCCCTGAGCGGAACGGACGTCATGGGGTGCAAGGAGGGTATGGGGCACTTAGAATATTGTTTTAGCTCTTCTCAGCCTTAATTTTCAATTCTTTGAGATTTTTTTGCATTCCCTCCTGAAGTGATTTCAACATCATTGATGATCCTAATCCTTTCAATGTTTCTTTAACAATAACCTTTGTTTGCCCGTTTTCTTCAGTCAGATACCAATTGTGGACAGCTTTTATCCACCAGATCTTACCAGTCCAGCCGATCTCAGAATCATCATTTAAGGTGTGTAGCTCCGATTTTATGTTTAAACTACCAGCTTTCCATTTAAACTTTTTACCAATTTCAGGGTTACCATTTATCTCAGCTTTTGAAACATTGCTTTGCCATTCAGGCCACTTGTTGATGTTGGAGAGGATCTTAAAAACATGTTGTCTAGGAGAGTTTACTGTTATTTCAGCCGTGGAAAAACATCTAGCTGTTGAATCTGCTTCAATATTCATTTTTTGTGCTTTTAAGTGAGTTTATTAACAAAAATATAAAAACTTAAGGTGCCTTTTTTATTAGTTAACTTTTATTTCTTACAACCAGGTAGCCCGGCAGATAAAGGCGGGAATGCGCTATGATGATAATCATGTCATTCTGTTAAATGAAATCGGCTTATACTGTTCGACCCAAGCACAACTTAACTCCAATAAATAAAAAGAGGGTGCCCTTTTGAGATACCCTCCTTTTTTTAGTTCCTGTTCCTCTGTCAGCGATGATGATCGTTAATCATCCCATGTTGTGGAATAGAATATGAGAGTGCTGTCATTAATAGTTTTCATCTTACGGCTAACGGGCACTCTTTTTTGTATACTCATTGTTATTGAGGAATCTGCTTTTGATCCGTACCGGGATGATGCACCGGACTCTCGCTTAAGATTATCCCGTTTAATTGCAAAAACTAATATTCCCAGAATAATTAACGGGAAAATCCAAAAAAGATAATCTTTGTGATATTTGTCTAATTTTAAGGCCATTACAAGTTAGGTTATCAATCTTTTGTTTGTATCAGAGTGCAAATCATGAGAGCTGAGGCGAGCCTTCCTTTTGACCTGATAAAACTTACTATAAAGTTCCATAAACGTTACCCCAAAATCAACCTGATTAGTCAAATAAAATGGCAGCCTGGTCAATTAAAATGACGGGTTCATCAATTTATTGAAGTTGAATATCTATAAGCGAAAAACGAAGCTGCGATTAATTAGCTTTCTGACCAGCAACAGCTTTTTTTACAGCTTCGAGATGAAGATGGACATTGTGCCTGTAGGAAGGACTCAATTCCAGGCATTTTTCGATATATTTCAGGGCTTCATCATACTTACCCTGCTTATATAATCCCCATCCCTTGGCATCGAGATACCAGTAAAAACCGGGGCGTAATTCCAGTGCTTTATCAACCAATCTCAGGCCTTCATCTATATTACGGTCCTTATCAATGAGGAACCATCCAAGATCCCATAGCCTGTCCGGATTATTTGGTTCCAAAGTGACTTCCTGTCTGTGATACTCCTCTGCTTTGTCGAGATAACCTGCTTCTTTGTAAATCTCACCAATACTGTAAGCGATACCCGCATCGGACCATGACCTTTCCTTACGCAAAGTTTTATATTTCTCTATTAGATTATTAGCTGTAACAGTATCTCCTTCAGTTAATGAAAGCATTGTCTTCTGCCATATAATTGCAGGATCATCGGGGAAATCCCTGTCCGCATTCTTAAATAGTTTCTTTTCTTTCTTGTACTGGCCGGTTGCATGATATGCATAAGCAAGAAGCGAATAATTGAATATCCACCAGGGCTTTGCATCAAATTTGTCATATAATTCAAGTGCTTTCTCGAATTCAGGAATTGCTTTATCATATTGGTACATCGTATAGTAGATCAGACCAATATCATAATAGGTTCCCGGAAACCGGTCGTCTATCTCAAGATATTGCCTGAGAAAATTAAGCTCGTCGTATGGTGTTCCAAAGAAGCTGGCATGGTTTTTTTCTGTGAGAATCATCGCTCTTGGCGACATCTTATCCTTTTTGGCGTAGGCTTTGATGCTCCATTCTTTTGCTTCCTCGTATCTTCCTTCATTAATGCATGTAACAGAAAGCAACAAATTCATCTGATGAAAATTTGAATCAATAGCCAGGGCTTGTGTGAATAGTTTTCTTGCTTCAGGGAAGTCTCTTTTACTTCGGGCAACTTCTCCCATAAGATAACACCTGAAGGCTTCTGAAGAGTTTGTCGGTGGCAATCTCTGTTCATGAACAGGAAGGCTCTTTATCAATTTTGTAATTATTAAGCTGTTCCTGACCATATCCGAGAGCGAGTCGGTCAAATGGAGAATATTATCCTTATACCCTTCGATCTGGAAAGATTTATAAATATCTTCATTGGATGAATTGATCAGCTGAGCATTTAACCGTAAAACATCACCAGCCTTTTTTATGCTTCCATGGATAAAAACATCTGCATCCAGCTTTTTTGAGATCATACCGGCAACATCAGGAGCAATCGAAGCATAATTCGTAAGCCCTTTGCTTTTTAGAAGTGTATTGGTCGTCTCTTTTTGCCTCACTTTTAATTCTTCAGAAAAGGTAAGCAGGGTTATTAATTCATCCTGGATCCCGCTCTGCCAGATATTCCAGACAGTATCATTTGTCAGGTTTTGAAACGGCATCACAACTACAGATATCCCTCCTCTTGTCCTTAAAGTTTCAAGTGAATGACGTTTGAAGATCCTGGGATAAGCAAGTACAATTACAGTTATAAGCAAAACTGCATTCAAAACATAACTGGGTCTGATTCTGCTTTTAAAAGATTTTGCCGGAGCTGATTCTTTCCCTGATTCTTCAAATGATCCGGTTTTCTTTATTCCATGAGGGGTAAAATCAAATATCCACGACAGGATAACAACAACGGGCAACCCTATCAAAAGTACTATAAGTTCCAATGACGCAAACCAGTCAGGCAGGCGTAATGGGACTGCAAGATTATTGGTTACTTCAATGATTATATATGCCGTTGCAGCATAAGTGGTGACTATCCCGAAGACTTTCCTTCTTTTAAGCTCCTGCCAGAACCTGTCAAACCTGCCTGATTTCTGATCCATGTGCACTTTGTTTTCATTACCTGAAATCAAAGTTACAGATTGTTTAAGCTTAAGTCAATTTTATTTTAATATGAAGGTAAAATCAGTAATAATAACTTTAAGTTACACAGAGTTACACAGAGAAATCACAGAGATACACAGAGTTAAGAAATTAAATCTCTGTGGTCCTCTGTGGTCCCGATGTCTATCGGGACTCTGTGTCTCTCTGTGTAAGTATATAAGTTTGTAATATAGTTGCACACAAAGTGTTAATGGTTTTTGAGTTTTTTCTGCGATATTTTTAAATCGACTGACCATTTACCTCCTCCATGAATAAGAAGCATAATAAGAAGAAGTACTAGCGCAAAATCTATCCTGAATTCATGTGCGAAGGTAATGAATCCTTTGTCAAGCAAAGTGGGGAGATTTACTTTAAAGAAAGCTCCGGTCAGTATTATTAGCAGGGGAATGGAAGCCAGGCGGGTCAGAAATCCTATGCAAACAAGCAAGCCGCAGGATATTTCAAATGCCCCGGTAAAGTTTGCCCAGAACTCCGGATGGCCAAAACCTATCTCTTTAAAATATGCCGGCCCAAGCATAGAAACAATCATAAATTTCTGAATGCCTTCTGAAAGAAAGATCAAACCTGTTATTATCCTGGCAAATATTATTTTGTTGTCATTCTCAGTATGCAGGATATTCCAATTGAATCCGGAACCTGTTTTCATGGATTTATATTATGTTCAAACATCTGAGAAAATATTTTGTTCAACCAGGATACAGTAATAGCATTTTTACTAATCAATTTCTATATTTACATTCGTGAAAAAGTTACTATTTCTGCTATTGGCTGTAATCCTGCTTGCTTCCTGTAACACTCAGGTATGCCCTGCTTACGGCGATATGGCAAATAATGTCAAATCATCATTTTTTCAAAGTGGTTCCTACCGGGCTGACGGGATCAATAAAGTCTACCGTGATGCCTATTCCTACCGGAAAAAATAATACGTATTATTTCTTTTCACGTAATTTCTTTTCAATCCTGTATTCTCCCGAAGGTCTCTTTAACCTTGTCCCAGCCGCTACTGCTTCCCCGAAGACAGGAAACCCTATATCATCCCACACGAAACGCTGAGCTCTTACATCTCTTTGCCATCCTTCCTTATTGCTCTTTTTGGAATGATAAATGATCCAGTCTTCCCTGCCATCGGGAGATTTAACAAAGGAACAATGTCCTGTCCCGAAAAGACCGCTGAATACAGGTCCTGACTTTTCCCAGTTCGAGGGAGAAAGAAGCAAACCGTCTTCATCCTTGAGCTTCAGCATTCCCATCCGGTAATCAACGGTCCACGATTCACGGCATGAATATATTATAAAAAGATTGTTCCCTTTTTGCAGTATCTCAGGGCCCTCCTGGAGGTCAAGCGGACCGCCTGTTTCCCATTTCTCCACAGGGGAGGAGATCTTTACCCTGGGACCTTTCATTGTGAAGGGATTTTCCATCTCAGCAATATACAGATGCTGAGATGTTTTGTCGGTCGCCGCAGGTTTCTCCCATCCCGACCAGACAGCATAAAGATTGTTTCGATAAGTGAAAACATTCATGTCAATCGCCCAGACGTTGGTGTTTTGAATTCCCGGATCATCACCTGTGTAGAGCATTCCCTTGTCAATGTAATTACTGAAAGGATCATCGGTTGCCGACTGCAATACTCCCGTTTTCTGATGGATATAGGGAGGCCCCGATTCCCCTGCTGCGTAATAGATATACCACCGCCCATCAATAAAATGAAGTTCGGGAGCCCATATGCACGATCTGTTCCATCCGGAAACCGGCGCTTCCCATACCTTTTTTGTTTTACCGCGTTTTGTAATGAGTTCCGATTTCGATATGCTTATACCATTTCCGACTGAGAAACAGTAATAGTAATAACCATCCTTCTGAAATAACCATGGATCGGCCCCGTCAAAAATCGGATTGCTGAAGTATTTGCTGATTTCAACTGGCTGGATTTCAGTCTGTGCAACAGTACTCTGCGCTGTTAAGAACAGAAGCAAAACGTCAAAAAAGAACCGGATCATACAGGTTTCAGAATTTGTCAATCAGTTCCTTCACTGCATCCTTATGTACCATGAAATCCATCATTTTCAACCTGACATACTCTTCTGAAAAGAAATAATAGCCCCACTCCTTTGCATTCGGATCATTGTTCTTAGATCCGGACCCTGAATCCTTTATGAGATACCAGTCTTTACCATCCTTTTCCAGGTAGCCGACAAGATGCATCCCGTGGTCATCGGTTGTTGTCTGGTTCGAAAATCTGAACTGGCGGGCATCATCATTGATATAAGCCGATGGTATATCAAAATCTGGAATTACTGCACATTGGGTGCCACGGTCAAGCCCCGGTTCGGAAACATCACCTCCGATACTGACTGTAAATCCTTTCCTGACAGCATTTTTCAGTGCAGACATATAAGCATCGAGCGGAACATTGTAATATGCACTGCTGTGCCACCAGTTGTCAGGCACATTATATTCAACCTGTTTGTAAAATGGCTCCTGTGTGTATGATAAAATATCGACATAATCATCCGGATTAATCCTCAGGACTTCATTCAGGTACTGAAGGGGAGTCATTTTCTTCCCGTTCACTGTAATCTCTGCAGGAGGTACTCCCAGATAGTGGTTCATAATCGCTTTAACGGTTGCAATTGCCGACTCTTCATCCCATGAAGAATTCGTCTTCAATGAGGTAAGGAAGGTATTAAGCTCATTGAACATTACCTCGTGGTTATGGTACTTACGCCCTCCGATGAGTCCTGTGTAATATTCAAGGGGCACAATACCGTATTTCTTCCACATCCTTGTAACAGCATTTGCCTCGGAGCCCTCTGCAAAAGCTGAGTTGCCCCTTTGCTGAACAAACCGTTTAGTTTTTTCGACATATTCCCAGTAAACCGTGAACATTTCCGACAATCGGACCTGGATCTTATTTAACCTGTAAGCTTCTGTTTCGAGGAAGGAAGTGGTGCTGAAACACCAGCATGTATTCGTGTTACCCTGTGAAACAGGAGGATTATGCCACTGCCGGTTCTTGTACAGGTCAAATTTATTGGGCAATGAAGCGTTTGACAGGTCAACGGCAAATGTTTTCGAAACTCTTGCCGGTTCAGCTTTCTCCCGGATATCACGGTCATCCTTCATAATTGAATTCTGGTAAAAACCGGGTTTTGATTCCCTGAAAACAGCCTTATCCTTATTCTGTGCCTGAAGAGTAGCGATAAGAGTACCCGTGAAAAGAAGTGTTGTTGCTAAACTATTAATTTTCATTTTGTATTTGATTTTTATATTATTGAGGAATTCACAATCCGAAATTATTAAGTCTGTACCGCCGGAGTAGGATCATTCTCCTTGATCCTTTTCCTGCATATCTTCTCTATTTCAAATACTCCCGGTATCCCTGAGATATAAAGCTCATCGGGCACATACCTGTCGGGACCGTTTTTGCTGCTTACCATTTTCCCTGTCCTTAGTCCTAATTTAATATTGCCTTTTTGCTCGTCACCAGTAACTTCAATATCGCCTGAAAACTGTTCCCAGTCGACTGACCGGTATTTCCCATTTTGAAAACTTATAAGCCTGACCTGTGTGCCGACAAAGTACCCTCCCTTCCTGAACATCATATATATACCCCCTCCTAGCATACCTATACCGATAAGAATGAAAATACCAATAATGACAGCCGGAAGAAGAATGGGCCGGAGGTTTTCAGGGCTGGCAACAGTTGGAACATCATTTGTAAGAAAATGGACCTCTTCCCCCTTAAACAGGGGACCCAGGAAAGCAAAAAGAAAAACACTTGAAAATGCCAGCCAGACTACTCCAAAGATGATAATCGCCAGTGACGTTTTTGGTGGCGAAGCATGTTTTGCCTTTACTGCAAAATCCTTCGATTCGGATCCAATGTAGTTTACCAGTTCCTGGGGAAGTGTCAGGTTTTCAAGCATATTCTTGAATTATTCTCATTTTTATGTTAATCTGTCTTTTGCCAAGGCTTTAATTCATCTGATTCAAAGATCAGTTTATCTGAAGGAAGATCTGATATCTGTATCATTGCTAAGGCTACATCACTGGCATAAATGCCTTTATATTTCTTAAAGGGGCCTGCAAAAAGCCATCCGAAGCCTTTCATAAAAGCCGTCGATACTTTTTCTCCGAACCTGAATTCATCACGGTTTCCCATCAGCAATGATGGTCTTACAAATTTAAGGTTGCCGTGGTAGAGCTCTCTGACGGCATTTTCCATCTCACCTTTCGTCTTAAGATAGAAATTGGATGAACCTGCATCAGCACCGATGGAAGAGATGACAACCAGCGACGGACTTGACAGAGATTCCGCAAGCCGGGCTATACTCTTCGGTATTTCAAGATCAACCCTGGTAAACTCCTCTTTTGATCCGGCAGTTTTTATGGTGGTTCCGATACAGCAAAAAAAGAGTCCGGCTTTTAATTTGTCCCTCAGATCCATAATTTTCGAAAAATCGGAGAGCTTTATCTGCTTAAGCCGGGGATCAGTAAGGACCAATTGTTTTCTTACAACTGCGGTGACATTTTCAAAATCCTTGTTTTCAAGAAGAGCCTTAATAAGCTCTTTTCCGACAAGTCCTGTTGCACCGAAAACAACAGCACTTTTTACTTTTTTTGTATTGGGATTCATATTTTACTGATAGCTGTTTTAATAATAAAATCTTAAGCTAAGTTATTCTCTCTGATTATCCATTTATCAATATCGGGAGCAATATAATTTTCCATCTGATCAATCAGCTTATCAATATCATCGCTGATGAGAAGCATTTTCCGGTTGGCTTCCTTAAGAAAACCTTTTTCAACCATTGTCTGAGCAAGGATTTTAAGAGAATCGTAAAACCCGTTTATATTCAAAAGCCCGACCGGTTTCCTGTGAAGTCCGAGCTGTCCCCAGGTAAGGGTTTCAAAGAATTCTTCAAGTGTCCCAAACCCTCCCGGTAAGGCAATCACCCCGTCGGACAGTTCATTCATTTTGGTTTTCCGTTCGTGCATTGTATTAACAATGATAAGCTCCGAAAGGTTTTTATGAGCGATTCCTTTATCTTTTATAAAAACCGGAAGAATGCCTGTAACCTCTCCTCCCTTGCTAAGGGAACCTTCAGCCACTGCATTCATCAGCCCGACATTTGCCCCTCCGTAAACAAGCCCGATGTGTCGTTGTGCAAGGATCTCTCCAAGCCTGTATGCCTGTTTTTCATATATTTCATCTGTCCCGAAATTAGAACCGCAAAAGACTGTTATTCGTTTCATTTCAAATTCTGGTAATAGTCAAGCACATTCATTGCGAACCTGGCTGCTACAGTTCTTGGACCGCCACTCAGCTCTATGCCTACTTCTATAGCTTCAACGATCTCATCCTGGGTGGTGCCGTTATTAATTGCCTGTTTTATGTGCAATTCCATGCAAGATTCACAGTTTGTAACGACGGAGATTCCAACTGCAATAAGATCTTTGTTTTTTTACTGAGAGCACCGTCAATATAAGTATTGTTTTCCATATCAACGAAGGATTTGTAGACCTTCGATAATTTTTAAGTAAAAGGAATGCGCTTTTTTCCTTTGCTTTATGATTTGTTCAATTTTTTTTTCTCAGTTAAATCCATGTCGGTGATTTTTCATTTTGGGTAAAAGGATTAGGGATTAATTTTATCAAATTTACGACTTACAGGAATAGATGATTGCCATTTTAACTATTATCTCTAAAATTTTTTGTCCCTGACAAGACAAGGGAATATATTGGATCTACATTCTAAAAATATCTTGTCCCTGATGGGACAAAGAATTAAGCGATTTCTTCGTTCTACAAACATTATGTCCCTGACGGGACAAGGGATTATTTGGGATCTACATTCTAAAAATATCTTGTCCCTGATGGGACAAAGAATTAAACGATTTCTTCGTTCTACAAACATTTTGTCCCTGACGGGACAAGGGATTATTTGGGATCTACATTCTAAAAATATTTTGTCCCTAATTGGACAAAGAATTAAAGGGTTTCTTCCTTGTACAAAATCCTTTCCCTGGCGTGATAAAGAATTAAGTGGTTTTTTCGTTTTACAAATATTTTGTCCCTGCCGAGACATGGAATAATTTGGTTTCTTCTTTCTTAACATTTCTTGTCCCTGACGGGAAAATGCTTTTTCCTATTTCTGCTGTATATAACAATTACCTGCTGTAGAATTTAATAAAATGAATATTGTGCCGTAGGCATATAATATTTTTAGAAACAAATATTATAAAGAACTATTTTCGTGCCGTAGGTACGGAATATTTTATCATCTTTATTAAATAAGTAAACCTTCCAAAACCTTATATTTGTCTATAGAGAATCATTTATAAAAATATCTGTTCTTATAATTACTAATCTCAAATAATTCATGAAAAAAATACTTAAACTGGCACCAATTGGATTTGCAGTTTTGTCTATTTTCAACCAATCGACTTTCGCACAAAAAGATTTCGGTTTTAAACCCGCTGCATCAAATATTCAGGGCAGCGATTTTCCCAAGATCTCACTCGATAACAGCGTTTATGTCCGCCTGATGGCTCGTGAAGCAATTAAGGTTCAGGTTCAGGGTGGCGACGGACTTTGCCCTAAACCTCTGGATCTTGTAAAAGACACGGCTGGCAACTGGAACGCGATCATTCCTTCTGCCGGCCCGGGATTCCATTATTACTGGTTTATTGTCGATGGTGTGAGGGTTAATGATCCGGGAAGCGATACATACCATGGATATGGCCGACCGACAGGCGGGATTGAAATTCCAACGTCGGGTGAGGATTTTTTCCAGGCTAAAAATGTCCCTCATGGCGATGTCAGGGAACACTGGTATTATTCGGATATTACGGGAAAATGGAGACGTTCATTCGTTTACACGCCGCCTGATTATGACAAAAATCCGAAGAAGAAATATCCTGTTTTATATCTCCTGCATGGCGCAGGTGAAAATGAAAGGGGCTGGTCATTGCAGGGCCATATGAGCTTTATACTGGACAACCTTATTGCAGAAAAAAAAGCTGTTCCGATGATAGTTGTAATGGATAACGGATATGCAACCGCAAAGAATGCAGCGGCGGCACCTGCCGGATTTTCAATGAGAGATATGACAAAAATGGCTGAAACACTTGAACAGGTTTATATTAAAGAGATCATTCCAAATATTGATCTGTCGTACAGGACAATCCCAAAGAGAGAGAGCCGTGCAATGGCAGGTCTTTCGATGGGAGGGATGCAGACAATGCTTATCGGGATGAATCATCTGGAGTTATTCTCCTGGTATGGATTCTTCAGTGGTGCGATAATAGGAGGCATAATGGATGATCCTAAGAGTGCATTCAACGGAGTTTTTGCTGATGCTAAGGCTTTCAATGAAAAAGTAAAGCTGATGTGGTTCGGGGCAGGGTCGGGCGAAACACAGTTTGTCAAAATGGTGGATGACACAAAGAAAAAGCTCTCCGATCTGGGTATTAAATCAACAAGTTATATTTCACAGGGAACATTCCATGAATGGCATACATGGAGGAGACATCTGAATGAGTTCGCCCCGTTGCTATTTAATCAATAAAAGTTTCTTTCAGGACAGCTTTTATCTTTTTGATTTCAGGTGGTGTTATTTCACCGAGGACTTTTATGACCCGTGTTTTTTCAATTGTCATGATCTGATCCAGTACCACCCTGCTGGTTTTATTGTTGAACTTAATCTTTATCCGGGTAGGATATCCTTCAGAATCAGCAGTTACAGGAGCTATGGTTAAGGTTCTGAGATATTTATTCATCTCATCAGGTGAGATTACCACGCATTGTCCCGTCTTTTTTGCTTCACTCCCGACAGGATCATCGAGATTCACAAGGATGATCTGATATTGTTTTGCTTCCATTTCGTGAAATGATTTTTCTAATTAATTACTTAAAAAGTAAATTATCATTCCCTTTTGCATTCATTTCAACGAATGCCTTTTCCCATCCTGCTCTCGGCTGGGAAAGTGATTTGATATGGATATGATTTTTTCTTAAATCCATGTCAACCCTGTCACCGATTTTATATCGGTCAAGTATTGTCTTGCTTAGTCTGATTCCCCTGGAGTTACCAATCCGGATTACTTGTATTTCCATTATCTGCGGTATGTAATTACAATGTAATTACAATATTATTTCTTTATTTTATAATAAGCAAATTTATTAAACACTGTTATAAAAAATTTTACTGCGACCAGGTAGTAGGCTCCCGGTCCCAACGATGTTTTTCAAGCTCTTTCATCAAAGCGGCATTCAGCAGACCGGCATCACTGACTGAAAGATTAGATTTTGCATGAGCAGGCTTTCGCATACCTGGTATTATTGTACTCACCGTCGGTTCACCAAGTATGAATCTCAATGCCATTTCTGACATTGTCATACCATCCGGGACCAAAGGTTTGAGAGCCTCAGCATGTTCAACACTCGCGATAAGGTTTTCAGAAACAAAATATGTATTCCTCCAGTCGCCTTTGGGCCATTTGCTATCTACAGTCAGGGTTCCTGTAAGTGAACCTTCATCAAACGGGACCCTTGCTATTACTGCTATATTCATCTCACGGCAGGCAGGAAATAGTTCATCTTTAGGATTCTGGTCAAAAATATTGTAAATAACCTGCACAGAATCAATAAGTCCGCTCTTCACTGCTTTTATGCCGTTCCATGGTTCCCATCGGTTCATACTGATGCCTATTGCATGGAATAATCCCTGCTTTTTAAGATCTATCATTTTATTTATACCCCTTTCATCTTCGAGCCAGCTGTCTTCCCACGTATGGAACTGCATCAGATCAAATGATTCAAGTCCTGCGTTTTTGAGACTCCTGGTCACATATTTTTCAATATGATCGGGAGGGAAGCAGTCATCAAGGCTGTATTCGCGACGGCTTGGCCATTTGAAGTTCCTGGGAGGCATTTTGGTTGCGGTATAGAGCTTTTTGCCCCTGTTGGCTCTTATAAGTTCTCCAAGAAGATGTTCGCTTTTACCTGCGCCGTAACCCCATGCGGTATCGAAAAAATTACATCCCATATCGACTGCCAGCTGAAGGGATTTTGAGGATTCCTCATCATCAGAGCCGGTCCATCCGGCCATGCCCCACATCCCGTAACCAATTTCACTGACTTTCCAGTTTGTTCGTCCGAAGTTTCTGTATTTCATGGTTCTTGGTTTTAAATATTATTGTTGCTTGTTACTGGTTACTTGTTACTGGTAAATACGATTTTTATTTAAAATATTATGAGTATCGGTTATAATAAACAAATATTAGACAGAGGTGGGAGATTCCTCGCTAACGCTCGGAATGACAGGTCTTTAGATATTATTAAGGGAAGAGTTGGCGATTCGCCGGCGAATCGCCAACTCTTCCCTCTCCTGAACTAAAATGGAATGCAGGAATCTCTGACAAAAAAAACTGAACTAATGGACAATAATAATTGTATTTAAGATGCATGATTCCTGATACTCATTTAAATTTTTCATCCATTTTGAAGAATTCGGGAAAATTTATTTTCCACGCTGTTTTTGATTCCCCCTCAAATCTCACATGCATTCGAAGAATGTTAAAATCTGTCATCTTAAGTGTATATCCTGTAAAATCGTGATAAAGTGATGTTCCTCCCTGTCGCCAGGAGTGAGAATCCGGTACATAAATATAGACATTATAAGCACTGTAAGCAGCACCAAGAGAAATTCCGCTTAGAATACCATTATCAGCATCCCACCTTACATCTTCCAATTCAACGGCCCCCTGGAGTATATGACGGTCAGTAGAAATAATTTTTGGAATATCTGATTTCTCATGGATGGATAAAAGCAGGACCGAATCAGGAAGTACTGACACTCTCACTTCTTTGTTTATTTCTCCTGCATAACGGTTATTCCAGAAGTCATAGACTATATATGTTTTAGTATTGTCGAGCCATAAACGGTTCAGCGGAAATTAATAATTCCTTCATTTCAGATTCGTCGCTGTTAAAGAATCCTGCTATTGTCCATTCCCCGAATGGTTTTTTTATTTTCAATACAAAGATCCTGTGCTGGTCGGTATCAAAAAGATCGGCCGGTCGTGCCGCTTCGCCAAATGATGGAAGTGACTTTTTCAGGATTTCGAGTCTTACAGGATCAAGATCCTGAAGCCTGTCGCCTGAGATGATATTTCCGCCTGTAAGGGATAGAAGGGTCGCAGCTGCCTGAGACTGGGATAGTGATAAAAGACTCATGCAAAGATGGTCGGCATCATTTATCCAGGTGCGTTTATGGAAATAATACCTTTTTGCTGCCGCAGGAGCACTGCTTGCTGAATTTGTAAAGTAAGTCTTCCATGCTTCTTCTCTATATCCGTAATTCTGGTCAAGCTCGATCCTCATACTGTCGATCAATCCAACAGTGACGGGGCCGGGTCCGCAATCCTGCAAATGGCAATTCTCGCCAATGGCTTTCCTGATGATCTCAAAACCTTTGCGATAGGCCATAGCCCGGCTGACGGAAGGATTAAAATAATGATCTGCTGAAAGCAATGACCAGTCGACGAAATCGATTTTGATCATTTCATATCCCCATTGTTTTGAAACTTTGTCAAAAAGGTTGGACATCCATTCTGCAGCATCAGGATGAGTTATATCCAATCCATACCGTTTTGGATTTTCATTTTTTGCCCAGTCGGTGTTCTCATCCGGCCATGGACCAACACGTTTCAAACTTCCATCCGGATTTTTAATCAGCCATTCCTTATGCTTCTGAAAAATCCTGGTTGGTTCTGAAATAACATATGGCGCAATCCAGAGACCTGGTTTTAATCCATAAGAATGGATACGGTCAGCCAGCCATTTCATACCATGGGGAAACCTGTCATTACCATCCCATTCTCCATGCCATTGCTGATAGCCTTCATCAATCTGCATGTATTCCATTCCATACGGCTTCAGAACACGGGATGCAAACTCAGAATTGCGGACAACTTCGTCCTCGGTGATATGTTCATATGTAAAGAACCAGTTGCACCAGCCATTTACAATTGAGTTTATTCGTGCCTTGTTAAGATTTCCCATAATGTCAGCAAATCCTTCAAGTGCTGAATAGGGGTCGCTACCGATATAAATAACAAAGCGGTTGGACCGGATCTTTTTCCCCGGTTCAAGAATAAAACCATCAGCTAAAACTGATCTGGCAATCAATCCGATCCTGTCTCCTTCTCCACGTTTTGCAGTAATCATACCCTGGGCTGTCAGATTTTCAATGGCACCTGCAGCAAGGCCTTCATGATCATATCCGCTGAACAAACCAATATTCCACCAGCTTTGTCTGGCTTTTTCCTCAGCAATGCCAAAGTCAGTCACTTCGCCCGGATTATAATACATGGGTCCGTTTGTAAGCAGTTTTGTGGTAAGCGGCCAGTACAGAGCCCCGCCACTTTCATTATAAGCGCAAACAGGTTCAATACTTTGGAGATTAACAGGTTTTGAGGAACGGTTATGGCTGACAGCTTCAATAAAAACTGCATGGTAATTTTTATAAAGGGACAATGTAAGATTGAAATCAATACTCTCACTTGGGTTGGATGAGTTGATTGTTACCTGCTGTCCTTCACCAAGCTGGTCAGATATTATTCCTGATCTTACAGAATGTCGGAAGGATGATTGCCCGGAAGATATATATCCCTGGCCTGTCAATGCACGAACAACAGATCCGGAAAGCAGCTTAGCTCCGTTTCTCCTGTTAATGTCAGTCCTCCCTGTCTTTGTATCAAATGAAACTGAAAAATAATCATTTTGAAAAACCTGGGATTTTGAAATATCCGTGTAATCCAATAAATTTAACTGTCCGGCTAATGGAAAAGTATAGTCCTGCTGCCTTAAGCCTGGCAAGGAAATCTCTGCGGGTTAGCATTTATTTATCTTTTAAATTCAACATAAACATTACCTTTTTCTTTGCTAAGATCAACCTCTCTTGAAACCCCATTAACAATAACTTTGTATTTTCCATAGAAAGCAGGAACAGAATAAGTCCCATCTTTACCAATTGTCCCCGATTCCCTGGTCCACCACTTTTGAATATCAGATTATAATATGCTTCTGCAGCCGGAGTGGGCGACCAGTCGCGGTTATAAAGCGATGAGACCGGGATCCAGTTGGCTCCTGCCCAGAATCCCCACATAAGAATGCCTTCAACTGCGGGATGTGCAAAGCAGATTTTATAATAATCTACCAGTTCTTTTGCTTTAAGTTCCTCCTCCTGTGGCGTCATAACCTGAATCTTTTCATTGTAATACTTTGACCGTTGTCCCGGCATGTTAAATTCGGTCACCCGGATCGGCAGTTTAAAAACAGCCAGTGAATCAAGCGCTTTCTTTAGTTGGGAACGATCGAAAGTCTCACATGCAGATGTCCCTGGACACCTATACCGGCAATTGGCACTCCCTGTTTCAGCAATTTACGTATTTGGGCCATATAGTCGGCTAGCCGGTTTCCGGTAAGAATGTCATAGTCATTTAACCAGAGTTTTGCATCAGGATCGCCGTTGTGAGCCCATTCAGCCATTAGCTTTGTTATTTCCGGACCGAGCCGGTCCTCATAATAATTCCCATGTATCATCTCATTGTTCAGGTCGTATTCTGCGAAGCGCCCCTTGTATCGGCTTGTTACAGTCTCTGCCCTGTTCTGAAGTGTCTGCCTGAGCTCATCATCGCTGAGGTCCTTAACCCATTGCTGGACGAACTGCGGGATGCCCCAGAACAGATTATGCCCTCTGATCGGGATATTGTTTTCTTCTGTCCATTTCAGTATGCCGTCAATAATTGCATAATTGACCTCACCCTTCCGTGGTTCCATATTTCCCCATTTCACTGCATTTTCGGTTACTGCCGAATTGAAGTTCTGCAGGAATTTTTCCTTGTACTGTTTCAAGTCATTTTCCGGTATCTTTCCGCTGCCCAGACTGTTGGTTATAGCGCATCCGAACCAGAACTCATGTTTCATGCTGTTCCACATTCACTTTTGCGCCGGGTCGGGCTCTTACAATGATTTCCCCTTTCCTGTTCTTTGCTATCGATTTATCCAGGCGTTGCTGTTCCACATAAGAAGCGACGTTGTGGATATTATCGATCCAGATTCCACTTGAAGGGATCCATTGCATATTTACATATCGCCTCGATAGTTTTCAGCTGAGATGTCTGAAATCCTTCCTCATTCATTTCATGTCCGGCCAGCACGAGCCATTGACCGTTAGCCTTTGCTGTCTCAATCAGCTTCAGGACCTGGTCAAATGATTTACCATCGAGTTCTGTACCGTTCAGCTGTGAAAGGTCACAAAATTCAGGATCATTAGGAGCCTCATTGAGCCAGCCGCGTCCGCTTTCAAACATCGATGCAATAAGGGGTACATAGCTTTGTACCCCGGCCCCTCTGCCAATAAATGTCTGTCCGCATGGGTATGCAAATGACACAGGATTAACACCCAGAAATTCATTAATGAACCTGCTTGCAGAATCAAGTTCAGTTCTCATTTTCTGCAATGAATATTCTTCAAGCGCTTTGTCCCTTGACCAGGCAAAGTTTCCCGAACAGGGATGATAAACTGAATGATTTCCAATATCATGGCCGTTTAATACTGCCATTTTCCATTTATCGGACCGTTTCAGCATGCTTCCGGGTGAAATGTAAAATGTGGCCTTCACTCCGTATTTGTCAAGCAAGGGGATGCCGGTATCAATCTGTGAAAGACGCGCATCGTCGAATGTGAGGCTCAGAGCCATTTTTTTGCCTTCGGGCCAGGGAAATTTCTGATCTTTTCCAGATAGATTATTACTGCCGTAGGGCTGACCAAAACCGGTAATGTTTATCAAACTAAGAGCTAACCCAGGCAAAAGAACCTTAAGGTATTTATGTTTGTTGTTCATTTCATTGTGAAGTTTCTGTTATATAAAAATAGTTGATTTTTTTTAACCACGGATCACACGGAGTGACACGGAGGAAAAACACGAAGTTCTAAACAGTGCAACTCCTTGATAACTCCATTCAACTCTGTGGTTAAAATGAATTCATTTTTGTATTTTTAAAATGTAATATATTTTATAAGAATTAAGAAAATATTGCTGGATGGAGGAGAAACTTCTTTACAAGATTCATGTGACTGGTTACGTTCAGGGAGTGGGGTTCCGCTGGAGAACTCTGAGAGAAGCTGTAAGCAGGGATATTAAGGGACTTGTTAAGAATATGTCTGACGGAAGTGTTTACATCGAGGCTGAAGGAACGCGAAAACAACTCAAGGATTTTGTTGAGTGGTGCAAAAAAGGTCCCGGCTATGTTGAATCTGTTACTGCAGACCCTTATCCACCGGTTAATTATAAGGAATTCAGGGTCGAACACTGAGATTTCAGGAGATTGATATTTTAAAAATAGATACTTATGAAACCCACATGATTGAACAAATCACGAGCGGGTGAATAAATCACTTACTAATATAGTTACTAAGTCAACATGTGTGGTTCCATCATACCATTAAAATCAAAATTATTTTCTGATGAAAAAACTTCTGCTTCTGACCTTATTACTGGTTTTCACCTTTTCCCTTTTCGCACAGAAATATGGACTAACCTCACCCGACGGAAAACTGACTACTGCGATTGAAATCGACAGGGGTATTTATGTCGCCTTGCTGAAAGGGCGCACAACTCTCCTGAGGCTGGGGAACATTTCTGTTGAAAATTACTATGTGGCATCGAGGAATCCTGATTATGATGTGGCAAAGGTGATTCGACGATCGGTTAATGAAGTTATTAAACCTGAAATCCGCGAAAAGGCAGCTGCACTAGTCAACTCCTATAATGAGCTTGAAATAAAATTCAAAAAAAATTATTCTATAACGTTCAGGTTATTCAATGAAGGACTGGCATACAGATATTCAATTTCTGAGAAAGACAGTCTCAGAATTATAAGGGAAAACCTTGATCTTTATTTTGATGCAGGCGATTCGTTAAGATTTCAGTCCTCAGAGACTTTCAATTCTCCCTATGAGACCCCTTATGAGCATGAAAAGATCACCGAAGTCAAAGCCGGGAAGCTGATCAGCCTGCCCCTTCTCATAGAGAAACGCGACAGGTTGTTTGTAATGGTTACCGAATCTGACCTGTATGATTACCCTGGGTTATGGTTTAAGGGAACAGGTCAGCCACAGCTTTCAGCAATTAATCCGCCAATTCCCAAATCATTGACCAATACAGGCAGTACATATGTCAGAAACCAGGTTGACGGAACGTTCGGCTATATTGCACAGGTAAAAGGTTCAAGAACTTATCCATGGCGCATTTTCGCAGTTGCAGCCGATGAAAAAGAACTGATCTCAAACAGTATGGTTTATCTGCTGGCAACACCATGCGTCATTAAGGATATTTCGTGGATTAAACCCGGAGTGGTAATGTTCGACTGGTGGGCAAAAAACAATATTTACGGTGTTGATTTCAAAGCCGGAATTAACACCGAAACAGCAAAATATTTTATCGATTTCTGCGCTGAACAGGGATTCAGGTATTTCCTTTTTGATGATGGATGGAGCTTAAGGGATGACCTGCTGATTCCAATTCCCGGGATTAAACATAGATGAAGTTGTTTCTTATGGAAGATCGAAGGGGGTGGACATTATGCTCTGGATGGTATGGCACACTCTTGAAAGGCAATGGGACAAAGCGTTCGACCAGTTTGAGAAGTGGGGGATCAGAGGTATCAAGGTTGACTTCATGAACCGTGACGATCAGCCTATGGTCATGTTTTATGAAGCTGCTGCCCGTGAAGCTGCCGCACGGAAGATGGTGGTGGATTTCCATGGAGCCTACAAACCATGCGGATTAAGCAGGAAATATCCGAATGTTCTTACCCGTGAGGCGTTGATTGAATTTGAATACAATGGCGGGACTGACTTTGACAATCCAATGCATCATAATCTGCTTCCTTATATCCGCATGTTCCCGGGTCCGATGGACTATATTCCTGCGACCATGCGCAATTCCACGAAGGATAATTTCAGGGCGATTGGAGATTATCCGATGGGGCAGGGAACACGGGCGCATTCAATGGCACTGTTTGTAATTCTGAACAGCCCCATGACGATGCTTCCCGACTCTCCGTCGGATTATTACCGTGAAAAAGAGTGTACTGATTTTCTAAAGAAGATACCTGTTGAATGGGATGAGACACGACTCCTTCAGGGCAAAATTGCAAAATATACTGTTCTGGCACGGAGGTCAGAAAATGAATGGTATATTGGAGCAATTACCGACTGGACCGGGCGAAACATAGATCTGGAGACAGGTTTCCTGGTTCCTGGCAGATACCGGCTCGAAGCAATAGAAGATGGAATAAATGCCAATGCAAGGGCTGAAGATTACAAAAGAATTATAAAGGACTTTCAGGCGGGGGATGTTCTAAAACTCAAACTCGCCTCTGGCGGGGGATGGGTAGCACGGATTATCCCAGTTTTGTTGCCCCCAACCCCCTAAAGGGGGCTTTAAAAGGTAAAAGATTAGCCCCCCGTCAGGGGGGATGGGGGGCAAACCTCCGTGTTTAATGGATCTCTTAGCCTGTCTATTTCAGTTCCTTTTCTGCCTTTTTTATGTTCCATCCGTCAATCGCCAGAACGGGAGTTGCTCCGCCCAGATTCTCTGCTGCGAACTCAACTTTAATACTTCTTTTTTCCTTCGGAAGAAGCGAAAAATAATTATCTTCCCATAAAACAGGCAGTACCAGTTCCTTTGAATCTTTTTTGATGATCTTCGGATTTACGAAGAATGCAAGGGAATCAGACGGATTCTCAATTTCGACAACTGCTGAGTACTTACCGTTTTCCTGTTTGACAGAGGTGACCGAAAAGTTCAACTCTGTCTCCGGAAGGTTGTTAAGCGCCATAAAATCTGCATTTTCATCCCCTTTTGAAGAGAGCCAGTAGAAGTTCGAAGAGATCTCCTTCCCCTTATTATCGATTAAATTAAGTTTCAGGAATGTTATATCACTTGCCCCTATTGGTCTTTCAATAGAAAACACTTTCCTGCTTTCGTCTGATTTTATTTCGACAGGTGCTTCGGTTGAGTATATTTCACTCATATTCATATTATAAAGTTTGGCAGTCGCTTTCAGACCCGAAAAATCTTTATAATTACCATTTACAACACGTATTGAATTGTCATCATAGGAATATTGAATATGAAGATTTTCGCATGCTTTTTTTGTCCCGTAGAATGAGCCGTTGGGAGCGAAAAAGTAATCATACAATTGCCAGTACATCGAGGGCCAGGCTGAGTTGTACATCCAGTAAATTATTCCGCTCGACCTGTACTTGTTGGCGGCAAAGGCTTCAAACATCCCTCTGGTAGCTTCATATTGGAGAACCTGTGATTTCATGCTGTATTCTTCCACCCCTTTAGGCTCACCATATCTGGAATACAATGCTTTTCTTGCCTGCGGGTAAAATGCTTTATGTAGACGTATATTCCATGATTCACTCATCGGCCACAGATCAGATTCGGGCATCATCAGGCGCATGGTCTCCAAAGGAGGGATTTGTTCCCCCGATGGTGCGGCTTCAGTGTTGAACTCAGGCTTTCCGTACCAGTAAACTGGTGTCTGGTAAGCATATACCTTCGGGTATGGTCCCATATAGAGTCCCGTATTCCCTGAAACTGCACTTGAATCGCCTGTTGCTGATGACTGATAAGGCCTTGTGCCGTCGAACTCATTCAGTGTCTTTATATACATCTTTTCGACACTTTCAGACGGATGCATGTCGCTTCCGTATAGCCAGTCGAACACTGAAGGATGATTCCTCAGCCTTACGATCTGGTCTCTCCAGCTCTTCTGGGCTATGACTTCCAGGTCGGGTGTCCATTTTTCCCATTGTTCCCAGGAACTGCAGCAGCACCAGCCGACCATAAGCAGGATGCCTTCCTCATCGCATCTTTCAAAAAGGTAGTCTGAACCTCTCGGAGCTTCAAGCCTCAGAGCATTGAGACCCATATGCTTTGCATACTGAATATCAGTATCGATCCTTTTGTCAGACGGGCGAAGCATCATATCTTCAACATAGCCGCCACCTCTGATCACAATGTTCTTGCCGTTTATCTGGAATACCCTTGTGTGCTTTCCGTCGAAATCATTCATCCAGGAGGTTATCTCACGGATACCGAAACGGACCTTCTCAGAATCTGATATCTTGCCTTTGATCTCAAAGCTGAGACCGAGGTCATAAAGATTTTGCGGACCAACAGTGTATGGCCACCATAACTTCGGATCTGAAATAACAAGCTGGCTGAATTTCTCAGGGTCAAATGTGACCTTTCTGGCCTCTTTCGGACCAAGAGTCATTTCCTGTTCGAAAACAATGTTCTCAATTGTCCCTTTCAAAACACCTTTGATCTTCTTCTCCGAGTAATTTGTTACGTCAGCAGAAATTGTCAGGCTTGCTTTGTCTGTTGATGGAAGATTAAGCTTAGTGACAATTTTTGGATCATCCACTGCAACCGGTCCCGTGGAAGAGACTGAAACATCATACCATATACCCGTTCCTCTGTCGGGTGGAGTTGGATTCCAGTCGACCCATGTAATTGTCAGATCATTACCCTTCGGAGGCAGTATTTCAAGTGCCAGGCAATTCTGTTTTCCGGGCAGGGCATACTGAGTAATATTAAAGTTGTACAGCCTGTAAGCCCCCTGAACAGTTGTAGTATCGGCGATCAGGTGCCCGTTAAGCCAGATGTTGGCTTTATAGTTTATACTGTGGAATTTGATCCAGGTATTACCCGATTTGGAACTGGTCGGGCAAGCTAAATGTTGTACGGTACCACCAGGATGGTTTGAACGGGCTCTCTGCAGGAATTCCGCCGCTTCGCCTGGCTATATACCCGGGAATTTTCTGAATGTTTGTTCCAAAATATGGATCGGGATATACTTTGTTTTCCACCAGGGTTCCGAAAACTGTTGAAGGCACGGTTGCAGGATACCATTTTTCAGGCTGAAATGAAGGGGTGGAAATAATTTCACCCTTTTCCCTGAGATCCTTTGAAGATTTAATTGCCCAGTCGTTCCTCAGCAGAAAGGAATTCTGTCCGGAAATCTGACCTGTGCATGCATTGAACGATATCGCTGCCATAATGATGCAGAAAAGAATTTTTGATTTCATAGTACCAGGTTTGGTTTTTGTATTTTAAAGATAGGCTATTTAATTAAATTACTTCTTTTCAATTACAACTCCTGAAGACTTGTATGAATACACAGGTTCTTTTTTACTGGCAGGTTCACTTACTTTCAGCGATTTAAAAGTTGCTCCCGTAACATCATCAAGGACCACTGCCGTTCTGTAATCTTTATTTGCACATGAAATATTCACATTTTCGAAACTTATACCTGTTGTATGACGAATATAAAAACCCCAGGCAGGAAGCTCCCTGAACATTGAGAACTCAGGATAACTGGATGCCATTTCAGGCACTTTGTCAAGCTCATTAAGTCCGACTTTTGCATAAGATGGGTTTCCTCCTCCCGGGTAATGGATCTCAATATTCTTCAATCTTACATTTTCAATTTCAGCATCGGGCATACCTGTTATTGAAGAAGGGGAAATATTCCGGGGCAGGTCCTCAACCGGACCTTCATAATTATAGCCTGCATCCGGCTTGGTTGACGGGACTTCTGCATACACATTTGAAATGGAAATATTGCTCATTTTCCCCTTCTTTCCTGCCCTCCGTTCGCCTATCCTCAGAAAGATAACATTTCCGGTGTTTATTGATCGCAGACTGTCGACGACTACATTTTCAACAATTCCACCGTCGACAGCAGCAAAAGTTATTGCTGACCTGTAAGTGTCAAATACAAGATTGTTTATGATTTTAATATTGCGGAATCCTCCTAATGATGCAGTTCCGAATTTGATGCCATTGGCACTTGTCCGAACTGTATTGTTGTGAATGTAAACATTCTGGCATATGAAGTCGGCTGAATGCGATTTAAGGCATATACCATCGTCGGCAGCATCAAAGTAGGAATTTGTGATGCTAACAGAATCGCAGTCAACTATGTCAACCCCATCATTGTTCCAGTATGATTTGCTGTCGACCGTAATTCCATCGATAACGACATTCCTGCACTGATCATACTGCTGGTTCCAGCTTCCGGGGTCTTTCAGAAGAATACCGCGGATGACAACATTTCTGCAGCTGCGGAAATAAATATTCTGTGGACGGATTGTTTCTCTTGGCCTGTCATATTTAAGGGGATCGTTTATAACGCCTTTGTGGATCAGGTCGACAAGATTGTTGGCTACTTCAAATCCTCGTCCGTCAATAACCCCTTTCCCGGTAATACCAATATTCTGCTGATTAAGAGCAAATATCAGTGCAGTCCAGTTATTATTCATTTCGTAATCCAGAGGATTTAACGAACCTGCAAGGATAGCTCCTTCCTCGAGCTGAATTGTAACATTTGACTTAAGATAAACAGTTCCGGTAAGGTACCGGCCGACATAAAACACAAGCCGGCCCCCGCCATTTTCACTAATATAATCGATGCCTTTCTGGATAGAGTTTGTGTTCATTGTGGTCCCGTTCGATCTTGACTCCAAACATAGAAGCATTATAATCCTTCGCCCGGATCAGTCCGGATGAAAAAATAAGTATCAGCAAAAAAGTTGTTATTGGTTTCATATAGTAGTTTATTTGTCATGCCGTCATTCAGCGAGCGGTCTTCAGTTTTGCCGTTATGCGGTCTGTTAAATTAATATAAAGTAACAGGCCCGATCAGCCCCATTGATTGCAACGGTTGAATTTTGTTTTTTTCGTTTGTCCAGTACTGGGCTATCGGATTATCAGTCAGTGATTTCATATAGTTTCCCATTGTTGTTGTAACTTTTATTTCAATCAGATTATCTCCCCTGACAAGTTGTTCCCCAATCCGGAAGATCCTACGGCCATACCATTTTACACCGCAATCCTTCCCGTTGATTTTAAGTTCTGATATGCCATACACCTTCCCAAGATTTAAAAATGAGGGTTTCAGGTCCGTAATTACAATGTAATTACGGTATATAATTGTTCCTGCAAAGTTCACAAAATCAGGCAGATCTTTTATGTCCTTCAGGGTATCTGAATTAAAAGCTTTTACCGATCTGTCGCGGCAATGCCGGAACTCAAGGTTCCATCCGTTCCGTATGGTTTCCTCCGTCTGACTTGTAGCTGGCAGCGGCTTCCAGTCGGGGCCTTTCCTGTGCTTATCAAATATAAAAAGAAATGAATCGGCAGGACCCATATCCAGTGTCAGGCTGTTATCCCTTCCGGTAGTTATCCTGTACCTGTTACCATCTTCAGGATCCCAGATCCAGCCCTGCCTGTTCCTTGTAATATTAACCGGAAATGTGATTTTTGTCCTGTGCGAATTATTAATATTTGAATTTATAATATAAAAGATCTCCGATCCGTCATCCCCCTTATAGTGATTCTGCATAACATAGGGATCAGGATTTTCGATAGAGATATATTGAGCAATACTATATTTTTTTTGGATTCCCCTGTACCATCCGATAAAGTCTTTGTCAGGCTTTTTGAGCAGAATAAACCGGTCGGGAAATGATTTCATCTTCTCAACAAGAGTTATCACCTCCTTATCCCTGTTCTCATAGTCCTTCCATCCGGGCGACTTTGATGGATATACCTCAATACAGAAAATCCTTCCTCCGGAAGCAACAAAATCATATAGTTTCTTCGCGGTGCCTGCTCCCAGACTGTCAATCTGAACAAGAAAAATTGTATGATATTTTTTGGGACCGTAATACATGATCCCGTTTTTCATTTCGGCATCACCAATTACCCTTTGAGAAACGTAGTCACAGCCATTTCCATTTTTATTAATAGCTTCCCAGACAAGTGTGAAATAATCGACAATCGTAATGGAAGGAAAGGGTTCCATCTGTGAGCCGATATTGCTCCACATATCGTCATTCGGCGGCAGGATGGCAATATCAGTGCACATTGTTACATGCTGAAGAAGGGCCGACAGCCTGCCTTTATATTCGTTGTACAAATGAAAGTAAGGCCACCAGGTATTATTTTCATTATAGTAACCACCATACCTCAGCCATCCAGGGTACGGAGCTTCGGGAGGGGAGTAGTTGAATCCGTGGAAGACAGAATGTGTTACTCCGGTTATTGCGCTCTGGTCGCCGCCGATCTTCAGATTTTCAGGGGTAGTGTTGAAGACAGTATAAGTATCGGTCATCTCTTCACAGCTGACGAGCCGCTTTCCAGTAAGGTTAGCTGCCGAAGAGACATATTTGCAGATCATTGTATATGCTCTTCCCCTTCGGTAATCATCCTCGGGCATCTCTTCCCCCACCTTATGCTTAAGCCAGTTCATGGTCCATGATTCGGATTCAGGGATATCATAATAAAAACTGCTTTCCAGGGGGAAAAAACTTCTTCCATAGGCCTGGGCACGTGACTTTACATTCAATCGCCTGCACCATTCAACATAAGTTTTTATGAAGCGTTCCTCAAGCAGTTCTGCTTTTGTCATCTCGAAATCGTACCGCATCCTTCGGATCATGTTATCTATTTCAGGTGACGTTGATACCCCGTATTTAAAATCGGTCACATTACCCATTGCTCCGGTTTTAAAAAGGATGAATGGCAAATACTGTGAAAGGTCGTATCCCTTCTTTTCCCTGAATTCCTGAAGCATGTCAAATGTCCAGTTGGATCCTTCAAGCTCCATGCTGTCGATAAACAGCGCGCGAAGGTTTTCAGACAACGGGCCGGTCCTCTTTTCAATTGCATCCGACATGCGGTTAAGGTATTGTTTTAAAAATGCACTGTTAAAATGGTTCAATACCGGACCGGTGGCTCCCGGAGCTCCGTTAATAACCTGCATGAATCCATTTATCTTTACCAGGGCATATAAAGCAAACTTGCCATCAGGGACAGATAGCTTCTGAACCTCTTTGTCGAGATTCCTGTTAAGGGAAACGATCTGTTTAAGATCTGTCAACGGATCGGGAACCAGACTCAGAGAAAGCAATTCCATAGTTCTTCCCGGAAACGGAGAGCTTATTGGCGGATCAGCCTCCCTGTAAATTTCAAACTTTGATATTTCGTAATCAACCGGTCCCTTGATTTTCTTTACAGCTATAACAACTATCTGGGCACGTTCTTCTCCCTCTAGATATTCCGCACCAAAAGGCCAGCCCGAGCCTACCAGCAGGTCACACGTCATTCCGAGGGATTTAGCCTCGTCAAAAACAACCTTCAGCATATCTGTCCATTCGTCGCTGAGCCATTTTAACGATGGCTTACCAAGGTCATCGCCGTCAAAACGTGTCGGGAATTCAACAGGATTAATCTCAACTCCGCCGATTCCTGCATCTCTAAGTAACCTGAGCTCTCTTACCAGTTCCTTAGCCTCTATCTTGTTACCGTTCCACCACCATCGGACATAAGGATGATATTTAAGGTCAGGATTCCTGAAAAGTTCATACAAATCAACAGGATAATTCAAATCAGTTTTATTTTGTGATTCAGTATTGAAAACAGGAATCTCCCGGATTATCAGGGAACCTGAAGTTAACAGAGCGCTTTGCGAAATGAATTTTCGCCGGTTCATTAATTGAATATTGTTAATTCCCCCTTTGAATTCTGCAAAGCAGAATCGACGAAGTCAACGGGGCAGGGGGATGGGAATGTAGCTGGTCTTTACATCCCCCTAACCCCCTTGGAAGGGGGAATTTAAATTATTTTAACTTCTGAAATTAAACATTTAACTTCAGAAATGAAAAAAGATGCTTAATTGATTATAATCCACTCTAAAATTCCAGAATATGAAATTAGGTAAACTCACTCGTCGTCAGGCAATTGCCGTTTCATCAGCAAGCTTTGCAGGAGCAATGCTTGGATTTCCTTTCAGATCATTAGGGATAAATACCAGCCGGCAGCTTAAAAAGCTCGCTTTGAACGGAGGAGGTAAAGTCCGTACAGCTTCATGGCCCCAATGGCCATACTGGGATCAGACAGCAGAACCCGGGATCGTAGAAATGTTTCGTTCGGGCCGATGGTGGCGTGGCAGCGGTGAATATGTTGCGGAATTTGAAAAGAAATATGCTGAGCTTATGGGGGCAAAACGATGCCTGGCTACTGCAAGCGGTACGACTGCCCTTATGACTGCCCTCCATGTGCTCGGAGTGGATGCCGGTGATGAGGTACTGGTTTCGCCATACACATTTATTGCAACATATAATGTGATCTTTGAAAGCAAGGCTCTGCCAGTTTTCGTCGACACCGATCCGGAGACATTTCTGATCGATCCGAAAAAGATAGAGGCTAAGATAACCGACAGGACCGTTGCTATCGTTCCTGTGCATATTTACGGGCTGCCTGCCGATATGGACGGAGTGAATAAAGTTGCAAAGGCCCGTAATCTTAAAGTTATTGAGGATGCCTGCCAGGCCTGGCTTGCCGAGTATAGGGGAAAAAGAGTCGGTTCGATCGGGGATCTGGGATGTTTCAGCTTTCAGAATTCGAAGCATCTTGCTTCAGGAGAGGGAGGAGCAATTCTTGGAAATGACGGGGATCTGATGGACCGGTGCCATGCATATCATAATTGCGGAAGACCTTACGGCAATATGGAAAGGCTACCGGGAAATCCTTATAATGGTATGAATTACAGGATGCAGCAATCGCAGGCACTGATCCTTATGTCGCAGATGAAGCGTATAGAAAAGGATAATGATATCCGGCTGTCCAATGCTCTTTATCTCGACAAAAAGCTGAAGGAGATCCCGGGAATAATTCCATACAGGCTTGCTGATGGAGCAACACGCGCTGTATATCATATGTATCCATTCAGATATATCAGTGAAGAGTTCAATAACATTCCACGTGACAGATTCCTTAAAGCGCTGAATGCTGAAGGAATTCCATGCAACAGCGGCTACGGCCGGCAGAACAGGGATGGACTGATTGAAGAACAGCTTAATTCAAAGGGATTTAAGAGGTTGTTTCCGGAATCAAGGCTTAAGCAATGGCGTGAGGAGAACCAGCTACCTGGCAACGACAAGCTTTGTGATCAGGCAGTTACATTTTACCAGAGCATGTTATTGGGGAGCAAATCCGACATGGATGATATTGCGAACGCAATAACAAAGATCTATGAAAACAGGAATACATTAATTTAATAAATTTACCCTGAATTATTTTCAATATGAAAGTCAATAGATCAATTTTCGCAACGATTTTATTATTGATGCTCATTGGTTGCAGGCATGCACCTGTTAATGAAAAGCTTGCCAGCAGAACCGACTCCCTTACCATTATAGCTGAAAGGATTGCACTGGATTTTCCGTTCACTGAAAGCGAGATTGATCAGCAACTAAAGGAAAAGATTGGAGCATTTACTGCTGAAGAAAAAGCTGACTGGGAAAACCGAAACTGGCTGGAGTGGAAAATGATAAACGGGGAGAAGAGATACTTCAGCAGGGCTGTTTCGAATCTTAACCTCATCCTGAGATTTCATAATCAGAGGGCGCAGCGTGACAGCATTGAAGCCCGCGATCCTGAAATTATTTCAAGGAAAAGCCATACGCAGAAAATAATCAAAGCCTCAGGGAGGGATGCGGAGCCGGTAATTCCGGTAAACCTGACAATAAATTACACTTTAACAGTAGATCCCGATGCAGTACCGGCAGGGGAGACCGTAAGGTGCTGGCTGCCATACCCTAAGGAGAACCACCTGCGCCAGCAAGAGGTAGAGCTTATTTCAACCTCATCAGAAAACTTCATTTTAGCTCCGGATTCAGCTATTCACAGGACGGTTTATATGGAAGCAAAGGCTGAAAAAGGAGTTCCCCTGGTTTTTAAAGTATCGTACAGCTATGTGTCATATGGCCAATATTTTAATACGGATTATATTGCCAATATCCCTTACAATAGGGGCTCAGCTTTTTACAGGAAATATACCTCTGAAGAGCTTCCTCATATATGCTTCACTGAAAAAGTAATGGATCTTGCCGATAGTATTGTATCGCCGGAGGATAATCCGGTTGAAACAGTTGGAAAGATTTATTCGTGGTTTGCAGAAAATATTCCATGGGCAGGCGCGCAGGAATATTCTATCATCCCGAATATACCTGAATATGTTATCCGGAACAGGAGAGGAGACTGCGGAATGCAGACCTTGCTTTTCATGGCGATGGTCAGGTACAAGGGAATTCCGGTAAGGTGGCAAAGTGGTTGGAAAGTGCCGCCTGGTGCAAAAAACCTTCACGACTGGTGCGAAGTGTATTATGAAGGTACAGGGTGGGTGCCGGTTGACGTATCTTACGGACTTCAGTATTCAACAAATAAGAAAACCCGGGAGTTTTTTATTTCAGGTATTGATTCGTACAGGCTTATCATAAATGACGGAATTTCGGGCAGGTTATTCCCTGAAAAGAAATTCCTCAGGAGTGAACCTTTCGATTTCCAGAGAGGGGAAGTTGAATGGAGTGGAGGGAATCTTTATTTTGACAAGTGGGATTATGACATGGAAATAATTTACAATTAATGAAAATTAAAACGGAAATTGGCTTTAAGCTCCTTGCAGCTGCATCATTTTCTTTGATCCTGGCAGCAGGATGCAAACAAAAACCTTCTGTATATAATAATTATAAGAGCGAAATTGATTCGATAGGGATCGTTTATGTGCCTGATCTCCGGACAGGAATTTTCGATGCAGAGATTATTTCCGGAAGTTCTGCCCTGGTTCTTAAGGGCGAAACAAGTGTTTCTGAAGCTAAAGAAGCGATTACAGGGTTGCTTAAACAGGAAGGGGTTAATTATATCGACAGCCTAAAGGTTCTTCCTGATAATTCAGATATCGCTGAACCATGGGGGCTTGTAAATGTAAGCGTATGCAACATAAGGTTTATCTCATCGTATGATGCGGAAATGATCTCCCAGGCACTGATGGGAACGCCGGTAAAAATATTGAAGAAAGATAATGGCTGGCTGCTTATACAGACACCCGATATGTATCTGGGATGGGTTGACAGTGATGCAATTGCAGCCATTGGTGTTAGTGAACATGATACCTGGAAATCATCATTCAAGGTTATTCTATACTGGAAAGACAGGGGATATTTATTCTGACAGGTCAATGGCCAGGGTGATTTCAGATATTGTCGCTGGTTGCATTCTTGAGGTGACCGGAACTCAAAAAAGTGGTTATGAAGTGAAACTGCCGGACGGACGTAAGGGATTTATTCCTGCAGAAAAGGCAATTCTTCTTGATCAGCTTTCCGACAAGACATTTCTTAATTCCACCAATCTTTTATCAACAGCAGAATCATTCATGGGGATACCATACCTGTGGGGAGGAACCTCCTCAAAGGGGTTTGACTGCAGCGGATTTGTAAAGACGGTCTATTTTCTGAACGGAATAATCCTTGAAAGGGATGCATCACAGCAGTTCCAGAATGGGATGAGATTAAGAAGAGGCTCCTTTCCCGATTCACTTAAAACAGGGGATCTGCTGTTCTTTGGTTCAGCACGCCGGGGAAGGGCAAGAGCTACCCATGTCGGAATGTATATCGGCGATACGGAATTCATTCACTGCTCGGGGATGGTGAGGATAAACAGCCTCGATTCCACAAGAGTTAATTTCAGCCGTTCACGACGAGATTCCTTCCTGGGAGTCAGGAGAATTATCGGTGCTCCCTACGGCAAAGGAATTCAACCTGTTCTGAATCATGACTGGTATAAATAGATCCAGTTGCTGGTTGCTCGGTACTGGTTTCTTGGTCAATAAAATTAGATGCAATGAATAAAAGAGAATTTCTTAAATACAGCAGTTATCTGATCGGAGGTACTTTTCTGAACGGTCAGGTTGCGGTTGCAGCACCTGTTTTTAATGAAAAGAAAGGCAGGAGAAATACCGGGAGCAAACTGGAACTCAGATTTACTCCTTTTACCCTTCAGCTCAAGCATGCATTCACTCTTTCGACGAGTTCAAGGACCACCACACCGGTAATGCTTACTGAAATTAAGTACGATGGCATTACAGGCTATGGTGAAGCATCAATGCCGCCATATCTTGGAGAGAGTCAGGAATCTGTTGCAAAGTTCCTTTCATTGTTAAATTTTTCACAGTTCACTGACCCGTTTCTGCTTGTTGATATCCTTCAATATGTCGATGGTGTGATGCCTGGCAACTATGCTGCAAAGGCATCGGTCGATATTGCCCTTCATGATCTGATCGGTAAGCTTGTCGGGGAACCATTTTACAGGCTGTTCGGACTTAATCCATCGATGGCGCCACTTACAAGCTTTACCATCGGGCTCGATACACCTGAAATAATAAAGCAGAAAGTCGCTGAGGCTGAACCCTACAAAATCCTGAAAGTTAAGCTTGGCAGGGATAATGACAGGGAAATGGTTGAAGTTATAAGGTCGCTGACGGATAAACCATTGTGCGTCGATGTCAATCAGGGATGGAAGGACCGTTCGTATGCTCTCGATATGGCCGGATGGCTCAAGGATAAAGGAGTTATTTTCCTTGAACAGCCGATGCCAAAAGAGATGAAAGATGATATCGCCTGGCTTACCCAAAATAGTCCACTGCCGGTTGTCGGTGATGAAGCGATCCAGAATGTATCAGATCTTATAAACAACAGGGAAGTATATTCCGGTATTAATATCAAGCTGATGAAATGCGGAGGGTTGAATGCAGCTATGAAGATGATTAATGTGGCCAGGGCTTTTGGTATGAAAGTGATGATTGGATGCATGACTGAAACTTCATGTGCCGTAACTGCAGCGGCACAACTTTCTCCCCTCGTCGACTGGTGCGATCTCGACGGAAATCTTCTGATAAGCAACGATCCGTTCGAAGGGCTTAAGATCGTTGACGGCAAGGTGTCACTTCCTGAAAAACCAGGTATTGGAGTAACGAAAAAAAAATGAAATTATGAAAAAGTATTTTATGGTTTGTCTGGTTTCGGTTTGCATTAATGTTTCATCCATTGGCCAAGGTACCTATTCAGAAAAACTTGACACAGTTTTGCCGGTCCGCGGATTTTGCATTTCAGCTCCCCAGCCGGAAGTTCTTCCGGATTTTATTAAATTCATTAACGAAGAGCTGGCAACCCGGAAGGTCAACACTCTGATCCTGAGGGTTGATTATAATTATCAGTACAAAAGCCATCCGGAGCTGAGCGATTCAATTTCCCTTTCGGAAAAGGATGTAAAAAAACTGGTTGAAGTTTGCCGGAAAAACAATATAAGAATAATTCCCCAGGTTAACCTGCTGGGTCATCAGTCATGGGCCGGAAAGATTGGGAACCTCCTGAGGGTCTTTCCTGAATTCGATGAAACCCCTCTTGTTAAAATGCCTGAAAAATATGTCTGGCCAAATGCCGATGGATTATATTGTAAAAGTTACTGCCCTCTTCATCCTGATGTTCATGATGTTGTTTTTACTATTGTTGATGAGATCTGCGATGTTTTTGAGGCAGATGCATTTCATGCCGGAATGGATGAGGTTTTTTATATCGGGCAAAAGGAGTGTCCGAGGTGTTCAGGGAGGGATCCTGCTGAGCTTTTTGCCGGTGAAGTGAGGACAATTCGTGATCATCTTGCTGCCGAAGGAAGAAAATTGTGGATCTGGGGTGACAGGCTGATTGACGGGAAGACCACCGGACTTGGAGAATGGGAGGCAAGTTACAACAATACATTCAGGGCTGTGGATATGATACCCAGGGATGTGATAATTTGTGACTGGCATTATGAGCGTCCGGATCTGACACCGGTTTATTTCGCGATGAAAGGCCTGAGCGTAGTCACCTGCCCCTGGAGGATGCCTGATAACGCAGTACTTCAGGTACAGGATATGATTAAATTCAGGGAACATTCAACACCGGAGATGAAAGAAAGATTTATGGGAATGGTACAAACAGTTTGGTCGGGTGCCGGGCAGTTTCTTGATAGTTATTACGGAAAAAGAAAAGAAGAAGGGGAAAAATACACCTGTTAACTGTTTCAGAGCATTATTTGGTGAAATAATGAAATTAGATAAATAATATTTAACCCCCTTTCTTATCCCGCAAAGCGGGAGGATGATTTAGCCCCTTCCCCCTGAGGAAGGTTGGGAAGGGGGTGTATAGAATAAAAACCAGGCGGATCAATCTAATTTATAATTATCTGGAACGTAACCGGTACCTGAAACCATACACTTACAGGCTGACCATTTTGTCTGCCCGGTTTCCAGGCCGGAAGAGCTTTAATAACCCTCAAAGCCTCACCATCGAGTGAGGGATGCAAACCCTTAATAATTTCAGCCCTTTTTACCGATCCGTCGGCTGCGACAACAAATTTTACATAAACCCTTCCATGAATATTGTTTTCCAGAGCATCTGGCGGATAAGTGGTATGTTCAGCAATATAATTCAGAAGTCCCTGATTGCCTCCGGGGAACAATGGAGGTTCTTCAACAAAAATAAGCGGCTCATCCTCCTCCTTAAAATCAGTTACCGGAGGGGCATAGGTCAATGTGTCAATATTTTCAGTTACTTTTTCATCTTTTATCAGTTCAACTGCATAATCATTTATCATAATTTTCGTAATACCTGAAGTATCATCAACCACCGTAGGTGCTACATATTTATGCTGAGCAGGGACATCTAACGGCTTCACGGGTTCAGGGGGTGCAATATTATCGGGTAGGACCAGATTGTCGGGCCTGACTATTACAGTAATTACCGGATCAGATTTTGCTGTTACGATTTCATGATTAAATATGAAAATCAGGATGAACGGAATTGAGAAGAGAGTGATTCCTCCAAGCAAAGAGAGGCTGGCTGCAGATCTGTATCTCTTACGGATGTCGTAGGCTCCGTAGCTTCTGTTACGGTTCTCGAAGATGATCTCATCAAACCCGGGAACCTTTTCATTTTTCCTCTTCATTTTTGACGATTTAAAAGGTTGATATTATTCCACAGGCAACCGAATAATCCAACATGTCAAAGAAGAGAATAACTATTAAAATAAGCACAAAAAGAGTGCCAATGATGTATTATTTATGATGGATTATTGGGGATGTAAGAAAAAGTTTTGCGGTTATGCAGTTATGCAGTTGGATTATTGTCCTGCACTCTTATAAGTTCTTGTCATTGACGATGGGATGACAATAACAAAATCGGCTTTCCCAAGGGATTCGTCTTCCATTTTATCGATATTGTCCTGAAGAACAGTAGTAATAGTTGCGATTTTAAGTCCCGGACTATATTTATTCAGATACCAGATGATCCCCATATACCTGTCGGAATGATAGCTGCCGTTATAGTGAATAACTGTTTGTGATGGCTGACGGTACCTTACAATTGAATTGGCCATGGTGGCATCCTTGATAGCCTGAGCCTTCGGAAGATTTTCATTAACGTTTTTTGACATCGGTCCGGCAATTTCACCGCCCATTGAAAGCATATCCTTATAGCATGGCAGCTCAGGATCATATTCTACGGGGAGGGGTGCAATATAAACCAATGCCCCGGGTGATAATACTGATAAAGCTTCGAATCCACCTGAAGCAACCACAGAAGCGTATCTTCTTGGGATATTTGAGGCAACGAACTTCAGACCATTATCCCTGGCGAAATTCAGAAGTGGCTTATAATCGGTTTTATAATTTGTCCATAATCTGGCTTCACTTTCAAATGATGATTCTTTAATCGTTCCTGCGAAGTATTCATCAATCAGGAGCTGATTATCAGTCTCGAACATTTCGGCTGCAAGCATAAGATTCTTTCCTTTAGCTGAATAAAGGTCCTTTGTGATCTCAAATTCAAGCCAGTGGGCAATAGGATTATCATGGAGCTCTCCGAAGAAAACAACATCAGCTTTCAGAGATGCCTTTATAATATCTCCATAATCAGCTTTTTTACCTTCACCTGTGAAGACTTTGTACGCATCCTTTTATTGTGCCTGCAGGTTCAGAGCAAGGAAAATAAAGAGAAAAAAAAGTGCAGTTTCATAAGTGGAAAGATTTTTGCTTTGATGTTTAAACACCAAAGAAACAAAAATTTTAATTGAATTATATAGTCTTACATTTTATCTAGCGGACAAGAGATGGAAAACTATTATGCGGTTATTCTGTTTTGCAGGTTTTGCGGCAATTCTTTACCCACCCCCAACCCCTCCCAGGGAGGGACCATTCCATAGAATATAATACATAATACATAATACATATTATTTCAATCCAAACCTGTAGCTGAATTTTGCCAGGAAAACATTATGAGGTCTTACGCTGAAAAGATCACCCATGTCATCGAAATAATCCATTGTTCCGACAGGATCGAAACCACTTCGGGTCTGGCTCCAGACAAGGTAAACAGAAGAACCGGGGCTGTATTCCCATCTTATGACAAGGTTTGAAAGGAACTCTCTGACGTTAAAATCAGGTTTCCCGACATTGTAGTCATCACTTCCGTCATTATTCTCATCAATGCTGTAGTATTCATCATCGACAAGCTCAATCTGTGAAGGGCTGTATACTGCAAACCTGTTATTGTAACCTGAAGCCACCGGATCTGTGATGTATTTAAAATCATAATACCTGCCTGATCCGATAAAAGGCTGGCCCCAGTATTGAAGCGTAAGGTCAGGTTTAAGATTGAAATTCAACCTGAATGACATACTAATTGTTCTCTGATCGATACTGGCAAAAACATACCTGTCGAGAGTACCATAAGCTGTCTGGCTTACATACTGAAGTTCGTCAAATGACTTTCTGTACGAAGGACTTACAGTTATATTAAGAGTCTTTCGCAGGCTTATATGTCATTCCAGGTGTCAGACTGTAACTTTTCTGTGAACCTTCGAACATTGTATTAAGGCCTCCGCTTAAACTGAAAATGAGCTTCTTACGATTGTCCGTTGTAACATAAAAAAATTCATTAATTGCTCCGGGGAGCTTCATCAGTGGACCACCACGGAGCATTGTATTGCTGGCCTGATTCAGACTAATTTCTACTCCACCACTTACCTGCCAGTAATTCTTAAAGTCTTATAAATCCGTTAACATTGCCTCCGTCAAGCAAATGATCTCCGGCAAAATCCCAGGCTGAATATTGATTAAAATTTATGTTGATCTGTTTATAGAATGATTTGGGTTCATAAAGCCTGTAACCTACCCAGAAAACCTCGAGTAGCTGGTCAGCTTCAGTCTGGTAACCCATGTCATTAATTTCAAAACCAGGTGTTTTCCACAGAAATGCAGCAAGATACTGGAAATGTCCGTTCCCTGTTTTCTGAAACTGGACCCTTCCTCCGCTTCCCGATAAGGAAGTTCGTGAAGGATCAAGAGAAATAGAGCTTCCGGGCCGCTGAAAATATCTGGCTGAAGAACGCTGCGCCCTCAATATTGCGAGGTCAGTTCCATTAATCTGACTGTAAGCTGCATTGACATTGAACATATAGTTTTTTTCCTTAAAATACTGTGTGAAATCAAGTCCCCCGGAGAAAGCTGAACCAGGCAGCCTGTTAATAAGATTCCCTGACTCATCGCCGATTATTGGAATATCATTCATATACCTGTTCACACTTGTTGCAATTCCCCCGATAATTGTGTTTCCTGAGTTAATGTCTTTTTGAATTCGTCCGACAAAATAGTTGGTCAGATGGTTCAACAGTCTGGAAAGAGCGTATTCCGTCCATATCAATTTCAGCTTTTTCTTCTGCCGTTACGGCGTTAAGAAATCCAACCGAAAGTCCGTTCTTTGTTTTCCCTGTGAGTTTTGCAGCTCCAATAATTGATGCATTGATTGGGCTCTCTGAAAAACCTCCGAAATCGACAACACTCCCCTGTGGCCTTCTTCCTATTCGTCTGGAATAGAAAAGGTTATCATTTCCGAGCCCACCGTCTCCAATTCCCAGACCGAAATTTGTGATATTATTTCCTTCGATAAAAAAGGGTCTTTTTTCTTCGAAGAATGTTTCATAAGCCGACAGGTTGACCACCGAGGGGTCAGCCTCGACCTGCCCGAAATCGGGGTTTACGGTAAGATCGACAGTAAGATTGTTTGTAATACCAATCTTGGCATCAATGCCTCCGTTTATTTTTGAACCTTTACCAGTGGCGAAAGGATTCCCCGGTTCAGTTTTATATCTTTCAACCTTTGCCACGCCATATGGTGTGATATCAAAGATTTTCCTGGGTTTAACCTGCTCAAGACCTGTCAGCTCACCCATCATATGAATTATACCCGGGTGCATCCCGCGGAATTGGCTGCCAGATACTGGTTTCATTGTTCCTGTACAGAAATCTCAATATTTCAAGTCCCCAGACATCCCCCGAATTCTTTTCAAACCTGAGCTGGCTGAAAGGGATCTTCATTTCAGCGAAAAATCCTTCATCATTAACAGATGTTTTTGCCCACCAGTTGGCTTCCCATGAACTGTCCTCATAGTTGCCATCATTTGACATAATTTCATCGAGTTTTACGCCAGCGGCGCTGACTCCAAACATGAATCCTGTCCGTAGATCATGATAGCTGTCTATAATAATTGCTACCCAATCACCATCGGTATTATCCCTTCCGGTCGAGCCGCTTACAATACTATCTGGGCTGGCATCAAATGCTTTGATTGCCACATACAGATTATTTTCGTCAAACAACTATATTAAATTCGGTCCTTTGAGATTCGGGTCTTCCATTATAAGGCTGCCATTGAGTAAAATCACTACCCCAGATACCCTCCTTCCAGGTCTCCTCATTCAGGATTCCGTCAATTTCAGGAGGAGTTGTAATTTTGGTCGCCTTATACTGCTTTTTTTCCGGTGTCTGGCCTGTAATTATTGGAAACAGCAGCAAGATCATAAATAAGAGGATCAGAGTTCTTTTCATTTATCGCTGAAGATAGACACTTGGTTTGAATTAAACTATCCTGATTATTTCAAACCGAACCTGTAGCTGAATTTTACAAGGAAAACATTTTTCAAAGCGTAATTTTCATCATCCCTGAAGAGCTGACGGTTAAACAGGTCACCCATATCATTCAGATAATCCATGTTACCTGTTTGATTATAACCGCTGCGGGTCTGGCTCCAGACAAGGTAAACAGAGGAGCCTGGAGAATATTCCCATCTTAGAACCAGATTGGAAAGAAATTCCTTAACATTAAAGTCGCCGGTGTCGAATGTATAATCGACTGTTCCATCCAGATTTTCATCGATCTGATTATAACCGTTCTGAGGTGTCAGTTCTCCGTCGGAATAGACATGGAACCGGTCGGTGTATTTATCCGCGATGGGGTTCAGAATGTATTTATAGTCATAATACCTGCCTGAAGCCACAAATGGCTGGCCCCAGTATTGTATGGTAAGATCAGGGCTGATGTTCAGGTTTACTCTCAAAGATGCATTTATTGTTTTCCTGTCAATGCTGGAGAATATGTACCGGTCCTCCCCGTCCATGGTTTTCTGTGTCACATATTGAAGCTCACTGAATGATTTTGAATAGCCCGGGCTCAGAGATATTCTCAGGTAATTGGTTGGTTTGTAAGAGACTTCGAAACCAATGTTGCTGTTGTTGTAATAGTCTTCGAAACCTTTATTGAAATTTGAATAGAATTCCAGTCCGAGCTTCTTTCTGCTATCGGTCGAAAAGCCAACCCGTGCATTGAATCTTCCTGGTGTTTTCATGGTTGGTCCTCCCCTGAGCATACTGGGATCCATTGAGCTTGTTGCAATATTCCCTCCAGTCCACACGCTCCAGTAGTTTTTGAGTGTCATGTTAGCATTGCCTTCAAGGCCGGTCTGGACATTTACCCCTCCAAAATTATATATTGAATAAATGTCACCATTTAAATTGAAGCTCCTGTATATCCCCTTTGGTTCCCATTGGTTGTAACCTGCCCATAGGATAGGCATGATCCTGTCGGCCTGCTGTAAATAACCCAGATCATTGATCTCAAACCCGGGTGTTTTCCATAAAACAACCCCCATCAGGTTTAAATGTCCGTTCAGTTTACCGACCTGAATCTTTCCTCCCGAACCTGTCAGTGATGTCCGGTCCGGATCATATATTGCATAATCTTTGTCGGGACGCTGAAAATAATGAGCTGAAGATCTCTGGGTTTGTTCAATAGCTTCCTTTGTACCGGAAACCTGGCTTAATGCGGTATTTATTGTAAGCTGCCATTTTTTATCTTTAAAGTACTGGGTAAAATCAATTCCACCCGAATAGGCGGCTTTATGCATAAAATCGCTGAGGTTTTCATCCAGATTCCTGTTGGTACCTGTAAAAATCCCTCCGATTATTGTTTTGCCTTCATTGAAATCCTTCTGTACCCTTCCCACAACATAATTCGTAAGTGGTTCAACTGTTTCATAAGTTCTTTCACCATTGTTATCAATTTCAGCTTTTCCCTCAGCAGTTACTGCTTCAACGAAACCGACTGAGAGACCATTCTTGGTTTTTCCAGTTAGCTTTGCTGCCCCTATAATTGATGTAAAATTTGGTACATCAGCATACATCCCGTCCCCGAGGTCCGGGTAACCCTGTGGCCGTCGGCCGATACGCCTTGAGTAAAACAGATTGTCGTTGCCGACATCACCATCGCCAATTCCGATATTGAAATTGGTTATATTTTTCCCCTCAATGAAGAAAGGTCTTTTTTCACTGAAAAATGTTTCGTAGGCTGAAAGGTTTACTTCAGACGGGTCAGCCTCGACCTGACCAAAATCGGGATTAATTGTAAGGTCCATTGTCATGTTGTTTGTTATCCCGATCTTGGCATCTATACCTCCATTAATCCCGTATTTCTTCCCTTTTTCCATAAACGGATTTCCCGGTTCAGCCTTGAATGTCTCCAGTTTTCCGACAGTATAGGGAGTAACATCAAAGATCTTACGGGGTTTTATCTGTTCAAGTCCGGCCAACTCTCCAAATAAATGTACCAGACCTGGAGCATCTTTTGGCATATGCTGCCAGAAACTTGTCTCGTTTTTCCTATACAGGACCCTTGCTACCTGAAGTCCCCAGATTTCACCTGAATTCTTATCAAATCTCACCTGGCTGAAAGGGATTTTCATTTCAGCAACCCAGCCTTCATCATTTATCGATGTCTTTACCCACCAGTTTGGATCCCATGAAGAGTCCTCGCTCTCCCCGTCGTTGGTGAACATCTGGTCGTACTTGACGCCGCTTGATGTAATCCCGAAAAGGAATCCGGTACGCAGATCATGAAAACTGTCGAAAATGATCCCTACAAGGTCTCCGTCTGGATTATCACGTCTTGTAAGGCGGCTGACAATACTGTCGGGACTTGTATCATAAGCCTTGAATGCTGCATAGAGGTTGTCATCGTCAAAAAGGATCTTGAATTCCGTTCTTTGGGAGACCTTACTGCCGTTATATGGTTCGTACTGGGTAAAATCATCTATCCAGCTTCCTTCTTTCCATACCTCTTCATCCAGAATGCCATCTATGGCAGGTGCAGTTGTAAGTCTTGTTGCCTTGTACTGCTTTTTTTCAGGCGTCTGTCCGGTTACACCTGGCAGTATAATAAGCAAGACAATCAGGGTGATAGTTATTCTTTTCATGTACGGGCGAAATTTTCATGGTTTGAATTAAAGACGAATAAGAATTGAAACTGATGCAAAATAGTGTTATTAAGAATTATTTTAAATAGAATCATTGCTGTTAATTCAATACTGAGAAACTGGGTTTTGTAAAGAAGAAGATTACCTACGGTGAACTTGTCCACCTAACGCTGGACTTGGTTCTTCGCTTCTCCGCCAACTGGCAATCCCGAGCGTCAGCGAGGAATCTCCAAATATAATCGAACATTGAATCATTCTTTTCTAAGACCTATTCGAAGTATTTATACCCTCTATTGAATATTGAAAAGGTAAAAATTCATATCTTAGACTAAAATCTTATTTCAATGGTTACACGAAGAATGTTTATAGCAAAAGGTGCTGCCTTAACAGCGGCAGCAATTATATCTCCCTCGGTTCTTGGTCGCAATAAGTACGACTGCAGGAATTTCACCACTTAAAGGGAAGAAAGTACTTTTTGTCTGGGGTGGATGGATGGGTCATGAACCTGACAAATGCCGCGATATATTTGTCCCGTGGATAAAATCGGAAGGAGCGGAGGTGACAGTATCAGATACTCTGGAGGCGTATACAAAATTTGATTTGCAGAAAGATTTTGACCTGATAGTACAGACCTGGACAATGGGGACGATTGATGGTAAACAGGAAAAAGCTCTGGAGGATGCTGTTAAAAGCGGGACGGGTCTGGCAGGATGGCATGGCGGTCTGGGAGATTCGTTCAGGAATAATACTGAATATCAGTTCATGGTAGGAGGTCAATGGGTAGCTCATCCGGGTGGTGTAATTGATTACAGGGTGAACATAGTGGATCATAAAGATCCGGTTACAAAAGGGCTTGATGATTTTGACATGCATTCGGAACAATACTATGTTCAGGTTGATCCAAATGTAAAAGTACTTGCAACGACGACCTTCAACGATAAAAGCGCTGACTGGATCGGAGGGAATGTTATCCCTGTTGCATGGAAGAAATTTTACGGGAAGGGAAGGGTCTTTTATTCGTCTTTAGGTCATGTTGCTGCTGACTTCAGTGTGCCGCAGGTGCTTGAGATACAAAAACGAGGAATCCTCTGGGCCTGCATGAGCAAGTATGAGCCGGCTGATGCCTGGAAACAACCTGTCTACGGGAAGTCCGGGAAAAAGTAATTCTTTAATCTGCGCTAATCAGGGTGATCTGCGGGAAATACTTTTTCTCCCGCAGATATCGCGATATACGCAGATTTTTGACTGTGGCTCAATCATAGAGCTTTATAAACTCGTATGAGTTACCTGTAAATTCAAGGAATTTAAGGAAATCGGTTTTGGAGACGACGATGGTTGCAGTATTTACATTGGGATGAAATGCCAGTCGATCGAATTCACTCAGCTTTTCATCGATGAATAAATGCACATGTTTTTCTGAATCATTTATCAGCCCGAAAGGAGATACAGATCCGGGCTCAACCCCAAGGTATTTCATAAGCCGCTGATCTGAAGCAAATGAAAGCTTCCCCTGGCGAAGGCGCTTTTCCAGATCGTGGATATCAAGCTGACGGAGATGTTCAAGGATCACAAGGTAATGCCTGTCCCCCTTATGATTCCTGAAAAATATATTTTTGCATCTGCCTGAGTTATAATCTTTCCAGTGTATCTTTGCATCCTCTATTGTTGCAAGCGGAGGATGCTCGTGATATTCAAAGCTTATTCCAAGCTTATCCATCAGTTCATATAGTTCTTTTTGGCCCTTCATCCTATAAACAAGTCATTATTATCCTCAGGGATATAGCCAGTATCTTCCTGAAGGTTTTCCTTTTTGCAGGCTTCCACAGCAAGACGGTCGCAAAGCTCATTTTCCGGATTGCTTGCATGTCCTTTAATCCAGACAAATCTTACCTTATGGGTTCTGTAGACCTTTAGAAACCTTATCCAGAGGTCAGGATTCTTTTTCTTTTTGAAAGCCTTTGATTCCCACTGGAACAACCATCCCTTTTCGACGGAATCAGAAACATATTTTGAATCAGTATATATAACAACACTGCTTCCGGGAATCTTTAATGATTCAAGACCGGTAATCACTGCCATAAGTTCCATCCGGTTGTTTGTTGTAAGCCTGAATCCTTCTGATTTTTCAAGACGATGCTTTCCTGACATCAGAACAACCCCGTATCCACCTTTCCCGGGATTTCCACTGGCAGCACCATCGGTATAAATTGTTATTTCACTTGCCATTGATTAATGTTATACCTGTATTGGTCAGGAAGAGTTTAATAGCAATAGAAAGCAGTATAACACCAAAAACCTTTTTCAGGATCTGAAGTCCTCCCTTGCCAAGGATCCTTTCAAACCTGGAAGTCAGGCGCAGTACAAGATAAATGACAATCATATTGAGCGACAGTGCTATGAAAATGTTTACAGTCTCATATTCAGCTTTCAGTGAAAGAATAGTAGTTATTGAACCTGCTCCGGCAATAAGTGGGAATGCTATCGGAAAGACCGCACCGCTTCCCTGAGCTTCCTGCTTAAAGAGTTCGATACCAAGGATCATTTCCATTGCTATCAGAAAAATAATGAAAGAACCGGCAATGGCAAAAGATGATACATCGACTCCGAAAATTCCAAGCAGGGGACTCCCTATAAATAAAAATGCAAGAAATATCAGGAAAGACACAATAGTCACTTTCAGTGGATGCACATCGCCGGTTTTGGATTTGATATCAATTATTATCGGAATAGAACCGGTGATATCAATAATGGCGAAGAGTACCATAAAAGCAGCAAGTATCTCCCTGAAGTCCAAATGCATAAGCTGTTGATATTAATAGACCTCTCCCTAACCCCTCCCCCGGATGAGGTCCTATTTTACAATTGTCATTTCATTGACCAGGTGCCCGGCGCCGGCGTACACATCCATTATCCAGAGGACATACCTGATATCGACTGCTATTGTTCTCTGCAATTCTGTCTCGTAAGCTATATCACCGCTCATTGCTTCCCAGTTACCGTCAAAAGCGAGACCAATCAGCTCGCCGTTGCCATTCATAACAGGACTGCCGGAGTTCCCGCCTGTAATATCGTTGGTTGTGAGAAAGCAGACTGGCATAAAGCCTTTAGGAGAGGCATATCTTCCGAATTCTTTCTTATTGTTCAAATCGATAAGCCGTTGTGGAACGTCAAACTCATAATCGCCGGGTTTGTACTTATCGACAACACCCTGCAGAGTTGTATAATATTTATAGGTAACTGCATCTTTCGGATCATAATCCTGTATTGTACCATATGTAAGGCGCATGGTGGAATTTGCATCCGGATATAAAGTCTTGTCAGGTGTCATTTCCCTCAGAGCTGCGATCCACAATCTGCGTCCGGTTGTAAGGTTCGCATCAAACTGGCTGAGATTTTTTGATACTTCAGAGCTAACCTTGCTTATCGAGCTGGCTGCCAGGTAAACCGGATCATTCTCAAGTATTTTCAAAACAGGCTTATTAAGGAAAGCCGAGAGTTTTGTTTCACTTGCAAATACTGATCTTGCAAAGAGATCATCTACATACCTGTCAATGCTGCCCTTGAATTTTTTATCGACAATATTAACATAAAAATCAGGGTGAAATTTAACAGGAACATCAGCCCTGTAGAGCTTCAGCATTGCTTTCATAGCCTTTTTATCGGTAGGCGGATTATAATCCTTATAAAATGAACCAATAAAGTTCTTCATTCTGTTCGTCAGGTCGGTGATCTTCCCCGTGTCACCATCTTTAAGCACATTTATCAATGATGATGCTACCATGTTCAGGCTCAGTATCTCACAACCCTGGTTAAAACACTCGCTTATATATTGCTGAGCATTCTGAAATTCTGATCTTCCTTCAATGGATGTGCGGATCATATTCAGAGCTTCCCCGTATTTTGCCTTACGGTCAGGATCTGCTGCGACCCATGTATTAAATTGATTTTCAATCTGCTGTTTTTTAGCTGGAACATTCAGAGCCTTAAGCTGGTTATTCTGACCAATTGAATATTTCCAGTAATTTGATGATCCGGAATATTTTGAAGCATACTGAATATTGACTTTTTGGTCGGCCTGCATGTCGGCCATCAGTATCTCCTGGCGTGTTCCACGGATCTTTATCCTGTTGGGGTTAGTGATCTTCAGAATTTCATCAACTTCAAAAGATGTTGCATATCGTTGAGTTCTTCCGGGATACCCCAATATCATTGCATAATCTCCTTTATTCAGATCCTTGATTGAGACCGGAAGCCAGTATTTTGGCTTAAGCGGAATATTTTCGGTTGAAAAGGGAGCAGGTTTGCCGTCAGGGCCTGAGTAAACTCTGAAAACGCTGAAATCGCCTGTATGACGGGGCCATTCCCAGTTGTCGGTGTCGAATCCGAATTTCCCGATCGATGACGGAGGTGCTCCGACAAACCTTACATCAGTATATCTCTCATAAACAAGGAGGTAAAAATAATTGCCACCGTAAAAAGAGGATACGGTTGCTCTGTAGCCTGTTCCCCCGGCAGCTTTTGTTTCAATTGATGAACGGATCTCATTTATTGCAGAACTCCTTTCCTGTTCACTCATTCCTGCTTTTACATTTGCCAGTACCTGGTCAGTCACATCTTCAATGCTTACAAGAAAAGTAACTGAAAGTCCTGGATTTGGAAGCTCCTCCTCTTTTGTCATGGCCCAGTAACCATCTTTAAGGTAATCATGCTCAACACTACTGTGGGCCTGTATCTGTCCGTAACCGCAATGATGGTTTGTGAGGAGCAGTCCCTGCGATGAAACTATCTCACCAGTACAGCCGCCGCCAAATATCACGATGGCATCTTTAATGCTTGCTTTGTTAAGACTATAAATATCTTCAGCTGAGAGCTTAAGTCCAAGCTCTGTCATTTTACCGATATTAAGCTTTTCGATAAGTGGCAGAACCCACATCCCTTCGTCAGGCGGATTTGCTTTTAACCCAAGAGAGGCAACAATAATAATAAAAAGTGAAATGATTTTTTTCATGATGTATTTTTTTAGGATTTTATGAAAAATAATCGTCAAAGATAACCTTAAAATTTAAAATACTAAAGTTGCCAGTTTGGTGCCAGCAAAAAGTCGAAATCCATTAACCGCAAAGCACACAAAGATATCGCAAAGCACGCAAAGTCAAACTCAATTTTTCAGCTCTTTGCGGACTTTGCGCGATTGCTTGGCGTACTTAGCGGTTAAAATGGATTTTTTATAAAGAACCTGAATCAGAAATCAATAGAAAGCTGGGTATTAAAAAGGCTGAAGGATTTCCTGTGGTAGGTAGAAATGCCGTACTTATGAAGTGCCTCACGGTGAAACGATGTCGGATAACCCTTGTTCCTGTTCCAGCCATACATGGGATATTCATTATGGATCTTTTCCATGTACTCGTCACGGAATGTTTTTGCCAGGACCGATGCAGCTGCTATTGAAAAATACAATCCATCACCCTTTACAATAGTTTTATATTTTATCTCCTTGTAAGGGATAAACCTGTTACCGTCGATCAGAAGGAACTGAGGCTTTTTTTTGAGGCCCTCGACTGCAAGATGCATTGCCATGATCGAAGCTCTGAGAATGTTCATCTCATCAATCTCAGGACTATCGACAAAAGCAACCTTCCATGCAATGGCTGAATTAATTATCTCATCCTTAAGCTCCATCCTCTGTTTTGCGGAAAGCTTTTTTGAATCGTTCAGGACCGGATGCTTATAATTTTTTGGAAGGATCACTGCAGCAGCCACTACAGGTCCTGCAAGGCAGCCGCGTCCGGCTTCATCGCAACCGGCCTCTGTCAGGTTATGATATAAAAATGACCTTAACATCCGGCACTTATTGAGAGACTAAAGGTAAGTAAACAAATTAAGATTAAATTTGCACCAAATTTTATTTTTCATGATAACTACCGAGCAGATAAAAAATTTGTCGGAACGCCGCGATGCGTTGAGGAGGTATCTTTGACATTGATGGCAAGCTTAAGGAGATTACTGAGAAAGAACTGCTGACCCAGAAGTCAGATTTCTGGAACGATCCGAAATCGGCAGAGGAACTACTTAGAGAAATATCGCTGGTTAAAAGCTGGACTGCAGAATTCTTCAAGGTCGACCGGGGTTTTGAGGACCTGCAGGTCATCTTCGATTTTTATAAGGAGGGTGAAGCATCAGAGGAAGATATTGATAAGCAATATGATACATGTTTATCCATGGTCGAGGACCTTGAAGTCAGGAATATGCTGCAGAAAGAAGAGGACCAGCTTGGGGCAATCCTTAAAATAAATTCAGGAGCCGGAGGTACTGAAAGCAACGACTGGGCATCGATGCTAATGAGGATGTATCTTCGATGGGCCGAAAGAAATAATTACAAGGTAAAGGAACTTGATTTTCAGCCTGGTGATGAGGTTGGCATAAAATCGGTGACTCTTGAAATTGATGGTGAGAGAGCATATGGTTATCTTAAGAGCGAAAACGGTGTCCACCGGCTTGTAAGAATATCACCTTTCAACTCCCAGGGCAAGCGTCAGACCACGTTTGCCTCCGTATTTATTTCTCCGCTGGTCGATAATAATATTGAAATAGAAGTCAATGCGGCTGATATTACATGGGAGACTTACCGTTCGAGCGGAGCAGGAGGACAAAATGTAAATAAAGTTGAAACTGCAGTCAGGCTGAGGCATCATCCGACAGGGATCGTGATAGAAAACCAGGAGACACGTTCACAGCTCAACAACAAAGAAAATGCGATGAGGATACTCAGATCGCAGTTATATGAGCTTGAGCTGAGAAAGCTAAGAGAAGAGCAGGCTAAGATTGAAGGTGAGAAGAAAAAAATTGAATGGGGATCACAAATCCGCTCCTATACACTCCATCCCTACAAGATGGTCAAGGATCACAGGACAGGCCACGAATCGGGAAATGTTCTTGCAGTACTTGACGGGGATCTGAATGCATTTATTAAATCATTTTTGATGGAGTTTGCAGGAAAATAAACTCCCCCTTGGAAGGGGGTTAGGGGGATGTTTTGGAGGCTTCTTACATCCCCCTGCCCCCTTCAAAGGGGGACTTATGATGAAACCCCTTCTAAAGGGGACTTATTACTACTTGCATTAAAAAAGCCCACTTCAGGGGGTTCTTGAAATCCTCCTGAATGTAATTGAATAAAAAAATATTAAATTGGGCAAGGTGAAACCAGATTTAAAGAAATAAATTGAAATAGATTGATATAAATTGAAATACCTGGGATAATGAAAAAAATTCTGACAGCTGTTATTTTATTAACAATGATACTGACCGGTTGCGGAACAGCGAAACCTGTTGCTGAATATAGAAGTTCAGGCGAACAGGCAAATGAAAAACAGGCAGGCACAAATTATGCAGACCCTGTTACATGGTTGCTTGGTTATATAAATCCTCTGCAGTTTTCAGGACTTCCTCATTCAGAATGGTTCCGGAAGGGTTTCGATGAATATCAGCCTGTTCAGGAGGTTATCGGTAAATTAGCCAAGCTTGATAAAGATGATCTTTCGATCAGGATAGTTCTTGGCACCTGGTGTCCCGACAGCAGGAGGGAAGTCCCGCGCTTCATGAAAATAATCGATCTTTTACAGTTCCCTGCGGAAAAAGTTGTTTTCGTAGGAGTTGACAATACCAAAATGGCACCGGTGGGAGGTTACGACACTCTGGGGATCGAGAGGGTGCCGACTTTTATTTTTATGAAGAATAAAGTTGAAACCGGACGCATCATTGAAAATCCTGTGACGTCTTTAGAGCAGGATATGTTAAATATTCTGACAGGGAATGAAAATTAACGAAAACAAATAAATGTCATGGAAGATTTTACAACCAACACCGGCCAGAACCAGCCGCCACTTTCGGGACAAACCCCAAAGCAGCCCGGAGGACAAAGTCTGGGTATAGCAGCTCTCATTACGGCAATCGTAACATTTGTGATTGCAGTGATCCCATGCGTGGGTATTATTGCGATGATCCCGGGAATCATTGCAATAGTTCTGGCATCAATAGGATTATCCCAGGCTTCAAGGAACGGCTCATCCCGGGGAATTCTGGTTGCAGGACTGATTATCGGAGTAGTTGCAACGCTTATATCATTTTCACAGATATTCGTGGCTGGAAAGATCGGGGATAAATTTCAGAAAGAGTGGGGAGGCAATATAGAGAATGTGATCAATGATGTCCAGAATAATGTTCTTGATGAACTCGAGGATGCAAATGTCTCAATTAAAATTAACGCCGACGGAGATTCGGTGGAAGTAAAAGCCAACGCCGGTAAGCAGGATCGTCATCAGGAGCTTGAAGAGCTTGAAAAAGCCAATACCGGGATCAATGACAGCCTGGATAAGAAAGAATAATTTCTTTTCTGATCTGAAGGAAAGATTAAGAAGAGAGCCATACCTTCAAATAAATTTGATCTTTACCGGAGTAATCCTGATTGTTTTTGCTTACTCCGGCTTTTTTTCGCCCGCCAGGGACAACTATCCTGTTGTCTGCATACATGAAAAGCTGACAGGTGAACCATGCGTCTCCTGCGGGTTGTCGCACAGCTTTTCACTTATTGTCAGGGGAAGGATATCAGAAGCATACGAATGGAATATATACGGGCTCAGGGTGTTTATCTTTTTTGCTGCGCAGCTGTTAATGAGGATAGTGTTTTCGGTAATCTACATTAAATACCCTGATTCGGGCAAACAGTTAATTACCTATGATGCAGCTGTTTCTGTAATGTTGTTTATTGTTTCTTTTCTGCCGTATATCGAGTGGATAATTAAGCAGATCCATCTTTCTTAACTCCCCAACCTCACTTCAGCGGGGCTTTATCCCCAAACCCCCCATGGGGGGCTTAAAATGAAATACGAATTTAAAGTCCCCCTTGGGGGATTTAGGGGTCAAAAGAATCGCGTTCAGAACCCTTTTCCTACAATTCATTCAGTATATCATACAATATATTGCTTTCGAAGCCCTTTGAAAGACCGAACCTAAGCAATTTACCTTTAAGATCATATTGATTTTTTGCTTTTATGAATTTTCTGTGCGAATCAAGCGTATCCCTTATCATCTGCCTGTACTGATCGTCATCCAGTGATGCAAGCGCTGAAGAGATTTGTCCGGATGAAATATTTCTTAGCCTTCAGATGAGCAGCAATTTTTACTTTTCCCCATTTGTTGTGGCGATATTTATCCCGGACAAAAGCCTCGGCATACCTTTTATCATTTATGAAATCCTCTTTGATAAGTGTAATGATAACACTATTTACTTCAGAATCGTTTAAACCCCACGATTCCAGTTTCGCACGAATATCCCCGCTGCAATATTCCCGGCTTGCACAGAGATCCATTGCCTTATTAAGCGCTGTTTTGACAAGTGAATTTTCAGACATCTTTATTTCCTTTCGCGATACGGTCTTTGCCATTTATATCTTTTATAATCTTTATGCCGTGAAATTTATATGATTTCAGAAGTTCCTGCACTGGTTCTCCCATTGCTTCATTGATCTCAAACCATATCGAGCCCCCGGGTTTCAGAAAATTGCCGGCAAGATCCAGAATGGCCCTGTAGAATTTCAGGGGATCGTCATCTGGAACAAATAGAGCCCGGTGAGGTTCAAAATCGATCACGTTCCTGTGCATGAACTGTTTCTCAGAGTTCCTCACATATGGCGGATTACTTACGATAATGTCAGCATTCGGGATTTGAGATGGTTTAATTTTAAACAGGTCTGCCTCTGAAAATGAAACAGCACAATTATTAAGTTCTGCATTCCTGATCGCAGTTTTTATTGCGGGCCTTGATTTGTCTATTCCAATTATCCTTGCCAGGGGAAGATTAACGCCAAGGGCAATAGCTATGCAGCCTGTTCCGGTCCCGACATCAATAATAGTTCCTGTAAATCCCCTGTTCTCTTTTATAATCAGGTCGACAAGCTCTTCCGTTTCAGGACGGGGAATGAGAACTCCCCGGCTTACTTTTATTATGCAATCGTAAAAGATGGTCTCTCCAATAACGTACTGAACAGGTTCACCGGTTTTTAATTTCCTGCAGTAGCTGGATTATCATTTCAATCTTTTTCGTATCGGATAAAACTTCGTCTTCTTTCATAAGAGATGAAATTCTGCTCATTTCAAAGACTTTCGAAATGATAATACCTGATATGCCGGCATATTCATACTCAGGGTACAAGCCTGAAAGTTCCCCTGAAATATAATTCCTGATATCTTTAATTGTTTGTAATTTAACAGCCATAAGTCAAAATTAGCACTTTCGGTGAAATGACCGGGAACAATGATCTGAAATTCATGGAAAGATGCCTTGAGCTCGCATCAAAGGCCTCAGGGATGACTTATCCCAATCCACTGGTTGGTTCAGTTATAGTGCATGAAGGTGAGATAATTGGAGAAGGGTATCATTTGAAAGCCGGGGGACCCCATGCTGAAGTAATGGCAATAAATTCTGTCAAAAACAGGGAGTTGCTGGCATCATCGGTAATCTATGTAAATCTGGAACCATGCTCTCATACCGGAAGAACACCTCCCTGTGCCGATCTTATCATATCGCATAAAATTCCTGTGGTAGTTGTAGGGACATTAGATTCAAGCGACAAGGTATCAGGGAAGGGGTTGTCGAAACTGAAAGAGGCCGGATGCAAAGTTATTCTTGGTGTTGCTGAGGATCGGTGCCGGAAAATCAACAAGCGTTTTTTCTCTTTCCATGAAAAGAAAAGGCCATATATAACACTTAAATGGGCACAAAGTGCTGACGGATTCATAGATATTAAACGGGAAAAGGAAAAGCAATCAGGACCGGGATGGATAACAGGTAAGCCGGAACGGATCCTTGTACATAAATGGAGGGCTGAAGAACAGGCGATTCTTGTAGGAGGAGGAACTGTCAGATCCGATAATCCTCTTCTCAATGTAAGAGACTGGAACGGTAATAATCCGGTCAGGATTATCCTTTCAGGCTCGGGAATGATACCGCAGGAGCTGGCAATGAATAAGCTCATCGGATCGCAGGTTATTTTTTCGTTTTATCCGGAGAAAATAAAATCTCCGGGATCAGTTCGGGTTAAGCTTAATAATCATGAACCTTCGGCGGTTCAGATCCTGGATTACCTTTACAGGTGGGGAATTCAGTCGTTGTTTATTGAAGGAGGAGCTGGTGTTCTGAATCATTTTATAAGTCTTGGATTATGGGATGAGGCAAGGATCTTCTTATGGGATCAGATTTATAAGGATGGTGTTAAGGCTCCCGAAATAGACGGAAAGCTGTTTCTTAAAACAAAATTCAGTAAAAGCAGGCTTGAAATATTGATCAACCCCCTAAATCACCCATTTGGGTGATCTAAAATTGATTAATGATCGGGGATGGGGGGCAATTAGATTTTAGCAATCTTCCTCGGATCCTCGATCCATCCTTTGTCATTTGAAAGGGCGGTAAGGACTTCTTCGGGAGTGTTGGCGATTACCCACATGTTTTTATGTTCGCTCCTCATGAAATTTCCTGACACCATATGTTCAAGGAATTCGATAAGCGACCTGTAAAAATCAAGAGTGTTCAATATGACCACAGGGCCCATGAAGAGTCCTAGCTGTTTCAGGGTTATAGCTTCGGTAAGTTCCTCGAGAGTTCCTATCCCGCCCGGCAGGGCAACAACGGCATCAGCTCTTGCGAACATGTTCTTCTTCCTGTCACCCATATCCGTTGTTACTATCATATCATTTACCCGGGAATGTCCCCATCCCTCATCATTCATAAATGATGGTATCACGCCTGTTATTGATCCGCCATTTTCAATTACTGCATCAGCCAGGGCTCCCATAAGACCAATTCCACCGCCGCCATAAATGACTTTCATCCCTGATCGTGCAAAAAGGTAACCAAGCCTGGCAGCTGCCTTCACATATTCATTATCTATCCGGCTGCTGGATGATGCAAAAACACAAACTGTCATCAAAGGGTTTATTGCAGCAGATAATTTATTTTATTGACGAAATTGCTCTTGGGTACTGCGCCAACCTGCTTGTCGGCAACCTTCCCGTTCTTAAAGAAAAGCACTGTGGGGATGTTTCTTATCCCAAATTTTGAAGCAACACCGGTGCTGTTATCAACATCGCATTTTGTAACAAGAATCCTGCCCGTATAATCTTTGGAGATCTCTTCCATGATAGGAGCAATCATCCTGCATGGTCCGCACCACTCTGCCCAGAAATCAACCAGTACGGGTATTTCAGATTTGAGAACGATCTCGTCGAAGTTAATGTCATTTACCTCTAATGCCATAGTTTTTGTGTTTTAATGGATGTAAATGTATTAAATAATTTATGTTGCTGGTTGCTGGTTGCTTGTTGCTGGTGGGTGTTTAAAAAAAGCACCAAAATATTCGGAAAGATAGAAAGTTAGTAATAAAATTATAATATACTATTAATCAGAATCTTACCAAACAGAGTTAATTAACTTTATATTCAAGTCCGGGATAATCATCGAGAAAGGAAATAAGTTCATTGTTCAGCCTCACCCTTAAGGTTCGGGAAAACATTGAAAGTGAGATTTTATCCTCCGCATCAAAGAAAATGAACTTAAGTTCAGTATTGCCCTTATTTTCCTTTACAAGTTCCATCAGTTCGCTTATAAGTTCACTGCTTATATTTTCAGGATTTATTTTAAGAGTTACAGTTTTAATTAGCTCATCCTTTACACTTGAAAGAAGGTTGATGGTTTTAATATGGAATTCAAGCTCGTTGTCCTTATACCTCCTTTTCTGAACCCTCCCTTTTACAAGAAGGTAATAACCCGCAGTAAAAAACTTGCTGAATTCCAGATACTCCTTGTCGAACATCATGAATCTGAATGAATCGGAATAGTCCTGCAGGGTAAACGACCCGTACGGTTTACCATTTTTACCCATACCGTTTTTAGTGTCTATTACCATTCCGGCCACTATGACATCTTTATCCAGAAATACGCTAAGGTTCTGTAGATCGGCCAGTGTAGCTGTGGCAAAAGTGTTGATTTCAAGTTTAAAATCATCCAGGGGATGTGATGAAAGGTAGATGCCGATCACCTCCTTTTCCCTGTTTAGTTTTTCCAGTTTTGGCCAGTCGGGGCAGGGGGTTGGTTCGGGTTTGATTATATCAAAACCTCCATATCCGCCGAAAAGCGACTGCTGACTTGAGTTCTTCACTGCCTTGGCGTTATTTCCGTACCTGATCAGATTTTCAATAAAGCTTATTCCTTTTCCATCAATTGAAAAATACTGTGCCCTCGAAATATTGCTAAAGCAATCAAATGCTCCTGCTACAGCCATTGCTTCAAGGTTTTTCTTGTTGAGCGAGTTCAGGTTAACCCTTTCAACCAGATCGTAAATGCTTTTATAAATGCCATTTTCTTCACGTTCCTGAATCATCTGTAGAACAGCACTTTCGCCTACCCCCTTTATTCCGCCGAGTCCGAACCGTAAATTCCCGTCCTTGTTAACCGTGAATTTTACATTGCTTTCGTTTACATCAGGTCCGAGAACATCCATCCCCATCCTCCTGGTTTCATCCATGAATGTTGTTATTTTCTTGATGTCGTTTATATTCCGGCTAAGGACCGCCCCCATATACTCGGCAGGGTAATGTGCTTTCAGATAACCGGTCTGAAATGCTACCATGGCATAGCAAGTTGAATGTGATTTGTTGAAAGCATACTGGGCGAAAGCTTCCCAGTCGGACCATATTTTATTTACAATGATTTCATCGTACCCATTTTTACTGCATCCCTCCCTGAATTTAAGATTCATTTCATCCATAATGGATTTTTTCTTTTTCCCCATGGCTTTGCGGAGGTTGTCGGCCTCACCTTTTGTAAAGCCTGCAAGCTCCTGCGACAGAAGCATTACCTGTTCCTGGTAAACTGTAATGCCATAAGAGTCGTTAAGATATTTTTCCATTACGGGAAGAGGATAATCTATAGGCTCGATACCGTGTTTCCTCCGGATGAATTTAGGGATATATTCCATTGGACCCGGTCGGTAGAGAGCATTCATGGCAATGAGATCCTCAAATCTGTTAGGCTTAAGTTCGCGCAGATACCTTTTCATCCCTGTCGATTCAAACTGGAAGATACCGGTCGTCTCCCCGTTGCTGAAAAGCTCAAAAGTCTTTTTGTCATCAAGGGGCAGATTGTCAAGATCAATAGTGATTCCTTTTGACCTTTTAATATTCTCAACACAATCCTTAATGACAGAGAGGGTCTTCAGGCCAAGGAAATCCATTTTAAGCAAACCGACCTGTCCGACCTGGCTGCCGTCGTACTGGGTGGCATAAAGGTCAGTGTCCTTGGCAGTACACAAGGGGATATAGTTATCAAGTGAATCCTTACCTATAATTATCCCGCAGGCATGGATACCAGTTTGTCTTATAGAACCTTCAAGCACCTCTGCAAACTTGAGTGTCTGCGCTATAAGCTTGTTTGATGAATTTCTTTCCTTTGCAAGTTCAGGAACCTCGGAATATGCAGCAGCAAGGGTCACCCCTGGCCTGTCGGGGACCATCTTGGCCAGCCTGTCGGCATCTGAAAGCGGAAGCTTCTGTACTCTTGCGACATCCCTGATAGCCATCTTTGCGGCCATGGTCCCGAAGGTTATAATGTGAGCAACCTTGTCGTGGCCGTATTTGTTAACAACATATTTTAAAACATCTTCTCTTCCATCTTCATCAAAATCGATATCAATGTCGGGCATTGAAATACGGTCGAGATTGAGAAACCTTTCAAACAGAAGTCCGTATTTTATCGGATCGATATCAGTGATCCTCAGACAGAAAGCAACAGCCGAGCCTGCTGCAGAGCCTCTTCCGGGGCCGACGGACACTCCCATTTCCCTGGCAGCCCTCAGAAAATCCTGAACAATAAGAAAGTACCCGGGGAACCCCATTTTTGCTATCGTGTCGAGTTCAAAATCAATACGTGCTTTCTGCTCCTCCGTAAGATTTCCCCATCTTTCCTTTGCACCCTGGTAAGTAAGATATTTCAGGTATTCATCTTCATTTGCATAACTCTGGGGAAGTACAAAATCCGGCATTATGGGATCATGATCGAGCTTGTATTTTTCAATTTTGCTGACCAGTTCCCCGACATTGTCGACAGCTTCAGGAATATCACTGAAGATTTTTCTCATTTCCTCCTCAGTCTTTAAATACTCCTGCCTTGAGTACCTTAGCCTGTCCGGATCATCGATGTCCTTTGCGGTGTTAAGGCAGATAAGCCTGTCGTGAGCTTCAGCATCTTCGGCGTTTATAAAATGTACATCATTTGTGGCAATAATTTTTACATTGTATTTTGCAGAGAATTCCTTGAAAACCTCAATAACTTTCTGCTGGAGAGGGAATGCACTCCTGTCAGCTTCAGGATCATATGTTTCATGCCTCTGTATTTCCAGATAAAAGTCCTCCCCGAACATTTTGATGTAGGATTTCAGGACCTCTTCAGCCGTACTGAGCGATCCGTTCAGAATTTCATCCTGTATCTCTCCCGCCAGACATGCTGATGAAGCTATTAATCCTTCCTTGTAAAGGGCCAGCAGCTCCTTGTCAATTCGTGGTTTATAATAGAATCCTTTTATCCATGCAGTTGATACCAGCTTTATGAGATTTTTATATCCTGTGAGATTTTTTGCAAGGAGTATCAGATGGTCGCCTGAGCGGTCCTCTTTTCCGGATACTTCAGCAATAGACCTTTTAGCTACATATATTTCACAGCCAATGACCGGTTTAATCCCTTTTTTCAGGGCACTTGCATGAAACTCCTTGACGCCAAACATATTACCGTGATCGGTAATTGCGATGGCTTCCATGCCGAGCGATTTAACCTTATCCATAAGGTTGGATATATTTGATGCTCCGTCAAGGATAGAGTATTGAGTATGAACATGCAGGTGAGAAAAAGTGGTCATAAGGATTGAAAAATTACAAAAGGTTGGAACACAAAAATAGTCAAAAAAGGGTAATCGGTCACTAACAAAATGGAACGAGATATTAACTTTAAATTATTAAAGAAATTCCCGAAAAAGTTTCAGTTTGATATAATAATTAGATAATAATTATATTTTTGCAACCTGATGCATTGCATCATTAAGGACAGTAAAAGGATTTTAAAATTCCTGAAAATTATTAACTACCTAAACCAAAAGTGATGAAGAAAATTCTGTTGTTATTTTTTGTGTTCTGCGGTTTAATGCTGCCATCAATTGGCCAGCAAAAAACCGTTACGGGTACAGTCACCGGATCGGAAGACAATCAGCCGATTATCGGAGTTACCGTACTTGTTAAAGGAACCACTGTCGGAGTTGTCACAGATCTGAATGGAAAATATCAGATAAATGCTCCGTCGGGTTCAACTCTCGAATTCCGGTATGTCGGAATGAAAACCAAAGAGGTTGTGGTGGGCACAGCCAGCGTTTATGATGTTGCCATGGAGACTGATTCAACAGTACTTGACGAAATCGTTGTTGTTGGATACGGTACCCAGATAAAGTCAAAAGTCTCAAGCAGTATCACAAAAGTAGATGGTTCAAATTTGCAGAACATGCCTGTTGCTTCTGTCGAACTTGCCCTTCAGGGTAAAAGTGCAGGGGTGTTTGTTGAATCACTGAATGGTAAAGCCACCGGATCGACAAGGATGAGGATCAGGGGATCTTCATCGGTTACTGCAAGCAATGAGCCATTGTATGTTGTTGACGGAGTACCTCTCTCAACAGAAACCCTTAACCAGTCGGGCGCAGCAATAAATCCTCTGTCAACCTTTAACTTCAATGATGTTGAGTCGGTTGAAATCCTTAAGGATGCTGCATCTGCAGCAATATTCGGATCAAGGGGAGCCAATGGCGTTATTCTTATTACAACCAAGAAAGGTATCAGCGGAAATACAAAGTTGAACTTCACCTTTCAGAAAGGTATCAGCCAGGCTTCACACCGCAGGGAATTCCTGGATGCCAAGCAATATGTTTCATATTTTGAAGAGGCTGCATATAACAGTGATCTTTATGAAGGATATGATCCGATAAATAATCCTGGTGAATATTCAGGGTCATGGCTCCAGTTCGTAAGGAACCGTTTCAACCGTCATGACGGCTGGGCAACATATACCGATCCTAAGCTGGCTGTTAATACAGACTGGCAGGATCAGGCTTTTCAGACAGGAAACCTTACTACAGCAGATCTCTCTGCACAGGGAGGAAACGACAAGCTGAAATTTTTTGCCAGCGGTTCATACAGCAACCAGGAAGGTATCCTTGTATCAAATGGTATACAGAAAATATCCGGAAGACTTAATCTCGACAATAAGGTAAACAACTTTATCGATATGGGACTGGCATTAAGCCTGACGAAGACAATAATTGACCAGGTTTCAGCTGATAACGCATTTTCAACACCGATGCAGCTTGTTGCATTATCTCCCATCACACCTGTGAGAGATCTCGAAGGTAAATTATATAATACTCCAACCACCACATATTATAATGGTCTGATTGATGTTGAGGAAGCAAACAGAGATATTTCAAATTTCAGAACTCTGGTAAACAGTTATCTCAGCTTCAAGTTAATGAAAGGACTGAACTGGAGGAATGAATTTGGCTTCGACCTTTACAGCACCAAAGAAAATGCAAGATATGGTGAAAGGACCGACTCAGGTGTGGGGATAGGAGGCTATGCATTTGCAAACTATGGCGAAAGCCAGAACGTATCTGCAAAATCCTACCTTAATTATCTTAATCAGTTTGGCAGCATCGGTGTCAGTGCCGTACTCGGATCAGAGTATCAGTACACTGTTATTGATAATGCCTGGGCGGAAGGACAGGAATTCCCTCTCGACGCTCTGAAAACACTGGCCAGTGCAGGACTGATAAGCGGAGCTTCATCATCGAAGACTGAGTACAGTTTCCTTTCGTACTTCTCAAGGGTTAACTTCGATTATATGGCCAAATATCTTGTTACCATTGCCGGACGTGTTGATGGTTCATCGAGATTCGGAACTAATTCCAGATACGGATTTTTCCCGGCACTATCGGTTGGATGGGTTTTAACCAAGGAGAGCTTTCTGACAGATAATCCTACACTGAGCTTTTTAAAACTCAGGGCAAGTTATGGTCTTACAGGAAATGCAGGCATAGGGAACTTCAGACATCTCGGCCTCTTCGGAGTTGACAGTTATAATGGAACATCAGGCCTGATACCCAGCCAGATTGCAAACGCTAATCTTGGATGGGAAACGACCAGACAAATGGATTTAGGCCTTGATTTCGGATTCTTAAAGAACAGGATCTCAGGGGAGATTGATATATATTCGAAGAACACCAGCGATCTTCTGCTCGATGTTCCGGTTCCTGCTACTTCGGGATATACGGTCCAGACGCAGAATGTAGGATCAGTAACAAACAAGGGTGTTGAATTTGTACTTAACACCACAAATATATCAGGAGATTTTAATTGGGAAACCAGCCTCAACTTTTCCTATAACAGGAATAAGGTTACAAATCTCGGAGGTCAGCAAGTTATTGACGAAGGAAGTTCGCGCTTTATGAATGTCGTAATGGTTGGCCAGCCGCTTGGAGTATTCTATGGAGCGGAATATGCGGGTGTTGATCCTGATAACGGTGATGCTATATGGTATGTAAATGAGAAGGATGAAAACGGGAATGTAATTGACCACACTACGACAACAGCCGATTTTGCTGAAGCAAATTTTGTTGTGCTCGGGAATCCGAATCCTCCTTTCCTCGGGGCTATTACAAACACTTTTGCTTACAAAGGCATTGGTCTGACATTTACTTTCCAGGGTGTTGCAGGCAACAAGATTCAGATGGCAGGTGACCCCTATATGGCCGCAAATGCCGCATGGTTTGACAACCAGACAACCGATCAGCTTGCCAGCTGGAAAGAGCCGGGTGACATCACAATGGTGCCTCAGGCTCGTCTGGGGTACAGCAATGGCGACCAGGGGAGGAGCAGCAGATATATCTCCGACGGCGACTATGTTAAACTCAGGTCAGCAATGCTTAGCTATGATCTTCCGGCTGCGTTTGTAAGAAAACTGAACCTTACAGGATTGAGAGTCTATCTGCAGGGTCAGAACCTTCTGACATTTACAAAATTTATCGGATGGGACCCCGAAGTATCGTCAGATTTTGCAGTGGACAACATCACGTCAGGACTGGATTTCTATTCAGCTCCGCAGCCAAGGACAATACTTATAGGACTCAGCATCAATTTATAAATGTATAATATCATATTACAATGAAAAAGATATTTTCAATTTCAATTTTAGTCGCACTGATACTGTTTTTTACAGCCTGCGATAAACTTCTGGATCTTCAGCCTTACCAGAATATTAGCGAGGAACTTTCTCTTGAGTCCGATGCAAACGTGAAAAGCGTTCTTAAAGGTGCGTACGCCCAGTTTGATGATTTGAGTATTTACGGAGGCTGCATTCTCCGTAACGCTGAGCTTCTTGGAGGCGCAAATGAATTACTCTGGGTTGGTACCTATAGTGGTCCGCGACAGATCTTCAATAAGCAGATGAACTCATCCAATGAGGATGGCTCTGCACAATGGATCGACAGTTATGAGGTAGTAAACATTGCCAACAATGTGCTCAGTGCCCTTGCTGTAGTTGATGAAGCTGACCGCGATCGGGTGGAAGGTGAAGCGCTGTTTTTACGCAGTCTCATGTTTTTTGATCTTGTAAGGTTTTATGCACAACAATACCAGACCGGAAGTGCTTCGACACAGCTGGGAGTACCTCTTGTACTTACACCAACCCGAGGGATCACCGAGGAGAGCTTTGTTTCGCGCAATTCTGTTGAGGAAGTATATAATCAGGTAATTGCTGACCTTATTTCCGCAGCCTCAAAATTGCCGGAGGAGAATGAAGTTTATGCTGCCAGTGGTGCAGCGACAGCCCTGCTTGCAAGAGTTTATCTTCAGAAGGGAGATTATGCCAAGGCCAGGGATGCTGCAAATTCGGTTATCGGATCGGGATTATATGAACTTATGCCAGACTATGCTGATGTCTTTAACAATGATGATAATAGTTCGGAAGATATTTTTGCAACCCAGATCACATCGCAGGACAGGATGAGTTCAATGACAGAATTCTTTTCAACAACTGAATTCGGGGGAAGAGACGGTGATATAGAAATTCTTGATGGCCATCTTAATCTTTATTCTCCAGGTGATGAAAGACGTGATCTTTTCTGGCTGGGCAATGGAGCCATGCGTTCGGGTAAATGGAACAATCTCTATGGCGTTGTTAACCTGATCCGCCTTGCAGAGATGTACCTTATAAGGGCAGAATGCAATCAACGGCTGGGAACAGCAATCGGCGATACTCCCGTTAATGACTTTAACACTATCCATACAAGGGCGAAGCTTGCTCCGGTTACCACTGTGACGCTGGCTCAGATCCTTCTTGAAAGGAGACTTGAGCTCTCATTTGAAGGACACAGGATACATGATCAGCGCAGGTTACATGAAAATGTAGGCACATTGCTTTATACTGATCCAAGGCTTGTATTTCCTATTCCTTTCAGGGAAACCGAAGCCAATCCGAATTTAAAAACACAGCAGAATCCGGGGTATTAATAAAGACCATACGATTTAAACATATTCTTGAGGGTGCCTCTGAGTGGACACCCTCTTTTTTTTGTCCTAAACCCTACCCCCTTCCCCTTCCCTTAAGGCTAAGGGAAGGGGTGTAATAAGCTATATTACAATAATATGCACCCTTCACTTATTGCTTAAGGGAAGGGTCGGGGAAGGGTTAAGAAAAAGTGTATGAATATTTTATGTATGTATGTTATAAATTGTTTCCTGAAATATTTTTTTTATCTTTGCACCCACATTTTTAAAAAAGAAGGTTAAATAAAAAGCGTTAAAAATTAAATGGCAGTTAGAATCAGATTAGCTAGAAAAGGCCGCAAGAGAAAGGCCTATTACCACATTGTGGTAGCAGATAGCAGGTCGCCACGGGATGGCAGATATATTGAAATGATCGGAATGTATAATCCAATCACTAACCCGGCTACAATCGAACTCGATTTCGATAAGGCACTGGGTTGGCTGCTGAATGGCGCCATACCTACAGAAACTTGTAGGGCTATCCTCTCTTATAAAGGTGTACTTATTAAAAAGCATTTGCTCGAAGGAGTTAAAAAAGGTGCTTTTGACGATGCTGAGGCAACAAAGAGGTTTGAAACCTGGATGAAGCAGAATGAGGAGAAAATTGAGGCAAAAAAATCAGGTCTTGAAAAATCACAGGATGATGAAGTTGGTAAGCGCCTGACCCAGGAGAAGAAAATAAATGAAGCCAGAGCAGCACGGCTTGCGAAGAGACAGGCTGACCTTGCAGCAAAAGCTGAGGCCGAAGCCAATCCTAAACCTGCTACGGAAGAACCGGCTCCGGCTGAAAACAGAGCTGAATCTCCTGTGACAGAAGCCCCGGTAGCAGAATCAGCTTCAGCAGAAGAAGCTCCTGAGGAAAAACCAGCAGAATAAAACAAAAATTCCAGGAATAAGAACCCGGTGGGTTACAATGCCAACATATTACTCGGAAGGATCTTAAAGATCCAGGGCTATGATGGCACAATGACTGTAAAGCTGGAAATGGATTTTATTGATAATATTCCGGAAATGGAATCGGTTTTTCTTGAAATTGAAGGAAAACCGGTTCCTTTTTTTATATCCTCCTCACAATATTCTGGTAGTGAAATTCTCAAACTGCGATTTGAGGGATTCGGGACCTATGAAAAAGTAAGTGATTTCGCGGGTTGCCTGGTATTTCTTACAACCGGAAAAGTGAAATCCACCCGTTCAGGTAATAAGAGCATAACAGGTTTTAAAGTTATCTTAAGCAATAAAACCGCCCTTGGCAGTGTTGAGGAAATAATTAATAATCCGGGTCAGGATCTGTTAAAAATAATCTCACCTGAGAAAAAAGAGATACTGATACCATACCACGAGGATTTCGTAGTGCGGATTGATACGAGGAAAAAGACTATTATAGTACAACTTCCAGAAGGACTTTTGGAGATTAATTGAAGAGTAAACCACCCCCCCCTTACGCTTTGGACAGGTAGAGGCTTTTTAAAAAGTTGAAATCCATTAACCGAAAAGGTCGCCAAGGATTTACGCAAAGATCGCAAAGAGCTAATTATTAACGGTTTAGCTTTGCGTACTTTGTGCCTTCTTAGCGTACTTTGCGGTTAAAAAACTCCAATCGTAAGATATTGTATATCAAAAATTACCCCTTTCAAAGGAGGGGTGTCCCGTCCGTCAGCTGACGGATCGGGACGGGGTGGTTCATTGATTCTCGCTGAAGCCACAAATAGTAATGGATAATACCTTATCCAAATCTCATATTAACAATTTAATTATTTCCTGCAACTAAACTAAAAACAATCCGTCTTTAGTTGAAAATGCCCATAACTTTAAAATAGTATTGAAATGAAGAGAGTAATTTATTCAGCAGTTTTGCTTATTGCATTGGTACTTGCTACAGCTCATACATCAGCCCAGTCGAAAGAGACGCGGAATGTAAAGGGCTTCACAAAAGTGAGCTTTGGCGTTTCAGGTGATCTGTTTATAAAAATTGGTCCTGAATTCCACCTGACCATTGAAGGGGACAAGAGTGACCTTAACGAGATTGAAACTGTTGTATCGGGTGACAGGCTGGTTATTAAAAAGGAGAACTGGCGTTTCTCTTTAAGGAATGATGAAAGGGTGATAATAGACCTTACTATGCCGGAGATTGAGGGAGTGGGCGTTTCGGGATCGGGTAAGGCTGAGATAATGGATCCGGTGGAGGCCGATCGTCTCAGCCTTAATGTTAGCGGCAGCGGTAAGCTGGTAACTGATGACCTGAATGTGGATAATCTTGATTGCGGGATATCTGGTTCCGGTGATATAATTCTGGGTTCCGGAGGAAGTGTGGATAGTGGAGAAATTTCTATCAGCGGTTCGGGAGGCTTTACGGGAGAAGGATTGGAAATTGATCATCTAGAGGTAAGTATCTCGGGCAGCGGCAACTGCCGGTGCAAAGCAGGAGATTCGCTTGAAGCGCATATTTCAGGAAGCGGTAACGTAACTTATTCAGGGAATCCGAAGGTAAATGCAAGGGTTTCAGGATCAGGCCATGTAAGATCAAAATAGCAAAATTATTTTCTTATAATTTTGATCACGCCATTATCTTCAACTTTAATTATGGATGATGGCGTATTTTTATTTGTATCTGTCTGTCTGTATTTAACAACATAGTCGGCTGATCTGATTATCTCATCTACTATTTCGGAGAAGAGTGAGGGTGATGGAGCATCACTGAAATTGGCTGATGTGGAAATGACTGGTTTCCTTAAACGGGTGATCAATTCATTGCAGAAATCATCCTGGCATACTCTTATGCCCACCGATCTGTCTTCATTGCAGACTCCGGGTGCAAGATTTTTTCCTTCGGGATAAATAATAGTCAGGGGCTTATCTGAAGCGTCCAGTATTTCTCCGGCAACCCCGGGGATATTTCTTACATATCGTTCAAGCATTGTAAATCCGTTTACCAGGATTATAAGACTCTTGCTTTCCCTTCTTTTCTTGATCTTAAAGATCTTCTCAACAGCTTCCTGGTTTGTTGCATCACATCCCAGTCCCCAGATTGTGTCTGTAGGATAAAGTATTACGCCTCCTTCCCTGAGGATACTCAAAGCTAACTTAAGGTCTTCGCTATAATCCATTTAATGTTGTTTGTAATTATTCTTTACCCACCCCCCACCCCTCCCAGGAGGGGAGCCTGAAGAACCGATCCCCCAGCTCCAGGGAGGGGAGCTTGAAGTACCGATCCCCCTACTCCCAGGAGGGGAGCCTGAAGCATCGTCTAAAATTTTAACTTCAGGAGTTTCATCCTTTGCCTCATCTCATTTATTACATTCTTTTCTTCCTCAACAGATTCTGCTTCAAATGTTACAGAAAACCGGATATATTTCCCTGCATCGTCCCATGGTACAGTTGATATCAGTGATTCCCTGATAAGAAATTCTGAAAACTCAGAAGCTGTATTAAATACTCTTCCATTATCAGTTCCGGAAGGCGCTTTGACATAACAGAAAAAGGTTCCTTTTGGCTTTTTCGCATCAAATCCGACATCCTTCAGAGCCTCAATAAGCAGATCAAATCTTCTTGAATATTTTGAAACAGTCTTCTCTGTAATTTCCGGATGTTTTAATGCTTCAATTGCAGCTTTCTGAATGGCTCTGAACTGTCCGGAATCAGTATTGTCCTTAACAGTTCCGTATGCTTTTACGGCTTTACTATTTCCGCATATAAATCCGATCCTCCACCCGGTCATATTAAAAGCCTTTGACAATGAATGTACTTCCAGTCCTACTTCCATCGCACCCTTTACAGAAAGAAAGCTGAGTGGTTTCTGTCCGTTATATGTAAGTGCACCATAAGCTGCATCATTGATAACGATAATATTGTTTTTTAATGCAAAATCGACCACATTTTCAAAGAATTCAGTGTTTGCCACAGCCCCAGTGGGATTATTCGGATAATTCAGGTAAAGCATCCTGGCTTTTTTAAGAACCGGCGAAGGGATCATGCTTAAATCAGGTAAAAATGAGTTTGATTCTATAAGCGGCAGGCTAAACACTTCCCCTCCCAAATACTTTGTGTAAGTAGCTGTGACAGGGTACCCTGGAACTGTAGTGAGCAGGATATCGCCGGGGTTTATAAAACAGAACGGAAGCATCGCCAGTGCTGGTTTCGATCCTATTCCATGGATGATCTGTTCTGATGGCACGATGCCTGAGAGCCCGTAAATTTTTTCGAGATACCTGGCTGCAGCTTCCTGGAATTCAGGAATTCCATTGTCAGCATACCATCTGTTTTCAGGTTTCCCGGCTTCTTCCGATAACGCCCTTACTACAAGATTGTCTGCCGGCCAGTCGGGTTCACCTACACCCATATCTATCAGGTTCACTCCGGGATGTGCCTTTTTTGCTTCTGCTTTTGCCCGTTTGATCAGCTCAAATTTGTAAATAGCCGTTGATTTTCCGAAGTTGCTGCCACCAAGTCGCTCCGCGATCTTATCATCAAAAAAATTATTCATCTGTCCTTGTTTGTGATTCTGAAGTTCGATAATTATTACGTGGCAAATGTAATAGATTAACAGATATGCGACTGATAAAAAATAACCATGAATCATTTCACTTATCACTATTTTTGTTGAAAAAGAAGTTTAAATTTGATAGAGATTTTAACAAGGGTTCTTTAAATCAGATTTTCGACAGGGAGATGGATGTTCCTTAAATAATATATTACTATGAGCAAATACATTTACTTAACCTGTAACCCTGAAGCGCTTGTCGCTTCAATGCTTCCTCCTGAAGGATTTGGAATGTATCTTTCAACCGGAACAAAAAAAAGGAATAAAAGCCAGACTGTTTTCTTCGAGGTTGACCTCAATAAGATCGAAAATCTTATTGATATGGGCAGCCTGAACAAAAGATGTGTTGCAAAAGAGGATGGCAGTCCCAAGAGTTCTGTTTACCTGTCTGTTTACAGAGTTCTTGAAACAATTCCTGTCGATGCTCTGAAGTCCCTTTACCTTACCACAGATCACGGGATTGTGCTTGAGTTGAAAAGAGCACCTTATGACAAGGATAAGGAGGTTAAAAATGCCCTTCATCTTTACCAGGAACTGAATCCGGTAACACCACTTGTCGCAAGCGAACTTCCGCCATCTGTATTTCTCAAAAGACTTACTGACAATTCGATTCCAATTGTGCTCCCCAAGCTGTTCTTTGTTGAATTAAAACTTGGTGACCTGGCTACTAATCCTCTTTACGGGTCAGCTGAGCATCTCCCATACATGAATATCGGTCATCTCAGGGATTGTCTTGAAATACTTAGAGGTGAATACGAAAAGCACATGAAAACTGTTCAAAGGATTTTTTCAGGTGAACTTTTGTACAGGACAATTGCATCAGGTTTTTATGTAGGGGCAAAGGATGAGATTGCATTTTATCCTTATCCGAGCATGGCTGAGCTTGAGAACATCAATTACGAGTTTTTCAGGGCCATTTAGTCAGGCTGTTAAATCAGGAACATTTTCTTTGGGATCGTAACATTCCCGAAATAAGGTTTTTTAGCCTCAATTCTTTATTTAGAATGGTTCTAATGATCAGAATTCAATTTCAAGAATCTCTTTTTTCATTTGTATAAATAAAAAACTGAATTAGTTTTGTACCGGCAAAAAATTTGCTTTTCTAAACCATTACATTTTTTAATTTAAAAACAGATATCATGATTAGTAGTTTATTTTGGATTGTTCCAATTTCAGCGCTTATAGCATTGCTGTTTGCCTGGATCTTTTACAAGGGTATGATTGTTCAGGAGCAGGGTACCGACAGGATGAAGGAGATTGCTGCTTATGTCAGTGAAGGCGCGATGGCCTATCTTAAACGTCAGTACACTGTTGTGACCAAGGTATTTTTAATACTTGTTGTTTTATTATTGATACTGGCATACATGGGTATTCAAAACCCGTTTGTACCTGTTGCTTTCCTGACAGGTGGTTTTTTCTCGGGATTATGTGGTTACCTAGGAATGAAAACAGCTACTGCTGCTTCAAACAGGACTGCATGGGCTGCTTCAAAGTCGCTTAACAAAGGTTTACAGGTAGCTTTGCGGAGTGGTGCTGTAATGGGGCTTGTTGTTGTAGGCTTTGGTCTTCTTGATATAGCAATCTGGTTCCTGATCCTGGACAAGGCTGTTTTCACACCTGAACACATGGCAAACGGTCTTCACTGGCTCGGACTTACATTTGTAAATGCAGGAACAGATATTCATCAGAAATTTATTGAAATAACAGCTACAATGCTTACATTCGGAATGGGTGCTTCAACCCAGGCCCTGTTTGCACGTGTTGGCGGCGGGATCTTTACAAAAGCTGCTGATGTTGGTGCTGACCTGGTTGGTAAAGTTGAGGCTGGAATTCCCGAAGACGACCCCCGTAATCCGGCAACAATAGCTGATAACGTTGGTGACAATGTTGGCGACGTTGCCGGAATGGGTGCTGACCTTTATGAATCTTATGCTGGTTCTATACTTGCAACAGCAGCTCTTGGAGCTGCACTTCCTGTTGTTACCCAGGGTGATCAGATTACAGCAATTATTGCCCCTATGATGGTTTCAGCTATCGGGATATTGCTTTCAATAGCAGGTGTTTATATGGTTAGGACAAAAGAGTCAGCAACCCCCAAAGCTCTTCTTAATGCACTTCTTCTCGGAACAGGCGGCAGTTCGGCCCTTATCCTTGTTGTACTTGCAGTTATGGCTGGAATCGGCTGGATAACATGGGGTGTTTTTGGAGCCGCTGTATCTGGTCTCGTTGCGGGTGTAATTATTGGCCAGTCTACTGAATATTATACCTCAGATGCAAATAAACCTACTCAGGGTATTGCCCGGCAGTCACAGCAGGGGCCTGCTACCGTTATAATAGAGGGAATGGCTGTTGGAATGTCCTCGACATGGATCCCCGTAATTACAATAGCAGCAGGCATTATTGCTGCTTATGGCTTTGCAGGTGGTTTCCACAACTTTGCAATGGGAGTTTATGGTATCGGTTTTGCTGCTGTTGGTATGCTGTCGACACTTGGTGTGACTCTTGCAACTGATGCTTTCGGTCCTATTGCTGACAATGCAGGAGGTAACGCTGAAATGTCAGAACTTCCGAAAGAAGTAAGGGAAAGGACCGATGCTCTCGACGGACTTGGCAACACAACAGCTGCAACGGGAAAAGGCTTTGCAATAGGTTCAGCTGCCCTTACAGCACTTGCTCTTATGGCCGCTTATATGGAAGAAATAAAAATGTGGCTCATCAAAACAGCTGATAAAGCTCCGGAAGGATTCAAACAGATCGGAGATACATTATTCTATCACAACACTGTCCCCACAAACCTTGCAGATGGACAGGTTGCAGTGAATTTAGGTACTTCAACTATCAGGGATTTTGTTGCAGCTTATGATCTTTCTGTTTTCAATCCGGTTCTTCTCGGCGGGATATTTATCGGAGCCATGATGGCTTTCCTTTTCAGCTCGATGAGTATGAAAGCTGTCGGCCGTGCTGCAGGTAAAATGGTTGATGAAGTACGCCGTCAGTTCCGCGAAATCCCGGGGATTATGGAAGGGACAGGAAAGCCTGAATATGCAAAATGCGTTGAGATTTCAACCAAAGGAGCACAGAGCGAAATGCTTGTTCCCGCGTTGATGGCTATAGCTGTTCCTACAGTCGTCGGTGTCGTTCTTGGTGTCCCCGGAGTTATCGGGCTACTGGCAGGCGGCATGAGTGCAGGTTTTGTACTTGCAAGTATGCTTAACAATGCCGGCGGAGCATGGGATAATGCAAAGAAATATGTTGAAAGAGGCAATTATGGCGGAAAGAAAAGCGAGTGCCATAAAGCCACCGTTGTTGGTGACACAGTTGGGGATCCTTTCAAGGATACATCGGGTCCGGCACTTAATATTCTTATAAAGCTGATGTCGATGGTAGCAGTTGTTCTTGCCGGATTAACTGTTGCATTCAGTATATTTTAGGATCATTTACATTTAAAACATAAAAAAAGCTGCCTTTCGATAAGGCAGCTTTTTTATTTGGACTTTAATCTATGCATTTTTAAATGCTTTCTTTCCGGCAAATTTTGCATATTTGCCAAGCTCTTTTTCAATCCGCATAAGCTGATTGAATTTTTCAATCCTTTCTCCCCGGCAACCACTACCGGTTTTCAGATGTCCGGCATTTACAGCTACAGTAAGGTCAGCAATGAAACTGTCAGGAGTCTCTCCGCTGCGATGTGAAACGAAAGCATTGTAATTATTCCTGTAAGCCAGCTCAATAGTCTCCAGAGTTTCGGTTACACTGCCGATCTGGTTAAGCTTTATAAGAACTGAGTTTGCGACTCCTTTGGCTATACCTTCTGCAAGTATTGCCTTGTTGGTGCAGAAGAGGTCATCTCCAACGATCTCGATCTTCTTACCCAGGGTATCAGTCATTTTTTTCCAGCCTGCCCAGTCGTTTTCTGCAAGACCATCTTCAATAAGTACGATCGGATATTGTTTTACCCAGCTCTGCCATAGTTTAATGAGTTCATCGCTCGAGATAAGTTTTCCTGTACTCTTGAACAGCTTGTATTTGCCGTTTTCCCACATTTCGCTGGCAGCGGGATCGAGACAGATGCTTACATCGGTTCCGGGTTTATATCCTGCTTTGTCAATAGCTTCAAGAATAACCTCAACAGCTTCGTCATTCGATTTCAGATCGGGAGCAAAACCGCCTTCATCACCAACACCAGTACTGTATCCTTTCTTCTTGAGAACTGATTTCAAGGTATGAAATACCTCAATGCCCATCCGGATTGATTCGGTGAATGTTTTTGCTGAATGAGGGGCAATCATGAATTCCTGGAAATCAACATTATTATCGGCATGCTTACCTCCGTTTATAATATTCAAACATGGAACCGGAAGCAGATGTGCATTGGCTCCTCCAAGATACTGATAAAGAGGTATTCCGGCACTTTCAGCTTCGGCCCTTGCATATGCCATTGAAACAGACAGAATAGCATTTGCCCCCAGCTTTGATTTGTTTGGAGTTCCATCGAGCTCTATCATAAAGTAATCAAGTTCGCGCTGATTATGGAATTCTTTTCCGGTAATCTCCTTCGCGATAATTTTGTTTACGTTCTCAACTGCTTTCAGAACACCTTTCCCTCCATAGCGTTTCTTATCTCCATCACGCAATTCACACGCTTCGCGTTCACCTGTTGAAGCACCGCTTGGCACCATTGCTTTTGCTTTTGTTCCATCCTCGAGGATTATATTTGCCTCTACTGTCGGATTGCCTCTTGAATCCAGAATTTCCAATGCTGATACACTAATGATTTCCATAGTTTTAAATGTTAATTCATAATTTATTTTATCAATAATTGTCAATAAACCAAAATCGCCATAGTAATATTGAACAGTGAAACGATTAAGAGGTGAAACTAATATTCGTCAGGGAGCTCTTTAAGCTGAGCTGCCGTAAATACAGGACCGTCCTTGCAGACATATACCTTGCCGACATTACACCGGCCGCATTTGCCGAAGCCGCATTTCATACGGTTTTCAAGGGTAGTATAGATGCTTTCATCAGCAAAACCGAGTTTTGCCAGAACAGGGAAAGTATATTTAATCATTACAGGCGGACCACAAACAATTGCAATCGTATTGACAGAGGAGGGAGCAGTTTTTTCAACTATTGTCGGAACAAAACCAATCTCCCCTTTCCAGTCAGGCGATTCTCCTCCTGGATCGACGGTAGATATAAGCTTTACATCTTTCCGCCTTTTCCAATCCTCTAATTCGTGTTTGTAAACAAGATCTTTAACACTCCTTGCGCCGTAAATGATTGTAACGTCTTGAAAGTTTTCCCTCAGATCGAGTGCATTCCAGATCACGCAGCGCATAGGGGGCAGTGCTATTCCGCCTGCAATAAAGAGCAGATTTTTGCCTTTCCATTCATCGATAGGGAAGGTATTGCCATAGGGACCACGGAATCCGATTATACTGCCTTCCTCACAACCAGCCAGAGCATTAGTAACCTTGCCTGTTTGCCGGAAGGTGCATTCAATATATCCTTTACGCGTGGGTGAGGATGCAATGCAGAATGTAGATTCTCCCACTCCATAAACTGAATATTCACCAAACTGCCCTGCCTTGAAGGCAAACTTGTCCTGATCTTCTTCATTGACGAATTTCAGCATGAAAGTCTTAACGCCCGGTGCCTCAAAAGTGACTTTCTCAATTTTCATGAGGTATGGCATATAAATATTGTCTGTCATAAAGCAGCCTCCTGAATTGAAATTAAATGTTCCAGAATATTCATATCGGCAGGGCAAGCCCTGGAACAACGTCCGCAACCTGTACAACCGTAAACTGTTAATCTGTCCGGCATATAGGAAAATTTATGCATAATGCGCTGTCTCCAGCGTTCTGATTGCACTCCTCTGGGATTATGTCCTGAAGTATGTAGTGTAAAAAGGGAAAATCCGCATGAATCCCAGCATCTGACACGCAATCCAGACTTACCATGTGATTCGTCCTGTATGTCGAAACAAGCACATGTGGGGCAGACATAAGCACAAGCCCCGCATCCGAGACATTTAAGTGATTGTTCAACCCATTGTTCACTTTCAAAGAAACTCTCAAGTTTTTTCCTGATTTTCTCTCTGTCAAATATGACAGGGACATCAGCAAGAAATTGTTCTTTCTTTGTTTCACCAGCTTTCTCGAAAAGTGTGGATGCCAGCGAAACCACAGCCGATCCTTTTTCTGTAAGTATTTCTGCAAGATAAGCGCCATCCTCTCCAAGCTCTGTGAACAGGATATCGCTTCCTTCAGTATTTCCTGGATTTCCTCCCACAGAAGTACAGAAACAGTATTCATCGGATTTGCTGCAGCTGAACCCAAGAACTGTCGCTCGCGATAACCGGCTGTTGTAAATCTCATCTTTATAATCCCAATTGAAGATTGCACCCAGCTGGCTTATACCCATAGCGTCACATGGCCGCACACCCCAGAGTATAATTTCAGGAAAAGCCTCAATATCAATTCCTTTCACTGATATCCCTTCAATGCTTTTAGAATAATCAAGCAACTTTTCAGTACGGGGGAATGCCATTTCCTTTGCGGACTGTGAGGTTTGGATATAGCCGGTCGCAATTTCTGAAAAGTCATCTGTCTCTCTGAATGAAAGTTTATTATTTTTTGATACGGGAGCGAATATGATTTTACTGTTCTGCTTCAGGATATCAAAGAGCTTTTCAAGTGAATCTTTCCTGATTATATGCTTATCAATATTCATTTCTATTGTATAAAATTTTCTTTATCTTCAGGTTTGTATGTCGACATAAGATGTTCTCCCTTAAGAGCCGGCTGATAGCTTCCAAAGTTCACTTTGACATCCTCAATCATTTTCTTTGTCAGCAGGTTGAGTGGGATCCCCAGTGGGCAGGCGTTGTAACATGCATCACAGTCGATGCAACGGCCTGTAAGATGGACGGCTCTCATTATATGCCATTCAAGGTTACCCAGCGTATGGGAAGGAACGGGTATCCACTGAGGCTGATTGAAATCAACGGTGCATCTGCTGCAATAGCACATCGGGCATGCAGCACGGCAGGCATAGCACTTAAAGCATGGAGTTAGTTCATCGATCCAGAAGTTCCATCTTTCGAATGGTTTCATATTGCCCAGCTTATCAAGCTTCTCTTTGTAGCGTCCGTCTATTTCAATCTGGTACTGATGAACGAATGTTTCAACTTCGGTAAGATTCCCGAATTCAACCAATTTACTTTCAGGAGTAATTCCGAGAACAAGAAGATTAGTGTCACTGACCTGGAATTCGGAAGCAAGCTGGATGATGCTTCTCATTACAGGAAGGGTTGCAGCAATTGCCATTCTGCCTTTGCTTTTTACCTCTGCCTTGGTAACATATGCAGCCAGATTCTGAACACAACGGCTGTCAAATATTAATCTGCCGGTATCTTCAGGTTTTTCGACAAAAAGCGCACGGGTTTTTTCTGCCGTACCCTCTTCATACCCGATCACAACTTTAACTGCCGAGGTTTCAAGAAGCTCTTTAGCCCTTTTTCTCAGATCATCCATGGTTTTCTACCTCCATTACCGGTTTATTAGCAATGTTTCTATAGTCAATCATACGGACCCAGTTCACGAATTGAAGCCACTGTAGAATTAACCAATTCAGCCCATCTGGCTCCTTCAGCGGCAGAAACCCATGAAAATACTATCCGTCTTGTATCTATACCTGTGAAATCGCAGAGTGAACGGAACATTATCCACCTTCTTCTGGCATGGAAATTTCCTGATGTGTAGTGACAATCGTTGGGATGGCATCCTGATATCATTATCCCGTCAGCTCCTTCATCAAAGGCTTTCAACAATAACATATAATCAATGCGTCCGGTACAGGGGAACCTGATTATACGGACATTTGATGCATATTTGATGCGGCTGGTACCTGTCAGGTCCGCTCCGGCGTATGTGCACCAGTTACAGACGAAAGCCACTATTTTTGGTTCAAAATCAGCCATTATATATCAATTTAATATTCATTTAATAATGCCATGACCTCAGTATAAACCTGTTCATGAGTGTACCCCTGAATGTCAATCGATTTAGTGCGGCAGAAAGCAACACATGTACCGCAGCCCTGGCAAAGCCCGGGATTCACTCTTGCAACGCTCTTTATCACCTCTCCCGCGCGGTTCTTAATTTCCTCTTTTTCAATTGCCTGGTAAGGGCAGGCAGAAACACATAGGAAACAACCCACACATGATGAATAAACAGGTGCCGGCTGGCGGTTCACCACAGCGATCAGTGGTTCACGTGTGAGCTCATCCTGGGAAAACAATCCTGCCACTTTAACGGCAGCGCCTGATGCCATTGCAACAGATTCAGGAATATCGCGCGGAGCCTGGCAGGCACCGGCCAGGAAAATGCCTGCAGTGTTTGTTTCAACCGGTTTTAATTTTGGATGAGCTTCGGCAAAGAAATGATAAGAATCGTAAGAAACATGTAATTTCTGCGCAAGTTCCTCGGCGCCATCATTTGCAACACCGGCAGTAGCAAGAACTACCATGTCGGCCTCGATTTCGACAGGCATCGCATTCAGTAAAGTATCAGCTCCATTCACAATAAGTTTCCCGTTCTTTTCATATATCCTTGATATCCTGCCGCGAACATAATTAACACCATCATCCTCAATTGCCCTTCTTACAAATTCCTCATACATCTTGCCTCCTGCCCTTATATCCATGTAAAAGACGTAAGACTTTCCGCCATGCACCTTATGCTGATACAGCATTGCATGTTTTGCTATATACATGCAGCATATTTTGGAACAGTAGGGTATCCCTTTTGCCTGGTCGCGCGAGCCGGCACAAGCTACAAATACAATTTTTTCCGGGATATTTCCATCTGACGGTCTTCTTATTTCCCCGAGGGTCGGACCGGAGGCTGAAGCCAGGCGTTCAAACTGCAGTCCGGTGATCACATCCGGATATTTGCCGTAACCATATTCGGGAAAGAAGTCAGGTTGTTTGACAGTAAAGCCTGTTGCAATAACTATAGCCCCTATCTCTGCTTCAACAATCTGATCTTCCTGGTCAAAGCGAATGGCCTGTGTCGGACAAACCTTTTCGCATACCTTGCATTTACCTTTTGTATAATAGGTACAGTTTAACCTGTCTATTACAGGCTTATTTGGTACAGCCTGAGGGAAGGGAACATAAATGGCGGTGCGGGTACCCAGTCCTTCATTAAACTCACTGGGTATCTTTTTGCTGGGACACTTGGTGGTGCATAATCCGCAGCCGGTGCAAAGCTTTTCATCGAGGCTTTTGGATTTCCTCCTGATCTTTACTTTGAAGTTGCCTATGAATCCCTCAAGGCTTTCCAGTTCTGCATAAGTATATAATGTAATATTCGGATGTTGAGCTACTTCGACCATTCTTGGAGTAAGTATGCACTGTGAGCAATCGAGTGTCGGAAATGTTTCTGAGAGCTGCGACATATGGCCTCCGATCGAAGGATCTTTCTCGATAAGGATCACTTTATGGCCGGTATTTGCTATATCAAGGCTTGCCTGAATACCGGCAATTCCGCCTCCGATTACGAGTGCTGTTTTTGTAACGGGAACTTTTATAGCGTCAAGAGACTGGTTGTACTTAATTTTTTCGACAAGAATCCTGACGAGATCAATTGCCTTTTCAGTAGTTTCTTCTCCCCTTTCATGCACCCACGAGCAGTGTTCGCGAAGGTTAGCCATTTCACACATGTAAGGATTCAGTCCGGCTTCGGCACAGGCTTTTCTGAAGGTAGGTTCATGCATTCTCGGAGAGCATGATGCTACGACCACTCCGGTCAGCCCCTTTTCATTGATAGCGTTCTTTATTAAGGTTTGCCCCGGATCGGAACACATATATTTATAATCAACACTGAAGGTCACGCCATCATATTTCCCGGCTGTTTCAGCGACCTTTGCGCAATCGACTGTAGCGCTTATGTTCTCCCCGCAATGACAGACAAACACTCCTATTTTTGACATACTACTATGTTAGATATACTAGTTAAACATCAAACTGTTACATTGACAAAATGTCTTTGGAGGCCCAGAGCTTTACGGTCCAGCCCCAATGCCAGTCCAAGAACCTGGGTTGCATAAAGGACCGGAATTTCAATTTTTTCACCCAGGAATGAGTTGATTGCACCACGTCGCATATCAAGATTTGAATGGCACATCGGGCAGGCAACAATCATTACCTCAGCTCCACGATCGACTGCATCACGGATTATTTTTCCTGAAAGTCTTCCGACTGAACTTGTCCTGGAAACTGACAAACCTGCTCCGCAGCATTCAGTCTTGAAAGCCCAGTCAATAGGTGTCGCTCCAGTTTTAAGCATAAGTTCATCCATTGACTGAGGATCTTCCTCACGATCAAATTTAAGGATCTCATGAGGCCTAACAAGAAGGCATCCGTAATAGCATGCAACTTTATGATCAAAAGGTTTTACAATGTGCCCTTCCAGATTCGGGGTGATATATTTATCAAGCATCTGGATGATATTCAAAACCTCGACAGTCCCGCTATATTCAAGGTCATTTGCTGTGGTAACCATTTTTCTGAGTTCCGGATCTTTGGCAAGCTCATGCTTCGTTACCGTAAGTCGGCTGTAACATGCCGCACATGGAACAACTATCTCCTTCAGACCCTGCTTTTCAGCAAGTGAAAGGATTCTTGCAGGCAATGCAAGTGATAGTACTTTATTCATGTTATGGGCAGCAGTAGCCCCGCAGCAATTCCAGTCGCTGATTTCCTCTAAATTAATATCAAAGGCTTTTGCAACTGTAAGCACCGACTCAGCATATTCGCGCGAGGATCCTTTCAGGGAGCAGCCGGGATAAAATCCGAGTGTCATATATTTATTATTAATTTTTCTTTACAGTTTTCCTGAAAATAGATGCTATCCCTGACCGGTCATGTATCAGTTCAGGAAAGATATTCAGCTTACCACGTTTCAGCATTTTAGGTGCAAGAGCTAAATCATCAAGGATTTTTAAGGTTCTGGTTTTATAATCAGCAAATAAACCGATCTCATACAATCGGCCGGTGTATCTTATAGAATCAAGAAATGATTTATGAAAAGCCAGAATTTCCTTTGCTTTTGGATTTGATTTTTTCTCCTTTAGAGCTTTTTCTCTTAAAAAATCCATCATTTTTGGAATATCAATGCTCATTGGGCAACGGGCAAAGCACATTTCACATGTAAGGCAAACCCAGATAGAAAAGGAATGCAGGACCTTCTCCTCCATATCCTTATTCCCTGTCTGCAACATTCTCATGATCACGCTTGGAGGATAATCCATCTCTTCTGACAGAGGACAGCCTGCTGAGCATTTACCACACTGGTAGCAATGGCTGACTTTTACTTCAGTCTGTTCGAAAACTTCACCGCTCAGCCCGGAAATTGTTGAATGATGGGTATCTGAACTCATTTAATAATATTTAATTATGTATGTTAAAAATATAATTGTTGAAAACGAAAGTTAAAAGTAATTAATTTACGAAATAGTATGAGATATGTCATTCTGCTCTCAGTTATAACAAAAGTGGTTGCCCCCGTTCCGGCGGGAGTGAATATTCTCAGATGCATTTCAGATTTTACAGGAGCAACTGTCAAGTTTGTTTAACCTCAATCCCGAATTTAAAACCAGCTTTAACCCGTTCTGTTAATTCAGGTATAATATCAGCATATTCTCCAACAATACCAAAATCTGCAAAATGGAAAATATGTGCTTTAGGATTATGGTCTATGGCGATAATTTTTTCAGATTCTTTCATTCCTGCAATGTGCTGAACTGCACCAGAGATACCAACAGCAATATATATTTTTGGCGAATTGTTTTACCGGTTTGCCCTATCTGTCTTGCATACTCGGCAACACCTTCGTCAACTACCGGTCGGCTGCTTGCCCATTCGGCATTTATACCGTGATTTTTTAATTCATCCACAAGGGCTTTTATCAGGCCTAAATTATCGTATGTGGTTCCCCTTCCACCTGAAATTATAATATCAGCGTCGAAAAGATTCTGTAATCCGCCTTCTCCTCTTTCAGTCTTCATAATTTCAACAACAAAATCTTTTTCATTTAAAACAGGGTTGAAACCTGAAACTATTCCTGGTCTTCCCGGAATACGTTCAGGAACTTCAAATGTACCAGCCCGGGCCGTTGATATTTGCGGACATACGAAGCCAAGAATTGTAGCTAACTTGCTTTCGCCATATGTCGGACGTCGTGATTCCAGAATTGGTCTGTAAATCACCTTTTCCTTTTTGTCGACATACTCTCCAATTTCAAGCCCGGTACAATCTGCTGTCACTCCGCTTTCGGTTTTCATCCCTATTCTTGAGCCAGCTCCCGTCCTGAGTAGTAGCGGCAAAAAGTGCAATTTCCGGATTTCGTTCTTTAATTACCTGTGCAAATATTGATGAAAACGGAAGAACAAGGTATTCTTCAAGCTTATCTTTTCAACAAGAATAACTTCATCAGAACCGTGTTCAATAAGAATCCGTGCAAAAGAATGAACATTCTTTCCTATCACCAATGTCATTACTTTGGTATCATTACCTAATTGTTTCAAACAATTGTATGGCAAATGTCATATTATAGTCTAATCGGGTCTCTGTAACGGGACTGACAGTCCTGGTTAATATTAAATTCGTTTTTGATTAAATTTTAAATTTTTTTTTATTTTTTTTTTTCCGCGATTTCATGTTACAGGGCATGTGCTCGGAAAAAAAATAAAAATATTAAAATATTTAATAAAAATTTAAAAAAAAAAATTAATAAATTAATTTATAAAAATAATATAATATATAATAAATTTTTTTTTAAAATAAATAAAAAATTAATCTAAAAAAATATATAAATTTATTTTTTTATTTATTAATTATTAATTTTATATATTTTATATATATTTATTAATTATAAAATTTAATAATATTTTTTTTTTTATTTATTTATTACTTTTTTTTTATAAATTATTTTTGGCCTTATGTTACGTCTTATTCAATACCCGAATAGAGCTTCATGAATTGAACCCTTTCGACAGCTGCAGGATTTTCAAGGTTTGTCTGGCTCAGTTTACCCCGGAATGATTCAACCGTCTCAAAATTATGTATTTTCATCCATTCAACTGTATTCTGAAGTATTTCAGGAATAATATCGAGCCCTTCCTTATAGAGAGCTGAAGCAATCTGAACAGTTGTTGCACCAGCCAGAAGCATCTTTATAAAAGCCTTATAATCATGTACTCCTGTAGAAGCCGAAAGATCACATTTTACGTGCCCCGAAAGTATCGATATCCAGCGAAGCGTATGAGTATACTCATCATTTGAACTGAAAACCGGCCCGTGGCCTATTTCTATTTTGTCGATATTGAAATCGGTATTATAAGGCCGGTTGAAAAGTACCAAACCTTTTATACCGCTTTCAGATAACTTCCTGACCGATTGAACCATTGATGAAAAGTAATATCCTATTTTAACAGCGACGGGGATATCCACGAAATTCCTCACCTCCCTGATTATTTCAAAATATATTCTCTCATTGTCCTCCCCGCTTCGTCTCCAGTCTGAAGGCAGAATATAAATATTAAGTTCAAGGGCGTCTGCTTTGGTATCCTGTATTTTTTTTGCAAATGAATGCCAATTCAGGTTCGAAATACAGTTTATGCTTGCAATTACCGGAATATCGACCGAATTTTTGACCTCCCTGAGGAAGGAAAGGTATTTCTCAAGCGTGTTTTCTTTTGCATAATCGAAGATATAAGAATAGGCTTCATCATAATCATAGATCCTTTTACCGAACAGCTTATCGGGAGCCTGAGTAAAAGTCTTAATTTCACCTTCTTCCGACTTTATTGCATTTTTAGTTTCTATAGTAATCTGCTCTTCAAAAAGAGATTTTATCACAACCGCACCAACCCCTTTTGAAGCCAGCTCCTTTATATTCGAAATTGAATTTGTAATCCCGCAGCTTCCTGCAATCAAAGGATTTCTGAGTTTTAATCCAAGATAACTGGTTTGAAGGTTTTCCATAGTTAATTTTTATTTCAAGTTTTAATATATCCAGTAAGGACAACAAATCGAAAATTACAAAATTGTTCTAACTTGTTTCATGGTTATCCTGTTTTCTATACTTTTACAATACCACATCCGGAAATATAATAAATAAAAATAATTATTGTCCATGAATCTGCCAATCCTATCAGATATTCAATCAGCTCATAAAAGGATAAAGCCGTTTATACATCGTACTCCGGTACTCACCTCCCGGCAGCTGAACAGGATATTCGGCTGTGAACTTTATTTCAAATGTGAGAACTTCCAGAAAGTCGGTGCATTCAAGTTCAGAGGAGCAACTAACGCCGTCTTATCCCTGGCTGACGATAAGAAAAAACATGGTGTTGTAACTCATTCCTCAGGCAATCATGCTGCAGCTCTTGCTCTTGCTGCCGGTATGAATGGCATAAAAGCCTTTATTGTGATGCCGGAAAATGCTCCTTCAGTGAAGAAGGATGCAGTAGCGGGATATGGGGCATCAATAACTTTCTGCAAACCAACACTTCAGGCAAGGGAAGAAACATGCAGGGGTATTATGGAGAAGGAGGGAGCAACCCTTGTTCATCCTTATGACAATTTTAATGTCATTTGCGGGCAGGGGACATCCGCTCTTGAGCTTATTGAAGACATTGGTGATCTGGATGTAATTGTTGCACCAATAGGCGGCGGCGGACTGATGAGCGGCACTTCAACATGTGCGAAGGGGATTAATGACAGCATAAAAGTAATCGGTGCCGAGCCGCTGAATGCAAATGATGCCTGGAAATCCTTCAAAACAGGCATTCTTACACCTTCTGTTAATCCTTTAACAATAGCCGACGGACTTCTTACATCCCTCAGTGAGCTTACTTTTAAAGTTATCAGGAAGAATGTTGATGATATCTTTACTGCTGAAGAAGATTCAATAATCAGTTCAATGAAGCTTGTCTGGGAAAGAATGAAAATAATAATTGAGCCATCATCCGCTACAGTGCTTGCCATAATTAAGGAGAATCCCGGATTTTTCAGAGGGAAAAAGGTCGGACTGATAATCTCGGGGGGGAATGTTGATTTAAAACGGTTACCTTTTTGAAAACACTACCAATCTGCATAATCCGGCGTTGTTTGAACATCCAGTCTTAACCACCCCGTCATGACCCTTCGGGCATGACACCCCTCCTTGGCAAGTAGGGGAAAGTAATTGTTATACAACACTTTGTATTTCTCCTCCTTTCAAAGGAGGAGTCACCCTGACCGAAGCGTCAGGGGGAGATGGTTTATTTTTTAGAAAGCCATGGGCAAGGCAACCGGATTAATTCTTCTTCCTGAAATAAGCAATGATAGGATAGTGATCGGAATACTTTACTTTTAATATATCAAACTGCCGGCACTCAATCGCATTGTCATATAGTATATAGTCGATCCGGTTGGGAGGATAATTGCCACTGTAAGTAAATCCTGCTCCGTATCCTGAAGTAACAAAGGCATCATTCAGCCCTTTCCTGATTTTACTGTATGAATATGAAACAGGCGTATCGTTAAAATCACCTGCCACAATAACCGGGTATGGAGATTTATCGATCCTCGCCTTTACAGCCTGAGCCTGAGACGCTCTTTTAACAAAACCCTTTCTCAGGCTCGAGGAGATGCTAACGATCTCATTAAGCGTCTCCTTGTCATCCGATGTTTCAACTATCTCATTTAAAAAGTTTCGTTCCATCCTGTGGAGGCGGAATGACTGGAGATGGTTGTTGAAAACCCTTATTGTATCCTTCCCGGCAAGGATATCCGTATATATTGAAAGGCTCGATGACTTATCATGTACAATATCACCGCGCCCTGTTATCGGGAATCTGCTTAGAGTAGCTATCCCGTAATAACTCTTCTTTCCGGTACCGATCATTTTAAAATGTGAATAGTATTTTCCTCCAAGCGCTGATTTTATTTCAAGTTCCTTAAACCCGGGATCTCCCATTATATAGAGTTCCTGCAGACAAATTACATCAGCTTTCTGGTTCTTTAGAAGTTCAATTATCCTTTTTTCCGAAATACCGCTTTTTCTGCTTTCAAAATAATTGAACAAGCGGACATTATAGCTCTGAACCTGGAAAGTCCCGGTCTTGTCGCCTGAAGGTTTCTGTATCTTTATATAATTTGAAAAATGGTTAAAGCCTGCCGCTATGACCACCACTGAGATCAGGGCTTCCCATCTTAAAGCTATTGCCCAGATTATTGCAATAATAATATTAACAAGCAGAAGGTAAGGATAAGCAAGACCGAAAAGAGCAGGCAAAGCAATTGTATCAGGATTTATATGAACTGACAGGTAAGATAATATGAGTGCCAGGGCAAACAGGATATTTACCCCAAGAAATGTTCTATAAAAAAACTTTTTCAAGGCATTCTGACTTCTCATGGCGAATTTATCAGGATTCCTGAATAAACCGATGTGAAGCTAATGATTTTTGATAAGACAGGATAAAGCATTTATGAAAGTGACCAATATTTGGATCAGTTTTTTTTCTGACTTTCCCTGAAAAGCAGATCCTTTTCTTCTTTTGTCAGGCAGTCATAGCCTCCTTTGGAGATTTTGTCGAGTATTTTGTTAATTTGCTCCTGATGATCAGACCTGGCCTTATTATATTCATAATCTGTTTTTTTCTTTTTATATGTGACCCTGAGCTTTTTCCTTGGTTTAAAAATAGTGGCAAAAAAATCGAGTATTTTATTCAATCCTTTTCCGGGATCATGTCCGCGGCGGAGACTTACAGTGTAAATGTACCCGAAAACAGCTCCTCCTATATGTGCAAGTTTTCCTCCGGAATTTACCGAGAAATCCATTACCGATGTAAGTACGAATATTGCAAGAGCCACCCATTTTATTTTGATCCGGCCAATCAGGAAGAGGTTGACCGAATAATCAGGAACATAAGCAGCTATTGCCACTACTATTGCCAGGACAGAGGCCGAGGCTCCTATTGCTACCGATTCACTGACAACCTGGTCGAAGGCCGGGAAAATATTGAATGAGATTATATAAACGACAGCTCCGCAGATACCTCCAAGTAGGTAAACTGCAACCAGCTTTTTCTGATCGAGATATTCAAGAAAGATGGTCCCGAACCAGTAAAGCCACAGCATATTAAACAGGATATGCAGGATATCCTTGTGGGTGAACATATATGTAATAAGAGTCCAGGGTCTTGAAAGGAAGGCTTTGAATGATGACGGAACTGAAAACCAATTCAGGATATTAGTCGAAATAGTCTGATTATTAAGTAGATAACCTATAATTGATCCAACGGTGATAAGCAGGAAAACAGCAACATTTAAATATATCAGTCTTGTCAGACTGCTTCCGTTTTTGAATGTTTTTCCGATATCGTCCCAGATGCCCATCAATAAAGAGTTGTGGTTGTTTTCCTCCAGTACCTTATCAGGATATAACCAAACAGCATACCCCCAAGGTGAGCAGCATGTGCAATATTGCTGCCGGGTTGGGTAAGTGCCAGGTAGAGTTCAATTGCCCCGTAACCGATAACAAAATATTTTGCTTTGATAGGTATGGGGGGAAACAGCAGCATAAGCTGGGTATTGGGAAAGAGGACGCCAAACGCAAGAAGTACTCCAAAAATAGCACCTGAGGCCCCAACTGTAGGAACATTAAGAAGCATCTGGAGATCCCTCATCGTTACATCAGCATATTGTTTCCCTTCATTTAAAACGGTGGCCCCGTTATCAATAACCTGCTGAAGATTATCGGGTGAAATGGCATTTATGAGCTTATTGTACTGGAACATTATTACTGTTTCGTGGACGAACGCCGCACCCAGCCCGCAGACCATGTAATAGATCAGGAACCTTTTGGGACCCCATACATTTTCGAGTATCCCGCCAAACATATATAGAGCAAACATGTTGAAAAAGAGATGCATGAAATTCGCATGCATGAACATATGCGTTATTATCTGCAAAGGCATAAACTTGTCCGACTTCGGAAAGTAAAGCCCAAGTATGGTTGTAAGGTCAGTGCCGAAAACGCTTTTTGCAGTAAAGTCAGCAATCAGCATCACGACATTTATCAGGATGAGATTCTTAACTACAGGCGGTAATGCCATAAACCCTCTGCCGTATCCGTTCATTAAGTATTTTTAGATTATTCGTAAATCAACAAGAAGCCAAATATACTACTAACAATTAATCCGGCAAAACCAGATTAGGGACTAAAGCCCTCGATCTACCTGAGTCTTTTATCAATCTCTTCAAGTGTTAAAATGTTGATAACGGCTTTCCCCTTGGGCGAGTAGTTAGGTGCTTTGCACAGGAAGAGTGTATCGAAAAGGTCCTCCATCTCATTTTTCATCAGCGTTTTACCATAGGGTATTGCTGAAGCTCCTGCCATGGCTGAGGCTACCTTTTCCCTTATCCCGGTTGAGGGATCCGACTGTGTCTTCTTAAACTCTTCCAGCAGAATCTCAATCATCATTACCGGATCAGCCGAACCGATTTCAGAGGGCCTTCCGGTTATTGAAATCGTATTTTTACCCGAAAACCGGAAAGCAAAACCAAGAAGCCTGATATCATCTTCAATTTCTTTAAGTACCAGAATATCTGCCGGATTTAACTCAAGGCTGACCGGAAACAATTCTGACTGGCTGAGACTTCTGTTATTGTTAAGGTTTTCAATGAACTTCTCATAAAGGATCCTTTCATGAGCCCTTTTCTGATCAATAAGCATAAGACCTGATTTAACCGGACATACAATATATTTGTTCTTAATCTGAAAAAATTTCCTGTCTGTCCCGGACCTTGCAGGTTCCGGAACTTCATGTTCAAGCGCGGTATATAGTTTTTCCCAACCGGAATTATTTTCTCTTTCGAACCTCTCGATAAGCCTGTTTTGATTAGATACTTTATCATCACCTGCAAATGGGTCGTAACGCGGGTCAATTTCAATTGCCGGGGGTTCGGGGATATTTTTAAATGATGATCTTACAGGTATATCTATTAATCCTTCATTATTAAAATCGAGAGAAGGCACAATATTAAATCTTCCGAGAGCCTCTTTAACAGACGCCATAAGTATCTGCCAGATCGATCGTTCATCTTCAAATTTGATCTCTGTCTTTGTCGGATGAATATTTATATCTATAGAAGCGGGATCTGTTTCCATAAAAATGAAATACGAAGGAATTGACTCAGGCGGAAGTATATTCTGGTATGCTTCAATAACTGCTTTATGAAAATATGGATGTTTCATGAACCTGTTATTGACAAAAAAGAATTGTTCCCCATATGTCCGTCGGGCATTTTCGGGTTTCCCTATAAATCCTTTTATATCTACTAATGTTGTGACAGTCTCAAGAGTAATGAGATCGTTGTTTATCGGTTTGCCGAATACCCCGATAATCCTTTGACGGACATTGCCCGATCCAAGGTTATATATTTCATTATCATTATGATGCAGGGTAAACCGTATTCCGGCGTGGGCAATTGCAATCTTCTGAAACTCGGTAATTATATGTCTCATTTCAGTATTATCCGACTTCAGGAATCTTCTTCGTGCCGGGATATTATAGAAAAGATTCTTAACAGAAAAGCTCGATCCGGTGGGGCAGCTGCATGGCTCCTGTGTTTCGACCTTTGAGGCGTTAATTATGATCAGTGTTCCTGAATCATCTTCATTTTTTCTGGTCCTGAGCTCAACCATCGAAACAGCGGCTATTGAAGCCAGTGCTTCACCTCTGAAACCCTTGGTCGTGATTGCAAAGAGATCGAGGGCTGAGGTTATCTTTGAGGTTGCATGCCTTTCAAATGAAAGCCTTGCATCGGTCTCAGACATACCTGAACCATTATCGATAACCTGTACAAGGGTTCTTCCCGAATCTTTAATTATGACGTCGATGGAACCGGCTTGCGCATCTACTGCATTTTCCATCAGTTCTTTCACGACTGATGCCGGTCGCTGAATTACTTCTCCTGCAGCGATCTGATTTGCAACCGAATCGGGTAAAAGCTTAATAATATCAGGCATCAGCTAGGAAATATGTTCAACAAGTAATTATTTATCAGTATGTTGGTTGTCTTTTTCGGGGGATGGATGCCCCTTTGTCGAACCTCTTGCAAATATAAGTATATTTGCATTATTACTTTTAAAGGGGGAATTCACATTTCAAATCGCTCATCTTTCATTATTTTTGTTTTTGTGTGCCTGATTTTTTGATCAAATTCTATTTTATGAAGAGATTTTTCCTGTTTTCTGTTATCTTCTTTCTGGTTCTTCTGCTGGGATGCAAAAAAAGATCAGATGAAGGTATTCTTAAGGTTATGACTTTCAACATCAGGTATGACAATCCAAGAGACAGTGCCAATGCATGGCCTAACAGGGCGGCTTTCCTTTGCAGGTTTCTGAAGGATGAAGAACCCGATCTGATAGGTATGCAGGAAGTCCTGGTCCGCCAGTACGAATACCTCGATTCGGTGATGACAGATTATAACTCAGTTGGTGTCGGACGCAGTGACGGAGCGCAAGGAGGAGAAATGAACCCCGTTTTTTTCAGAAAGGAGAGGTTTGACCTGATAAGGACAAGGACTTTCTGGTTGTCAGATACTCCTGAAGTGGCAGGTACAAAAGCATGGGGAGCAGGCCTTCCCCGCATTGTCACCTGGGTTGAGCTTTCAGAAAAGACAACGTCAGAGCACTTTTATTTCTTCAATACCCACTTTGCTCATGATTCTGATTCCGCGAGAATAATGAGCTCACGATTGCTGCTTGGCAAAGTTGACAGCATCGCTTCAGGTTTCCCGTTTGTGATCACAGGTGATTTAAATATGCTGATTTCAGGCAAAGGCTATGAAATACTTACAGGACCTTATGAAAGCGTTCCATTGTTTACCGATACATACGCAGTTACTGAGAAGAGACCAGTTGGCCCTGCATATACCTTTAATGGTTTTTCGGATAGCACTAGTTCCGGAAGGATTGATTATGTTTTTGTAAGAAACGGGATGAAGGTGCTGGATCACAAGACATTTATCAGGAAAGATCATGGCATTTACATATCCGACCACTGGCCGGTTATGGCAACAGTTTCGCTTAAATAATTTTTTCCCGCTGATCCCGCTGATTTTCGCATATTTGTAATCTGCGGGAAATCTTTTTTATGCTGTTTTTCTATAGCGTTTTACTGCAAGCGCTGTGAAAATAACTGCTATAATCATCAATGAAAAGATATCCCTGCTGATATCCTGAATCGTAGACCCCTTAAGCATTACCATCCTGTTAATTTTCATTATATAAGCCACAGGATTTATCAGATCGAGTTTTCTGGCCCAGCCTGGCATACTCTCAAGTGGAGTGAAAATACCGCTCATAAGTATGAAAATTATCATAAAGAAGAAAGCAATAAACATAAATTGCTGCTGTGTTCCTGAAAAAGTTGAAATGAAAAGGGCAAAGCCCAGAACTGCTATCAGAAAAATTGAAGCGCTCAGGAAAAGAAGGGCAATGCTGCCTTCGAAAGGGATATTGAAAGCCAGTTTTCCCAAAACAAGACCAAGAACAAGGTCAGCAAGTCCGATTATAAGGAAGGGGACCATTTTGGCAATTATGAACTGATGTTTCCTGACAGGGGTTACATTGATCTGTTCGATGGTGCCTGCTTCCTTTTCCCTGACCAGATTAAGCCCGGCAAGCAGGAATCCGATAGCTGTAACAAGAATTCCCAGAATGCCAGGGAGCATATAATATTTGTAATTGAGAAGTTCGTTGTACCAGTAACGGTTCCGGATATCTACCTGAGGGATGGCTGAAACAGCACTGCCGTTAATATTTTTCCTTGCAAGTTTTAAATTGTAATCCCGCAGAACTCCATTCAGATAAGCCCACGACAATTGTGCTGTTGATGCATTGATTGCATTAATTGAAGCCATCAATTTAGCGGGTTTACCGTTTCCTGTATCCTTGCCGAAATCTGCAGGGATCTGAAGCACCATGACGCATTTGTTTTTAAGCAGCAGACTTTCAGCCTCTTTATCTGAGAATGTCGAGTGGGTAATCCTGAAGAATTTTGATCCCTCAAGCTGGCTGACCAGGCTTCGGGAAACAGAAGACATATCCCTGTCGATAATGCATAATTTAATATCCCTTATCTCAAAGGTCACTGCCGGGACAAGTATCAGCATCTGAATTATCGGGACGCCAAAGATTGCCCTTCCGATGAACTTATTCCGGAAGATCTGGATGAATTCTTTTCTGATAAGATAAAATATGGTTCGCATTTGAATATTTTTTACATCTTTTTACCCACCCCCAACCCCTCCAAGGAGGGGAGACTTAGTCTTCCCCGCACCCTGCACCACATACCCCAAACCCTTTTGCCTGACGCCTGTCGCCTGACGCCTACTGTAACCTTATCTTAAAATTTCTGATGCTCAATCCGATAAATACAACAGTAAATACAATTAAAATGATTGTTTCCTTCCAGACATACATGAAGCCTGTACCTTTTATCATTATGTTTTTTAAAATTATTAAGAAGTATCTTGGAGGAAGAATTGAACTGAGCCATCCGTAAACTTTTGGCATATTTTCAATCGGAAAAATAAACCCTGAAAGCAATATTGTTGGAAGCATCATTCCGACAAGCGAAATAAATATTGCCTGCTGCATTGTGCCGGACAGAGTCGAGATAAGGATCCCGAGGGAAAGGCTCATCATTATATAAAGCATGCTTTCGGCAAGCAAAAGTACCAGACTGCCTTTTACGGGGAGGTCAAAAACAAGCCATGAAAGCAGAAGAATAACAATCACATCAATAAATGAAAGAAAGAAATAGGGCATTACCTTCCCAAGGATTATCTGAACAGGCTTCAGGGGAGAAACAAGAAGGACTTCCATTGTACCGAATTCTTTCTCCCGGGTAATTGTTACCGAGGTCATAAGTGCACAGATAAGTATCATAATGAGTGTAATTACACCCGGTACGAACATATAATGACCCTTTAGTCCCGGATTATAAAACATCCTCACCTCTGGCTGTACCAGCAGTGACGGGGATGCAGATGAACCGGAAATCTCCCTGTTGAAATCAGTTACTATTGCTGTGAGATAATTCGTTACAAGAGTCGCCGTGTTAGGTTCTGAACCGTCAGCTATAATTGACAATTCAGCTTTTCCTTCACTCATCAGATTACGGCCGAAATTGTTTTCAAAAACTATAACTGCTTTAGTCTGCCCCTTTCTCATTACCCTGTCGATATCATTGTAATCAAGCAGGTCCCCGGTTCTTACAAAGAATCCTGATGAGCAGATTTTATCAGAAATTTTACCGGTTATCTCATCTTTTGACAGATCAAGAAAAGCAACCCCGGCATTTTTAATGTCAGTGCTGACAACATAACCGAAAAGCAGGATCTGTGCAGCAGGTAATCCGAACAGGATAATTAGTGTCCGGTAATCCCTGAAAATATGGAGGAACTCTTTTTTTACAAAGCCTAAGAAGCGATTCATTTACTTAATTATGGTGTTATTTTCTTTTTTTTCACCCCCAACCCCCTAAAGGGGGCTACTTTATCAGTACTATTTAGCCGCCTTTAGGGGGGATGGGGCCTTGCTATCTTTACAAATACATCCTCCACCGACTCTGTATCATATTGTTTTTTAAGGTTTGCTGGTGTATCAAGAGCCACTATTCTGCCCTCGCTCATTATTGATATCCGGTCACAATATTCAGCTTCATCCATATAATGAGTTGTTACAAAAACAGTAATGCCCCGTGAAGCGGTCTCATATATCATCTCCCAGAACTGGCGTCGGGTGACGGGATCAACTCCGCCTGTAGGTTCATCGAGGAAGACTATTTCAGGTTCATGCAGAACCGCAACAGAAAAGGCAAGCTTCTGCTTCAGTCCCAGTGGGAGCGAGGCAATCAGCTTATCGCTGTACGCTCCGAAATTAAGCTTCACCAGAAGATCATGTGTCCGTTCCCTTATCAGCTTCCTGCTCATACCGTATATACCACCATAAAGCATAATATTCTCCCTGACGGTAAGATCTTCATAAAGGGAGAATTTCTGACACATATAGCCAATAACCTTTTTTATTTTTTCAGGTTGACGTGATGCACTGAAGCCGGCAACAATGGCATCGCCCGAAGTCGGAACTGACAATCCTGAAAGGATTCTGATGGTTGTTGTCTTGCCAGCACCGTTTGCACCAAGGAATCCGAATATCTCACCTTTGAAAACCTCAAAATTCAGGTTGTCGTTGGCTGTGAAATTGCCGAACTTCTTTACAAGATTATGAACTGATATTACTGTGTTATTCGCCATTCTGTCCTTAAATTTACCCACCCCCAACCCCTCCATGGAGGGGAGCTGCTTTGTGACTACCGTCATTGCGATCGAGCAAAGCGAGAGAAGCAATCTCATTCAACATCCCCCTTACCCCGTTGACTTCGTCGATTCTGCTTCGCAGAATTCAAAGGGGGAATTTTGCCGTTATACCTTTACGCCTTTATACCTTCATGCCTCCATCAGTTCCAGAAACCTGTCCTCAATTCCGGCTTTCGATTCCTCAATAATTACATTTTCAATTCCTTCGAGCTTCAGAAAGCTTTTAAGCGATTCATGATAACTGTCATTCCTGAAGGTCACATGCACTGAATCCCCGAATGGATAAGCAGTATTTGTTTCAGGATATTTCCTGAGCGCAAGGATCAGATGGTATTTATCTGTTGCTCTGACAGTAAAGAGCCGCTTTTTAAATCCATTCCTGATACTCTGAGGCTTATCGACCGAGAGAATTTTGCCTCCCTGTATCAGTGCAACCCTGTCGCACTTCATAGCTTCATCCATGTACGGCGTTGAAACCAGAATAGTTATATTATGCTGTCTCAGCTTTCTGAGCATTTCCCAGAACTCTGATCTTGAAACCGCATCAACTCCTGTCGTTGGTTCATCAAGAACAAGCAACGGGGGCTTATGAATGAGGGCGCATGATAATGCAAGTTTCTGCTTCATTCCCCCTGACAGCTTGCCTGCAAGCCTTTTTCTGAAAGGTTCAATGTGTGAATAAATATCTGCGATAAGGTCGTAATTGGCACTTACTGTAGTTCCGAAAACCGTGGCATAGAAATTAAGATTCTCTTCAACTGTCAGGTCCTGGTAGAGGCTGAATCTTCCCGGCATATAGCCGATATACTTCCGGAGTTCCCTGTATCCTGTCCTGCAATCAAATCCAAGCACTTTAAGCTCGCCTTCATCAGGCAATAAAAGGGTTGTGATTATCCTGAAGAGGGTTGTTTTTCCGCCACCGTCGGGACCAATAAATCCAAATATCTCTCCTTCATTGACCCCGAATGTTATATCTTTCAAAGCCTGTGTCGCTTCAAATTTTTTTCCGATACCCGATGCCTTAATTATTTCATTCATATTAAAATATTGCTTCTCCCGGCATTCCTGATTTCATCGAACCATCATTAACCACATCGATGGTTACAGCATAAACAAAAGTGACACGTTCCTCTTTTGTCTGTATTATCTTCGGAGTGAATTCAGCCTTGCCGGAGATATAGCTTATTTTGCCTGTAAAGGAGGAATAGTCTTTTTTCCCCTTATCAACTCTTACAGTAACCTCCTGGCCCGTTTTAATTTTCTCAAGCTGGGCACCACTTACATAAACCTTCAGACGGATCAGTGAAAGATCTGCAATTTTCGCCAGCGGCTTACCGGCTGCAGCCAGCTCACCCGCTTCAGCATATTTCTCTATCAGAGTTCCTTTCAACGGGCTTTTTACGCTGCAGCGAACAACCTGTTCGTTCAGAGTGGCTTTTTTTGATTCAAATACCGACAATTCAGCGGCTACTGATGCTTTCTGGGTGTTGTTGGCGGCAATCTGTTTTTCAAGGACCGCAACCTGTCCGGTCAGATCGTCGTATTGTTTTTTTGTTGCCGCATCATCTTTCAGCATATTTTCAATCCTGGCAATATTCACTTTCAGGTTATCAATCTGCTGGCGGAGAATGTCATTCTGGGCATTTATTGAGCTGATACGTGTTCTGACGCCTTTCATTCCCGCTTCGATTTCACCTTTCTGCAGGTGATACAGAGTTGTGTCTATCAATGCTATTTCAGAACCCTTATCGATCTCAGTTCCTTCGGTACTATTAAATGACAGGATGCGGCCGTTTGTCTCTGCAGATACTACGACTTCGGTTGCTTCAAAGTTGCCGTAAGCATCTGCCTGGTCGGTTTTGTTGTTACATGCGATTAGCAGAACTGCAGGGATGATTAAAAACAGGTTGGGTTTCATATTTACTGTGATATAATTATTCAATTTCTTACTTATTGTTCGCCCCCCTTCAGGGGGGTTATTTTTAGCCCCCTTTAGGGGGTTGGGGGCAATTTATTCTATTTCTTTTCCGCTAATATTTAAATACTCGATCTGTGCCATTGCCAGGTTAATCTTATGGATTTCATAATTAATCAGAGCCTGCCTTTCGGCGGTCAATTCATTCATATAGTCTGTTGCATTTATTGTACCGTTTTCATATTGTGACTCCGCTGCTGCAGTGATCCTCTTCCTTAATGTTATCAGTTCATCGTCTGATTCAATAAGTGACTTCAGACTGGATATTTCCGCACTCTTTGCGTCAAGAAGCCTCTTAAGATTATCGGTGAGCTCACTTTTCCTGCTGTCAATGATATTCTGCTGGAGGCTTATCACCTGTTTTTCATTCTTTGACCTGTTCCAGTCAAAGATGTTCCACTTAACACTTGCTCCCAAAATATAATAAGGTGCAAATTCGTCCCTGAAGAAATTACTTCCGGGAGGATTACCATAACCGAGAGTGGCAAATCCTGCAGCTTTGGGCATTCTTTTACTTTGAATAACCTGCAGACCCGCATCGAGCTGTTTCTTTCTCAGGTCAAATATCTGCATTTCCGGACGTAATAATTCTTCTGAAAGCTCTTCTCCCGGAGATGGAAGAATAAATTGGGTTGATGCATCAATCTCTGTACCAGTGAGGCTTGAAAGTATTTTCATTAGTGATGCTTTCCTGATCTCATTTTCGCTTATCTGCTGCTCCAGTTTTATCTTTTCAGAAGCCAGCACATCAACGTCTGACTTCAGGACAATGCCATTTGCAAGTCCTGAATTCATTGAGGCAATACGTTTTGTTATAAGATCGTGATAACTATGCAGAAGCTCTTTCTGCCTGTCAAGAAGCAAAATGTTGAAGTAATAGCCGTTTATTTGTCCCCGAAGCTTATACAGGTCGGTTTCTGTCTGTTTTTCATTAATACTTAGATCGGCTTTCTCAAGGGCCCTTGCACCTTTTATCGCACCTCCGTCGTAGATGATCTGGTTTATATCGACAGTTATTTTATATTGTTCATGGGGAAGAGGTTTAATTGCACCAGCAATCCCCGGAATTGGGAGTGAACCAAGGATATCTGTCATATCGATCACCGATGAATTATAAAGAAAACTTCCGCCGGCATCAAGGGTAGGAAGCCAGCTTTTCGACAGGTTTTTGTCCCTTACCGCCGATATCTGTGACCAGGCTTCTCTCTCTCCGGCAATGGGTGTTGCTGACATGGCTTTATCATAACACTCACGGAGTGTCATTATCTTCTGTGAAAAGACAGTAAACGGTATCAGGAACAGGAATCCTATCAATAACTTTCTTTTCATGTCCGGAATAATTATTTTGTTATAGCTTTTATTACAAAATCTGCGGCATAATCCTTGCGCTCTTCAATATAATTGTCAAAATTGTAGCCCATTTTCTCCCATTATACCGGCAATAATCGGCTTGGCTGCAAACGGGAAGACACTCATTCCGGCAATTGTCGTCATAAACTGAGGAAGATTCTCTTTTGAAATATTGTATCGTTTCAGTTCTTCTCTATGCTGAGCTTCCAGTGTGTTCCATAGTTTATTAATATCAATGCTCTGGATGAGTTTCCTTATTCTTTCAGGATTTCTGTGGATTTCGTTTAAGATGAATGATGGAAGCTTCGGATTTTTTTGCATGAATGTAATATGCTCCCTTAAGAAGAACCTGATCTTCGTTTCCAGGGAAAGATTCTCATCAAGTACTGGTCCGAATTTTTTGAACATCTGACCGGCGATCATTTCAAAAACCGCATTGAAAAGATGGTCCTTTGTACGATAATAATAATGAAGCAACGATTTGTTTATCCCTGCCCGATCAGCAATATCCTGCATTCTTGCACCATCCATTCCTTTTTCGATAAATACATCTGTAGCAGCGTCAAAGATCCTTTCCTCAGTTTGTTTGTCAGCTTCAGTCATTTTTCTTAACTGTTAGGTTTAACCAAACAGATTAAACATATAGTTTAACCAGATAGTCAAAGCTAAAACATGTTTTTGTTTTTTGCAAACAATTTTGTAATTTTATAAAAATAATAAGGACCATTATGAGAACAGAAGGCAGACGCACCAGCGATAATGTGGAAGACCGCAGAGGAATGAGTTCCGGAGGAAAGATGGCAATCGGAGGCGGCCTGGGAACAGTAGTTATAGCACTTATAGTTCTTCTTCTTGGAGGAGATCCATCACAGGTATTGAACAGCTCGACAGAGGCGCCGGCGACTGAATCTGGTCCAATTACCACTACCCCTGAGGAGGATGCAATGGATAATCTTGTCAGAGTTGTACTGGCCGGAACTGAAGATGTATGGACTAAAATTTTCAAGGAATCAAATATGACTTATAAGCAGCCGATACTGGTTCTTTTCAGGGATCAGGTCCAGTCTGCATGCGGATATGCAAGCGGCGCAAGCGGCCCCTTTTATTGTCCAGGCGATCAGAAAGTCTATATTGATCTTGCATTTTTTGATGAACTTAAGACGCGATTCGGAGCCTATGGTGATTTTGCCATAGCCTATGTGGTTGCACACGAAATAGGGCACCATGTACAAAATCAGCTCGGAATTCTCAGCGATGTAAATAACCAGAGAGCAAGTATGAGTGAGGTAAACGCAAACAGAATACTGGTAAGGCTTGAACTGCAGGCCGATTTTCTCGCCGGAATGTGGGCGCATTACGACCAGCAGATGTTCAATTCAGTTGAATCAGGCGATATCGAAGAGGCCATGAATGCAGCTTCTTCAGTTGGTGATGATGTTCTCCAGAAGAGATACCAGGGACGCGTAATTCCCGATGCTTTCACTCACGGCACTGCCGCCCAGCGCAAGGAGTGGTTCCGCAAAGGTTATACCTCAGGCGATTTTGATCAGGGCGATACTTTTAATGCTGCTATATGAACAATGTAATTACATTGTAATTGCATATACTTAATGCCGAACTTAAATTTCTACTTCACCTTTACAATTATTGAATCAGCTATTTTCAGGGCAGTAGTCAATGTGCTGAGATCGGGGAACAATTCACCTGTCTTACCGGAATAATGGCTATGGCCGATAGGGGACATTCTGTATGAATCCTTTAAGGAGTTAAGGTCAATGTCAGTTTCATAGACTAATGCAGGCTGGCACGACCATTTATAGTTTTCATCATCAGGGTACTTGTCGTTGGTCCAGTAATTGTTCCAGTCCCAGTTCTGATTTATCTCAACCATGACCTTAAATCTGCCCGGCAGGGGATTATCGGCATGTGAGGTCAACACGAATCCCGTCCGGGGTGTCGCACCGGAATAAGCATCAGGAACTTCAGTACCGGCGTCAGGCATATATAGACCGTCAGAAGCTCTGATTCCTCTTTTGTGAGCCCAGTATGGCAATGTCTGGGGAGCCCTTTTAGGTGCTTTTATCCACTTATCTCTTTCCTGCTTTCCATATTCAAAAATCCCTGTGGCGACTGATTTTGCAACATAAAGTGTCTGTATATATTTTCCATCCGAATCCTCAATCCAGACAGCAAAAAGCGGATAATAGAATTCTTTACCCTTTGTGAAATCAATAACAATCTCATGCCCTTTTCCGGCAGCATTTGTTGTTAAAGTTGTTTTTTCTTCACGGACCTGGTTACTGCTTTTCAGTGAACCGGCTGAACATGCCCCGGTTATAAATATTATTGAAATAAAAAGAATTCTGTACATATCATAAAAATTTAAAATTCAATAATAACACCGATTGTAGGCAAAACAGTCCCGGATTCTCCGTCGAGGTACTTCAGCAGGTACTTTGACGGATCTCCGGGATCAGTCAAAGGTATACCGCTTCCATCCGACTGCCTTACAAGAATTGCGGGTTGATCGGCCTTATGGTTGTAAACATTCTGGACATCTGCATACAGCATCAACGACCATCCCTTCAGGAAGAACTGCTTGTCAATCCTCAGGTCGAGCTGATGGAATGCTTTAAGCCGTTCTGTATTAAATTTGGAATAATCCAGATAACCTTGTCCCTGGAGATCCCATGCTGCTTTAACTGCCGATTTTGCAAGATCGTATGGGGTATAAGGAGCTCCGCCGACAAATCTCCACTTGAATCCGAAATCCCAGTTCTTATTGAACTGTTTTGTGGCGGTCAGGTTAAAAAGATGCCTGTTATCCCATGAAGATGGAATCCAAATTGAATTCAAATCCCTGAATTCACTTCTCACAAAAGTGTATGAGAAAACCAGATTGGTTTTCTTAAATTCCTTAAGCCGTCCCAGCAATTCGATCCCGTAAGCCCTGCCATCTGATACAGAAGTAAGTTCTTCATCGCCGAAGATCCCGTATCCGGCACTCTTGCTCGAAAGAGGGACCTGGTCCCTCACCGAAAATGGATACTTATAATATTTCTTGTAAAATCCCTCCACAGTGAGTTGAATATTTTCAGTGGGGATAAGTTCGATACCTGCAACAAGGTGATCGGACTGGATGTATTTCAGGTTGTTGTACTTATTCAGAAAAACGCCGCTATTGCTTGAATAACCCAGGGCAGTGTATGGTGGAAGCTGAAAATACCTGCCCAGGTTAAAGTTGACATTCAGTTTTTCAGTAAGAGAATATGAAGCAGAGAACCTCGGGGAAAGCTGTGCCAACGGATTTGACATCGATTTTGACCAGGTGTTAAAGTCAGTTCGTACTCCAAATGACAGCTTCAGCTTTTCTTCAAAATATGATTTGCTTACCTGGCCGAATGCATTGAGCTTTTCAAGCTTCAGATTGGTATTGTAGTTGATTTCATTATTTCCAAGTCCGGTATAAATAAGCCTGTAGGTGGAATTTCTGTAATGAGCATATTCGAAACCTGTTCCAAAACTTATTCTGAGACCTTTATCTCCTATGATTGTCCTTTCAACCCTGGCTTTGATCTCGCCTTCACCCGATAAATAATCAAGCACCTTATTTGTATCGGCTTCAATGTTACCGGCATATTTATACTGTGAGTTATTCAGGTAATTGCGGCTGAGAACCCACGTATCAAAACCTGATTTTCTGAAATGCTTGTATACTATTCCGGTGGTATAGCTGTATTGTTCCTGAACAGGGATATAGTCGAGAATATATCTTTGAAATTCTGTCTCATTGGCTTTAAGATTCAGCCTGAAATCATCTTTTGCACCCAGACCTATCAGGGTCAGTTCATTTTTGTCGTCAAGCTTCACCCTGTATTTAAACTGGAAATCAGTATAATTAGGAAGAAAAGGAAGGCCCAGGGCATTGAAAAGAAACTGTAAATATGACCTTCTTGCTGATATAAGAAGGGTGCTGTTCTTTCCTGCAGGACCATCAATCGTGAGTCCCAGGTCGGAGGCTCCCAACGTTGCGCGGTATTTAAGCTTATCCTTATTCCCATCGACAAAAGTAAAGTTCAGTATCGAACTCAGGGCATTTCCTTTTGAGGCCGGGAAGGCGCCGGAAATGAAATCGACTGACTGGACGAAGTCGACATTTATTATTCCAACCGGACCACCCGAAGCTCCCTGGGTCGAGAAGTGGTTAAGATACGGGATCTCGACATTATCTATATAAAACCTGTTTTCATTCGGACCGCCTCCTCTTACAATCACATCGTTTCTGAAAGCGGGTGTTGATGCCACACCTGGAAATGACTGTATGACCTTTGAAATATCCCTGTTTCCTCCCGGGTTCTTATCAATTTCATCAATTCCTATTATTCTTGCAGATATAGGAGTTTCAATTCTTTTAACAAATGGGGAAGCTTTAATAACGACTTCACCAATCCCGATCAGGTTCTCTTCAAGAGGGATTTCAAGATTAACCTGATTGCTGTTTGTTACCATTATGGCGGAGGAAATATATGGTTTGAATCCGACCGACGATGCCCTCAGTTCAACATAGCCAGGTTTTATTCCGGTGAAAGAAAAATTACCATCATAGTCTGTTATAGCTCCTATGGTGGTTCCCCATATCTGAACTGTGGCAAATGGCACCCCTTCATTTGTGTTTGAATTGAGCACCCTCCCTTTTATCATCCCTGAATTTGCCTGTCCGGCTGAATCATATACAACAATGATTAACAATAAGATAATGTAAATATATCTAATCATATAAAGCATAATTTGCAAAAGAAACACAAAAAATAGTGAGATTGTTCAAAGAATTTCGAACAGATTTTGGTGTAGTTCCAGATTTTCAGTTGATCATTTCTTCGGGAACCATGGAACGAATGCAGATGTTTTCTCAATATAATCCTTGTATTCCTGCTTCTTCTCAACAAGATTTTTTTCGAGAAGGGCAACTCCAGATACTTTTATAATCAGGGCTGTCATAAGAACAGAGCCAAAAACAGGCCACAGACTGCCTGCTCCAAGACAGATTAGCCCGTAGCCCCACCATACCGCTGAGTCGCCAAAATAATTCGGATGCCTTGTATAATGCCATAAACCGGAAGAAAGAACTTTCCCTTTATTTGAAGGATCGGCTTTAAAACGGGCCAGCTGGTAATCTCCTCCGGTTTCGAAAATAAGTCCTGTGATCCAGATAATTATACCTGCATAATCAAAAATACCGAGGCTTTTATCCTGTCCGAAATATTGGGCTCCAAGAAGTGGTGCAGAAATGAGCCACATCAGTACTCCCTGCAGAAGGAATGTCTGAAAAAAGCTTATCCACCAATACCTCTTCTCCCCGTAACTGCTTCGAAACTGTTTGTAACGGTAGTCTTCTCCTTTACCGATGTTACGCCAGGCAAGATATCCTGAAAGACGAAAACCCCATACAGAAACCATGACTAAGAGGATAATCTTCCTCATCCATAAACCTTCGGTGCTGACAAAATAAAAGAGATTTGTCAGAAAAAATCCGAATCCCCAGAAGATGTCTGCAATGCTTACATTCCTGATATATACACTGATTATCCAGAGAACGGACATCAGACCTGCTATAATAAGTAATGCGTGGAAATAGATTTGAAAAAATGTCATCAGTTTTAATCGTAAAGTAATGCAACGGAAGCAGCTCCTGCGCCTGCATTTGCACCAATTACCGGAGAGATGTTGACGACTGAAACCGGTTTCATGCCAGTCAGTTTTTCCATTTTTTCCGAAAACCAGTCTGCCGATTTCTTATTGTTCGCATGCAGAACAATATAGTTCCATATCTTTTGGGAATCGTTTATTTTTCTGATATGGCTCATTACCTTTACCATGTTCGATTTCTGACTGAATGTTCTGTCGAAAAGAACGGCCTTTCCTGTCTCGTCAATCGAAACAATAGGATTTATGTTCAGAATTTTTGCGATCAGGCCTTTTGTAGCCGAAACTCTTCCACCGCGGACCAGATATTTCAATGTTTTGACGCTGACATATATACGGGTATTTCTTATCCACTTCTCTGCCATAGTCACGACCTCATCATGAGAAACCCCATCTTCAATGGCCTGTGCAGTGCGGAGCATTATCAGTCCAAGGGAACCTGACAGATTCCTGGAGTTCAATACTGTGACCGGCTTGCCGAATTCGGCTGAGATCTTCATGGCAGCTTTCTGACTGCTGAAAAATGTGCCGCTTAACTGATCGCTTAAATGGATGGCTATTACCGAATCATAATGGGAGGCAAGATGGGAGTAAAGATTAATAAAGGTATTTTCATTTATCTGTGAGCTCTTTGGATGCTCGCCGGTTTCGCCAAGTAGTTGGTAGAATTGTTCAGGCTGAAGAGTAACCTTATCGAGGTAATGGTTTTCACCGAAATTGATATTTATTGGTAGTACGTTGATCTGGTAGTTGTCAATAAGGTCCTGCGAAAGGTCACAGGTAGAATCGGTTACAAGCGCAATTTTCCATTTTCTTTCGTTGGCTGTCTGGTAATGGCGGAACATGTCATCGGCTTTCTGAAATGTTATAGTACCTGCCTTCCTGAGATTGTCGAACAATTCGGACGGGACATTTGTATGAAGGTGGATCCTTCTAAGTTTGTCAGACCCGGCCACCACAACAGAATCCCCGAATGATTCGAGAGTCCTGACAAGCATTTCCCTGTCAATTCTGCACTCTCTGATAAGAGCTTCAGTGCAGTATCTGAAATTCATTTTTTCGGTTATTGTCTCTTCGACTTTCTGGAATGGAATTATTACAGGCCTTGCTGAAATTAAGTTCCCTGATATTCCTGGTATTGATAAATTCCATTATTCCCTCGAAAAACAGGACAAATCCTTTGGCCCCGGCATCCACAACATTGTTTTTCCCAAGTATGGCGAGCTTCGATTTTGTTTCCAGCAGTGATTTCTTCAGGATCTCAAATGCACTCGTAATCATATTGTTGAAATCAGAAAACTTGTTACGGCTGGTGTATATGTAATCGGCGAAGTCCTTAATAACAGTTAGCATTGTTCCTTCAACTGGTCTGGCTACAGCGGCATAAACATAACTCACTGATTTTGTAAGTGATTCTGCAAACTGCTTAAGTGTGACAGAGCGAAAATTTCCGGTTTCTATGCTGAGCCCGTAAAAAAACTGGGCAAAGATAATTCCTGAGTTTCCTCTTGCATTCATCAGGGTGGCTTCAGCAATTCTGTCGGCAGTAATCTTATAAGACCTGTGAGGATGGATCGATTCCATCACCGATCTTATTGTTGCTGCAAGATTGGTACCGGTATCACCATCATTAACGGGGAATACATTTATCCTGTTGAGCTCAACCTGGTTTTCTATTACCTTTCTTGCTCCTGCAATGAAGGCGTAGTACAAATTTCTTCCGTCTAACTCAACAAGAGGACCTGGTCCTGCAAGGCTCATTTATCTGGTTTTTATTATGCGACAAACTTAGTATTTAAAACAACCTGTAAATCCATTTGTTCAGAAAATAACAGAATCATCTTTTCAGGAACAGGTCCTTCAGGGCATTTTCCAGAACTGGATACTCAAATTTATAACCTGATGAGATTATTTTACCGGCTGAGGCCCTGCTTCCTTTTAAAATGATCCCTGACATTTTTCCAAGCAGCATTTTCAGAACAAAGGAGGGAACAGCAGGGAAAAAGAACGGCTTTTCGAGAACTTCAGCAAGGATCCGCATGAATTCCCTGTTCGTTGTATGTTCAGGTGCCACAGCATTCCAGGCACCGGTCATAGCCGGATCTTCAACTGCCTTAAGGTATAAATTGCACAGATCATCAATATGTATCCACGGAATATATTGCCTTCCGCTGCCCAAGGGTGACCCAATACCCATTTTAACAGTATTTGTCATTCTTTCCAAAGCACCTCCTTTATCTGCGAGGACCACTCCTGTCCTTAATTTCACAGTTCTGACTCCGGCTTCATTAAACCTGTCGGCCATTTCTTCCCATTTCCTGCATACTTCCCCCAGAAAATCATCGGAAGGAGGATCAGTTTCGTTAAATATTTTATCGGATGTAATTGTCCCGTAATATCCAATTCCTGAGGCAGAAATAAATGCTTTAAGGTTTTTCCCGGACTCCTGAAATTTCCTTAGTATTAATTCACCTGTTTTAATACGGCTGTCTGAAATAAGCTCTCTTCTCTTTTTAGTCCATCTTTTATCTCCTATTCCTGCACCTGCAAGATGTATTATGTAATCAGTGCCAGATATGGCTTCAGGGTGGATGATATTTTTATCAGGATCCCAGAAGTATACAGGAATTTGGCCATCAGTATTTCTTTTCCTGCTCAGGAATGCTATGGTATAGCCTTTTTCCTTCAGTTTTTTACTGATATGGCTGCCTATAAGTCCCGTTCCGCCGGTAATGAGTACAGTCTCCATAATAGAAAGGTTTGCAAAGGCAATGTAAAGGAATTCACAGAGAATTTTGTAGGATCAAAGAAATATTGCAAAAAATTGCATATTATAAAATAAATATATAATATCTTTGTTATATATAAGTAACTTACATATACTAAATGTATGATATCAAACCAACTTTACAGCGGGTCACTTAAAACAATAGTCCTGAAACTATTAAAAGAAGAGGGCCCGATGCATGGTTATGCATTAACTCAGAAAGTCGAACTAACGACAAATGGTAAAATAAAACTTACCTATGGAACTCTTTATCCAATCCTCCACAAGCTCGAAAAAGAAAAAGCTGTGGTGACGGCATCTGAAATATATAATAACCGGATGAGGATCTATTACTCGCTGACACCAAAAGGACATTCAGTTGCAGTTGAAAAAATAAGGGAACTAAAGGAATTTATTGAATCACTTCAGAAAATTGCCGAACCCAAAGCCGGACTGAACTATGCCTGAGCTTTCAATTGAACATATTGAAAGGATTGCCCGCGATGTAAAAAAACAGGAGATAGTTTTCTCTCATCTGTTAGATGAGCTGATTGACCATGTCTGCTGTGATGTTGAAAATGAAATGCAGGCCGGGCTGACCTTCCTGGAAGCCTATAGTAAAGTAAAGCAGAAAATCGGCTCGAGGCGGATAAAAGAGATCCAGGAAGAAACACTATATGCAGTTGACTCTAAATACAGATATATGAAAAACACAATGAAAATTTCCGGCATTGCCGGCACAGTATTACTTGGCTTTGGAGCATTATTCAAGATCCAGCATTGGCCTCTTGCTGGTGCCATGGCGACCATCGGGGCTGTAACGCTGGCATTAGTATTCATGCCTTCAGCCCTCGGAGTGCTCTGGAAGGAGACTCATAAAATGAAGAAACTCTTCCTTTTCATCTCAGCATTTCTGGCAGGGATGTGTTTTATACTTGGTACATTATTCAAAATACAGCACTGGAATGGTGCAGGTATTATTATAGCTCTGACGGCACTGTTTGGATTATTTTTCTTTGTCCCGGCACTGCTTGTCAGCAAGCTGCAAGATCAGGAAAACAAGTTCAAAAAGCCCGTCTATATCCTTGGAGCAATTGGACTAATCTGCTATGCCGGAGGTATACTTTGCAAGATACAGCACTGGACTCTTGCAACCACGCTAATGGTTCTTGGCATGATTATTCTGTGCGTCATTGTTTTCCCCTGGTATACCTGGATTAGCTGGAAGGAAGAAAGTCATATCAGCCCACGATTCCTTTATTTGGTAATCGGCCTGCTTCTGATTATTGTTCCGGGAACCCTTATCAATCTTAATCTGCAATATTCATACGAAGAAGAATTTTATTCCCATCAGGAACAGCAGCAGGCTTTGTACGGTTATTTGTTCAGGCATAACAATTCCCTGATTACCAGTTATCATGATTCATTGAGCTACTCTCAGATGGAACAGCTGAATGTGAAGACAATCAGCCTGCTCACTCTTATAGGAGATGTTCAGAAAAAAATGGTCCAGGAATCAGAGGGTGAACCAGGCAAACCCGCTTTAAGCCAGGATCAGATCAGACAAACTGAAACAGGGACTGAAATTCAGTATAAAAAGCTTTCAAAGGCTTTTTATTATGCTCCAGTCAGGGATTTTCTGGCATCAGGCTGCAGCACACGTGAGGACCTTAATTCGGCACTGACAGAATATGCAAAGTATATATCAGGAATGATTCCGGAGGAGGATCTTCATATGTATACTAGTCTCCTTGAACCTTCTTTATATTTACCAGGAACAATGCCTGAGGGCACAAATATTTCTTTAATGTCCGGCCTGCATTCACTTGAACTTCTCAAGAACAGCCTCCTTACTGTTGAATCAAAAATATTAACAATTATTGTAAGGCACAAATAATCAACTTAATAAATGAAATCATGAAACAGAAGATATATATATTAGGTGTGGTTACTGCCCTGATTATTTTTACAGGCATTATTTTTAAAGTAAATCACTGGTCCGGAGCAGGCTATTTATTGGCAATAGGAATTATTACTTTGGTCCTTGTTTTTCTACCATTGGCTCTGATTGATCATTTTAAAGCTGAAGGGAACAGGCAGAATTTACTGCTTCATATAGTAACATGGCTAACATGTTTTGTAGTATTCACCGGAATGCTGTTCAAAATATTGCACTGGCCCTTTGCAAACACTATACTTACAATTGCAATTATTTTTCCTTATGTTGTTTTTCTTCCTGTTTTTCTGGTCACCACTTCGAAGAACAAGAATTTTAATATCTATAATACTGTTTTCGTTCTTCTGCTCCTTGCGGCCAATTCTGTTTTTTCAGCCTTGCTCTCACTGAATGTATCAGCAGCAAGAATCATGGACAGCTATAACCTTTCAAGTCATTACAACCAAGTTGGAAAGGTTTTGGACCAGCTTCCTGCAAATGATTCAAAATCCAGGGTTGCCCTGAAGATTGATGAAGCATTAAAGGTTGTGGATGAGTATAAGAATTTGATTCTTAGCTTTGAAGGTACTTCTCCTGAACAATATACTGACGCGGGAAGTTTATTGAGACCTGATTTGAGGGGAGCTGCCATACAGGCATTATCAACTACTGGTAATGCTAAGGAAGGAGAAAAGCTTGACAACAGCCTGAAGGCACTTGTTAATGAGATTGAAAACACCCCTGGATATGAAGAGCTTACAAAAGCTCTCCCGGTAATTCTTGATCTCAGGCAGCAGAATGAAGATGAACCGTTATTGATATGGCATAATATAACGAATACCCTGTCATGGACGCTTATTTATCTTGATGGTCTTGAGACCAACCTGAAGATGATAAAAGCAACAGCTGGTATTTAGTTATTTAAATACAGAGTTGCACAAAGTTTTACAGGAGTTACACTGTTTTAACTCCTGTAAAACTCAGTGCAACACCGCTAGCGCGGATTTATAATCCGTGCTTGGCAGGTTATTGGCACGAATTACAAATTCGTGCCAGCGAATTAATAGATTTAATTCACTGGTTTTAATGTGCATTGCAATCCCATTATTCGAAGCAAACTTAGCAGGATAAACTGTTTTGCTGTTAATAAGAGTGCTGTCTATTCTGATATGAGTCCGGGTATTGACTAAAGGATCATCAGAATATAGTTTTATGGAATACCACCTATCCGGATCCAGGAACGAGAAGTTCAGATCAAGTATTCTGGTCTGATCTCCGTTAATCCCGCCGATGAACCATTCATTCCCCTTTTTCCTTGCTATGACTCCATATCAAGGGGTCCTTTGGATCTGGCAGGATCGAGATTGACAGCCCTTGCATCTGAAAGATCATTGTACTCAGGTTAATACCAGCCGGCATCAAACTCAACCTACTGCATATTAAGGGACGATGTGAAGTCTATAGCGGCTTTGGCTCCGGCCGCAGTAAGAGTTACTTCACGCAGTACTTTGCCGGGTTTGATCCATGATATGTCAGTAATCTCGCAGGGATCATTGAGGTTAAGAATGAGATAATTCTTTTCCAGAAGATCTTCTGGATTTTTTCCGACCATGATCACTTCCATGGAGATTGAAACGGAAGTTGTTTATGTACCAGACTTCCAAGTTGTGTAATTACATTGTAATTACGTGTTCTATCAGGATTAAATTTAATCCTGGCGTAAATTCATAAAGATATAAATAGAAATAAATAGAAATAAACAGAAATAAGCTGATATAAATAGATAATAATAGACATACCCCCCCCTAATAAGTATAGTACAATGCAAAATATAATATAAGAAACACAAATGACCCCCTATAATAATAGGGTATAATATATATAAAAAGTATAAATAATAGAAAATACCCTAAAATATTAGGGTAAAGTGAAAATGATATTTATATTTGGCACGAAAAAATACTAACTTCTTAAAAAAATCAATTCATGAGAAAGAAAAGAATGTTAATAGCAGCTATTGTCACACTCGGATTATTACCCTTTATTTCTGTTTTTTCTCAGGAAGAGTCTGATTCAAAATTCAGCGTAGGTGCAGATTTCTATAGCAATTATATCTGGAGAGGTACAAGATACGGATCGGGACCGGCAGTTCAGCCCTCAATAAAATACTCAGGAAATTGGTTAGAAGCTGGAGCCTGGGGATCATTTGACTTTTCAGGTTACCAGGAGGCTGACCTCTATGTTTCTTTTGCACTTCCTGCCGGGATAAGTCTGGGACTCACCGACTATTATTTTCCGGGATTAATATATAATGACTACTCGGAGGCTTCAGGAAGTCATGCCTTCGAAATTAATGCGGGATTTACTGCAGGAAAATTCAACCTGTCTGCCAATTACATTATTAACAAGGCCGGAGGTGTTGGCTCTTCAGGCGGGGACAAATATTTTCAGGCTGGGTATTCCTTTAAGACCTTCAATATTTTCCTGGGTGCCGGCGATGGATGGCACACTTATGATTCCGAAACAGGGGAGAGTAATTTTGCTGTATGTAATCTGGGTATTGGGACTTCAAGGACAATTAAAGTGACAGATTCTTTTAATATACCTGTAGCAGGGCAACTTATATTTAATCCTGATAAAAATCAGATGTTCCTTGTTGTCGGATTTACCCTTTGACCCATATGCTGAATCTGGCTGCTCTGGAAATGCTTTCAGATAGTTTTTATTAATGCTTATTATTTATGATTTATAAACTTTGTGCTATGAGAAAAAGATTGAAAAAGAGTATGCTGATCCTGGTTTTATTGTTTGTTAGTATTACAGGATTGATAGCATCGGACGGGACTGAGATTGACTCAGGAGCAACGGCCTGGATGCTCACATCAACCGCTCTTGTTCTATTAATGATCCCCGGTCTGGCAATGTTTTACGGTGGACTGGTACGTTCAAAGAATGTGCTTGGCACAGTGATGCATAGTTTCGTTGCCATGGGTATTATAACCGTATTATGGGTGATTGTTGGATACAGTATGTGTTTCGGGAAAAACACCCTGGGAGGGTGGTTTGGATGGAACTGGGACTACTTTTTTCTAAAGGGGATTGATACAAGTATCCTGCAAGCAAAGGTTCCGGAATATGTTTTTTCAATGTTCCAGCTCAAATTTGCAATTATCACGCCGGCATTAATAGCTGGAGCTTTTGCCGAGCGTGTAAGTTTTAAGGCTTATTGTTTCTTCATCGCATTATGGAGCCTTCTTGTCTACAATCCGCTTTGCCATTGGGTATGGGCATCAGATGGTTTTCTTTTTAACATTGGTGCAAAAGGGGCAATCGATTTCGCCGGAGGAACTGTCGTTCACATATCTGCAGGGGTAAGCGGACTTGTTGCGGCATTATTCCTGGGATCACGGAGGGGTTATCCTTATCAGGTAATACGTCCTAACAATCTTGTGATCACCATGCTTGGTGCAGGATTACTATGGGTTGGATGGTTCGGGTTCAATGCCGGAAGCTCTGTTTCCAGTGGGCTTAGCACTGCTCAGGCCTTAACAGCCACGCAAATAGCTGCAGCTGCCGGAGCTTTGACATGGATCCTGATAGAAAGTTTCCATCAGGGGAAAGCAACTGCCCTCGGATTTGCCAGCGGGATACTGGCCGGACTGGTAGCAGTTACACCTGCTGCCGGTGTGGTTCAGCCATACGGGGCATTGATACTCGGAATACTTGCTTCCACTGTATGCTATATGGCTATTCAGGCTAAAAACAGACTTGGTTACGATGATAGTCTCGATGCATTTGGGATTCATGGTGTTGGGGGTATTACCGGAGCCCTTTTCCTTACTTTTTTTATCCGTCCCTCCTGGATGGCAGAGGCGGCAGCAGCAAATGGAGGTTCATGGTCGGTATGGAACCAGCTTGGCATTCAGGCAATTGCTGTCGGAATTGCAATTGCTTTCTCAGCCGGGATGACATTTTTAATAATATTTTTCCTGAATAAATTCATAAGGTTCAAATCAACCGAAGCCGACGAAATGGCTGGTCTCGACAGATCTTATCATGGAGAAAGGGGATATGGAATGCTCAATCCAAGCTAAATATAAAAAGTTAAAAATACTGCAATGAAAATAATTACTGCTATTATACGTGAAGTTCAGCTTGACAAAGTGAGGGAAGCCCTTATAGCTGCTGAAATAACCAGAATTACCGTGAGCCGGGTGTCAGGCCATGGCCAGCAAAGAATTGAGGAGATGTACAGGGGGCAAAGGATAATCCCTGACCTTATACCTAAAATAAAGATAGAAATAGGTGTAAATGATGATTTTGTTGATATTACAATCGATGCCATTCTCCGGTCAGCCAGAACAACAGACGGAGAAGAAGGCAATGTTGGCGACGGCAAGATCTTTATCACACCTCTTGAAGAATGTATCAGAATACGAACAGGAGAAAGGGGCGGATCGGCGATATGACAGATTAGTGTTAGAGACGCCCAAATCTTACCGTAGAGACGCCCAAATTGGGCGTCTCTACATGAAAAACCGCATTTTTACCAAATGAATTATATTTAATAAAATAGACCCTGAAATCCCCTTCACCAATCCTTCTGGTATCAGACTAAGCTGCCGGTATCAGATCCTTTGTCTTAATTTTAGCGGGCATAAAGATTCCCAACACTCCTTTCAGCCCAACGCTCATTACAATGTTATAGAAAAATGCAATGAATCCGATTAAGATCAGAGTGCCTGAAACTGCCGCCAGTATCATATACAGGTTAAACTCGCCGTTTACATATAAAGATCTCCGAAGCATCCCGTTAAGTCCGGCCATCCCCATAAAGGCACCCATCCCAATGCCACCTATGAGATGGCACCAGAAATGAATATTCACCAGTTTCTGGCTGAACATTTTTGCACCGTTTGTAAGAATCGGGAAGAGGATATAAATAGCCGAATAGAGCGTCATTGTCAGACCTACCAGGATGGCAACATGAACGTGAGGTCCAACAACCCACTGGGTATTATGAAGTATTCTGTTCAATCCGACATCAGCCTGCATAATCCCGGCCGGTACAGCCAGTGCAAATCCAAGCAAACCGCCAAGGAGGAATTTTAATGGATTTGTCATTTTAAGAGGCCGGGCGCTCCAGAGAGTTGCCAGAGTGATAAAGAAGGCAAGCCCCTGTGTGATCAGCTCGAATGCGGTAACCATTTCACCTGAAACAATTTTAAGAATAGCAGGCTGAGCCTGATCGGAGAGCAAATGATGTGACCAGACGGTCCATGAAACGACAAGTTCCACAAGCAATGCTGCTCTGGCTATATTTTGCATAAAGAGCGGCTTGTTTGTTATCAGCATAGCAAGAAGATACCAGGTTCCTGCCACAAAGATCAGAACCAGTCCGTCTGCAATCAGATCAAGGCCCCACCAGAACCAGTTTTTATAGAGGAGAGCATCAATTGCAGTTTCCTTCAGATCGAATCCCAATATCGATCCAACCATGTACACAAGGATCAATACTCCGGTAAAAAGAATTGTGATGCTGTTTAATGCCATATCGACGCTTCCCCTTGCAACTGCTGCCACAGGCAGTGGTACCAGATGTTCTTTTTTATTTTTTCTGAAAAGGTTTGCAAAACCTGTGAAACCAAGAGCAGAGGATAATAAGGCACCCGACGGCTGTTTCTCCCATCCTTCCGGAGTGTAAGTAATCGTTTTGAAAATATTGATTATAAACAAAAAAGTTCCAACCATTACAAGTGCGATCCCGGCTATAAAGAAAGTCCCGCCCCAGACACTGAATTGCGAAAAATCAGCAGGAAGGGGCCAGTAAAGAGTATACAGGGGAGAGTAATGGCTGACAAAACCTGCAAACCAGAAAACAAATGTTCCCACAGCAATCAGGAGGAAGGTCCAGTTTCCCATTTTGATGCTCCAGAGAGGTTTCTTCATCAGGAACGGAACAAGGAATAAAAATGCTCCGCAGACAATTGAATATGTTGAACCGAATATTCCAACAAGAGGATGAGCGGTAAGGATTGCAAAAAACTGGGGCTCAGTTATGAATGGGAGAGGTTTTACCTCATAGAGCCTCATAAGCATACCTTCGATAACAACAAAACCAAAATAAAGGAGACCAACCACAACAAAACGCAGCGTCAGCTTTTGCATGGGAGTAAGGGTATCAGACTTAAAAAGTCCTTCCTCCCCGTTAATTAATGTTTTTGAGAAATTCATACTATTAGTGTTTTAAGGTTACTGAATAGATTAGTTTGCTGCGCTTACCGGAACAACTTCAACCGCGTTCTTAACGATCATATATGCTCCTTTCGGACCGGAGTATTCGGTAGAGCGGATTGTATAAATCCCCGGCCGGTCAAAATGCCAGATTACATCATTCCTGTGCCCTGGAACCACTTGCATCTGAAAGAGCATGCTGTTGTCTTCTCTGAAAAGACCAAACCCGTAGGTCAGATCCTCTGATTTTACATCAAAAAGAACATCATCATTAATATTAATGATCATTTTTTCTGACGGCAGAATGAACTGATGGTTCTTAACAGTAATACTAAATGTCTTATCAGGCGTGTAATCGGACCTGTTAAGATCAACATGTGTCCAGGGGATAGTATTATATGTAATTATATGCAACGATACCCCCAGAACCGTAAGAAAACCAACAAATGTATAAAACAATGCAGGTTTGACACCTTTCCCGCTGCCCTTACCAGTCACCTTCCAGGCGAACCAGGCAACAAGCAAAATGATGACAATGCAATAAGCTGTGTAAGCAATTGTCTGACCAGTGAGAACCATTTGTGAATCGACCATAGGACCTCCTTTTATAAAGCATTAATTATTTTGATTTGTCAATTTATAAAAAATTAATTGAACAGTAACCGATATCCCATTTTAAAGATCTGTAAAAAAAGCAGATTCAATGGCTAATAAATGTAACATATGTTACATTTAGCAGGTTTTCATTAAAATAAAATAACTATTTTTCAAACCGATATGAATCTCACCCTTGAAAACATACTTCTCATAGGTTCAGTTCTTCTGGGTTTGAGCATAGTAGCCGGAAAGACATCTTATCGTATTGGAGTGCCAACACTGATTCTTTTTGTCATTGTGGGCATGCTTGCCGGTTCGGAAGGTATTGGAAAGATCAATTTTAGTAATCCGGCAGCAACACGCTTCATCGGTATTGTCGCTTTGAATTTCATACTTTTTTCAGGAGGCCTTGAAACACGCTGGGAGGTGATAAAGCCTGTTTACTGGCATGGGCTTGTCCTGTCTACAATAGGGGTTTTCCTTACTGCATTTTCAGTCGGACTTTTTGTATGGGCAATCACTGACTTTACATTTTATGAGGGATTGCTCCTGGGTGCTATTGTTTCATCGACTGATGCAGCAGCAGTATTCTCAATTCTGAGGTCGAAAAACCTGGGATTAAAAAAGAATATTCGCGCAACGCTGGAGCTTGAAAGCGGAAGTAACGACCCAATGGCTTATTTTCTGACATTAGCGGTAATGGGACTTATGATGTCGAAGGATCAATCAGCATTGAGTATTATTCCTTTATTTGTCAAGCAGGTATTAATTGGTGGTTTAGTCGGGTTTCTGACGGGAAGACTAGGAAAAGAGTTGATTAACAGAATAGAACTTGATTTCATGGGATTATACCCTGTCATTGTCATATCGTTGATGTTTTTCACTTTTTCATTTACAGATCTTATCGGAGGAAACGGGTTCCTGGCAGTTTATTTATCGGCGGTCTATCTGGGGAATCAATACCTGATTCATAAAAAAACAATAATGCAGGTTTTTGACGGACTGGCATGGCTGATGCAGATTGTACTTTTTCTTACACTGGGGTTACTGGTTTTTCCAAGCCAGATTGTCCCTCTGATTGGTTTAGGACTCCTTGTTTCAGCTTTCCTGATGTTTGTTGCCCGACCATTCAGCGTGTTTGCAAGTCTTCTGCCATTCAGGCTGAAACTGAAAACGATCACTTTTATATCGTGGGTAGGGCTGAGGGGAGCTGTACCAATAGTATTCGCAACATACCCATTGCTTGCCGGAATTGAAAAATCGCAGATGATCTTCAACCTTGTCTTCTTTATTTCACTTACATCTGTTTTATTACAGGGCACCACGCTTAAGTATGTTGCAAAGTGGCTTCGTGTATCTGTTCCTGAAAAGGCAAAGCAGAAAACACCGCCCGATATTGAATTGTCAGATACAATGAAATCGGAACTGACTGAAATTGAGATTGAGGAAAAGAGTCCTGCGGCCGGAAAGCGAATACTTGATTTAGGGTTTCCAAGGGCAGCACTGATAGCCCTGATAAAGAGGGGTGGCCGTTTCATAACACCCAATGGTTCGACGGTTATTGAACCGTATGATACTCTTGTAATAATCGCTGAAAATACAGAGAGCCTCAGGCTCGTTCACGAATGCCTCGATGTTAAGGAAAAACCTGAAAATGAGTGAGCTTTAATGATGTTCATTTTTAATAGCTAAATTCAAATATTATCCGTTTAAAAATTTAATTTTATAAGTTTATTGAAGTTTGCCCGAACTAAAATGAACAGTTTCGTTAAAAGATATTTATTCCTTCCCGCGTTTTTCCTGATTGAATTGACCAGCCTTTCCCAGACCAGGAGCCTGGAATACTACATAAATGAAGGAGTAAAGAACAGTCCGCTGTTAAATGATCTTCAGAATCAGTTTAATATGACCCTGATCGACAGCCTTATAATAAGGGCTCAGAAAAAGCCTCAGATTGAAGGCCAGTCACTATTTCTTTACTCACCGTATAACAGCCATTTTGGATATGATGAAGTGATAACCGACGGAGGCAATTATCAGGTTGCCGGGTATGTATCACAGGGTATTTTCAACAGGAAAATCACTGAGAATAAGTACTTGGCACTGGATAATCAGAGGCAGGGTATCAGCCTGAATAAGAAAATTACTGCAGCAGAGCTTAAGAGGCTTATAACGAGTCTTTATCTGGAATCTTATTCCGTTTATTCCGATCTGGCTTTTAATGTTTCATTCCTTGATCTGATGAAAAGCCAGAATAATATAATGGATCAGTTTGTGAAAGCCGGAATCTTCAGCCAGTCTGATTATCTTTCTCTGCTTGTTGAAACCCAGGGGCAGGAGATAATAATCAGTCAGCTCGGGAACCTGTATCAAAGAAATGTCAGATTATTGAATGAAACATGCGGGATTGTCGATACCGGACATATTGAACTTATTTTGCCGGATATTAAACCGGCAGAAACAAATAGCAGATCCGATTATCTTTTTCTTAAACAATTTTCAATCGACAGCCTGCGAATAGTAAATGAAAGAGCTGCATTGGGATTGAGATACAAACCTTCGGTGAAGTGGTTTGCTGATGCGGGGATCCTGACAAGTAAGCCTGAAACATTTTACAGGCATTTCGGGGCAAGCGCCGGATTCTCTTTAAGCATTCCCATCTTTGACGGACAGCAGAGGAAGCTGGAAGATCAAAAACTGTCAATCAGGGAAAATTCAAGGTCTTTTAAAAATATCATTTCAAGGAAACAGTATGATCAGCAATACCTCCGTCTGAAAGGTGAACTGCAGGGGATAAAGGATATAAGGATCAAGCTCGCAGAACAACTCCGGATTTCAGATCAGCTTGTAAAATCACTTAAATCGCAGCTTGAAAGTGGCATTGTAAAAATGACCGATTACCTAAATGCGCTAAGGAATTACAGGAGTATAAACCACAATCTCAACATTACTGATAATGAGATGCTAAGCATTATAAATGAGATGAATTTTATACTTGCAGAATAATTCCTTCGGACAAACTATGAAAACACATAAAATGTCAAAATCATTCAGTAATTTTTTTATCATTCCACTTGTGCTCTCAGCAGCAGTTACATTAACCTTTTGTAAAAACTCAGGGAGCAGAAGCGAAGAGCTTAATATTAAGGCCAGAACGCCGGTAACAGTTGTGTCAGTAACCGATAAGCCGATTTCAGAAACAATTGACCTGTCGGCGGTTTCGGTCTTTTTGAATAAAAACATAATCAGGTCGTCAACAACAGGTACAATTGAGGACATTTCAGTCACCCCGGGAGCCTTTGTAAATAGGAACCAGCTTCTTTTTACAGTGAAGACGAGGGAGGCAATGGCTATCCGGAATAGTCAGTCAGGTGATACAAGCCTTAACTTTAATGGTATAATAAAAATTTTCTCTTCAAAGGAAGGAATTATAAGTTCCATATCTCATCAGAATGGTGACTTTGTGCAGGAGGGTGATGAACTTGCTGTTATTGCCGAGCAAAACAGCCTAGTTTTTATATTGGAAGTGCCATTTGAGTTTAAAAACCTGATTGAGAAGAGAAGTACATGTTCATTGAAATTACCGGATAATTCAGTAATAACAGGTGCAATAAATGGCAAGCTGCCTGAAATGAATGTGCAGGCTCAGACAATCAGTTATCTTGTGAAACCTGTTACAAACAGCCGTCTGCCACAGAATCTTATTGCAGTGGCAAGCATTGTCAAAAACAGTAAGGAAAGCGCATCTATACTTCCCAAACCGGCTGTTCTTGGGAATGAAGCTCTGACTGAATTCTGGGTGATGAAACTTGTAAATGACAGCATCGCGGTCAAGGTCACTGTGAAGAAAGGAATGGAGACTAACACTGAGGTTGAGATCACCGATCCGAAATTCAATTCTTCCGACAGGGTGATACTCACCGGCAATTACGGACTTCCTGATACCGCAGCAATAATTATTATGAAGTAAGGATGAAGAATTTCTTCCTCACATATAAAAATCCAATTTCAGTTGTTCTGGCCGGAATAATTATCGGTGGATTGTTTCTATACGGGCAGATCCAAACTTCTCTTTTCCCTGAGATCACATTTCCCAAGCTCAAGGTAATAGCTGATAATGGTGAACAGCCGGTGGATAAGATGATGATTTCTGTTACCCGACCACTGGAGGATGCCATAAAACAGGTACCTGACCTTAAATTGCTGAGAAGCTCAACCAGCCGCGGATCATGCGAGATCTCAGCATTTCTGAACTGGGATGCAGATATAAATGTAAATCAACAGATGCTCGAATCAAGGATAGCTCAGATAAAAAACATGCTTCCTCCCGATGTTGAGATCCAGATTGAAAAAATGAATCCCTCGATACTTCCGGTTATTGGATACACCGTGGAGAGTGATAAAAAGACACCTATTGAGCTTAATCTTATAGCGACATATGTTGTAAAGCCATTTCTTTCCCAGATTGAAGGCGTATCATCGGTTGGTATAATCGGAGGGAAAGCAAAAGAGTACTGGATAGAGCTTGATCAACAGAAAATGACAGCTGTTTCAGTTACTCCCGAAATGATAAGCGAGGTTATCAGCCAGAGCCATTTTATAAGTTCTAATGGATTCCTTTCTGATTACCGGAGGCTCTACCTGACAATTACCGATGCTGCTCTTTACAATCTTGAAGATATCTCTGAAGCAGTTATCCGGAACGATGGCAAAAGAATTATAAGACTTAAGGATATTTCAGAGATAAGTGTCCGCGAGAAGACGGAGTACACAAGAATTAATGCAAATGGCAGACAGGGATTGCTGGTGGCTATCTTAAAACAGCCAAACGCCAACCTTGTGGATCTCTCAGAAAGAGTTGCAGAGAAAAAAAAGGAACTTGAAAAAATCCTTCCTGCCGATGTCCGTCTCTCTTTGTATTATGATCAGGCCGATTTTGTAAATGATGCAGTTAAGAGTGTCAACGACAGCATATGGATAGGCTTGCTACTTGCAATACTTGTGGCAATTATGTTTCTTCGGTCATTCCGTGCCAGTTCCACAATACTGGTTACAATCCCGGTTACATTGTTAATGACGGTTATAGTACTTTATAGTATTGGTTACACTCTGAATATTATGACCTTTGGAGCAATTGCAGCGGCAATTGGTTTGATTATAGACGACGCAATTGTTGTTGTCGAACAAATTCACCGGACACATGAGGAATATCCTGAGAGACCTTCAACTCAGCTTGTTAATCAGGCGATTAGTTATCTTTTTCCCTCCATGCTTGGATCTTCAATAAGTACTATTGTCATATTTTTCCCTTTCATGCTGCTTAGCGGTGTTGCCGGAGCCTATTTCAATGTCCTTACCAACACTATGATAATTACGCTTGTCTGCTCATTTCTTGTTACATGGATTGGCCTGCCTGTTATTTATATCTGGTTTTCCCGACTGAAACCTCTGTTCCCGGCAAAGAAAGAGCAAATGATTAAAACCGTGAAAAGCAGGAGATGGGTCAGCTTTTTCATTAAGAATCCGGTAGTCAGCATCTTTTTCCTGATCATTCTCGCAGGTTCAATATTCTATATTCTTCCAAAGCTTGAAACAGGCTTTCTTCCTGAAATGGATGAAGGATCGATTGTTCTCGATTATAAATCACCCCCCGGGACCTCGCTTGATGAAACTGACAGAATACTTAATGAAGTCGAAAAGATAATTGTTTCCATTCCTGAGTACGAATCGTATTCACGGAGAACAGGGGCAGAAATGGGATTCTTTATAACTGAGCCAAACGACGGAGATTTCCTGATACAGCTTAAGAAGGAGAGGAAAAGGACTACTGAAGAGGTAATTGATGATATAAGAAAAAGAGTTGAGGCAACCCAGCCGGCTTTGCAGATAGATTTTGGCCAGGTTATAGGTGATATGCTCGGAGATCTGATGGAATCGGTCCAGCCCGTTGAAATTAAGATATTTGGAAGCGATCAGGAGAAACTTAATGAACTGTCATCACAGATTGCCCTTGAAATTGAAAACGTTGAAGGGATAGAAGATATTTATGACGGAATTTTAATTGCCGGGCCATATATCGATATTATTCCTGATAATGATAAGCTTGCACAGTTTAATGTAACTCCTGGATCGCTTCAGTTCCAGCTTCAGACAATGATGGAGGGAAATATTGTAGGCAGTATCCCCGAAAAGGAGCAGCTTACAAATATCAGGATGATCTATCCCAACAGTACAAAAAACGGACTTAACCAGATCAGGGATCAGTACATCTTTCTGCCTGACGGTAAACTTAAGCCTCTGGCAAGCCTCGCTTCATTCAATATTAAAAAAGGAGTAGCAGAATTAAAGCGTGAAAACCTGAAATCAGTTTCAATTGTAACTGCCAGGCTTAATAACCGTGACATCGGCAGCGCAATCAATGAGATCCGGGGAATAATTAATTCTAAATTCTCTCTTCCTCAGGGATATCATATAGAATACGGGGGGATTTACGCTGAACAGCAAAAGTCCTTTAATGAACTGCTTATGATACTTGTATTATCAAGTCTTCTGGTTTTCGCTCTTATGTTATTCCTTTTCAGGGATTTCAGGGCTGCATGTACAATACTGTTAATTGCAGTGTTTGGTATTTCGGGAAGCCTGATAGCATTGTTTATCACTAACACACCTCTTAATGTGGGAAGTTATACCGGACTTATAATGATTGTAGGTATAATCGGAGAGAATGCAATTTTCACATTCCAGCAGTTCATGACCAACAGGGCAAACGGATCGGTTGATGAATCGCTTGTTTACGCCATATCGACAAGGCTCCGGCCAAAACTTATGACTGCCCTGGGTGCAATTATTGCCCTTTTGCCTCTTGCCCTCGGCATTGGAACCGGTGCACAGATGAATCAGCCGCTTGCAATTGCAGTGATTGGCGGATTCATTATTGCCCTCCCGTTACTTTTGATTGTTTTTCCGACCTTGTTAAGACTCGTATATAAAAGGTAGGATATGAAATGAAAATTGACAGGAGAGAATTTGTTGTAACAACAGTTACATTGTTGGGAGGGAATCCTTTTTCAGTCTTTAAATCAGCAATAGGGGATTTTGAGCCAATAAGGTTTGGGATAGTTACTGATATTCATTACGCTGACAGGCCAACTCCTGCCAGTACAACCAGATTTTATAGAGAATCCCTTGGAAAATTATCAGAGTGCATTGACCTGATGAATCAGCAGGAGGTGGATTTCCTTATCGAGCTGGGAGATTTTAAAGATCAGGGAGCCGTACCCAAAGAAGAAAAAACCCTAGTTTTTCTTGGCACGGTCGAAAAAGAATTCAGCCGTTTTAAAGGGCCCCGTTACCATGTGCTTGGTAACCACGATCATGACAGCATTTCAAAACAGCAATTCCTTGACCGGATATCCAATGAAGGATTTATCAGGGCTTCCGGTTACTACTCGTTTGACAGGAATTCTTTTCATTTTATAGTTCTCGATGCCAATTATACTTCACAGGGTAAGGCATACGATAGTGGTAAATTTGACTGGACAGATGCCCATATTCCGAAAAATCAACTGGAATGGCTTAAAAATGATTTGCTCAGGAATAAAATGCCGGCTGTCATTTTTATTCACCACCGGCTTGATACACCTCCCGCTGACAAGATATTTTGTCCCGATAATGCTGATGTAGTCAGAAAAATGCTTGAAGATGCCGGTAATGTTGTGATTGTTTTTCAGGGACATTATCATGAAGGAGGAGTAAGCAGCCTAAATAATATTCATTATTATACCCTTAAAGCTGTCGTGGAAGGTTCTGGTCCGGAAAACAATAATTATGCGATTGTAGAAATTGACAGGGATTTGTCAATAAGTATCAAAGGTTTCCGGAAAACAGAGTCTATAGTTTTGGACTGAAAGCTGTTCTATGTTTTACTGATTATATAAATAAGTTGGATAGTACAAGCAATTTAACCCCTCCAACCATTAGAAAAGTTGAATAATTCCAGAAATCTCCTTTTATTCTTTTAATGAATACCATAAGAATTAACAAAACAATTGTAGCGGCTAAAAATGAAGCGAGCATATAGCCAAAAGCTGTTAAAATAATTAATCCGATGTGCCCCATCGATTCAATTGGTTTTGGTTCGGAATACATCAGATAAATGAATCCGGCGAAAAAGGCAATAATCGAATAAATAATGCTCTTTCTTATCTTTATTTTACTTAATTCCATCTTAACAGAGAATAAATAGTACCCACACAAACGTAAAATGTCTTATAATAATTGCCTCAATCTGCAAAACTGCATATGACCAATGTTTATTTTATAACAAATAACAGGCCAAATTGTTTGGAACATCTAAAATGGCATCCATATGCTCAATCAGGCCCATGGTAAGACAACATGGCAGGTTTTTGCAGTTTCCTTCTGCTTAATCATTCAAAAATAATTTCTAAAATTGTAACTTGTCCCTCATTAAAATAATACCTCTAAATACATTACTATGAAACGACTCATTTTTTTAGTTTCTGTTTTATTTCTGACTCTGGCTGGTTCATCTCAGACCAACCCTTATCAGGCCAACTGGGAATCGATCGACAGCCGTGCAGTTCCGGCATGGTTCGAGGACGCAAAATTCGGAATTTTCATTCACTGGGGTCTCTACTCCGTCCCGGCATTCAGTCCAACTGCAAGAGACAGTGTCGGTGTTTATGAAAGATATGCTGAATGGTATTGGAACAGATGGTCGCAAAAATCCAAAACACAGCATTTTTTTGTTGATTTCCATAACCGGGTATACGGTGCAAATTTCAAGTATCAGGATTTCGTTAACTATTTCAAGGCTGAAATGTTTAGTCCCGATGACTGGGCAGATATTTTTGCAGGAGCGGGGGCGAAATATGTGGTTCTTACATCGAAACATCATGAAGGTTTCACTCTGTGGCCTTCAAAGTATTCATGGAACTGGAATGCATTTGAGGTTGGTCCGCATCGTGATCTTCTTGGCGACCTGACTAAATCCGTTAAGGAAAAGGGGTTGAAGATGGGTTATTACTATTCACTTCTCGAATGGTACAACCCACTTTACAAAAAGGAGACAATTGGGCAATATATTGATCAGCATATGATACCGCAGATGAAGGAGCTAGTATCCAATTATAAACCCGATGTATTCTGGACGGACGGTGAATGGGATTACACATCTGAAGAACTTAAAAGTACACAATTTCTTCAATGGCTTTTTAATGAGTCGCCTGTGAAAGAAACTGTGGCAATAAACGACAGATGGGGAAAGGAAACCAGGAGTAAACATGGCGGTTATTTTACTACAGAATACGACATGGTTCACGATAGCGACTCGAAAGGAATGAAGTTTGAACGGCCATGGGAGGAGTGCCGGGGAATGGCAGGATCGTTCGGGTACAACAGGAATGAAAGGCTTGAAGATTATTCGACATCCGAACAACTTGTTCACATTCTAATCGATAAGGTGGCCCGTGGTGGTAATCTGCTGTTGAATATAGGGCCCACAGCTGACGGCCGGATACCTGAGATAATGCAACAACGTCTCTCCGACATGGGGGAATGGCTTAAAGTAAACGGTGAGGCAATTTATGGAACCCGTAAATGGGACAATGCGCCGGCCGTTGTTGCAAAAACAACACACTATTTTACCAAAAAAGGCAAAGATCTATACCTTATAATAACAAAATGGCAGGATAAGCCTTTAATAGTCGATGGTATAAACAGGGCTGAAAATGTTTCTCTGCTGGGCTACGGAGGCAAAGTTAAATACGTGGTATCGGGGAATAAAGTTACTATAACACCACCTTCAATTAATCCGGCAAATAATCCATGCAGCTATGCCTGGGTTTTCAAAATGCGTAATTGTATCAGATAATAAAATTTAATATCAAGAGATTATTATGCATCAGACTCGATGGAAAAAGGATGAAAATGGTTGTTGAACCACTTCCTGGCACCTGGTTATGATTTTAACATCTTCAACCCTTCAACCATTAACCCTTTAAACTTTTATCTTTTTCCTTTTGTCTTTTATCTTGATTTTACTATATTTGATACTGTGTTTCGCTAATCGTGCAAGTAATGTATTAATATGTTAGTAAGGACATTTGGCAGTGCTGTGGCCGGCATTGATGCCGTTACAGTGACAATTGAAGTTAATGTATCGCGCGGGATACGTTTCTTCCTGGTGGGCCTTCCTGATGTGGCAGTTAAGGAGAGTCAGCAGAGAATTGAATCATCATTGCGAACCCTGGGTTATAAATGGCCGGGGAAACAGGTGCTCATTAACATGGCTCCTGCAGATATACGAAAGGAGGGATCTTCGTATGATCTTCCGCTCGCAGTAGGCATCCTAGCGGCAGACGAAAAAATGGCCGTCGGGGAGATTGAATCTTATGTAATGATGGGAGAACTGTCGCTTGACGGTTCTTTACAACCAGTCAAGGGAGTTCTTCCTATCGCTCTGAAAGCCAGGGATGAAGGTTTCAAGGGAGTTGTCGTTCCGGTAAAGAATGCCCGCGAAGCTGCTGTTGTGAGCGGGCTGGAAGTCTATGGCATGGAAAAGCTCGGCGATGTGGTCGATTTTTTTAACGGCTTCAGGAAATTCGATCCAGTTAAGGTTGACCTGATTGAGATATTCAAGGGTGAATCAAACAAATATGATGTTGATTTTTCAGACGTACGGGGACAGGAGAATGTTAAACGCGCACTGGAAGTAGCAGCTGCAGGTCATCATAATCTCCTTATGATCGGTCCTCCGGGAGCAGGAAAGACGATGCTTGCCAAGCGTTTGGGTACTATAATGCCGCCGCTGACTCTTGAAGAGGCTCTTGAAACCACCAAGATCCATTCTGTTGCTGGGAAGATTGACGACCACACGGCGCTGATGACAAAAAGACCTTTCAGATCGCCGCATCATACAATATCAGATGTTGCCCTGGTCGGAGGGGGTACATTTCCTCAACCCGGGGAAATATCACTTGGGCATAACGGGGTGTTGTTCCTTGATGAACTGCCTGAATTCAAGCGGAGTGTCCTGGAGGTGATGAGACAACCCCTTGAAGACAGGATAATAACCATCTCACGGGCAAAATCATCTTGCGACTATCCTGCAAGCTTTATGTTAATTGCTTCTATGAATCCGTGTCCATGCGGGTTTCACAACCATCCTGAGAAAGAGTGCATGTGTTCCCCCGGAATGGTGCAGAAATATCTTAACAGAATATCGGGCCCTCTGCTTGACAGAATCGATATTCATATTGAAGTGGTACCGGTAAAATATGACAAGCTGTCGGACACAGGGAAAATCGAAAAATCATCAGTCGTAAGAGAGCGGGTTGTTAATGCAAGAGCGATACAGTCAAAGCGGTTTGAATCGGTGAAAGGTGTATATGCAAACGCCCAGATGTCGTCGTCGATGCAGAGGAAATTCTGTCAGCTTGATGAAGCAGGAGGGAGGTTGCTCAGGACTGCCATGGAGCTGCGCGGACTTTCGGCAAGGGCTTATGACCGGATACTGAAAGTGGCAAGAACAATTGCTGATCTCGGTGAATCGGAAAACATCACCGCCGAACATATCTCGGAAGCCATAAATTACCGGAATCTCGACAGGGAAGGGTGGGCCGGGTAAGCTCGGCTCCGCTCGCTCTGTTATGATTTATTCGAGGAGAAGGGCAGCAGCACCAATTAATCCGGCATCTGCTTCAGCTTCAGACTTGACTATTGCTATCGGGTCAAAGATCATATCCCTGGCCAACTCATAAAACTTCGCTTTGATTCGGCTGAAGTAAAAATCTCCGAGGTTCATCAATCCTCCTCCTAAAATAATTATTGGGGGATTGAAAACCTGAAAAATGTTATATAAACCAATTCCAATATAATCGGCACAGTCAGTAACAATGGCCTTTGATAGAGGATCATTTATGTCAAGCCCTTGTTTTATCAATTTCCCATCAACTTTCGAGACGTCGAAATCATGAGGAAGAGGCAATATCGTCTTTAAACCCTCTTCGGTCTTTTTCCTGAACATCTGAGGCATTGTGAGCCCGCAGGCACATCCCATCAGACATCCCCTGTTCCCGCAAGTACAAATATAGTCACTGCGGGGATCAACTATTGTATGACCGAATTCACCCGCGGTCCCTGTCATACCACGATAGATCTTCCTGTTAAGAACTATTCCGGCTCCAATTCCTGAGCTTATTGTCAGAAAGATAAGATCATCAAATCCTTTGCCGGCACCACATTTAAATTCGCAGAATGCCTGTGCATTTGCATCGTTGTCGAGCCTGACAGGAACTGAGAAGTTTTTGCTAATGGAATCCCGCAGGGGAAAGTTCTTAAAGCCCTTCAGGTTTGAGGTTGTGATAGTGTATCCATCCCTGTACCTTACATGACCAGGGAATCCGATTCCGATTCCCTCAATATCTGATTCCTGAAGCTTGTTGGTTAAAATAACCTGCCTGACAAGTTGTGTTATATAATTAACAATGTCTTCTTCATTCTTTCCGACATGATCATAAACAATTATTTTATCGAGGATCCTTCCATCGGGATAGACTAATCCCACTGAAAGCTTGGTTCCTCCAAGGTCAACGCCGACAAGAATTTTTTCCATAAAAATATGTTATAGTGTCTGTTCTGTTCTCGCAATTATATCGTCCTGTGTATCGGGCGAAAGTGTTGTGAAAAATGCAGAATACCCTGCTACCCGTACCACAAGATCCCTGTAATTCTCCGGATTCTTTTTAGCTGCAAGCAGGGTATCCCTTGAAACAATATTATACTGGACATGCCAGCCTTTCAGTGTTGCAAAGAAGGTCCTGATTATAGAAATAAGCTTTTGCTTCTGAGTGTCATTTGACAGGGCAGAAGGGGATAATTTCTGGTTAAGCAGAACTCCCCCGAGGATTTTATCCGTAGGCAGTTTTGAAACCGATTTAAATACTGCAGTGGGCCCAAGCGTATCGGTGCCAGATGTCGGAGAGCATCCTTCAGCAACTGGGGTGAACGCTTTTCTTCCGTCGGGAGTAGCTGGTACAACAGAGCCTGAAGGAACATTTGATGAAATACTTGAGGTCCCGGCATAATATGCACAACCAATTGGTCCTCGTCCGAACCGGGTTGTGTGATATTGTTCAAGTTCATCAATGTAACACTTATATGCCTCTGCAAGCAAATGGTCGACATAATCATCGTCATTTCCATACTTGGGAGCATAATTCAGAAGGATCTGCCGTACCTTTTCTCCATCCTGACCGTCAAAATTATTCTTCAGGTTTTGCATCAGAACCTCTTTGCTGATCATTCCCTCCTCAAATACAAGCTTCTTTATGGCGGCAAGCGAATTGCCGAGATTGGCTATACCAACCTGCAGACCCGAGATAAAATCATAAACCGATCCTCCCTCCTTGATTGTCTTGCCACGTGCTATGCAATCATCAACAAATGAGGAACAGAGGATATCGGGAACAAGCTCCTCAAGTGCCAGATCAACAGCTGTGTCAATTTCGACAGTGGCTTTTGCAAAGAGTTGTACCTGCTGTTTCCAGGCTGCCATCAGTTCGCTGAATTGTTCAAAATCCACGAAGTTCCCTTTTCCTGGAAAGAAAGTCTTCCCGGTCATTGTATCCAACCCGTTATTCATTGCTGCAAGTAAAACCCGCATGAAGTTAAGGAAGCTCATTCCTGTACACCTGTATCCCCATTTACCAGGAACGGCAATTTCGATGCAGCCTATTGCAGAATAGTTATAAGCGTCCTCCTTTGCAACACCAATGCCAATAAGAGAAGGGATCACAATCTCATCATTGTTGAAAGCAGGCATTCCGAATCCTTTCCCGATCACATTCACACATTCATCAAGAAAATGCGGATCAATGTTTTTATGGAACCTGACTGAAAGGTTTGGCTGGGTCAGCTTCATCCTGCCAACAGAATCGAGAATGAGAAAGCTAAGATCATTAACCGCATCTCTGCCGTCGATAGTCTGACCTCCAATAGTTACATTCTGATAAAGCGGACCTCCTGCAGAGAACCTTGTATGCGACCACGATCGTATCTTGTTTACTGACAATAATTTGAGCCAGGTGTTTTCAAGAAGCTCAAGAGCAAAATCCTCACTGATCCTGCCCGTTGCCATATCTTCCTTATAGAAATTCCAAAGGTACTGATCCATTCTCCCGAGTGAGACAGAATGGCCGTTGCTTTCGATCTGAAGCACCAATTGTACAAACCAGGTAAGCTGAAGAGCCTCATAAAAGCCTGAAGGTCGGTTTTGTGCTATGTTCCTGCAGTTTTCACTTATTCTTACAAGTTCTGATTTCCTTTTACTGTCCTGTTCCAGCAGTGAAAGTTCAATTGCCAGCTTTTCAAATCTCCTTATAAATGCCTGAAATGATTCTATTCCAATTTTCAGGGATTTATAGAAATCCTGTTTCTGAGACTGATCCTTATCAGTCTTCGTGAGTAATCGTTGAGCCGTTTCAATTTCATCCAGGTAACCGGACAGCCCGATTTTCAGTATCTTTTCGAAATTCACTGCAATATGCGCATCCCCCGATGTCAGGTTGCCTTCAGCCCTGATAATCCCTGAATCGTGAATCTCCCTGTTCAGTGGGGACATTATTGAGTACCCTTTTTCGATAAGAGTCTTTCCATTCCACCATTTGCAAAGTTCCTTAAGTTCCCTCTTCTGATCTTCGGTTACAAAGAATGCATCACCCGGACGTTTGTCGAATTCATCCAGCTCATTGATAATCCATGAAGTTACGTATTCCGGAAATATCGGAGCAGCCCTCAGGGCTGATGACTGATTACCGGCAATAAGCTCTCCATCATCAATATATACAGACATCTCTTTCAATGTCCGTTCAAGGGCATATGCCCGTTTCAGGATAACCGGAGTCTCTTCATGCTCCTGATAGACTTTTGTGTAAATACTGGCCCGCTCAGTGCAGATAGTCGATTTTGCAGAAATAACCTTCTCTTTAAGCCGAGCAATTCTTGCTGTTATAACTTCTGACTTTGCTTCTGTAATCATTTCAATTAAGGATTTTTGCAGTCATACCTTTTTTTTCAGCATATTCTACATACGGACCTAATTCCGTCTTTTCAATATTCCTGTGATTTTCAAAGAAATATTCTTTTCCAAGCATTGCATATTTTTCCCTTGCAAGTGAATGGTACGGAATGAAATTTATTTCGTTGGCATTTTTCAATCCGGATGCAAAATCAATTATTTTGCAGAGTTCCGGCTCAGAATAATTAAAATACGGAATAACAGGTACCCTCACAATAAAAGATTTCCCTGTCTTATCGAGTTTCATGAAATTATTCAATACAAGTGCAGCATTCCCGCCTGTATACCTTGAAAACTTCTCATTGTCGGTATGTTTCAGGTCGGCCAAAAATACATCTATCAGGCTGAGGTATTTCTCAATTGTTTCCCAGGGCAGGTGAAGGGATGTTTCAACAGAAACATGTATTTTTCTTTTTTTAAGTTCAATAACCAATTCCATCAGATCAGGATCCTGTGAAAAAGCTTCTCCTCCGGAAAGTGTGACACCTCCTCCGCTCATATCGTAAAATGGAATATCCTTCTCAACTTCACAAATGATCTGGCTGACACTCTTTGTCTCACCTGCAACGATCAGTGCTTTCGAGGGGCAGATATTCCTGAGTGATTCGAAATCAGTAATTCTCTCTCTTTCTATCTTAAGCTTATTGCCATTTGCGACTATATATCCGCTGCCTGCCTTTATACAATCCCCGAACATATGGCACTGCCTTTCGTCGAACATCACAGAAGGTAATGGATCGATGCTCTCGGGATTGTTGCACCACATGCAGCTAAGCGGGCATCCCTTGAAGAAGATAATTGTTCTTACTCCGGCTCCGTCGTGCAATGAAAATCTTTGTATGTTAAATACAGTAAGCAATTTTAAGAGATTGAATGTTTCCTGTTTATACTTTGACCCTGTCAAGTTCCTCCAGGATAGTCTGCCTCTGAGATGTAAGTTCTCTGATCAGGGCAGGATTAAAGATCCTCTTCAGATTGAAGCTAAGGGTCCGGAACCGTTCCCAGAAGTTCTCCTGGTAGTAGAGGACAAAATAACCTGAAAGGGGAACAAGCAACGCCAGAAGGAATCCTGTCCAGCCGCCAAATATAGCTCCGAGAATAAGCAGAACCGGGAAATAAATCAGATAAAGAACTGTAAACGAGCCAATGAAAACTGAACTATAAAACCTTAGATCCTTTATAAGTTTGTCGCATATTATTTTTGGTATAAGGAAAGGAATAAGGTTGGCGATAAATCCGGCAATAAATATTGGAAATCCGGCAATAACTGCAAAATATCTTAAAACCCCCCAGTTGAGTTTCCTTGCCACATTCTCATCCCTGAGCCTGTTCTTTGCAAGCAGATTGGTGTAGTTTTCGACTTTAGCGGAAAGAGACTCAAGACCCTCCTGAGATGTTCTGCTCAGCTGGTTGATTTTTTCGCTTACTCTTTTTTCAGCCAGTCTTCTGTCGTCGGTATCAAACCGCCACCTGAAAAATGGCAGGACCAGATTATGGCGCTCCATCTTAAAAAACTGTTCAGCAAGCCAGTCGTTTTTAGGATCTTCAACAATTATAACTTCCTTTCTCAGGCTGATATCACATTTTTCATTAAAAGCCAGCAAAGCCCTTGCCGGGTGTTCTTTATAGACATCTTTAAGTTCATTGATACTGAATGAATCGTGAAAATTTATCATCACTTCCTTACGGAACCTCGAAGGATATGTATAATTAATCCCAACCGGTACGATATGAACATCAAGACCAAATTTCTCCTGAGCACCGAAGGCCAGCCTGGCAGTACCTTTTCTAAGCTTATGAAGACGTTTTTCCTGGATACAGATACCTTCGGAAAACATAATCAGGTTGCCGTTCTTCTTTAAAACCTCATATATTCCTGCAAATGATTCAAGGTTTTTATGGACATTTTCCAGCCCCTCTTCAGCTCTGTAGACGGGTGCAACATTCAGTTCGCGAAGACAAAATCGTGCAAATGGTTTCCTGAACATGTCAGCCCTCATTGTGAAATGAAGAGGCTGGGGAAGATAGGAACCGACAAGAATTCCGTCCATAAATGAATTCTGATGATTGCCCACAAAAAGAAGAGGCTTGTTAAGAGGGACCTTTTTCAGGTTCGAATAAAAAATTCTTCTGAAAAAGGCTCTGAAGGTAAAGGGAGGTACAATAAATTTTAGGAATCTGCTGAACATCAGTCAAGTTTTTCTCTTAAAGAAAGCATCTATATCCATGCTTATTTGGTGCGAAAGTTACATTAAAAAATCGTCCAGCCAATTGGTTGATAATGAAATTTAGTTCAATCAACATAAATCACCCTGAATGTAACTATTACTGCTTATGTCCAATAAGTATTTAAGCTTATTGTCTCCGAAAAGGGATTTAGTTTGAAGTTCTGAACGATATTGTTATTTTTGTCAGAAATATTTCCGCCTTACATTTTTTGCATGGAACTTACCCGTACGATTCACGATAAAATGAGGAAAGAACGCCTTCTGTTTGTTTTCAGGGGAGAAATAACAGACAGAAATTCCTTGCCTCTGCTGACACTCCTTGAGAATGAGATGAAGGATGATTCCTATGGATTCGTAGGAAGGAAAAGGCTATTCATGTACGTACTTGAAAATTTGCAGAATATTGTCAAACACGGTGACCGGTCAGGCCATGGGGACATGTCGCTTGTCGCATACTCAAAAACCGGTGACGGCTATACAATAACCACTGGAAACATAATTGCATCTGACCATGTAAATGATCTGAAAAAGAGGCTTGAAATGGTTAATAAACTGGATGTTAATGAAATAAAAATTCTTTACAGACAGATCCTGGATACTTCTGAATTTAGCAGTAAAGGCGGGGCCGGACTTGGATTGATAGAGATGGCAATTAAGACAGGGAACAGGCTCGATTATGAATTTGTTCCTGTTGATAAGAGTTTTTCATATTTCATTCTTAGCAAAACAGTCGATTCGAGCGGGGTAGGATTAAATACAGACAACAGGGGTCAGCGATTTGAGAGCGCCTCTGTTGTTCATCTTGAGCACCTGATGGCTGAGAACAAAATTTACATGATATGGTCAGGACATCTTACACCGGGAATCGGAGAGGAAGTATTATCCCTTACTGAAGCCAGGCTGACTGAAGAAGACATTGATTCTCATCTCAGAAGAAGAGTATTCAATATTATGATCGAAATTCTGGAAAATGTCTCAAAATACAATCCTGGAAAGGCAGCAGAAAAAAGGTACGGAATGCCTGTAGTATTGGTCCGGCTGGAAAATAGTGAATTCGTACTGACAACAGGAAATCTGATCCTGAACTCACATGTCGGTGATCTGAAAGATAAGCTAGACAAGATAAACAGTTTCGGTAAGGAAGGCCTGAAGACATTCTTTTATGAGTCTTTATCATCACAGTCGATCGATTCGGACAGCACCGGCAACATGGGGCTTATTTCAATGGCGCGAAAGTCGGGAGGCAAACTGAATTACCAGTTTGAAAAGGTAAATGATCTGTATTCATACTTTATGCTGACTGTCAGGGTTGAAGGACATATTGTCTGATCAGAATACTTTGAGGGTCAATTCATTACTATCCCATTCGGCAAAACTTCCTTCCTTTATCCAGTCGCCAAGGAAAACAATATGGCTGCCTTGTTCAAGCTTATATTCAAGAGCAAGATGACGGTGGCCAAAAACGAAATAATCGATTTTATTGTTTTCAAGCACCAAACGGGAATATCTGATAAGATCTTCTTTTTCCTCCCCCAGAAAATCCAGAGTTGTACCTTTCCCCAGCCTCGAATTCAGCGACCATTTATGTCCTATGCCAACACCAATTGATGGATGCAGCATGGAATACATGATACGCAGTGGTTTGTTACGGAATATTGACAGCAATATCTTATAGACTGTGCTTTTGCTCCCGAGTCCTTCCCCGTGTGCAATATGAAAATTTTTTCCGTCAATGGTTTGTGAATGGGGAGAAGTATGAATTATTACACCACATTCATCAGAAAGATAATTCCCCACCCACATATCATGGTTTCCTGTAAAGAAGTGCACAGGTACACCTGAATCGGTAATCGCGGAAACTGTCCCCAGGAACCTTGTGAATCCGCGCGGGACAACAAGTTTATATTCCCACCAGAAATCAAAAATGTCTCCTACCAGGAAGACTTCCCTGGCATCCGGGGCTATTGCATTAAGCCACTTTACAACCTTTTTTTCCCGTTCGGCAGGATCGCCTCCGGCTTTGAGTCCAAGATGAAAATCGGATGCAAAGTATATTTTCCCCTGTTCTTTCAATTCAGAAGACTAATTGTTAAATAATTGATTTAATCTGATCTGCAGTGCCCGGCCATGAAGATTTGATCCGATTATTGTACCATCGCGATCAAAAAGAAAATTGGCTGGCAGGCTCCTGACATTAAAGAGAATTGCATTTGAAGGACTGAGCGGATCATCCTCCCTTGTATTAATCCAGGGCAGTTCATCAAACCGGACCTCATCCCTCCATTTTTGCTCATTCTCGTCAACATTTATCTGGTAAATTTCAAAACCCTTTTTGCTGAATGTTTTATAGATGTCTTTAAGCTGGAGATTTTCAGCAATGCATTCTTTTGAATCAACCGACCAGAAAGTAAGCAAAACAATTTTCCCTTTCAGCGATGATAAAGCAATTCTTTTTCCGGTGATGTCTTTCAGGTTGGGATCCAGTTTTGCTACAGGCGATTTGCTGGCCATATTCTGTATCTGATTCGAATACATCTGATTCAGTTCATTCTTAAGGTCCTCAGCAAGTGCCTTTACATTTTTTGATCCGGGATAATAGCGGCCCAGCGAGTCGGAGATTATTTTCATGTACTGCAGATCGCGGGGTTCATTAAGAACATAAGCGTTATCATCGATTCTCTGATAAACAGCTTTAAGAGAAGCCATCGACTTTGTATTGCTTATAATAAATTCAATATTCTTCTTCCGGAGTTCCTTAAGAATATCACTGAATTCATTTTCAAGCTGACTCTTTTTTTCATCGAAGCCGGGTTTACCAGAAGCATCTAGCATAAACCACCCTGAGCGAATCGAGTTTTCTTTTTGCTGCTGCGAGCCTCATATCAAGCATCCTTACATCCTCTGAACCTTTCGATCCGGTTACAGTGTAGTTGCCTGACGTGGTCTTTCCATTAAAGGAAACTTTAATTCTTTCTCCGGGATCTGCAAGCAATGTGACAAAATCCGAATCGGAATACCCGATCTGATAGAATTCAGGACCGGTCGATTTTACCCTGAACTTAAAGGTCCCGTTGCCGCTTATTTTTGATGAATCGATAAGCACGAGCCTGTTAACATCGACCCTGTTAAGGGCGACAGCTTTTTTCAGAGGGTCCTTTATTATCCCTTTTACTGTAAAGGTATTTTTGTTCTGGCACCCTGCAAAAAGCAGGAGCGGAAGCAGAAAAAGAAATGTTCTTTTCATCATAAAATCAGGTTACCGGTTTCCGGAATTTGTCATTTGTTTATTTGAATATTTCAGCAAGCTTTCTTTGCAAGGCATCTCCCCTGAGGTTTGTGGCAATTATCCTGCCCTCCCTGTCGAGCAGGTAATTAGCGGGTATTGATTCTATCTTATAAAGAGGTACAACCACAGATTGCCAGTAGCTTACATCACTTACGTGGATCCATTTATCAAGCCCGTCATCCTGAATACCTTTTATCCAGGCTTCTTTTGTTTTATCAAGCGAAACCTGGTAGATCTTGAACCCTTTATTGCGGTAAAGATTCCATGCTTTGACAAGATTAGGATTTTCTGTCCGGCAGGGAGCGCACCACGATGCCCAGAAATCGAGCAGCACGAAAGAACCTCTTGTTGAAGTAAGCTTAATCGTATCACCTTCAGGAGAGGGAAGGGCAATTTCGGGAGCTTCCATTCTTTCTCCGGGGTTGGCTTTTGATGATGTCTGCAGCTATCAAAATAAGTAACCATCTGCTTTATCTGGTTGTGCAGATCAATTACGGGGCCATATTCAGGATATTCCCTGAACAATGATGAGTCAACTTTTAGGAAATATGATAGATCTTTCTGAGGGTCAAGTATATATATTTCCTGGGTTAATTGAGAATATAAGACTGGTATGGTTGCCAGCGATGAAACGTTATCATCGATATATTTTTTAGCATAACTGTTCATGTCATTCAGATAGCCGTCGCCAAGTTTATCGAGAGAATCAATAACCTTTGCCACGTCGGGTCTTCCTGAATTCCTTTCATATATATCGTTGAGGTTACTTAGTTTGTTCCTTGTTTTGAGCAGCCGCTTGTTATAATCTGCTATCAGTTTTGTCCCTTTTGATCCGATAATAGCGACCGGATAATTCAATGAATCGAAGTGAGAGGTCATTTTTATTTTCTCTCCTGGTTCAATAAGCATTGTCAGAAAGTTATTTTGATTAATTTTGAGCAGATAAAAAGACGGGAATTTTACCTTCCTTTTGAATTCAAAACTACCATCTTCCGAAACTATGGCGGAATCGACATTAAGAAGCTCATTAGGTTTAAGCTCCTGCAGGAAAATATATTGTCGGGGTGATGAATTTTCAAGGATACCGGATATTTCTGCAGTTTTATCACCACAGCCTGTAAATATGAAAGCAGCTGCTAAAAGAATTCCCAGTTTTCTGTTCATACAGAGAATAGTATTTGTTAATAAGAATATTTTATTGAGATGCAAAGTTACTCTTTTTTTATCAGACAGCGCCCGGTGAAGATTTTAAACTGTTTACCAACGGGTTGCTTTGGAATTTTCAATAAAATTCATTAACTTAAAAACTTTTTAGTACAGTATTATAAAGAATTGTTTATGAGTTATATTAAGTTTGAAAAGAGTCAGATTATAAACCTCGAATACTCATTGTCAAGAGAAATGATAAGATCCAACAGGGCTGGTTCCTACTCTTCAACGACCATTGTTGGATGCAATACCCGTAAATATCATGGATTGCTTGTATGTCCGGTCGATGCTTTCGGAGGGGAGAGGTATGTTCTGCTGTCGTCGCTCGATGCAACAGTTGTGAATAATGACAGAAGCTTCAATACCGGAATAAGGAAATACAAGGGCGATTATTACAGTCCGAAAGGCCATAAGTATATTGAAGAGCTTGAGATGGATGGAATACCATCAAGAATTTACAGGGTTGGAGGGGCCAAACTAAAACATGAAAGGCTTCTGGTCCATTATGAGGAGCAGTATCTTGCCCGATTCACTATTCTTGAAGCATCAGAACCGATGAAACTTCAGATCCGGCCGTTCCTGGCTTTCAGGAATATTCATGAACTGACACATGCCAACCTTTATGCAAATACAAAAGTAGATTTTATAGACAACGGGATTAAAATGAGGCTCTATGAAGGGTTTCCTTATCTCAATATGCAGTTCTCACAAAAAGCGGAATTTATTCATGTTCCTGACTGGTACCTCGGGGTTGAATACACAGAAGAACAGAAGAGGGGATATGATTATTCCGAAGATCTGTTAACACCCGGATTTTTTGAAGTTGAAGCTAAAGAAGGAGATGTGATAGTTTTTTCCGCTTCGACAAAGGAAGAAAAACCATCAGGCTTCAAAGCTAAATTTACTAAAACCGTCAATGGTAAGATTCCGAGAAGTAATTATATCAACTGCCTGAAAAATGCAGCTCAGCAGTTTATTGAAAAACGTCATGGAAAGACCCTGATAATCGCCGGTTACCCATGGTTCGGATCATGGGGCAGGGATACATTTATTTCTCTTCCCGGACTTGCTTTGGCACGTGCAGGTAAAACGCTTCAGCTTTACAGGGAGGTCCTCGACACTCAGGTGGCAAGGATGAAGGATGGCCTGTTCCCCAATATGGGTACCGTCGGCAATCCGGCATTTAATTCTGTTGATGCTCCATTGTGGTTCTTCTGGTCGGTTCAGCAATATCTTGAGAATGGCGGGACAGATGCATGGGAACGCTACGGTGAGGCATTGAAATCAGTTCTTAATGCCTATAAAAGCGGTACGGCCTTTAATATAGTTATGAGGGAGAACGGACTTATATATGCCGGTGCTCCCGGTAAATCACTCACATGGATGGATGCTGTGGTCAACGGTATTCCTGTGACGCAAAGAAAAGGTTATGCAGTAGAAATAAATGCACTGTGGTATAATGCAGTTTGTTTCGCCCTTGATATGGCAAAGCAGGTTAAGGATCGTAAGTTTGTAAAGGAAAATGAAAACCTTCCTGCGCTGATAAGTAATTCTTTCCATGATATGTTCTGCGATCATCTTAAGGGACATCTTGCCGACTATGTAAATGATGACGAAGGAAAGAACTATTTTGTAAGACCTAATATGGTCATTGCAGTTTCACTCCCGTACTCAATGCTTACAAAGGACGAGATGAAAAGAGTACTGGATGTTGCAGACAAAGAGCTTGTAACACCGCGCGGGCTCAGGACCCTTTCACCGGGAAATCCTCTTTACAAGGGTACATATCACGGGAACCAGGAAGAAAGGGATAATGCTTACCATAACGGGACTGTATGGCCCTGGCTTTTAGGACCATTCTGTGAAGGCTGGCTTAAAGTTTATGGGAAACAGGGGGAACAGAGAGTAAGAAAACTTGTTTTCGGACTTGAAGAGGTAATGAGTGAACATGGTGTAAGCACTATTTCAGAGATTTATGACGGTGATCCTCCACATGCACCAAATGGTACCATATCACAGGCATGGAGTGTGGGGGAGGTTCTGAGGATAATTGATCTTCTGGAAAACAAATTTTCAAATTTATAAATCAGGTGTGATATGCGTGTACTAATGTTCGGATGGGAATTTCCGCCACACATCTCCGGTGGGTTGGGTACAGCCAGTTATGGCCTGACAAAAGGTATGTCCACACTGGAGGATCTTGAAGTAATCTTCGTTGTCCCTAAGGCATGGGGCGATGAGGACCAGAGCAGGGTAAGGCTCATAGGGGCCAACAAAATCCCTGTCGCCTTCAAGCAGGTTCATTATAAGGGATTCAGGCGCCCGCTTGAACAGATTGAGATCTCATCAAAAATTGTTCCTTATACAGATCCAGAGGAATTCTGGACAAGGATCAATACAGAAACTTCGGGATATAAGCTTATAGTTCAGACGACCAATGAGGGTACAGTTGATTTTTCAGGCAAATACGACAATTCATTGATGGATGAGATATACAAATATTCCGTTGTCGCTTCGGTAATTGCTGAGGAAAACGAGTTTGATATAATCCATGCTCACGACTGGCTTGCATATCCTGCAGGCATTGCGGCAATGGAAGTCTCCGGTAAGCCTCTGGTGATACATGTTCATGCCACCGATTTCGATCGCAGTGGTGGTAACGTTAACCCAGATGTTTACCGGATCGAAAAACTTGGAATGGATGCAGCCTCAAAAATAATTACAGTAAGTAACCTTACAAGGGATATTGTAATCAATAAATACAACATTAATCCAGATAAGGTCGAGACTGTCTATAATGCAGTTGAACCGGTTAAGATGTCACAGGATGTCGTTGTAAACAAAGGCTTTGACGATAAAGTGGTAACTTTTCTTGGAAGAATAACCTTGCAGAAGGGTCCCGAGTATTTTATCGAGGCTGCCTACAAAGTACTTAAAGTTATGCCCGAAGTAAGGTTTGTGATGGCGGGTTCGGGTGATATGATGGAGAGAATGATGCGAAGAGCTGCTGCCCTTAAGATTACTGACAGGTTTCATTTTACAGGCTTCCTGAAAGGGAAGGATGTCTTTATGATGCTGAATATGAGCGATGTGTACATCATGCCATCGGTCTCCGAACCATTTGGGATTTCTCCGCTTGAAGCCATGCAGTCAAATGTTCCGGTAATAATCAGCAAACAATCGGGAGTTTCTGAAATACTTACCCATGCGGTGAAGACAGATTTCTGGGATATCGACGCAATGGCCGATGCAATTTATGGCATCCTGAACTATCCTGCCCTTTCGAAGATGTTCATCAAGAACGGCAAGGAAGAAGTAGTAAGGCTGAAATGGGATAATTCAGCCCGACATGTCAGGGATATTTATTACAGAGTGATTTGGCAAAATAAGAACTAGATATGATTTTAACAGGTAAAAAAGCAATTTGCTTTTATTTTCAGGTACATCAGCCGTTCAGGCTAAAACGATACAGGTTCTTTGACCTGGGTCATGATCATTATTATTATGATGATTTCTCAAATGAATCCATCATGAGAAAGGTGGCAGAGAATTGTTATCTCCCGGCCAATGAAATCATGCTCGATCTCATCCTGAAAAACAAGGGAAAGTTTAAAGTGACTTTTTCCCTGACAGGACTGGTAATAAACCAGTTTCGCCTTTATGCACCCGAAGTGCTGGAGTCGTTTAAGAAACTTGCTGATACCGGAATGGTTGAATTCCTTGCCGAGACTGAGTCGCATTCCCTGGCATCGATAAAGACAAGAGTTGAATTTGAACGCCAGATGAATGCCCACAGGGAAATGATAAAGGAATTTCTTGGCGTTGAAACAACATCGTTCAGGAACACTGAATTGATTTATTCCGACCAGATAGGTTCATGGGTTGCTGATATGGGATTTAAATCGATGCTCACCGAAGGAGCCAAGCATGTACTGGGATGGAAAAGCCCCAATTACCTTTACTGTAATTCAATTAACCCAAGGCTGAAAATTCTTCTCAGGAATTTTGTGCTGAGCGATGATATTGCTTTCAGGTTCTCAAACAAGAGCTGGGCGGAATGGCCATTGACAGCCGACAAATATGCTTCGTGGCTTAATAAACTTGCTCCCAAAAGCGAGCTTATAAATGTTTTTCTTGATTATGAGACATTCGGTGAACACAATCATAAAAATACCGGGATATTCGATTTTATTCAACACCTTCCCGGGTCGATCCTGAAGAAGACGCCTTACAAGTTCATGACTCCGACAGAAGTAGCAGATTATCTTCAGCCTGTTTCTGCTATCAGTGTTCCTTCACCAATTTCATGGGCCGACGAAGAACGCGACATAACAGCATGGCACGGAAATGAACTTCAGGTTGCAGCTCTTGAGAAGCTTTACCAGATGACTGATAAAGTCCACCGTTGTGAAGACGTCCAGATAAAAAAAGACTGGGAATATCTTCAGGCCAGCGATCATTTTTATTATATGGCTACCAAATTCTTTTCCGACGGGGCGGTACATGCCTATTTTAATCCGTACGATACACCGTATGATGCATTTATGAATTACATGAATGTTTTAAGCGATTTTGAGATCAGGCTCAATCGTTTTATTCCGGACAGGGAAACACAAAGTGAGATTTCAAAGCTGAATAATCTTATTAAGGAAAAAGAATCAATAATTGATCAGCAATCAAGCCAGATAGAAAGCCTTAAGAAAAAGGCGCCAGCCAAAAAGAAATCTGCAAGGTTATCTTCATCCAGAACCAAAAGCACCACTAAGGCAAAAACCACTAAAGCTGTCAAAACAAAAAAAAGCAAATAGAAAAATAGTAATCTAAATCTGAACCAATATTTTTTATAATGAATGTTGAACTAATTTTTGAGACCAGTTGGGAAGTTTGTAACAAGGTCGGAGGGATTCATACTGTAATCTCAACAAAAGCGCTGAATATTGTAAATGAACTTGGTGATAATTTTATACTTATAGGTCCTGACGTCTGGAGGGAAGAGGTGACGAACCCGGAATTTATCCCTGATGATACTCTGTTCCCGGAATGGAGAATTCTTGCAGCGAATGAAGGATTGAGAGTCAAAACCGGACGATGGAACATCGCTGGAAAACCTATTGTGTTTTTAATTGATTTCACCCCCTATTTTGGCCAGCAAAATGAGATATTTGCCAAATTCTGGGAAACTTATAAGCTCGATAGCATAACGGGCCAGTGGGATTATGTAGAACCTGCCCTCTTCGGCTATGGCGCCGGAAAAGTTATTGAAAGTTTCACTTCATGTTACCACGACCGTCATAATATAATTGCACAGTTCCACGAGTGGATGACAGGCACAGGTATCCTGTACCTTGAAAAATTCGCACCATGGATCGCAACGGCATTCACAACACATGCCACAGTCCTTGGAAGGTGTATTGCAGGCAACAACAGGCCCCTGTACGGAAAAATGAAAGAGTACAACCCGGTACAGATATCGCGTGAATTCAATGTTGTCGCTAAACAATCGCTTGAAAAAACATCAGCTGCCGAGGCAGACGTTTTCACAACGGTAAGTGAGATAACATCAAGGGAGTGTTCATTTTTCCTTGGCAAAGACGTCGATCTGGTTACTCCTAACGGATTTGAAGACTCCTTTGTTCCCTCGGCTGAATCGTTCGGTGAAAAGAGGCAGGCAGCACGAGCCAAACTCAAGGCAGTTGCTGAGGCCGTTCTTGGTTACCCGCTTTCTGATAACTGCATGTTTGTTGCAAACAGCGGAAGATACGAGTTCCATAACAAGGGGGTGGATATTCTTATTGACTCTCTTGGAGAGTTAAATCAGGAAACCGACCTTCCAAGGGAGTGTGTGACCTTTATCCTTATCCCTGCATACCATAAAGGTCCGCGCCAGGATCTTATTGATATCCTGTATAATAAAGGACAGATAAGCGGAACCGACAAATACCTCACTCATAGCCTACATTACCCCGACACCGATCCTGTACTTCAAAGCATAAAGATCAATCGTCTGACAAATAATCAGGATTCAAGGGTAAAGATCATTTTTGCTCCATCATATCTGAATGGGAACGACGGAATCTTTAATCTCTCATATTTTGACCTGCTTATCGGATTTGACCTTACTGTTTTTCCGTCATATTATGAACCATGGGGATATACACCCCTTGAAAGCCTTATGTTTTCAATTCCGACGGTCACCACCTCGCTTTCAGGTTTTGGCCTGTGGGTAAGGGAATATTATAAGGAGCATGGAAATGGTATCGCTATTGTCGAGAGGACTGATGATAACGAAAAGGAAGTAGTTGCTGAGATCAGAAAAATCATCCGGAAATATATTGGTCTTTCAGAAGTGGAAATACAGGAAGCAAGATTCAAAGCTCATGAGACCTCGAGGATAGCAATGTGGGACAATCTGGTTAAGTATTATTTTGATGCTTACGAAATTGCGCTTACCCACAGCAGCGAAAGGAGGGATGAACCTCGTGAATTTGCACAATTTGTTGAGGCTCCGGACCTGAAAATCAGAAAACCTCACCAGATACCTGTTTGGAAGGATATTTATGTTCAGAGCGATGTTCCAGATAAACTATCATCTCTTAAGGAGCTGTCCGCCAATCTCTGGTGGTCATGGAATTGGGACGCTGAGTCCTTGTTCAGAAGGATGGACCCCTCATTGTGGGAAGAGGTACAGCATAACCCAAAACTGCTTCTTGAAAAGATTGATTACAAGAGGCTCCTTGTTCTTGAAGATGATGATGAGTTTATTGCGGATCTTGAAAATATAATAAGTAATTTCAAAGACTATCTCGACAGACCTAATGATACAGAAAAGCCATCAGTTGCTTACTTCAGCATGGAATTCGGAATTCACCCATGCCTGAAAACATATTCCGGGGGTCTTGGTATTCTTGCAGGTGATTATCTTAAGGAAGCAAGCGATTCGAACATAAACATTATTGGTATTGGCCTTCTCTACAGGTTCGGCTATTTTAAGCAAAAGCTTGGTCCGAGAGGCGAACAACTTACAATTTATGAGGCTGAGGAGTTTTCACGGCTTCCGATAATACCTGTCAAGAATGCTGAAGGTAAACATCTTACTGTAAGTATAGTATGGCCGGGCAGGAGCGTGAACGTCCGTATATGGGAAGCCAAAGTCGGGAAGGTTCCGCTCTTTTTGCTTGACACTGATTTTGATGACAATTCAGCCGAAGACCGTTCAATAACTCATTACCTTTACGGTGGAGATCATGAGAACCGTCTTAAGCAGGAGCTTATTCTCGGTATCGGCGGCATCAGGGCACTTACAGAAATGGGGATAAAGCCTGACCTCTATCACAGCAATGAAGGACATTCGGCATTTATAAGCCTCGAACGTATCAGAAAACTCATTGAAGATCATCATCTGACATTCGATCAGGCTATTGAGGCTATCCGTTCATCAACACTCTTCACGACTCATACCCCTGTTCCTGCCGGACATGATGCATTTGAAGAAGATCTTCTGAGAAAATACATATCTCATTATCACGCCAGGCTCAATATAAGCTGGGATGAGCTGATGGCACTTGGCAGGTGCCCGGGAGAGGCAGACAGGAAATTCAATATGAGCTATCTCGCCACCCATATGTCGCAGGAATTGAATGGGGTTAGTAAACTGCATGGGCAGGTTACCCAGGGCTTGTTCAACAAGCTATGGCCGGGATACCTTAAAGAAGAACTTTACATAGGCTACGTAACAAACGGGGTCCATCATCCTACATGGATTGCCCCTGAATGGCAGACAGTCTATAAACAGCTTACGGTACCGTTAATTTTGACCAGACCGACAGAAGTCTGTGGGAAAAACTGTATACCCTTGATGATAAAAAGGTTTATGAGATAAAAACAGGATTAAAAAAGCAACTCTTTATAAATATACGGAAAAGGCTGCAGTCGGACATGATTGACAAACACGTCAGTCCGAGAACATTGCTTAACATCAGTACACATCTTAATGATAAGGCCCTGACGATAGGTTTTGCCCGCAGGTTTGCAACCTATAAAAGAGCTTCTCTCCTGTTCAGGGATCTTGACCGGCTGGCAAGGATTGTAAATGATCCCGACAGACCGGTACAGTTCATTTATGCCGGGAAGGCCCATCCGCATGATGGAGGGGGGCAGGATCTGATCAAAAGAGTTTTCGAGATATCCCAAATGCCTCAGTTTGCAGGCAAGGTTCTTTTCCTGGAGAACTATGACATTGAACTGGCAAAGCAGCTTGTAAGAGGAGTTGATATCTGGCTTAATACACCTACTCGCCCGCTTGAAGCCTCAGGAACAAGCGGCGAAAAAGCCGTGATGAACGGAACAATACATTTCAGCGTCCTCGACGGATGGTGGGTTGAAGGTTACCGTGCCTATGCCGGCTGGGCTCTTCCAAAGAAAAAATCCTTCAATAATCAGGATCTTCAGGATGATGTTGATGCCGAAACCATCTACAATATGCTTGAATATGAAATAGTTCCGGCATATTATTCAAAAAACGAAGTTGGTATTCCGGTTGAATGGATAAGCCTTATCAAGAACACAATGGTGAAGATAGCGCCTGAATTTACAATGAAGAGGATGATTGATGATTATATTGAAAGGTACTACATGAAACTCTGGCCAAGGAACAAATACCTTACGGCAAATGATTTTGAGAAAGCCAAGGCAATGGCCTCCTGGAAAAAGACTATGATAGACGAATGGGACAATATTGAGGTTCTGAATTATAATTTCGAGCGGCCTCACGAAAATGTTTATCATTCAGGTCACGATTACCGTGCTGAGATAGCTCTTGACATCAAGAAAATACCAAAGGACAATGTTGGGGTGGAGTTCGTTTTTACTCATCTGAACAAACAGGGCGAATATGAATTTGTTGACAGTCAGGAGTTCAAGCTGGTCAGCAGCAAAAACGGCAAATGTCTTTACAGGGCAAACCTTATTCCTGAAAAAGCCGGAACATTCTTCTACGGGATAAGAATATATCCAAGGAACATAAGGATCTTCCGCATAAGCAGGATTTTTACCTGCTCAGGTGGATCGATTAAATATCGGTGGCTCTCTTTACAGCTTCCCTCTTTAAAACGAGGGCACTTCGTGAGGGCAGATAAAGATAAAGGTAGAAAGGCTGATTTAGGGTCGGCCTTTCTGTTTTTCTGGTGGATGTATAGTATGAAGTCCTGTTAACTCTGTCAAAACCTCCGAATCCCGGATCATCAGTATCAAGAATTATACTGAATTTCCCCTTTACAGGTATACCGTAATCTGTAAACGAATTGGTTGGGTGAAAATTAAAAACAAGAATAAACTCACCTCTTGAGAAAGCTATTACTTTATCATAATTGTTATCATAGATCCTGTTGACATACAGATCATCCAGTATCCTGAATTTCTTATGAAGCCTTATCATTGCATTATCGAAATTCAACAGGAATGAATATTTCAGATCTTCATTAAGGCAAGATGCCACTGGCGTCGTGCATATTTATAGCTCCAGTTGTTTCCTTCACGCGGAAAATCGATCCATTCAGGATGGCCGAATTCATTTCCCATAAAATTAAGGTAACCGCCACCCGATGTGCTGAAAGTTAAAAGCCTTATCATCTTGTGCAGGGCAATACCCCTGTCGATTGTGAAGCTATGATATGATTTTGCCATGCCAGTGTACATCTCGGCATCGAGCATGCGGAAAATCAATGTTTTATCACCAACCAGAGCCTGGTCGTGCGATTCACAGTACGAGATTATTCTCTCCTCAGGTCTGTGCTGCGTGAGTTCATGGATCAGATGCCCCATGTCCCAGTTTTCATCGGGAGTATCCTTAACAAGCTTAATCCAGAAATCAGGAACTCCCATCGAAAGCCTGTAGTCAAAGCCATAACCTTTTCTTGAAATCTCGGCTGCAATTCCAGGCATCCCGCTCATTTCCTCTGCTACAGTCAAAGCTCCGGGTTTGAATTCATGGATCATTTTGTTGGCCAGGTAAAGATAAACAAGGGCATCTTCATCCTGTCCGCCATCGAAGTAATCATTATAGGCGGTAAAGCTCTTCTCCAGCCCATGGTTGTAATATATCATGCTTGTGATGCCGTCGAACCTGAATCCGTCAAATTTGTATTCTTCGAGCCAGTACCTGCAGTTCGATAACAGGAAATGCATCACATTGTCTTTCCCGTAATCGAAACATAATGAATCCCAGGCTACGTGATTCCTTCTTTCGTTCGTGTGAAAATACTGACCCGGCGATCCGTCAAAGAGGCCAAGTCCCTCATTGACATTTTTAACTGAGTGGGAGTGTACCAGATCCATTATCACCCTTATACCTGATTCATGGGCTTTGTCAATCAATGCTTTAAGTTCCTCAGGTGTCCCGAACCTTGATGATGCTGCAAAAAAGCTTGAAACATGATAGCCGAAAGACCCGTAAAACGGATGCTCCTGTATTGCCATCAGCTGTATTGTATTGTATCCGTCTTTTACTATTATCGGCAATACTTTCTCTGCAAATTCACTGTAGCTCCCGATTTTTTCTTCAGATGTTGCCATTCCGATATGAGCCTCATAGACCACTGGGGCAGTAACCTCTGCCCTGAAATCTTTAAGCTTCCATTTGTATGGCTTCCCGGGATTCCAGACCTGAGAAGTGAATATCTTTGTATTTTCATCCTGAACAAGGCGTGTTGCATACGATGGAATGCGCTCCCCCTTCCCTCCTTTCCAGTGAACCGAGAGCTTGTACAGATCGCCATGATTAAGGGACTCCGGAGGCAGTTTTATCTCCCAGTCACCATATTCGTTTATCCTGGTTAATTTAAATGCAGGTTTTTCTTTCCAGTCGCTGAAAGTGCCTGTGAGAAATATATTCTCCGCATTTGGAGCCCATTCCCTGAAGATCCATCCCTCTGAGTTATAGTGAAGTCCGTAATAATAATGACCCATGGCAAATTCCATGAGATTCCCGCTTCCGGTAAGATGTTGCTCCTTCAGTATGCATTTATTAATCCGGCTTTCGATACTACCTTTGTATGGCTCCAGCCATGGATCAGATAAATAGAACTTGACAGGATTCATGATAATTAGATTATTTGGGATACTTTCTATAAAATTACAAAAACTAAATTACTTATTCATTCCATTTTCACCGGCTTTGTTAATTTTACTGCCGCAAGATGAAATTAATATGATAATTCATGATGAATATGAAAATCTGAACCTGAAACACCCTTTTGTTACAGTCGGAGTTTTTGACGGTGTTCATCTGGGGCACAGGGCGCTTCTCGATCAGCTTGTACTCAGAGCAAAAAAAGCAGGAGGAGAATCGGTGGTAATTACTTTCAATCCTCACCCAAGGATTGTGCTGTCGAAAAAACAGAAGAACCATTCTCCCTTTCAACCTTTGATGAAAAGAAAAGGCTTTTGGAACAATCCGGGATTGATCACCTTATAATCATGAATTTTACCAGGGAACTTGGCAATATGGACGCTACCGATTTCATAAGGGAAATACTTGTCAGAAAAATCGGTGTAAAACATCTGATAGTGGGATATGACAACCACTTTGGTAAAGGCAAGGGTGGTGATTTTAAAAGGATCCGCGAATGTTCTGAATTGTATAATTTTGAAGTTGAACAGGTTGATGGAATATATGCCCCGGAAGGGATTATAAGCTCAACTGCCATCAGGGAAGCACTCCTTAAAGGCCGGGTTGAAGATGCCGGCAGATGGCTGGGATACAATTATACCATTACCGGTACAGTTGTTGAAGGTCGTAAGATAGGGCATAAAATAGGATTTCCGACTGCAAATATAAAACCTGCCGATATCTTCAAGCTTATCCCGGCCGACGGTGTTTATGCCGTCGAGGTAATGTTTGATAATTTAAAATTACCAGGAATGCTTAGTATAGGATACAATCCCACCGTTAATAACGACAGGACAAAAAAATCGATCGAAGTGAATATTTTTGGCTCTGACAGGAATATTTATGACCACACAATGACTGTAATTTTCAGATACAGGCTAAGGGACGAAAGGAAATTTGAAAATACAGAGCAGCTGGCCGGGCAGATGAAACTTGACAAAGAGGCAGCCCTGAGATTGCTGAAGTGAACAGAGCATTGAATTATTTGTTTAACTTTGCATCCATTAAATAAAAAAATAAATAAATGAACTTACTTGTCGATACAGAGCAATACGCAGTAAAAGATATTTCTCTTGCATCTTTCGGAAGGAAAGAAATTGAGATTGCAGAAAAAGAGATGCCGGGCCTTCTGGTAATCAGGAAAAAATATTCATCTGAAAAACCTCTTAAAGGAGCAAGAATTACAGGTTCACTTCACATGACCATACAGACAGCTGTTCTGATCGAGACACTTGTTGAGCTTGGGGCCGACGTGAGATGGGCCAGCTGCAATATTTTCTCCACTCAGGATCATGCTGCAGCAGCAATTGCTGAAAAAGGGATACCTGTTTTTGCCTGGAAGGGAGAAACACTTGAGGAATACTGGTGGTGTACAGCAAGGGCACTGTCGTTCCCGGAAGGCAAAGGTCCCAATCTGATCGTCGATGACGGAGGTGATGCTTCGCTGCTTGTGCATCTTGGTTATAAGGCTGAAAACAATTCTGCATTTCTTGACAAGGAGCCTTCAAGCAGGGAGGAAGGAATAATTTTCGCAACTCTGAAAGGACTTCTTGCCAGCGAACCCGGTAAATGGCACAGGACGGTAAGTGAACTTAAGGGAATATCGGAGGAGACAACCACAGGCGTTCACAGGCTCTACCAGATGATGGAAAATAACGAACTGCTGGTTCCGGCCATAAATGTCAATGATTCAGTTACAAAATCAAAATTTGATAATCTTTACGGATGCCGCGAATCGCTTGCCGACGGGCTGAAGAGAGCACTTGATGTTATGATTGCAGGCAAAGTTGTTGTAGTCTGCGGATATGGGGATGTTGGCAAAGGTTGTGCCAAATCGATGAGAGCGTACGGTGCAAGGGTTATTATAACCGAAATTGATCCCATCTGTGCATTACAGGCATCAATGGAAGGCTTTGAAGTAAAGCCTGTGGAGGATGTTCTTGACGAAGGTAATATCTATGTAACCGCAACCGGGAACAGGGATATTATTACTCTCGATCATATACTGAAAATGAAGGATCAGGCAATTGTATGCAATATTGGCCATTTTGATAACGAGATTCAGGTCGACAGGCTTAATGAGATGAATGGAGTCAGAAAAATAAATATTAAGCCTCAGGTGGACAAATATGTTTTTCCCGACGGGCACGCGATCTTCCTTCTTGCTGAAGGCAGACTGGTGAACCTGGGTTGTGCAACAGGACATCCTTCATTTGTAATGAGCAACTCATTCAGTAATCAGACTTTAGCCCAGCTGGACCTGTGGAAAAAGACTACAAAATCGGAGTATACAGGCTCCCGAAATACCTGGATGAAGAGGTTGCCAGGCTGCATCTCGATCAGCTGGGAGTAAAGCTTACGAAGCTGACAAAAGAACAGGCTGATTATATTGGAGTGGGGCAGGACGGGCCGTACAAGGCTGATCATTATCGTTACTAATACCTCATCCCCCAACCCCTTCTCATTCATCCCAGACCCTGATATACCTCTCCCCGTCAAAGCTGGTTTTGTAGTTTTTTAAGGGATACTTACCCGGACCTGATATCGGGGTTCCATAAACTGACAGTGCGTATTGAGTTCCGCACTGAGGACATTCTGCAACAGCCGATTGATTGATCATGACACTGACACTGAGTCCATTCACTTCAAAATCGTGAGGACATGTTCTGTCATAAGCATAATATGCATCCGGACCGCTGTAAATAATGATACCGTTGCCGTCATAGCCTGCTGATCTGTAACCCCAGTTGTTGGTTGAAGCATCAATTGTATCCGAAATCCCTATTACCGAAAGATTAACAAATTCAGGATCGAGCAGGTCAATTGTAAAATCAACCGGAGAGTATGGAATAACATCATTATTCGCCTTGCTGCACGAAATTAAAAGAACAGTTGAGAAGAATACTATAAAAAAAAGTGCAGGTTTTGAAAATCTCATCAGTTAATCCACGTTATTAAGTAACATGACAAAAATAGTATTACGGCTGCTAATTCACCAAATTTGTTCAGTAATAATAATAACAGGAATATGAAGGATATTCAGTTCAAAAAACTTTTCTTAATTTTTCTGATATTATTTTGTACAGTTTCATTGTGCGAGGCTCAGAGATATAAACGAAGCATACGAAATCCGGAAAGGGAGCTGTTTAAAAAATCATTGAATACCAAAACTGTTAAATACAGGGAATCACCGAGTATTGTCAGGGCAAAAAAGAAACAGGCGGCAAATGAAAAAAAGCTCGATAAAGAGTATGATGCTCATGTGAAAGAATCGAGGAAACGTTCAGTCGAAATTCAGTCTCCGGAAGTAAAGGCACGTATGCTGGAAAACCGGAAAGAATCCGACATAAAATATAAGGAGAAGAAAAAAAACAGAACAGAAAGAGTCAAGAAAAATAGCCAGAAAATACAGATAGGGGTTGCATTTACAGGATAAATACTTGTACTGTACCCATTATCAGCAATTTTATTTGGTAATTAGGGGAAGATTTTATATATTTGTTACTGAAGAGTTCCGGGATACCCCGGAATTCTTCTTATTTTTTAAATAGAAGAGCAAAAGATGTCAGATGTCATTTACATAACAGCAGAGGGCCTTCTAAAACTGAAAGCTGAACTGGATCAGCTGAGGTTGGTTGAGCGACCCTCAATATCCAGGCTTATTGCAGATGCCAGAGACAAAGGTGATCTTACTGAAAATGCTGAATACTCAGCAGCTAAGGAGGCCCAGGGAATGCTTGAGATGAAAATCTCAAGGATTGAGGATATTATTAACCGCTCAAGAGTGATCGATGAATCAAAAATTGACACTTCTACAGTCAGAATACTTAACAGGGTAAAGATCAAGAACAAGTCAAATAACAGCGTAATGGAATACCAGATTGTTCCTGAAAGCGAGGCGAATTTTAAACTTGGTAAAATTGCCATCAGTTCCCCTATAGCTATGGGTTTGATTGGTAAGAAAGTGGGGGACACTGTTCAGATAAAGGTGCCGTCAGGGATCATCCCGTTCGAGATAATGTCAATATCAACTCAATAAATATTTGGTGCAATGGCAACTCTGTTCACAAAGATTATTAAAGGAGAGATTCCGTGTTATAAAATTGCCGAGGATGAAAGATACTTTGCTTTTCTCGATATAAATCCTTTGATGGCCGGACACACACTGGTAGTTCCAAAAGTTGAAACCGATTATATATTCGACCTTCCCGATGCTGAACTTTCAGGACTGGTCCTTTTCTCGAAGAAAGTTGCGATGGCGATTGAAAAGGCTATTCCATGCGTCCGCATCGGTGTAGCAGTTATCGGTCTTGAAATCCCGCATGTGCATATTCATCTGGTTCCCATGAATAAAATGGCTGACATTAACTTTAAAAATCCCAAACTTAGTTTCACGCCGGAAGAATTTACCAAAATCGCAAAACGGATCAGTGAAAAAGTTGGAGCTGTATAATTAGTATTTTAACCACCCCGTCCGCCAACCGGATTTTATTTCATACCTTTATAAGCATAATTCTGCTCGCTGCATGAGTTACTTATATGATCTGTGGGACGATTTCATAAGTCTCCTTTTTCCCAGGCTCTGCCATGGCTGTGGTAGCCCACTGATAAGAAATGAATCACTTATCTGCACCGAATGTTTTGTTATGATTCCAAGATCCGGCTACCATCTGAAGCCTGATAATCCGGTTGAAAAAATTTTCTGGGGCCGCTGCATGATATCAAAGGCGGCGGCTTTCTCATTTTACACCAGGGACAGCAGGATAAGGAGACTAATACATCAGCTTAAATATAAGGGAGTTAAAGAGATTGGCTACGAGCTTGGCAGGATTTATGCCCGGTCACTTAAGTCCTCCGGATTTCTGGATGACATTGACATTATTATCCCGGTACCTTTACATACTTCAAAAAAAAGGCAGAGGGGATTTAACCAGAGTGATCTTATTTCACAGGGAATCTCTGATGTTTCCGGGATACCGGTTGACACCAACCTGCTGTTCAGAAAAAAAATTACAAAGACGCAAACACATAAATCACGCTTCGACAGATGGACAAATGTTCAGGACATTTTCAGGGTAAGGGATGAAGGAAAGCTCAGGGGTCTGCATATCCTTCTGGTTGATGATGTAATTACAACAGGGTCGACAATAGAAGCATGTGCAAATGAAATATTAAAAGCAGAGGAAACCAAAGTCAGTGTTGTGGCTCTTGCCTTTTCAGTGATCTGATAAACTATTTCTGTTTAATTCTTTTGGATTCTTATTAATGAAATCCTTCCAGCTGTTGTAGTTCTTTTCCTGCATCGGGGTGTTGGTCTGATAAAAATGGCAGAGGGCAGCGGCCAGCCCGTCAGTGGCATCAAGCTTTATTTCGATTTTGCTGAAATTTAGTATCCGCATCAGCATAGATGCGACCTGTTCCTTTGATGCAGCCCCCCTTCCGGTAATCGACATTTTGATCTTTCTCGGGGCATATTCGAATATTGGAAGGGAACGGCTTAGGGCCGCAGCAATTGCAGCTCCCTGGGCTCGGCCCAGTTTTAACATCGACTGGACGTTCTTGCCATAAAAGGGAGCTTCAATAGCCAGCTCGTCAGGATGATACTCCTCTATTATTCCGATAATGCGATCGAATATCTGCTTCAGCTTAATATAGTGATCAGAGTATTTAGAGAGGTCGATTGAACCAATTGCTATAAGCTCAGGATCCTGTCCTGATACTTTTATTAATCCGTATCCTGTTATGTTAGTCCCGGGATCAATTCCCAGGATTATCCTCTCCTTAATGTTTTTTTTCAAGCAGGTTTATTAAAGGCTGAAACTTATCTTATCATAAGACCCCGGTTACTCCATTGAGGCTTTTCTGAATACTGATTATAACGGTAAAAAGAATCAGATCCCTTAGTTGAGAAGGTGCCGGTCTCAATATATTTTATGGCCTCTTTCAGGCACAGTTCATTCCTGTCATTAAAATCGTGAGTAATATCGTCAGAAACTAATTTACCCGGGATAATGCCATGGAAATAATCCCCTTCATTATCCCTATTTACAATTTTAAATGTTATCGGCCAGAAGAAATACTTCTCACCAACCTCCCACCCGTTCATTCCTACCGGTTTACCGCTTGTCGTGTCTCCAATGGTTATTACATTCATAAATGGCTTCAGTCCGTTCATAACCGCTTCGCTTGCTGATGCAGTAAGTCTTGAAGAAATAACAATCAGCCTTGTCAATGAAATGTTTACCTGAACACTCTTGTCAAATTTATAAGAATAGTTTTGGTCCTGGTTCTTATCATTATATTTAAGTACACCAAATATTGAACCGGAATTTGCGAGTGTTTTACCGCCAATCTCAGTTGCAAGAGTCTGAGCTACAGAAAGGTATCCTCCGGAGTTATATCTAAGGTCAAGTATCAGATCCTTTATATTATTTTCTTCAAAGAACTTGAATGCGGCAGCGAGTTCTGCTGGTGAGGGAGAAATGAAAGACTCGAAAACCAGGTGTCCTGTTACTCCGGTAGAAAGGTGAAGGGTATCATACAGTAATACCGAATTTATAGTAAATGAAGTTTTTGCAGATGATATTTCAATGTCAGTGCCATCGGGTTTTGTAAAGACAAATTTGTTTGTGACACCGGCGGTACTTGCTCCAAATGCGGTATTGTAGGCTGCAGCATCCTGGTCAGAGAGTATCTTGGCAATGTCGTATCCGTTCACGCTTTTGACAATCCATCCACGCCGCACACCGTTTACCTTATACAGGGGTGATCCTGAATATATCATGGCAATCCTTGCCTTCCCGGAATCATCAAGACCAACGCGGATCCCATGTCCCACAAATTCCCCCTGCATCTCAGCAACGAACTCATTATAGTCAGCCACAAAGCTCCATTTATCGAGTGTCTTATACTTCATGGCCTCAAGAAGCTGATAAGGATCAGTATAATTCTCTTTTTTTATAGTCGGCATCTGATCGTACCAATAGTACCACTGCCTCATGAGATAATAAAGACTGTCTCTGGCCATGCATCTGTAAGACCTGTATCGACAACAGGTTCAGGATCTTTTTTGCATGATGAAAAGAGAAGCGGGATAATAATTGCAATATAGAATAGCTTTTTCATATGAACTTTAACTTTACTTAATGTAAATAACAAAAAAAACAAATTATAGTTCTTTAACTTTCCGGTTCTGGATCAGTATCCCTGAAATTATCAGCAATAATCCTGCCGGAGTTGTATAAAAAACGGGTTCATGAAGTATAAAGTGCACGAAAATAAGTGAAAGAAATGCGCCAAGATAAACAAGATTGCTCACCTTATCGGTGGTTGCTGACATCTGAAGAGCTTTCAGCCAGAAGAAAAATGTTATTCCCATTTCAAACAATCCGATATATACCGAGGTTGCAATACCTTTAAATCCGATTTTTTCAGGCCAGCCGTTGGTGATTACCATGGCTGCGATGAGATAAATAGATCCGAATAAAAAATTCAGGAAAAGCTTCACTGCCTCATCTCTTTTATCTTTAACATTCAGCACAAAGAAAAAAGCCCAGAAAAATGAGCTTCCGGTTGCCAGCAAAACACCTTTTATATCAGCATGATGCGGTTTAAATAGATTTCCCTGGGAGGAGATTATATAAACCCCGATAAATGAAATAAACAGGGCAACAAAACTCCTTCCTTTAATCTTCTGCTTTAAAACAGGTACCGACAGAAAAACCAGAATGATTGGCCAGATCATATTAAGCGGCTGGGCTACCTGGGCCGGGAGGAGCTGATATGCATTAAGGAGTACAAGGTAATAAAGGAATGGATTAAAGAGCCCAAGCAAAGCAGAATTAGCAAAATCCCGGGGAGAATTTGATTTCAGCAGACCGGTTTTCTTTTGTAAAATAAGAATTACAAGCAAGGCCAGGGTTGCTGTTACCGATGCTATTGTAAGCATGGGCAGCACGGAAAGCTCGCTCAGGCATAACTTAAAGGCCGTCGGAATTGTCGACCAGAAAAATATTGCCAGTCCGGCATAGATATATGATTGCTTGGTATTCAGGGGGCCAGGGGGTCAATTAATTATTTCGAATCCTGTATATGGCACAAGAACAGTCGGCATTTTAATTCCGTTTTCGGTCTGATTATTCTCAAGAATTGCAGCAACGATCCTTGGCAGTGCAAGAGCACTTCCATTAAGAGTATGAACAAGCCTCGTCTGTTTTTCTCCTTTCTCTTTAAACCTGCATTTAAGCCGGTTGGCCTGGAAGGATTCGAAATTTGATACCGAGCTCACTTCAAGCCATCTTTTCTGGGCAGCAGACCACACCTCAAAATCGTAAGTCAATGCAGAAGTGAATGACATATCACCGCCGCAAAGCCTCATAATACGGTATGGAAGCTCAAGTCCTGAAACAAGACTTTCGACATGACTTACCATTTCTTCAAGAGCCCTGTACGAATTGTCAGGATGTGCAATCTGTACTATTTCAACCTTGTCGAACTGATGAAGCCTGTTGAGTCCCCTCACATGGGCACCCCACGAGCCTGCTTCCCTTCTGAAACAGGGAGTATAAGCAACATTCTTAACCGGGAGCTGGTCGGAGCTTAGAATTACATCCCTGTAAATATTTGTGACCGGGACCTCAGCAGTGGGGATGAGGTAAAAACCATCCAGACCGACATTGTACATCTGACCTTCTTTGTCGGGCAGCTGGCCCGTACCAAAACCTGAATCCTCATTCACCATTATCGGTGGCATCATCTCTGTATATCCTGCATTTACTCCTTTATCAAGAAAGAAGCTTATGAGTGCTCTCTCAAGTTTTGCTCCCTTGCCTTTGTAGACGGGGAAACCTGCGCCCGTCAGCTTTATTCCAAGGTCAAAATCAATAATGTCATATTTCTTTATGAGATCCCAGTGTGGAAGGGCTGAATCAGGCAGGACCGGAATTATACCTCCTTCCCTGACTTTGACATTATTGTCGGCACCATATCCTGGTGCTACCGAAATGTGAGGAAGATTCGGGAGTCTGATGATCTCATTTCTAAGTTCATTTTCGATCGGTATAATCTTGTCTTCCAGTGATTTGATCTCTTCTTTTAGTGAATAAGTCTTTTCGCGGGCAGAATCAGCGTCTGCCTTCCTTCCTTCTTTCATCATGACTCCGATCTCTTTCGATATCCGGTTCATGTCACTTTGCAACAACTCTGCTTTAGACTGAATTTCGCGACGCGACATATCGAGAGCAAGAATTCTATCGATTATTTCTTCAGCTTCGAAATTCTTTATCTTCAGTCGTTCGCTAATGAATTCTTTCTTTTCCCTGATGAGGTTTATAGTAAGCATTTTGAGTAACTATTAAATGAAAAAAGCAGGCCGTAAGCCCGCTGTAAAAATATAAAAACTCCCGGTAATGCTTTTCTCTTTGAGAAAGAATTTCGGGAGCTGTTGTATGGTTAAATTCCTGTTATTCAGTAACCGGCTTGACTGAAACGAATACCTTATTGTCTTTTTTCCTTTTAAATTCAACCTCACCATCTGCAAGTGCAAAAAGAGTGTGGTCTCTGCCAACGCCTACATTCAGACCTGGATTATGTTTGGTTCCTCTCTGACGGACAATTATGTTGCCTGCTTTGGCTGCCTGACCGCCGAAGAGCTTCACTCCGAGCCGCTTGCTTTCGGAATCGCGGCCATTACGTGAACTTCCTGCCCCTTTCTTATGTGCCATAGTTTTATATTTTAATCTTCTGAATTAATTTTATTCCTTCTTTTTTGATGCTTTTTTTGCTGCAGGTTTTTTGTCAGCGTCTTTCTTTTCTGCTGTCTTTTTTGCTTTTGGGGTAGCTTCTTCTTTCTTTACTGCCGGTTTTTTAGCGGCAGGTTTTTTCTCTTTGGTTTTCTTTTCTGCAACAGGTCCTTCTTCGGGTTCAGTGGCAGAAGCTTTTTTGATTTTCTCCTTTTTCGGAGTCTCTTTCCTTACAATAGTGCCCTTTTCACCAATTCCAATTATCTCAATCTGAGAAAAATTCTGGCGATGTCCGTTCTTTACCCTGTAACCTTTTTTCCTCTTTTTCTTAAAAACAATTACTTTATCTCCTCTTACATGATCAAGAACCTTTCCCTCAACAATGAAATTTTCTATTGCAGGTTCTCCGACAAGGATCTTGTCATTATCCTCAACCAGAAGCACCTTATCAAATTCAAGAATAGCGTCTATTTCTGTTTCAAGGCGATGAACGAAAATTTTCTTTCCCTCTTCTACTTTAAATTGCTGACCGGCAATTTCAACGATAGCGTACATTTATGTTACTTTTTTAAGTTACTCCATGAGGCGTATATGTTATTTACTCATATAACTTTGTCAGGCCTGCGTGGATTTATTCAAATTCGGACTGCAAAGATATACAAATTCATTTATTTACAAATCATCATAGCCTTTTTTATCTCATAAAATTTGAAAACCGTTAAAAAAAAGAATATGGCAACTCTTTGTCTTAGTGCTATAATCTTTATATTTGCCTTATGCAACCGGGGAGCATATATTCTTCTGGATACTAATTAATTGATATGAAGAGAGTAAAGCTAAAGGTGTTAGGGATTTCCTACAGTCAGACCCAGTCGGGGGCATATGCTCTTATCCTGGTAGAAGAGAATGGTGAGCGAAGGATCCCCATAATAATCGGAGGCTTTGAAGCTCAGGCAATTGTTATCAAGCTCGAAAATCTGGATCCTCCCAGGCCCCTGACGCACGACCTCTTCAGGAGCTTCGCTGCAGAATTCAACGTCTCAATAATCGAAGTTATAATTTATAAGCTGGAAGAAGGCGTGTTTTATTCAAGGCTCCTTTGCACGAATGGTGAAAAGGAAATATCGATCGACAGCCGCACTTCCGACGCAGTAGCTCTTGCCCTGAGGTTTGCGTGCCCCATTTATATAACGGAAGAGATCCTTGAAAAAGCCGGGATCACGATCACCCCGACTGAACCTGACTCTTCAGCGGAAGCTGACACAGATAATCTCTTTGAAACGGGGAATTCCAGGTTTGAAACCTATTCAGATGAAGAACTTTATAAAATGATCGATGAAGCTGTAAAGACTGAAGATTATGAGCGTGCAGCTTCAATAAGGGATGAACTGGATAAACGGAAGAAGAAGTCAGACTGATTTCAGTATGAAGCAGTATCTTGAACTTCTTGATCATGTCCTTAAGAACGGGACAAAAAAATCTGATAGAACTGGTACCGGAACAATAAGCGTTTTTGGTTATCAGATGAGATTTAATCTTGCGGATGGCTTCCCGCTTTTGACCACCAAAAAAATGCATCTGAAATCAATTCTCCATGAACTTCTCTGGTTTATTTCAGGCGACACTAACATTAAATACCTGAAAGACAATGGTGTAAAGATCTGGGATGAATGGGCTGACGGGAATGGCAATCTTGGTCCGGTTTATGGATCCCAGTGGCGATCATGGCCAGCAGCGGATGGCAGAAAAATCGATCAGCTGATTAATGTTATCAATTCAATAAAAACAACACCCGATTCGAGACGTCATATCGTAAGCGCCTGGAATGTCGGGGAGATTGAAAAAATGGCGCTTCCTCCCTGCCATATTTTATTCCAGTTTTATGTTGCTGCCGGAAGATTATCCTGCCAGCTTTACCAGCGGAGCTGTGACATTTTTCTGGGGATACCTTTCAATATTGCATCGTATTCTCTTCTGACACTGATGGTGGCCCAGGCAACTTCGCTTAAACCAGGGGAATTCATTCATACACTTGGAGATGCACACATATACCTGAATCATATCGACCAGGTAAAACTTCAGCTGACAAGGGAACCATATAAACTGCCGAAGATGACAATAAATCCGGAAATAACCGATATTACAAAATTCAGGTATGAAGATTTTACATTATCGGATTACCTTTACCATCCTCAAATAAAGGGAGATATTTCAGTTTAACACGAAAGAGATGATTTCAATAATTGTTGCAGTTTCTGACGATTGGGGTATTGGAAGAGATAATGACCTTTTGTGGCATATCCCCGAAGACATGAGGAGATTCAGGAAGCTTACCATGGGTAAGACCGTTATAATGGGGAAGAGAACATGGGAATCACTTCCAAAAAAACCACTTCCGGGACGTAATAACATTGTAATTACGGATATACCTGGCGAATGCATTGATTGCTCGGTAACAGCATATTCGATTGAAGACGCATTGAGCAAATTCGATAGTAATGAGGAGGTATTTGTGATCGGTGGAGGAAGTGTTTACCGACAGTTTATGACGATTGCAGACAGGTTATATATTACACATGTTCATTTAAAGGCACCGGCTGATGTATATTTCCCGAAGATAGACCGGAGGAAATGGAAGGTTGTTGAGAAAGAAGAATGTATCTCCGAAGATGAAAAGAAAATTCCTTATTCCTATGTGATTTACGAGAGGCGGGGGAAATAAAATTTCCTTATAAAAAAATCAGATAATTATAAATGGTAGAGACGCCCAATTTGGGCGTCTCTACATAATTAATTTGGGCGTCTCTACTTATTTTGGCATTTAACCAGAGAGACGTCTCTACTTATATTTTGGGCGTCTCTACTTATTTAATTTGGGCGTCTCTACTTATATAATTTGGGCGTCTCTACTTATAATTACGATGCCTTCAGAACCTTCATGTTAATCCTTTCGAGCTTTCTGATTGCATAATCTGTTGTAATTGTCAGTTCTTTTGTGCCTTCAGAAGGTGAATCGAACATTGCATCCAGCATTATCGCCTCGCAGATCGATCTTAGTCCCCGTGCTCCAAGTTTGAATTCAATGGCTTTATCGACAATGAAATCCAGAACTCCTTCACCGAAAGTAAGTTCGATATTATCCATTTTAAAGAGCTTGATGTATTGTTTTACAAGAGCATTTTTAGGTTCAGTCAGGATTGCTCTTAACGCTTCCCTGTCGAGCGGATTAAGATGAGTCAGAATGGGCAGCCTGCCGATTATTTCAGGAATTAACCCGTAAGATCTCAGGTCCTGGGGAGCAATGTACTGAAGCAGGTTTTCCTTGTCAACCCTGTCTCTCTTCTTTGATGCACCGTATCCTACAACCTGTGTGTTGAGCCTGTGCGCAATTTTCTTTTCAATTCCCTCGAAGGCCCCTCCGCAGATGAACAGGATGTTTTTTGTATCAACGGGGATCATTTTCTGCTCCGGGTGTTTCCGTCCTCCCTGGGGCGGGACATTCACAATAGACCCCTCCAGAAGTTTCAGTAAGCCCTGCTGGACACCTTCTCCTGATACATCACGCGTAATTGAAGGATTATCTCCTTTCCTGGCAATCTTATCCAGTTCATCAATAAAAACAATTCCTTTTTCAGCAGCTTTTACATCATAATCTGCATTCTGAAGAAGACGTGTAAGAAGGCTTTCAATATCTTCCCCGACATAACCTGCCTCAGTAAGAACAGTTGCATCAACAATTGTAAAAGGTACATGCAGCATTTTGGCGACTGTTCTTGCCAGCAGGGTTTTCCCGGTACCGGTCTCACCTACAAGGATAATATTTGATTTTTCTATATCAATATCATCCTCATCAGGCTTTTGCATAAGCCTTTTATAATGATTGTAGACGGCAACTGAAATTATCTTTTTTGCCATGTCCTGCCCGATGACATACTGATCGAGAAAATGCTTTATTTCAGCGGGTTTCAGGAGGTTGATAGTGTCAAAACTTATATTCTTTTTTGTGCCGAGCTCTTCGTTCATAATACTGTGAGCCTGCTCAATGCAATGGTCACAGATATGACCTTCAAGACCAGCAATAAGCATATTGACCTCTTTCTTTGTCCGGCCGCAAAATGAACATTTATCCATTGTACCTATCGTTCAGTTTTCTGGAGTATCTCATCGATCATCCCGTAATCTTTTGCTTCCTGTGATGTCATCCAGTGGTCCCTGTCGGAATCCTTTTCCACTTTTTCAAATGGTATTTCCTGAATGAAGTGCAATTATTTCAAAAAGCTCCTTTTTAAGCTTCATGATCTCACGAGCCTGGATCTCTATATCAGAAGCCTGTCCTTCAAATCCTCCCATTGGCTGGTGGATCATTATCCTTGAATGCTTCAGTGCTGATCTTTTACCCTTTTGTCCCAGCAGTAAGAAGTACTGGCTCCCATCGAAGCAGCCATTCCTGTGCAGATTGTTGCTATATCAGCTGAAATATACTGCATCGTATCATAAATTCCGAGTCCGGCATTGACCGATCCTCCGGGAGTATTAAAATAGATCTGAATATCTTTTCCGGGATCGGCGGAATCGAGATACAGAAGCTGGGCTTCAATAATATTAGCAACATAATCATCGATGGGCAATCCCAGGAAGATAATCCTGTCCATCATCAGACGCGAAAAAACGTCCATTGATGCGACATTAAGCTGACGCTCCTCTATAATAGTAGGAGAAATATAAGCATCCGCAGTTATTGAAGCAAATCGGTGCAGTGAAAGACTGCTTATTCCATGCTTGCTTCGTGCGTATTTTCCAAAATCACTTAAATTACTCATGATAAAAGTCCTTTCGTTAAAACACAAAGATAGAATAAATATTGTAAATCATTGTAATGCATTGATTACTATTCAAAAAGCTTATTGAATTCCTCGATGGATACTGACTTATTCTCAAGCTTGACAGTATCCTTCAGTATCAGGTTGACTTTTTCTTCAAGGATCTTGTCGGCAATTCTTTTAGCATCTTCCTCCCGTTTCAGTGTTTCCTTTGCATAGTTTTCAACCTGTTCATCAGTAGCATAAAACAATCCGTACTGGCTGAACTGGTACCTGGTAATCTTTTCGGCTTCTTTAAGGAGTTCCTCTTCGGTAATTTTAAGCTCATTTGCTCTGGCTATCTTGTTACGGATCAGCTGCCATTTCAGGTCGCGGCTGAAGTTGTCGAATTCCTTTTCAACCAGTTCTTCTGTAGTTTTCTCATTTACCTTAAGAAGCCATCTCTTAAGGAAAGCATCAGGAAGTTGAAATTCAGATTTTTCGAGAGCAAGCTTCTTCAGATCAACCGACAGTTTATATTCACTCTCATTCCGGAGGTTAGCAGTAATCTCTTCATTGATCCTGTTGCGAAACTCTTCTTCGGAATGTATTATGTTTTCACCATAGATCCGGTCAAAGAGCTCCTGATTTAATTCTGCCGGCCTGAATCGGCTTATCTCATTAATAGTAAACCTGAAATCACCATCAGCTGTAACGATTTCCTCTTTCTGCTTTTTAAGGAGACCTGCAATTTCATTATCATTCGGGAAAGCCTTTCTCAGGTCAAAATCAATTGAGTCCTTTTCGGCTCTTCCAATAAACTGTTTTTTTATTTTCTTATCCTTTATAACCTCTATTGAAAGTGAAGTGTCATCAGCTGAAATCCCATCGGTAACCGGGATCCCTTTATCATCAAGTGGCTTCGATTTTCCCCTTAAGAATGTCCTTTTCCTCTGAAATGTTAGCTTTCTCGAATTTGCCGTAACGCCGGGTGTAATTATCGAGATAATCATTCTTCATCTTGTCGTCGGCAGCAATTTCATAATATGTGACTTTGTTTTTCTTGCTGAGCTTTGTTTCAAAAGCAGGAGCAAGTCCTAGCTCGAATGAGAAATGTGAATGATTCCTGTGTATCGAAATCAATCTTCTCATTGTCATCAATTTTTGGAAGCGGATCACCAAGGATCTCGATTTTTTCGTCGGTAAGATATTTCTGGATATTATCTGTCACAACCTTATTGATCTCATCAACCTGAACGGCTTTCCCGTACATCTTCCTGATAAGGCCTATGGGTACCATTCCCGGACGAAATCCCTTGATATTTGCTTTTTTACGGTAATCTCTCAGAACTTTTTCAACATTCCCGTCATAATCAGCCTTTTCAACCTGTATTTTCAACACTGCATTCAGATCGTCAATACTTTCCCTTTTGATATTCATCTTTAATTTTTTATTGAGTAGATAAAAACCGCCAGAACGCTCTTATTAATCGTTACAGGCGGTCTGTAAAATGGTGCGGATGAAGGGACTCGAACCCCCACGTCATTAAGACACAAGATCCTAAGTCTTGCTCGGCTACCAATTACGACACATCCGCGGAAAAATCCCCGCAAAAGTAGAGAAAATAATTATTAAAACAAAGAAGAGCTTTTACCGACGGAGTTCAAAGTTCTTTCCGAGATAAACATTTCTTACATGCTCGTCTTCAGCAAGTTGTGAAGAAGTGCCTGACATAAGTATCCGGCCTTCGAACAGCAGGTAGGCACGATCGGTTATTGCGAGTGTTTCGTGAACATTATGATCAGTGATCACAATTCCTATATTTTTCCCTTTGAGCTTCGAGACGATTTCCTGGATATCTTCAACTGCAATTGGATCGACTCCGGCAAATGGTTCGTCGAGCAGAATGAATTTTGGTTTGAGGGCAAGAGCCCTTGCTATTTCGGTACGTCTTCTTTCCCCTCCCGAAAGCTGGATACCTTTACTTTTTCTGATTTTCTGCAGTCCAAATTCATTAAGCAATGTATCAAGCCGTTCAGCCTGTTCATCCCTGGAAAATCCCGACATCTCAAGCACTGCCCTTATGTTGTCTTCAACCGAGAGATTCCTGAAGACTGATGCTTCCTGGGCAAGATAGCCAATACCCTTCCGGGCACGTTTGTAGACAGGAAGGGTTGTAATATCTTCATTCTCAAGGAAGATCTTTCCCTCACGAGGTCTGATAAGACCCACTATCATATAGAATGATGTAGTTTTGCCGGCACCGTTAGGACCAAGCAGACCAACTATTTCACCCTGTTCAACCTCTATCGACACATGGTCGACAACAGTTCTGTTGTGATATTTCTTTACAAGGTTTTCCGTATATAGTTTCATCCCTGCTGATGCTCTTTATACATTTTTTGTTTTGACCGATGAGCCATCATTCATGAATGCTTCGTGCTCTTTCTCTTTTTTCTTTATTACCCCGGCGGAGATAAAGATACTGACTTCATAAAGAATAAGAAGAGGTATTGCGACAAGGGTCTGGGAAAATATGTCAGGTGGTGTAATGATTGCAGCAAGAATAAAAATAACAACAATCGCATGCTTTCTGTACTTTCTCATGAACCCGGGAGTTATAATACCGATCTTGGTAAGGAAAAATGCCACTATAGGTAGCTCGAATACAACTCCGGTCGCGAGGCAGATTGACGTCAGTGTACCAATAAATGAACGGACATTTATCTGGTTAACCACGGTTTCACTTATCTGATAACTGCTCAGGAAATGTATTGAAAGAGGTGCAAGCAGGAAATACCCGAAGAGGACACCTATGAAAAAAAGCAATGATGAAGCAAGAACAGCTCCTCTTGCATGTTGTGCTTCATTAGAGTGGAGGGCCGGCTTGAAAAACAACCAGAATTCCCGTATAACAAATGGAAAAGCAAGGATCAGTCCTGCCACAAGAGCTACTGTTATATGAGTTGTAATCTGCCCTGCCATTTTAATGCTTATCAGGTTCAATGGTTTTGTATTGATGCATAAAATTTCAGGATTCTTAATGAAACTAAATTTCAAGGCCAGAAAGTGTCCGAACTCACAAAACAACCTGTTGGAAATAAAAGTCGGATCTTTTGGAGCCAGAACGATCTTGTTAAAAAGTATATTTTTAAAGATAAATGCAATGATCATCATAGCCACGATGGCAATTAACGATCTGATTATATGCCATCTTAGTTCTTCAAGATGTTCAAGAAATGACATCTCGCCCTCTTTGCTCTTTCCTTTTTTACCAGTTCCGGCCATAATTCTTTCAGATGATTGACTAAAATTCAGCCTGTAAAGATGATAAATCTTATTTTGCAAAACAATACCATAGTTCCATCCCCATAAAATCCGTTACCTTATTTTTATTTTTTGATTTTTATTAATAATATCATAAATATTCTCTTTGATAAATATTTTAATTAACTTTATATACACTACTAATACAACACTTTTAAAAAGATAGAATAATCATTAGGTAAGATTATGAAAGCTGATGCAACTACACATGATTATTTAAAAAAGTATTTTGGATTCGATACATTTAAGGGTAATCAGGAATATATTATCAATAATGTACTGGAGGGCCGCGACACTTTTGTGCTTATGCCAACAGGTGGAGGGAAATCGCTTTGCTACCAGTTACCTGCTGTTATGAAACAGGGGACGGCAATTGTTATTTCGCCCCTGATAGCTCTTATGAAGAACCAGGTTGATGCAATGCGCAATTTCAGCACCGATGATGATGTTGCACATTTTCTGAATTCATCATTGACCAAAAGCGAAAGTACCAGGGTAAAAAAAGATGTTCTTTCAGGTAAAGCAAAGCTCCTTTATGTCGCTCCTGAATCCCTTACGAAGGAGGAAAATATTGAATTCCTGAGGAACATACAGATCTCATTTTATGCTGTCGATGAAGCTCACTGCATATCAGAATGGGGTCACGACTTCCGGCCTGAATACAGAAGGATAAGACCGATAATCGACGTGATCGGACGCTCGCCCATAATTGCCCTTACTGCAACAGCAACTCCGAAAGTCCAGCATGATATCCAGAAAAATCTCGGCATTCTGGAAGCAGATGTTTTTAAATCATCCTTTAACCGTCCCAACCTTTATTACGAGGTAAAATCAAAACAGGATGTCACCAAGGAAATTATCAAGTATATTAAAAACAACAACGGCAAATCCGGAATAATCTATTGTCTCAGCCGCAAGAAGGTTGAAGAGCTGGCTGAAGCCCTGAAGGTTAACGGAATAAAAGCTCTGCCGTACCATGCAGGGATGGATTCCGCCACCCGTACGGCCAACCAGGATAAGTTCCTTATGGAAGAGGCTGATATTATTGTCGCAACAATAGCATTCGGAATGGGAATTGATAAACCCGATGTAAGGTTTGTTATACATTATGATATTCCGAAAAGCCTTGAGGGATATTATCAGGAGACAGGCAGGGCCGGACGCGATGGCGGTGAAGGGAACTGCATTGCATATTACAGCTACAATGACATAATGAAGCTGGAGAAATTTATGCAGGGGAAGCCTATTGCAGAACAGGAGATCGGCAAACAGCTTCTTCTTGAAACCGTTTCATATGCCGAATCGTCAGTATGCCGGAGGAAACTGCTCCTTCATTATTTTGGGGAAGAATATCCGAATGATAACTGCGAGGCCTGCGACAATTGCCTTCATCCCAAAGCCCAATTTGAAGGAAGCGAGGCAGTTGTAAATGTTCTTGAAACTATCCTTGCAGTCAAGGAAAAATTCAAGGCTGACCATATTGCCAATATTCTTGCCGGTAAAGTGACATCCGCTATCAAGTCGTACAAGCACCATAAGCTCGAATTTTTTGGGATAGGGGAGGATAAGGATGAGAAATTCTGGAACATGGTGATCAGGCAGGCGCTGATCGCTAAATTCCTCGTTAAGGAAATAGAGAATTACGGGTTGCTGAAACTTACCGAGAATGGAATGGCGTTTATTGAAAAACCCTCCTCATTTATGCTTGCAGAGGATCACGATTATGCCGATACTACTGATGAGGAAAATGCTTTTGGAGCGAGGACCGCAGCGGTCGATGATGAGCTTTTCAGCATTCTAAAGGACCTTCGCAAGAAGATCTCAAAACAAAAAGATGTTCCTCCTTTCGTGATATTCCAGGATCCTTCACTCGAGGATATGGCTATCCAGTACCCGATTACACTTGATGAGCTTCAGAATGTTTCAGGTGTTGGTGCAGGTAAGGCCCAGAGATACGGAAAGGAATTTGTAGAGATAATCAAGAAATATGTTGAGGAAAAGGAGATTATCAGACCTCTCGACATGGTTGTCAAATCGGTTGTCAACAAATCAGGAATGAAAGTATATATAATCCAGAGCATCGACATGAAGCGTCCACTCGAGGATATCGCCGAGGCTAAAGGACTTGAAATGAGTGAGCTGATAGGCGAAATCGAGTCCATTGTCAATTACGGGACAAGGATTAATCTCGATTACTATATTGATATGGTTATTGATGAGGAACGCCAGCACGATATATATTCTTACTTCAGGGAAGAAGCGGAATCTGACTCACTGGAGGAGGCTGTAGCCGAGCTTGGGAATGATTTTGAGGAGGAGGAGATAAGACTGATGAGAATCAAGTTCCTCTCGGAAATGGGAAACTGATCTTACCATTTGTCCCTGTTGACAAATGAGCAGGGAATAATTGCCATAACATAAAACGGATAAACAAGCTGGGAAGGAAGGAACCATCTCAGAAGGTTCTTTTTCCCATACCGGGCTGCTGTATTTGAAAGAATAAGAAAGTCGGGGATTGATTTTAGTGCGAAATAAACTGCAAATATCCACAGCAACATCGGTTTGAATAATCCACCCACAAAAAGCAGTAGTTGGACAGAAATTGTAACAAATGTTACAATTGCCAACACCGGGTGAACCGGTCATTGTAAGCTCCAGCTTTCGAGATCCATCTTGCTCTCTGACGGAGGAATGAAGAGAAATTGCCTGAAGCCGGGGTTAAAACTTTCGATTCAGATGATTCAAGCCACATGATTTTTTTACCGCGATCAATTTTAATATTATGAAGAAGAAAAACATCATCACCTGAAGCCAGCTCATCGTGCAGACTGCCGGCATATTTAAGATATATTTCTTTTTTGAAAGCAAGAGCAGCACCATTGCACATGACAGGATTTTGTCCGGCAGCAGTTCCGGCTGTAATCCCCTGCAGACTGAGAAATTCAAGTTCCTGAAACCTGTGAAAAAATCCTCTTCCGTCTTCAAGCTGTACCGGACAAATGATCATCTCAGGTTCATACTCAGCCTCGAATGATGCGATCGTCTTCAGCCAGTTATTCCCGACCCTGCAGTCAGCATCAGTTACAATTATAAAAGAGCCTGCAGATGCTTCTACCCCTGTCCTGATGGCTTGCTTCTTCCCTATGCCAGAACTATTCATTACTTTAATATTCTTTATTCTGCCAAATCCTGATGCCACCTCGAATGTTGAGTCTGACGAGTTATCGATAACGATAATAATCTCGAAAAGATCAGGATTGAAGTTCTGGTCCGCAAAATCAGAGAGAAGAAGAGGGAGAGTCATTTCTTCATTGCGGCACGCAACTATTACAGATATAAATTTTTCAGGATCTCTTTTTGGATGGAATGGTCTTGATTTTAGAAAGGCTGAGGTATATCTTTGTTATAAGATATATATATGGTATCAGAATTATAAGTAAAAGCCATTGCATAGCTCATTTCCTCATCCATTCATAGAAAGCATAGTGTTCGGAGCTCATTCCAAGTGCTTCATACGTCTTTTGAGCCTTTGAATTCTTTGTTTCAACATAAAGCCTGAGTCCGGCAATACTTTGTTGTACTGCCAGTTCCCTTATATAGCTGTACATTTTTCTGAAAACTCCTTTTCTCCTGAATTCAGGTATAACATAAACCGACTGGAACCACCATACATTACAATTCCTCCAGTCGCTCCATTCATATGTTATAAGAAGGGAGGCAATAACCTTTCCATCGTCTTCTGCCACGTAGTACTGGCCCTTTGAAAGGTCATTGAAAACGGCATCAACTCCTTTTGTAACTATTTCATGGACAAGCTTCATGTTTTCAGTTTCCCAGGCCATACTGAGCTGGAAATCGATTATTGAAGGAGCATCGGAGGCAATTGCTTTTCGGATTAGTATCATTTTTAAGCTCTCTATTAATTTCTTTATTTCTTTATTTCTTTAGTTTTCCTTGGAGATTTCATGGGGTTGTTCTCTCTCTTAACCCAAGTCCCAAGAATTCACCCCTCCCAGGAGGGGAGCCATAGGGGTTCACCTTTTTCCTCATACCCCGTACCCCATACCCCGCACCTTATTTGTACTCGTCCCAGCTCTTTATTTCCAGGTCATCAATGCTCATCCTGCAGAAAGCAAGAATGAATGCGCTTGCAAGCCTTGCATTTGTAAGAAGGGGTACATTGAAATCCACTGCGTTCCGTCGTATTGAATAGTCATTTGTTAGCTCAGTTGCTGACAGATCTTTCGGAATGTTGACAACCAGGTCCACTTCTCTGGTCCTTATAAGTTCTATTGTATTTGGTGATTTATTTTCATCGGGCCAGTAAGCAATTTCAGCTTCAACACCTGCATTTCCAAGGAATTCCTGTGTACCTCTTGTGGCGTAAAGTTTATGTCCTTTTTCACGGAGCGCCCTGGCGCTGTTGAGTAATTCAACCTTTGACCGGGCCGGACCTGTTGAAAGGAGGATGCTCTTTTTGGGAACCCTGTACCCGACGGAGAACATAGCTTTCAGGATTGCTTCATAAAAACCTTCACCTATGCAGCCTACCTCACCGGTTGAAGACATATCGACCCCAAGAACCGGATCTGCTTTAGCCAGCCGGGAAAAGCTGAACTGCGGGGCCTTTACTCCCACATAATCGAGTTCAAAGACCGATTTATGAGGTTTCTCAACCGGAATGCCGAGCATCACTTTTGTAGCCAGCTCAATCAGGTTCGTTTTAAGTACCTTCGATACAAACGGCATGCTGCGGCTGGCCCGAAGGTTGCACTCGATGACTTTTATATCGTTGTCTTTGGCAAGGAACTGAATATTAAACGGACCGGTTATATTAAGCTCTTTGGAAATCTGCCTGGTAATACGCTTTATCCTCCTTGCAGTCTCAAAGTAAATCTTCTGTGCCGGGAAAACCATTGTTGCATCACCTGAATGGACACCCGCAAACTCAACATGTTCGCTGATTGCATAAGCTATTATTTCTCCTTCCCTGGCAACTGCATCCATTTCTATTTCCTTTGCATTTTCAATAAATTCGGAAACCACAACAGGATATTGTTTTGACACCTGAGTAGCAAGATCCAGGAAATGGGAAAGCTCATTCCTGTTCGATACAACATTCATTGCTGCACCCGACAATACGTAAGATGGCCGTATCAGGACCGGGAAGCCGATCCTGTCTACGAATTCGAAAATATCATCTGATCGAAGAAAGTTCTTTCCATTTTGGCTGATCGATTGCAAGCAGATCGCACATATGCGAAAATTTATGTCTGTTCTCAGCTCTGTCGATAGAGAGGGGTGATGTGCCGAGGATCGGAACATTGTTGTCATAGAGCCGCATGGCAAGATTGTTTGGGATCTGACCTCCCACAGAAACAATTACTCCGCCAGGTGATTCAAGATCAATGATATCGAGTACCCTTTCGAATGTCAGCTCATCAAAATAGAGCCTGTCGCAGATATCATAATCGGTGCTGACTGTTTCAGGGTTATAATTGATCATTACCGACCTGAATCCTTCCTTTTTAATTGTAGTGACAGCATTTACCGAACACCAGTCGAATTCGACGCTTGAGCCTATCCTGTAAGCTCCTGATCCGAGGACAATTATTGATTTTTTGTCGTCTGCAAAAGTAATGTCATGCTCGGTTCCGCTGTAGGTAAGGTACAGGTAATTAGTTACTGCAGGATATTCAGCTGCAAGAGTGTCGATCTGCTTCACATAAGGAATAATGCCGACTTTTTTCCTGAACTCCCTTACTTTTAAAAGGTCGCGGTTGATATCTGAAGAACGCGATTTAAAAACATGCCGTGCTATCTGGAAGTCGCTGAACCCATAAATTTTAGATTGGGAAAGCAGCTCTTCCGGAACAGATTCAAGATTATCAAACTGACAAAGTTCGTTTTTGATTGAGATTATGTTTTTCAGCTTATAGAGGAACCATTTGTCAATTTTTGTAAGTTCATATATCCTGTCGACAGATATACCTTTTTCAAGAGCTTCTGCAATTACGAAGATCCTCATGTCGGTTGGTTCGGCAAGTTCCTTTTCGATGTCACCGAAATCGAGTTTGAGGTTGCCGGTAAATCCATGCATTCCCTGACCGATCATCCTGAGTGCTTTCTGGATCACCTCCTCAAAAGACCTGCCAATTGCCATTACCTCTCCGACGCTTTTCATACTGCTTCCAATGAGGTGTGAAACTCCCTTGAATTTATTCAGATCCCACCGCGGTATCTTGCATACGATGTAATCGAGAGCGGGTTCGAAGCATGCAGTTGTATTCTTTGTAACTGAATTCCTAAGTTCATGCAGACCATATCCTATTCCAAGCTTGGCGGCAATGAAGGCAAGCGGATATCCGGTTGCCTTGGATGCCAGTGCACTTGAACGCGAAAGGCGCGCATTAACCTCAATTACCCTGTAATCCTCCGATTCAGGCGAAAGGGCATACTGGACATTGCATTCACCTACAATTCCTATATGTCTGATAATTCTTATTGAGAGCTCCCTCAGCTTATGGTACTCGCTGTTTGTCAGGGTCTGGGATGGAGCAACAACAATGCTTTCGCCCGTATGAATTCCAAGCGGATCGAAGTTCTCCATATTGCATACGGTAATGCAATTGTCATATTTATCCCGGACAACTTCATATTCAACCTCCTTCCAGCCTTTCAGGGATTCCTCAATAAGTATCTGGCTGGTGTATGAAAATGCTTTTAAAGCGAGAACCCGGAGTTCTTCATTATTAGAAGCAAAACCGCTTCCCTGGCCGCCAAGTGTAAAAGCTGCCCTGATAATTACGGGATATCCAAGCCTGCCGGCAGCCATCACTGCATCTTCAATTCCCTGAACCGCAATACTCCTTGGCGTCTTAACATTGATCTCGTCAAGCTTTCTTACAAAAAGCTCGCGGTCCTCGGTTTCAATTATTGCTTTGACAGGTGTCCCTAATACCTTTACATTATATTTTTCGAAAATGCCATTTCTGTATAACTCAGTTCCGCAATTCAGCGCTGTCTGTCCCCCGAAGGAGAGAAGAATGCCGTCGGGTGATTCCTTTGCAATAACTTTTTCAACAAAATACGGTGTGACGGGAAGAAAATAGATTTTTTCTGCGAGCTCCTCTGAAGTCTGTACTGTAGCTATGTTTGGATTGATAAGAACTGTTTTTATCCCTTCCTCCCTTAATGCCTTGAGTGCCTGTGAACCCGAATAGTCAAATTCGCCGGCCTCACCGATCTTAAGTGCTCCCGAACCAAGGATTATTACTTTCCTTATCTCATCTTTCATTGGCACATTTTAGTTCCCAAAAATATAACATTTTTTCAAATTTCAGATACATTTGAAAATAATGTATATATTTGCAAAAATAATGAATATATATGCAAAAAACAAAAAGACTTCTCGCAATTGAAAAAATCATTGAGGTAGAAAAGATCTCATCGCAGGAAGCCTTGCTTAAAAAATTGAAAGGTAAAGGGATAATCTGCACTCAGGCTACTTTATCCCGCAATTTAAGGCAGCTTGGAGTAAGCCGTATCCCCGACGGATCAGGAAATTACAGATATGCTCTCACCGGTAAAAAAGGAGTTCCCCCCGAAACCGGATCGGGAATGAATATTATAACAGTTATCCGTGAAATAGTTGAAGCAAAGGGTCTTATGGTAATAAAAACTATACCTGGAAATGCAAATGCAACTGCTTATTTTATTGATAATGCCGCCAGGTACGAAATAGCAGGTACCATAGCCGGTGACGATACAATCCTTATAATACCACGTAACGGAATAACCCTGGCCCAGGTCCATTCATGCCTGGAACTTATAATGCCGGGGCTTCATATGCTGATAAAAGGTGAAAGCCTGAACAAAGCAAAAACAGAAAGAAATTCACTTAAAAAATCATAAATAAATCAAAAATGAAAGAAAAAATTGTTCTCGCCTACAGTGGCGGACTCGATACATCCGTTATTCTTAAATGGCTGATAGAAAAGGATTATGAAGTAATCGCATTTGTTGCGGATGTAGGACAGGCAGATGATTTCGAGGAGTGCAGGAAGAAAGCTCTTCTCCTTGGTGCTTCAAAGGTGATCATTGCTGATCTGAAAAGGGAATTTATTGATGATTATGTCCTTAAAGCAATAATGGGCAACGCAGTTTATGAAGGCAGATATCTCCTCGGAACAGCACTGGCAAGGCCTCTCATTGCTAAAAAGCAGATTGAAGCTGCAGTGAATGAAAAGGCAAATGCCGTTGCTCATGGCGCAACAGGAAAAGGGAACGACCAGGTAAGATTCGAGCTTTGCTATTACGCCCTCAAACCCGACATTAAAGTTATTTCACCCTGGAAAGACAGGGAGTTTCTTGAAAGATTCAAGGGCAGGACAGATCTTCTTAAATATGCAGCCGAAAAACAAATCCCTGTGAAGGCCAGCATCGACAAACCCTACAGCGAAGATGATAACCTGATGCATATAAGCCATGAAGCCGGTATCCTCGAGGATCCCATGTACACCGCTCAGAAAAACATTCTTGAAAAAATGGTATTGCCACAGGATGCTCCGGACAAAGAGACCAGGATAGCAATTCATTTTAAGAACGGAATACCGGTAAAGCTTATCAATAAGGAGGACGGTACAGTAAAGGAGGATTCATACGAAATGTACACATATCTCAATGAGCTTGCAGGAAAGAACGGAATAGGGCTTCTCGATATGGTGGAGAACAGATTCGTGGGAATTAAATCGAGGGGGGTCTATGAAACTCCCGCAGCAACAGTGCTGCACATAGCACACATGGATCTTGAGGGTATCGCAATGGACAGGGAGGTGATGCGACTTAGAAACATGCTTACTCCCAAGTTTTCAGAACTGATTTATTACGGATTCTGGTTTAGTCCGGAAATGGATTTTCTTATGGCAGCTATCGAAAAGAGCCAGGAACTTATTGACGGAAGCGTACACCTTTGTCTATATAAGGGTAATGTCCTTATCGAAGGACGTGAATCTCCATCTTCACTTTATAACAAAGAACTTTCGAGCATGGATATTGAAGGAGGGTTCGACCAGACCGACAGCAAGGGATTTATAAGGATCAATGCCATCAGGCTTATGGCTCACAGAGCTATTGTTGAAGCCAGCAGCAGGAAACACTAAGGGTGTTCAGTATCTTTTGTTTATTTAAGACAAGAAAAAACCTTTTATTAAAATGAAACTCTGGGAAAAAAACGCGGTTCCTGATCCTTCAGTCATTGAGTTCACTTCCGGCAGGGACAGGACCACAGACCTTTGTCTGGCTGAATGGGACATCGCCGGCTCGATGGCTCATGCAATAATGCTTAAGGAAACGGGACTGATAAATGCCGGAGAAAAGAAAGAGTTGCTGAAAGCTCTCGGTTCTCTATTTGATAAGGCTGTCAAAGGGGAACTGATAATTGAGGAAGGGATTGAGGATATTCACTCACAGATTGAGAAAGAACTGACTTCAATCCTTGGGGATTCAGGCAAAAAGATCCATACGGGAAGGTCCAGAAACGACCAGGTCCTGCTCGATTTGCGACTTTACACAAGGAAAGAGACAGATGAGCTTGCAAAAAATGTCAGCAGGCTTTTTATCAAGCTTCAGTCGCTCAGTGAACATCACAGAGAGCTCCTTATCCCGGGTTATACGCATATGCAGCCTGCAATGCTATCATCGTTCGGATTGTGGTTTGGTTCATATGCCGAATGCCTTGCTGATGATATTGTGCTGCTTGCAGGAGCCAGAGCTCTTATTGACCGTAACCCGCTCGGTACGGGGGCAGGTTACGGTTCTTCCCTGCCTCTTAACAGAAAGCTTACTACGGATCTGCTTGAGTTTGGTGACTTATTGTATAATTCAGCATATGCAAGTCTCAGCCGCGGAAAGGCTGAACTTGCCCTTGCCTCTGCACTGGCTTCTGTAGCTCAGACACTGTCGAGATTCTCAACTGATGTCTGCCTTTTCATGACATCAGAATTCCGTTTTATCGATTTTCCTGACGAATATGTAACCGGATCGAGCATCATGCCTCAGAAGAGAAACCCTGATGTATTTGAACTGATAAGGGGCAGAACCAACCTGATCCAGACACTTCCGGGTCAGATCACGAATCTCGTATCAGGTCTTCCATCGGGATACAACCGGGAACTTCAGTTGTTAAAGCATTTAATATTCAATGCTTTCGTCGATATAAAGGAATGTATCGATATTACAATAATAATGCTGGATCATATAAAACTGAATGAGAACATAACCGATAATCCCCTTTATAACAGCATATACAGCACTGAGGAGGTAAATCGTCTTGTAAGGCAGGGTATCCCCTTCAGGGACGCGTACAAAAGGGTATCTGAGATGATAGGAAAAGGGATTTTCACAAAGACATCAATTAGCGAATACACTCATGAGGGAAGTATTGGAAACCTTTGCAACAGTGAGATTGCAGCGATTTTTGAAGAAAGGATGAAATGCTTCAGGAGCAAATCATCTGTGGAATTGGTTGCGAAAATGATACAAATGCAATAGGGACATGCCATGGCATGACCCTATTGCCATGGCATGTCCCTATTGCCATGGCATGGCCCTATTGATATGGCATGTCCCTATTGCATATTCCTTTGTATATTCCCGATAAATTCATCAAACAGATAATCCGTATCCGTCGGTCCGCCTGAAGCTTCGGGATGGAACTGGGTGGAGAAGAAAGGCTTGTATTTATGCCTCATACCCTTCATTTGTATTGTCATTAATGTTTATGAACAGAGGCTCCCACTCCCCGGCAAGGGTCTTATTGTCAACCGCAAATCCATGATTCTGTGATGTAATATATGCTTTGTCTGTTCCGACCTGAATAACTGGCTGGTTGTGACTTCTGTGTCCGTATTTAAGTTTATAGGTATTGGCATCTGAAGCCAGTGCCATCAGCTGATTCCCCAGGCATATTCCGAAAATCGGTTTATTTCCGGAAAAAGATCTCTTAATATTCTCTATTGTTTTAATGCACATCTTTGGATCGCCGGGGCCATTTGTCAGGAAGAGCCCGTCGTACTCATCATTATGGTAATCATAATCCCATGGTACCCGGATTATAGTTGTGTCTCTTTTAAGCAGGTTCCTGATAATGTTATACTTTACACCGCAATCGACAAGCATTATTCTGTATTTCCCCGATCCGTATCTCTTTATTTCATGAGTGCTTACTTCTGCAACAAGGTTATTCAGGTTAGGATCATAAAAAGTAGTTTCAGTTCCTTCAGGTTCCACCTTACCAAGCATTGCTCCTTTTTCCCTGATCCTTTTTGTGAGTGCCCGTGTGTCGATCCCGAAAATTCCGGGTATCCCATTTCTCTTTAACCATTCATCAAGGCTCTCGCTGGCATTCCAATGACTGTAGTCAAATGAATAATCTGAAACAATCAGACCCGAGATATGTATTGACGATGATTCGTAGAAATTGTAAAGATCATTTTCCTCGCTTTTCCCCGGAGCCCCGTAATTACCAACAAGCGGATAGGTCAGGCAGAGTAACTGTCCCTTGTAAGAAGGATCAGTAAGACTTTCAGGATATCCTGTCATTGCTGTATTAAAAACAACTTCACCTGCTGCAGCTGAAGGAGCTCCGAATGACCTGCCCGTGTAGACAGTTCCATCTTCGAGAGTAAGTCTGACTTTTACTGTATTATTCATTCACCTGATATTAAAATATTTAGCGCAATGATTCAACAGCTTTCCGGATACTTTCCATTGCTCTGATTACCTTATTATGTGTTGTTGCAAGGTTCATCCTCATAAATCCTTCACCTCCGGGGCCGAATGATGATCCTTCATTCATCCCGACCCTGGCTTTGCTGATGAAGAATTCTCCAAGTTTTTTCCCCGGCATACCTAACTTTCTGCAGTCAAGCCAGATCATATATGTGGCTTCAGGTTTGACAGGTATTATTTCAGGAATAAATTCCCTGCAGAAATCAATTACATAAGCGGCGTTCCGGTTCAGGTATTCTATCAGCTTATCAAGCCATTCTGAACCTTCTGAATATGCGGCGATTGAAGCAACTGTTCCAAAAATGTTCCCGTTGCCTATCTGAAGGTGATCGATTTTAGACTTGAAATATTTTCTTAAAACAGGATTGGATATTATCACTGATGATGTTGACAGGCCGGCCAGGTTGAAAGTCTTGCTTGGAGCGATGCAGGTGACAGTGATTTCTGCAATTTTTTCAGAGAGCTTTGCAGCAGGAGTGTGGTGATAACCAGGGAGTACAAGATCAGAGTGTATCTCATCGGATAGAAGCAGAATATTATTCTTGATGCATATATCAGCCAGGCTTGTCAGTTCATCTGGAGTCCATGATCTTCCAACCGGGTTATGCGGATTGGAGATTATGATCATTTTTGTCGAAGGAGTAATGGAGGCTGCAAGTGAGTCAATATCCATTGTCCATCTGCCATCCGTCTCCTTTAACTGATTGAGGATAAGATTCCGTCCATGATTTTCGACGGCTGAAAAAAAAGGAGTGTACACAGGTGGCTGGATAATAACAGAATCGCCGGGTCGTGTAAAAGCAAGGGTGCACAGGTTAAGTGCCGGTACCACCCCGGGGCAGAATAATATCCATTTTTCCTCAACTTCCCAATTATGCCTTTTACGGAGCCAGCCAGAGACAGAACTGAAGTATTCGGGCGGATGGAAAGAATATCCCATTACTTCATGCTTAAGTCGCTTTTTAATAGCACTTATTATGAAGTCGGGTGTTTTGAAATCCATATCAGCGACCCACATCGGGATTACATCACCGGTACCAAAAACTTCCTTCCTGAGATCATATTTAACACATCCGGTATCTTCCCTCGAAACCTCTTCATCAAAATCCCATCTCATCAAAAATGATTTTATTTCAGGGGCTTAAAGATAAGCAAAATGTTAAACGAATTAAGTTTAATGCCGGTTTGAAAATTTTTCGGGGTGTAAAAATAATTCCGGTAAAAGACCAAATGATAGATTAGTACATGAATTTGTAAAATTGATAGATACGGATGGGCTATTTTAATAATATTTATTATTTTTATAGGCGCTTTTAAATGAGATTTTAATTTAAACTAACCAAAATGAAAAAGGCTATAGCTTTAATAATCATTCCAGTGCTGATCTTATCTGTTTCAGGGCTCACTTCATGCAAAAACAAGGCTGAGAAGAAAGAAAAGGACCAAAAGAATCAGATTGAACTGAATCAGGTTGATACAGTACTGAATGAGATCGAAAAGAATGTTTATCCGTTACCCACTTCCGCCGAAGTTATAAAAATGCTGTCAGAACTGGAAGTTGGATATATTCTTGGTATAACAAATCCGGTTGAAAATGCAAGGAAATATCTGACCAGTGCAAGCAAAGCCGCAAACATGGGAGTCTATGGAGCTGATCTGAGCTATGCAACTCTCTATAATATTCAGCAGGAGGTAATTAATTTCCTCGATGCGATCAGGTCGCTGGCAAATGAACTGAGCATGTCGAAAATATATGATGAAACATTATATGACAAGATCAAGAAGAATTTTGATAACAGGAATGAGCTTGTTAACATACTTACTGAGGCTTTCAACAGTACTTATGCCTATCTGAGTGAAAATGACCAGCAAACACTTGCCCTTCTGGTTGTTGGCGGTGCATGGGTTGAAGGGATGTATCTTACAACTCACGTTTCTGAAGCAGCTTATCAGGTGGCAGGGATTTCGAAGGTTCTTATTGAACAAAAGGAATCATTTGATTTATTTATGGATCTTACCAAACCTTACCTTGAAGATCCGAATATTAAAGAATTCGTTAACAAGCTTGAACCAATCAAGAAAGTGTATGATGGACTTACGACAAGCCTTACAAATCAGAATATAATTGATATTACAAATGCAATTGAAAAAGTAAGAAGCCAGATAATTTAATAACACTTACAAAATTAACTGACCGCAAACAAATTTATTTGCGGTCTTTTTTTCATCATTTAGTTTATGAGGGAATCTGTTCTCCTGGCTCTGATACATATTTTTGCCATTGTATCAACAATTAATCCCGGCGGTATTTCGTCAAGGGGTAAAAAAATACTCCGCAGTTACCTCAGGAGATACCTTAACCGTGAGCTGGAAGAGGAATATTACGCTCTTTTTGAAAACAATCTTGAATTCTACTCCAACGAACTTAAAAGTGTTGACAAGGCTGAGCTGTCGGATGAGGATTCTCTTATAACCTTCCAGATAACAAACATCTGCCGCCAGATAAAAAAAGGATTGTTCCTTGAGGAAAGAATGGTTGTATTTCTTCAGCTGCTTGAATTTGCGTTTGAAGACGGGCTGATATCCGAACAGGAGAAAACTATTATTGACATTGTTTCGAGAACCTTCAATATTTCGAAGAAAGAGTATGAAAACGCATGTGCGTTCATGATTGGCAGATCGTACGATGAAGTTACCCCCGACTGCATCCTTGTAATTGAAAATGAAAATCCCAAATTCTGGGCAGATAACAGTTACAAGAACTATGACAGCTGGCGCCACATAAGAATAAAAGGTTTCAAGGGGCACATGTTTGTACTGCATATTGAAAGCACCGGATCACTTATACTGACCTATGACGGGACTCTCACCCTTTACTTCAAGGGGCGCGATATTATTGCCTGCCGCCCATATCTGCTTGACAGAGGCGTGAATATTAAAGGACAGGGGATAGAACCAATCTATTATTCAAGGATCTTCAAAAAATTTGTGTCAAGGAAATTCCCTGAAACTATTGTTTTTGAAGGACACGATATTGAATTCCTATTTAAGAATTCAGATAACGGTGTCAGAAAGATGAATTTCAGGATTGAATCAGGGAATCTTATCGGACTGATGGGAGGAAGCGGTGTAGGCAAGACAACCATGCTTAATTTACTGCATGGAAAAACACACCCCACTGCAGGTAATATTTATATAAACGGCTATGATCTTAATGCTGAATCAGAAAAGCTCACCGGACTGATTGGATTTGTCCCTCAGGATGACATGCTTATAGAGGAGCTGACCGTATATCAGAATTTGTATTTCAATGCCCGCCTCTGTTTTGGAGATTTTAATGAAGATCAGCTGAATAAGACTGTCGATAAGGTCCTTGCTGATCTGGATCTTATGGATATAAAGGATCTTCAGGTAGGGGATCCGATGAACAAAAAGGTTAGCGGAGGCCAGCGCAAGAGGCTGAATATAGGACTGGAACTGATGAGGGAACCGGGTGTTCTGTTTGTGGATGAACCAACTTCTGGCTTGTCATCATTTGATTCTGAAAAGGTTATGACACTTTTGAAGAACCAGGCACTGTCAGGGAAACTTGTATTCACAATTATTCACCAGCCATCGTCAGATATTTTAAAAATGTTCGACAAGCTCTGGATCCTCGACAAAGGTGGCTATATGATCTATGATGGTGATCCGGTTGAGGCCCTTGTCTATTTCAAAACTGAAACATCACAGGCTAATGCCGCTGAAAGCGAATGTCCTAATTGCGGCAATATTGAAACTGAAGATATCCTTCATATTGTTGAGGTAAAAGTCATTGATAATTCCGGGTTTGCAGGAAAAGAGAGGCAGGTGAGCCCTAAGGAATGGTACGAAAAGTACAAAAAGAAAATGATGCCCGTTTTCACGGAAGAGAATGCCAAAACTGCCCTTCCGCAGAGTAACTTCCGGTTGCCGGAAAAATGGGTTCAGATAAAAGCCTTTATCCAGCGCAATATAACCCGCAAGCTGGCCGATAAGCAATATATGACAATTAATCTGCTGGAGGTTCCCATTCTGGCCCTGATACTTGGTTTCTTGTCAAAATACAGTGAGAATGGTGTCTACACATTTGGAGCTAACAAGAATTATCCTGTCTTTCTCTTTATGGCAATCATTGTCTCGTTGTTTGTCGGTCTTACTGTAAGTGCTGAAGAAATTTACAGGGACAGGAAGATCCTTGAGAGAGAAAAGTTTTTAAATATCAGCAGGTTAAGTTATTTGCTGTCTAAAATCAGCTTCCTGTTTGTTATGTCAGCAATCCAGTCATTAAGCTTCGTAATTGTCGCGAATATCCTCCTTGAGGTAAGAGGTATGCTCTTTCAGCAGTGGCTCATACTTTTCTCTACTGCCTGTTTCGGTAATATGCTTGGCTTGAATATTTCGGCAGGCATGAGAACCGCAGTCAGCATTTATATACTTATACCCCTGCTTCTTGTTCCCATGCTGCTCCTCGGAGGAGCAATGATAAAATTCGACGATCTTCATAAATCGATAAGTAAAAAAATATACGTTCCGGTCATCGGCGATGCTATGGTTACACGCTGGGCGTATGAGGCGTTAATGGTCGAAGAATTCAAAAACAATAAATTTGAAAAACCATTTTTCAAATATGAAATGGATATCAGCCAGACAGAATGGTACACATCATTTCTTATTCCCACCCTGAAAGTCAAAATTGATGAATGCAAGGCTGCCGGCAAGAATCCTCAATACCAGGAACTCTCGGGCAATAATCTCAGGAAGTTAAACTTTCATCTGAAGGAATTATCTTCCGAAACAGGAATAACACCCGGCAGTTGGATCTCATCAATGAACTATTCGGGATTCAATGATTTTACCGGTGATCAGGCAAAGAAGTTTATTGACTCTATTTCGGTTTTATTAAGAACAAGAAACAGAATTATTTCAGAGAGGAAGGATTCACTTGTTAAAGCTATTGAGAATAAGATAGGTGTATCTGAATTTCAGAAAATAAAGGAAAAAAACTATAATGAGAGCCTGACGAATATGGTACTTAACAGGCTTAATACTAATAGAATATATGAATCAGCCCATAAGCTTATTCAGAAAGCTGATCCGGTATTTATGAAGCCTGGCTCAAAATATGGCCGTGCTCATTTCTATGCTCCTTACAAGATGTTAGGCAACATTAAAATTGATACCCTTCTATTCAATGTACTTGCAATCTGGATAATGACTATTATATTATTTGTCACTTTATACCTGAATGCTCTTAAACGTTTCATTGAGTTTCTGGAAACCCTGAACGTTCCGATCTGGAGAAAATTCGGAAGGGAACTGCTCCAGGTCTGACATTAAATCACCTCATCCCCCGGGGGCTGTTCATGAAGTGAGGTTTACCCCCCCCCCCCAAGGGGAGTTTAGAAAGAACATAAATGAATAGAGTTTATCCAAAGAGAAATCTGGGACAGCATTTTCTGAAAGACAAGGCCGTTGCCAGGAGAATTTCTGATTGCCTCACCGGTGATGGCTACAACAGTGTTCTTGAAATTGGTCCCGGAATGGGGATTCTTACGGATTTTATAATGGAGAGGGGATTTTCTGATTTCAGGGTTATCGAAATTGACAATGAATCGGTTCATTATCTTAAAAACAATTATCCCGGGTTTGAAAATATTATAACCGGCGATTTTCTGACATTTGATATTGATAAATATTTTGACGACAAAGTCGCAGTTATTGGTAATTTCCCATATAACATCTCAAGTCAGATACTCTTCAAGGTTCTTGACCACCGCGAAAAAGTGGTTGAAGTTTGCGGGATGCTTCAGAAAGAGGTGGCGCAAAGGATCTGTTCTAAACCCGGTTCAAAAACCTATGGAATATTAAGCGTCTTTATCCAGGCATTTTATTCAGCAGAATACCTGTTTTCCGTATCGAACAAAGTCTTTGCTCCACCTCCGAAAGTGATGTCAGGAGTGATAAGGCTCAGAAGAAATGAAACAGTTAAGCTTGATTGCGATGAATCCCTCTTTTTCAGGGTGGTAAAGAGCTGTTTCAACCAACGCCGGAAAACATTGAGAAATTCTGTCAGATCAGCATTTGATCTGAAGGCTGACGATTATCATTCATTTCATCTGAGGCCCGAGCAACTGTCGGTCAGTCAGTTCGTTGAACTGACAAACTGGATATGGAAAAATATAAGGGTTTCAGAATGAAAATCCTATAGCATCAACCGGGTTCATTTTGGCGGCAGAATTTGCCGGTGCATAACCTGCAACAATCCCTATAATGGCTGAGATAATAACTGCAAGAATAATATTGCCAAGAGTGAGATACATATTAAGATCGTAAAGGTAATTTACCACAAGTGTTCCAATAAAGATCATAATCAACCCAAGCAATCCGCCGGCCACCGAAAGGAGAACAGATTCTGTAAGAAACTGCTGAAGGATAAAGAATTTTTTGGCTCCCAGGGCTTTCTGTATCCCAATTATATTTGTTCTTTCCCTTACTGAAACAAACATAATATTCGCTATTCCGAATCCTCCGACCAGGATTGCAAAAGCCCCTATAATCCAGCCTCCGATATTGATCCCTTTGAAAACTTTCTCAAATCCCTTTGAGAGCATTGTTGGGGTGTTTACTGAGAAGTTCGTGGTCTCGGCCGGCTTTAATCTCCTTGAAGCTCTTAAAACCATTGTAAGCTCATCTGAAAGTTCCTGGGCAGTGACATCAGGTTTTGCTTTTATCATCATCTGAGAGTCAACGAACCTGTTTCGGATATTTATAAAATTCCTGCCAAAGTTCAAAGGAATAAGTGTGAGACTGGTCTACATTGCTTAAACTGATACCTCCCTGTCCCTCTTTTTTAAGGACGCCAATAACCCTGGCTTTATAACCATCTGACATTGTGATCTCCTTACCAATAGGATCAGTGTTCTCAAAAAGCCTTTCAGAAACTTCAGCTCCCAGAACTGCCACATTGTTTCCGCTTGAATATTCGAAAGGAGAAAAATAGCGGCCTTTTGCTATCTCAAATAAAACCACTTTTTCGAGGTCATCTGTAACTGCAGCAACGGCAGCATCATTTGCAACATTATTCTTGTATTTGAGCTTATCAGACTTTGCTATAAGAAATGAAACCGCTTCTGCCTTTGTTGATTTATTCTTGACTGACTGGTAATCGGTGATTGAAATCGAAGGCCATTTCATTATGTCCCACCATGCAAGGTTCCCGTCGAACGACCAGGGGAATTTCTGAACATAAACAACGTTGCTGCCCATTGAATTAATAGCATCCCGTATTGATTTTTCCATCCAGTCAAGCACTGTAAAAACAGTTATTATGCAGAATATTCCAATAGTAATTCCAAAAAGTGACAGGAAGGTCCGCAGCTTATTAACTACCACAGATTTAAAGGCAAATAAAAACCCTTCAATTAGAAGTCTTAATGACATTTCTGAATAGTTTAAAACATTTATGGAATGTCAAAGGTAAGAAAATCATTTGGATTTTTGGGACCCGTGGTACTGTCATCAATATTGATAATTATTTTGTATTGAGGATAATAAAAAAATATCTATTTTTAACCGCCGGAATCTGCAGGGTGAGACCAATCATAAAAATCAGATTATGAGTGAAAAGAGAATAAAGAGTGCACTAATCTCAGTTTATTATAAAGATGGACTTGAAGAAATTGTCAGGGCCCTTGATGAACTGGAGGTTAAAATTTATTCTACCGGAGGTACTTTTAGTTTTATCAGGGATCTTGGGATTGCTACTGAAACCGTAGAATCTCTGACAACTTACCCGTCGATACTTGGCGGAAGGGTCAAAACCCTCCATCCATCGGTTTTCGGTGGGATTCTTGCCAGAAGAGATTATCCGGAAGATGTTGAGCAATTACTTAAATACAAAATCCCTGAGATTGACCTCGTTATTGTTGATTTATATCCTTTTGAAAAAACAGTCCGATCGGTTGATAATGAGGAGGAGATTATTGAAAAGATAGATATCGGCGGAATCTCGCTTATAAGAGCTGCGGCCAAAAATTTCAAAGATGTTCTTGTGGTTTCCGGAAGAGAACAGTACCAGAGGTTGTTAACCCTGCTGAAAGAGAAAAAGGGGATGACATCGCTTGATGACAGGAAGTTTTATGCGGCAGAAGCATTTAAAACTTCTTCAAATTACGATACTGCCATCTTCAGGTATTTCAACAGGAGTGCAGGAATTGAAGTTTTCAGAGAAAGTATAAATACTTCATATCCTCTTCGTTATGGTGAAAATCCTCATCAGAAGGGTATTTTCTTTGGCGACCAGGACAAATTGTTCGACAAGCTGCATGGCAAGGAGATATCATATAATAATTTCCTGGATATTGATGCTGCATTTGGCCTTATTGATGAGTTCAATGAAACGACATATATAATAATAAAGCATAATAATGCCTGCGGTGCCGCTTCACGTCCAAATCCGGCTGATGCCTGGAAGGATGCCCTTGCCTGCGACCCTGTATCGGCTTACGGTGGGGTAATAGCTGCAAATATACCTGTCGGCGAAGACGAAGCTGTCGAAATTGATAAGATCTTTTTTGAAATTATAATAGCACCTGACTATTCCGGGAAAGCTCTTGATGTACTCAAACAGAAGAAGAACCGTATAATTCTCCGACGGAAGGAAAAAGCGGAAAACCCTTATTATTTCAGGTCGCTACTCGATGGTGTCCTCTGGCAGGACAGGGACCTCAGTACCGAATCGGCGGCTGACTTGAAGCCTGTAACAATAAAAGTTCCGGCGGGGGAAGAGGTTGAGGATCTTGTTTTTGCGAACAAAATCGTAAAACATAGTAAATCAAATGCAATAGTGCTTGCAAAAAATAAGCAACTTTGTGCCAGCGGAATCGGTCAGACTTCAAGGGTTGATGCATTGAAACAGGCTATTGAAAAAGCACATACTTTCGGTTTTGATCTTAAGGGATCGGTTATGGCTTCTGATGCTTTCTTCCCTTTTGCCGACTGTGTTGAGATAGCACATAAGGCAGGCATTACTGCAGTTGTCCAGCCGGGTGGATCGGTCAGGGATCAGGATTCTATCGATTACTGCTCTGCAAACGGAGTCGCAATGGTATTTACCGGCAAAAGACATTTTAAACACTAAACTTATTAATAATAGTTCAATGGGATTATTTTCATTCTTGACACAGGAGATTGCAATTGACCTGGGAACAGCAAACACAGTAATCATACACAATGACAAGATTGTTGTTGATGAACCGTCAATAGTTGCAATTGATAAGAATACAGGGAAGCTGATCGCAATTGGGGAAGCAGCAAGGCAGATGCATGGAAAGACTCATGAAAATATTAAAACCGTCAGGCCATTACGCGACGGGGTGATAGCCGACTTTAATGCTGCAGAGCTGATGATAAGGGGAATGATCAAGCTGATCAACACAGGTCCGAAGTTCTTTGCCCCTTCGCTGAAAATGGTGGTATGTATTCCTTCAGGAAGCACCGAAGTGGAGCTGCGTGCCGTACGTGACTCATCAGAGCATGCCGGAGGACGTGATGTTTATCTGATCTATGAACCAATGGCTGCTGCCATAGGGATCGGACTGGATGTTGAGGCTCCCGAAGGGTGCATGATCATCGATGTAGGAGGCGGCACAACGGAAATCGCGGTTATTGCCCTGGGCGGAATTGTTTGCAATAAATCAATAAGGATTGCTGGTGATGGATTTACTTCTGATATTCAATCGTATATGAGGCATCAGCACAATATTAAAATAGGTGAAAGAACTGCCGAGGATATAAAAATAGCCGTTGGAGCAGCATTACCAGATATAGATAATCCTCCACCGGATTTTATAGTCAGGGGTCCGAATATTATGACTTCCCTTCCGATTGAAATCCCTATTTCTTATCAGGAAATCGCTTACTGCCTCGACAAATCGCTTACGAAAGTAGAAGCGGCCCTGCTCAATGTTCTGGAACAAACACCTCCTGAATTATATGCCGATATTGTTAACAAGGGAATATACCTTGCCGGAGGAGGTGCACTTCTCAGAGGCCTTGACAAAAGACTCTCTGATAAAATAAACATTAATTTCAATGTCGTGGAGGATCCTCTTCATGCTGTTGCCAGAGGCACCGGAGTGGCACTGAAAAATGTTGATAAGTTTCCTTTCCTGATGAGATAACCTGACGATGTGAATGAGAAACCTGCTAAACTTTCTGCTGAAATACATTAATATTATTGTATTTCTTTTCCTGGAAGGAATAGCATTGTATTGGCTCACAAGTGGCAACAGTTATCATAATTCCATAGTGGTTAAGGGGATGCAGGGAGTTACATTGGGACTTGAGGAAAGGATTAACAATGCCCGAAGCTACCTTAGCCTTCGTGAAATAAATGCAAATCTTGCAGCAGAAAACAGTGCCCTGAGAAACCGGATCGAACGGCTTACTGCCAGGGAAGATCTTAAATTTGTCTCTGTTGATGATTCTCTCTTCCGACAACAATTTCAATACACAACTGCCAGAGTAATTAATAACTCTGTAAACCGGCAAAAGAACTATTTCACAATCGACAAGGGAACACTCCAGGGAATAAAGGTGGATATGGCTGTCACGAACGGTAAGGATGCCGTTGGTGTAATTGTGGGATGTTCCGGGAATTTTTCAGTTGCTATCTCTCTCCTTAACCTTGATTTCAGGTTAAGTGCAAGGATCAGGTCAAACGGATATTTCGGATCTCTGAGCTGGGATGGCCGGAACTACAGACATGCTGTTCTTAATGAAATTCCTCAACATATAAATGTTAACGAGGGAGACACAATTGAAACAACCGGATATTCAGCTATTTTCCCCGAAGGTGTTGGAATCGGGACAGTAAGTGATGTTAAAAAAAGCGGCAGCGATTTTTACAAAATAACCATAGAACTTTTTACTGATTTTAAGAAATTACAATATGTCAATGTAATCGGTAATCTTAAGAGAACGGAGCAGCTTCAACTTGAAAATCAACTTCAATGATCAATTCTATTTTAAGATACGGATTAATTATTGTCCTTCTGATGCTCCTTCAGATACTGGTGCTGAATAATATTCAGTTCAGCGGCTTTGTAAACCCGTACGTCTATATTATGATCATTCTGCTTCTCCCTTCCATAACTCCGGCCTGGCTTGTGCTTATAATTTCATTTTTCACCGGGCTGGTAATTGATTTATTCTCAGGATCCCCCGGAATGCATGCTTCGGCAACTCTTCTGGCAGGTTTTTCACGGCCGTTTGTGTTAAGGCTTATTGCTCCCCGCGACGGGTATGAATCCGGATCGGATCTCTCAATGGCAGCCTATGGTTTCAGATGGTTTGCTATTTATGCTGCAGCTATTGTTCTGATTCACCATACTGCCCTGTTTTTCATTGAGGTTTTCCGATTCGCCGACTTTTTCAGGACAATATTCAGGATCCTTGTGAGTTCACTCTTTACGATAGGTTTTATCCTTCTTATTGAGTACTACAGGAAAGGGAAGTGAAAATTCCATTATGAAAGATGCATTTATCAGCAGAAAGTATATTATTATGGCACTTATCGTGCTTGCTTCGCTTATTCTGCTGTCGAGGTTATTTGTAATTCAGGTTGTTAAGGATACCTACAGGCTGTCGGCCGATAATAATGTACTGAGGTACGTAACCCAGTACCCTGCAAGGGGTTTGATTTACGACAGGAACAAAAACCTGATGGTATATAATCAGGCAGCGTATGACCTTATGGTTGTTCCTGCCCAGGTTACCAAAATTGATACATCTGATTTCTGCAGCCTTCTGGAAATATCGAACAGTTCATTCAGAGACAGGATGAGAGCCGCTTTAAACTATTCCAGGCGTGCCCCTTCCGTTTTTCTGAAGCAGATCTCGGCTGAATCATACGCGAGACTCCAGGAGAAAATGTTCCTATATCCCGGTTTTTATGTTCAGCCCAGGACTTTAAGGAAGTACTCAAAGCCAATAGCGGGTCATATTCTGGGCTATGTAAGCGAGGTTGACGAATCGCTTGTTAAGAAGGAACCCTATTACAAATCGGGAGATTACATAGGAAAGCTTGGGATTGAGGAAGCCTACGAAAAGTATCTGAGAGGCCAGAGAGGTGTGAAGATATATCTGGTGGATGTTTACAGCAGGATAAAAGGATCATATGCAGAGGGAAGGATGGATACGGTGGCAGTCCAGGGTGAGGATATTATATCGACAGTCGATATGAATCTTCAGGAGTATGGAGAACTCCTTATGCAAAATAAATCAGGAAGCATTGTGGCTCTTGAGCCAAAAACAGGCGAAGTGCTTGCTCTTGTTTCAAGTCCGAATTATGATCCGAATCTTCTTGTCGGAAGAGTACGTTCGGAGAATTTTTCAAGATTAAGTGCCGACACTGCACTGCTTCCCCTTTTTAACAGGGCGCTTCAGGCCAAGTACCCGCCGGGATCGACTTTTAAACCAATTAACGGACTTATCGGCCTGCAGGAAAATGTAATAACACCTTCAACGCTATTCGGCTGCAATAACGGATATCTGTTTGTTAAGTGTCATTCCCACAGTTCGCCTCTTGATCTTATTCATGGAATATCAAACTCATGCAATTCATATTTTTGCCAGGTCTACCGGAGGATCCTTGAAAACCCTGCATACCCGACAATCGATGCTGCCTATACCAAATGGAAAGAGTATCTGAATCAATTCGGATTCGGGAAGAAGCTTGGAATTGAATTTGCAAATGAGCTTCCTGGTCTTGTTCCTTCACCTGCCTATTTTGACAAATACTACGGAAAGAACCGATGGAAAGCTCTGACAGTTATCTCGATGGCCATTGGACAGGGTGAAATAGAAACTACTCCGCTGCAGATGGCTAATATGACTGCTGCAATAGCCAACAGAGGTTATTTTTATGTTCCTCATATTGTAAAATCAATTGGAAAAGATAAAAAAATTGATCAGAAATATCTTACAAAACAGGTCATAAATATTGATTCGGCCAATTTTGAATCAATTGTCCTCGGGATGGAGGCAGCAGTTAACGGAGAAGCAGGAGCTACTGCCAGGGGAGCAGCCCTGAAGGATATTATTGTCTGCGGCAAGACCGGAACTGCACAGAACCCTCTCGGTAACGGTAAGGATCATTCAGTTTTCATTGCATTTGCACCAAAGGATGATCCGAAGATTGCAATTGCGGTATATGTTGAAAATGCAGGATTCGGAGCAACCTATGCTGCCCCGGTTGCAAGTCTTATGATAGAGAAATATTTAACGGGCGCGATTACCAATAAATATTCAGAGCAAAGAATGCTTGACTTAAAACTGATTGACGGTGACAACAAGGACCGTTAGCATCTGGGGCAGACTTGACAAGTCAGCAATACTTGTCTTTCTGTTGATAGTCATCATCGGATGGTTCAACATTTATGCAGCTGTCTACAATGAGGAGCATACTAAAATATTTGATCTTTCGCAGAGATATGGAAAGCAATTTATCTGGATACTGGCAACACTGGTGATTGCTGTCTTTGTCGTTGTTACGGATACAAGATTTTATTTTTTCTTTGCATATTTCATCTATGGAGGCCTTATATTCCTTTTGATTCTTGTTTTGATTGCAGGGAAGGATATTAATGGTGCAAGATCGTGGTTTCAGCTCGGATCACTCACCATTCAGCCCTCCGAATTTGCCAAATTCGGAACAGCCCTGGCACTTGCAGCTTATCTGAGCTCAGGAAAGCACGATTTGAGCAGGCTCCGGATTTTCATGACTTCCTTTGCCATAATTGCGTTACCTGCATTATTAGTTGTAATGCAGCCGGATATGGGTTCAGCGGTTGTGTACTTTGCCCTCTTTATGGTGCTCTTCAGGGAAGGGATGAGTCCGTATATTTTTGTTTCGGGACTGATTATGGTGATCCTGTTCTTTTTTACATTGATTTTTGATAATCTTTATCTGACAATTGGTCTTTTAGCAGCTGCCCTTATTTTAGCCTTATTTGTAACCCGTAAATGGAAAATATGTCTTATAGGAGCCGGCATCTTCGTAATAGTTTCTACTATCCTTTATTTGCTCAATAATCTTATAATTAAAGGTTTGCAGGACGAATATGTTCTGTTTATTTCAATTATCCTTTCAGGAACAGTTTATGCTGTTTATTTCTATAATAAAAAAGCAATATCGCTTCTTGTAATCTTTATTTTTCTTGTCGGGAGCCTGGCCTTTGTCAATTCCGTTGATTTCGCCTTCAATAAACTTATGAAGCCTCACCAGAAAGAGCGGGTCGAAATTCTTCTTGGTATAAAATCCGATCCTCACGGAACAGGTTATAATGTCAATCAGTCAATAATTTCAATCGGCTCAGGAGGATTTTCGGGAAAAGGCTATCTTAAGGGGACGCAGACTAAATTTAAATTCGTTCCGGCCCAGAGCACTGATTTTATTTTCTGCACAATAGGTGAGGAATGGGGATTTTTAGGTTCTCTGGTGGTAATAGCTTTATATGTATTTCTCCTGATCCGGCTTATAATACTTGCTGAAAGGCAACGATCGGATTTCTCAAGGATTTACGGTTATGGTGTTGTGTCAATACTATTCTTTCATTTTTTCATTAATGTTGGTATGGCTGTCGGCCTGGTGCCGGTTATTGGTATACCTCTCCCTTTTCTAAGCTATGGAGGCAGTTCATTGTGGGGCTTCACTATTCTGCTTTTTATATTTCTGCGGCTTGATGCAAGCCGGGCAGAATATCTTGTGTGATCAGAATGGAATTGTGATCCTGTGAGAGATCTCTATCCCAAAATCCTTTTCAACATAATCGATCAATTGAGGAAAAAATTCCATAAAATCGTCCTGAAGGGAATAATAGTTTTTCTTAAGCGCTTTCATTGCAAACCTTGTCTCGTTGGGAAGGGAGGAACGTTTGCTTAATGTATTCAAAACATGACGGATACCGCTTCTGGTCTGGTACGATTCAATCCAGTTGTTAATAATGAAAAATGGCATCATCTTTCTGACATTATCAGGAAGGATCTCATAATTATTGACCATAGCCCTGTAAAAATTGTAAGTCACGCTTTCAAGAGGTCTTCGGGAAAATAAATTCCATTCCGTTGTCAGGAAATGATCATAAAGGATGTCGGTAATTACGCCTGAGTATTTATGATATTTTCGTGAAAAATATATTTTGCTGCGATGGACAACAGGATGTCGGTCAGTGAAGCCGTCTATGTGCCGGTGAAGTATTATTCCTTTTCTTACCTGATCGGGATAATTTAGATAATCACGCCCTTTTACATAATCGCCTATGTAGTTCCCGATGATTATTTTATCAGAATCACCCGACAGATATATGTGGGCTAAAACATTCATTTCAACAAGTAATAGTACAAAGAAATAAGTTTAGCCTGATTATGCTTCAAACATTTTCTTTAACATGTTTTCAAAATATCCTAAAATCCGTATAAATAGATTGTAATTCAGAGAATTATGCTTAAATATCAGTATGGTAAAAAACAGACTTAAATGTTCGGATTTTAAGTATGCAAATTATAAATTTGTTGCATCACTTTATAGTTATAAACGGTTATTACAGTGAATAAATTATAAACAGGTAAAGGAGGAACTATGCTAAAAAAGAATGTTATTATTATCGGTGCAGCAGGAAGGGATTTTCATAATTTCAATACATTTTACAGGGATAACGAAAGTTATAACGTTGTTGCATTTACAGCTGCCCAGATACCGGATATTGCTGGCAGGAAGTATCCCGAAGTGCTGGCTGGAAAACTATATCCGAAAGGCATTCCTGTTTTTCCTGAAGATAAGCTTGCAGAATTGATAGTGAAATTCAAGGTTAATGATTGTGTTTTCTCATACAGTGATGTTACTTATCAGAAAGTGATGTCAGTAAGTGCATTGGTGAATGCGTCAGGTGCGAATTTTGTTCTTCTTGGTCCCGATGCAACAATGGTTAAAAGCACAAAGCCTTTAATTGCTGTTGGCGCTATAAGGACCGGATGCGGAAAAAGCCAGACATCGAGAAGGATAATAGAACTGTTAATGGAAAGGGGACTCAAAGTTGTAGCAGTGCGTCATCCGATGCCTTACGGAGATCTCGCAGAACAGAAGGTCCAGAGGTTTGCCACTATCGGCGATCTTGCAAAACATAAATGCACCGTAGAAGAGATGGAAGAATATGAACCTCATGTTGCAAGGGGTAATGTCATTTATGCCGGAGTCGACTATGAAGCCATACTTCGCAAAGCTGAAAAAGATCCGAAAGGTTGCGACGTGATTGTGTGGGACGGTGGTAATAACGATTTCCCGTTTTACAAGCCTGACCTGATGGTTACAGTAACGGATCCTCACAGGGCCGGACATGAGCTGAGATATTATCCCGGAGAAGTTACTCTTCGTATAGCGGATGTTGTTGTTATAAACAAAATTGACAGTGCCCCCCCTGAAGCTATCCAGATTGTAAGGGAGAGTATTGAAAAAGTAAATCCAAAAGCGATAGTAATTGATGGTGCCTCTCCAATAAAAGTCGATGATTCTTCCATCATCAGGGGAAAAAGAGTTCTTGTCGTTGAGGACGGACCTACACTTACACACGGCGAAATGAAAATCGGGGCAGGAGTGGTCGCTGCAAGAAAATATGGAGCTGCTGAACTTGTTGATCCTCGACCATTTACGGTGGGAAAGCTTAGCGAAACATTCAGGCTCTATCCCAATATAGGAACACTTCTTCCTGCAATGGGTTATGGTGATCAGCAGCTGAAGGACCTTGAAAAAACAATAAACAATACTGATTGCGACAGCGTCATAATTGCCACACCGATTGACCTGAACCGTATAATAAAGATCAAAAAGCCCAACACAAGGGTTTATTATGATCTTCAGGAGATAGGCGATCCAAACCTTTCACAGGTCATTGATGAATTCGTAAAGAAATTCAAACTGAAAGGTAATTAGTAAGTTACACAGAGTTCCACAGAGAAAACACAGAGAACCACTGAGAGTTTTACCCCCTGCCCCCCAAGGGGGGTTCTATGAGAATATTTGAATTTTAAGCCCCCTTTAGGGGGGATGGGGGTTGTTTCTCCAGGGAAGTTTTTAATTATCTCTTTACCCTTGCATTCCCTTTCCAGATGCTCCATACCTGTTCTTCATCAGCAGGCTGGGCATAATCTTTAACAACCGTAGTTGCAAGTGCTCCTGTTGCCCATCCGAACTGGATCCATTTCTCGGGCTCCCACCCTTTAAGTACAGCATAAAGCAAACCTCCAACAAATCCATCGCCTCCTCCAATACGGTCAAGTACATGTATTTCGCGCGGTTCAACAACATGCCATTTGTCGCCTTCAAGCATTATTGCGCCCCACAGATGTTCATTGGTGCTTATTACCTGCCTGAGTGTAGTAGCAAAAACTGAAGTTGAAGGGAACTCTTTTTTGACTCTCTTAATCATCTCCCTGAAGCTCTCAATTTCGGCAGTAAGATCCTTTCCTCCTTCTTCGGGGCCCTGTATTCCAAGACAAAGCTGGAAATCCTCTTCATTTCCAACCAGTATGTCAGAAATACCTGCTATTTCCCTGAAGGTGGCAGAAAGCTCTTTTTCCCTATCCTTCCAGAAAGAAGCCCTGAAATTCAGGTCGAATGATATCCTGGTTCCGTGTTTCCTGGCTGCTCTTGCAAGTTCAAGACAAAAATTGCTTGTTTCCGGTGATAATGCAGCTATAAGTCCCGATAAATGGAGGATCTGAACCCCTTCATCATCAAACAGCCGCTCAAGGTCAAAATCCTTGACACTGAGTGTTCTTCCCACCTCACCGGCACGGTCGTTCTGTACTCTTGGCCCGCGTGACCCATAACCACTATCGGCAATATTGAACTGATGACGAAATCCCCATGGTCCTCCCTGTTCAATCTCAACACCCTCATAGGCTATATGCCTTCCCGAAAGATTATCTTTTATCATGCGGGCTATGGGACTATCCTTTACAAAAGTTGTAAGCACCTTTACGGGCAGTCCGAGATAGGCTGGAACACTTGCCACGTTTGTCTCGGCACTTGTCACCTGCATATGGAAAGTATCACTGCAATGGACGGGTTGACCGTTGGCAGGAGTTATCCGCACTCCCATACTGGAAGGGACTACCAGCGACCAGGTAAAATCTTTTCTCAGTTCGATTTTCATTATCGTTTATTTTAATCTTTCCCTTAATTTCTTCCCCTGCTTCCTCATAGCCGGGTTTGTTATTAAGGGCGAACATGTTTTTCTTGTAAGCTTCAACCCCAGGCTGGTCGAAAGGATTGACATCCAGAATATATCCACTGACCGCACAGGCTAATTCAAAGAAATAAAACAACTGGCCGACATAATACTCATCAAGCTCAGGGATGGTAATGTGCATAACAGGTACATTTCCGTCGTTGTGTGCAAGGATTGTACCGGCTTCAGCATTGTGATCGACCTGGGAAAGCCTTTGCCCGCTCAGATAATTAAGCTGGTCGGCATCTTCTTTCTCCTTTGGAACTGTTACTGTCTTTTTTGGATTCTTAACCGAGAGAACCGTTTCAAACATTATTCTCTGGCCATCCTGTATATATTGTCCCAGTGAATGCAGATCAGTAGTGAAATCAACTGCTGCCGGAAATATCCCTTTTCCGTCCTTGCCTTCACTTTCACCGAATAGTTGTTTCCACCATTCTGCAAAATAGTGGAGCTTGGGATTATAGCTTATCATTATTTCAGTTGTTTTCCCAGACTGCATTATAAGATTCCGGGCAGCAGCATACAGAAGAGAAATATTGGAAGCTGCATTTCTGTTTTGACGGGTGATCTGTTCCATCGACTTGGCACCCTTTACAAGCATCCTTATGTCAAGTCCGCATAGAGCTACAGGCAAAAGTCCGGCAGGAGTCAGAACGGAATACCTTCCGCCAATATTATCGGGTATGACGAATGTTTCGTATCCGTTTGAATCGGCAAGTGGTCTGAGGGCACCTTTCTTGCTGTCGGTAATTGCCACAATCTTGTCGCCGGCAGCGGCTTTACCCACTTTTTTCTCAAGATGATTTTTAAGAATCCTGAAGGCAATCGCAGGTTCTGTTGTAACCCCTGATTTTGAGATCACAACTATTGAATAGTTGGCTGTTTCGAGAATTTCAAGAAGATCGCCAATATAGTCCTCTGAAATATTCTGGCCTGCAAAAATAATTTCATGATGTTTTTCTTTGCGCAAGGCAGAAAAGGTATGCGAAAGCGCTTCAATAACTGCCCGGGAACCAAGATATGAACCTCCGATTCCGATAACTACTGTAATGTCTGAAATTGATCTGAGATGTTTTGCTATTTTGTCTATCCTGTCAAGCTGGGACAGAATATCATCCGGAAGGGAAAGCCATCCAAGGAAATCACTGCCGGCACCTGTCCCGTTGTTCAGGCTGTCAAGATGCCTTACCGATTGCTGAGCGAGTGCAATGATCTCTTCGTAGGAAATAAAACTGACAGCATTTTTAAGACTTAAAGTGATATTTTCTTTCATTTATGATTTGATTTTTAAGATTTGTAATGTCATAATACAAAGTTAAAAAAAAGCCGGCAGTATGTACCTGCCGGCTCAATTAATGAGAGTAATATATATTGATAAGGACTATTTCCTGTTCACACCTCCGGCACTTGAAGAATGGGCATCGACGTATTTCGGATTTCCGCGGTAGTTTACATCTCCTGCACTTGAGGACCTGGCTCTTAGTCTTTCAGATACATTGATATCAGCATCTCCTGCACTCGAAGCAGAAACATCGGCTTCCCTTACTTCCAGACCGTAAGCGTTGAGATCGCCTGCACTGCTAAGATCCGCATTCAGGATATCAGATTCGCCGGTAAGAGTCACATCTCCTGAACTGCTTATATTTGCCTCAATCTCTTTTGCATTAATCTCAAGTTTGATGTCCCCGGCGCTGCTTGCAGATAATTCAAGCCTGTCAGTTTTAACTGGGGTTTCACCAATAATATCTCCGGCACTGGTAGTTTTAAGGGAGGTGATGTCCTTCATAGTAACATATACTCTTTTCATTTCAGCCTGCCTGATATTGGCTTCTGTGTAGACATGAAGAACGCCATCCCTGATCTCGGTCAGTATGTACTCATGAAGGTTCTCATCTGCTTCAACCTGAATCGATTCATTGCCTGTTTGTTTAAGATACACATCTATTCCGCTACTGACCCTTAATCCGGTGAACCGCCCTGCTTCCCTTTCCTTCTTAACAACATGATTGTTGCCGTAAACGGTCCTCCTTATCTGGCCATCAGTACAAAAAGTGATGCCCAGAGCGAGGAACATAATCAATAAATACTTCAGGTTTTTCATGTCCTTTCTTGTTTATTTGTTTAAACTCATTCCGGTATAAAGACTTTGCGAAAAATTGAATGTTGCATTTTCAGTAATAAACTTTTCCGGCAGGGAGGTAAAAAATAAGTTCGTATCTTGGTTGTAACCTTAAAATACAAATAAAGATGCAGAGAACAGCAAAATCCTTTATAATTGCTTTATTATTTTTTCTTCCCGCCAGCTGCAAAGTTCAGGAAAAAGAGGATCTGATTTTGTGGTACGAAAAGCCTGCAACAAGCTGGGAAGAGGCATTGCCTGTTGGCAACGGAAGGCTGGGGGCTATGATCTTTGGAGGGACAGCCGAGGATCACATCCAGTTTAACGAAGAGACTCTCTGGACCGGTGGTCCCCATGATTATTCAAATAAAGGGGCTTACGCTTATCTTGGAAGAATCAGGGAGCTTATCTGGCAGGGGAAACAAAAGGAAGCTGAAGATCTTGCACTTGAGAAATTTATGAGTGTACCTATCCGGCAGGAGAAATACCAGCCATTCGGGGATTTATGGATGACTTTTCCCGGACATGATAATGCAACAGGTTACAGGAGAGAACTTGATTTGTCAAAAGCTGTCTGCAAAACTTCCTATTATGCCGGGGGTACAACTTTTACCAGGGAATATATTGCAAGTTATCCGGATAATCTTATAGTAATCAATCTGGCTTGCAACAAGAAGAAAGCTCTTACTTTTGATGTCTCATTAACCGCTCTGCATGATGGTTTTACTGCAGTTCCAGCCAGCGATGGAACCATAAGTCTGAAATTCAGAATAAAAGGGGGTCTTCTTGGCGGGACTGCAATAGTTAAAGCGACTGCAAAAGGTGGCACGATCTCTTTAAATGGGAGTAAATTGCATATTGAAAAGGCTGATGAAGCTACAATTTTACTTTCCGCAGCAACAAATTTTGTGAGTCCCTCAGATGTTTCTGGCGATCCTGATGCGATCTGTAACAAAAATGTTTATGCGGCAGTTAGTCAGACTTACAAACAGATCAGGCAAAAGCATATTGCTGATTATCAAAAATATTTCAACAGGTTTTCCATCGATCTTGGCAAGCCGGTAAATGAAGGGTTACCAACTGATGAAAGGATTTTGAAAGTACCTGAAAAAATGGATAATTCCCTGGCAGCACTCTATGTCCAGTACGGGCGTTATCTTCTTCTCTCCTCAAGCAGGGAGGGAACCTATCCGGCCAATCTGCAGGGAATTTGGAACGACAAGCTGAATCCTTCGTGGGACAGCAAATACACTGTAAATATAAACACCGAGATGAACTACTGGCCGGTGGAAGTGTTAAATATCGCAGAATGTCATTATGCTCTGTTTAAGATGATAGGAGAGGTAGTGCCAGCCGGTGAAAAAGTTGCAAGGAATCATTACAATGCCCGGGGATGGGTTTTGCATCATAATACTGATTTGTGGAGAGGAGCTGCTCCCATAAATGCTTCAAACCATGGAATATGGGTTTCCGGCAGTGGATGGATGGCCCACCATTACTGGGAGCACTTCCTTTTCGGAAGGGACACTTCTTTTCTGAAAAATATCGCATGGCCAGTTATGAGAAATTCCGCAATGTTTTATGCGGATTTTCTCGCAACTGACCCCGGAACAGGATGGCTGGTCTCCTGCCCGTCCAATTCTCCCGAAAACGGAGGCCTGGTATCAGGTCCCACGATGGACCATGAAATAATAAAAAGTCTTTTTAAGGCATGCATTGAAGCTTCCGGAATATTGAACACAGATCTGACTTTTGCCGATACACTGAAACAACTTCTGCCCGCTATAGCCCCTTATAAAATCGGAAGGTTCGGCCAGCTCCAGGAATGGATGACAGATATTGATGATCCTGACAACAAGCACAGGCATGTATCGCATCTCTGGGGTGTTTACCCAGGCAGCGAGATTAACTGGAAGGAGAATCCCGGCCTTATGGAGGCTGCCAAAACATCACTTATTGCAAGGGGAGATGAGGGTACAGGATGGAGCCTGGCCTGGAAGATTAATTTCTGGGCGAGATTCAAAGACGGGGATCATGCATGGAAAATGGTACAGATGCTCTTAAGGCCCCAGGGTCAATCTTCATCCGAGGCTAAGGGAGGAGGATCTTCAGGAGGAGGATCATACCCGAATCTGTTTGATGCTCACCCGCCTTTCCAGATTGATGGTAATTTTGGCGGGGCCGCAGGAATAGTGGAAATGCTCCTTCAAAGCCATCTTGGTGAAATTGAAGTTTTGCCAGCACTGCCTGAGGGAATTCCAGACGGCCGCCTAAGGGGCATCAGAGCAAGGGGTGGTTTCGAACTGGATTATTCATGGAAAGGAGGAGTGCTTCAGTCGGTAAAAGTAATATCGAAAGCTGGCACCAGGTTATCAATCAGGTACCGGGACAAAACTTATATCTCTGAAACCAGGAAAGGTGAAGAGCTGCATTTTGACGGAAATCTTAATGCCATTTGAATATTCTCAGCCCTGCTGTGAAGAAAAGTATCCCTGATTGCAGTGAGTATCAGAATTGGTATTGCTACCTCGCCGTAACCTGCTCCTTCATTGAATATGCTTCTGACACCATCGGTCATCATTGTAAGCGGAAGTGTCCGGATTATCTTAACACCCCAGTCAGGAAAATTCTGGTAACTGAAGAATATTCCTGACAGAATCATCATTGGCATTACAACTGCATTAATCAGGCCATTCCCGACCTCGGTATTTGAGGTATGTGATGAGACAAACACAGCAATTCCTGCAAATGCTATATTGCCGGCAATGAATGTCAGGATCAGTGCTGAGATGCTTCCCTGGATCGTAATGTTGAATGCAATCAGTGCAAATAAAATCAATGCAAGAGCCTCAACGAAATTCATTGCCAGCCTGACTGTTATCAGTGCAATCAGAAAATGTGATTTTTTCATGGGTGTTGCCACGAGCCGCCGAAGTAGCTTTTTGGAACGTTTTTCAATAATTCCGTAACTTATACCCCACATTGAAGACATCATTACTCCCATAGTGATCAGGCCCGGAACCAGGAAATCAATATAACGGGTTCCTGTAAGAGTAAGAGGCCTGATTTCGGAATTATTTTCAGCATGTAAAAGATTTCCTGCGCCTATAATGCTCCTGAGTTTCCGATATGTAAGTTCGGCATCGGCATTTACAGGGTCAAAATGATACTCGGTCTTTCCATTACTGCTTTGCAAAATAAGATTGACAGTTCCTCTCTTTAACATCACCATCGCTTCATTCCAGTCGAGCTCATAAAAAAGGAAAACCGTGTTGCCAAGCTTATCATCCTTCAGTTCATACTGCCATCTGAAATCATCTTTTGAATCAGGCTGTTGCTTTGTGCAGTCCGATTCAAGAAACCTTGATAATTCTGAATTCCTGTTATCAGAAATTTCAATCGACCTGCTGACAGCAACTTTGCGGACAACATTGGCTTTTTTTGTAAAAGCAAGTCCAAGTCCAAGCGACATAAGAATAGGGAATAATATCCCCCAGAAAAGAACTCCCGGTTCACGGGTTATTTCGTGGAACAAGGCAAGTGTAAGCTGCCATAACTGATTTAACCGGAGTATTCTATTCATTGATCCTCCTCCCGGTTAACAATACAAAAAGGTCATCAAGATTTTTGGCCTCCCTGAGGAGTTGGTCAAGAGTTCCTTCGCGGAGAATAACCCCGTTATGCATAATTACAATGTAATCACACAGGTTTTCGGCTTCCTCCATGTAATGAGTAGTAAGTATCATTGAAGTTTCGGAAACCTTCCTCAGTTTATGAAGAATATCCCATATCTCGCGTCTTGCATTCGGGTCAAGCCCGGTAGTAGGCTCATCAAGAAGAAGTATTGCCGGAGAGTTTAAAAGGGCAATTCCGATTGCGAGCCTTTGTCTTTGTCCTCCGGAAAGATTTACGACATATGACTTCCTCTTTTCTTCAAGTCCCACCATCTCAATTATTTCATTGACCCTCTCTTTCCCAAGATTAAAGAAGCTTGCGAAAAGCTGCAACGTTTCGGTCACTCTTAGCTTGTCGATAAACCTTGTCTCCTGGAGGGAAAGCCCTATTATCCGGTGAAGCTCATCTTCGTTTCCTTTCCAGTGTTTGCCTGTAATGGTTATTTTCCCGTTGTCGGGCTTCTGGATCCCCTCAATCATCTCGACAAGTGTGGTTTTCCCCGCCCCGTTAGGACCCAGAAGGGCAGTAAACTGACCTTTCGGGATCTGAAGGTTTATCCCTTTTACTGCCTGAATTGTCTTAAAAGATTTCCAGACATTTTTGACCTCTATAACCGGACTGGTCATTTACTTGATTAAAGTTACATTACAGGTAATAACACTTGTAATTACGAATAGTTAACAAAAACAGGGCTTCTAATTTACTAAAATTGCTATGCGTAAGGCTGAAATCAGCTTATACCTGCGACATTTTGTCTAAATATTTTTTACAACATTCTATAAAATTCATAACTTTAAAGAAAAAATGGTCCGGCTAAAAACATTCATCACGGTTTTAATTTTTGCTTTGGTTTCAGGATGCAATTCTCCAAAAACCAACAAGGAATCAGCTCAGCAGAAGGAATCAGTTAAGAGTGAACTCAAAGGAAGCTTTTCCATTACCGGTGCCTATGCCCTTTATCCCCTGATATTAAAACTTGCTGAAGAATTTATGGTAATTCATCCGGGCGTAAAAATTGAAGTTTCAAAAATAGGTACCGGTGAAGGCATAACAAGCCTTCTTGAAAAAAAATGTCAGCTGGCAATGATATCCAGACCACTTACAGATGAAGAAGCAAAAGCGGGTATATGGGTAATTTCAGTGGCAAAGGATGGTGTGGCCCCCATAGTAAACCAGAAAAATCCGCACATGGAAAGATTATTAAACCAGGGAATAAGTCCGGATGAATTCCTGCACGTGTTTTCATCCGGAAAGCAAGTAACCTGGGGTGAGATTCTCGATACAAATTCAAAAGATAAAATAACCGTTTTTTCAAGGGCTGATGAATCGGGAGCTGCTGAAATATGGGCCGGATTCATGTATAGGAGAGCATCTGACCTCAAAGGAATAGGGATTAACGGGGATGATGAAATGATTAAAAGTATTCAGGAAGATCCCCTTGCAATTGGTTTCTGTAATTTTTCATATGCCTTTGATGTCACAACCGGGGAGAGAAAAAAAGATATACAGATAATTCCGGTTGATCTTGATTTTGACAATAAGATCGACAGGGTTGAGGTTCCGTTCATTAACCTTGAAGAAGCTCACCGCAGCTTATGGCTTGGCTTCTTTCCGGATCAGCTTTGCAGGGAACTGACGCTTGGATCGTTGGGGAAACCTACCGATCCTGTTATTATTGAATTTCTAAAGTATGTTCTGGGCGAGGGCCAGTCAGGTATCAAAAAGATCGGTTTTTGCCCGCTGAATGATGTTTATATTAAATATTCCCTTGATTATCTGAAATAGATTAAATTTCATCAGAAGGTTCCGAAAAGCCGGTCGCCTGCATCTCCCAGTCCCGGCAGAATATATCCGTTTTCATTCAGCTTTTCATCGAGTGCGGCAAGATATATTTGTACATCAGGATGATCGTGTTCGATTTTTTCGACCCCTTCAGGAACCCCTACAACACATACAAGTTTAATTGTTTTTGCTCCGTTCTCCTTAAGTAATTGAATTGCTGCCCCCGAGCTCCCTCCGGTTGCAAGCATCGGATCAAGTACCATAACTATGGCGTCAGAGAGATTGTCAGGAAATTTAGTGTAATATGTCAAAGGTTCAAGGGTTTTATGATCACGGTAAATACCTATATGTCCAACCCTGGCTGTCGGTATCAGTCTTGTTATTCCGTCAACCATTCCGAGACCTGCTCTTAAAACAGGGACAAGAACAACATCTATGGCAAGTTCCCGGGTAAAGCATTCGGCCATAGGTGTATGAATAGTTACATTCTTTAAAGGAAGGTCACTTGTGACCTCATATGCCATCAGTCCGGCAATCTCTTCCATTATTTCCCTGAAATCTTTTGTAGTTGTCTCCTTCCTTCGAAGCTGAGTGAGCTTGTGAGTCAGTAACGGGTGTTTAAGCAAAATAAGCATCTGACATGAGTATTGTTAAATAAATAACAAAGATAACCTGAAATTTAAATTAGTAAACTCTATTATTCAGTACGATGGAAATAGTTTTTTTCTTACCTTGGATCAATTATACCGGGCCGGATCCCTATTATAAAATCTGTTTATGAGTGAACCAATCCTGCGAGCCTTAATGCAGCTCTTTGCCCTGGTTAGTGATATTGGCAATGTAAATGAAATATCATCCAGGGAAAAGGATGTAGTAAAATCGTTTCTGGCCCGTCATCTTAACAGCGAACTTGTAGAAAAGTATATCAGGATATTTGACGAATATCTTGATTTATTCTTAAACAGGGAAGCAATCAAGGAGCCTTCGGGAGATAACGAAATTCAGGCTCTGAAGACAATGCGAATAAAACGGATCTGTGAAGGAATTAACAAGGAACTCCGCCAGAAACAAAAGATATATATAATAATTCAGCTTATTGATTTTATATCATACGGTAAGGAAATTACTGAGAATGAACTGGATTTCCTTATGACGGTTGCCCTGGCCCTCAATATTCCGGAAAATGAATATAAGAACCTAAAAAGCTTCATCCTTGATCCTGTTTCCAAAGTTCATGAAAAAGATAAGCTTCTTCTTGTTAACAGTAATCCTGTCTGCAAGTTTCGCAAAATCAAACATATATATAACCCCAATCTTGCCGGGGAGCTGATGTTCCTTAGCATTGCAAGCACAAAGGCATTTATTTTAAGATATACCGGCGACACCAATCTTTACCTCGACGGACAGCATATCTTCCCCAGGCAGTCATATTTGTTTGATAACGGATCAACAATAAAAGGACAGGGATTGAGTACCTTATATTATTCAGAAGTAATCGGTTTTTTTAATGAGTCCAGATCAGAGTCAAAGATTTTCCTCACTGCCAATGATGTAACCTACCGTTTTTCAAACAGTGAAAACGGTATTCAGGGTTTTGATTTTTCAGGGGAATCAGGTCAGCTTGTCGGAATTCTGGGTGTCAGCGGAACCGGAAAGTCAACCTTGCTTAACATTCTCAACGGTAATATTAAACCCAGGAGCGGGAACATACTGATAAACGGTTATGATATCAATAATGCCAGGGATAAAACCAGACTTAAAGGTATTATCGGATATATCCCGCAGGATGATCTTTTAATAGAAGAGCTTACAGTTTATCAAAACCTTTATTACAATGCAAGGTTATGTCTTAGCAACTTCCCGCTGAATAAGATCAGGAAGATCGTAAGCAGGATAATGGTCGATCTGGAACTCTGGGAGATAAGGAATCTGAAGGTAGGAAACCCTCTTGATAAAGTTATCAGCGGCGGGCAGAGAAAAAGGATCAATATCGCTCTTGAACTTATTCGTGAGCCATATATCCTTTTTGTAGATGAACCCACATCGGGACTCTCATCAATCGATTCCGAGATTGTTATCAACCTGCTTAAGGAACAGACATATAAAGGAAAGCTGGTAATTGTCAATATTCATCAGCCAGGCTCCGACATCTTTAAATTATTTGATAAAATAATCATTCTTGATAAAGGGGGGTACCAGATATTTAACGGTAATCCAAATGCTGCGGTTGTTCACTTCAAGACCATCAGCAAACAGGCAAATCCGGAGGAAGATCAATGCACCAGATGCGGGAACATAAATCCCGATCAGGTTTTGCAGATCGTCGAAGCAAAAATAGTTAATGAGAATGGCAAGCTGACCCAGACAAGGAAAACTGCTCCTGAGGAATGGGCGGTTCTGTTCAGACAGAAGCACAAGGTTAAACATGGGATTGAATACATTGGGCAAAAGAAACTACCTGAAATTGTTTACAGCATCCCTGGCCGGCTAAATCAAATGGGACTATTCTTCACAAGGGACCTGCTTTCCAAGCTTGCCAACAGGCAATATATTCTGATAAGCATGCTTGGAGCACCGTTGCTTGCCTTATTGGTGGGATATTTTACCAAATATGCAAAGGGCGATTCCTACAGATTCATCGATAATGACAACCTGACGGCCTATATTTTTATATGTATAATAACGGCCCTCTTTATGGGTCTCATTATAAGTTCTGAAGAAATTCTGAAAGACAGGAAGATACTTAAACGGGAATCATTTCTTAACCTGAGCTGGTTCAGCTATATCAACTCAAAGATAATTCTGATGTTTCTGATTTCTGCAATTCAGGCCATTTCCTTCATTCTTGTGGGAAACTCAATTCTTGGAATAAAAGGACTGACGTTTCAGTACTGGATGGTACTTTTCACAACATCCTGCTGTGCAAACATGATAGGTCTGAACCTTTCTTCAGCGCTGAATTCGGTTATAACAATTTATACACTGATCCCAATTATTATAATTCCGCAGCTGCTTTTCAGCGGTGTGTTTGTGAAATACGAAAAGCTTCACACAAGCAAAAAGGCATCTTCATATGAATATGTCCCTTTCATTGGAGAATTGATGCCCGTCCGATGGTCGTATGAGGCACTGGCAGTTGAACAGTTTAAAAATAACAGATACGAAAGGTTATTCTTCCCTTATGATGCCGCATTAAGCAATAATAACTGGTACGCCGGATTTCTTGTGAACAGCCTGAAGGGAGATCTTCAGCAGTGTGAAAGGGCAAAAACCTTCAATGATACAATTAAAAATGATCTTACAAAACTGAGGGTTCATATTACAGAAATGGTTGAAGTTCTCAATTATAAGCTGCCGGATGGATTTGATAAGCTGTTTGAAGAGGAAAGACCCGATTCATCAGCGTACAGACAGATAGGAAACTACCTGGCCTTCCCTGGAACGCAAATTCAGAACAAACTATAAAAATGCACTCCGTTCAAAAGATTCACTGTATGGGGTAATTGCCTCTGACAGAATTGACAGTGAAAAACTTGATCGTCTCAAAATTGACTATTACAATAAGGGATTGGCTACCTTTGTTCTGAATGGTGATTTAAAGGATCAGTCTGTTGAAAAGACAAAACGCATAATCCGGAAATATGAACCTGTCTTTATGCCGCCAACGTCAAAAAACGGCAGGGCTCATTTTTGCGCTCCTTTTAAGATGATTGGTAATTTAAAGATCGATACTTTTTGGTTTAATATGACAGTTATCTGGCTAGTCTCTTTATTGCTTTATATTGCTCTATATTTTAGCGTTTTACGAAAAATCCTCTCCGTCTTTGACAAAAGCAAAAGAGGAAAGGATTCCAGTTTCCTTATAATAAAAGAGATTTCATCCTGGTAATTATTTCTTAAACAGGGCAGGATCAGTTATCCTTTCTTTGCCTTTTGTGGCTATTACGAATGCATCGGGATAACCCTCCTGTTTTAACTGCTTCTGGAGTCCTGCCGCCGATGCAGGTGTGCTGAATTCACCGGCACACGACCGGTAAGCCCCGTTATATAAATACTCGAAAGTTTTATATTTTTTCCCTCCGATGGTTATCTCATAGCTTCCTTTCGATTTCATATAGGCTGAGAACTGAACCCGAAAAACAATATTCCCGGTTGATGTTGCAGTCTGTTCAATAGCAGGTTTAACAGGTTCCTGCTTTTTGACTTCAGGAAGTTTCTGAGTCCTGGAAGGTTCAGTCACCGGTTTCTGAACTGTCTGTTCCTGTGATATTGCAGTTGAAGGAATAGTTCCAGTCACTCTTTCATTATTTTTAAAAGCTGCAACAAAGGCATCCGGGTAACCATTCTTTTTCATAACAGCCAGTAGCTTCCCTGCCTCAACCGGAGAGGTATAATCCCCTAAACATGATTTATAAAGACCATTGGATAAGTATTCGAATGTTTTATAAGTTTTTCCGGCTATTGAAATGTTATAGCTTCCTTTGGGTTTCGAATTTGATAGAAACTGGACACGATAAATAATCTCATTCCTTGTTTCTGCTGCTTTTTCTGCGGGAAGTTTTACCTCCGGTTTGTTCTCAGGAAGCTTTACTTCCGGTTTGTTTTCAGGAAGTGGTTCCGTCTTAGCTGGGATTTCCTCTGCTGAGGGTACCGCTCCTGCCTGAGCAATATACTTGAACGCATTCGACAGATTTGTCAGTTCCTTAATTGCATACTGATCGCGGAAAGAAACCTTGAACAATCGGGGTGACCTGTTGCCTGTCTTATATCTTGTTGAATAGAATGCCGATTTTCCGTCGAGCCTGCTCAGAGTAAAAGCAAGTTCATCATCCGGGGTATTGATAATCTTTGTAAGATTTACGGGCTTTTCCCATCCCCGGCCATTATATCTGCAGATATAAATATCATATCCGCCAAACCCTTCAATACCGTCGGATGAGAAGAACAGGTTATTTTCCTGATCGAGATAAGGCGACAACTCATTGCCACGTGTATTTATTAAATTTCCAAGATTAATTGGTGATGACCATCCGTTGGCCTCTTTGTACGAAATAAACAGATCAAGTCCGCCGATACTTTCACTTCTGTTGCTTGTAAAAACCATTTTCTCGCCGTCGGCCGACAATGCCGGGTGCGAGTAAACTGATTTATCGGTACAAAAGCTTAAAGGCTTGCTGTCGCTTATCCATTCCTGCTTCCCGTTTTTTGCCAGCTGGTACCTGGCCTGAAATATCTTTTCCGGTTCCTTGTTTGAAGGTCGCTTAGTGTAGTACATTATAGAATAATCGCTGTTGAAAGTCATGGCTTCACATGGAACTGTCCAGGAAAAAGATTGAGAAAACAGGATGGGATTACTTACGGAAGTGTCTTTCGGAACTCCATAGTATGCTTCGGTTGCTCCAAATGAGGTATGGCTTTCCAGCATCTTTGCCTCGCTTTTGGTCTGGAAAAGAAATACTATTCCATCGCGGTAGAACTGAACACCGGAAGAGGGAGGAAGGATTTCCAGCCCGAATTTGTTAACTTTTAACAGCTTATTTATGTTGAGAGTATCTGATATCTGAACCAGAGTGCCGGTCACAGAGCCATTACCTGCCATGTTTAACGCAGCTGAACAAAGAAATATTCCGAGTAATCTTTTCATATTTTTGATGAAAAATATTTTACCAGTGCCCGTTTTTAGTGTAACCTGATTTGTTAGGAGAAAAATTGATGCCTAAAGCAATTTCTGAAGTTAAGGATTTTTTGAAGAATGGTGAATTTTTGGGCAGTGCAAAATAAGTGCCGACATAAAATGACGGATACCTGTACTGGAAGAAAAACGAGATTTTACTGTAGTCGTTGAAATAAGTGCCCAGGCAGAAATTTCCTGCATACAGTTTTAGAGCCGGTTCTATATTCTTTTTGATATCGAACGAAAGTGAATCATCAGTGTGGATCAGGATAGATGGTTCCAGTACAAGATTCAATTCACGGCTTAAAACAATTTTATAACCGGCAATAAAATTATACTGCCTTGAGAGGGGAATCCGGTAGTTTGCCAGGGTTGCTGTATCTTTTGGAGGATTGAGCAGATTGGTAACTGAAAGTCCGGCATATGCATTCGGATTATAAAGGTAAAGGCCTATATCCACATTCGGAAAATAGAATTCCTTGTAAGGCATGTTGCGATCGGGGTTCCCTTCATAAAAATGGTACATCCCCTTTACTGAGGCACCCAGAGAGAGGAATGACAATGCCTTCTTATTCAGTGGAATATGGTATGCTGCTGAGGCGCTAATGCCTGCATTATGTGTCGAATCACCGGTTTGGAAATCATTATAGGCCGAAAACCCTGTTCCGATATTCGTGTATGAATAGGTCTTCCCCGAAGGAAGGTATCCCAGCACTTTTTTTGTTATTCTCGTATTTCCGCTCAGAATCTGTGAATATGATTTTCCATTGAATCCGGCAATCATATCGAGGGAAAAGTAATCCTTACTTCCAGCAATCGCAGGATTAATTATAAACGGGGAGTAAATTCTGTAAGAAATGGGATTAATTGGTATTTGCTGTCCGAAGGACGGATAAAGGCAAAACCAGGTAAAAATTAAAAGAAATAGTTTTCTAAAAACTGACATACTGGATCGTCCCATAATTAATAATTAACCTGTAACTGATTATTTTGTTCACCTTTCTGCAATTTAAGAACGAAAACCTGTTGGTTTTATTTCATTTGTTAATTACTTCACATACTCCAACCTATTTCCTTGTACAAATGTATTCAGATAATCATAATAATGATCAGGTAATAAGGATTTTCCAATAGATTTTAGAGAAATATGAGATTAATTATTTTCCTGTAGAAGATACATCTGATGTTCTGCAAGACTGTAAATATTATCTATCAAGTCAAATATCTGTTTTCTGAATTGATCATGATTGTTCTTGATGGTTTCTCTGTAACCTGTGAGAGCTTTGTGCCTGACGGAAACATATTTTCCTGATTTAAATGCAGCTGCAAGTTCCATCATGGTATCCAGTAATAAGAGATTGCTCCTGGAAACCACATTCTTTATGTTTTCTGATATAAATGATAAATAAGGTGTTGTTTCATAATAATATGAGAATACTGAAATATAGTTCCTGGCCCACCTTGAAATATTCAGGAGCCCTTCATCCCCTCTTGTCCAATTAAGAAAACTTTCCTCGAAAAATTCATAATAAAGGTTCAGTTTTTCATCTAGAAATGAATAGTCAAGAAATCCTGGTTTCCCTATTAGTCTTCCCTCTTTCTTTAATTTGTTTTCGGCTTCTGTTTCAAAAAATGGAAGCATTTTCAGAAATGTTACAGGAGAATAACCATCACTGCATATTTTTTTCAGGAAGCTGAGGTTTTCCAGAACTGTGTCGAAAGTTGAATCTGGCTGAAAAAGCATGAATCCGAAATCGAATCCGATGCCAAGCTTTTTAAGTGTATTTATCCCCTTCAGACTTTTTGCCACTGTCATATGCTTATTTAGCAATTTTAAACCTGAATCGGTTCCGTCCTCAATACCAATGAAAACCAGGAATAATCCATAATCTTTCATAAGGGCAAAACTGTCATAATCTATTTCATCGGGACGACAGTTTATCTTCCACATGATTTTATTGTTTAGTTTTTTTTGTTTAATCTCAATGCAAAACCTATTTATCCAATCATTTCCATTCCTGGTTTTAACCGGAAAATCATCATCCTGAAATAAAAACACGGAGCATTGTTTTTCCCGAAATAAGAGTTCCATTTCCTGTACAACCATTTCAGGCTCTCTCAGACGTTTAACTGGTCCTGGCGGAATTTGAAAGAACTTATTTGAGTTGCAATAAACACAATTGTAAATACATCCCCGCCTGCAAGTATTGTGGCGAACTTTTTGTTAAAAGCATATTCCTTCAGTGGCGATCGCATCGGGAACGGGAAATTATCAAGATTGCTTTCAAGAGGCCTTAGGGGTGTTACCACCAGATTACCTTCATTTTTATATACTATGCTTTTCAGGTGTCTCATATCATCACCTGAATGAACACTTTTCACCAATTCAAGGAAAGTATATTCACCTTCAAATCTTACAATTGAATCAAGTTCCGGGATAATTTCAAAAAGCTCCTTATATCTTAAGCTGGCATACTGACCACCTGCGGTGAAATGGCAAAAAACTCCTTGTTTTCTTAAATAAGAAATCAGATTGGCAAATGCATAAATATAAAACTCAAATACAACTGAAAACCCAACTATAAAAGGATTTGCATCCAGTAATTTTTCTAGGATCTCTTCCTTCTCAATCCTTACATCAATTATGATTGACTCAAATCCTGCATCCGACAAAACAGATGCAAGATAACCTGTCCCAAGATTATCGAATTCCTCAAAAGCAATTAATACCACAGGGCTCCTTTTCATAAGAATAATTAATAAGAGAGAGCACTATGAGAAAAGGTGAATAAAAGAAATGGTTCTTTAATTTATGGATAAACAGTGTGAAAATAGTTTTATTTTAAGGGTCTGCCATGAATGGGCTTGTTGAGTATTGATTCGAATTCGGTGAAGAAATCGAGAGAAGCCTTTGACATGTTTTTCAGGTATTTGATCTGCGACTTAAATAATTCGCGATACCTTTCATCTTCTGGTCCAAAAGGCAATTGAGGGAATAAATGATGTATATACAAAGGTACATCCATCACAAATGCAGGAGGCCATGGCCCGGGCACCTTGAAACTTGCCAAATCCTTGTCTTTAAGCGGTGTCATTTTTCCAGTTTTTTAGTTTATACTATGAAGAAAGCTGTAGATTAATTTAATTCCGAGAATAGGCTGAAATCATTTTTTTAAATTCCGGTATTACCTGCAGAGGTTTCCAGACCGGATCGACCTGCAATAGCTTTACTGAAATATTTGAGGGATTTTTCAATAATTCATCAAGAATTTCCAGGCATTTATCATATTCACCGAGCATGACATAAACCTGAGCCATTTCTACCATTCTGTCGCTCTTGTCAGGTCCGTTATACCTGGTAAGCGTTATCGCTTTCTGACCCGCATCCAATGCTCTGGCCCTGTCTTTTAATCCTGCTGCTGCAATACCTATGGAACCTAAAATCGCAGGATCGTCCGGATTATCTGCCAGACATTTATTAAAATACTCCAGTGCAGCCTTATAATGTTCATTGGCCATAGTGGGATTTTTTAAATTCGTGTAGATTTCTGCCATAAGCAGCGACCTGGTTCCGATATCTGTAAAGTCGGAGGGACCACCCAGCTCAGCTTTGACCAAAGCCTCCCTGTATCGTCCGTTATACAGGTCAAAAATGATTCTTATCCACGGAAAATATCCTCCTGTAGATCTTTTTACAGCTGTATCGAATACAATTTCTGCCTCAGTAGTGTTTCCATCCCTGAGCAGAAGAGATAACATCTTATTATTATACGGACCGGACCAGCCAGGCAATATTTTAATTGCCCTGTCATGGTAATAAATGGCAGTATCATACTGGTGAAGCAAATGATATGAATAACCAATATTTGTCAGAAAAAGCGGATTCTGGAGATTATTTTTAACTACTTTTTTTATCAGAGCCTGCGACTCCTCCCATTTTCCCTGGGCCCGGAGTACAAGCGCCATATAGTAATTATTATTGGTGTTCCCAGGATCCCTGGCAGCTACTTCCCTGAAATACTCAAGTGCTTTGTCGTAATCTTCTTTAAAGTAAAAGTAATAGAAACCATTTGCGATCTTTGAATCAGGGAGGTCGTTATCTAACTGCAAAGCACGTTCTGCATCCCTTCTGCAATTTTCCATCTGGTCAATCGTAAAGTGTCCTGCCCTGTAGCCCCAAGCTCTTGTCAATGCCCGTTTTGCATAGGCAAGTGCAAAAGTTGAGTCGGCTATTATTGCTTTATCATAAAAGAATATGGACATGTCAAAGCTTTTTGCAATTGACAGGTCTTTGAAAATGCTGTCCCCCATTGATAAATATAATATTCCATTATATGCGTCATCCTGATAAGCTAGTACCTTCCAGATAATTAAAGAAGGCAGCAGTGCTTACTGTTGGTCTTTTGCTGATCCTCTTTTTTTCATCAGCGGATAAAACAATTTTTAATGCATTAACTATGTCTACCGGAATTTCATCAAGATTGTCAATCTTACCTTTTGGATCGAAAGAGTATTTGTTTCCCCAGATTCTGTCAACTTTGTTTTTCTTGAATCTCATGCAGGTTAATATTGACCAGCACCAATTCATTGCTGCTTACCATTTCTACCGGTTACCAGGAAAAACACGTTAAGCTTTTTCGCTATTTCCTCGATTGGTCTGTCAATGGTTCTGAATTCCTGTACTTCCCATCTCTCACGTACCTGAAGCACATTTGTTTTGTTTAAACCGGTTCTGATAAATGATGTTATTACATCGGTGGTGAATGGCAAAACTTCGTTTGGGGTCAGATTATCAAAAGGCAGAACTGCAATTGATTTTTCAGTCCTTTTTATATCGGATGACTGAATATTCCCCCTGGCAATATTAAATATTATGAGTGCAATTATCACGATCAGGCTGACCATGGTTGTCTCTTTCCATGTTCTGACCTGCGCCTCAAGCTTATTCCTACTTTTAACATTTAGAGGTTTCGTTTTTTCAATTCCCCCCGGAGTAATGTCGAAAAACCATGAGAAAATGGCAGCCACAGGAAACCCAGTGGCAACAATAATGATTATCAATGTCATAACCCAGCCAGGCAATGATAATCCACCAATTAGAATATCGGCAAGCTGTAAAACAACAAAAGATGCAGCAGCATACATTACAAGCACCCTGTCAGTTTTCCGGCGCTTAAGCTCCATTAAGAAACCTGGAGAATTTATTGGGTGAATCAGCCATTTCTCCGGTCGTTTGTAATTAAGACATATAAAGTTATGCCAACATTTATATAAATGCAAAAGTATTTTCAGAACCGGATTTCAGAATGAGGATTTAATTTAGATAATAAGGAGGGTAATCAGGTTCAATTAAACCACCCCGTCCAGCCACCAGCGGCGGGGGGAGGTGGTTAGTTTATTTCCAAACGCTAAGTATTGGCTACTTTTTAAGCCACTCCTCTACAGCCTGCGGACTTAAGCCTGCCAGACCAAGCTTGTTTTTCTTGTTGAAGCCGTTCAGATCATTGGCAAGCTTCCCTGCTTTTTCAACTTCCTTTAAGTTTTGCCACAGTAGTAAATCCGAGCTTTTTAACAGGTTCGATCCACTCTTCAGGAATGCCCATTTCAAGATACTCTTCCTTTGGACTTTCGACTTTTAGCTTTTGGCTCACCGGTTTCATCTGCGGGAAAAGCAGTACATCCTGAATTGAGGGCTGATTTGTAAGCAGCATTGTCAGCCTGTCGATCCCTATTCCCATTCCTGAAGTCGGAGGCATCCCATATTCGAGAGCCCTTACGAAATCAAGGTCTATAAACATCGCTTCATCATCACCTTTTTCAGATAATTTCAGCTGATCCAGGAACCTCTCCATCTGATCAACCGGGTCATTAAGCTCGGAATAGGCATTTGCAATCTCCTTACCGTTTATCATCAGCTCGAATCGTTCAACCAGACCCGGCTTGCTGCGATGCATTTTTGTCAGAGGAGATGTTTCTGTCGGATAATCAATTATGAACGTCGGCTGAATATAATTGTGTTCACATTTCTCACTGAAAAGTGAATCAATAAGTTTTCCTTTACCCATCTCAGGAGAATGGGGAACATTAAGCTTATCACAGATTTTTCTTAGTGATTCCTCATCCATTCCCGAAATATCAATTCCCGTATTTTCCTTTATGGCATCAAGCATGCTGATCCTTTTATACGGGGGATTAAGGTTGATTACTTTATCACCATATTCTATTTCCGTTTTGCCATGGAGATCCATTGCTGCCTTTGAGACTATCTCTTCAGTAAATTTCATCATCCAGTTATAGTCTTTGTAAGCAATATAGATTTCCATTACAGTAAACTCAGGGTTGTGTGTACGGTCCATCCCTTCATTACGGAAATCCTTTGCAAACTCATATACACCTTCAAACCCTCCTACAATTAGTCTTTTAAGGTAAAGTTCATCTGCAATCCTCAGGTAAAGAGGAATATCGAGAGCGTTATGATGAGTGATAAACGGCCTGGCTGAAGCACCACCCGGAATAGGCTGAAGGATAGGTGTTTCCACCTCAAGATACCCACGCGAATTGAACAATTCCCGCATTGATTGAATCATCTGGGTTCTTTTCCGGAAAACATCACGGACCTGTGGATTCACAATAAGATCAACATAGCGCTGACGATAACGCATTTCCGGATCAGTGACGGCATCAAAAACAACACCGTCCTTTTCCTTAACAATTGGAAGTGGTCTTATTGATTTGGAAAGCAAAGTGAACTCATTCACATGTACAGTTACTTCTCCGGTCTGGGTTGTGAACACGTTTCCTTTTATCCCTATAATATCTCCAATATCGAGCAAACGTTTAAATACGGTATTGTATAGAGTTTTATCCTCACCCTTGCATATATCATCCCTTCTTACATAGAACTGGATCCTGCCTGAGGAATCCATCAATTCTGCAAAGGAGGCATTGCCCATAATACGGCGGCTCATTATTCGGCCTGCAAGGCATACATCCGGAAAATTATTCTTTGCCTGATCATAATTCTCAAGGATTTCGCTGGACATTACATTTGTCTTGTATTCGGCAGCAGGATATGGATCTATACCAAGTTTCCGGAGCTCTGCCAGTGCATCCCTTCGAATCTGCTCCTGTTCACTTATAATCATATGCCGGTCTTTTAGAATTTGTGCAAATATATTAAAATTCAAGCATCGGCTGAAAGATGATCATGAATGTTTAAGAGAGCAGATCTCATCGTTGAATCTTTCCCTGATTATCCTGGTTACAGGTCCTGGTAACCCTCCTCCTATAACCATGTTATCGACTTTTGTCACCGGTGTGATCTCCCCGGATGTATTCGTAATAAATATTTCCTGCACCTTTCCAAGTTTTTTTTCAGCGACAGCCTCTTCTCTTACCGGAATCCCTGCCTTATTGGCTACGCGAATTATATTTTTCCTGGTAATACCCGAAAGAATATCGAACGATTCGGGATGCGTGTAAAGTATTCCCCTGATCACAAAGAAAATATTTGAATGGGAACATTCAGTAATGAATCCTTTTTTCACAAATGCACATTCGAAATATCCCCTGTTTGTTGCCTCCTGGAAACTGAGAGTATTTGGAAGAAGCGCAACGGATTTAATATCACAGCGGCCCCATCTGATATCTTCCTTAAGCATAATTCCTATTCCGGATTCCTTCCCTTCATTTTCAGGAATAAAATCCCGTGCATAAGCATATACTGTCGGATTTACAGGTGGAGAAGGAAAAGCGTGAGTCCGCTTTGCAGCGCCTCTTGTAACCTCGAGGTAGATAAGGGCTGATGAGAATTCAAGGTGATTCAACCTGATAAGTTCCCTTGCGATCACCGGAAACGAATCCTCTTCTGGCCAGGAAATAAGAATTTCCTTCAGACTCCTTTTCATCCTTGCCAGATGGCCATTCATATCATAGAAAAATCCTTCGTACCACCTTACAACCTCATAAATGCCTTCTGCAAAAAGAAATCCACGGTCATCAGGACTGATCCTTACTTCATCCTTAGGGACATATGTTCCGTTAAAATATGCTATCTCCATTTCAAATTATATTTTTACAACTAACAGATTATATGCGGATAATGTTTTGTCACTGACTATTTTTTTAAGCCCCCGCCAGCTGGCGGGGGTTGGGGGGTAGACTATCCTTCCGGGGGAGGGTGGTGGTATTCCGGTTCTATTATTTCATTTTCATAATCTATTGCTCCTCTTGCCTCTTCGGGTGAGGAAAAATTCCCGCAAGCAGCCTGAACGAAGAGTGAAGCTCCGAGGACAGTTGTTTCCTTATGCCTTATAATTTTTAACGGTATACCTGCATGATGAGCTCTTAATTTGTTCCATAGTCTGTTTTTCGACCCTCCACCTACACATAATATGCTGTCAGCTTTAAATCCGCCGGCATTTTCAAGAGCTCTTTTCCCTTCTGCAAGTCGTTCAGACAGAGCCTCAAGGATTGCCCTGAAAATCTCATCCCTGGTTGATTCCATTTTAAGTCCAAGTATCTGTCCACCCGGTCTGCCACTAATTTCTTCATAAAACTTTGGAATAATCTTAACCCCGTTGCTCCCGGAAGGAACCTTTTCCGCGCCGGCGATCATTTTTTCAAACACCTCATCCTTTAGATCATTATAGAGGGTCCTCCGGGCCCATTCAATAACTCCGGAAGCTATCCACTGGTTACCGATATTGAACAGGCCGGGCCTGGAATCCAGTTCAGTCGTAATTCCCAGATCAAGCTGTTCAGTTCCGGTTTTATAGTCTTCTGCCCTTACCATAAGGATTTCCCATGTTCCTGAACTCAGAACCGGTTGATTCTTCCCTGCACCTGATCCGAAAATGGCAAACTGGGTGTCATGTCCGGTAGCGATAACAGGAGTATGAACCGGTATTAATGTTTCTCCGGCCGCTCTTGAGGTAATTTCCCCAACAACCGATCCTGCTTCTGCAAGTGATCCCATCAATTCCTGTGGTAATCCGGTCCTTCTGAAAATATTTTTTGAAAATTGCCTCGAGGCCAGATTTGTCATCATCGATGTCCCGGCCATTGTTGTATCATTTAACATTTCGCCGGTTAGATAGAAAGAGAAAATTGAAGGCATGAAGAGAAATCTGAAGCTTTTTCCGATAAGCTCCGGTCTGTTCTCTTTAAACCAGATCAGTTTGTTTATTGTATTGAAGTTAAAAGGAAAAACACCATTTTCTTTATAAAGGTCCCCGAGGACAATATATTTGTCAATATCAGCCATTACCTGCTTTGTCCTTTCACATTGCCATGATATTACAGGGTATAGCATATGTCCGTCCTTATCGAAAAGGGTGCCATCGACACCAAAAGTTGTAACGGTAACTCCCACTATTTGTGCGGGATTGATCCGGCTTATGATTTTTCGGGACGACAGGCACATTTTATCCCATATTTCCCTTATATCCCATATCCTGTATTCAGGATAAAAAGGATCAGGGTGAGGATTATTTATGCAAGCCTCGGAAGCAAGGATCTCACCCCTGCTGTTAATGGCTATTGCCCTTACATTAGTAGCTCCGCAATCAAAGACTATTACTATATCACGGGGCATAATATCACATACCTTTCAGGAATGACATTGATGCCCCGGCGAACAGCAATCCCAATACATAAATAGTGAGAACAACAATTACCAGAATCCCTATATAGGTGAAATAGAGTCTCAGGTTCCTGAATCCTTTCAGAAGCTTCTTCTGATCAAGGTTTTGAATAGCATCCCTTGTATTCCTTGAAAAACGGAAAAGGAAGAATACCGGGAAAAAATATATGAATCCGATAATAATAAATAAAAGGATCATCAGCGATTCAGGTATTCCTATGTTGGCTTCAGTTGTCTTGAATGTTGTAAGAAAAACACTTGTCGCCAGACCAGCAATGAGAATCAATCCCAGAAAAATAAATCCCAGAACTGCAAGAAATGTGGTCCATTTTCTGGTGGAATTGAGATGATCCAGGATTTCAGGACCTATTTCAATTTTCCTGTCTTCAGTTGTTGTTTCCATTTTTGATGTTTTATTATTGGGACATGCCATGGCATGTCCTTATTTGTATATAGGACCGTAAGTCTGGCAGGCCCTGTAATCAGCACCTTCCTTATCCATTCCGAATGCGCTCCAGGAGCTTGGTCTGAAAACCTGCGCTTCAGCAACATTATGCATACATACTGGTATTCTCAGTATTGAAGCTAAAGTAATAAGATCGGCCCCGATATGCCCGTAACTTGAAGCAGAGTGGTTTGCTCCCCAGTTTGCCATTACCGAATAGACATCCTTAAACGGCCCTGATCCGGTAAGCCTTGGTGCAAACCATGTCGTCGGCCATCCCGGATCAGTTCTGTCGGTGAGTATCTTATTCATTTTTTCAGGAAGATCAACGGTCCATCCTTCAGCAAGCTGCATTACCGGTCCGATTCCTTTTACAAGGTTTACCCTTGAGATTGTTACAGGCATTACATCTCTTGTCGTGAACTGTGATGAGAAGCCGCCTCCCCTGAAATAACCCGTGCTTGCCGGTGACCAGATTGTTGCCTTAAGGCACTCTGCAGCATCTTTTCCTGTAATTTCCCAGAAAGGTTTGATACATGCTTCTCCTTTTTTTGTCTGCTTCCCGGAAAAATCAAGGGCTGAGGCTCCTGAATTAATAAGATGAATTATCCCATTTGCTGCAAGTCCTTCAGGGTTCATCTTAGTCACCCTTTTAATAGCCTCAGGGCTCCAGTATGTCCGGATATCAGAAAACATTTGTGCTGTATTGGTAAGGAGATATCCGAATAACATCGGCACTCCGTTCATTGCGTCATTTTCGGTGGCAACCAGGTAGGGCGGCCTTATACCGTTCCAGTCAAAAGATGAACAGAGGATTGCTTCAAGAAAGTCACCGTTAGGCATATGATCGGTCCATTGACGCTGTCCCTGGAACCCTGACAAGAGAGCATTATGTCCATTTGACTCTTCGCCAAAACCGAGTTTTTTAAGCTTAGAATTTCCTACCATCAGATCTCGGGCAATAATGGCCATTTTTACTGCTATCTCCCATTCCTTGTCCTTTTTTGCCCTTGAAGAAGGTTTTGCATTAAGATCAACCCCTTCTTTACAGTATTTTTTTGTCCAGGCAAGGGCTTTATTGAATTCCTCCTTATCAAAGATATCCTCATTCAGCCTTCTGCTGAATTCACTCATGTCGACATATTCATTTCGCATGCCAAGATATTCCTGAAAGAAATCTTCCCTTACTATCGAGCCCGCAATACCCATCGAGACTGATCCCATTGACAGATATGATTTACCTTTCATGAATGCTGTGGATAACCCGGCCTTCACAAACCTTAGTATTTTTTCGCTAACGTCACCGGGGATTGATTTATCATCCAGGTCCTGGACGTCGCGGCCATAAATTCCGAACGCTGGTAATCCCTTCATGGCATGACCTGCAAGTGCAGCAGCAAGATAAACTGCACCCGGCCTTTCGGTTCCGTTAAATCCCCAGATGGCTTTGGGTGTTTCGGAGTCCATATCAATAGTCTCACTGCCGTAGCACCAGCATGGTGTAACTGTAAGACTTACTCCGACCCCTGATTTCCTGAACTTTTCTGCAGACGATGCCGCCTCAGCAACCCCGCCGATGCAGGTATCGGAAATTACACATTCGACTGGTTTTCCGTCAGGGTATTTAAGGTTCTTTCTGATCAGATCAGCTGCAGCCTTTGCCATATTCATTGTCTGGTTTTCAAGGGATTCCCTTACACCTCTTTCCCGTCCGTCGATCACCGGTCGAATGCCGACTTTTGGAAAATCACCAATGACGGTCTGGTAATTGTGGTTTACTTTGAAATCGTTCTCAGCCATTTTATGTTATTTTATATTATTTAAAAATGAATTGTGACTAAACAAATATAAGTTTTTTTGATGAAGTTATTTTATCTCCCGCTGATTACGCAGATTTTTCGCAGATTAAGAGGCTTGGATCAGCGTACAATCTGCGAGAGCGGCGGGAAATTTTAATATCTTTGCCAATCCACAAATTAAAATATGCAAACGGGGAGAAGATTACCGGGATGGCTTAAAATGCAGAGGGCAAGCGGGGAGAATTATTCCAGGGTAAAAAGGCTTATTGAAAAAAATCACCTTCATACGATCTGCACAAGCGGAAACTGTCCGAATATAGGTGAATGCTGGAATGCAGGAACTGCAACTTTTATGATCCTGGGAGAGATATGCACCCGTGCATGCAAATTCTGTGCAACTCATACCGGAAAGCCCCTTTCACCTGACCGGGAAGAACCGAACCGGCTCGCTGAATCGGTAAGGACACTTCATCTTAAACATTGTGTTATAACATCGGTCGACAGGGATGATCTTCCCGACCGTGGTTCTTCATTCTGGGCCGATACGGTCAGAATCATAAAGGAAATAAATCCCGGAATTACAATTGAAACTTTAATTCCCGATTTTGACGGCAGGGCAGAAAATATTCAGCGTGTAATTGAAGCAGGACCAGATGTTATTTCACATAATATTGAAACGGTCAGGCGGCTGACTCCTCTGATAAGGACAAAAGCTAAATATGAGACAAGCCTGAATGTCCTGAGATACATTTCCGGAAAGGGAATAAGAGAGCAAATCGGGATTAATGGTCGGGCTTGGGGAAAATGAAAATGAGAGTAAAAGAGACAATACACGATTTATATATTTCAGGTTGCAGGATACTGACAGTCGGGCAGTACCTACAGCCAACACTTAACCATATGAAGGCAGTGAGTTTTATCAGTCCTGAGAAATTTGAGGAATATAGAAAAATGGCTTATAATGAGGGATTTGAAATGGTGGAATGCCATCCTCTTGTTCGCTCATCTTTTCATGCTGAAAAACACATAGGTGTTGGATTAAAATGACTATATTGTCATAACTAACAGACTTGGCAGGAATTGAGCTATAGTGTTTTATATCAAGATATTGGAGTAAGAGATTACAAAGAGGTCTGGGAGATTCAGGAGAAAATCTTCGAAGGGCTTATCGGGAGTAAACTTCAGGAACAACAGGGTAATTCAGATAAGGAAAATTCTGGCTCCGGAACATTGATTTTTGTCGAACATCCTCATGTTTACACACTTGGTAAAAGCGGATCGGAGAACAATCTGCTGATAGATCATATACAGCTTCAGACTAAGGATGCAAAATTCTTCAGGACCGACAGGGGAGGTGACATTACTTATCATGGTCCCGGGCAGATTGTGGGTTATCCAATCTTTGATCTTGAGAAGCTGAGAGTCAGTCTGAAAGAGTATATTCACGGGCTTGAAGAAGCTATTATAATGACCGTTTCGCATTTTGGCATTTCCGGATCAAGGCTTGACGGGGCAACCGGGGTTTGGCTGGATACTGATAAGAAAGGTAAAGCACGGAAAATATGCGCTATCGGTGTCAAAGCCAGCAGATATGTTACAATGCATGGATTTGCATTTAATGTTAATACTGACCTGACTTATTTTAATTTTATAAACCCGTGCGGTTTCACTGATAAGGGAGTGACCTCACTTGAAAAGGAACTTGGTGAGAAACAGGATTTTGAAGCTGTCAAACTGATAGTTAAGGACAACCTTCAGAAAGCTTTTGACCTGAAATGGATTAATAAATAGATGGATGGATAAGAGATGGGTGATTAAGGAGAAGGGTGATTCAGCAGTTGTTAAGCAGCTTGCAGGTGCTCTTAAAATATCAGAAGCTCTGGCTAATCTGATGGTTCAGAGAAACATTACATCACCGGAAGAGGCGCTTGCCTTTTTTGAGCCGGACCTGGGATATCTTCACGATCCTTTCATGATGAAAGATATGAATATCGCAGTTGAGAGGATCTCGACTGCGATCAAAAAGAACGAGAAGATCCTTGTATATGGAGATTACGACGTTGACGGTACAACTGCCGTTGCTTTGATGTACTCATTCCTGAAAGAACAGTATTCAAGTGTTGAGTATTATATACCCGACCGGTACAAGGAGGGTTACGGTGTGTCGTTCATGGGTATAGATTATGCGTTCCAGAATAATTGCAAGATCATAATTACCCTTGACTGCGGAATTAAAGCCGTCGAGAAGGTAAAATATGCCCGGTCAAAAGGCATTGATGTGATTGTATGTGATCATCATTATCCCGGTGATGAGATCCCACGGGCGGTTGCTGTGCTTGATCCCAAACAAACCGGGTGCAACTACCCCTATAAGGAACTTTCGGGATGCGGCGTGGGATTTAAACTTGTGCAGGCTTATTCAAGGGTTCATGGAATACCCTTCAGCAAGATTGCTGGTTATCTCGACCTGGTTGCGGTAAGTATAGCTTCCGATATTGTACCTCTTACAGGAGAGAACAGGGTGCTTGCCTTCTTCGGACTGAAACAGCTGAATGAAGCACCAAGAACAGGCCTTAAGGAAATAATCCGCGAAGCTGAAGTGTGCCGTGCCCTGACGGTTGAGGATGTTGTATTTAAGATCGGCCCCAGGATAAATGCAGCCGGACGAATGGAGACCGGAAGCAAGGTTGTTGAACTGCTTGTCGCAAGCGATATTAAAATTGCTGCAGGCATTAGCAAGGAGATAAACAGTTTCAATATTGAACGGCGAAATGTCGACCGCTCAATAACAACTGAAGCCATGCGCATGATCTCTGAGGACCAGCGGACTGTAAATGCCAAGACAACGGTACTTTTTAATCCCTCCTGGAAAAAAGGTGTAATAGGAATTGTTGCTTCAAGACTTATCGAAACATATTACCGGCCGACAGTAATTCTGACTGAATCGAACGGCTTTGCAACAGGTTCGGCACGCTCCGTGCAGGGATATGATCTTTACCAGGCAATAGAAGCATGCAGTGATCTGCTCGAAAGCTTTGGCGGCCATATGTTTGCTGCCGGTCTTACCCTTAAAAAGGAAAACATCAGGCCTTTCATGACACGTTTTGAGAAGTATGTTAACGACACGATAACTGAGGAGCAACTTGTGCCAAGAATATTCGTTGATTCTGAGCTTTCATTTGATGAGATAAACGAGGAATTCTTCACCTTCCTGAATAAGTTCCAGCCTTTCGGACCGGAGAATATGTCTCCTGTCTTCGTTTCAAGGAATGTTTTTGAAAGAGGAATGGCAAGGATGGTAGGTTCAAGCGGCGAACACCTGAAGCTTGATCTTTGTCAGGAACCGTCAGGTCAGAAAACTTTCCCTGCTATTGCCTTCAGCCAGGCCGAGCATTTTGAATACATCAAAGCAGGTAAGCCGATGGACGTTTGTTATTCTATCGAAATGAATGAGTTCAGGGGTAACCGAAACCTTCAGCTGAATATAAGAGATATAAAGATTGACAAAGAATACTGTTAAAATTAGTTGCTGGTTGCCGGGTGAGGTTGCTGGTTATTGGTTACTGGTTACTGGGTACTGTATACTGTAAAAAAATTAAAAGGAACCAGCAACAGGAACCAGCAAAAGCAACTTTTATTAATAGATTTAATCTTAAAACCAGATCCTGGCCTGTAACTTCAATTCTTCTGTTTTGATGTATGAATCGTTATCTTTTTGGAGTTCGGTTATCCCATATTTTATGCGAAGGTCTATGAATTTTCCTGCTCTCCAGTCAACCATTATATAGGTCCTGTTGCCTCCGCCCGACAATGCAGGAATGCTGAAGCTGTTGAGAAGGTCATTTTCATAAGCGTAAAGCCTTGAATCCCAGTTGTCTGTTTTAAAAATGCAATACCGGAACCATACTGACACGGGGATTTTTCCAAACCTGTAGCACAAATCCTGCAAAAGAAGCATGCCATGACCTCTCCCGGGCCAGGTAATTTTATAATCAATACGGGTCAGCAGTGTCAGATTTTCCCGAGGGGAATATCTTACTGATCCTTTTATCAGACTTCCACCAGAATACTCCTGTTTCTCTATCCCATAAGTTTCTTTCCGGTTTAGCATTGACTGACGGTAATTATAGACAGCTTCAAAAGTTAATTTATCAGATGGAAGAAATTTTATTCTCACTTCCCTGGTTACTGCTGCCGAAGGAGCACTGCAACGGTATTTGAGCCATGGGTAGAACCGCAGGTCACACCCGGCACTGATGAACAGATGTCTGGCTGCCTCAAAGGTGAAATTTCCGAAGACTCCCCTTATATTGTCTCCCGCTGAACTGCTGAAAAGCCCTTTCCCATGAAAACTTGTGAAACCCGGATCATAAACCCTGTATAACAGATTCATCGACAACCGGTCGGAAGGGCGGAATGAAACTCCCTGAACTACAGCAATTTTCCGGTTCAGGTTTGAGGAGCCCTCGCCAAAAATTAACATCTTGCCAAGCATAGCCTTGAAGTAAACGGTTGCAGTAATATTTTCCCTTCCTTCAAAATCATACATATCTTCAGGCTGAGGGTCTGTATTTGTCACGGGAAGAGAGAATCTGCTTCCTGTCCAGATTACTCCGGTTCTGAAAGTTTTAAAATCGGTCGAAACATTTAGTATATAGCAATATTCGGTAACTGCATCCTTTTTCTCGAGTCGATGAGGCCGTATTATGCAATCCGGACCTCTGGAATGTTTCGATGAATAGATCAGATCCATTTTCTGCAGTATCGAGGGTGGCATCAATCCTGTTAACTGAATATATGAAAGAGAGACCTGTTTTCCTTATCTGAAACTGAGCGGCAGCTCCCCGGAAAAAGATGTTCTCATCTGTTGATGTGTATGATTTTATCTCATCACCACCCGATAAATATCCCGATTGAGTCAGTGAAAGGCCTGTTCGCAGACCTGTATTAATGCTTGTTCCCATCCCGAATCGTGCTCCGATATCTCCTGCAATCAATTTTCTGACAATCCCTTTGCCGGTCCATGCAATGCTGGCAGATAAAAAATCGGGGAGGGGAGGTCTTCCGGAAAGTAGTTTTTCGCCTGCATCTTTTTCAGCAGTAAAACCTCCCGAAAACCTTCCGGCAGCGAATTTATACCTGGTTAATGATTTCCAGGGCGGACCAGGTGAGGCTGTTACCGCAGAAGGGAACCTTGCTGAAAAACTGGTTAGTAAATTAGTTTTGAGACGCACTGGTTCAGAATTAACTCTCTTTTCAGCATCAAGTGATATAAATGGGGAAATCATACGTGTAAGGTCGCGGTCGAAACCCGGGACACTTGCAATTTCATACAATGAAATTATCTTGCCGGTTGAATGGATATAATCAGCAAGTGCCTTGACCTGGAAATCGGTAAGAAAGAAGAGACGGGATAATTCGGATTCATCGGCATTATTTATCATGACAGGCTTTTCAATCAGATCATAAAGCTTTTCAGAATAGATAGCAGCGGCTTCCGGATCAGTTTCATCATCAGCAAGTTCTTCAGCAATTGAGGATATAATATCTGATATTTTTTCATCCTGACCGAAAGAATTTAGCGAAAGAGTTATTAGAAGAAATAAAAGGAAATTTAGGGGGGCTTGCCCCCTGCCCCCTAAAGGGGGTTCAAAGAATTTAAATTTCAACCCCCCTTTAGGGGGGATGGGGGGTCTGTCCTTGGAGTTTATGTCTTTCATTTTAGCTTGAATATTATTGAAGCTGACGAAGTCACTCCGAGACGGTCATGTGTTGAAAAACCCAGATCGAGCTGTGCAAATTTCAGAAGGTATCCCATCCCGAAACTGAATGAATTATTTTCGCTGCTGAACCCGCCTCTTACCTTAATATATTTTGCAGGTTCATATTCAAACCCTGTTTTAAGGATCAGGTTTCCTCCTGTGCTCATCTCTGCCTCAGCACTGGCAAAAAGTGAATTGCTCAGCCAAATGCCTGCTCCTGCCCTGATGGATGAAGGCAGATAATTATTCCTCAATGAATTTGGTACCGGATTGAAAATATGAAATCCGATCCTGATCTTTTCGGAAGGAGTTATCAGGAGTCCGGCTTCGAAGCTCAGGGACCTTCTTTCATGATACTCTCCTGCAGTTTTTTCATAGAAGAAATCAGCCTGGATTCCACCTGAGATCTTCTCTGATAACTTAAGTCCGCAGGCAAGCCCCGCTGAATGTCTCATCAGATCCTTGTTCCCGAAATTGCTGTAGATTGCTCCAAGTCCTGCCTTCCCTGCAGGAATTATAACTCCGGCCGATCTGGTTCCGAGTTCGGTTATATTGAATCTGTTCTGGTAGTTGATACCTAATGAGGCTGATGTATTGAAAGGCAGCAATGCCTGGTTGTGGAATGATGACCAGAAACCTGGTCCTGTAACGCATGAATAGCTCATTCCTGCTTCTGAAGCTCCGGAAACAGTGAAAAAAGGATCGCTCCCGGAGGATGAAGAAAAGATAAAAATAAATAAAACCGAAACAGTTATTTTGTGCAGCGAGTACAAAATTGTTTCAAATTATACCACTAATATATAAAAAAAATTGATCCTGTCAATAGAATCAATTTAATTTTTTTTTAGCTCTCTGTGTGAGACTTCTCTGGAGTTTACCCCTAAATCCCCCAGGGGGGACTTTAAATCCGTATTTCTTTTTAAGCCCCCCTTGGGGGGTTTGGGGGTGAAGCCCCTTGGGAGGTTGGGGGTAAATAGCGCAGTTACACAGAGGAAGAAATTAATTAGTTTTATACGGATACTTGATTTTCTTCAACTCCTCATTTGCCTCCACTATCTTTTTCTTCAGCCCCTCCTTATATTTTATGACTTCCTTCATTACTGCACCGTCACCAGTTCCTATGATCTGGGCTGCAAGTATTCCGGCATTCTGCGCACCATTGACACCTACTGTTGCCACGGGAATTCCTGGAGGCATCTGAAGTATTGAAAAAATTGAATCGAGTCCTTCGAGGGAAGCTTTAATTGGCACGCCGATCACCGGAAGAGGCGTCATTGCAGCTATAACCCCCGGTAAATGAGCAGCCATCCCGGCAGCAGCAATAATTACCCTGATTCCTCTCTCTGCAGCACCCCTGGCAAATTTCTCAACCTCCTCAGGGGTCCGGTGTGCCGACAATGCATTGATCTCAAAAGGTATTCTGAATTCGTTCAGGACCTGTGCCGCTTTCTCCATTACAGGCATATCAGATGTGCTCCCCATTATTATGCTTACAACTGGTTCCATATAAAATATTTTAATTTAACTTCCTGATAAGGACAAAAATAAGCTATTATTTTCATATTTTCGCAGGCGTTCTTTGTTCAAAAACTATGGGTATGAAAGAAGTACAGATCCTCGATAAAAGGTTCAGGGAATTTATCCCTGAAAACACTATTCAGGAAAGAATAAAAGAACTTGCCAGCCAGATCAACAGTGATTATAAAGGGAAAGAAGTGATCTGCATTGGTGTTCTCAATGGTGCATTCATTTTTGCAGCTGACCTCTTCAGGAGACTTGATATTAAAGCAAGGATAACATTTATCAAGCTTGCATCCTACGCCGGCACAACCTCATCGGGAGAAATAAAGGAACTGATCGGATGGAATGAGGATCTGAAAGACAAATCAGTTATTGTAATTGAAGATATTGTTGATACAGGGATTACACTCGAGCATACTGTTGATAATCTGATTATCAGGAATGTCAGGGAAATCAGAATTGTCACTCTGCTTCTGAAGCCTGATGCTTACAGTAAAGAGATTCATATTGATTATATAGGATTTGAAATACCAAATGATTTTGTCGTGGGTTACGGCCTCGACTATAACGGTGAGGGACGCAATCTTCCGTCAGTATATACATTAATACCTTAAAATTATATTCTTATGGTTAATTTTCTGATTTTTGGCCCTCCCGGATCAGGCAAGGGAACACAGTCGGTAAAACTGGCTGAGAAGTTCAATCTTACTCACCTGTCCACCGGTGATATGCTGCGTGCTGAAATTGCAGCAGGAACAGAGCTTGGTAAAAAGATGAGCTCTATTATGTCGAAAGGCGAGCTGGTTCCTGATGAAGTTGTAATAGAAATGATCGCAGCAAGGATCGACAGTACTAAAGGTTCATCAGGCTTCCTTTTTGACGGTTTTCCACGTACGGTAGCCCAGACCGAAGCACTTGAAAAAATGCTTAATGCACGTAAGATGAAGATCGATAGCATGCTCGTCCTGGATGTAGATCACGATGAACTGGTTAAAAGGCTGGTATTGAGGGCTGAACAATCTGGACGCCCCGATGATAAGGATCCTGCAGTTATAGAAAACAGGATCGATGTTTACAAAGCCAAAACCGAACCTATAATTGAGTACTGCAGGGAAAGAGGTATATATCAGCCCGTAAACGGAATGGGAACGATTGATGATATCTTTGAAAGGCTAAGCAGTTTTATGAAGAAAAATTTGTAAATTTATTTAAAGCCCATCCGCGACACCTGCCCTTAAGGATAACCGAAGGGGTGCACACACAATATAGAGATATTACCCTTCCCTTATTGTTAAGGGAAGGGTCAGGGAAGGGGTAAGAAATAAAATGAAGTCACAGAGTAATCAAATCAAAATGTCAGGATCGAACTTCGTTGATTACGTAAAGATCTATTGCCGGTCAGGCAATGGAGGACCGGGCTCTGCCCATCTCCGGAGGGAGAAATTCATTCCAAAGGGAGGCCCTGACGGTGGTGACGGGGGCAGGGGCGGCCATATAATCCTCAAGGGTAACAATCAGATGTGGACCCTTCTTCATCTGAGATACAGGCGACATATTTTCGCAGGGAACGGAGAATCAGGAGGAGCCCAGCAATCAACAGGTGCCGACGGCGCTGATGTGATAGTTGAAGTACCGCTGGGTACCATTGCCAGGAATGAGAGCTCAGATGAGATCCTCTTTGAGATTACTGACCATGGCGATGAAAAAATCCTTGCAAGGGGCGGACGCGGCGGCCAGGGAAATACCCACTTCAAATCATCAACAAACCAGACCCCCAGGTATGCCCAGCCCGGGGAGAAGGGAATTGAGGAGGCATTTATTCTGGAACTTAAAATCCTTGCGGACGTGGGTCTTGTCGGATTCCCAAATGCAGGAAAATCAACACTTCTGTCGGTAGTGTCAGCTGCAAAACCTAAAATTGCCGACTATCCGTTTACTACCCTTGTGCCCAATCTTGGAATAGTTTCATACAGGGATGATAAATCCTTTGTTATGGCTGATATTCCGGGGATAATCGAAGGCGCACATGAAGGGAAGGGGCTGGGAATAAGATTCCTCAGGCATATTGAACGAAACTCAATGCTTCTTTTTTTAGTCCCGGCCGACAGCAAAAATATTCAGGAAGAATATAATATCCTTGTAAATGAACTGAAAATGTATAACCCCGAATTGCTTGATAAAAAACGGCTGCTGGGGATCTCGAAATCAGATCTGCTCGACGAGGAACTCAGGAATGAAATCAGAAAAGAACTGCCCGATATATCACGCGTCTTTTTCTCTTCAATTACAGGAGACGGCATAAGCACCCTGAAGGATATGATATGGAAAGTTCTTAATAATTATTCATAATTATGGTCGAACAATTTGACCATCGGCTTTTCCTTCTTCTTAACTCAGTCAACTCCCCATTCTGGGATATAGTGATGAACTTCATGAGCCTGGTGGCGGTCTGGATCCCAATGTACCTTGCCATACTCATCTTATTGGCCATCAAATATAAAAAGAGATTCTGGGTAATATTAGTGTTTATAATTCTTGCTGTTGTTCTGTCAGACCAGACTTCTGTATTTATCAAAAATGCCTTTGACCGGCCGCGCCCTTGTCATGAATCATCACTTCAGGGACTGGTGCATTTGGTAAACGGGAGGTGCGGAGGCATGTACGGATTTGTTTCTTCACATGCAACCAACTCTTTCACTGTTGCGCTCCTCAGCCTGCTGCTGATCAGGAATAAATGGTACACACTCATTATCATTATCTGGGCATCAGCCGTTAGCTACAGCAGGATATACCTCGGAGTGCATTATCCCGGAGATGTTCTTGGCGGAGCACTCCTGGGAACATTTATAGGATGGGGAGTTTATAAATTATTTGAGTCAGTTGATAAAAGAATTTACCCCCCTGCCTCCGCTAGCGCGGATTTATAATCCGTGCTAAAGAAATTATTATCAGGCACGGATTTCAAATCCGCGCCACCATAGATTGCAAATTATGCTTTGTATCTCTCTCACTTCCACTGACCCCTTTTTTAATCTTTCGGTTGATGAATACTTTCTTAAAAACAGCAACGGGGAATATTTTATCCTGAGCATAAATGACAAATCAGTCATAATAGGTAAGCACCAGTCAGCCCACAGGGAAACCGACACAAAGTTTATTACACGGCACAATTTACCCGTGGTCAGAAGAATTTCCGGAGGAGGAACTGTATTTCACGATCCTGGAAACCTGAACTTTACCTTCATCCTTAACAGCAATGAGGGAAAGCAGATAGACTTCAGAAAGTACACTCTTCCTGTAATTGGGTTTCTATCATCAATCGGCGTTGATGCTAAATTTGAAGGTAAAAATGACCTTAAGACAGGAGGACTCAAAATATCGGGTAACGCCGAGCATATTTACAGGAACAGGGTCCTGCATCATGGGACGCTACTTTTTGACAGTGACCTTGAACTGATGAGTGGTGCATTAAGAAAAGATACTTCAAAATATGAAACCAGGGCGGTGAGGTCAAACCCTTCTTCCGTTACTAATCTGGTCAGGGTGATAAATAGCGCTGATAATCATTTTGATACAATTCATGAGTTCAAATCCAGGATGCTTGACTGGTTTTTGAATAACAGTCCGGGATCCGGGATGGTTGATCTTTCAGATAAGGAGATTGAGGATATAAAATCACTGGCTGAAACAAAATACAGGAGCTGGGAATGGAATTATGCTTATGGACCGGAATATCATTTTAGAACCAGCTTTGAATATGATAAGACAGTTTCTTACTGCAGTTTGTTTGTTAAGGACGGAATCATCTGGGAGATTGAAATAAAGGGTTCTTTGGAACTTGAACGGGCTGGAAAGGAACTTATCGGTTGCAGACATATGCCCGACGATATTCAGCAGGTTCTCGAAAAAGAAAATATCTTTAAGCCAGGATTTGATATTTATAATTTCTTTTAAAAACATTTCTCTGTGGATCTCTGATAGGATTTGCCCCTAAATCCCCGCCAGCTGGCGGGGACTTATAGAAAAAGCCCCCTTTAGGGGGTTGGGGGCGAAAATCGCACAGTGGATTCACAGAGGTTCCACAGAGTGAAAACATCTGATAGTGTCATGGTATGGATATTCTGAAATCAATAGCAGTCTGGCTTATTGGCATTGTTTACATGGTTCTGTTTTTCCCGGTAACATTTATAATCTGGCTCCTTGTACTGCCATTCGACAGCGAAAGGAGAGTAATTCACTGGATTCTGAACTGGCAAAGCCGGATCCTTGTCTGGCTTATGCCAATATGGAAAATCAGGATCGAAGGAAGGGATAAAGGATTAATGGATTCTCCCTTTGTCATTATTTCCAATCATCAGTCAATACTCGATATTCTTCTGATAAACTGCCTTCGCTACAGGTTAAAGTGGATCTCAAAGATCGAAAACATGAAACTTCCGGTGCTGGGGTGGTACCTCAGGATGGCAGGTTACATAATAATAGACAGGGGAAACACAGAGAGCAAGGAAGAGATGATGGAGAAATCATTCCGGTGCCTGAAGGGAGGAACTTCAATAATGATGTTCCCCGAAGGAACAAGGTCGGCCGACTGTGAGATAGGTTTTTTCAAGAGAGGCGCTTTTCAGCTGGCCATAAATGCTCAGATACCAATACTTCCCATTGTGCTTGACGGATCGGGAGGTGTTCTTCCCAAGCACGGTCTGATCTTCACTACGGGCCACAAAATAAGGATTAAGGTGTTTGACCCTGTAAAGCCTGAGTCGTTTAACACGGAAGATCCGGATATTCTCTCACAGAATTTTAGTAATTTTATGATTGGAGCACTCAAAGAATTGCGGGGCGAAAAATAAAATGGCACATGACCTGTCATACCGGAAGATCCTTCACAGAATGGGATATTATAACTATCAGCGAGGGCTCATATATCATCATTTTGAAGAGGAAGGGAGCTGGAACAGCCATTTGAAGAACTGCAGGGATTTTATTCTTAAAGCGCTCGATTTTTACAGACAATCAAAAGTTACTGTTCTGGGCAGCGGCTGGCTGCTTGACCTACCGTTGAAAGAGATGTGTGATGCAGTTGAAGAAATTAATCTTGTCGATATAATTCATCCGCCTGAAGTGAAGGAGCAGGCAGGAAAGCTTAAGAAAGTCAAACTAAGGGAAGAAGATGTTTCGGGCGGATTGATAACTGAGGTCTGGGAGAAAGGCAGACACCGGTCATTCTTTAACAAGCTAAGATCGCTTGATGAAATTCGGATATCTGAATACCAGCCTCAGTTTGATCCGGGTATGATTATATCGCTTAATATACTTACCCAGCTTGAAAGCCTTCCGCTTGAATTCCTTAAAAAGAGATCCGTGAAAAATGAGGAAAATTACGTTTGGTTCAGAAAAGAGATTCAGTCAAAACATATCTCATTCCTGAAAAAACATGAATCATTGCTTATTACCGACCTCTCAGAAATTATTACAGACAATTCCGGTATTACCACCGAAATACCTTCTGTTTTAACGGATCTTCCTGAGGGAAAGTTAAAAGAGGAATGGACATGGAATTTTGATCTGCGTAAGTCGGATTATTATACAAAGAAATCGGTTTTTAAAGTTGCAGCAATGATTCTATAATATGTACCAGGGAGATATCAGGAAAATTTATGCTGATCTGAAGCAGAAAAATGAAACTCTACTTGCGGCATTGAAGAGAAAGCATCTGCTCATATCACTTCTCCGCCTTTTTGTATTCATTACCGGCGGCATTCTTTCGGTAATTGCATTCAGTCATACATTAGCCATAGGAATAATTGTTCTTTTAATCAGCATCATTTCCTTTCTTTTTCTGGTAAAAAGATTTGAGGATTATTCCGGCAGAATAACTATAGCACAAAACCTGGTCACAGTTAATAACAATGAGATCAATGGCCTGGATGGTGATTTATCAGCGTTTGACGGTGGATCGGACCTGAATGATGCAAAACATGATTTTTCAGGTGATATCGATCTTTTCGGCGAAGATTCACTCTTCAGATTTCTTAACCGGACAGTTACCGGTTCAGGCAGGTCCCATCTGGCCGGATGGCTGTCTGAACCTTATGATCTGAGAGAAGAGATAACTGAAAGACAGCAAGCTGTAAAGGAGCTGGCTGGAAAGCTGGTATGGCGACAGCAATTTATGGCCTTTGGACTTGAATAAACCATTGAATGATAAAGAAATAAACAGTCTGCGGGAATGGCTGGCTGAAAATGATGATTTCTTTTCCTCACCGGTTATGAAGATTGCACCATATGTTTTACCTCCTGTGGTTTTGATTACACTTTCACTTGTTATTGCAGGAGTTCTTCCGTATATTATTTTTCTGCTTCTGTATGTTTTCAATCTTTTCCTGATAGGCCTTTTCCTGAAAAAAAGCAACAGGATACACGCTATGGTTTCACGGAAACAACTTTTTCTTTCATCTTTTGAACAGCTTGTCAGTTCTTTTGAAAAAGAAGAATTTAAGTCTGATTTAATGGCTGGTATAAAGGAAAAATTATGTGCCGGACAAGGTTCTGTGGCATCTAAAATAAAGGAGCTTAATAATATAATCAGTGCATTTGACAACCGGTTGAACCTGTTTGTCGGTCTGATTCTCAATGGGTTCCTCCTGTGGGATTTTCAATGTATCATGAAGCTTGAAAAATGGAGGAGGTCGGCCGCATCAGGTCTGCCGGTATGGCTGATTCTGCTTGGTAAGTCCGACGGGCTAAACAGTCTTGCAAATTTTTCATTTAACAATCCTGAAATTTCTTTTCCGGAGGTAGTCAAAAACGGACCTGTTCTGGAAGTTTTCGGAATGAGCCATCCACTTCTGAAGAAAGAAACCAGGGTCTGCAACGATTTTTCAGTAGGGCAGCTCGGACAGGTATTTATAATAACCGGAGCCAATATGGCCGGTAAGAGCACTTTTCTTCGGACAGTCGCTATAAACATGGTTCTGGGGATGACGGGCGCCCCTGTATGCGCTGAAAAGATGAGGTTCACCCCCTTAAAGCTTTTTACAAGTATGCGCACTGTAGACTCGCTCAGCCATAATGAGTCATATTTCTATGCAGAGCTTAAAAGGCTTAAGGCCCTTAAGGAAAGGCTGGAAAAAGGTGAAGAGATCTTTTTTATCCTTGACGAGATACTTAAAGGGACAAATTCAACGGACAAAAGTCTCGGTTCAAAACAATTCCTCAGGCGAATAATAGATCTCGGAGGAACAGGCCTTATTGCCACTCACGATATATCTCTTGGTGAAATGGTAACGGAATACCCCGGTAATGTTGTAAACAAATGCTTTGAGATTGAAATTGACGGGGAAAACATAAGTTTTGACTATCTGCTGCGCGACGGTATTACCCGTAAAATGAATGCTGCCGCTCTTATGAGGCAGATGGGAATTGCCTGATTATTACCCATTTATTAACAATTTGTGGTCTGCTATATAACCCGGCATAAAAGTCAATTAATCAGGTAAATATTTTCGATTCTCGCTTTTTCCCTTTTTCAGGTGGTTAAAAATCGTGGCAATTGTTGAAAAATTGACAGGAGAGACCATCCCTAATTAACTATATTTGCGCAAAATTCTTAAAAATGACAGTTGTCGGATATTCTGAAGAGCATATAAAAACCCTCGAGTGGCGGGAACATATACGGCTGAGGCCCGGTATGTACATCGGGAAGCTGGGTGACGGATCCTCGCAGGATGATGGAATTTATGTACTTCTTAAAGAAGTGATGGATAACGCCGTTGATGAATATATGATGTGTTACGGTAAAAAAATTGATGTCGCTATCAACGGCAATGAAGTGAGGGTACGCGACTATGGCCGTGGAATTCCGTTGGGAAAGGTGACCGAGGTGGTCTCGAGGATGAACACAGGTGCTAAATACGATTCAAAAGCATTTAAAAAATCTGTTGGATTGAACGGTGTTGGTGTCAAGGCAGTAAATGCATTGTCGAGCAGGTTCATAATCAGGTCGATCCGCGACGGGCAGATCAAGGTAAGCGAATTCGCTCACGGGGTTACAATTAAGGATCCTCCGCTGGAACCAACCACCGAAGAGAACGGTGTTGAGGTAATCTTCCAGCCCGATGAGGCTCTGTTCGGCAATTATTTCTATATTTCGGAATACGTGGATTCAATGCTGAAAAACTACGTATATCTGAACTCCGGGCTTGTAATTAATTTCAACGGGAACAAGTTCTTTTCGAGGAACGGGCTGGTCGACCTTCTGAATGAGAATATGAGCAAGGAGGGCCTCTACCCGATAGTCCACCTTAAGGGCGAGGATATCGAACTGGCATTTACACATGGGCTGACTTATGGAGAGGATTATTACAGCTTTGTGAACGGACAGAATACAACTCAGGGCGGAACTCACCTTACTGCCTTCAAGGAAGCATTTGTAAAGACAATCCATAACTTCTACAAAAAGGATTATGATCCGGCAGATATAAAGACATCAATAATAGCTGCAATAAGCATTAAGGTGGAAGAGCCCATTTTCGAATCGCAGACCAAAACCAAGCTGGGTTCAAAGGATATGGGCCCCGAAGGGCCGTCAGTCAGGAATTTTATCAGTGAATTCATCAAGAAGCAACTGGATGATTATTTGCATAAAAATCCTGAAACAGCCAGGATACTTCTTCAGAAAGTACAGGATTCGGAGAAAGAGAGGAAAGCAATATCTTCAATTCAGAAGCTGGCACGTGACAGAGCAAAAAAAGTGAGCCTTCATAATAAAAAATTGCGCGACTGCAGGATCCACTTCAATACAAACGATCCGAGAAATCTCGATTCCACGATTTTCATAACTGAAGGGGATTCTGCGAGCGGTTCGATCACAAAATCACGGAATGTTGAAACACAGGCAGTCTTCAGCCTGAGGGGAAAACCGCTCAATTCATATGGCCTGACAAAGAAGATAGTTTACGAAAATGAGGAGTTCAATCTTCTTCAGTCGGCTTTGAATGTTGAGGATGGCATTGAGGATCTGAGATACAACAATGTCGTCATCGCAACTGATGCTGATGTTGATGGTATGCATATAAGACTCCTGCTGTTGACTTTCTTTCTTCAGTTTTTTCCCGATCTTGTCAGAAAAGGGCATGTTTATATCCTTCAGACACCGCTGTTCAGGGTAAGGAACAAGAAGGATACAAAATATTGTTATACACCTGAGGAAAAGGCAAAGGCAATCAAAATGCTCGGACCTTCTCCCGAAATAACCAGGTTCAAAGGTCTGGGTGAAATCTCCCCTGATGAATTCCAGCATTTTATTGGGAAGGATATCCGTCTTGAACCGGTCAGGATGAAGAAAAACGATGCATTTAACGGGTATCTTGAATTTTATATGGGAAAGAATACTCCCGACAGGCAGGATTTTATAATTGAAAATCTGAGGGTTGAGGAAGACCTGGTTGAGGAAGTAGTTTAAACGGTTTATAAGTAGCGATAATAGGAATGGACGATCAGGATCTTGAATTAGAAAAACCTGAAGGGAAAGATGAACTAACCCCTGGTCCGGCTGCTTTGCATTCTGTTACAGCTTTGTCGGGAATGTACCAGGACTGGTTTCTCGATTATGCTTCATATGTAATTCTCGAACGTGCCGTACCTCATCTTAATGACGGGTTGAAACCGGTTCAGCGGCGCATTCTCCACTCCATGAAGAGGATGGATGACGGGCGCTATAATAAGGTTGCAAATATCATCGGGCATACAATGCAGTTCCATCCCCACGGTGACGCTTCAATAGGGGATGCCCTGGTTCAGCTCGGCCAGAAGGATCTCCTTGTCGATACACAGGGGAACTGGGGTAATCTTCTGACAGGCGATGGCGCTGCAGCTCCGAGATATATTGAAGCAAGATTGTCAAAATTTGCACTGGAAGTTGTATTCAATCCTAAAACAACTGAATGGAAGCTTTCGTATGACGGCAGGAACAAAGAACCTGTAACGCTTCCTGTAAAATTTCCCCTGTTGCTGGCCCAGGGTGGTGAAGGTATTGCTGTCGGGCTGGCTTCAAAGATACTTCCACATAATTTCAACGAAATAATCGATGCTTCAATTGATTACCTGCAGGGGAAAGATTTTGTTCTGTACCCCGATTTCCCTACAGGAGGCATGATAGATATTTCGAAATACAACGACGGACAGAGGGGCGGAGTGGTCAAGGTAAGGGCAAAAATTGAAAAGGTTGATAAGAAAGCCCTTGTAATAACAGAGATCCCCTTTGGCAAAACAACTTCGAGCCTTATTGAATCTATAATCAAATCGAGTGAAAAGGGGAAGATCAAGATCCGGAAAATTGATGATAACACCTCGGCAAATGTCGAGATAGTAATTCACCTGATGCCGGGAGTTTCACCCGACAAGACTATCGATGCCCTCTATGCCCTTACGGATTGCGAATATTCAATCTCCCCGAATATATGCGTTATCACAGGAAGCAAGCCAGCCTTTCTGGGGGCAAGCGATATCCTTCGATTTTCCACCGATAATACTGTTAAGCTTCTTAAAACAGAACTTGAGATCAGGGAGAATGAACTTCGCGAAGAGTGGCACCTGTCATCACTTGAAAAGATCTTCATTGAAGAAAAGATATACAGGGACATCGAGGAATGCGAGACATGGGAGGCGGTCATAAAAGCTATAGATGATGGTCTGAAGCCGTTTAAGAAGCGATTGATAAGGGAGGTGACGCGTGAAGATATCATATTACTTACTGAAATCAAGATCAAAAGAATATCAAAATTTGATGCCAGAAAAGCTGATGAACATATTAAAGGCATCGAAGCAGAACTGGAAGAAGTAAAGAATCATCTCAATAATATTATTCCTTTTGCAATCAATTATTTAAGGCAGATCAAAAAGAAATATGGGAAAGGCAAAGAAAGGAAGACCGAGATAAGGAGTTTTGACACGATTCTTGCGGCCAAGGTTGTGGCAAACAATGCTAAACTGTATATTAATTACAAGGAGGGCTTTATCGGCACAGGGCTTAAGAAAGACGAATTCATATGCGATTGTTCTGATATTGATGACATCATAGTAATTAGAAAAGATGGCGGTTACCTTATAACAAAAGTCGACGATAAGGTTTTTGTGGGGAATGATATAATTTACGCCCAGGTTTTCCTTAAGAATGACGAACGCACGATCTATAACATTGTTTATCAGGATGGGAAAGATGGCCCGCTATATGTGAAAAGGTGTGCCATTTCAGGTTTGACACGCGATAAGGAGTATAATCTGTCAAGGGGAACAGCAGGATCGAAGATAATTTACTTCAGCGCTAATCCGAATGGTGAAGCTGAGGTTATAAGGGTACATCATAAGCCCAAGGCAAGACTCAAGAAACTGATTTTTGAATTTGATTTCGGACAGCTTGCAATCAAGGGCAAATCATCTATGGGGAACATTCTTACAAAGAATCCTGTTCAAAAGGTTGCGCTTAAGGAAAAGGGATTGTCAACTCTCGGAGGCAGGAAAATATGGTTCGATGATGCTGTATTCAGGCTGAATGTTGACGGACGGGGCTTATTCCTTGGTGAGTTCAGTGCTGATGACAAAATAATTGTGATCACTAAAAACGGGTATTTCAGAGTTACCGGTTTTGATCTTTCGAACCATTTTGAAGATAACATACTTATAATAGAAAAATTTCGTACCGGCAAGGTCTATTCGGTCATTTACTGGGATGCAGAGCAGAAATTCTATTATGTCAAGAGATTTACAATTGAAGAATCAGAAAAACCTCTTTGCTTCATTAATGAAGATCCCGAATCGAAACTTATAAGTCTCACAGAAGTTGAATATCCACGGTTTGAAATACAATTCGGCGGTAAGAATAAAGACAGGGAGAATGAAATTATTGAGGTGGCTGAGTTCATAAATGTCAAGAGTTACAAAGCAAAAGGGAAACGGCTTACCAGTTTCATGGTCGATAACATCCAGGAAATTGAGCCGGTGTTTATAAAGGAATCAGTCTCAGAAATGGAAGATGAAGAGGATGATGAGCCGCACCATCCCGACAAGAATATCGATCCGGCACAGATGAAGCTAGAGCTGTAATGCACCAGGCCAGCAAAATATTCCTGATAGGATTCATGGGAAGCGGAAAATCAACCGCTGGCAGGAAACTCGCTTCTCAACTCAATTGGTCATTTATTGATCTGGATGAAAAGATACAAAAAATGGAAGGTATGAAAATACCCGATATTTTTTCTTTGAAGGGAGAGCCATATTTCCGTAAACTTGAGACTCAGGCACTTGATGAATTAAAGCTTGAGACAAATGCAGTTATTTCAACGGGCGGAGGCACTCCCTGTTTCGGCGACAATATGGATTTCATGCTATCTTCGGGACTTACCGTTTATATCAGAATGACTCCCGTAAGCCTGAAAAAGCGTCTTGAAGGATCAGCTGAAGGACGTCCTTTATTGAAGGAAATTGACAGAAAAGACCTTCAGAAATACATAACTGCAAAGCTTGCTGAACGTGAAAAATGGTATTCAAGGGCGGAAATAATAATTGATGTCGTCAATAATGATTTATCGGATTTATTGCCACTGATTAAGAAAGAGATAAGGTAATGATTATTGAGTTTAATTTCTTAAATTAGGATGTTAAATAAATACTGTCGGGTTTATGGGAAACAGGCTGTATCTTCTCCCCGTTCAGAAAAGGAAAGAGGAACCGGACTTAAATGAATGGGGAAATCTGAAAAACAAGTATTCAGGGAAAACTCTGTTCAAGTCAAATTTCTATTTTCTGGAAACCGGTGATCTGTCGGTACTTGACGAGATAAAGAACAAATGGTTCTATGAGGAACTATTTGCTTATTCCGATACTAATAAGGATATAAACCTTTTACCCGCCCTGAAGAAAATTGCAGGTTCGCCAAAATTTGATGAGAGCCTGCGCCAGCAATCATCAGAAATTGCAGAAAAAATTGAGGAACAGGTTAAAAAGGATAAAGACAACCCGAAAATTCCTTCAACCTCTGAAGAATATTCAAAGGCCGATAACGCAAGGAAAATCCTGGCAGGAACCAGATATCCCCAGACTACAGAAATACTGAGACTCCTGAGGGACAAATCGCCTGAACTGAAGCGGCTCGCACTATTCCTGATCGGGAAATTCAAAATGACGGATATGATCCAGGAAGTATGTGAATGTCTTAGTGTTCAGGGAATTGAAGATGATGCATATTCAGTGCTTCTTAGTTTTGGAGGAGCTGCTGCAAAGGAAGTCGACAGATATTATCTGAAAGCATCAGGAAATATAAGTGCCGGAAAGGTCCTTCTCAGGCTTCTGTCGAAGATTAACCCTCAGGAAGATATGTCATTTCTTGTTGACAGGCTCTCATCAAATTCGAGACTGATAAAGGAAATGTGTCTGAACACCCTCACAAATACCGGGTACAGGGTAAAAGAAAATGAAAGGGAAAAGCTTAAAAAGAACATTTTTGAGACTTTTGGCACACTCACCTGGATCATCATGGCACAGGTTTCGCTGAAAAACAACAACAGTGATTTTCTTTCATCTGAAATGGATAAGGAATACTTAAGGTGGAAGGATTATCTTCAGAACCTTTTATTCCTTACCTATGGGGAAAAAGTGTCGGAAGCCAATAAAGAATCGACAAAAGACAGAGATGAATACAATAAATCGATTCCTGAAATGGCTGGAATTATTTTCGGAAACGAGCGGGATAAGGGTACTGAAGATTTTTCAGATCAGCGATACTACAAAAAGAAACTGAAAAAACTTCAGAGTTATTTCCCTGTTGAAATTCCCTCTTTTAAAAGCATGCTTGAAGATATTATTAATTGCGATTACAATCTTATTAGCGTGTGGACCAAGGCATGCACACTCAGAACAGTTACTGAGATCAGGAATGAGGAGCTTGGTGAATCGGTTGTCGCACTGCTCTTCAGCCCTGAAGAATTACTTCGTGAAGAGTCGGCAAGGCTTTTAGCACGGTCAGGCCCGGAGCTTTACAAGACTGCCTCGGAAAGGATCCCTGAGGCCGCCAGGAAGCAGCTTGACAGAATAATTGCGGGTGAAATGACCGAAAAAGAACTTGTTTTTGAAAAGGTAAAGTTTCTGGGATCATGCTTCAAAGAAATAAAAGAGGATGAGTTGCTTTTCCTGGCATATAAAATGTCGTTTGCAAGGAATGATGAAAAGGGAATCTATTCACAACCATCGAATACAATAGCATGGTCGTTCTCCTCTGAAAACAGTGACCCTGAAATCTTTGTTAATCTCGAAGACATTACCGATCCGGGCAAAATCGTAAGAGACATGAGAGTGAACAGTTATTTCTGTTATGTTATGTCTTTGAACACTATCAGGGAGTTTAACTTTCAGTATCCTGAAAGTTCATTCGGAATTTTTAAATACATAGATAATTGCAAAGAATAATTCTTGTTTATATATGGTTCCGGTAAAATTAAAAGAGGAAAATTTCAGCCCGTTTCCGGGATTGCGGCCTTTCGCCCCGGATGAGAGTGAATATTTTTTCGGACGTGAAAATGAAAGCGAAGTTATTGCCGCAAAGCTTCTGAGAAACAGATTTATAGCTGTGACCGGAGCATCCGGAAGCGGGAAATCTTCCCTTGTAACCTGCGGGTTGCTGCCGATAATAAGAGGACTCTCTGCAAAAGGAGAAGGGATATGGCGAATTCTTACAATGAGGCCGGGCAATGATCCCTTTGGCAACCTTGCCGATACATTTGCAGGTTATATTTTTGGCACCGGACACGAAAAAGAGTTCAGGGAAGATATTCTGAATCTTCTTAAAGAAAATACTGAAGGTATTGCTGAGGTTATCAGGAAACAGTCAGCCGGAATCAACGGAAAAGTTCTTTTATTCATCGATCAGTTTGAGGAATTGTTCCGGGGCATATCATCGGGGGCAGGATTCCGCACCCGGATAACCAGGTTTATTAACCTTCTTACAAATGCAATCACTCATGTTAATCCTGACTTTTATCTTATTATAGCCCTCAGGTCCGATTTTTTAACAGAATGTGCCTCTTACAGAAATTTCACAAATCTCATTAACAACAGCAACTTTCTCGTTTCAAGGATGAACAGGGAATCTATCAGGGACGCGATTACAGGACCCGTAAGAAATGCTGGTTCTGAGATTGATCCCGACCTTGTTGAACTCCTTGTCGGCGAAATGAATGACCGTGCCGATCAGCTTCCTGTTCTGCAACATGCCTTAATGAGGACCTGGATGCACTGGAGAGAGCTTGATGAACCTGAAAGACCATTGGATTTTTCGGATTATTTTTCAATCGGAACAATGAGGGATGCTATTTCGCGGCATGCCGATGAAATTTATGAAAAACTGAATCCTGACAGTAAAAAGGTCTGTGAGAGACTTTTTAAGATCATTACCGGGAAAGGATCGGACAACAAAGGCTTGAGTTATCCATCAGATTTTGGTGCTTTAAAATCAGCAATCGGGTGCAGTGCCGATGAGTTGTCGGAGGTTATTGAGAAATTCCGGAATCCTTCAATATCGGTGCTGACTCCGCATTATTCAGTCAGGCTGGATGAAAGATCAATCATTGATATCTCGCATGAAAGTCTTATCCATCTCTGGGAACGCCTTAAAAAATGGGTTGATGAGGAATCATCATCCGTCCAGATGTATCTCTGGCTCTCCGAAGCTTCAGCATTATACCAGCAGGGGAAAAAAGGGCTGCTTAAACAACCCGAGCTTCAGCTTGCAGTCAATTGGCGCGACGAAAACAAACCGAAAATCTGGTGGGCTCAGAAATTTAATCCTGCCTTTGAAAGGGCAATGGTTTATCTCCGTACAAGCGAAAAAGAGTATAAGGAAACTGAAGAGAGAAAGTTAAGGCATAACAGGAGGAGGCTTAGCAAAATAAAGATCATCTCATCAATACTTGGAGGTATTGCAATCGTGGCTGCTCTTATTACTGTTGCCGCATTTATTTCAAAACTTTCAGCAGATAACCGCCGACGGTTGGCAGAAAAACAGAAAGAAGATTTTGCAGCCCAGAAAAATGCATCGGATCAATACGCGTCAGTGGTTTTGAAAAAATCAGTTTTAGCCGATTCATCTGCATTAGCAGCTTCACGCAGAGAGCAAATGGAGAAAATACTCAGGTTGAATGCTGAAAATCAGATTCTTCTTAGCAAGGATGAAATTGATGAAGCAAAACGTCAATCTGAATCTGCAATTCAGGTCAGCCTGCTTGCAAATATGAATGCAGATTCAGCTATCCGGCTGAAAAACGAAACACAGAGACTCAGAATGATTACTGTGGCAAAATCGATGGCTCTGAGATCCCTTCAGGTTCCGGAGGAGAATGATCTTCAGGCTCTTCTGGCCTATCAGGGTTATCTGTTCAATAAAAAGAACAACGGAAACAAGAATGATGCTGATATTTATGCAGGACTTTACTATCTGGCAAAAGAGAATGGCAGCAGTAAAATTAAATCTTACACCGGACTTGAAAGCCCGGTGAAAAGCATTGCATTTGTTCCGGGCAAAAATGAGTTTTATGCATCTGATTCCCGGGGCAGGGTTCTTAAATGGGACCTTGGAAACAAGGACCAGAGTTTCAGGATCATTTATTCCGGGAACGAGGTAATTGAAGTTTTGGCTGTGAGCCCCGGATCGGACTGGCTGGCATGCGGCGGATCGGACAGTGCAATTAAAATGATCCCGGTAAATGGCAGCGAACAGAGATATGAGCTGAAAGGAAATTCGGGAAAGATCAAATCGCTTGTCTTCTCATTTGACGGGAAATTCCTTTATTCAGCCGCCATTGATGGCAAAGTGATTAAATGGGATCTCTCCGCCAGGAGTTTCATCGAGATTTCAACTGATATGATGCAGATTACATCGATTGACCTTTCCTCAAACAACCGATACCTTGCAGGAATAACCGATCAGGGGAAAGGACTCGTATGGAACCCTGAACAGAGTTCTGAAAAGTTCAGAATAGAACCACAGGGTAAAAAAATCAGGAGCTTAAGGTTCAAAACTGGTGAAAATAAGATCGCACTGGGTTACGATGATGGGACAGTTGAATTATGGGATGTTGCAACCAGGGAGAAAATATCGGAATTCCGGGCTCATGATGGTGAAATAAAGGATATACGGTTCAATGGCAGGCTTTCGCAGATGGCCACAGCCGGTAATGATGGAAAACTGAAACTATGGGATACTGATGATCTCTTGAGTCCTCCGGTCACTTTCACCGATAAAGATGATCTTGTCATTGCATTTGAATTCAGTCCTGATGGAGAAGTGATCCTTTCAGGAAGTTCCGGGAGCCAGCCTAAACTTACTGCACGACCTGCCTTTGTCGATTCCTTTGCTGCCGATGGTTGCTCATATGTGACCAGAAATTTCACACCCGAAGAGTGGCTGGCCTATGTCGGAAAGGATATTACCTACGAAAAAACCTGCACGGGAGCTGATTATAATATTAAGATCAGGGAGATAAGGTAAAAATAGCTAATTTCGCGGGCTGTATTGAGGAAGTTTTGAGACTTGTTTAACCACCCCGTCATGACCCTTCGGACATGACACCCCTCCTTTAAAAGGAGGGGAAAGTTATGATTAATAATACATTAACTTTCTCCTCCTCTCGGAGGAGGAGTACCCTGGCCGAAGCGCCAGGGGGAGGTGGTGGACTTATGAGGCATCCTCCTGCACTTGAACAAGTGCCTGTTGTTTAATGTTTAAGATTTTAGAAATATTCAATATGAAAAACAGGAAAACACTTCTAATGATACTCGACGGCTGGGGAATCGGTGATGGTTCAGTCGCAGACGTAATAAGCCGGGTTCCAACGCCCAATCTTACTTATTTTAAGAAAAATTACCCGAATTCAAGGCTTCACGCATCAGGTGAAGATGTGGGGTTACCCGAAGGTCAGATGGGAAATTCAGAAGTGGGACATCTGAATATCGGAGCAGGCCGGGTTATCTACCAGGATCTTGTAAAAATAAATATGGAATGCAAGACAGGCGATATCCGGAAAAACGTGGTACTGACCGAAGCATTTTCCTACGCACGCGATAATGACAGCCAGGTACATTTCTTCGGCCTTCTTTCCGACGGGGGAGTTCATTCGCTCGATAAACATCTCTATTCGTTATGCGATATGACAATGGCTTATGGACTTAAGAAGGTCTTTATCCATGGATTTGGTGATGGTCGTGATACAGATCCCAGGAGCGGAATCGGATATCTGAAAAATCTGCTCGAACATCTGAAGATCTCGAACGGGAAGGTAGCCTCTTTTATAGGAAGATATTATGCAATGGACCGGGATAAACGGTGGGAAAGGGTAAAAGTTGCCTATGATCTGATTGTTAATGGAAAAGGAGCTCCGGCAACAGATATTCTGGATGCTATGCAGAAGTCATATGATGAAGGCGTTACTGATGAATTCATGAAACCAATAGTGATTGTGGACTCAAAGGGCGAAGCGATTGGAAAGTTAAAACCAGGCGATGTGGTCGTGTTCTTCAACTTCAGGAACGACAGGGCAAAGGAACTTACAATAGCACTTACACAGAAAGACATGCCGGAATTTGGCATGAAAACCTTGCCCCTTCACTATTGCACAATGACTCCTTATGATGCCACATTCAAGGGATTACATATAATTTATCCCAAGGAGAACGCCGACAATACGATAGGAGAGGTATTGGCAAATGCAGGAAAGACACAGCTCAGGATTGCGGAGACTGAGAAATATGCTCATGTGACATTCTTCTTTTCAGGAGGACGTGAGGAAGTTTTTAAAAATGAAGAGAGGATAATGATCCCTTCGCCCAAAGTGGCAACCTACGACCTTCAGCCGGAGATGAGCGCTTACGGGGTAAGAGATGCTGTGATAAAAGCTATTAACTCGGAAAAGTACGATTTTATATGTCTCAACTTTGCCAATGGTGATATGGTGGGACATACCGGGGTATATGAAGCAATTGAAAAAGCTGTCGCTACCGTTGATGAATGTGCGGGAGCTGTTGCCAATGCAGCAAAAAGCAAAGGTTACGATATTCTTATTATGGCTGATCACGGGAATGCGGATAAGGCTTTGAATGAAGACGGTACACCAAATACGGCTCACTCGCTAAATCCTGTTCCGAGTATTCTTATCAGCGACGATTATAAATCAATCAAAGAGGGGATCCTCGCCGATGTTGCGCCAACCCTGCTGACAATTATGGGCGTTCCGATTCCAAAAGAGATGACAGGGAAAGTTTTGGTTTATCGACCTCATCCCCAAACCCCCTCCAGGAGAGAGGGGCAGTAAGAGTAATTGATTGCCGATTTTTAATCCCTCCCACCTGGGGGATGGGGGGCAAAAATAAGAGAGAGAGGAGAAAAATACTTATAATGCTTCGAATTGGCGATACAATTTTCAGTTTCGATATTCTTGAAAAGAAATTCAGATGTGACCTGCCGCGTTGCCTCGGCAACTGCTGCCGCTATGGTGATTCAGGTGCGCCTTTGAGAGATGAAGAAGTTGAAACCCTGAAAGAGATCTGGTCCGATGTGAAACCATATCTCCGGCCCGATGGGATTGAGGTGATAGAGGATAAGGGAACAAGTGTAAAGGATTTTGAAAATGAAAACGTTACACCTTTGGTCGGGAATGAGGAGTGTGCATATGCCATCCTTGATAATGATGTTTTTATGTGCGGGATTGAAAAGGCCTTCTCAGATGGCAAGATATCATTTCAAAAGCCTGTTTCATGTCATCTGTTCCCGGCCAGGATAAAGCAGTATTCCGGGTTCAGGGCGGTTAATTACCAGGAGCTTTCGATCTGCCATGCGGCAGTCGGACGGGGCAAGGCCGAAGATATATATGTTTATGAGTTTCTTAAAGTTCCTTTAATAGAGCCCTCGGAGAAGAGACTTATAATGAGTTATGCATTGCAGCGGAAGAGTTAAGAAGAAATCCCAGGACATTTAACCACTGAGTTACACGGAGTTAAGACTGAGTTTCACAGAGTTTTACAATGTAGTTACAATGTAATTACGTGTCCGATGATCTTCATTAACAGTGCAACTCCGTTTTTAATCTCCGTGCGACTCAGTGGTAAAAAAGAACCTTTTCTATTAATAATAACACCTTTTTTAATATGACCACAATCAAAACCTACATCGACAGCAACAGGGAACGATTCCTTGAGGAATTGTTTGAGCTTATGAGAGGCTTTACCAGAGAAGGGACAAAGACAATATTACCCTCAAAAGCGTATGCAAAAATATCAATGCGGCTTGTTCCTGACCAGAATGCTGAAAAGATCGCCAGACTGTTTGAAAATAATTTTATTTCAATAACACCTGCTGGAGTTAAGACAAAAGTTGAATACCTGTGAGGTGAACCTTATGTCAGCCCGATTGATACAGCTGAATACCAGGCTGCTTCGATGGCAGTTCAGGAAACATTCGGAATAAAGCCGATACTGGTCAGGAGTGGCGGAAGCATTCCCATAGTAGCGGCGTTTGAGAGAGTACTTGGAATTAAGTCCGTTCTTATGGGATTTGGCTTTGAATCGGATTCGATACACTCTCCGGATGAAAAATATCCTCTTTACAATTTCTATAAGGGAAAAGAGACCATACCTCTTATACTATAGCAATTACGTCAGGTTAAAAAACAAACACTAAACAGAGATCCTTTAAAAACATATTAACCACGGAGTTACACTGGGTTGCACGGAGTAAAACCAGAGTATTACTAATGAATTAACAGTGCAACTCTTTGATATCCTCCGTGTGACTCAGTGGTTAAAGCAGATGTCGCCATGTTCTCCATTATATAAAATAAACCTTGTTTTTTTGTTTTTTTATAAAAACAGCTATCTTTGGCAGGTTAAATTCAAACCTAAAACTAATTTCGTATGAAGAAACTATTACTGCTGATTGTTCTGTTTGTGTTCGCAGGTGTTTCAACCCTGATGGCGCAAACTAGAGTCATTACAGGTACGGTAGCTTCCTCTGTAGAAGGGGAAGGTCCCATACCAGGGGTAACTGTTCAGGTTAAGGGTACTACGATAGGTACTACTACCGATGTAAACGGAAAATATACCCTGACTGTACCGCAAAGTGCAACCACTCTTGTTTTCACCTATATAGGGATGAAAAAGCAGGAGGTTGCAATTGCTGGCCGTTCAGAGATTAACGGCATAATGGAATCAGATATCACTGGACTGAGTGAAGTTGTCGTTACCGCTCTGGGTATTTCAAGGGAGAAAAAAGCTCTTGGATATGCGGTACAGGACCTTGGAGGTGACAAACTTGAAAAGGCAAAAGTATCTAACATTGTCAACGCCTTCCAGGGAAAGCTTTCAGGTGTCCAGATCACAAACTCCGATGGTGGTGTTGCTTCCGGTGTTAGAATACTTATCCGGGGGATTAACTCTCTTTCTGCAGACGGCAACAACCAGCCCTTATTCATCGTTGATGGAGTACCCATTAGCAATACTACCAGTTCAACTGGTAATTATGGAGGCAGGGATTATGGTAACGCTTCAAGTGATATCAACCCTTCTGACGTTGAGAATATTAGTGTACTGAAAGGAGCAAGTGCAGCTGCACTTTACGGCTCAAGAGCCGTAAATGGTGTTGTTCTTATTACTACAAAAACAGGTAAATCAAGATTGGGTAAAGGTCTTGGAGTCACTTTTGAAGAAAACATTATGTGGGAGAATCCTCTTGTGCTCCCTAAATACCAGAACCTTTATGGCCAGGGATCAGCCGTTGATGCTGATGCCGGGGAATATGCATTTGAATATGTTGACGGTAATTATGGCGGTACCAATGACGGTGTTGATGAAAGCTGGGGTCCTCCTCTTGACGGGAGGCTTATTACTCAGTTTGACAGCCCTTACGACCCTGAAACCGATATCCGTACAGCTACTCCATGGATCGCACATCCTGATAATGTGAAGAGTTTTTTTGAAACAGGAATGAGGCGTACCACATCCATTGCTATTTCAGGAGCAAAGCAGGGAGCAGATTTCCGTCTTTCATTATCTAACCAAAAAGTAAAAGGCATTATGCCGAATACTGACCTTACAAGGAACAATGTTTCATTGAACGGATCACTTGCAGTAACAGATAAAGTTACTTTCAAAGGATCAGCAAGCTACATAAGCAATAAAAGTAACAATATTGCTGAGAACGGTTATAACGGAGGTAATCCGATGCAGTCTATCGGGCAGTGGTTTGGCCGCCAGGTCGATATGGCAGTTCTGAAAGAAAAATGGAATGAACTGGATCCTAAAACCGGTCAGCCATTCAACTGGAACCATAGCTATCATAATAATCCTTACTGGAATATGTATAAGGCTACTAACTCCAGAAACAGGGACAGAATGATCGGGAACGTAAACATGGACTGGAAACTGACCAACTGGTTGTCATTCAGAGCAATGGCCGGAACGGATTTCTCGATTGAAGATATAGTTGAGCGTGTACCTGTTGGAGACGTAGGTATAGGATATCCAAAGGGTGCATTTTGGAGCTACTCAAACCGCAGGCAGGAGATAAATGCCAATGCCAGGCTTGAAGCTAATAAAACATTTGGCAATTTTGGGATCAACGCAAGTCTCGGAAGTGAGTATAACCATTATAATGGCCAGTATCGCACCACAAATGTTGCAGAACTTATTGTACCCGATCTCTATGCGGTAAGCAACGCTGCTGTTGCTGCCACTACAGATCTGAGCGAACGTCATACCGAGCTGCAGAGCGTTTTTGGAACAGCAAACGTAAGTTTCAAGAACTTTTTATTCCTTGATCTGACAGGAAGGAATGACTGGTCCTCCACCTTGCCACTTGATAACAATTCTTATTTTTATCCGTCGGCATCCCTTTCGTTTATTCTTACTGATGCTCTCGGCATGCAGTCAAATATCCTTTCATTCCTTAAGCTCAGGGCCAGTTATGCTGAGGTAGGTGGAACTGCAAATCCTTATGCGCTTCAGGGTGTGTACAGTGCAGGGGATCCATTTAATGGAAATCCTTCTTTGGGCTATACAAGTACTATACCCCCTTTGGGCCTTAAGCCGCAGAGAAAACGTTCGAAGGAAGCTGGTATGGAGGCAAGATTTTTCCAGAACAGACTGGGATTTGATGTAAGTGTTTACAGAGAAAATACAGTCAACCAGATCATGAACATTTCAGTGGCAAGCACCACAGGTTTCGGCTCCAAGACCATTAATGCCGGTAACCTGCAAAACTCTGGTATTGAATTGCAAATGAACCTGACTCCGGTACAGACTACTAATTTTTCATGGGATGTTACCCTCAACTGGTCAAAGAATGTGCCTAAAGTTGTTGAGTTGTTCGAAGACATGAAATATCTCAATCTTTATGCCTTAGGCTGGTCAGGGTATGTATATGCTTTCCCCGGCAAAGAATACGGAACTCTTTTCGGATATGCCATTGTCAGGGAAAATGCAACACCGGTTTATTATGACGAAGAAAAAACGCAACTTGCTTATTATGAATATTCCGGAAGGCCTCTGGTAAATACTGCAGGACGGTATATACGTTCAGGACAAAGAACACCTCTTGGTAATGCTTATCCTAGCTGGTTTGGCGGTGTAAACAACTCACTTACTTATAAAAATCTCAATCTAAGCTTCCTTGTTGACTTCAGGAAGGGTGGAGATATATTCTCAATGACAAATATGTGGGGAATGTATACCGGTATCAATGAAGCCACAGCCGCTATAAATGCCAACGGTAAAAATGTGAGGGATGCACTTGATAACGGAGGAGGAGTCCTGGTCGAAAATGCTGTTTACGGAAAGGTAAATACTGACGGTACGATAGCATTCCTTAATGCTAATGGTAGTGCAAGCACAACCCCTGTTGAAAATACAACTTATTCAAATGCCAATGACCTTTATTATGGCTACTATGGGAAGCATGAGCTCTCAGTATACGACGGATCTTTTGTCAAACTTCGTGAGGTTTCACTTGGATACACTTTCGATAATTCAAGCTTCCTCAGAAAGATGGGCGTAAATAACCTTGATCTTTCTCTTGTTGGACGTAACCTGTGGATAATTCATAAGAACCTTCCGGATCTTGATCCGGAGGTCAGTTCTAGCGCAGGAAATAGCAGTGTTGGTATGGAGACCAACCCTATCCCTTCCACGAGGTCTTATGGTTTTAATGTCAAGGTTAATTTCTAATCTTAAATGCATTGTAACATGAAATACATTAAAAAATCACCAAAAATAATTCTTGGATTGTTCATGGCTTCATTTATGATTTGGTCATGTACCAAAGATTTTGAAGAGCTTAATACGAACCCGAACAGTCCTGTTGATGTTCCTGCCATTAATATCTTCACAAGGACACAGATAAATGGTATTAACCGTCAGTTGGGCGGATGGATGCAGACCTACTATTTCGGTAACTGGTGCCAGCAATGGTCCAGAGTCCAGTATATTAATGAGGACAGGTATCAGCCCCGTGATATGTCAGGCTATATGGAAGGTGCTTATTCCGATTGCTTAAAGAACCTGACCATAGTATTAAATAAAACTGCAATTACAGGGGAGACTTCCCTTCAAGCTGCTGCGAAAATTCTTAGGGCCTGGAACTTCCTGTACCTGACTGACATTTGGGGCGATGTACCTTATTCGGAAGCTTTACAGGGTTTAGATATTGATGGTACCTTAACTCCCAAATATGATAAGCAGTCTGACATTTATGCTGCTCTGCTTGCAGAGCTTGAGGAGGCAAATGTCCTTCTTTCAGGTACAACAATAAATTTTGGTGCTGGTGACCTTTTTTACGGAGGAGATCCGGTTAAATGGAGAAAACTTGCCAACTCGCTTAAGCTCAGAATGCTGAACCGGGCTGCAGGCACGCCTTGGACATTTACCTATAATATGGCAGGCACCCAGGCTGATGTAACCACTAATCCGGGAGCAGCCGCATTATCAACAGCAGATGCGGAGATTGCAAAAATACTCGGAAATCCGAGCCAGTATCCAATCTTTGATTCAAATGATGATAATGCATTTCTGGCTTATCCGGGACTGCCCTACAGAAACCCGGTCTTCGACGGTCTTTATACAAGAACCGACTGGGCAATATCTGAAACTATGGTGGACTGGCTTAAGGCAAGAGTTGACCCGAGACTTCATATCTATGGTCAGCCAACGCCGACTTCGGTTGCTGCAGGAGTTATTGATTATGTAGGTTTCCAGAATGGACGCAATATCACTGCTGCACCATTTCCGTTAGTTTCCCTGTTAGGGACACAAGTAGGCTACGATGAGACAGCACCTTTATATCTTATGACTTATGATGAAATTCAGTTTATTATAGCAGAACATCATATGCGTGGAGGCCGCGATGGCCAGGCAAAAGCTGCTTATGAGGATGGTATAGCTTCCTCAATGGAAAGATGGGGACTGGCCAACGGTTCGACCGTTTTTCCAACCTGGGGTAAAGCCAATACTTTCACTACCGGTTCAACCGGTTATCCGGTTAGCTATACAACCTATCTTGCACATCCGCTTGTTGCATGGGGTGGAACAAATGCTGAGAAATTCCAGAAAATTAACGAGCAGAAATGGGCAGCAATGTTTGGAGAAGGTGTCCAGGCTTATTCTGAAGTAAGAAGGACAGGTTTTCCTGAAAGAATTTTTGAATATGAGCTTGAGGGAGCATATTATCCAAACCTGGGTCTTCCGATTAGATTGCAATATGCATTAGGTGAAGATACCTACAATACCAATAACGTGGCAGCAGCAAGGCTTGCTCAGTCGATTGAAGCAATAAATGAAGGTATGTTCAGCTCAGACGGAATAAAAAGCCAGGTATGGTGGCATACAAGAAAGAATCCCATACCGACTGAAAAAGATGTACATTAAAATGTAAGCTTAAGTAGTATTGAAAAGAGAGCCCCTGAGACTCTCTTTTCTTTTTTTCATTTTTCATGTAACTTTGTTGCTGTTACTTTTATTAAGAATATCTGTCATCATTTCGATAACTTGCTGGTTTTTAACAGGCTTTTAAGAATAAGATATTAACGGCTCAGAATATGAAAAAAGAAATTATCCTTACGACAATTCTGTTATCATTTTTATTAAGTGATATACTGTCACAAAGTGAATGCGGCGTTCTTTTAAAAGCTATTTCCGGAAACTACGACGGTGGTTGTAAGAATGGCCTGGCAGAAGGATTCGGACTTGCTACTGGTGAGGACTTTTATAAAGGAGATTTTATAAAAGGGTTACCTCATGGTAAAGGAATTTATACCTGGAAAAACGGAGCCACTTATGATGGTGAATGGAAAAAAGGGCAGAGAGATGGTTACGGTATATATTCTTATAAATATCAGTATAAGGATTCAACTCTTGAGGGTGAATGGAAAAACGACAGATATCTTGGCAGAAAAGCCCTTGCACCTTATGTTATTGAATACAGGTACGGTATCGGAAGGGTATCATGCATAAGAACCGGAGACAGACCTTATATAAGGTATGTATTTTCAAGAGGTGGTGTAACCAACCTTATGTTACAGGGAAGTTCAGGGACTGAAAATATGATACTCTCCTTTACCGGTTTTGAACAGGTTACTTTTCCATTTAAGGGTATTTTAACATTTGAAGCTCCAAATGATTGGATGACTGCAATGTTGGATTGTGAACTTCGGCTGACTATAAATCAGCCTGGAGCCTGGGTAATTAATATATCGTTTTAGATTTACACAATATAAGGCGGTACATCCAACCTCCCAGGAATATTATTGATTTTGTTAAAAAGACAATATCTGCAATAATATTTTCATTTTCTGTTTTTAATTATTTCGTTACAATAATTACCCAGCTTGATAACGTCTTCACGGGACTTGATGTTAATATTCTCCTTCTTAAAATATTCTTTAAGCTCAGGGTTGTATTCAGGGAATATTTTAAGAAATTGTCTTTCTGTGCTGAATTTTTTAAATATATTATTCATTCTCACCCAAAATACAGATACAGGTGTAATCTCAACATTAGGAGGTAGATCTATGTTCACAACTTCGCCACCTAACTCGCTGACGGGTATAAGTTCAAACCTCTTTTGTTGTGTAGGCCCTACAGATCGGGATTTCGCTCCATATCCAACTTCAGATCCAATGGAGGTAAGGTTACTTTTATTCTGTTGAAAAAATGTGACCGGTCCGCTTGAAAGGATTTCATAGAATGCATTCTCTTCAGGAACAAATACTCTGTTTTCCAAATGAATAGTATCAATGAGTTTAGGATTTTTCGAATACCTGTATATCCCATCCAGTTCAGTAATCATTCTTTCTTCTACCATATTGTAATTCAATAAGGTAGTAAAATTACTCCCATCTTTCATTATAACACGCCCTTCTATAAATGTGGGGAATAAGAAATGCGGCAGTGGATTACCTTTGTTGTCCTGACCCGATAAATTAAACGAGAAGAGAACAATAACCAAAGTTAACAAAGTGATTTTTAAAGAACTGATGGTTGATTTCATTTTAGCTAAAATAATGAATTAATTGATTATTGGTATGACGTATAAACGATTATACTATAGCAAATTATGTGCCATGAATCTAATCAGATTTTTTGAATCATTCAAGTTCACAACTGGAAAGCAGTTTTTGAATTTATTTCCTCTCTAGCTTACTCAAAGACAACCTGTCATTCCGAATCCCGGGCCCCTGGGATGAGGAATCATATTCCCCAAAAGCAAATCATATTGAAATGGTTAATATGACCTGTAACTTATAGTACTTTCAATCAAGATATTGTTACAGGTAAAATATTTATTGCCCATCCCTTTCGATAAAGTATAATAATCCTAGATTAACCGACCAGCATTGATTGAACCGCTCCGCGGTATTGGAAATTTTAAAGCCCCTCTCACCCCGGGAGAGGGGTTGGGGAGAGGTTATTCGATCTTTAAATTGACCAGATCCAGCCTGGTAGCTGTAACCCTGAGCACCCTGAAGACAAAATTCCTGATCCTTATAGTATCATTGCAGACAGGGATACTACCGTTATAATAAAGTATCATCCCGGCAAGTGTTTCATAGTCATCTTCTTCCGGCAAACCCAGGTTATATCTTTCATTAAGGTAATCAACCTCCAGACGTCCCGAAAAAACATATTCCTTAGGACTTATCATTTTTTCGGTGAATTCATTAATGTCGTGTTCATCCTCAATATCACCGACGATCTCCTCAAGAACATCCTCAATTGTAACCATTCCCGAGGTCCCCCCAAACTCGTCAACCACGAGTGCAACATTTCTCTTTTCATCAAAGAAAAGCTTTAGAAGCTTATTGGCAGCCATTGTTTCGGGAACAATTGCCAGTTTTCTGACACATGATAATATGTCAGGTGGATCTTTAAAGATATCCTTGAGTTCGAAGTATCCTACAATATTATCGATTGAGCTCTTATAAATTAGAATCCTTGAATGCCCTGTCTGAATGAATCTCTCCTTGAGTTCAGCCAGACTGCTTCCCGATTCAACAGCGTCAATCTCGGTCCTGGGAACCATGCACTCCCTGAGTTTCACATTGGAGAAATCAAGTGCATTCTGAAAGATCTTTATATTCTGATGATTTGGCAGAGATTTTTCAGCTCCCTGGTTGCTCAGATTTACAAAATGATCAAGGTCAACCTTGCTGAAAACAAGATCTTCCTGTGCCTTTTTATCTCCCTTGATTCCGAAAAACACCCTGATAAACAGATTTGATGCTGCAAGAGTCAGCTTGCTGACAGGATAAAAAAGAGCATAGAAAAACATTGCAGGAACGCTGAGCAGTTTCAGAAAGAAATTGGGTGAAATAATGAAAATCGTTTTAGGCAGAAACTCAGCCATAAGAAGAATTAAACCTGTACTTATAATTGTATTAAGGATCAGCACCACCAGGTCGGAACCGATAAGCGGTGTAAGCAAAGGACCAAGGAGCCTGGAAAAGAAGAGTCCATAAATGACAAGGGCAATATTATTGCCAATGAGCATTGTCGCAATGTACTGTCCCGGATTATTGGTAAAGGTCTGGATTATCTTTGAACCGAATACACCCTGCTTTTTGTCAAGCTCGATCCTTAGTTTGTTCGATGTTACGAAAGCGATCTCCATCCCTGAAAAAAAGGCAGAGAAGATCATTGTTAAAATTATAACCACGACAGCATTCATATTTCAAAAATAGTATTTTATTATGTAAAAATCCGCCCCCCTTAAAGGGGGGTTGGGGGGTATACACCCAGGGAATTAGGGAACCTTACTCCTCCTCATTAATATAAATGATGGCACTGATCTTTTTGAAATGCCGCTTTGAAAGCCGCGGATCAGATTCAAGGCCATATGCCTGGACTATCTGGTCCTCAGTGGTAATTTTAACAAACCTGTCGGTATAGATAAGTTCTTTTTTCTGATCCCAGTACAACAATTCGGTTTCAAGCTTTTCGCCGGCTTCGTTTATAGCAACTACACTGTCCTGCAATTCCCAGAGGTTCTTATTATCATAATATTTTGCATATTTGGATGTGACTGATGCAACAGGTTCCGGGTTTCCGTCATAAAACAATACATTAAGGCCATTTTTGAATTCTGAATAGGGGATATCCGTCTTTTCATATCTCTCCATTAATGGAGCAGAAAACACAAGCTGCATTTTGCCCGAGTCGGTAAAAGTGGTTGTAAAATCCCTGGCAGTCTGCGACGGAAGAGACAGGATATCTATCTTTTCGTATTTAACATTTTTCTTCTCGCACGAAATAACACTTAGGGCTATAACAATGAGAACTGTAATGGCATTAAGTCCCTTTTTCATTGTACTCGAGAATATGATTGAGACCTGTTAAAACAAGGTCGGGTTGAACGTTAACCTTGTTGCTTAGCCTTTCTTTAAGATATTCGCTGTCACCTCCTGTAAGGATTATCATTGAATCGATATTTTTTTCCTGGAATGAACGGATATATTCATTTATTTCGTAGATGAGGCCACTTATTACTCCGGCAGTTATGGCTTGAACTGTATTCCTTCCGGGGGAATCGAATCTTTCAATAGTGGAACAGAGAGGCAGCTTTGCTGTAAACTTATGCAATGCCTTGAATCTCATGCTTAACCCTGGTGATATATTTCCTCCTTTATAAATCATTCCCGATAAATAATCGTAAGTAACTGCGGTTCCTGCATCTATAACCAGGATATTTCTTCCAGGATACATACAATATGCACCCGCTACAGCGGCAATCCTGTCTGGTCCCAACGTTTCAGGCGTACTATATTCATTCTTAAAAGGAAGTTTTGTCTTGTGCGTAAGAATGAGAGTCTTTGGTATATTGATGCTGATCAGATCATATATGAACTCCGGCAGTACTTTCACCGAACAAATTATCCCTTTATTAATCTCGTAAGGTGAAATCATTTTACTTAATTCCTCACAGTTGAATCCTTTACTGCGAATGGAAAGGACCTTTTCGCCCTTGTCGTACACTGCGAGTTTGTTGCTTGTATTACCTATATCGTAAATCAGATTCATTACGGTGAGTTGTTATGCAAAGGTAGTAAGGGGATTTAAGAATAAAAAAATAATTTTATGTGAAACCATAAGCACGGATCACAGATCCGAGCTAGTGTGCTCAGAAATCGCTGGCGCGGATTTAGCGGAACAAAGTAAAGCGTAATCCGTGCCTTATACAAACCGCTGGAGCGGATTCAGCGAAGCGCAATCCGTGCTAATACGTTTCCCCTTAGCACGGATCACAGATCCGCGCTAGCAGTGGTCTTCATAACTCTAAGTACTCCAAACTTTATCTCACTTTAGTCACTTTTAACCTGTTTCCACAATGATGCCCCTTAACATCTCAATGGCCACATTCACATTTCTGATTTCGGTTATTGTCAGGCTCAGCTTTGATCCTTTTTGTTTTACAGACATCCGCTTCTGGTGCCGGTTTACATAATTCATTACGGAAACAAACAATGAGCTCCGGTAATACTCCGACCCGGGATCGGAAATAAAATTAGCAATAAGAAGATTGTTTTTCAGGAGAATTTTTTCAATTCCAAGCTTAATGGCGATCCATTTGATCCTTACTATATCCAGAAGGGCTGATGCAGCAGGAGGCATAGCACCGAACCTGTCGATAAGCTTTTTTTCATATAACAGGAGCGCCTCTTCGGTTGCTATCTCGTTAAGCTCCTTATATAATCTTATTCTTTCGGATATATTTGAAACATATTCATCGGGGAACATAATTTCAAGATCAGTTTCAATCTGAAAATCGGATACAAAAACTTTTGATTTTTCTTCTTTGACAGGCAGAGCCTGTTCTTTTTGTTCCGCCTTCTGGTCAGTAAACTCAGATTCTCTTAATTCAGCCAGTGCCTCATTAAGAATCCTCTGATAAGTTTCAAATCCGACATCAGCAATGAAACCGCTCTGTTCGCTTCCCAGGAGGTTTCCCGATCCGCGTATGTCAAGGTCCTGCATGGCTATGTTAAAACCGCTTCCCAACTCCGAGAACTCTTCAATTGCTTTAAGCCGGCGCCTTGCTTCATGTGTCAGGTTGTCAACCGGAGGTGCAAGCAGATAGCAGAAAGCCTTCCTGTTCGACCTTCCGACACGCCCGCGTAACTGATGAAGCTCTGAAAGGCCAAAATGGTGTGCATCATTTATAAATATTGTATTGGCATTTGAAATGTCAAGTCCCGATTCAATAATTGTAGTGGCAATGAGGACATCATAATCGCCCTGGATAAAATCAAACATCACATTTTCAATATCCGTTCCATCCATTTTCCCGTGAACAACTGCAGTTTTGACATGGGGACAAATCCGGCTGATCTTTGCCTGGATCTCCCTGATGTTTTCAACCCTGTTATGAATAAAAAAAACCTGTCCGTTCCGGGATACCTCATATTCAATTCCTTCTTTAATTATCTCTTCATTGAACCCGTGCAATTCTGTAATTATGGGCATCCTGTTCGGAGGCGGAGTATTTATGATCGAAAGATCCCGTGCACCCATAAGGGAAAACTGCAATGTACGTGGTATGGGAGTAGCGGTTAGTGTAAGTGTATCGACATTTGCCTTCATCTTCTTTATTTTCTCTTTTACCGAAACACCAAAACGTTGTTCCTCATCGATAACAAGCAATCCCAGGTCCTTGAACTTAACATCATGTCCCACAAGCTTATGAGTGCCGATAATAACATCGATCTTACCCTCGGCAAGCTGGCTTAATATCTTCTTCTGATCAGCCGGCTTCCTGTGCCGGCTTATGTAATCAACATTGCATGGGAATCCTTTAAGCCTCGAAGAAAATGTTTTGAAATGCTGAAGTGCCAGAATCGTTGTCGGGACCAGGATAGCAGTCTGCTTGCTGTCGGCAGCCGACTTGAAAGCGGCTCTGACAGCTACTTCGGTTTTGCCAAAACCAACGTCTCCGCAAACAAGCCTGTCCATTGGATGATCTGCTTCCATATCCTCCTTCACTGCAAGAGAAGCACTAAGCTGATCAGGCGTGTCTTCATAAATAAAAGATGCTTCCAGCTCGCGCTGAAGGTACGAATCGGGTGAAAATGAATAACCTGGTACAGTCATCCTTTCGGCATAAAGACGGATAAGATCTTTTGCAATATCCTTTACTCTTTTCTTTGTTGTTTGCTTAAGCTTCTGCCACGCTCCGGAACCAAGCTTATATATTCTGGGCTCCGATTCATCCTTCCCTTTGTACTTTGATATCCTGTAAAGTGAATGGATCCCTACATAAAGAATGTCATTGTCCCTGTAGACCAGCTTTATAGCTTCCTGGATCTTCCCGTTGACTTCAATCTTTTCAAGCCCTCCGAATTTCCCGATCCCATGATCTATATGAACCACATAATCGCCAGGATTAAGTCCGGTAAGCTCTTTTACAGAAAGACTTTCCTTTCTGGAAAAATAACCTCTTATTTTGAATTTGTGGTATCTGTCGAATATCTGATGGTCGGTGAATACCGAAATTCTCAGATCGTTATCAGTAAATCCGCTGTGAAGGTTCAGCAGTAATGGATCAAAATGAACCTCCGGACTGATTTCCGCGAAGATATCCCTGAGCCTGTCTATCTGTGACTGACTCTCTGAAACAATAAAGGTCTGGTAGCCTTCATTCTTGTTTGATTTGAGTTTTTCCGAAAGCAGTTCAAAATTCTTATTGAAAACCGGTTGAGGGACAGTATGAAATTCGAATTTTAATTCAGCTCCGAATATCCCCTGGTTCCCAAACTCAATTGTCCTGAATTTTCCGCACTCCTCAATGAATCTGCTGCCAGTCATAACAAGCTCCGTTTTCCCGGAAATCTGTCCCGATTCTTCTCTCTGTGCAGTCTGTGACCAGATGTTATTGATGCGTTCCCTGATTAATGTACCATCTTCAGTCCAGATGACGGCCGATGGAGGCAGAAAGTCAGTAAAAGAATCATTGATCTCCTCAATTGAGATGTCCTGGATATTCGGAATTATTGAAACCTGTTTTTGAACAGTTACCGAAAGCTGGTCATCCGGGTTGAATGTTCTTATTGTATCTACTTCCTCACCGAAGAAATCTATACGGTAAGGATAATCGGCAGAATATGAAAATACATCAACAATGCTTCCCCTGATTGAATACTGTCCTGGTTCATAAACAAAATCGACACGATCAAAATTGTACTCCCGAAGCATCTCCTCAAGAAAATCAAGGGATAATTTGTCGCCTTTGTTAACCTGGAAAGTATTCTTTTTCAGGTTCCTTTTGCTGATAACTTTTTCCATTACCGATTCAGGGTAGGTGACAATTACACCTTTTCTTTTTCCCGAGGCAAGATGGTTAAGAACTTCAGTTCGAAGGACTATATTGGCAGGTTCCGTCTGCTCATACTGGACTGATCTTTTGTAAGTTGACGGAAAGAAGAAAATTGTTTCATCACCTGAAAGAGAGACAAGATCATTGTAAAAGTATGCTGCTTCTTCCTTCTCAGCGATTATTACCACATGGATGAGCTGGGTATTTTGAAAGAGATGCGACAGAATTATGGGTTTCGCCGAACCCGTTAACCCGACAGCACTGCATCTTGTTCCGGGCTTATCGGAATTAATTACAGCAAGAAGATCGTTCAGAACAGGGTGACCCGAATAGAGTTTTGTTATGACATTCTCTTTCATCAGCGAAAAATAAAGCGTCAAATTTACGAAAATATTGCAAGGATGGGCAGGAACGGTTACCGGCCATATACTATTTCGACCCTACGGGCCTTGGGGCGGGTTAGGTAGCGCTTAGGGGGGCGTGCCCCGCTATATATTATAATGTCTCCTGCGGGACGGTGGTATATACGCGAATTGTGATATTATTTCTTCAGGCCGTAGGCCTTCAATATTTATAGGGATGGGCGAAGCCCGTCCCGGATGAACCCCAAATCCTAAAAGCCCCGTTAGGGGCGGAATATAGCTTACTAATTCCTGTTTATCAGCGGAGCATAATGATTTGGACTAATTTATATACCTGCTTTTGAGCCAATATTTAATAAGGAAATAATAATTTTGGACCAAAACAGGATTAATGATAGTCTACAAATTCGGTGGTGCCTCGGTAAAGGATGCTGAAGGAATAAGAAACCTTAAGGATATTGTCGCGGCGGCAAAAGATAAACTTGTGGTAGTGGTTTCTGCTTTTGGCAAAACAACAAATGCTCTTGAAAAGGTGCTTAAAACCTGGATCACCGGAGATGAAAGTTATAAGGAGCACCTGGAAAACATTTACATTTATCATCTGTCAGTAACCGATGAGCTTTTCCAAACAGGGAATTCAGGAAAAAGCAAAATCGACATTTCATTTGTGCGGCTTGAAGAATACCTTAAGAAATCACATAAAGACAGCTATGATTATGAATATGATCAGATTGTCTCATACGGTGAGATCTGGTCAACAATAATTGTTGCGGCATTCCTGAAGAGCAGCGGACTGAAAGCCGAATGGGTCGATATTCGGGGGAACCTTATTACCGACGACAGATTCCGTGATGCTGACATACTATGGAATGAAAGTACAGCAAGAGTTAAAAACGTTTTCAATTTTAAGGAGACAGATATTTATGTTACGCAGGGCTTTATAGGAAGCACCATTGCTGGCCAGACTACAACTCTTGGAAGAGAAGGATCCGACTATACTGCTGCCCTCCTGGCAAATATGCTTGATGCAGAAAGAGTTGTGGTATGGAAAGATGTTCCGGGACTTTTGAATGCAGATCCCAAATGGATCACTGATGCCAGCAGGCTTGAAGAAGTCTCTTACAGGGAAGCAGTTGAAATGACTTTCTCCGGAGCAAAAGTAATCCATCCTAAAACTATAAAACCGCTCCATAATAAAAACATTCCCCTTCATGTAAAATCTTTTATATTCCCCGGGGAGACGGGAACAATTGTTAAATCCGAAACAGCGGTGAAGCACGGTCTTCCTGTTTTTGTAAAAAAGGAGGATCAGATGATGGTATCAATACTTCCTAAGGATTTTTCATTCGCGATGGGTGAAAACCTTAGCAGAATATTTTACCTCTTTAACAAGCATGGAATAAAGGTTAACATGGTTGAAGCCAGCGCTATAAGTATTGATGTCTGCATCGATGATGAACGGACAAGGGTTGAATCTCTGATAAAGGATCTTAAGTCTGAATTCACAGCGGCTTACAACGACAATGTTGAAATGCTGTCGATAAGGCATTATACTCCTGAGGCAATCAGCCGGATTACTTCAGACCGTGAAATACTGCTTGAACAGCGGACTCGAAGTACGGTGAGGTTTGTTGTGCGTAAGATTGCTTCGTCCCGCTGATGCGGGCCTCGCAATGACCCTGCACAAAAGCTAGATTAGAATTACGGTCATTGCGAGGAACTTGTGACGAAGCAATCCTCAACAGAGGACAGAAAAGCTACCGATCAAAAGCCAGCTTCTGCCCCCGGTAATCTTCATTGATCACACCATTATCATAAACAATAGTTCCATTAACAATAGTCTTCATTACTTTCGACCTGAATGTCGTGCCCTCAAACGGTGACCACCCGCACTTGTAAAGAATATTATCCTTTGAAACAGTCCATGGGTTATCCGGGTCGACAAGGCAGAGATCGGCTTTATAGCCCTCCCTTATGAATCCCCGCTCCTTTATTTTAAATAGTATGGCAGGATTATGACACATCTTTTCAACTATTTTTTCGGATGATATCATTTTCCTGTGCCACAGTTCAAGCATTGCCACAAGCGAATGCTGAACAAGAGGTCCGCCTGAGGGAGCTTTAAAATAACTGTTGTTTTTTTCTTCAGCGGTGTGAGGTGCATGATCGGTTGCCACAATATCGATAACATCATTTACAGTGCTTTTCAGCAAAGCTTCCCGGTCGAACCTGGTTTTGATGGCAGGGTTCCATTTAACAAGCATGCCTTTTTCGTCATATGCTGTTTCATCGAACCATAGATGATGAACGCATACCTCCGCGGTAATCCTTTTCTGAGAAAGCGGAAGTTCATTGCTGAAAAGCTTCATTTCATCAGCCGTCGAAAGATGAAGGATATGAATGCGGGTATTATATTCTTTTGCAAGTGCAACAGCATAAGATGAAGAGAGGAAGCAAGCCTCGCGGCTTCGGATCAGGGGATGCATTTTTACAGGGACATCTTCGCCGTATTTTTTCCTGTAAATTTCACTGTTTCTTCTGATGACCGGTTCTGATTCACAATGGCAGGCAACAGGTAATTCAGCTTTTGAGAAAAGGTTCCTTAATGCTGTTTCATTATCGACAAGCATATTTCCGGTTGATGACCCCATAAAAAGTTTTATTCCGCAAACTCCCGATGGATCAGCATTCATAACTTCATTAAGGTTCGTGTTGGTCGCCCCGATATAAAATGAGTAGTTTGCGAGGGAGCTCTCAGATCCAAGGCGGAATTTCTCATTTAAAAGGGCATTTGTGACTGTCTGCGGATTTGTATTTGGCATATCCATAAAGGAAGTAATGCCTCCAGCAACAGCAGCACGCGATTCGGTGAAGATATCTCCCTTGTTTGTAAGCCCGGGTTCCCTGAAATGAACCTGGTCGTCAATAACTCCCGGGATAAGAAGCAGTCCTGAAGCATCGATAATATCTGTTTTTTCCCGGATTCTTATCTGGCCTGCAGGAGCGATAGAAGAAATATACTCCCCGGTTATCAGCAGATCACCCCTGAAGGTCCGGCCTTCATTTATTATAGTGGCATTTTTAATTAAAATGTTGTTCATGAATTTATAATCTGGCTAACCCACCCCCAACCCCTCCCAGGAGGGGAGCTTTAGTAACGCCGTTACACCTTTATGCCGTTACACCGTTACGCCTTTTGATACTTAATGAACCAACTTCTCAGCTTCATCCTCAGAACTCCCCATAATGCCTCGTTGAAAATCCCCCCTGTCATTTTGGATGTGCCAAGTCTTCTGTCGGTAAAGATTATAGGTATTTCAACAATTTTATATTTAAGTTTATGGGCAGTAAACTTCATTTCAATCTGGAAGCAATATCCCTTTGATTTTATCTGGGCAGGCTTAATGTTTTCAATTACCTCCTTCCTGTAGCAAACGAATCCTGCGGTTGCATCCATGATCTTCATCCGGGTTATAAGTCTTACATAAACAGATGCAAAGTAAGACATAAGCACTCTTGACAATGGCCAGTTAACAACATTAACCCCGCTTATATACCTCGATCCGATTGCCACATCTGCACCCTGATCGTTGCATGCTTTAAAAAGCCTTATCAGATCGTCGGGATTGTGTGAGAAGTCAGCGTCCATTTCATATATATATGTATATTCCTTTTCAAGGGCCCATTTGAAACCGGTGATATAGGCTGTTCCAAGACCCAGTTTGCCGGGCCGTTCTATAAGATGGACGTTGGGATACAGAGGTATAAGGTTTTTAACTATGTTGCCTGTTCCGTCGGGAGAGCTGTCATCGATTACAAGTATGTCAAATGGAACAGGGAGAGACGAAATTGTTTTAATAAGCGATTCAATGTTCTCTTTTTCCTTGTAGGTAGGTATGATAACTACATTTGACATAACAAAAAAATATTCACGAAAATACAGTTTTCATTTGACAGGATGGACATCAGGAGATTTATTTCTGATCAGCAGGAAAAAATTTATTTATTTCTTTGCAGGGAATTTTTGAAGCGTTATCTTTGACGTCCCAAAAGTTGGGTGACTGTTCTTTGAATTTATTAATGTGCAAATTATCGAAAAGCATACAATAAATAGTCCCATAGCTCAGTTGGTTAGAGCGCTACACTGATAATGTAGAGGTCCTCAGTTCAACTCTGAGTGGGACTACTGCATCCGCCTTCGCTAAAGCTACGGCGGACAAAGGGGGAATTAGCTCAGTTGGCCAGAGCACCTGCCTTGCACGCAGGGGGTCAAGGGTTCGACTCCCTTATTCTCCACCATTGGCCGCCGAAGCCTTAGCGAAGGAGGCAACATTTCGGAATTCGGATTTACGATTGCGGATTTAATGAACAAGAATCCACAATCCCAAATCCGCAATCCGAAATGTAAAAAAGTTCTTTTTTAAATGAAGTATTTAGTTCATTTACAGAGGATAATGCGATGCAATTTCAAAGCGTAAAAATTATTTTGAAAAAAATAACAAAAAAGTTTTGGATTTAAAATAATGATTAATACATTTGCACCCGCTTTTGTAGCGAAGAGTTAATTGAAGGGGTAAAAAAAGATAGGATTCCGGCTTCGGGAAGAAGGGAAAAAATGAAGATGAGCAAGCCGGAAAAAATATCTTCTTTTTTTTGGATAGATGAAGAAGAATAATTAACTTTATCGCCCCAAAAGTAAAAAAGGGGAATGTCTGCATCCTTCCGGAATTAAGACGGAGCAAAGGCGGACGAAAAAAGTTCTTTGAATTAATGAAGTAGCAACCAGGCGAGATATGACTATCTCGCTAAAAACTTGTTAGTATTTAGAATTGAGCGTAGTAGGATTGATCTTTAAAAAAGACAAAAAGAACAAATTTTTACAATGAAGAGTTTGATCCTGGCTCAGGATGAACGCTAGCGGGAGGCTTAACACATGCAAGTCGAGGGGCAGCACGAGATAGCAATATTTTGGTGGCGACCGGCGCACGGGTGAGTAACACGTATGCAACCTACCCTGTACAGGGGGATAACCCGGAGAAATTCGGACTAATATCCCATAAAGATAATGATGGGCATCCATTATTATTTAAAGCTCAGGCGGTACGGGATGGGCATGCGGAACATTAGCTAGTTGGCAGGGTAACGGCCTACCAAGGCTTCGATGTTTAGGGGACCTGAGAGGGTGATCCCCCACACTGGTACTGAGACACGGACCAGACTCCTACGGGAGGCAGCAGTGAGGAATATTGGTCAATGGGCGCAAGCCTGAACCAGCCATCCCGCGTGAAGGAAGAAGGCGCTATGCGTCGTAAACTTCTTTTCCAGGGAGTGAATTTTCCGGTCGTGACCGGAATTGACGGTACCCTGGGAATAAGCATCGGCTAACTCCGTGCCAGCAGCCGCGGTAATACGGAGGATGCGAGCGTTATCCGGATTTATTGGGTTTAAAGGGTGCGTAGGCGGACGAATAAGTCAGTGGTGAAAACCTGCAGCTTAACTGTAGACTTGCCGTTGATACTGTTTGTCTTGAGTATGGTCAAGGTAGGCGGAATGTGTAATGTAGCGGTGAAATGCTTAGATATTACACAGAACACCGATTGCGAAGGCAGCTTGCTGGGCCATTACTGACGCTGATGCACGAAAGCGTGGGGATCGAACAGGATTAGATACCCTGGTAGTCCACGCCGTAAACGATGATCACTCGCTGTTAGCGATACACAGTTAGCGGCTAAGCAAAAGCATTAAGTGATCCACCTGGGGAGTACGGCCGCAAGGCTGAAACTCAAAGGAATTGACGGGGGCCCGCACAAGCGGAGGAACATGTGGTTTAATTCGATGATACGCGAGGAACCTTACCTGGGCTTAAATGTAGAGTGCATTCGGCTGAAAGGCTGATTTTCTTCGGAACTCTTTGCAAGGTGCTGCATGGTTGTCGTCAGCTCGTGCCGTGAGGTGTCGGGTTAAGTCCCATAACGAGCGCAACCCTTATCGTTAGTTGCCAGCGGGTAATGCCGGGAACTCTAACGAAACTGCCGGTGTAAACCGTGAGGAAGGTGGGGATGACGTCAAATCAGCACGGCCCTTATGTCCAGGGCTACACACGTGTTACAATGGCCGGTACAGAGGGCAGCTACCTGGAGACAGGATGCGAATCTCGAAAGCCGGTCTCAGTTCGGATCGGAGTCTGCAACTCGACTCCGTGAAGCTGGATTCGCTAGTAATCGCGCATCAGCCATGGCGCGGTGAATACGTTCCCGGGCCTTGTACACACCGCCCGTCAAGCCATGGAAGTTGGGGGTACCTGAAGTCCGTAACCGCAAGGAGCGGCCTAGGGTAAAACCAGTGACTGGGGCTAAGTCGTAACAAGGTAGCCGTACCGGAAGGTGCGGCTGGAACACCTCCTTTCTGGAGAAGATTGATCTGTATCTCCGCCTGGTATTGCTTCATTTATGATATTTTGAGGGTTTTCGCCCCTAAGTCCCCTGAAGGGGACTTGGAAAAGCAGCCCCCTTTAGGGGGTTGGGGGTGAGACTCATAACGTTCTTTGACATATTGGCAATAAAACAAAAGAGAAATTAGTAAGATTATATTCGAGAAAAGTAATTAAGGGCGCATGGTGAATGCCTTGGCTCTCAGAGGCGATGAAGGACGTGACAAGCTGCGATAAGCTGCGGGGAGGAGCAAATATCCATTATATCCGCGGATTTCCGAATGGGGTAACCCATCACGCTGAAGGCGTGATATTCCGAGCAATCGGAAAGCAAACCCGGAGAACTGAAACATCTTAGTATCCGGAGGAAAATAAAACAAGAAGTGATTCCCTAAGTAGTGGCGATCGAACGGGGAAAAGCCCAAACCGTAATTGTTTCGGCAATTAAGGGGTTGAAGGACCTTAACATTTGTTAATGATCAGAAGTGGAAGTTTTCTGGAAAGTTATACCATAGGGGGTGATAGTCCCGTACGCGTATAGATCATTAATAATAGAGGTATCCTGAGTAGGTCGGGACACGAGAAATCCTGATTGAATCTGCGAGGACCATCTCGCAAGGCTAAATACTTCTGAGAGACCGATAGTGAACCAGTACCGTGAGGGAAAGGTGAAAAGCACCCCGAACAGGGGAGTGAAATAGTACCTGAAACCGTGCGCTTACAACCTGTCGGAGTCACGCTTAGGCGTGATGACGGCGTGCCTTTTGCATAATGAGCCTACGAGTTACACTTCACTAGCAAGGTTAAGACTTATAGAGTTGGAGCCGAAGCGAAAGCGAGTCTGAATAGGGCGTATAGTTAGTGGAGGTAGACGCGAAACTTTGTGATCTATCCTTGGTCAGGCTGAAGTTCCGGTAACACGGGATGGAGGGCCGAACTAGTTGACGTTGAAAAGTCTTTGGATGAACTGAGGATAGGGGTGAAAGGCTAATCAAACTGAGAAATAGCTCGTACTCCCCGAAATGCATTTAGGTGCAGCCTCGGTAGGAGTCTTGCAGAGGTAGAGCTACTGATAAGGCTAGAGGGCTTCACCGCCTATCGATCCTTGACAAACTCCGAATGCTGCAAGATGTTCTCCGGGAGTGAGCCTGCGGGTGCTAAGGTCCGTGGACAAAAGGGAAAGAACCCAGATCATCAGCTAAGGTCCCGAAATATATGCTAAGTTGAATTAACGAAGTGCGACTGCACAGACAGCTAGGATGTTGGCTTGGAAGCAGCCATTCATTTAAAGAGTGCGTAACAGCTCACTAGTCGAGCGGTTGTGCGTGGATAATAAACGGGCATAAGCATATTACCGAAGCTATGAACTACTGATGTCATGTCAGTATTGGTAGGGGAGCATTCCAGTCGGCGTTGAAGGTTTGTCGTAAGGCATACTGGAGCGTCTGGAAAAGAAGATGTAGGCATAAGTAACGATAATGCCGGTGAGAAACCGGCACACCGAAAGACTAAGGTTTCCTGATCAACGCTAATCGGATCAGGGTTAGTCGGGTCCTAAGGGTAAGCCGATAGGCGATCCTAATGGATAACTGGTTAATATTCCAGTACCACCGTATACTGCGAAGGGGAGACGGAGGAGTGAAAGATCCGCGTACTGACGGAATAGTACGTTAAAGGGTGTAGTTATATCGCAAGGTTAATAGCTTAGCGATGATGAACCTGAGAGTACCATGAGCCTTCGGGCAAGTGGATAGTGATCCTAAACAGACTTCCAAGAAAAACCTCTAAGCATCAGGTAAATGGTGCCCGTACCACAAACCGACACAGGTAGTCGAGGAGAGAATCCTAAGGTGCTCGAGTGATCCGTGGCTAAGGAACTAGGCAAATTAGACCTGTAACTTTGGAATAAAGGTCTCCCCGAGCAATCGGGGACGCAGATAAATGGCCCAGGCGACTGTTTAGCAAAAACACATGGCTTTGCGAAATCGAAAGATGAAGTATAAGGCCTGACACCTGCCCGGTGCCGGAAGGTTAAGAGGGGGGGTTATCCTGAGCAATTGGGAGAAGCTCTGAATTGAAGCCCCGGTAAACGGCGGCCGTAACTATAACGGTCCTAAGGTAGCGAAATTCCTTGTCGGGTAAGTTCCGACCTGCACGAATGGTGTAACGATCTGGGCACTGTCTCAGCCACGAGCTCGGTGAAATTGTAGTTCCGGTGAAGATGCCGGATACCCGCAACGGGACGGAAAGACCCCGTGAACCTTTACTATAGCTTAACATTGATTTTGGGTAAGTGATGTGTAGGATAGGTCGGAGACTTCGAAGCGGTTTCGCTAGGAATCGTGGAGTCACCCTTGAAATACGACCCTTTATTTATCTGGAACCTAACTCCCGAAACTCGGGAAGACATTGTTTGGTGGGTAGTTTGACTGGGGTGGTCGCCTCCAAAAGAGTAACGGAGGCTTCTAAAGGTGCCCTCAGCACGATTGGTAACCGTGCATAGAGTGCAATGGCATAAGGGCGCTTGACTGTGAGACTGACAAGTCGATCAGGTACGAAAGTAGAGCATAGTGATCCGGTGGTTCCGTATGGAAGGGCCATCGCTCAAAGGATAAAAGGTACTCCGGGGATAACAGGCTGATCGCCGCCAAGAGCTCATATCGACGCGGCGGTTTGGCACCTCGATGTCGGCTCGTCACATCCTGGGGCTGGAGAAGGTCCCAAGGGTTCGGCTGTTCGCCGATTAAAGTGGCACGCGAGCTGGGTTCAGAACGTCGTGAGACAGTTCGGTCCCTATCTGTTGTGGGCGTAGGAGATTTGAGAGAACCTGACACTAGTACGAGAGGACCGTGTTGGACAGACCTCTAGTGCACCTGTTGTGGCGCCAGCTGCATCGCAGGGTAGCTATGTTTGGAAGAGATAAGCACTGAAAGCATCTAAGTACGAAGCTCGTCTCAAGATGAGATCTCCTTTAAGGGTCGTTGAAGACTACGACGTTGATAGGCTGCAGGTGTAAAGGCGGTGACGTCAAAGCCGAGCAGTACTAATTGCCCGTAAACTTTCCGGGTAAGATCTTATTGATTTTTCTTTGCCAATATGTTAAATTCTTAAGGTGACTATAGCGGCGGGGTTCCACCTCTTCCCATTCCGAACAGAGAAGTTAAGCCCGTCAGCGCCGATGGTACTGCGTTTGTGGGAGAGTAGGTAGTCGCCG
>CAVRYU010000003.1:0-333532 GCA_963725585.1 uncultured Bacteroidales bacterium | reverse complement strand
AAAAGAATCAGTTCAACTAAGACTACTTATATAAGCGATGCCAACATCGAGAACGGAATTCGTACTTTAAAAGAATTGCCGATGAACGAAGGTTACATTGCTGCCTGCGAAACGGTATACGACCTTATTACATTGGGAAAAGCCTTTGAACAGAATTTTGACGGAGATAAAAAGAGTATAACGCTTCAATATATTGATTGGAATCCGGAAACATTTCTAACAAATAATGTTTTTCATGTAACTGAGGAATACAGTGTAATGCGAAGTGCAAGTAAAGAGCATTACCGGCCCGATTTGGTCTTGTTTGTGAATGGAATTCCGCTATGCGTGATTGAGTGCAAACGTCCTGATATGAAAGAACCCTTGACACAGGCTATCAGTCAGCATCTGCGAAGCCAGCAGGAAGACGGCATCCGCTCCTTATATATTTATGCACAGGCGATTATGAGTGTAGCTACCCAGGAGGCAGCTTATGCAACTAACGCTACACCTGAGAAATTCTGGTCAAAGTGGGAAGAAAAATTTACAACGGATGAAGAAGAAGAAAAATACAGAAATGATTTACAGGAAATTAAAAATCGACCTTTAAGGATAGAACAGAAAGAAAAATTGTTCAGCGAACGGTTCAAATATGTGAGACAATACTTTGATGATCTGGAAAAAGAAAATATTCTCCCCACTGTTCAGGATAAATATCTGTTCGGTTTATGCAGACCTGAACGGTTGATGGATATCATTTTCAACTTCATTCTGTTCGATAATGACGAGAAAAAAATTGCTCGTTACCAGCAATTTTTCGCTATTAAAAAATCCATGAAACGTATTCTTCAGTTTAAAGATGGTAGAAGGCAAGGTGGAGTTATATGGCACACTCAGGGCAGTGGAAAATCTTTGACAATGGTAATGCTTGCTCAGGCAATTGCGTTGGAAAAATCTATCCGCAATCCCAAAATAGTATTAGTAACTGACCGGACTGATCTGGATAATCAGATAACAGGCACTTTCAGGAAATGCGGAAAGTTCGTTGAGAATGCCACAACCGGACAAAGACTGGTTGAACTGTTAGAAAGTAAAAGTGATGCAGTCGTTACCACAATCATAAATAAGTTTGTGGCAGCTATGAAAAAAATAACCAGGCCATTGGAGAGCCACGATATTTTTGTTCTGGTTGATGAAGGTCACCGGACTCAGTACGGAACCTTCAACATAGAGATGCAAAAAACATTGCCTAACGCCTGTTTTATTGCAATGACCGGAACTCCTCTTTTTAAAAGAGATAAAAGCACTGCGGCAAAATTTGGAGGCATTATTGATGCCTATACAGTCGATCAGGCTGTTAATGATAAGGCAGTTGTACCATTGTTATATGAAGGGAGATTGCCCAGGCAAATTGTAAATGCAAGTCCCCTTGACACATTCTTTGAGATGGTTTCAGAACCATTAACCGAGTATCAAAAGGCAGATTTTAAAAAGAAATTCAGTCGTGCAGACCAACTTAATGGGGCAGAACAGAAAATATATGCAATAGCATGGAATATAAGTTTGCATTTTCGGGATAACTGGCAAGATACTCCATTCAAAGCCCAACTGGTCTGTGATAAAAAGATAAATGCAATCCGTTATAAAGATTTTCTTGATGAAATAGGACTTGTATCAACTGAGGTTTTGATTTCTCCATTAGATGAAAGAGAGGGAGAAGAAAGTGTTTATGAAAAATCAACAGATAAAGAAAATCGTTTTTGGAAGAAGATGATGGACGAACATGGTAATTCAAAAACCTATGAGAAGAACATAATCAGCCGTTTCAAAAATCAGAAAGATCCGGAAATAATTATTGTAGTAGATAAGTTGCTTACCGGCTTTGACGAACCCAGGAATACAGTTTTATACCTGACAAGAAATTTGAGGGGACATAAACTATTGCAGGCAATTGCAAGGGTGAACAGGATTTATTCTGATAAAGAATTTGGATACATCATTGACTATTATGGTGTGATTGAGAATTTGGATGATGCAATGCAAATGTATTCTTCATTTGAGGATTTTGACGATGATGATCTGATAGGAACCCTCACAAATATCAACGATGAAATTAGAAAATTGCCTCAGAAACATTCGGAGTTGTGGGATCTTTTCAAAACCGTTACAAACAAACGCGATGCAGAAGCATATCAGCTATTGCTAAAAGACGAAGTTGTAAGAGTTTTATTTTATGATAAGCTGGCTGCATTCGCAAAAGGTCTGAAGCTCGCATTCTCTTCTATTGCGTTTTATAAGGAGGTCGATGAAAAGACGATGAAGCGTTACAAAGAAGATCTTATAATGTTTTTGAAACTTCGTGTTGCAGTTGTTGAAAGGTATTCTGATGAAATTGACTACAAACAATATGAAGGGCAGATTCAAAAACTTATTGATACACACATCACTACTGACAAAGTTGAAGTGATTACGAAATTGGTAAACATTTTTGAAAAAGATAAATTTCAGGAAGAAGTTGAGAAAACAATAGGCAAAGCAGCAAAAGCAGATAAGATTGCAAGCAGAACGTCAAAGCATATTTCTGAGAAAATGGAGGAAGATCCTGCCTTCTACAAGAAGTTTTCACAGATGTTACAGGAAGCCATTATGGAGTATGAATCAAACCGTATTAATGAAACAATATATTTAAACAGAGTTCAGGAGATCATGAACAATGTTTTAGCCCACACCGACAGTGATATTCCCGAAGCATTAAAAGACAAAGATGTTGCGAAAGCATTTTATGGTTTATGTGTAGAATCTTTAAGTGAAAATATTCAGGATTATATTGTCAGGAGAGAAATTTCAACACTGGCAGCATTGAATATTGACGAGTTAATTCAAAAGGCTGTTCTTGATAATAATAAACCAATAATTGACTGGCAATACAAAACGAACATCACTGGAAAACTGCAAATTGAAATAGGAGATTATCTGATTGACGAGGTTAGAGACAAATATCATCTCACCCTTTCTTTTGAGGAGATGGATGAAATTACAAATAAGTGCATTGAAGTTGCTAAAATCCGTTACAGGTAATGACATCCGCAATTCAATTTGGTTCACAACAAATATATTTTCAATTGGAATATTCCAGTCGGAAATCTTTAGGTATTACAGTTAAACCAGACTTATCCGTATTAGTAAAAGCCCCGGCTGACACATCTCTTGAAAAGGTTAAAGAAAAACTCCGAAAGAAAGCGTCATGGATAATCAGACAGCAAAGTTTCTTTCTTTATTTTCATCCCAGGACCCCGGCAAGAAAATATATTTCCGGTGAAACTCACCTATATCTCGGAAGGCAGTACTGTCTTAGGATCATTCATAATAACTTTGAATCTGTGAAATTGAAAGGGAAGTATATTGAAGCTACAGTGACCGATAAAACAAGAGCTGAGCATTTAGTTGGTGAATGGTACTTACAAAATGCAAAATTGAAGTTAAGAACAATAGCTCAGCCACTTATAGACAACTTTAAAAAGTACAATATTGAGCCGTCATCAATCGTGTTGAGAGACATGCCGACCCGATGGGGAAGCTGCACACCAAAAGGGAAAATTATTTTAAATCCTGAATTGATTAAAGCGCCTAAAGGTTGCATTGAATATGTAATCATTCATGAGCTCTGCCATTTAGTCCATCATGACCATACACATAAGTTTATTGACTTACAGACAAAAGAAATGAAGGACTGGGAAAAATGGAAAATGAAGTTGGAGAAACTACTTGCTTGAAAAAAAGCCCGGAAGAGTCCGGGGAACAAAACAAAATATTTATTATCCGGCAGTGGTCAATGGGCATTTCAAAGAAGAAATCATATTGACTTACAACAATTAATATACCTATATCAGTACTTTTTTTACCTGACACAATACGATAATTGCACAAAAGGCAGTAACGAAGACCCTTACAAGGGTTATTCCTTTAGGATTACAGAGAAATAAAAAAAGTCTTGAAGCTCGCACAACAAGTTTTTATTCGGTGCCCAACCATTTCCATGCCATTATGGAAATAACGGTAGGGGCGACCCTTGTGGTCGCCCAGAATAACCCCATTGCCCATGATAACCCGGTCGCCCGTGAAAGCAATGAATCCCGCACAACAGGTTTTTTATTCAGTGATCATGTGAAGCTTAATATTTCTCAGCGCTCCGGTAGTTTTATATGTAGTAATTCCAAAGGGTACGGATAATTCCACTTCCGATCTTAATGACAGGCTGGAATTGTCAATTGTAAAATCGACAATTTTTTCGTCCTCAACCCAGGCTTCAATTTTCTTGTCGGTGACCCTGAGGCGGATAGCATACCACCAGCCCGATGCAAAACGGTATTGGTTACCAGTCTGATTGTTAGCAGCATCATATCCGTCAATAGAGCTCAGCCCTACAACTGCTCCTCCCCACCCTCCAAGTACCAGGGTAACAAAGGATTCTTTCACCGGAAATGTCATTCCGCAAAAAAAATCTCTTCCATCGACCCGTTTGGCATCAAGATTAATCTCATAATTTGTTTTTGGAAAATCTTTTGTCCACCTGATACCCGAAATTAAATCTCCCTTTTCGATAATTATACAACTATCAATAATGGAAACGTTTCCATGTCCCTCGAAATCGATTACCTCCCAGTTATCCAGAGAAACTCCATTGAAAAGGAGTTTATCATCCTGGATATTTTTGCCCGTTGTCATCATTATGAGGGCATATGCTAAAAGTAGTATATTCATATAATTGATCAACTGTTGAACTTATTCATTAAATCCTGGTAATGTAGAGATTCTGTTCGATTATCCTTTCGGCCTGCCTGGCAACTTTTTCCGCTATAATCTTACAGTTGGATACAGAACCTTTCCCGATATACCGGTGTACATCCTCCAAAGAAGAAAAGTCGCATTGTGTTATTTCACGGCATAAAGTGCTTCCGAACTCTTTCGTGAACCATTTCGACATCCTGTTGCCTGTATTCATGAGCCTGTTGAACTTGTTCAAATGGTCGGCCAAGGCATTGCCGCCGACGACCATGGTCGCCAACATTCGGACGACCCGAAGGTAACTGCCCTCAATCTCACCAAGTTTCATGCCAACAGCCATCAGTCCGGCGGTAAAGGCACTGCAGGTAAGACCTTTGAACACCGTCCCACCGATAAAACCGCTTGTTCCATCCAGTAGTTCCCGGGTAACGGGAACAGTGTCACCCAGATGCTTCAGGACGGCATGAGCACAGTGAAAACCATTGGCAGACAGATGAGAATACAAAAGGTGAAAGGCTTCCCTGGTCTCGTCTGAAATAGCTCCGGGATTATCTTTGCAGTCGGTTTGTTTGTAAAGCTCCGGGGCATGACGGACAACCTTTATGCAAGGCAGAGGGACCCGACGGTGGCCGAGGATTTCCTTGCACAAGAGCGAGTTGTTGCACTTCCTGAATCGCTTGACATAATCGTGCCCTGCATATATGACGGTGGGCAGTCCGTCATTCTTTACACTGAGACCATGCTGCAGCCCCATCTGAATCAGAGGGGCTGTAATCCCTCCGCATTCAAATCCGGTATTGCCTATTCCACCTGGCAATCCGGCAGTCATTTTAACAAGCCATTCTTCTTTGGTATTCTCCAGATCCAGTAGAGTCTGCATGACAGCCGGAGCACAATGGCCCATTTTCAGCAGGTTGGACAGGCCACGTCGGCGATATATCCTTTTGGTCTTGTAACTCAGTTCAGAGTGAAAATCATTCATATGTTTTGTTCCCTTCTTTTTAAGCCTGAATTATTCAACTAATGAACCTCATAAATTTTTACCCTTTAGAAAAGCGATTTCAAGATATTTTTTCCTGGTTTCTGCGCTTACATCTAAAATAGAATGGAAGTAGATATGGTCGACAGTTTGAATTCCGGGGTATTTCAGGCTCCAGTTATCAATAATTTTTTCCATGGATTCTTTGAATCCTTTTTCCCTGTACACTATTTCGTTAAAGAAAGTAGGATGCATTATTATAGCTTTCTTAATTTTCAACAAAGGAATTCTGCCCTCCGGATCACCATGCCATCCGCTTTCATTCAAACTGTATGCAAATCCGTAAGAAAAAACCCGTTCAAGCCACCCCTTCATTATCGCGGGAAAGTGCATCCAGATAACCTGTGTTATGAATACGATCACATCCGCTTCTGCAACTTTCTTCTGCTGTGCCAGCACATCCCTTGGCTTTTGAGAACTTATAAGCTCACGCAGCTCATCATCACTCTTGTTCTTAATATACAATTTTGCAACCAGCCTTTTTACGGGCCCTCCCGCAAGTTCGATTATCATCTTCCTCATGTCCATTTGTTTGAAAAGCCATTCAGGCATATTTTTATCCACAAAAAAAGCAGAATCCTTATCCTGCAATACAGGGTTGAACTTTATTTTATACAAATCGACAACCTCATATTGATGTCCTGCCTCTTTAAGTCCTCTTACAAAATTGTCAAGAACTGCATGAGTGAATGACATCGGATTAGGGTGAGCATAAATGATTAAAACTTTCATAGTTATGTGTTTAAAAGTTGTTTATTTGCTTATCTTATAGTGGACTGTCCATTGCACTTTGCGTAATATCTCAATGAATGAAAAAAGGTTGAACCAGCCTAATTTCTTTTCCCGATCGTCAAAATATGTCCACTCATCCAGAAATTGATAGTCCCGGCTCCATCCCTCGAAATATCTGCTGTAGGGTATTCCGAATGTAAAAACTGCACCTCCGGAAATGCCTAATTGCCGTTTGAATTTCCATTGCATATAAGAGCTTTTCATTTTATCCACCCAATAACGGTTGGTAACTTCACACACTATCTCTGCAATACCCAGATCACTCCGGATCATTTTGAAAAGTCCTTTGACATCTGGTTCGGTAAGGTACATAAAAACACCTTCGGCAAGTATAAGGAACGGTCCTATGGTTCTGACTTCAGCTAACCATTCCCTATCTAAAATTGATCTCCCGATAAAGAAATGCCTTGAATTTTCCTCCATAAACCGTTTTCTGAGCTCAATGACTTCCGGAAAATCAATATCGTACCAGATTACCTTTCCATTATCTATACGGTAAAAACGTGTGTCTAATCCGCATCCCAGATTTATTACAGTACCTTCAGGGTACTTTAACAGAAAATCCGAAACATACCGGTCAAAGCGCCGGCTGCGCAAAGCCATTGTTACTGAAAGTTTAGGATTATATTTGTTTTTCAGGATTTTTTTATGGATCGGAATTTCTGAATCAGCAATTTCCTTCTTAATTATCTCAAGCATTTCAACTGCTTTTGAATCTGTAATTATTGGATTACGGCTTATTGACTCCCTTGCTCTGGCATAAAGCGTTATAAGCATTGTTGATGATACATCCGATATTGAAAATGGCGGCATTTATGTTTCTCTTAAACCACTCCAGTTGAATCAAAGTTAAACCTTGTCCAGATAAAAGTCAAGTTATTTTTGAAAAGGTGACAAATCGGGCTGATCATCTTTTACCCATTCTCTTTTCTGGTTCAGAAGTGAATTATGTAACTTTTTCTTAAAATTATGTAATTATGAATTTCTAAAAAATGTTTAACTTTATCCTAACAACTAATGATAACATTTACTAAATCTGATACTTAACTTAAAATTAATGAAACATCATGAGAAAATTAAATTTCTTAATGTCATTTTTTTTGATCATACCTCCATTCCTTTTATCAGGACAAGATCAGACAGTCAAGCCGATAACTACAGTGAATATTCAATCATTTGGTCCGCAGAAATTAGGTAATCTGCCACCAGCAGTATCACCGGCAAACAATCCACAGTCTAATTTGAAAATTCTGCTTGGCAAACAGCTATATTTTGATACCAGATTATCAAAGGACAATACGATCAGTTGTGCTACCTGTCACAATCCGGCTATGGGTTGGTCAGATGCCGGTCCAACCAGTACAGGTATTGGAGGTCAAAAAGGTGGCCGGAGGTCTCCTCCCGTATCAAATGCGGTTTATGCTCCCTTGCAGTTTTGGGATGGAAGAGCCCCTACCCTTGAAGAGCAAGCCAAGGGCCCAGTCGCAAATCCAATTGAAATGGGCAATACGCACGAATCAATGATCCGTTCGGTACAAGATATTCCTGGCTACGTAAAAGAGTTTGAACAAGTTTTTGGCACCTCAGTAGTCACTATCGATATGGTTGCTGATGCCATTGCCGCTTTTGAACGTACCGTTGTCACTACTGATTCCCCATTTGACCGCTATATAAGAGGTGATAATGAGGCTTTGACAAAACAGGAAAAGCAAGGTTTGGAAATTTTTAATGGTAAAGGACACTGCACAGCTTGTCATTGGGGTGGATATTTCAGCGACGGCCGCTTTCATAATCTTGGCGTTAAACCAACCGATCCTTCCAATCCCGATATAGGCAGGTTCGTTATCACAAAAGATTCAGCCGATATAGGTGCATTTAAGACACCTACTATAAGGGATGTGGCATTAAGAGCACCTTATATGCATAACGGTTCTGAAAAAACCCTGGAAGATGTAGTTGATCTTTACAATAAAGGCGGTCGAACAGGTGATCCTTATATTTCTCCACTGATTATACCTCTTGGACTTACCAAAGCCGAGAAAAAGGCTCTTGTTGTATTTATGACCAGGGCTATGACAAGTTTAAATCCTGAAGTTGCTAATGTAAAACCAATTCCAACTTCGGAATTACCAAAATAAAGGAGGTCAAAATGAAAAAACTTATAAAGCTCTTAATAGCAGTTTTCCTTTTGGAATTAATGCTCCCTTTTAATAGCCAGGCCATTCCTGATTTTGCAAGGAAGTACGGATTCAATTGTAGTATGTGCCATACAGGATTTACAAAATTGAATGATTTCGGACAACGTTTCCGTGACAACGGTTATCAGATTCCTGGCCAGCAGGGAAAAGAAAAGAATGTATTTGAAAGTGGATTACCTCTAGCTTTACGAACGACAATAGGTTATACTTCTTATAATGCCAACGAAGGCACCGCTTCTACTTTTAATCTGCTTGGATTTGATTTATTGGCTGCAGGTGTTTTGCATAAGAACATCTCTTTTTTATTGATCTATACCCCCAGGATTGATATACCATCGAATAGTTTTCTGGGATCAGACGGTCTGAATAGCAATGCTTCTCAGACAGGATCGCTGGAATCAGTCAGTCTGGTCTTTAGTAATATTATAAAGGATGCCTTAAACATAAGGGTGGGACGTTTCGAACCGGCATATCATGTAATTAGTTCAAGACGCTCCTACTATCTCATTCAGCCTTACGAAATATACTCGATGACGACTCCCAATAACAACTTTGGATTTAATGATAACCAGATCGGAATTGAAGCAACAGGTCATTTTCGCTTTGGTTTTAAATATGCTGCCGGATTTGTAAATGGCACTGGCGGTAATCCGGATAATAACAACAAAAAGGATGTCTACATGAATTTAATGCAAACTATCGGGAAAGGGGACGGCCAGAGTGCAGGTCAACGAATCGGATTGTTTGGCTATTATGGATGGCAGCCTTTAACATTACCGGGAACCGTAATTGGTCAAACAGGAAATACAAATGGGACCAATAATAAATCATTCTTTCGTTACGGTGTTACAGGCAGTTTTAACTTGCAGACCGTCAATCTCCAGATTATGTATATGAAAGGGACCGACGATAAAGCATTTAACAATCTGGAACCACAATTGAAATATAATTATAGTGGTGGTTTTGTTGAATTGGATTATGCCGGTATGTTGAATAACCGGTTGGTTGCATCTGCAATTTATAACTGGATAACACCGCCGTCCTATGACTCTGGTCGTGAGATTAACGCCTATTCGTTTCTATTGCGCTATTATCTAGGCCACTGGTCGGCAGTTAATATTGCCATGCATATGGAATACACTAATCGTGTAACCGGCATAGTGAACAAGTTAAATGAAAATATTCTCTTGTTCGGATTAGATTTTGCTTTGTAACAGGGTTACCCGAAAAGTATCGGCTACCTGGATAAAGGCCTTCTTGCTTGTATGAAAATCTGACCATTTAAACAAAATGGTCAGATGGTTTATTATATTTGAAGCCTAAATTTTCAGAAGTGAGACCCGAGAACTTCCCCAGAGACGATAAAAGACATTTGATAATCAGTGCAGCCCAGAAGCTTTTCGGGATCCAAGGAGCCGAAAAAACATCGATGAGGGAGATCGCCGGTGTACTCCACCTCTCGAAAGCTTCTATTTATTACTATTTCCCTGATAAGGAGAATCTTTACAGGGCAGTTCTTGAGAAAGAGCAGGCTGAATTTCTGGAAACACTTGAAAAATTAATAAGGGATAATCCCGATCCTGCCGGGTGCCTTAGATGTTACGCCCTGACCCGTCTCTCCTATTTTAGATACCTGATTAATCTTGGAAGGATAAGCATTGAGACCTTTTCTGATTTCAGACCTCTTATTGCAGACTCCTTCAGGGTTTTCAGGGAAAAGGAAAAGGCACTTGTCATGGAAGTCCTTGAGAGGGGACAAAAAAGCGGACAATTTAATATAATCGAAATTTACGGAACAGCATCTCTTTTTCTGGAGATCCAGAGAGGCTTGCGCAGTCTTTTTTTCACAAACAGAAAATTCGTTACGATTAATGATGAAGAGTTCGGGGAACTTTCAGACAGTATTGAATCGGCTGCAGATATCTTTATCAAAGGATTAATGTATAATAAACAAGATTATAAAACTAATATTTCAGGAAATAATGGCACAGAACATAAAGAAAAACAAGGTTAAGGTCTATCTGCCCCTTGGTATAGTGGTAATTGCAGTACTATCCGGTGCATGGTACTGGTACAGGGATTATTCCAGATATATTACAACTGACGATGCCAGGATTGATGCCGACAATATAACAGTCAGTTCGAAAATGCTTGGTCGGATTGTGAACATATATGCCATGGAAGGCGATGTTGTTGCAAAAGGAAAGCTTCTTGCCGAACTCGACAGTTCTGATCTGATTGCACAAAGGAACCAGGCCATGGCGTTGAGGATTCAGGCTTTGGCCAACCTGAATCAGGTAAATGCAAAATATGCTTCCGATCAGCAAAGCATGAAAGTTGTCGATATTAACCTTGAGAGGGCCAGGGAGGACCTTGGGAGAGCAAAAAAACAGTCGGAAGGCGGGGTTATTACTGACGAACAATATGACCATATATCAAAAGCGTATGAGGCGGCATTGGCCCAGACCGATGCCTCAAAAGCACTTATCGCCGTTTCAAAACTGCAGATAAGCAGTGCATCCGCAGCTGTAGAGACCGCCAATGCCCAGATAAAGGTTCTTGATACCCAGCTGAAGAATACAAAGCTCCTGTCTCCGGCCGATGGAGTTATTGCGAAAAGATGGCTTCTGCCAGGCGATGTGATTCAACCAGGACAGTCGGCCTTCACGCTTACAGACAACAGTAAAAAATGGGTGATCTGTTATCTTGAAGAGACAAAAATCCACGGTGTACAAAACGGGCAGGATGTTTTATTCAAAATAGATGCTTTCCCTCATGAAAGATTCCATGGGAAGGTCTTTCTTACAGGAACCAGCACGGCGTCGGTTTTTTCGCTTATACCGGCAAATAATGCTTCCGGCAATTTTACCAAGGTCACGCAAAGAATTCCTGTAAGGATATCGATTGACTCGGCTGAAAGCGGAGAAGCTATTTCCTCTTTAAATATTTTACCCGGCATGTCGGCTGTAATAAAGATAACAAAAAATCGCTGATGGAACGACGGAGAACTCTGTCACACAGGATTAGGCTGATCTTAAGAAAGCCAGATTCATATATCCATCCTCGGCACAAATCGTATAAATGGTTCCTGCTAGGGAACATTATGTTGGGTACATTTATGGCTGTTCTTGATGCTACGGTTGTAAATACCGGATTGCCAAAGATTATGGCATCATTTGGTGTAGGTCTCGATAAAATTGAATGGGTAATAACAGCTTATATGCTTGCAATGGCAGTTATGCTGCCTACTTCAGGCTGGCTGGCCGACAGGTTTGGGTACAAACGCATGTACTTTCTGGGGTTGCTTCTTTTTACAATGGGCTCTTTTCTCTGCAGCTTATCGCAAAATGAGAATATGCTTATAATGTCGAGAGTGGTTCAGGGAATTGGTGCCGGAACACTTCAGCCATTGGGACTGGCAATAATAACAAGGGAATTTCCTGTCAAACAGCGCGGACTCGCAATTGGATTCTGGGGAATTGCCGCGGCAGCATCCGTCTCTTTCGGGCCATCGTTGGGAGGATTCATCGTTGACAATTTCAACTGGCAGTTAATATTCGGTATAAATATCCCTGTAGGATTGCTGGCAATGCTATTTACTATCATTATCCAGAATGAATACAAGCTTAAAGTGAAAAGAAAGTTTGATCTGGCCGGCTTTATTTCAGTTACAATATTTTTACCCCTGACCCTCTACACGCTTTCTGAAGGCAATGCCGCAACAAATTCATCCGGCTGGCACGCTCCGTATATCCTTCTTTGCGGAGCCATTTCGGTTATTTCCCTTGCTGTGTTCATTACAACAGAGCTGACAACAGAAGATCCGATTATTGATCTCAGGCTGCTCAGAAATCATAATTTCGGATTGGCCGCACTGATAATGATCTTTTTCAGTATGGGAATGTTCGGAAGCACATTTCTGATGCCTATTTACCTTCAGAATTCATTGGGATACACCGCCTTACAGGCAGGATCAGTATTTCTTCCCGTAGGTATAATACAGGGATTCATAGCTCCTGTCTCAGGAAGGATTTCGGACAGGCTGAATCCAAAGATTCCAATTATTTTAGGGGTCATTCTTATGGCTTTCAGCTTTTATCTCAATTCAAAACTCTCTTTCCTGAGCGAAATGAAAACAATAATGGTCTCTCTTTATATAAGGGGTGTCGGAATGGGGTTCATGTTTACAGCATTGAGCACCATTGCTTTGATAGAGATCCCCCGCGAGAAAATGGCGCAGGCTTCAGGTATTTCCAATTCTATCCGTCAGCTTGGCGGAAGCCTTGGAGTAGCGCTACTTGCGACGCTTCTTACAACCAGGGTCAATTATCATGCCCAGCAGTACGGACAGACAGTAAATGTGCACTCGGAATCATTTCAGCAGACCACAAAGAATATAAGGTATTATGTGCAGCATGAGGCCGGTGCATCTCCTGTTGATGCAGCCAGATATCCACAGACAGCGATCCTGTCAAATATTAACAAGCAGGCTTATATTGAGGGAATCAATGACGATTTCCTTCTCGCCGGGATATTAACCCTCCTTGGGGGCATTCCAATAGTGTTTATGCATACAAAAAAATCAAAAACTGTAAAAACAACCAGTCATGAACCAATCGAAAAAACATAGATGGACCATTCTGTCAGCTTTATTATCACTCCTCTTTAGCATAAATGCAATTTGCCAGGATTATCATGGTACGGCATCTGTTTCACAATCAGATTCGCTTTCGCTGAAATCGCTGATTGCAGAAGTTATCAGCACTCATCCAACTGTCAAAGGCGCTGAGGAGGCTTTAAAAAATGCTGATGCCCGTATAGGTCTGGCGAAGACAGGGTATTATCCGGTAGTCGATGCGGGGGCAAATTTCTCGACAATAGGACCTGTGATGAAATTTACGATCCCTGATATGGGTACCTTCCAGCTTTATCCCGAAAACAATTATTCAGCAACCATTAATTACAGGCAGGTGATTTACGATTTCGGAAGGACAAGGACCAATATTGATATTGAGAATGAGGGAAAGATATTAAGTGAAAAAACTCTTGACCAGATCAGGCAGAAAATGGCAGCCGCCACCATTAACAATTACTACACACTGGCATTTCTTCAGGATGCGATAAAGATCAAGGATGAACAGCTTTCCACCCTGCAGTCACATCTTAAATATATTGAAACACTCAGGTCGACCGGATCCGCAACCGATTACCAGGTTCTCTCAACGAAAGTAAAGATATCCACCGCTGAGAGCCAGAAATCAGATCTCATTGCAGCTCTTGAAATACAGCGCGGATACCTCTGTTCCCTTACAGGAAAAACCGACATGATACCGGTTGTAAGGAAGGAGATTTCCGCTCCTGTTCCGGCAGCAACAGGTGATTCACTTGTCAGCTTTGCTTACAATAACCGTGACGAGATTGAGATAAACAGGGAAAGGTCAGTAATTGCCGGACTGAAATACGATCTTATAAAGACTCTCGACAAACCCGTCATTAATTTCGTTGCCACAGGAGGAGCTAAAAACGGATACCTTCCCGATCTTTATCAGATAAGGGCAAACTATGCCGTGGGTGTAGGCATTTCCATCCCCATCTTTGATGGGATGAAGACCAGGTACAATCTTCTGCAGGCAAAATCGGCAATCAATTCACTTAATTTCGAGAATGAAGGAACAAAAAGAAACATTGCATCCGAAATCAGAGAGGCCGAAGAGTATGTAATATCAGCATTACAGAAGGAACAACAGTTTAAATTGCAGCTTGAACAGGCTCAGAAAGCATATTCGCTTGCAGAAACAAGTTTCAGATCCGGGACCATTACAAATCTCGAGCTTCTTGATGCAAATACCACTGTATCCGAAAGCAGGCTAATGCTTTTAAAAGCCCGGATCGATTATGCTGTAAGTATCTACCGGCTGAAAGCAGCGCTTGGCGAAAGGCTCTATTAAACCTAGTAAAATCCTTCCTTCTTTGACCACTTCAAAAGAGGTATCGGTAAGTTTCCTGATAAAGTCCTGATCCAGGGGAAGGGGAAGTTTTAAGACATTAATAAATTGACTAAAGAGTTAAACTTATCTCACTTGATCCCCTTTTAAGGTCGAAACATAAAATTGTTGTTGACATATCTGAATACCAACTGTTTGATTTAATAGATTTTTCATCATTAACCCTGAGGAGTGGTTGAAGTTCTTTACCATCATTTTTTATCCCTGTATTTTGAATTTGGAAATTAAGTTTAATTGTAAATGCACTGGTTGAAAAAGGCGCTTTCAATATAATCTTATTTCCACTTATAGTAATGACTGTTAATTCCCTTGCAGCCCAGTATCTGGCAATTTCATTCAGCTTCATCCATATCAGATGATCGTATTTCTGATTTAGCCTCTTAACCACCTCTTTAAGTATTGTAAAACCAGTCCTGCCTCCGTTAAAATAAATACCTGGCCAGTGACATACCATGATAGCTGGTTCATTGCTTTCAATCACTTCCACCATTCTTCCCGACATGAGATCTTCAGTAATCAGCTTATCGGCGCTTCCCGGAGCCAGTCCATCCCAGCCGCCAAACCAGTCCTCTGTACAACCAATAATTGATACTACGCATTTTGGATTAGCACCATTGAGGTCAGAGGGGTAAAGAATCAGCGGTTTTACACTTCTACCCTTTTCAGTATAAAGATCACGGAAATAATGCGGTATCCCGGTACCATAAACCTCCTGCACAGCCTGAAGAGTGCTGAGGGCTAAATTGTTCTGATTTCGTTCACCATAGCCACCGGGTGTTGTCAATCCCTCACATGGTAATCCGGCTTCCTTTAAAATATTTAGTGCAAAGATCTGGTAAGCAGCTAGTTCATCCGCACTTTTTGTCTGGCTCCACTCCCAGTTTTCCATGAAGTCAGGGGTGGGATATGGATAAGGTTTTCCGGTTTTAATATCAATTACTCTGGTGTGACTTACCATTTCAGGATGGATATCCCAGTTGGGAACGATTAAGTTCCGCACAAGAGCAAGGCTGTCATCAAGTTCCTTTTTTGTCCAGCCGGGAATGAACCGGTTGACCCAGCCTGTACATGCCGGAAAAGGGACAATACTATATTTCCCTTTTATTCCGTTTTCCTGACTCCATTCGCCAAATTCCCTTACAAAACTGTCGGGGATCTCACGTGGGAGTTTTCGCCAGTCCTGTTTATATTGATCCGGAAATACCTCTGCAAATTGTGGTATACCAAAATGAGCCATATTAACAAGACAGGTGGAATCATCAATGATAAGGCTTATGGGTACACGGTTGTAAGGATTCAATATTTCCACATCAGGGCTTGCTCCGGTCAGTAGTCTGAAGGCAGGAGAAGAAATAAAAACTGCACTTCCTATTCCGGCAGTCTTCACAAACGAACGTCTGGTATATGCCATAAAACTATTATTATTGTTCCTTTATCAGGTTTTCAAGAGCTTTTAAATGGTGTCTGAATTCGGCTATCCCTGTCTCAGTTGCGGAATAGCTTGTATTTGGTTTACGGCCGATGAATCGCTTATTGACCTTTATCATCCCTTTTTCCTCCAAAGCCCTCAGGTGACTGGCAAGATTACCGTCGGTTAAATTAAGAGTCTCTTTCAGGCTGTTGAAATCATAGCTCTCATTTACCATCAGGACTGACATAACCCCCAATCGTACCCTGCTTTCAAAGACCTTGTTTATGTTCGAAATAAGATCTTTCATGCCTCGTATTTTCTATACGTTGCCACTCCGTACATAATATGAAGGATGCCAAAACCGAATATCCAAAATATCATGCCCCCGCCCGGAACAAAAGCAGAAACAAGTCCGGTAATTAATTCGAGTAATCCCAGGTAAAAGACCTCATCAATAGTGAACTTCCCTGCATTGACCAGGGCAAGACCGTAAAAAATGAGAAAACACGGAACAATAAACTGGATATAGTGCTGAATAAGGAGGGCAATAATAAAAACACCTCCGGTTGCCAGGGGAATAAGAAGGTTGATAAGCAGCCTTCTGGAAACAGGGGTCCAGAATTTCTTTCCATCCCTCTTTGCCTTTTTTATAGAAAAATAGAGCGAGAACAGCACAGAAAGGACCAGCACTAATGTAGCTAATGTTAAAAGTTGCCATCCTATAGAAAAAGTCTCTTCTGCCGGTAAATTTTTAAAATATTCATTAAAGTGAATACTTCCATTGTCCAGAATAAAAAAATATGCAAAAAGTGCTCCGGCTATTGCAGTCACCCCTGCAAATACTCCTGAAAGGCCGCTGAGAGAAAGAAACCTGGAGGATTCTTCCATAATTTTCCTGATAGCCTTTATATCCTCGATTGAATTTATTTTATTTTTCATCTCGTAAAAGTACTTTGAACTACAAAGCAAAACATAAATATCATTCGATCCAATTTTTTTAAATATTATTTTTATTAATTTTCAATTGCATACCACATGGTTCTTTTACTAACTGGTAATCTTTTTTAAGTAGCTCTGTTAGATGTGTTTTTACTAAAACTTAGTTCTTCACGATTTGAAGATTTTTGGAAAATTTTTAAATTACTGTTGGCTTTAGAGCAATCAAAGTAAACTTAAATCATGAATGGATAGATAACTATCGGGCATGGCTGGGGGAAAAGGAAGTTATAGAGAAAGTCAAACAACGAAAAACCGTGAACACTTTTCAAATCGTTACCTGGTAAAAAACCTCAACAACCCGGATAAGAATTACTCTTCTTCCGGAGCATCCTGATGAGTATTCAGCTGCGTCTCAATCTCCCGGATAACATCATCAATATCGATGTTAACCTGAGCTTCATCATTCGATACACCCTTATCTTTTTCAGGATCTTCTTTAGGGGCCGAATCCTGTTTCTGCCTAAAACGCCGTTTCAAGACAATGCTGATTTCAAGTTAACACACTTATCCATGCCAGCAACATCAATGCCCTCATTTTCGATAAACTCGCTCAAAGGTTCTTCATGATCTAAACCAATATTTTGCCTGAACACAAGATCAACGGCATCAAATAAATCCTGCTCCTGCATTCCTGCAGGATTCTTATCCGGATGATCAGCGTCGCGACGTATAGCAAATGTAGTCGCCTTATCTACTATCCCGGCAATCAAAGCACCATTGACAATATGCCTGAGCAGAAAATGCTTCGGAGTCTTAGGATCCTTACGATCAAAAACTGCATAGTACTTGTACTCATCAGAGAATAACCTTTTCGCAGCAGCGTCAGCAGCCTCTTCCTTCTTCAACCCGTCTGCAAGAGGCACTCCTTTCAGATGAATATTGAATATTTCTCCGGCACTCTCTAACGTGGGCCTGGAAACATACACCTTTACATCAACTCTGCCATCACGAACGACCGCTGGATCAAGAATATCCGACCTGTTAGTCGCCAGTAAAACCAGGGCACTTGATTCCTCCATACCTCCCATCTCCGACAGAAATGTCGGCACAGTTGTACTCTCAATATCAGAACTGATGCCAGAGCCTCGTTTCCTAAGCAACGCCTCTGCCTCATCGATGAAAATTATTGCAGGAAAGCCATACTTCTTTCTGTGTGTTTTAGCTCTGGAAAACAAACTTCTGATAGCCTCCTCTGATTTACCAAGCCACATTTCCAAAAGCTCCGGACCCTTTACATAAATGAATCCTGACTGCATAGCCTCCCTGGCATCTATCCCGTACATCTTAGCTAAAGCTGTGACGATTGCCATCGCAAGAAGTGTTTTACCGCATCCCGGCGGGCCGAAAAGCAATGCACCTTTCACCGGCTTCTTGTGATAGAACTCATAGTACTTCCTGAACTTGTGAGGCCCTTCAATTATTTCCCTCATTATCCGCTTTGCCTCTGACAAACCGCCAACGTCGTTCCAGGATATCTCTTTCCAGTCATTCAAAGTGTAAGTCGTCTCAATATTCCCAAGGTTCCTGATGATAATTGTATTAAAGAGATCAAGTACGACGCGGTCACCTTTCTTCACATCAGCAAAACGACCCTTGTAAGCGACCGATTTCCCGCTGCCGATTGCCACTTCACAGCTCTCTTCATCGACGATTTCAGTTAAGATACCAATGTTCCCGGCTATAATACCATCAGTCTTATCTACAATCTGTTTAGTAGAAGGTGAGAGTCTTACCATATCGCCTGGTAACAATTTCCCATGAAGGTGTCTGGGGAAGATGACTTCCACGAGTCGTCCTTCAAAGTGCAGGACCGCTGTGCCATAACGGTCGCGGTCCATTGCATCACGATCTTTCAGGAGCAGATCATCCGTTGAGAAGTCACCTTTCTTGCCATCCTCAAACTCAACAGTCACCAACCCACGTTTTGGTTTGGCTTTGATCTCACCTTCGGCAAAAGATTCATGCACTCGTTTACTTTCTGGTTTTATGCGGACTTTAAGGCCAGTTTTATACTCATTATGACCTGCATTATCCCTGAAATAATTACCATGATCAGCCCATACACCAGGGTCATTCATATATGTCTTAATAACTGAAGCCAAAGGGAGCGGTTCCCTGGTGAGGGCTTCGAGCATGTCGCGTTGTTCAAACAGTTTCTCTTTGGCTTTTTCCAGCGTAACCGTCATTTCATCGACTTTCGAACGAAGATGAATGATTTGTTGTTCAAGCTCATCAGACTTAGTCTTTAGCTTTATAGCAGCATCATTTTTCTGTTGAAAAAGCTTTTTAGTGTTCTCAAGTTCCAGTGTCAATTTATTTACTGCTTCCTGCTGAGGAGGGTTATTGTTTTCTTCCATATCGACTTAATAGACGAATTACTATTCTCCAAACTTTCTTACAGAGCACAACGCGTCCTCATGCTGAATATTAAACTCGGTAATATCATGCAGATGAGCAGGATCAAGCCCTGCGTGACGAATGCCCTCCATGATTTCATTGAACTGCTGGGTATGCTTAATAGTAGTAGGTCGCGGTTGTGGCCAGGGGATCTTTATATCCTGTACAATTTTCGACCCGTTGCTTCCACCATTCTTATAGTACTGAGACAGCACGATAAGCCTAGTTCCCATAAAGATAGCCTCTTCCAGGTCGTGTGTAATGAAAAGGATTGTCTGCTCTGTCTGACCCCATAGTTCCTGAATGAAAATCTGCATAGCCTCACGGGTTCCTACATCCAGCGCACCCAGTGGCTCATCCATAAGTAATATTTGCGGTTTCATAATCATCGCCTGTGCAATAGCCACACGTTGCCGTTGTCCTCCTGATAACTGGTGAGGATACTTGTCTGCGTGCTCCAATAAGCCAACCTTCTGCAAAAAAAGATCAGCTTCTTCCCGGAACTTCTGTACTTTCTTTCTATAAAAGAAAGGAAATATTTTCCTCAGGAAGTGATCTGCCAGGTTGAACTGTTCCAGTTCCAGTCCAAACATTACATTATCCCGAACGTTCATGAAATCGAACAATGAGTATTTCTGGAAGACAATACCACGACGGCGGTCAGGACGCTTAATAAGATTTTCTTCCATTGCAGCAATGCCCTGACTGGGCCTCTCAGATCCCAGTACCATGCGCAGTAATGTTGACTTGCCGCATCCGGTAGGACCCACTATAGTAACAAATTCTCCTTTACGAATACGCAGACTGATATCATTTAGGATGATCCGTCCGCCATATTCCTGGTATGTGTTAAACAGTTCTATTACATACTTCCTGTCAGTGAATTTTTCCATTAAATGCAATTGTTATTTATTCAACCACTGGTATTGTCTGCCAATCCAGGTGCGAAAAGCCATGTCGACCATGAAAGCCAAAAGACTAATCCAGACAACATAAGGAAAGATAGTTGCCATATCCATGTACCGACGGACGAGGAAGATACGATAACCAATACCTGCTTCCGCTGCCAAAGCCTCACCGGCAATAAGAAACAGGATGACTGCCTTAAAGTTCAGACGCACGGTATCCAGCACTTTAGGGATGATTTGCGGATATATAATCCTGAAGACAATCTCCGACTGGCTTGCACCCATAGTCATCCCTTTGACAAGCTGCTCATCATGCACCTCTTTCACTTTGAGATAAGTATCAAGAATTATTGTAGGAGCCACTCCGATAACGATTAACGCGATCTTAGAAGTCTCTCCAAGACCGAAGACAATGAACAGTATCGGTAATACCGCCAATGCAGGTATCTTGTCAAAGAACAAGACGAACCTGTACAACACCTTCTCCACATAAGGGAATGCACCCATAAATAATCCGGCATATATGCCTGCGAAAATGAACACCATTGCTATTAAAATTCGTTTTCCGCTTGCCTTTGTATCCTGCCAGAGGAGCGATTCTCCATGTCTCAGATATTCACGGGCAGAACCTTTCTTCCATGCTTCCCGCTTGTTTACGAATTTCCCATCGGCAACTGCTTGTTTGTCAAGATTACGTGCTTCCCGGAATGTTTTGGGCAAGTTATTTTTTACGGCATCACCATTTGCATCGTACTCCTCTTTGATATTCACCTCAAAAATGGTTCGCTTGAAACCGTTCCACAACTGTTCGCCGGTTGGAACAAGCTTATCCTGTGAATTCTCCCTGTGCCTCTCTGCGGCAGTATTATAATAAAGCTTCATGCAGACAAGGAACAAAATTAATGAGAGGAATAGTGAGATGCGCTTGCCAGGAATGGTTCTGAGCCTGTAGAAATTCCTGATCATCTCCTGGAACTCCTTGCCGATACTGAAAAGCTCTTCTATAACTAATCGGGGTAATCGTCTGAGGGTTTCCAATGTTTTTCGTGGTAACCTCTTCAACCACACCACTACATCCATAAGCTTATTTTTGGAATCCATCGAAGACATATTTCGTTTATGTTTATCAAATATAAATCGGGCTTTTCGGGTTTAAAGTTGAAGGTATTACTTTGATGCTCCCTGCATGTAAATGGCATCATAGATGAACAAGATTTTGTTCTGGTTTCCTATGACCGTACCATCAGAGAACTTGATCCCGAGGTCATCAGCCTTAACGCCTGAGCCGAGCAACTCATACTTTGAGCAAAAGTTGCGTACCCGGCGCATGTTCGTCTTTATTTCCTCTCCCTTTGTATAAGTGACAGCATCGGATGCCTTATAAAACATAGCAGTGGTCTTCAGCTGGTTCTGATATTCTATCAGGCTCGAACCACCAGCCTTAGCCATATCTTCCAGTGCACCTTTACCTTTATCAGTCCTTGATGACATGATATCCATCACTTCAAACCAGGCACCAGCAAGAGCTTTACCCAGCTCAGGATTAGCTTGCAATACTTTTGTCTTTACAATCATCAGGTCGAGTATTTCACCTGGAATTTGAGAGGAATCAAATATTTTCTTGACGCCGGGGTTCTTCATGATTTCCATCACCAGCGGATTCCATGTTACGACCGCTTCCTGATCTTTATTCGCGATGAAGGCTGGACCAATGTCGCTGTCGCTAACGTTGACAATCTTTACGTCATTATCCGTCATGCCATTCATATCTAATGCACGAGACAACATATAATGAGAAACGGAGAACTGGACAAGGTTCACCTTTTTACCTTTGAGCTGCGGGATGGTAAGATTGTTCCTCACAATCAGGGCATCGTTACCGTTGGAATAGTCGCCAACAATTATTGCAGAACACGAGATTCCACCAGCTACCGGGATAGTTAAACAGTCCATATTTGTCATTACGCAGGCATCAACCGAGGGTGTGGTGAAAGCTTCGATAGAAGGCATGTAGTCCATCCGGACCAGCTTAACCTTAATGCCGTATTTGGCAGCCCATTTGTCCATTATGCCGGAAGTTTTAGCATACGACCAGGGATTCCAGCCAGCATAGATCGACCATACAACTGTGAACTCCTTTGGTGCGGGAACGGGTGCTTCCTTCACAGGAACAAGCCGGGCAAAAGAACTCATGGCCAACCCGATAATAATCAGCGATATTGCCATTATTAATATGAGTTTTATTTTTTTCATGTTATTGTTGAATTAAATGATTGTTTTTAAAATACAGTTTTTATTTACTGTCAGATCTCATCATCTGCTGTGATATCAACAAATGCTTTCTTCCTGACGGCTTCACCTTTCTCCATTCTTTCGATGGTATCACGTCCTTTTTTCGTAAGATCTTCCAGTTTGCCAATAGATTCCTTCATGCCAGCTAAGGCATTGATTCTGAAGTTAGAAAGGTCGTCAACAGCTTCATTCAGTTTGGTGAACGCGCTGGCCAGGACCTCTACGGCGATGGTCGGTTCAGTAGCACCTTTCTGGATCTCAACGCCCTGAGTCTTCAAGGTTTCTGCATTACCTACAAGTATTTTCTCAGTGATTTCCTTAGTTCCTTTAACTGCTTCGAGTACAACGCGCTGTTTGTTCAGGGCGAACTGTGCTGTCACTCCGACACTTAAAGCAACAGTGGTGATAGTCACGCTGCGTTCAACCCCTTTTATAAGCTCTTCGTTGTTTCTCATAAGCAAGTCGTAAGTAATGACTCCCTGCTGGTTCACATTCAGTGCGGTCTGAAGATCGATGATACGCTGTCGCAACGGGAATAGAACTTCCTCCTGGAGGAACCGGTACTCATCGGGCTGTTCCTGCTGGTTCATCTCCCGGAGCTTTGCCTCGAACTTCTGATCAAGGACCTGACCGACTTTGATTGCATGGGAAAGACCATCGAGCGTTTCCCGCAAAGACTTCTTGTCCATACCGAGGATATTATTGTCATCCTTCAACCCTTCCTTTCCTGCAAGCAAACTCTGTGTAATATCTTTTAAAACGATGCTCCCTTTTTCATACCTTTCCAGGTACCTGCTTATGGGGTTCTTCTTTCCTATGATTGTTCTGAAGAACTTGGCGGTTGCGCTTGTCGGAGCAGTGAGGTTGTACTGGTGCGGGTTTAATTCCTCAACCTCATTCCTCAGTAATAACAGATCTTTTGCGACTGAGCCTCCGTCCTGCGTCTTGGCCAGCATCTGCATGGACTGGTCAAGGATGGCGTTGTGACTACTCAACCTTGCCTGATGCTTCATGCCCAGGTCGTTGATACACCTCTTCTTCTGCTCCTCATTATATGTTCCATTGAAGAAGTTATCAATGATAGTGTCGGTCAGCTGATCAATTTTTGGATCGATGACCTCCTTTTTATCTTTGGCCAGACCGAGCTGTTCTTCGAGTTCCTCTTTGAGTTCGGCTTCAGTGGGGACATTATACTCCCCTTTCTCAATGTTTTTTATATCCTGGGCATGTTCCTGCAGCTTTTGTTTGAGTTGCGGGTCTACTGTTTGTTGTTGTTGTTTACTCATTTTACCTATGGATTTTTTTGTTGTTAATGTGAAAATTTATATGACTGCTGTGCCATCCTGTGCAGTTGTTCTATTGATGCTTCCATGTCAAGCTGGCTTTCATTATTTACTGACCGTTTGATATCCTGTACCTGTACGATAGCTTCGTCCAGCTTGCTCAGGGCTTCCTCGTTCTGAGCCATCAGATCCTTAATATCCTGCTGCTGGTCCTGGTATTGTTGCCTGCTTTGCAGCAATGAGTTCTGTTCTCTTTTTGTTGAGGCATCTTGCTCTCTTTTCTCCAGCCTTTGCAGACTCCTTTCAATATAATCCAGGTCGATTGCATCAAGCGTTTTGTGGATCAGCAATACCTCATTTAGATTATCGATGCCCGAGAGAAATACCTCCTGCGCAATTGTGTAGTACCGGTTGTATGTCAGCTGGTTCTTATCAGGGAATTTCATATCGAGGATTTCAATGAACACCTTGATCTTAATCTGGAACTGTTCAAGTTGCTCGCATGCATGCTTGTTACCATATGCTTCAAGCGATCGCTGCAATTCGTTACGACGTCGTTCAGTATCCTCATCAAGTAATTGCCGCAGGTGGTCCCGGTATTGGTCCAGGAACTTATCTCCTTTAAAGAATCGCCTCCACGCCCATGTTCCTCCTCCGAGCAAGAGTGCTCCTCCTATAATAGGTATGCCAATTCCTGTGCCGAGGAGAATGGCAGTCAGGATCCCTACAGGGATTGCCCCGATACTCGCACCGACGAACCAATTATCCATGATGGATTTGTTCAGGGCTTTGACGATAGCTTTCTCTTCAAAGTCCTCCAGCCGCGGAATGAATACTGCTTTTTCCTCCCGTTGTTTATTGTTTCGTGGGCGTACCATGTGCAAACCTAATTTCTCATTGTAACAGGATGAATTCGACTCGCTGCATCCGCAAACGGAAGGCTCGTTCCGACTCCCCATTTTTGCGTTTGGGAGGTCTTTCAGCCCCGAAGCCTTTTGCCAGGATGCGATCTTCATCAATGTTATATACAGCTATCAGTTGTTGTCTGACAATATCCGCTCGTTCCTGTGAAAGTTTCAGATTCGCTTCAGCGTCGCCGTAACCAGTGTGGCCTGCGACCAGGACACGATAGTCTGGGTAATTATGAATGAGCTTTTGTGCAACGTTATCAACTGTCTCTTCACCAGCATTGTCCAATCGGCCGATACCGCTTTGGAATGATATATTCTCTACCCTCATGGTCCCTGATTCCTGTAATTTCTCCCATTGATCTTTGCTCAAAGCTTCGAAGTCCCTTACACTCTCTGGCTTTGTACCAACAGGAGCGACTGCCGTCGAAACTAATCCTTCGATGAATGTCTTGTTCAGGATCTCGTATGGGTTATCCACTTCGTAATCTTTTTTCATCAGGCGGTTAACGTCGTTCCAGGCATAGATAGTCTTCACCAGACCTTCATCAGCAAATGATCCTGCACTCGAAACTGTCTGGATGCCAAACATAAGGTGTGCATTTTCCTGTAAATTATACCACTTTATATTGTCAATGAAAGAAGGCACCATAGTTCTTTTAGCACCGGTTACTGATCTGAGTTCATCGAACATCTCTTCCTTTCGGGCCATGTAGTAGTCCACTACCTCGAAATAGGTGCGGAGGATCTCTCTGACTTCCTCTTCCTTGTTGTTCACGTACTTCCTATTGAAGACGAATACATCAACAATATAGTTGCGGAAGTTGTCCGATCCCCATATCTTCTTCATACCAAGGTTATCGATCGCGTTTGAAACATCTGGTTCCCACATGGGATAAATGTGCTTGGCTTTCGACGGGTCGTTTTGGTCGGCTTTAGCTTGCTTATAAACGGCTTCTGAACCACTGGCTTCGATCATCCAGTCCTGTCTGCCCTGCAGCTCGTCAAGATCGAAGTTGGTGATGGTTAGATTGACCAGGTCCTCACTGGGCGAGTCAGGTGTCACTACTATCTTGATCTCGCTGTCGTTGAGATCGTTGACCTTAGTAAATGGGAAATCCTTGAACGCGAGTATGGCATCGGCTCCACGGGATTCGGAGATAGCACCAGTGATGACTCCCGGGTACTTATACTTGTAGCCGTGCTCAATATAGGAGCTGATTGGCAGTACGATGAAATCATATTCGCTATCATTCAGTTTTTTCAGGCGGTCTGCATAAGCCCCGCCGTCGTCAGAGAAATTAAGCACAATGCCTTTCCTGGCCAGTCGTTTCCTCATCTCTGTCGACTTGATGAAGGCGTAGCCGGCGTAGCTATCGCCTGCCCAATGCACTGTGTGTGAGGCACCTCCTGAATCAGAGCTCTTCGATCGCTTGATCCCATCGAGCCATGTGGTACCGAAATAGATGCTGAGCACGACGATGGTTCCAAGGAGCATGAAAACGATTATACCTTTTGATCTGTTATTCATAGTCTAAACCTACAAATTTTTGTATTAAAAAAATAGTACTCACAAAGATGAAGCTCTGTTTCCTTGCTCAGCGGTCAGTGCTATCAGCTTTGTACAAGTTCTCATCAAAAAGGTTTGGATCAAATACGTCTGATTCGGCTGTAGCCTCAACTAATGCCTGCTCCAGTTCCTCGTAGTTATTTGCATCACGGTATGAGAGCGAGTACTTCTTCAATGTATGCGAACTTTTCATGCACAAGCCTATTGAGTATAGTCCGATGAACCCATGCTGGGCGAGATAGTTACAAGGTTTCTTCAGGTCAATTCCTGTCTGCTCGCCATCGGTGATTATGATGATGCGATATGTGCCGTAGCCCAGCTGCTTCTTGTATTGCTCAACAATCTTGTCAACACTTGCTGATAGAGCTTCTCCGAGTGGAGTTCCTCCGCTTGGGTGCAGGCTGTTGATTATTTTAAGGAACTCCTCCTTGTTACCAGAAGCTATTGGTAGGGCTTCAGCATAATCGTCTCCACTTCGGGTGCCCAGGAGCATCAAACCGATGTTCACATCATCAGGTATGTTTTTCATGAATCTTGTAACAGCTTCTTTAGCTCCATCAATTTTCCTTTTCCCCGAGCATTTTTCATCCATACTTCCGCTCATATCGAAGAGGAAATAATAGTTGGACGCGGTTGAAGCAACGCCTTCTGATTCATCGAAAAGAATGGTTATCTGGGGTGTTTCAGACTCCTGATCTTCCTGCTCTGATTTATCTCTCTGTCCGCCACCCGGTGACGATTGGAAGCAGGAGCTAACGAGGAGTGTAAGCACGCTTAAGTTTATGATGAAAGCGCCATTTTTGAAAATATATCCTTTTATGATGTCTTTCATGATAGTTATAACATAATGGAATATTTACTTGTATATTGACGGATCGAAACGAATGGATTCGGATTCGAGTTGCTTGACTCTGAAAACGACACGGAAGTTCTGCTTCCACTCTTCCTGAGTTCTTGGCTGCGTGAATTTGGGCGACTCGATACCTCTGCCGACAACCGAAATCTGTGATGCGTCGAAGGTGATTCCTGACTGCTTGCAGTAAGCAAGGAAGCTTTTCTTCACGTTTTCAGCTCTATCCCTGGAGAGGTTCTTTGCCACCTGTTCGATCTGTGCAACTTCCTGGTTGCTTGCGCCGCTTTGTCTGGCTTTCAGAACTCCTCCTCTGTCTGAATGTCCTTCAATAACAACGATGGCACCACCATAGGTCTGCGCGAGCTTTAGAGCTTCTTTAAAGTCAGCCGAGTAGTTGGCAACCGCGAAGTCTTCCTGGTTCGGCTGGAAGTAGATTTCTACATTGAAAAGTGTTCCTTCCGATTCCCAGGTTGTTGCTTCAGCCTTGATTTTGTTTTCGACTACCTGTGAGACTTTTTTCTCGTCAAACCTGGGAGTGACTGTGTTCGCGCCTGCTTTGGCATACCTGAGGTCCGGGACGAATGCGTTATAGTCCCAGTTAGCGCTTAAAACGTTAGTAGCGGAGGTGAGCACGCCCATTGTGATAAATGCTTTCTGAATCTCTGCATCAAGGGTCTTCTGGTTCCTCGTTGTTCCTTGTCCAACGAAGAAGGTGACGTTGCCGGAGTGGCCGACGAATTCACATCCTCCCTCAAGCATAGGCTCAACATCTTTTGTAGCGGTGGGTGTGCCAAAGAATAGCTCTGATGACCGGCTGATCACTTTGTTGTACTCGCCCATTTTTGAGGCTTTAGTTTTCAGGAGGTCCCGAAGGCCTTCTTCTGCCTGCATAAGTGCCAGGGTAAGTTTTTGTATCTCGTCCCTGTGTGTGTCAAAATAATCTTTCCTGACGGCGTAAACGTCTGCGATGATACGGTTCGCTGATTTCGTGGTCAGCCCGATCGTGGCTCCCTTGACTGATCCTTCGCTGCCAGTACCGGTGGTGCCTCCAGAGGTCAGGTTGAGGGCGTCAGGTATAATGCAGAAGACTGCGTCCAGGGTTGGGTCTGCTACGAATGCTTCTACCGGATTGTTGTTCGTGCCATTATCGTTCAGAGTAAGCTCTTCGAGGTATTTGAACTTGATATCCTCAAGTTTTCTTTTGGCGCTGGTAAAAAGGTTGGCGGCGTAGTCCATGTGCGGGCCGTAGAGCTGCAGGGCAACATTCCTGGCGTTGTTGATGTTTTTACCCGGGCGGAAAACGACTGCGTCATCGCCGTTCGAGTAACTGATCTGGTAAATCTCCACGAGTTCTATGCCTGCTGCTTTGAACGCGTCGCTGGCCATTTTGATCATGCCTTTTGTTCCTCTCAGGTATGGTGTTTCGCCATTGATGCATCGTTGCACCTGATCTTTGAAATTATCCTCGTTCCGCAGAGTGAATTCGAGGCCGTTTTGTTTGAAGATGCCGTTAATCTCAGCATAGACCGTTGCGATGTCGCCTCCCCAGGTAATAGTGGGTAAGGTTATCGCGCCGGATGTACGGACCGATTTCAACGAGGTTGATACTACCTGCGACATAGGTTTTAACGGCACATATTTAACCTGCGCAAGGAGTGGCATTGTGGTAACCAATAGTGCTGTTACTATCGCGATTCTGTTGAGGAAAGGAAGATTTTTCATAATTAAAACAATTTTATTTAATTGTCAGAAATCTATTGTTTGTTGTCCTGTTCAATGGTTTGAATTTAAGAAATGGTAAAGAATGATGGGCATGTCATTAATACTTTTTTTATAATTGACATACCGTGTAATTCTGAATGGTAAAGTTAAAGTATTTTCAAAATGTGAAGCGTTTTAATAAAAAAGTAACTTCTTTGTTGCTTAATGAATGCAAATCTGGAGGCCGTATTGGCAAGATATTAAGTAGAGCCGAGGTTAGAAACTTCCGCATTCCTTTAATCGGGGAGCATGTGTGAAGTTTAAACCATTAGTACCATTCTCTCAGAAGTTTACTTCTTCTTTAATACGAGGTCATATGGTGTTCGACCTGAGTATAAAGTTCTGATCTGTAGGTTACCGGGATAAAGGCCTTCTTGCCTGACCCGGAAAGACTGTAAGGCTTTCGTGACCAGAAGCGCTGACCGATTGAATCCCAAAGAAATAATTGTCCTTTGAGTAGGGAAGTGTAATTTCTGTCCCGGTTACGAATAGTTTCTTCTCCCAGATTGGCTGCCAGGTCTCCCTGATAAGGATATAATAACCCGAAGGTTTTTCCCCCCTTGAAGGGATCTCCCATTTCAATGTGGTTTTGTTTGTCAGACCGCTCACAACTATACCGCAGTTGGCAGGTTCATACGGAGCAAGCGCAAGGTTAGCAGCCGTTGCAAGATTTATTCCGGTATTTTTTCTTACATATTCATAATCAACATATTCAGGAAGGTCTCCTTCCTGAATCCCGTTAACGACAGCAGGTATTTTATGTGTCCTGTCATAGTTTTCATTGAATTCACAGATCCTAACTGCCGCAAAGCCGTGCTCACAGAACGGAGAGTGATCTCCTCCCCTGCCGAACCTGTCATTTCTGAACACCAGTGTAACTGTAAGCTGGTCTACATACCTTTCCCCGATCTCCTTTATATAACGTGCAAGCTGGCGTGCTTTGCCGTCATTTTCTCCTGATGTGTACCTTCTTAATGCTGCCATCTGCTCTGTTTCATAGGCAGGGACTCCCTCGCTGAATACCCTTACACGCATGTTGTCATTGAGGATGGTCTCGCCTGAACTGCTGTTCCCGATCATGTCATTATTCAGCATTGCAATAATATTCCAGTTTTCATTTTTCGCATTGGCTGCCATGTGTCGTGCGCCGTACAGACCGTGTTCTTCTCCTGTAACCGCCATAAAAATAATGGTTGCCGGAAATTTTCTGGACGACATTATCCTTACCATTTCCAGTATTGCAGCAATTCCTGAGCCGTCGTCATCAGCCCCTGGAGCTAAGCTCGTGGAGTCATTGTCGAGTTGTGCCCTTGAATCGAGATGTGCGCTTATGAGAATTTTCCTGTCGTCGTTACTGTCAGTACCCCTAAGTGTTGCAACAACATTTTTAAGTGTTAAAGGGTATGGAATTCTCTGACTCTTTCCTCCTACAGTATACTCCTCGAATTTAACTTCCAGTCTGCCTTCAGAAGCCGGGATATTCTTCTCCATTTCCAACTTTACCCAGTTCCATGCGGCACCTATTCCCTGCGAGGTATTTTCCCTGGAACTCATGTTATGTCGGGTATGAAAGCTTACCAGTTTTTTGATATAATTTTCTATTCTTTCACTGGAAATCTCATCAATCATCCGGCTGATCTCCGGATCGCGATTGATAATAGTCTGTGCCCCGATTGGAGAAATAATAAATAGGAAAATGAAAGAAAACACTAATTTCTTCATAAGATGGTACTCTTTATTTTGCTGAAAATTACCTTTTATTTGGGATATCCTCAATATGTATTTTACTTTCCCTTTTATAATACAGGGAGTTTAAAATAACAAAAAGCTTGGTAATCTCATTGATAATGGCCTGAACAAATATCTGCTGATCATTGCTGATTTTATCAATCGCCATAATACAGGAGACGAGGATATTTAAATTTTTTGCATTGGAATTGACATAATAAAAGGGTAAAACGGATTGGTTTTCAATGACCATTTTATTACTGACGTGAGGATAATTGCATGTAAATCCCTGTCTGGTAGCAAAGTGCTCGCATGTAGTTCTCTGAGTATTGATGTCAATTATTCTGAACAAGACCCAGTTTGAATTTACAATTCCAATTACGCGCTCGCCAAAAAAAACAAAAGCTTTTTTCAGGTCCTCTTTTGTTTCCGGAAATTTATCAATACTGTTAAAAATATATTTAATTTCCTGTATCTGAACATTCGTAATGCCAATATATTGTTCTGAATCAAATAGCCTGTTCTCAACTTTCATTTTTTCAGAGTTGATTTTATTAATCAATTCTTTATGTTTGTCAATCTCATGTTTGTACAAATTTAACATCAGAATACTCATTATAAACAACAGACAAAAAAGAGATCCTTCAATAGTTTCTTCTTTTAAAAATACTTTTGATGTTAACTGTGCCGGACCCTTAATTAAGGCAGGCGTATATAATACAAAAGAAAATAGGATTACAAAGACGATCAGATATATAATTTGCAGAAATGTGGGCTGAAAGTTAATTTTTTTCATTGTGTCATTTTTATTTAATTACTCATATCTCAGGGCGTCTATTGGATTCAGGCTGGATGCTTTTCTAGCAGGATACCATCCAAAGAATATTCCGATAACTGTACACACTACAAATGATAAAATTTCCGATCCTGGTAATACAACCACCGGCCATGACATTGCCGATCCAATTATCTTCGATGCTATATTACCAACCACAATACCGATAATACCTCCTGTTATGCTTATTAACATTGATTCTGTAAGGAACTGCATTAATATATCGAGACCCTTGCCACCGATGGCCATACGTAGTCCAATTTCCCTGGTCCGCTCAGTGACAGATACATACATAATATTCATGATACCTATCCCTCCTACCAAAAGTGAAATGCCGGCGATCACCCCTAGTAATACAGTAAGAATATTACTTACAGAACTGAAGGTAGATAATAATTCTGCCTGGTTTCTGATAGTAAAATCATCCTGGTCGTTTGCCTTAATTTTGTGATGCCTCCGCAATGTTTCTTCGATTTGTTTTGCAGCCAGATCTGTCGATTTTGAATCAATTGCTGACGTATAAATAGACTGGATATAGGTTATTGCCAATATCCTTTTCTGAACAGTTGTGAATGGTGCAAGTATCAAATCATCCTGATCCTGTCCAAATGTATTAAGTCCTTTAGGAGCCAGAACTCCTATTACCTGAAACGGCACTTTTTTGAATCTTATGATCGTACCAACAGGATCATTGCCGGGGCCGAATAAATTCTGAACCACTGTTTCACCCAGGAGACAAACTTTCGACGCGTTGGTCAATTCCCTGTCAGTAAACATTCGGCCACTGGCAACTGAACGTTCCCTAATCTGGAGGTAGTCTTCATTTTCCCCAAATATAGAAGTGGCCCAATTTGCTGAAGCATAAACAACCTGTCCGTTTCCCCTTACTTCAGGCGTGGCTGCAATAACGTCCGGACATTCCGAAATAATTGCATTAACATCGGTTTCTTTTAGACTTTGCACAGTTGAAGCTCCAAACTGGATCCCTCCTCTTTGTTGCGATCCGGGTACAACTGAAACAAGATTCAATCCCATTCCGGCTATCTGTTGCTGTATGCTGATTTTTGATCCTTCACCGATTGCCAGCATTGCAATAACCGAAGCAACGCCGATGATTATGCCAAGCATTGTAAGAAAGGCCCTGAATTTATTTCTAGACAAAGCATTTACAGCTATTTTTAAAAGGTTTTTAAAATTCATTTTTTGATGTTTAACTAGTCTTCTTCGACAGGAATGCTTGCAAGCATTTCCAGTGCATTAATTCTATCCTTAACAATACTTTCCCTTAAAATGAGGCCATCTTTAAAAATTATATTCCGACTGGCACATCTGGATATATCCGGTTCATGGGTCACAAAGACAATTGTTTTTCCTTTGTTGTTAAGATCCTGAAAAAGAGCCATAATTTCGTAAGATGTCCTGGTATCCAGATTACCTGTAGCCTCATCAGCCAGAATCACTAAGGGATCATTAACGAGCGACCTGGCAATAGCAACCCTCTGTTGCTGACCTCCTGACAACTGATTCGGCTTATGATACATTCTGTCAGCAAGACTGACAGATTCAAGAGCGTTTTTTGCTCTCTTTATCCGTTCCTTTGTTTTTATCGCCGCATTGTACAACAATGGTAATTCGACGTTATCCAGAGCATTTGTTCTGGGGAGTAGATTGTAAGTCTGAAATACGAAACCAAGTTTCCTGTTCCTGAGTACCGCCAGGTCGTTTCTCCGCAATCCGGAAATATTAGTGCCGTCAAGAATATAATCTCCGCTTGTAGGTTTATCAAGACATCCGATAATGTTCAGCATGGTTGACTTTCCTGAACCGCTGGCTCCCATTATAGAAACAAACTCACCTTCATTTACGTCAAGATCAATTCCCCTGAGGGCATGAACTATCATTTCTCCCACATAATAATCTTTTTTCAGCTTTCTTATTTCAATAAGCTTTTTCATTGATGAAATATTATCATATTTATCTCCTGGATCCGCGCTGGGGCATGAACGGACTTTGTGTAGTAGTGGCAGGTGCAGTAGCGGCAGGCTTCCCTGCCAGACTCATTGAAAGAATTACCTCATCCCTTTCTTTAAGTCCGGATTTTACTTCAGTGTTAATTCCGTCTGCAACACCTGTTATAACATTAGTATGGTGTATCAAATCTCCTGATTTTACCCAGACAAAAACCGGCTTTTTCCCTGGCTGGGAACTGGCAAGGAATTGACCAACTTTAACCTGACCTTCTGCCCCGGAGGTTCTTAGCCTTTCATTTCCTTCAGGCTGACCAGTACTCCCTTCTCTCTGATTCTTGCCAACCGGATTTTTTTTCAGATATGCATTCATGTAGGCATTATCCGGTGTGAACCTTAAAGCTTTTCCCGGAACTACCATAACACTATCTACCCGCTGAACTAACACTGTTATGTTTGCAGTCATCCCGGGCATCAGTTTCTTTTCAGGATTAGGTGCATTTACAATTACAGTATATGTAACAACATTTGATGTTACAATTGGCTGTAACCTGATTTGCCTTACATCTCCTATAAAGGTCTCGCCTGGATAGGCATCAACTGTAAAATTTACTGGCTGACCCATTCTGACCTGACCAATATCTGCCTCATCAACATTCGCTTGTACCTCCATCTGTGTCAGGTCATTAGCAATAGTAAATAGCGTTGGAGTATTGAAGCTGGCGGCTACAGTCTGACCCTGATCTACAGCACGGTTCAAAACAACACCTTCGACAGGCGAAAATATTGAAGCATAATTAAGGTTCACAATTGCTTTGTCAAATCCGGCCTGAGACGTTTTAAGATTGTCAAGCGCTTTACTATAATTATATTTTACCTGATCATAATCAGCCTGCGCCACGAGTTTTTTATCCAGTAAATCCTGATACCTTTTATATGTGGCACTTTGAAATTCAACTTCACTTTTTGAATCATCAAGAGAAGCCTGTGCCTGTTGTACCTGGGTCTGTAAAGGTGTTTTGTCAAGTTCAGCCAACAATTGTCCCTTTTTAACAACAGAGTTGAAATCGACAAATATTTTTTTTATAACACCCGACACCTGTGTTCCGATTAAGACTGTAGTATCAGCCTGTATAGTTCCAGTTGCGGTAATTGTATTTATAATCGAGCCCTTTTTGACAATTGCTGTTTCAAATGAATAGGAATTATTTTTTTTATGGCATGAACTGGCCACAAAAAACTCTGATGAAATAATCATGACAGTAATTGCCTCTGTGATTCTTCTTCTCCTTTTCATTACCGTTCGGTTTTATTAATAAATACTAATTGGCGTTTTTAATTGAAAGTGGTTGCCCCGTGTAAAAATCAAGCACTTTATAGCTGAATATCAACTTGTATTTTGATTGAAGAAAGTTGCTTTCGGCGGAAATAAAACTTGTTTTTTGTATCAGGTAATCAACCGAATTCATGATACCCTGGAAAAACTTTTCAGAAGCTACATCAAATGATTCCTTTACGGCCTGGTATTGTTGTGCGCTAGCTTCATACTCAATCTGAGAAGAAGTAACATCCAGACATGCCTGTTCAATTGCTTTCCTGAGCTGATTTTTAATGTTTAATTCATCAAGCTCGGCATTATTTGTGTTCATCCTGGCAATATTCACTTTTGTCTTAATCTGCCTGTTCAAGAAAATTGGAATTGAAGCAGAAAGCCCAATCGTAGGACTTACATTGTTTTTAAACTGATTCCCTAAGGATGATTCTTTATGCGCATTTGAATATAATGTTGACATACCGGCGTCCATCAAAAGTCGGGGGAAATAATCTGCTTTTGCCAGTTCAACGTCAAGCTGGGAACTTTTCTTGTTAAGCTCCGCATATTTTACTTCCGGTTTTATTTCCAGAGAAATCTTATATACTTCTTTTGGATCAGGATTACGCCTCTGATTGATAATGCTGTCAAGATTTGGATGATCTATTAGAAAGTCATTTGTTTCGGGGAGCTCCATTAACTGCATCAGTGTAACCTGGTCAATGGCGAGCTGGCTTTCGGATGTGGCGAGTGTCAGCTTTTCTGTAGCCAACTGTGATTTTACCTGCAGATAGTCTGAATTTGAAATAATTCCAATTTTCAATCTTTCATCTGCCAGGTTCAATTGCTCTCCCGTTGAAGCAACCTGGTTATTGATGTTCTTAACCTGTTCCTCTGCATAGAGTACCTGCAGGTATGCATCCAGCACATTAAGGCTTATGTTTTCTTTAATTACTTCGGTATTATATTTGGCTGCCTCATAATCGGTTTCAGATTTCTTTACACTGTTTTGAAGTTTAGACCCATTATAAACCGTTATCGCTGAGCTGATAGAAATATTCGTGCCATTGGTCCCGGCGAAGACAGTTGATCCGCTTGTAGTAAACTGATTGGCCCAGTCAAAGTTTTGTCTGGCAGAACCGTTTAATGAAGGGTACCAGGCAGATTTTGCATATTTCAGGTTTTCTTCATTTATATTATTGCTGATTTTAGCTTTTTGTACCTGTATATTTTTATCCAGGGCATATTTAATACAATCATCTATTGTCCATAACTTAGATTGGGCTTTTGAGTAAGGCCCGATTATGTTTAAGAAATTAAATATAATAAATGCTGATATCCAAGTCTTCATTAATTTACAATTATGTTCCTGGATTATTCTGCCATATAATTATCTATTCACAAGTGTTTACCAACATTTGCCTGACACACGATTAATATGCAATTGGCCGAAGAGAATCCCTAAAAAACTGTCTCAAGATCATTTAGTAGTCAGATCCTCTTAATTCTCTTTCTGCCTGGAGCCAATTATCCAATTCATTATCAGGAATTTCACCATTTTCCTTATAGATCTCAAACGCTCTCCGGCGAATATCTTCCTCGAAAATAATGTTTCTTGTTTTTTTGGATCTTAGCGGTTGAACGTTTCTGCTTTTTGTTGTTTTAACAATTAAGTTTTCCATTGCTATAAATTTTTAATAATTAACAAGTACCATTAGTAGATAATGATGATAAAATAATACTGACAATAAAGATTTATATGGCATCATTGTACCTTTTTTCAATCAGTTCCCAGTTAATCAGCTTCCAAAAGGCCTCTAAATAATCAGATCGTCTGTTTTGATAATCAAGATAATAAGCATGTTCCCACACGTCACAGGTCAATAAAGGGATCAGCCCCTGGCGAAGTGGATTGCCGGCATTACTTTCATGGATTATTTCCATAGGTCCTCCGGGATTCAACACAAGCCAGACCCAACCTGCGCCTAATAGTGAACCAGCAGATCTGGCGAAAGTTTCCTTAAAAAATCTTACCGAACCAAAATTTCTTTTGATGACATTGGCAAATGGACCTCTGAGGATATGATTATTCGCTGGTATGAATCCGGAGAAATAGAATGAATGATTCCATGCCAGAGCAGCATTATTAAATATCGGCCCGTCCGCAACTTTAATGATGGTTTCAAAATCTTTGTTTTCAAATTTAGTTCCTGTAATCAGTTTATTCAGATTTACGACGTACACCTGATGATACTTCTCATGATGAAACATCAGCGTTTTCCCGGAAATAAATGGTTCAAGGGAATTAATTTCAAAAGGCAATTTTGGTAATCCAAATTTCATAATAATTTATTTATGGATCCTGAATAAATACTGACAGCAAAAGCCATTAATTGTCACATTAGATTTTGGATGAGGCTGTATAATAAGTGTTTTAACCACCCCGTCATCTGCCAGTTGGCGGATCAGGGGGGGAGGTGGTGGACTTTTGATACGGCCTCATTAATTTTTAGCAGACTATGATATTTATGATTAATTATTTATCAGAGCTTCTCCCTTTATTGTGAAATAAAGGTTTTTTGTCATATTGCCTTTACTAAGTTTCACAGCGTAATGTTCGACGACTTTTTTCTGATTATTGTTTATCTTCATTACGTCGCCGATTATTTTCCAGTCCTTATATGGACCGGCTTCCAAGGCTTTCACAATAACCGGCGGAACAGGAGCCTTTTTATTTATGATTCTGGAACTTATAAGTTCGCCTGTTGACTCAAAAACTGCATCTATATCAGATCCGTCTTTGGCTTTGAATCTTATTTGATAATGGTTGATAGGTTCATTATAATCTTTGTCAACCACCCATCCGTAATTCTTTAGTTCATAGGGAAAAACTCCCCATGCCACCTGAGTGTTTCCTTGAAAAAGCTGCTCTGCAGCTTTAAGAACCGACAGAGGAATATTTCCCTTTTTAAGAGTAAGAAATTCGGCTGGCCCCTCTTCAGATAATTGTGCCAGAATGGGAAATGTAAGTAACATTAATCCCATAAGTAAGAATAGTGACTTCTTCATAATTAAATAATTTTAATTTGTTTATAATGAATTAATGATTCGGTAAATATTTATTGATAGTCGGATAATGTTTCCATTAGCTTTTTACGGGCCAAAAAAATTCTGCTTTTTACAGTTCCGATATTAATATTGAGAGTCTCTGCTATTTCTTTATATTTAAATCCTTTAGTATGCATAATGAATGGCACTCTGAGCTCATCTTCCAAAGAATTTATAGCTCCATTGATTTCTTTATAGGCAAGCTCTGAAAATGGCCTCCCAATATATGATACTTCTAAATTGTTTGTAAGCAAAAAATCTTTTGTATTGTCAATAATTGCCTTCTCACGAACTGATTTTCTATAATTGTTTATGAATGTGTTTTTCATTATAGTGAACACCCAAGCATTAAAGTTGGCGACTTCAACATATTTATCCTTGTAATACAAGGCTTTTAGATATGTTTCCTGCAAAAGGTCCTTTGCATTTTCTCTATTGTAGGTCAGACTCAGGGCAAATCTTTCAATATTATCCTCCAGACTGATAAGCTTATGATTAAATTCCAGTGTAGTCATAATGGGTTTATAAATTTGTCATTTTCAAATGTTCCTGACAAATGTATTTCCAGAAGTAGTAAGAGGCCTTAAAATAAAATTAAGGTTAGATTAAGAACGGGTTAAGAGAGATCTTAATCTGATAAATTGAAATGACAGTGGAGTATTGGGGAGCTGTGTGCCTTTCTTTTAAACTTGCGGTTCTTCGCTCAATACATATCCAAATCCCTTTTTTGTATGGATAAGCTTTTGTGAGAAATCTTTATCTATTTTCTTTCTCAGGGAGTTAATATGAACATCAATTACATTGGTTTCCGAACTGAATGAAAAACCCCATATTTTTTCTGCAATAAGAATTCTGTCAAATACTTTGCCTTTATTGCTTACCAAAAGTTCGAGTATTTTATATTCGGTAGCTGTAAGATATATTTCCTTGTTATTTCTCCTGACTTTTTTTGCTATAGTGTCAAGTTCGAGATCGAGGACTTTCAAAACAGGACTTACGATTGCTTCCCTGTTCCTCCTATTCAGTGCTTTAATTCGGGCCAGAAGTTCCTGAAAACTGAATGGCTTTAATAAATAATCATCAGCTCCGCAATCAAATCCTGTCAGTTTGTCTTCGACCGAATCAAGAGATGTCAATATAATTATAGGAGTTGAAATATTGTTATTACGGATTCTTTTACATAATTCGAAACCCGAGATGCCAGGTATTACCACATCAAGAATCATAACATCATATTTCCTTGACAAAGCCAGTTTTTCCCCTATTGTACCATCATAAGCAATATCGACAATACATTCATTGCTTTCCAGACCTATTTTAACGAAGGTCGATATTTTTGGATCATCTTCAACCAGCAATATTTTCATAATCCTTGAAAAATAACTATGCAAGTTAATTAAAATATAAGCTTTAAAGAAAATCATGTAAATTTGATAACTTATTAACAATTAATAATGGGCAAAAATGAATAAAGCTTAATTCTCAGAAGTCAAATATTCTTTTTTATTTAATAACGCGCTCTGCGAATAGCTACAATTTTCAATGATTGACAAGGATAGAAACCAGCTCTCAAAATCACCATGGTATTCATTAGGGTTGCCACGCTCATTACAAACGGCTGTCTGGATATCTGTTATTATAGTATTTATCATGAGCATCCTCGACCTTACAGGATGGCTGTTCAATATAACTTTGTTTAAAAGCATCCTGCCCCAATGGATCCCTATGAAAATAATTACTGCTGGTTGCTTTATTTTTGCTGCTTCTGCATTGGTGATTATAAGGGTAAATTTACCAGCAACTCTCAGGAAAATAGTATCAAGAGCACTTGCAATTTTCATTATTCTGACAAGTCTGACGACACTTTATTTATACATCTATTATATCCGTACTGGTCATGAATCTGCTTTGACTGAAGTATCATTTCTGGCTTTTTATGCAGCTCCAGAATCGAGAATGGCTTTTCTGACAGCCTGCAATTTCTTTGTACTAGGTTGTATTGTTATTCTGTTAACAGTGGACAAAACAAGAACTGACGATTTTGCCCATATACTAACCATTCCCGTTGTACTTTTAAGTTACTTTGTTCCTGTCAGTTACATACTTAATATTTATTCTGTGACAGAGTTGAATGATATTCCGATTGCACTTAATACCGGTATCTCATTCTGCGTTCTTAGTCTTGCTATATTATTTGTACGTCCTGATACCTGGCTGATGAAAGTGTTCACTTCTGATAATATGGGCGGAATGATGGCAAGAAGACTCCTTCCGGGATTGTTGTTACTTCCGATGCTGATTGGCTGGTTCAGGATAAAGGGTGAACGGGCAGAGATATTTAAATCGGAAGTCGGTGTCGCGATTGTTGCTCTTATATATACCGGCTGCTTTATTTGGCTTATCTGGAGAACCGCCAGATCGGTGAACCGGATCGATGAAAAACGTCGTACCTCTGATGAAGCATTGAAAAAGTCATATTCGGAATTGGATATCAGAGTTAAGGAGCGCACATCTGAACTGTTAGATCTTAACAGACGCCTTGATGCAGAAATCATCCAACGAAGGAAGGCACAGGAAGCAGTTGATGCGGAACACAGGCGTTTCACTGAACTTCTTGAACTCATGCCTGCATATCTTATTCTGCTGACTCCCGATTATCACGTTTCATATGCTAATCGTTATTTCCGTGAACGGTTTGGTGAGGATCGTGGAATGCATTGTTATGAGTACCTGTTTAACCTTACCGAACCGTGCGAGGTTTGTGATACATATAAAGTCTTAAAAGATAATAATCCTCATACCTGGGATTGGACAGGTCCGGATGGACGTAATTATTCTATTTTCGACTTCCCGTTTACTGATGCTGACGGCTCTACCCTGATTATGGAAATGGGTATTGATGTTACCGATTTGAAGCTTGCAGAAGCGAACCTCAAAAATCTAAATGCCGATCTTGAACAAAAAGTAATTGAACGTACTCATGGTATTGAATCTGCAAATTACCAGCTGCATCAGGAATTAACAGATCGTATTCTGGCAGAAGAAGCTCTGAAAAAGAGCGAATCACAATTAAAAGAGCTCAATGCTACCAAGGATAAGTTTTTCAACATCGTAGCTCACGATCTTAAAAATCCATTTACCAGCCTGATCGGATCTTCAGAATTGTTATCCCGGAATATTGATCAGCTGGATAATGAAAAAATAAAGACTCTTGCGTTAATTTTGAATGATGCATCAAAAAGCGGTTATTCCATACTTCAGAATCTGCTTGACTGGTCCAGGTCCCAGACCGGGTTGCTGAAATTCAATCCGGAAAATATAAATTTGAGAAATCTGATTGATGAACACATTCTGAATCTTGAACAGATCTCATCTAATAAAGAAATCAGGATTCATTCGGAAGTAAAAGATGACTTGTTTATTTATGGTGATAAGAACATGATTAAAACCATATTGCGTAACCTCCTGAGCAATGCTGTAAAGTATTCTTACAGATCCGGGAAAGTTATTATCTGTGCTACTAATAATGACCATGAGGTTATTATCTCCGTTAAGGATACCGGAATTGGCATTCCCAAAGAAAATATCAATAAGATTTTCAGGATAGATGCTAAGTATTCAGTACCTGGTACAGAGAATGAACAGGGTACGGGTTTGGGATTGAAACTTTGCAAAGAATTTGCTGAAAAACAGGGCGGAAAAATATGGGTTGAGAGTATTGAAAATAAAGGAAGTGAGTTTAAGTTTTCAATTCCCGTCAAAGAAGGGTGATTCACACCGCCTCCAAAACGTAAGATCTTTGGTACCTAAGATTTTTAAATTGAGAAGGTGTAAGCCCTGTCATTTTCTTAAACTGGTTTGACAGATGAGCTACACTGCTGTAATGAAGTTTATACGCAATATCAGTAAGATTGAGCTCATCATCCATCAATAGCTCTTTTGCCCTTTCCAATCTCTGAATCAGGTAAAACTTCTCAATGGTGGTTCCTTTAGCTTTAGTAAAAAGATTCGAAAGGTGCGTGTAATCGTGATGGAGTTTTTCACTAAGGTAATCCGAAAGATATACTCTGATTTGATGATCAGCATAGTGGACCATTTCAATAATAGTCGTTTCTATCTTTTCAACTATTAAGGTTTTTTTATCAATAATCAATTCAAGCCCGATATTTTTCAGTGAAATGCTCAGATTATGCTGCTGCTCCAATGAAAGATCCTCCATGATTTCAGCCTCACCTAATTCAATTTTGGTATGATGCAATCCAAGTTTTTCCAGCTCGTTTTTAACTGCTATCTGGCATCGAATGCAAACCATGTTTTTGATATAAATTTTCATACTCTTTATTTTTATTATTTTCAGAAATATCTTTTTTAAATAAGATAATATCCATTGGACAACTAATCGGTATGTATCTATAATAGAAACACTAAATCAAAAATATGGCAATAAGAATTATTTGAGATTAAGACCAGATTAATCCTAAATTAAGAAAACATTAAGATATCTGAAAATCCTCTATTCAAAATCCTGCCTGATAATTCAGGTCAGGGCCGCTGTAGACAGATGAAGATTTTTTTGATTCTTATAATTATTAATGGCCCTCGTTCAAACCTGATCTGTCAAATCGACGACCAAATTTCTCTTAACCAGTTTTTAACTATTTCTTAATTTATTCTTAATCAATTCATTTTTTATAGGTAATAAATTTGTTGCCAATAATAATTTTCCAATTTCCATAATTATCAAATTCATCAACCTATGAAAAAATTAATTTTAACATCTGTATTCTTGTTTTTATTGGTTTCTGCTAAAAGTCAAATTTCCATTACAGCAGATTCGATGATCACAGGTAAGTCAACTGATATTCAGGAAAAATTTATTCCGGTAAACCGGGTGGCAGAAAGCTTGTCCCTTGAGATTGATAAAGATCTAATGACAATGAAGGTATTTGGGAAAGGTCATGAACATGCAGTCATAGAGAAAGCATATATCATTGAATTGCTTGAAGTAGATAACAATAAAGAAAAATGGCTGTTCCAGGGATCCGACAAGAACTGTATCGGATATACCATTACTCTCGATCTTAACAAAAAAAGGATAAGTTTCATAACCCCAGGGAAGGAACCTGTTGACAATAAATCTCTTACTATGATTTATTATCCTATTGTTAATATTGAAATCAATAAAGATGCAATTGACAAACATCTTAAAGAAAAGGGTAATTATAAAAATTAGTTTTCAGGGCTCTCATACAATATCTTATTTAGGAATAATATAAAGCACTAAAAACAAATACAAATGAAAACTTCACAAAATCAAATTGCTGAAAACGTAAATGTGATTTCAATTCATGGAGTTAGAATCACCATGACATTTGCCATGATATTTATGCTCTTTATGTCCATGAACAGTTGCGCGGTATATGATCAAAAACCCGGAGAAGGTGCCAATATCGCACCTCCAGCCTGGGCTCCCTATTATGATAATGTTAACAATGTCCGCTATTACTATTTCCCCGATATTGAATGTTATTACGATGTATGGAACAGAGAATTTGTCTATCTTGAAGATGGCAGCTGGATGTTTGGTTCTACATTACCTCCTTCATATTCATGGTTCGATCTTAATAATGCATTCATTGTATTACTTGATTATGATGTTTTTGAACCGTGGATGCATTTCCATTATTATGTATCGCATTATCCTCGCTATTATTATCGGACTTTCTACAGAGATAACGACAGGGATATCAATCGTCCCATGAGGGGATTTAATGAAAATGGCAGGATATCCATATATAACAATTCACGTTCAGGGATCAATACAGAAAACAGGACCACAATTATTAACAATGATGCCAGGAATAATGAAATCAACCGGAATGAGAACAGAAGGGAGCTTAATTTAAACCGTGAGTCCCCTGAAAGAAGAGTAGAGCCAACCCGTCCCCCTCAACGTATGGAATACCAGGGTAAAGATATTGGGCGTCCTGTAAATGTTCAACGGAATATGATGAGACCTCAGGGAACTGGCAAAAGACGAAGATAAATGTCATTTAAGATAAAACTCCGGAAAGAAATCCTGAAATCAAGCAATACACTTATGAGAAAATCATTCTTTTTAATAATTGTTCTTACATTCACTTTCTTTTCAAAGTCCCGGGCAGTTTTTTCCGCTGATTCTGCAAATGTTGCTCCATTTGGTAAGGTATATGTTTATAAGCAAACAGATACACCTCTGAATGTTGTCATATTAATTTCGGGAGACGGAGGCTGGAAATTCGGAGTTGTGGATTTTGCTGAAGCATTTTCTAAAATGAATAACCTGGTTATAGGAGTAGATATCCTGAGATATTATAAAGACCTGAGGCAACGCACCGGAGATTGTTACAATGTTTCCGCAGATTTTGTACAGCTTGCGACTGTCGTTGAGAAAAAATACAACTTCACTGATTACATTCCTGCAGTAATTATGGGTTATTCAAGCGGAGCAACTCTTGTTTACGGAATACTTGCACAGTCGCGACCGGGGACTTTCAAAGGTGGAATCTCGCTTGGGTTTTGCCCCGATATTGAATTGCCCAAACCGCTATGCCAAATCAACGGACTTACCGAAAAAGCTGATATAACTGGGAAGAAGTATTTTCTGCTGCCTGATGCAAAGCTTGGAAATCCATGGATCGTCCTCCACGGGAAAGTTGATAAGGTTTGTAAGTATAATGAGGTTGTTGATTTTGTCAATAAAACCGGTAATGCTGAATTAATTACTCTGCCAAATACCGGACATGGTTTTTCAAAATGGAATGATTTTATGCCCGAATGGAAGGATGCGTTTAACCGTTTAATTGAAAAACATTCTGAAGATCAGTCAGCAAATGTCAGTACTGATTACGTTAAGAAAATTCCGATAGTAATAACAAATACAGAAATTCAAAACAAAGATGCCCCTATTGCCCTTCTAATTTCCGGTGACGGTGGCTGGTACGGTTTTGAACAATCAATTGCTGATAAACTCGCAAATCATGGAATTCCCACAATAGGTCTGGACTCGAAAAAGTATTTCTGGAAACGGAGAACACCTGAAGGAACTGCCAATGATATTATTAATGTGCTTAATTATTACAGTAAGGAATGGAAAAGAGAACGATTCCTTCTAATTGGCTACTCTCTTGGTGCCGAAATAGTTCCATTCATTACCAGCAGACTTCCCGGGGAGATGAAAACAAAGGTTACATTGACAGTTCTTTTATCTCCTGAAACAAATACTGACTTTGAAATCCATCTTTCAAATATGCTTGGAATTGGCAACCGTCAGAATACTTTTCAGGTAATGGATGAGATCGTTAAAACCCAAATTGTTCCTACACTAATTATTATTGGCGATGGAGAGAAAACGCAGGTCCCGGAATTATTAGCCGGAACAGCTGTAAAAATTAAAAAGATACCTGGTGATCATCATTATAAGAATAACACAGCTCTGATCGTTCAAACTATGAAAGACAATAAAGCATTTTGAAAGAGAGTTTTTCCGATCTTTGCAATTTGATCGTTAATGGAGAACAAGAAAAATTTCAAAAGACTTTTAACCGGATCTTTTTTTTTAATCCTTTCACTGCATGGCTTCACACAAACAGACAGTCTGATCAGCAGGGTCAGAACTTCTTCAAATCTTTTAATCTCCTATAATAGTTCCTTAATTTATCCTGGAATAAGGATTGGAATTGAAATTCCCGTTAATTCTGTCGTCCTGACAAAGTACGCAAAAGCTGGTAGAAGCAAATCGATTATAAAAGATCGTTTTATTTCACTTAACTCCGGCTGGTACCATCATCCTGGCTTTCACGATAATCTGTATTTCACTGCTGAATGGACCTTGCGCAGAACCTATAAAGAAAAATTATTTAATGTTTGTAGTTTCGGAACCGGCTATAGCAGGACATTTCTCGGTGGTACAACATACAACGCAGATAAAAACGGGACTGTAAATATAATATCATCAGCAGGTTATAATTATGCTTTAATAATAGCAGGTGCGGGCTTCGGATTTGATTTTTCAAAGAGCAGGGGTATACCGCTTTCAATATTTGCGAAATTTGATATATTGACGATGTTCCCTTATAACAGTACAATCTACTTCAGACCGATAATGGAGCTTGGCTTAATTTATAAACCTGAAAATTTTCTACAAATCGTGACAAAAAAAAGAGTTAAAAAGAAATGAAGCACATTTTTATATTAATTATATCTGTTATTCTTACTTTGACTTCGTGCCAGAAAGAGAAGATCACATTGGCACAGAACGTCTCCGAAACATTTTATGTTGAAAACAGAGGTGCTTCAATGCGATTGCTTGTTGAGGGAAACACTTCAAGTAAGATTTTTATCGTTTTTGTTCATGGAGGACCGGGTGTTGGAGCTTTCGTTTATAATTCCGATTATTTGAGTAAAAACATCGAAGATAAGTATGCCATTGTGTATTGGGATGAGCGAAATTCAGGAGCATCACAGGGTAACTCAAATGGTATGTATCTTACTCTTGAGCAAATGACTGATGATCTGAAAAAAATTATTCAGGTATTAAAATTCAGATATGGTCAGAGCTCCGAAGTATTTATCATGGGGCACAGCTTCGGAGGGCTTCTGACATCATCATTCATGACTACAGGTAATTACCAGGATATGGTACAGGGTTGGATATTTGCTGATGGAAGCCAGAACTATCCACTGAATGACACTCTGACAAGGCAAATGCTGCTATCAGTCGGACAACAGCAGATTGCATTAAACAAAAATAGAGTTAAATGGAAAGAGATTGTTTCATATTGTACTGCCCATACGGGTAACTTTTCCTTAGACGAATCGGATCAGCTGATGAAATATGCCGCAGACGCAGAGACCTATTTTAATGAAGTAACTAAAGTTAATACCACAGAACTTTTATGGAACAATGCAGTTAAATTTAACTGGCCTTTAACTTCAATGTTAATGAACTACCTGTATTCATCTGAAGCCGGTTTCAATAAAGAATTGGCAAAAATAGAGTTTTCGTCGTCTTTAAATAAAGTCACCATACCGGTTCTTATTTTATTTGGACAGTACGATTTTATTTGTCCGAAAGCTCTTGGTTATGATCTTTTTAACCGGATAAGTTCCACTGAAAAAAAGATAGTTATCTCTCCTGTCAGCGGGCACAATATAATGTTTCAGGATGAGGTTTTATTTTGCAGGGAGGTCAATGAATTTATAGCACTGTACAGGTAAAAAGCCAATGACCATGACCACTTCCCGGCGGAATGCCAACAATGGTCAGGGGTATTTACTTATCAAGGTATATCCCTGGTAAAAGTAAAATCTATAACCATAATCTCCGATTTACTGGTGGTCCGTACAGGTGGCCCCCATAATCTGATACCGCTCGAGACAAAAAAATGGGTTTTCCCTTTTTTCTTGTATCCGTAGCTGAGTCCATAAACCATTCGTGTAATGAAATTGATAGGGAATAATTGTCCGTTATGCGTATGACCTGACAATACAACATCTGGAGAGTTTCTGCCGATCTGCCCGATAACCGTCGGGCGATGATCGATAAGTATCACAGGCAGAGAATCCGTAATGGTACCCAAAATGTCAGCGACACTTTTCCTCGTCCTTGTGTGGCTGTCGTTCCTGCCGGCGAGGACAAAGGAATTGTCGACAATAACCACACTATCGCTTAATATTTCAATTCCTGATTTACTGAAAAAACTCCCTTTGTCCTGACCAGCATAGTGCTCATGATTGCCAAGTACTCCGTAAACACCATACCTTGCTGTGATACTGCTTAAAATCCTCTCATAATATTCCATCTTTTCATCCTTTCTGTCACCTTCAACTATATCCCCACCAAAAAGCATTAGTTCGGGTTTGATACTTTTAATTTTCGATGCAAACTTCTCTACAAAGTGAATACCGGTGCTTTCCTGCAAATGAAAATCTGAAACAAAGGCAATTCTCAGGTGACTAATTCCAGACAATTTTCCAGGTATAGTTATCTTATATTTTGTTGTCCTGATAGTATTGAAGTTTATAATACCTGCAACCACAATCGCCAGCGAACAACAAACGATCACCAATAAACCGCCACTTCTGAATGACCCCCTTTTTATCTTTTCCCGGGGTACAATACCGAACAGAAGGTTAATCAACAACAGGAGATCAAGGAGAAGCACAAAAAGAAAAACGTACAAAAAGAACGGAAGCAGATAATCTGCAATTGCTGATAAGACTCTTGCTACCAAAGCTGTCGAGTCTTCGTGGAAAAGATTACTGACAGGATACATCAAAAATAAAAGCAGGTAAATCAGTACGTAATAAATTCTTTGATCTTTCCTGATGAATAGCCTCCAGATGCGTATAAACAGGTAAATGTTAGGGATTATATACGACAGAGTGAGTATTGTATGGAACATTCCTGTATGATTCTGAATTTGCCTGGGAAAGTTAGTATAAAAGTGGCTTCAATAGCTTCTGCATAATTGAATCCGGAAAGTTCTCAGATAAGGCTTGCGTTATTTCAATGGCTCGAAATCTATTTCAAGAAAATCACTGACTTCTTTAATCCAGTAAGTCTGAACAAAGGCAATATGATCAGGATGCTGATTATAATCCTCATATGCTTTTGGTGATCCAAATTCCATTGATAAGCCATAGTCGTAATTATTTTTTTTACTGGTTTGCTTCAAGAGTTCAAATTTTTGAACACCGGGAATAGCTGACAGTTTTTTAATGGCATCCAAAAACACCTTTTCTTCAGGAGAATCCTTTGGATGTATCAATTTAAAAACAACGGTATGCCGTATCATATTTTTATTGTTCGAAAGTTGCCCCAAAGCGATACCGGTATTGTAAACGCAAAATATTAATAAAAACCCAAAAACAATAAGTTTCTTCATAAGGCTGAAATTAGGTTAAAATGATTATCCTTTTTGTTTACTAAATTAATACTTTTTTTCTCACATTCCTATCCATACCTGGTATCGGTTGTCACTTCTGGCAAAGTACTCTATATTGATACTGACCTATAGCCTTATGTCTTTCAGGAGATCGAAGAATTGAACATAATATAAACCTCAATTGTTTTAATAATTTAATTTATGCACTTAAAAAGTGCGGAGTCAGCACTCTAATCACTGACAAAGGATAAATGGAAGCACAACTTGTACAAATCAGGGAACAGCAAAAGGAAGTTTGGAACAGGTTTTCCCAGGGTTGGAAGAAATGGGACGATCTTACGATGGATTTCTTAAAACCAATGGCTGATGCTATCATTCACCAGATAAAACCAAAGGATACAGATATTGTGCTTGATGTAGCATCAGGCACGGGAGAACCAGGACTTACAATTGCAACCATGTTAAGAGGTGGAAAAGTAATTGCAATTGATCTTGCTGAAGGAATGCTTGAAGTAGCTCTTGAAAAAGCAAACAGCAGATTAATAAAAAATTATGAAACCATTACCTGTGATGTGTGCGAACTGCCATTCCCGGACAATAGTTTTGATGCAATAAGTTGCCGGTTTGGTTTTATGTTTTTCTCTGATATGTTACTTGCTGCAAAAGAGATGGTTCGGGTATTAAAACCCGGGGGAAGAATTGCTGTGACAGTATGGAATGAGCCTGAAAAGAATTTTTGGGCTACCTCTGTTCTAAGTATTGTTAATAAAAACATGAAAATAGCACCTCCCCCTCAGGGAGCACCTGGATTATTTCGTTGCGCTAAAAGCGGCCTGATACCGGATTTATTTAAGCAAGCCGGATTAAAGAACATTTCGGAAACAGAAGTCAGCGGAAAACTCATCCCCGGAAATAGAAAAATTTACTGGAATTTCATGACTGAAGTTGTAGCACCTGTTGTAGCTGCGCTTAATAATGCTGATTGTGAGATGAAGGTAAAAATCAGGAGCGAAGTTTTTAATTCGATTAAACAGAAATACCCAGGCGGAGCGCTTGCAATAGATTCCAATGCATTTGTGATTTATGGAGAGAAGTAAGGCTTTTTGGTCAGCCGTTAGCTGACATCAGGGAACTCCAGTCCTATTTTACATTTATAATAATATTAAGAGCTTCTTCGTCACCTAGTTTAGGAACTAAAGCATGGTAAACTACATTATCCGGACAGGTTGCTGCAGATTGAATTATATCAACAGGTAATGTTAATTCGCCTTTGGGGCAGGATCTCCGGAAATCATATTCAATAGTGTCATTTTCATTACCAGAAGCTTGCTTACCAAGTCGGTGTTGTGATGGCGTGGCATTTACCATTCGTATGTTAAAATGCACCATTTGTAGAATTCATTAGTCCTATGGTGAATAAATTGTCTATCTTGAATAATAGTAAGATTAACTTTAATAATCCTAAAATTCAATGCCATGAAATCTTTAATCTTCTTTCTAATAGTCTTTTTATCCTCTATTTACAGACCTGCGATTTCTCAACCTAATGCTCCAAACCAGAGAAATAAAGCAGATAGTTTAATGAATGAGGGGAATGTACCTGAAGCTATTGCAGAATATAAAAGGTTATATATCCTTAATCCCAAAGACAAGAGAATTGTATATAATTATGCTTGCGCTCTTTCAGTTGACAATTCTATTATCAAGCAATTTGACAGTTGCTTCAAGTATCTGAACATTGCTGTTGAACTTGATACATCAGTTGCTGCACTGACCGATCCTGACTTGATCCCAGCCAGAGAGGACAAAAAATGGGATGTTTTCGAGAATAAACTTATTTCTATGTTAAATACAAAATACGATAGTCCTTATAAGGATATTGATTATGCTAAAGCGCTATGGAGACTTGGAGCATATGATCAGGCATATTTTAATGAAATTGGCATTGCTTTCAGAAAATTCGGGATGAGGTCCTCTGTTGCGTCAGCATTGTGGAAATTAAAATTCATGATTCAGGAAAAGAGTCAAAAAGAGCTTGAGCAACTCGTGGCAGCAAAAGGATGGCCCAAAATCGGAGAAGTTGGAAGTGAAGCTGCTATGGCTGCTTATCTTGTTGCAATGCATACTAACGATGGCAGTCAGAAGAAATACTTACCAATGATCAGGAAGAGTTGTGAAGAAAAAGAACTTCCATGGCAGAGATATGCTAATATTTATGACCGGTGTCTTTTTAATGAAAATAAGCCTCAGAAATACGGGACACATACAAGATTTAATGAACAGACTAAGTCAGAAGAGCTCTATCCACTCGAAGATGAAACAAAAGTAGATGAATGGAGAAAAGAATTTGGATTGGAACCATTAGCAGAATATCTGGCAAGATTAAATATTAAATTTCAACCTAAACAGAAGCCGGATTAAATCTTAGTCAAGGCAACCAGCTCAAACACCTATATCCCACCTTCTGAAGTAAAGTGCCTGTCTTGCAATTGGCAGGGTCTTTAATTCTATCTCCTCCATCTGTGACTGGCTCAGTGGTGTAAATTCCGAAGCAATTTTCACATTTTCCTCTATCTGGGCTAAACTGTCGACACCAATGATTGTTGTGCTTACAGGAAGACTCATATTGTATGTGAGAGCTTCCTTAATTGAAATGGTTCCGGGCTTTGGTGTACGCAAACGTTCGTCGGTTTGCTGTTCCAACGGTGGAGGTGTCCATGAGGAGAGAATACGACTGCGGGTAGTAACCTTCATCCCTATAATTGCAATCCCTCTTTTTTGAGCTTCCGGAAGGAGGTAATTCTTAAAGCTCAGATAATGAATATCTGCCGCGTTTACAGCCAGCAGTATTGAATCGAACGGATAACGTTTTATGGCTTCAAGCAACACAATGGGTTCATAATGCCCTGTAATACCCAGATATCTTACCATTCCTTCGGATTTAGCCTTTTCCATAGCTTTTATGGCACCATTGGAATTGAAGATCTGGTCTACCTGATCCTGCCGCTGAACATTATGGAGCTGCCATGTGTCGAGGTGATCAGTTTGCAGGTTTTTGAGGCTTTCTTCCAGAAGACGCATAGATCCGTCATATGTGCGGTCGTGAGTTTTAGTAGAAAGCCATACCTCTCCTCTACGGGTTTTCATCACCCGGCCAATATTCAGCTGGCTTACACCCTGGCCATACGAGGCAGCAGTGTCGATATAATTAATTCCCAGATCGATGGCCTTATTGATGATCTTTTCAGATTCTTCTTCCCTCCCTTTGATTTCGAGTGTAGCCTGTCCTCCCAGGCTGAAAACCCCTACCTTATATCCGGTTTTTCCTAACGACCGTGTGGGCATGGCATTATATGTTACCGGATTGAAAGGATCTTCATTGTTTTTTTTTAACGGGATCAGATTATTTTCATCCGGTTTAAATGATTTTCCTGCAGTTACCGTAGCTGCAACAGCGACTCCGTTTCCCAAAAAAGCTCTGCGGTTAATTTTTTTCATGGGTAGCTCTTTTTATTGTCACCATTGAGTTCTCAAGAATCAAATTTAAATATTTTTCCAATGCTGTTTCACACAAATCCCTAAAATCACTCCTTCCTTGACTTCTATAAGAAGGTCTAAGGTTCATTGTTTAAATTTTATGGTTGTACCTGTTTTGGCTGATTCTCTGGCAGCATCCAGAATCTTTACTACGATCATATTATTTTCGATCGAGTATGGATCATAATTTTTCATCGTGATATTATTGCGGATTACATTAGCAAAGTAGCTGAAAGGATCTTCATATACTTCCAAATTATCAGCAGTAACATTTCTTTTCAGCTCATTAACCTGGGTGCGGTTTTTAATCCGTATCGCATTTTTGTTGTCTGCCAAAATATATCCGTTTTCACCATATATTTCCATATCCTTACGGCCGAATGGCCAGTTCCATGATGCCTGGATAATACATTCGCTTGTCAGATAGGACACAATAATAGTGGCATCATCATCCACCTTGGGATATATGGAAGGCTTAAATTGCCTGGTAACGGCAGTTACGGAAATCGGTTGCTGACCCTTTGTTAAAAAAGTCATCAGATTTGCACCATAGCATCCAAAATCAGTGATAGCCCCACCTCCGTTTTGAACAGGATCTGTAAGCCAGGCAAGGAATTCGGAGCTGCATCCTATCTCTTTAGGTCCTTCATGACCGTCATGGATAACTACCCTTCTCAATGTTCCAACATAATTGCTGTCATTAACTAATTGCCACGACTTGGCTGTCGATGGATACCAGGATGTTTCAAAGTCTGTGAGCAAATGAATCTTGTATTGATCTGCCAGTGCTTTCATCTTTTTTGCATGATCCATATTTACTGCCAACGGCTTTTCTACCATTACATGGATCCCCCTTGGGGCGCAGGCTTCAACAACCGCAAGATGATCGAAAATGGATCCAAAGGCTAAAACAGCCTCAGGCTTCACCCTGTCGAGCAATTTTTCAAAATTGTCATAAAACAATGAAGGATTAAGGTTATAGATTTTCGAATATCTTTCAACCAGCTCATGATTGGGTTCATAAATGCCTGTTAGTTTAATATCGGAATAATTACTTTTAAGCCTGCCAAGTATAAATCCGACGTGATCATGTGTCATTCGAAAAATTGCTACGCTTACAGGTCTTTTAATCTGACTTTGAGACTCTGCCATCAAACAAGAAAAAATGAAAGCAATGAAGGCTAAGACAAGATTTTTTGTAAAGTTATTATGGGGCATGGCGACAATGTGTTATTGAATAAGATTAAATGTAGTAAAGTTTTCTATATCGGGCGGCAGAGGTTTGTTTGTGTCATTTTCCGTGGAGGCGTTTCGTTAGTTTATTTTTTTTATCCCTTTCGGTTTGGTTTTAAAATTGCTCTTATTCTCTTCGACCCTGAATTCTACAATCATTCTAATGAGGTCATATGGTATTGGTTTGTCTAATGGGAACTGTACCGATCCTTTACCATGTTTGAATTTTGCTAGCTCATTCGTAAACTCAATATGTCCGGATGGTGTTGCATAAATTCCTATATGATTCTTAAAGCCCGCGAAATAGATCAATGTTTTTCCGAAAGTTTTATAAGCTGGCATTTTATAGGCTATGCTTTCCACAGCATCAGGAGCGTATTTGAGAATTATGTTTCTGATCCGGGTAAGTATTTTCTGAATCTCCCCGGGAAAGAAAGCTATGTACTCATCAACGTTTTTCATTTATTCTTCGCCTCCATAGTTATTACTACTTTACCTTTGTGGGCTCCTTCACCAAAATGCCTGAATGCTTTAGGAACTTCATCTAACTTGTAGGGTCCATCTATTACAGGTTTGACTTTACCGGTTTCGAAAAGCTCGTTCATATAAGCTAAATCCTTGTTTTGCTTTAAGCCAACAATACGTATGTTCTTATTACTGATCAGCGAAATCCAGGGCCCTAGTAATAAAGCCTGTAAAAGCCTGACCATGGAACCTCCAACCGTGACATAAATTCCATTAGAACATAATGCCCGGGCATAATCTGATATCGAACGATTTGTTTTAACATCAAGAATCAGATCGTAACAATGCCCATTTTTAGTGAAATCTTCTTGTTTATAATTAATGACATGATCAAAACCCATTGAGCGCATCATGTCCAATTTCCCGGAGTTGTCAACACCAGTAACTTCAACTCCATATAATTTGGCAATCTGCACAGCAAATGTACCGACACCTCCACCTGCACCATTAATCAGTAGCTTTTGTCCTGAATGTATTTGCCCTTTATCACGAAGACCTTGTATAGCAAGCATTGCTGCCTGAGGTATTGCCGCTGCTTCCTCGAAGCTCATACTGACCGGCTTTAAAGCCAATTCATTTTCACGGGCGCAAGTATATTCAGCGAAGCCTCCCCATCTGCCGCTCAGATCCCCATACACTTCATCACCAAGCTGAAACTTCTTTACGTTTTTGCCAACTGCTTCAATTCGTCCGGCTATGTCGGAGCCGAGTATTTTTATCTTCGGTTTAAGAAGACCGTTGATGAGGCGATTTATGAGGTCACCCTGAAGGAGACCCAAATCCCAATCATTTATTGAAACCGCATAAACTTTTATCAAGACTTCATTCTCCCTGGGAATAGGTTTATCTACCTCTTTTAATTCAAGAACATCAGGTGTTCCGTATTTTGTATAGACAATTGCTTTCATTTTCTATTTTTTTATCAGGAGAATTAGATTGTTACTTGTCAAGGCCTCGTCAGTCACATAAGCTACAACCCTCCCTTTTATTGATGATCCCAACCAATTATTCTTGTCTGACTTTCAATTTTCGGAAAATCAATCCAAGTTAAACAACATTAAGGGGAATGAGAAGGAAAAACCAAACATAACAATAGCACCCCTTAATGAAGATATGTTAAATTTTCAGAATGTTTAAATTTAATTGACTTGTAATTAAATATTTCTGAAATTTGATATTGTAATTAATTTAAAATGGAGGTATTGCTATGAACACACTTTTTCTTGTTTATCTTATAGTCGAAGCAATATTTGGTATTGGCTTCCTCTTTGTTCCTGGCCTTATGATGGGTCCCATGGGTGTGACCCTTGATGAAACATCAACAACCTTTGCCAGGTTGTTTGGTTCGTTGATAATCAGTATGCCTGTTCTGCTGTTTTTTGCACGCAAATCAGCCAGCTCAGAGTTTAAAAGAGGAGTAGTATATTGTTTTTTTATTTATCTGCTTGCCAGTACTATTATTCTTCTGATTACTCAATTAAAGGGGCTTATGAATCCAATGGGTTGGGGGATTGTGATTCTCCATTTTGTGTTCATGCTTTGGTTCGGCTATTACCTGATAAATATGGTGAAGACAGATACTGATTGATAATTTAAAAAGGTCTCCAAAAGAGAATTTCTCCAATTATTCTCATCCAGGGAAATATTTTGTCACCAGCAAGGGCTCCGACGATACCAACCAGGTTTGGGATGCCACCCTGAAACCGTCTGGCGTCATCGTACAGATCACAAACCTGCCTATAATTTTTACAGCTTGTTAAGAACTATCCGTTTGAAAAATACTTCAGCACCTTCAGATTGGATCTGGCATGGTGTGTCATTGATTATTCAAAACACTATTGGAGAAAGGGGTCCTGTAGAAATAGGAAATCCAGAAATAAGTATTTCTCTGGATATTAATGGTTTTACTTTGGCCAGGGATGGTCAAAATTCACTAGCAAAGAATGGTCAGGGTCAATGGCATATACTGGTATTATGTCGCCATGTATGATTTTACTATAATTTGTATCTTTATATCAACGATCTGCAAAACTGAACGTTGTTTTATAAAAACCACTCTATTTTCATAAATTTAAAATCCTACGAAAATGAAAAAACCCAGTACTGATGCGATGAGCTCATCCCGTCGTGACTTCCTGAAACTATCTGCTGCTGCTGCTGTAGGTATGGGAATAGCTCAACCTCTTGCTTCTGCCTCCCGGATATCACAAGCTTCAAGTCAGGCTAAACCTGAATTAATTCTGGGCAAGGATCCTTATGCACTTGCTGCGAGGTTCAGTAAATTTCTAAGGGTTACCGATGTGACTGACGGACTCGATGCTGTAGGCCGGGCTGATTTGACACTGATGGATCCGTCAATCCGCCCCCTGTGGATGGGAATGCGTTTTTGGGGGCCTGCTGTTACAATGCGCGTAATTCCGACTAACCGCCGGATGCCGGTGATCGACCGAAAGGACGCTTTACTGCAGCACGATATCTGGAATAAATCAGGCGGTACACATGCCAGGCTCACCACAAAGCCCGGGTGTGTGATTGTGACATCCACAAACGGAGCCCGTGAATGTGGCTACTGGGGTTCGAACAATTCAATGGGTATGCAAGCTGAGGGAGTTGTAGGAATAGTTACAGATGGTAATGCCAGAGACACTGACGAGATTATTATGCAGAAAAATCCTGTTGCCTGCAGAGGTATTGGCCGTACAATAATACCTGGTCGTGTGGAATTAATGGATGTGGATGTTCCTGTAGCCTGTGGCGGTGTTATGGTTCGACCGGGTGATATTATTGGATGTGATTGGGACGGGGTTGTGGTTGTGCCATTAGAAGTTGCTGAAGACGTTCTTTATTTTGCAGCGAGAATCGCCATTGATGATAAAAAGAGCCGCAGGAACCTTTATGATAAATTGGGGAAAAAACCAGATGAGACAGTTGACTGGGAATCGGTTGCCGACTATTTTAAGGATATTCTTTAGACCAAATCCATTTATCGGTTTGCTTGCAATTCGTTGTCAGGACGGCCAGCATAGTTGTTTAATTATCAGGGATGCTGTATTTTATCATAGAAAAGACGCTTGCAGTTGAAGCCAGATAGATTGTTTGATTCTTGTCGTCAATGCAAAAGTATCCCCAATCATTAAGCCGGTATCTTCTTACCGGATTCCCGTTCCAGTCATATTTTTCAACAAAAATATACTTATTGCTATTTCTGTTGTCTCTCTGTACATCAACTGGTGTTCTGCCGCTATAAAGCATCCAGAAATATTCAGGTTTGGGCGACATCCCCCAGAAGTGAGTGACATTCGTAGGTTCGAGAGTGGCAATATCATTTTGCCCCTCAGCCAATTCCTCTGCATCAAAAATAATATGACGGTCAGCCAGAGAATTAATATCGATGATCCTGAGTCTTTTAAAATATTTATAAGCATATGCTATCCGTCCGTAAAATTTATTCATTCCAAAGTCGCCGATAAATGTTGTCCATGATCCCTTTATTCCCGGAATCGCCAGGTCTTTAAATTCTTTTTCCTGAGGGAGACTATCCTTATTAAAAGTATATATCATTTTACCCTTGGCAGTAGTCGATGAGTAAAAGGCATTTTTGTCATCAATGAATACTATTTGTTTGTCATCAAAGCTTTTATTATGCTTTGGCAGGGTGATGTAAAATTCGGGTTTAAGATGTTTAAGGTCTACTTTGTATATTTTCTCATTGTTTAGCTCATAAATATAAAACAGAACAGAATCCTCTCCGGTCTCTATTATTTTTGGGAATGAAAACTCATCCGGCCCTCTTCCCTTTACTCCAAAAGCTGATACACATTTTAAACCAGGAAGTTCAAAAATCATGAAGATGCTATCCTGTCGGATATTTTTTGTTATCAGGTAATTGTCCTTTACAAGTAACTGATCGGGTCTGATTATTTCTTTAAAATTCAACTGAGTCCCGGTCAGACTAATTGTATTTCCAAAGTCTTCTTCAGTCAGATGAATCTCTTCACTCTTTAATTCAGTCAGGGCAGGCATTTTCTTCTGGTTTGAAGTATCAGATGTAAGTATGCTGTTATTGGATGAGCTCTTACTAATTCTGGTATGATTACCGCTATTACATCCTGATCCCAAAAAAATCATCAACAAAAGGAATGTTTTTAATCGTGACATATATTTACTTTTTTATTAAATTTTCAAAAACAATCTATCCTGTCTTGGTACCGGAACAATAAAGCTGACTCCGACAATTGGGGGGTCAGGATAATCGAGGCTGGAGGCGATCATTAATACTCAGCAGTTAATTTTAGTTATTTTTTCTTACCAATTTAACAGTTTTAATAGAAAGAGTAATTAAACTAAGGAGAATCCAAGCTGAAAGTAACAAAGTTGCTATTAAACTAAAGGAGAAATCAATATCAAACTGAAATTGTTGTTGTTGAAACCTCCACTCTTGGTCCTCTTTTATCATTATTCCTGTTAATCGTAGAGGAATTACCAGAAGACTAGACAGGTCAAATTCGACATAGCCCTTAGTCGAGAACCATGCGGTATTACCAAGAGATGAAATGTTAGCACTATCAATTTCGAATTTGCAATCACCCCAGGATTCCCAATCTGTTTTAACCAACTGGGTTGCTTTTTTGTAGCCTGAGTAAACTTCATTAGGCATTGTACCAAGAATCAGTATATTTTCTTTAGAGTATAATGATTGCATAAAAGTGTCAATGTTTTTTGGATCACGTTTAGAATAACCATCCTGAAATTTTCTTAATTGTTCAATTATTTCCATTCTTATTGAATCAGGGGAATTCCCTTTAGAATAAAAAGCTTTTGCAGGTGATAAAATTACTTTCTCATCAGCTTTTTTTAATACCCTCGTAACAAGAAATAGAAGTATGAACAGTAATAGTATTCTCAATAAAATTTGAATAACGTCTTTCATATCTGAACTGTATTATTATGGTATTAATCTTTCTATGATTAAAGATCAACAATTGATGTTTAAGTAAAATCTGAACTTTATAAACTGTTCATTTCATTTTACCAGTAGCTAATAAATGATTCCCAATTGGTTTGGCTCTTCTCATATGCTGTTAACCTTGTCCTCATTTCCTTGTTTTGAATTTCAAGATTAGCAATCTTTTTTGAGTAAACCTCATCAAATGTTTGCCCCGGTTTTTTCATTTTTACATTTAGTTCAGTAAACCTGACGTCATTATCCCTGATTTTAACATCAGACTCTCTCTTGAAAGTTGCCCACTCTTCAGCTGTAGCAATATAGACAGCTACTTCAGACTCAAAATAAGAAAGATTCCTTCTGCAATTCTGTTGTTAATTTATTAACAGGGTGATTTTCAAAATTATATTCTGCTAAACGTGAATTAAACATAAATTAATGTTGTACATTTACAACTATATGAATTTGCCAGTACAGTATATATGAATTGCATATCTCTTTTTTATGTATTAGCATTTTCCCGGAATAATATTTTTCTGTACAAATCAAAAGGAAGTATCTGAAAATCCTTTAAAAGAGTAGGAAAATTCTAATAAGAATCCATAATGAAAATGAAATGCTTTCTGAAAATCACAGCCATTATTTTTCTTTCTGTTAGTATTATCCCAATCATGAGTTCATGCAAGAAAGAAAAAGATCCGACCACACCTGTTCTTACAACTGTAAATGTCTCAGGAATTACTCAGACAGGTTCAGTCTCGGGCGGAAACGTAACATCCGACGGAGGTGCTTCAGTAACTGCCCGTGGAGCTTGCTGGAGTAATTCTGCCAATCCCACAGTTGCAGGATCTCACACAACTGATGGCACAGGAACTGGAAATTTCACAAGCAGCTTAACAGGGTTGACAGCCAATACAATTTATTATGTAAAAGCATATGCCACCAACAGTGCCGGTACCGGATATGGGAATGAAATTACATTTACCACAAACCCGGTTCTATTGGCAACTCTTACAACGACTGTACCTACTTCAATTGCTGCAATAACAGCAGTATCAGGTGGAAATATAACTTCTGATGGAAGTGGTGCCATAACTGCAAGAGGTATTTGCTGGGGTATAAATGCAAATCCTGCAATTACAGATTCTCATACGGCTGATGGCACAGGTATCGGAAGTTTTACAAGTAACCTGACCGGATTAACAGCGGGTACAACTTATTATGAGCGTGCTTATGCCACCAATAGTGCAGGTACAGCTTATGGGAACCAGATTACATTTAACACAATGATTGCTGATATTGATGGCAACCTTTATAACATAGTTAAAATTGGTACACAGTTATGGTTGAAAGAAAACCTTAAAGTAACGAAATATAAGGATGGAAATGTTATCCCAAATGTGACTGACAACACTGCCTGGAGTGGTCTCAGCAATGGTGCATATTGCTGGTATAATAATGATGCAACGACCTATAAGAATACTTATGGAGCTATTTATAACTGGTACACGTTAAGCACAGGGAATTTATGCCCCACCGGCTGGCATACACCTACCGATGCAGAATGGCATCAGATGATATTATTTCTTGATCCAGGAGCAGTTCTGACCAGTACAGAAAGTAAGGTCGCCGGCGGCAAGCTTAAAGAAACCGGAACAACCCATTGGCAAAGTCCTAATACGGGAGCAACAAATGAAACCGGTTTTACAGCCCTTCCGGGTGGCGACCGTGATATCAATGGTGCATACAATCGCATTGGCACTAGCGGCAAATGGTGGTGTTCTGATAATACTACGGCCTGGTATCGGAATCTGGAATTTAATATCGCAGATGTTTTAAGAGTCAGTCCAAATAAGATTAATGGTTATTCAGTTCGCTGTATAAAGGATTAGTGACCAACAGGGGACTCTGATCAAAGCGTATACGGGTACCGGAGGCATTTATGAAGGTGAGATGACCAATCCCAGTTGCGTAGGTAGTTCATCCACAGGCACCGAAAAGGTTAAGTGGGCTTTTTTTGTACCGCCTGCGAAATAGTTCTTTGCTGCAGCACGACATCTGGAATAAATCAGGAGGTACACATGCCATGATCAGCACAAAGGATCTCTGCTAATAAATTTTTATCATTTTCTATCGGATCTTTTTCCATAAATTTGTTTATGAGAAATGGAAAGTTGCGGCATGTGATTTAAAACTAATAAAAGTATTATGAGAAAAAGAGAATTTGTAAAAAAGGCTGCTTTAATATCTGCTTCTGTGCTGGCTGTTCCCTCCCTGGGATCTGGGGTAAAATCAGAAAACGAATCGAACGTTCCTATCCGACTTGTTATTGGAAGTGATCATGCCGGATTCCCTCTGAAAGGTCCTTTACTCAGGTTATTGCAGTCATGGAATTACAGTGTGAAAGATGTCGGATCATTTACTCCTGATCCTGTTGACTTCCCTGACATCTCCCTTCTTTTAGCTGATGAGATAAAAAGCGGTCGTGCTGAACGAGGTATAATGGTTTGCGGTACCGGAGTCGGAGCAGCTATAGCCTGCAATAAGATTCAGGGCATCAGGGCAGCTCTATGTCACGATACTTACTCTGCTCATCAGTGCGTGGAACACGACAATGTCAATGTTCTTTGCATAGGTGCCCAAGTCATTGGTCCAAGTGTCGCTGAAGAAATATTAACAAATTATCTGAACGCCAGGTTTAGCACAGATGAGCAGTTTCGCAGACGGGTCCGGAAATTAGACCAGTTCGACCTGGTGCCGCCTGAGTAGTAAAATTGACTTCAAGTTACTACAGTGTCTGTAAATTTATTGAAAAACGGAAAATAGTACTTTGAACATAACAATATGAAAAAGAGAGAATTCATTCGTAAAATCAGTCTGTTATCAGCTTCAACAGCGATAATACCAACATTAGGCGCTAATAGTTTTCATTATTTATCAGAAGCTAAATTTCCACAAGATGAAACCTTCAATTATTTTGAAGATAGGCATAAGGAAGAACAAGATGGAAGCATCGTTAATCTGCGGAACAAGTTCTTTGGCTGTATTGCCGGGTGCTATATTGGCTCAGCGATGGGTGCCCCTGTTGAAGGAAATTCGTGGGAAAAAATCGAGAAGGAATATGGTACACTTGATAAGCTGTTACCTTATCATCATTATGGAAACAACAATGACTGGATGCGTGAGCCAGGGACAACTGAAGATGGAGTTGAGCGCCAAAAACTTATGATTACAGCTATCCTGGAGAAGCAAGACAAAATCAATGCTGAAGACCTTCGCCGCTCCTGGGTTGACCATATGAATCCTAATGCCCCAGGACTTATATCTGAACCTTTTGAAGGAGCTCTATTATCAATGGCAAAAACAAACATTCCTGCTTCAGATATTGGTAAATACTGTGACTATTCTGGTCTTGTATCCCTGTCCCGATCATGTCATCCTATTGGTCTTATCAATGCTGGAGATATTCAAGGTGCCATAGATGATATCCGGGAGATTGGGCAGCTTTATAATACAGCCAACAGTCGAGGAATACTTTGGGCTGAAGTTGTCGTCATTGCAATTGCAGCAGCGACTAAACCTGGTGCGACAATTGATAGTGTGCTGGGAGCTGTTCTTGATAATTGTGATAAAGTTGATACAAGATTTATAAGGCAGGCTGGCATTCGCGGAGAAATTGAAAGGGCACTTAAACTAACAGCAAACTGTAGTGATTTTCGACGGATGCGTCTGCAATTCGATGAAATATATAGCGGAACAGGAGTACCCTATGCTTATAGTTACGCTAACGAAATCGTAACAAAAGCTATCTGTATATTGCGAATGACAAAAGCAAATACATGGGAGTCTATGAAAGCAGGCGTTAATATGGGAAGGGATACAGACTGCCTTACTGCTGTTGCTGCTGGCATCTCAGGATCATTAACTGGTGGTAGTTCTATTCCAATAGAGTTGATTAAACAGGTTGACTATGCTACATCAGTCAATCCTCATACAAACTCAAAACGGACTTTAGCTGAAACTTCGGATGGGCTTTATAATGCATTTAAATCGAGACTTAAAAGGTTAAAATCCTATTCTGAAGATATGGAAGTTGCTTGATTTAACCGGAGTATTTCATTTGTAAGGTCAGTAATATATTACAGTAGTTATTTGATAAGCTTCATCCTGTAAGTAAAATATTAGGGAATGAATTTAAAATTTCCTTAAAAATCCGTCCTTCTTTGACCACTTCAAAGGAAGGTCTGAAAGCAATTAACATACATAACTATATAACAATGATTTAACTCCAGATTTTGCTTTTCACAAAATAGGAGTTAATTTTGATAATAGAAATGAAAAGGCAATTACATATTTTTTCCCCAATCCAATTGCATAAGAACATTTTTTATTATGCAGGTTTCATGGACCAAATAACCAAAATAATATGTCTGATAATGATTGTCATGATTTCATGCAAGAACAATAATGACAATAAGATAAAACCAATTACTGGTATAAATAAAACCGATTCTGCCTATGCGGATATAATCACAGAAAAGGAGCCGGATAATTATATTCTGGACAATACTTCAAATCAGGATAACGGTCCTGTATACATGTATTGCGAGAAGATGCCGGAATTTATTGGGGGTGAGACTGCTTTTATTGAATATGTAAAAAATAACGTAAAATATCCTCAGCAAGCAGTATCGGATAAAATAGAAGGACGGGTGGTAATAAAGTTTATTATACGAGTAACCGGGGAAATAGGAGACATACAGCTAATAAGAGGTATCAGGACGGATCTGAATAATGAGTGCATCAGAGTAATAAGCAGAATGCCTAAGTGGAAACCAGGGATGATTAATGGAAATCCCGTCTCTGTTTCATATAGCATTCCAATTCGTTTTCTGCTAAATTCCACAGAGAATCTTAATGGCATTTATATCCTGCCCACAAAAAAAAATAAACGATAAGACTGACACTCCTAAAATTATATTTATCCCTGCTGCTCAGGTATTATTCATTCGAATAATTTTGCCCAAAACAAAGTGATCATGAACATACCAAAAACTCTACATGGAATCCTGATACTAACATTATCTCTAATGATTTCCTCATGCGGAGGAGGAGAGAAGGACCAGGAAGGCAAAACCATCAAATCAATAAAAATAGGCGATCAGAAATGGATGGCTGAAAATCTGAACGTGAGCCACTTCAGAAATGGCGACACAATTCCTGAAGTGAGATCATCTTTCGAATGGAAAAGGATGGGAGAGGAAGGCAAACCAGCCTGGTGCTTGATGCAAAACGATACGGAGAATGGTAAGAAATTTGGGAAACTTTATAACTGGTATGCTGTAAATGATCCCCGGGGTTTAGCACCAAAAGATTGGCATGTGGCTTCAGATGACGAATGGACTCAGTTGATCAACTATCTTGGAGGAGGGGTGTTGGCTGCATTAAACATGAGAACCACTGGTTTAACAGATAATTTTGACGGGGCTAAGGATAACGGCTTTTCAGGCCTTCCAGGAGGCTGCCGTAATAGCTCTGGTATATTTTACGGTAATGATAGCTTTGGATACTGGTGGTCAGCTACTGAATTAGACACCTCGAGTGCCTTTATCCGTATTTTGAATTATGTTAAGTGTGATATTAACTATAAAATTTTCGATAAAATTTATGGTTTATCTGTTCGTTGCCTCAGTGATTAGAGTGTCCTGGAGGCAAATTTCTAAGTATAACCTCTTATTTCTTACCAGATAGCTTACCGCTATTCATCCATAATACTATCCTGCTCATTCTGTCATATGGCGGATATGCATGCATGCCACCTGTAACCATATCCATTAAACCGTCGTTGTTGAAATCTCCTAATTCAAGGGTAATGAGATGGGTAGGATTGTTTGTAATATCATGCCTGGTAAATTGTTGTTTTCCATCATTTTCCAACCAGATTAAACTCATTGATTCTGGTTTATCCCAAAGATTAAAGGCACTTACTGCAAAGAGATCCAGGTCCCCGTCGCTATCTATATCGACTGGCCTGACATTATATGCCCCGGTAAAATTACAGATCCTGTGAAATTCAAACTTCAGATTGCCTTTATTCTCAAGCCACTGCACTCCATGCCATGGCCTGCCCTGGGGTGGGATATAGTCAAAGGCATCACCGTTGGTATAAAGTATGTCCTGATCACCATCCTGGTCTAAATCACACATATAGATCCCACTTGAACCAAAGTCCTCATTACTTGATCCAAATAATAGTCTGGTTTGAAAATTCCCTTTCCCATCATTTATAAATGCATATATTTCTTCCCATTCCTGGGTAACAAGGGAAATAATATCAAGGTCCCCGTCTTTATCAATATCTACTATTTCAACATTAACAGGGCCTGAAAGATGCTGTAGATTATGACTATTAAATTCCCAGTCTCCAAGATTCTCAATCCATCTTGTTTCGCCATCATCATAACCAAATTGTCCGACAGCAAGGTCCATATCACCATCACCATCCAGATCGCCTGCCCTGACATCTGAGACACGTGCAATTTTATCTGCAACCACATGTTTTTTAAAATTATTCTTCCCATCATTTTCAAGAATAACCACAGAACCAATCTTGTCATTGCTTGGAAACAACAGACCCAACACGGCAACCATTATGTCATTATCCCCGTCCCTGTCAAAATCGATAACCTGAACATGAGCTGGTGCAATCAGATTATCAGCAAGCACCGTTTCGTTATATGTACCGGCAGGATACTGCCGTATCCAGGAAACAGTATTACTTCTGCAGTCACAAACAATCACATCGGGAAGGCTATCATGGTCCAGATCGGCAACGGCAACATTCGAAATCAGCGGAGGTTCGATAAATTTATCTCCGATCAGTTTAGGATCAAGGAAATTAATTATAGCCCCTGTGGCATAATTAGAAACAACTCCGGAAACTTTGTCCTTATCTCCGGCTTTGTTCATTAACCTCTGTATCACTGCACCCCAGGTCATTCCACTGCGCTTAGCCTGGACATTCAGGAATATCATTGGTATACCAGCAAAAACAAGAAGAATAAGTGCCAGAGGGATGAGGTTTTTTAATCTTTTATTGTGTTTTTTTGAACCGTTGCTGTCTTTTGCCATGAATATATTTAAAAGAAATAAAAATGGAACCCATACAAAACTAATAAAAATAAGATGGGTGCAAATTTCTATTGAAAATATAATTATCTTTTGAACCTTGAAAAAAACTTTCAAATGTCCATTAACGTAAAGTAAATGAGGACAATGCCTGGCTATGGAAAATTTTAGGAAACTTAGTATTCAATTAATTATCATATTTGGTTTCGGATTTATACCATCATTAATTTGCCAGTTTTTTACAAAAACACCAACAAACCGGCATATACATATAAGAAGTTTTCGCTATGGCAAAGATCCCTCAGTGATCCGTTGCAACCGGGGAGATACTCTGCACCTGACATTTTCAACTGATGATACAGGGCACTCCTTTTTCCTCGAGGAGTTCGATATTGATGCAAAGGTAAGTCCTTCCCGTGAAGATGTTATGGTTTTTAAAACCAGCGATCCTACTGCCAAACCGGTACATACAAGCGAACTTGTCTTTATTGCACGCCATCAGGGAATACAGAATTATATAGTGGCTCGAAGTAATTACCGTTGTCATGTCTGGTGCGGTCCTATGCATGCTTTCGAACAGGGAAAACTTGTAATATTGCCAAATTCCCTGTTGATATTCAGTCTTGGATGCGTTGCTGGTATATTATTTCTTTGGGTGCTTGGAATGTTCAGGAAGAAAGAATCTGTTCAACAATCTGATGAAAATCAAAATGGTTACAAGGACTTGTTTGCAGGATCCCGATTATTAAAGAACCTGGTTGTTTCAAGATGGCCACAGATTATATTAATAATCTTAGCAATGGTGATGATTTATATAGTGATCCTAACCTCAGTTCTCGGAACTAAAGTGTCAGGCAGAAATCTTGGGGTTCTACTTATGTGGGCAGTATGGTTGTTTTTCCTTGTAGCCGTGCTTACTCCTTTATTCGGAAGAATATGGTGTACCATTTGTCCCTTGCCTTTTTTCGGAGACTGGATACAACGAAGATCGTTTTTTTCTCCACATACAGGGAAAACTAAAGAATATAATAATAAATTTTACGGCTTTTTCCGTAAATGGCCTATATGGTTAAGTAATGACTGGCCCAGGCTTTTTGTTTTTATGCTGCTTGCAACTTTTTCTACTACACTGGTTGCTACTCCGGCTATTTCCGGAATAACGGTACTTATGCTCCTGCTGGTACCAACAATTATGGCTTTAATCTGGGAACTGCGTACTTTCTGCAGGTATGTATGTCCGGTAAGTGTTTTTGTCGGACCTTATTCCAGGATGAGCGTGCTCGCAATAAGGAATAAATCACAGGCAGTATGTGATCGTTGTAAACCTAAATATTGTATTAAAGGAAGTTCTGAAGGTTGGGCATGCCCTTATGGAATCAATGCAGGTGAATTAAAAGAGAACTCCGATTGCGGATTATGTATGGAATGTACACGAAGTTGTAAGTACAATAACGTCTCACTTTATAAACGTCCTTTTGCCTCCGAACTGGGGACACGCAACCTTGGCCAGGCCTGGATGAGTATTGCCATTTTTACCCTGGCAATAGTATATAGTGTTTTATATGAAGGACACTGGCCGGTCGTACGCGATTATGTAAATATTCTGGATAAAGACAACTGGGATCTTTTCGGTATTTATGCCGTAATCGTCTGGATATTTGCTCTGGTTATAATGCCGGGCATTATATATTTCTTTTCATATGCGGGAATCAAATTTTCCAAATTAAGCGAAAGCCCCGGATCAATTTTTCTTTTATCATCCGGATCCGTGCTTCCCCTTGGCCTTATGCTCTGGATTGCCTTTGTAATCCCAATGCTCTTTGTAAATGTAAGTTTTATTCTTCAGTCTTTATCGGATCCTTTTGGGTGGGGATGGGATTTCCTTGGTACTGCAAATACTCCCTGGCATCAACTTTTTCCCGGATACATACCAATATTCCAGGCTATAATCATTTTAACCGGAATGTATTTAAGTCTGAGAAATTTAAGAAAAAGCTGGCAAACTTTCCGGATTAAGCCTAAACAGGAATTTCTTTCCTTGTTACCAATGACTGTCTTCATTATTGGGATAACAATAACCATGATATTTTTCTTTACTAATTAGCCTTTACCTCAAATTGTGTTTTTGACTGCGCGACAAAGGTATCACCTTCAAGACTAAGTGTAGCTGTGTAACCTAACTTATCAAAATTTTAACAATTGACAAAATTCCTAAGAACCTGGTAATAATGCTCAGTCCTGCAATTTGCCAGACGACTCCAGATTAATTCTGGTAGCTTCTGGGGTAGTTTTTGGGGATAGCAGGGAATGAGGCTTGGCAAAGTATCATCTGGATTGTCAGAGCCTCTGGTTTTCCTAATAGAGTAATTGCTTTTATAATTTATTCGTACCTTTAAGTGTAAACTGTAAAAAGTCTGTTGATAAAACACTATTAAGTCATGCCCTATGATTTTGGGCACTTTAATTTCAGCAACTCATAGTAATAGCGTGTTGCATTAAACAATTGGATTTTTAAGTAACTTGAAAAGAGGGATTACATGAATAAAGATAAAAAGATGATATTAGGATATATTATAGGTGGATCACTTGTTATTGTATTAGTACCTTCAATTATTTATGTAATTACCTCGTTATTTGATAATGTTTATAGATTAGAAATTATCCAGAATTCGATAATAAAATGGATCATTATCATAATATTGCTTGTAATTGGATTAATATATGGAATTTGGTCATTGATTATTCAAAACGCTGTTGGAGAAGGGGGTCCTGTAGAAATAGGAAATATAGAAATAAGTCCAAAAACAAAGAATCTCGTCGTATCAGGACCATATAAAAACACAAGAAATCCTATGCTATTTGGAGCGTTTTCGATATATCTTGCTTTTGCACTATTTATTAATTCAATAACCTCTGTTGTAATAGTCTGCGCAATTATTGTTTTTATGTTGACTGTTGTTGTGAAAATGGAAGAAAAGAGATTATTAAAAGATTTTGGAAATCAATATGAAGAATATCGAAAAAAGGTATCAATGTTCATTCCATGGTTTCAAAGAAAAATAAAATAGAAAAAAATAAATCCTTGCACCAAACTGGCTCCATAAAAAACACCTACAAATTGTCTCTGTAAGTGTTTGATTTTTCTTCAAAATCCGTCCTTCTTTGACCACTTCAAAAGAAGGTCTGAAAACATTTAACATATATTAAGGAACAATAATGGAATAACATCCCACGAACATATTCGATTTCAAATTGTTATAACACAGGAGTCCAGAAACCCATTAAAAAAACGGGGCGAAACCGAAAAGCCATACGAGTAGGAATATATTAATTCAAAAAAAAATGGTAACAGTAATTATCTCTCATGAATGCAAAAACTATTCAGATTGGAGAAAAGTTTTTGATGCTGATGAAGTAAATCGTTCAAAAGCAGGTTTCAAAAGTACGGGCGTATTTCATTCAGTTGATAATGCAAATAAGATAACAATTATTGGTGAAGCTCCAAGTGTAGAAGCAATAAATGGTTTTATGGCAAATCCTGAATTGAAAGCAGCAATGGACAAAGGGGGTGTAATAGGCATACCTGATGTTAAGATTTTAAACAAGGTATAATATTGGAATTTTCAGTAACATGGAAGTTTAAGGAATTGGGACGGACTTACTCGTTAGACCATCCTACTATTGACAGGGTCTCTGACTTTTCAATCCAATCAAGTTTAACAAAAGACCCTGTTTATTTTTTTCTATTATCTTAAATAGACTAGAATAGTCGCAATATACCTGCCAATGTTTTATCTTATTATTTTCTACAATTGCTTTCCAGGAGGCAGGAGTTCTCCAGAAATTGCTGTTTAATTTATTTGTTAGATTTTAATAAGTAGCACTTATATAGCCAAATAGCCCAATTGCAGATACATTTTCAGTTATGTCTGAAATTTCAATTTGATAATCTGGGAATAATTCATAATATCCTTCCCACCCTTCTTTCATTCCTTCTTTACCAACAGATTTATTGCCTGAAGCATCTATGAAGATATGACCCTCGGACATTAGATTTATTATTTCATCCACTTCGTGATCATTGATAGCTTTCACAAACCTGATTGCGATAGCTTTATTTGTGTCATTTTCCATTTTGGATTTAATATAATATCACATTAATGTGTGTTTTTTAATACTGAGTTCTTCACAATTTGAAGATTTTTGTAAAGTTTTTAAATTACCGTTGGCTAAACGGTAATTGAAAATAATCTTAGACTGGTCAAAGTCAAAGCTTTGTCTGGTTGATTTAAATTTATTTTTTCTTACTTACTAAATCATATGAGTGGTCAATCCATTTAAGTATTTCATTATCAGATATAGTACCGTTAAGTACTAAAGTGTTCCAATGTTTTTTATTCATATGATACCCTGGTATTACCGATGAATATCTTTCTCTTAATTCTATAGCCAGAACTGGGTTACATTTCAGATTTATACTCAGGTCGCCTTCGAGATTTAACAGCGCAAAAATCCTGCCCTTTGTTTTGAAAACAAGTGTGTCTTCATCAAATGGGAAGCTTTCTGTGACATTCTTTTTCGAAATACAGTATTCTCTCAGGATTTCAATATTCATTAATTGCGATTTACGATGGACGAAAAATATCTTAAATATAATTTATTGTTCGCAAGTTCTGCTATCCTAATGCCAAAGTCAATTTTTTTGACTTCTGAGAGGCTAACAACAAATATCTAACTGAGGATTTGGATGGTCAGAGCCTCTGCCTTTCCCATGTAATTAGTGGGTCTTAAATAATAGCTGTTTCCCCTCATCAGTGCTCATTTGATCTGAGATCCGAGGACTGGCAATGCCACACCAGGAAGGAGTATGGAACAAACTATATAAATATAATAGCTTATTAAACTTTAGCTATTACCTTTAGAGATAATGTAAAAAACTACTAACTAATGCAAATTGCAGTAAACAGAAAGGAAATAATATTTCGTCCGGATGCCACCAGGGTAATTGCGCGTTTTATTTATATGAATGACGAAAGGGCTTTAAATACTATACGTTCTGTACTAAATATGTCCGAAAATGAGACATCGTTTGCATTAAGCCAGGTTCTCAGGGATTATTCAATGCGACATAGAAATATCTCAAAAATATTTGAGAAGCATTTTAATAAACTGTTGTACTTGTTTGATGAGTTGGAAATAAAACCAGGCAAGGTTAGTCAATCTCAAAAGGCGCTTATAGGGTCATATTTCACAATGGAATATTCAATTGAATCGACAGCTTTATTTAACCCATCCATTGTAGAAGATCCTGATCAGTCGGAATTAGGGCCGGATGAGAAAAGAGTGATTTTTAGTTTCAGAGCAATTGGTGAAGGACATATTTCATCCATTGTTTTTCGTTCAGCTATTATTGATAAGAATAATAATCTGATTGTTGAACCTGTCGGCAAAATGTTGGCTGAAGCAGAGCGAATCAAAAGGCATATTTACAATAAACAATCCTTTATAAGGAAGCTGGATGAAATGAGTGTTTTCAATAATAAAATATCACCAGTCTTTGTATTAGAAAAATTGGCTGACAGTTTTACTTATGGCGAATTGAAAAGGGCCGTTGAGGAAACAAGAAAAACACATCAACTTTCACCAAATAAAGAATTAATCATTAATCAAATGATGTGGCTGGCTCTATCACATTATGAAATTGAATTTTCAATTGATTCAGCAATTTCTGAGAGAGTCATTTTCCCAATCTCCGATACTGAAAGAAATGGTATGGAAGATGCACGATTTGTTAAATTCACAGATGAAACCGGTGAAGTTACTTATTATGCTACCTATACTGCCTATGATGGCATGTCCATATTACCAAAGCTACTTGCAACCAAAAATTTCTATCATTTCAAAGGTTTACCCATTCATGGGGAACTCGCACAGAACAAAGGAATGGCATTGTTTCCAAGGAAGATTAATGGTAAATATGCCATGCTCTGCAGAATAGATGGGGTAAATAATTATATAGCTTATTCAGATAATATCAATATATGGCGCGAAGCCACACTCATTCAGAAACCAAAATATATCTGGGAAGTGATACAAGTAGGGAATGGTGGCTCACCTATCGAAACGGAAGAAGGCTGGCTGGTTATAACACACGCAGTAGGACCCATGAGGGAATATGTTTTAGGAGCATCATTATATGAACTCAATAATCCTGAAAAAGAAATTGGAAGGCTAAAGACACCTTTATTGGTTGCCAATAATGAAGAAAGGGAAGGTTATGTGCCCAATGTCGTTTACTCTTGCGGTTCTCTTATCCACAATAGAAATCTGATTATTCCTTATGGCATGTCAGACTACGCATCTACTTACGCTTCTATTAATTTAAATGAACTGCTGAATGAGCTGAAAAACTCCCAATAGCCAGTAAAACTGACCACCTCCGGCCAGGTCTGATGACACTGCAAAAGGGATCAGAGAGGCTCATCTTTATTTTGGTATGTTATTAGTTAAGTTTGTACTTAGTTTCTTAAGATTCAGAGGAAAATCAGCGCCGTTCTGCGACCATGCACCCACAATGGTTGAATCACCAGTTATTGTTCCGTTATATTCTCCATTAATATCAGGAGCCTGAATTACAAGCTTTTTCTCATTCAGAATGACACGGCCTACTGGAATATCTTTTGCCCCCTGATCGGGACTGTCAAGAGTAGCAATTAAACTATCTTTCTCAATTAATTTCAGATGAAAAACTATTCTGAGGTCATCGCCATCAGCTGATATCCTGCCAAACCATGCGCCAGGTAAAATATTCTTATTGATCATGTTTTGAGCTGATAATGAATTTGTTAACATTATTGCTGCTAAAAGAAATGGAAAAAGGAATATTCTTTTCATAATTATAGATATAAAATTTATACTAGCTAGAGTGCATTCTTATGTCAAATATAAGTAAAATTCATTGCTCCGGAGCAAGGTTAAAGGACCATCAAACCTTCTATAACCTGAAAGGAAGTACTAAATCCGTCCTTCTTTGACCACTTCAAAAGAAGGTCCGAAAAAACTTAACATACATTTGAAAACAACAAGTATGAAAATTGTTCCCCGAGATTAGTACTGATAGTGAAGAAACAATCGATAATGTTAAATATATCTTAAATGCCGGCTAATACTGCTAAAGGTTACAGAATATAAATACATTTGCCCTCAATATTAAAATATGATATTATGATTTGGAAGAATTTGAAGAAAGTGATTATACCATTGATTATTGTAAAATTCATTATTATTGTTTTTTTCGTTTTTAAGAGTGATTTAATCAGTATTTCAAGGGATATAAACTACAGCGGCAATTATCAGGAAGGATTTGACAATGATAGTATAATTCTAAAAAAACAAAATTTTATTAGAATTGTCCGAAATGAAGAAGAGCGGGGTATTATAATAAAATTACGAGGAAAGAAAAATGCTAAGCCTTTCCTAGATGACCAAAGGGAGCCAAATAATCCCATAGTTGATTAAAAATCCCCACTTAATCTCACAGTTTTATACATCGAACAAGTTTTGAGACGATAGTAATTATCATAAATCCAACAATTACAAAGGGAATTGTCAGTATCAGGATTTCTTGTATATAGTTCGAAGAAAACAGATACCTACAATTTTTGTTTATAACTGTTTGATTTTCTTCAAAATCCGTCCTTCTGTGACCACTTCAAAAGACGGTCTGAAAACAATTGACATACATTCATAGCAAAATTAAAAAGATTTAACTCCGATTGTTGTTGGTTTTATTAAGATTCCAGAAAATTTCTACCTTTCGGTTAAGATCTCTTATCAATATAAAAAAATCAATACCAAGCATCATGAAGAAATTATCTATGTTCTCTGGTTTAATTATAGTTGGTTTGTTATTAAACAGCTATAAAAATGATTTTCTCAAGATGAATCCTCAAAACACGGATTTACCCAAAATGGATCTTCACTTTCATTTAAATTATGAAGGTCAATCATTGGCTAATGCTGCCCTGGTTTATGAAAAGGCTTCTACTCTCTCAAAAGAAAGAGGTGTTATTTTCGGAATTGCAGAAGAATTCGTTAATGATAATATCAAAATCAATGACAGTCTAATCCTTGATCGTATTACATTAGCTAAGAAAAATTCTCTTTATTTAGCTTTACAGGTAAGTCGGCGGGATTGGCTTAATATCTTTTCAAAAGAGGTCTTAAAGAAGGTTGATTATATCCTTGCTGATGCAATGATATTCCCTGACAAAGATGGGAGAATGATGCGAATATGGGTTCCAAACACTCAATTGGGTGAACCACAAGAATTCATGGAACTCTATGTTGTTCATAACCTAAAAGTTCTGGCAGAACCTATCAATATCTGGGCTAATCCGACTTATCTCCCCGATGCACTAAAATCCAGGTATGATGAATTATGGACAAATGCTCGAATGAAGAGCCTGATCGATGCTGCAATAAAAAATAATGTTGCTATTGAGATAAATTCCACGTTTAAAATCCCAAATGCTAAATTTATTAAAATGGCTAAAGCTGCTGGAGCACATTTTACATTTGGGTCAAACACACATGGGCTTGGTGCAGGTGATATAACCTGGTCAATTAATATGGCAAAGGAATGTGGGCTAATAAAAGATGATTTTTTTATTCCTAAACGAAAATTATAGATTAAGGAGTATCCCATTTTAGAATAATATGCTGATAAAGACGTTATTAAGATAATAAATGATATCGAAATGAATATCTTGAAAATTAATAACGGTAAAGTTGAATTACGAAAAGACGACGGTTCATTTATCAGATTAGTTGGAAACGGTGATGCTATTAATGCCGATATCAATGATGATGGCTCTCTGATTTTAATAACAACAGTCAGAGGTAAAGTTGAACTGCGTAAAGAATCTGGCTCATATATCAGAGCCATTGGAAATAGTGAAGCAATATCAGCAAGATTTAGCGGAAAAGATATTCTGATAACAACCAACAAGGGCAATACTGAATTAAGGAAAGAAAGCGGGGCGTTTATCAGGACAATATAGATTCTAATAATCCTGGATTATGATTTAAAGTCATTATTTGACAGATCATCATTTGCCGACCGTTTGCTTCGTCAACCTGAAAAAATGTCACAAAATCGACCAGAATAACCCAGCATCAAACTGGAGATGGTTGGTGGGAATTGCCACCAACCCTGCAAACAAAATCCGTCCTTCTTTGGCCACTTCAAAGAAGGTCTGAAAACAATAGTTTTCTATCTTTATTATGAAAATAAATTGTTGAATCATGACAAATGCTGAGGTGTTTTTTAAAGAACTAACTGGACAAATAGAGAGTGTTAAGCCAGGTAAAATGTTCGGTGCATTGTGTATGAAAACTCCGAATGGAAAATCTGCCGCCATGATATGGAAAGACCACCTCGTCGTAAAATTAAAAGGAAACTTCTTGAATGAAGCTTTAAATCTAAGTGGAGCAAAAATATTTGAACCAATGGAAGGCAGACCGATGAAGGAATGGGTTCAGATCCCCTTTATACACAAAGACAGGTGGAAAGAGTATACTCTCTTATCCATTAAGTCAGTTAAAGACCTTTAAAATCAGCCTTGATACCTGGATAGTTGGAAACAGTGATTATTTATCAATGCTCCACGCTGATTTAATTATGGGGTCTAAAAAGGACATTTAATAAAAAATAAACTTGCTCTAACCTATATTCTTCAAGATACAAATCAACCATCTTACCTTCAATCATTAAGTTTCTATAAACTAGAGTTCCAACTAAATGAAAACTATTTTATTTTCGACTATTTGGCTTCTCCTTACGAGTTAGTGGCTTGGATGTAATAAGATATGCGATGAAATAAATTTATTTGACTTTGGTTAATTGTTGACGTAACTTTCAACATATAATTGATTTGTCTTAACCATTCCATTCACAAAAATCCAATCAAATGAAAACAAGACTTGTTTTTCTGGTTATGCTTATTTTCTGTTTTTCATGCGGAACAAACAATAAGCCTTTATCTGATGCTCAGAAAGAGAAAATAAAAGGGGAAGTAAAAGAGGTTGTAAATACTTTCTATAAAGGTTGTGAAGAGGCTAATTTTGATTTGGTAGTTGCATTAGATTATGATTCACCTGACTTTGTTTATATAAACAATGGAAAGACTTTCAGTTATCAGGAATCTGTTGACACTATGAAACTTTTTTTTAGTTCATTACTAAATCAAAAGGGGACAATAGTAGATGAAAAATTTGTTGTTCTTGATAATTCCACTGTCCTATATACAGCGAACACAAAGTGGCTAATGAATTTCAAGGATGGACATTCTGTTATGCAAGACCCATGGGCAATGCAAAACACGTTTAAAAAAATTAATGCCAGTTGGAAAAAGATTAATAGTGTTGAATCTGGTGTTGAAAGAATCGTTAAAGCAAGCGATATTCCAAAAGAACTCAATCAGATTGAATTGATGAAAAAATGGATAGGGACCTGGAAGAATGAAATTGGAAAAGACTCGACCGTTATCTCGGAATTTATACCTATGGGGAAAGGAGGTTTGGAAGGATACCAAAATAGTTTCCTCAAAGGTAAAATTGTGTCTGAAGAGAAGAATCTTTGGGGATATGACAAAAAAAGTGATAAATATTTCTGTGCAAGAATTTGGAAAGACAAGCCAGACATTATTCTTTTTGCATTTTGGTTCACATCTGAAAATAGATGCGAAAGGATTCCATTTGAGTATATATCAAATCCCGAACAAGCTCCTATAAAAACTATATATGAATTCAAATCCCCCGATTCGGTTACAAAAACCGATTTTGAAAAAAACAAACCTGTTAAAACTTATACGGGGTTTAGGATAAAAAAGTGATTCATCATCTAAATCCATTCAAATGAAAACATTTTATTTAACCACAATGATTTTTGTATTCCTGTTGCTTTATACAAACGGAATACATGCACAGACAACACAGAAAGAATTCCCCAAGGCAGGGTCTGAATATAATGTCCTGGATGCCTGGTCAGGAATCTGGAACGCCCAAGGAGAAGCACGAGACAGTATATCTGCATCCTGGTATCATGTAGATTGGACTCTTACAGGCAAAAGGATTTTAAATGGTTATGCACTCGAAATTATACACCAGTGGAAAACCAAAGACTTTACACAAAATGGAGTTGAGATAACAGGCTATGACCCTATAAAAAAAATATGTATGACACATATTTTTTATGATGATGGAACCTGGTTCAACTCAACACCAACATTTACAGATAGGAGAACTTGTACAGAAGATGGAGCAACATATTATCCTAATGGAAAATTTGAAGTTTCACGATGGATATGGAATTTTAGTGATGACTGGATGTCATTTGTTGTAACAGGTGAAAACTTGAAGGATAATATCTGGTGGAAAGCATTTGAGGGGAAGGGAACTAAAATCAATCAAAACAATTAAGAGTATGTGCTAAATGAAAATATTACAATTAAAATTCGTTAATACCATTATTTTAACTTCATTGCTTTTCGTCGCTACTGGTTGCCTAAATAAGCCTGAAAAAGCCGAGTTAGATAAGTTTAAAGCAACGGCCCAAATTCAGGAACAAAATAAAGAAATTGTTCGTGAAGTAATCAATGCCATCGACAGCGGGGATCTCGACAAACTAGGAAATCTTTTATCTGATGACTTTGCCCTTTACTCTCCTGGTTCACCGCAACCATGGCGGAAGGAGGCTTTATACAAAGCCAGGAATATACATTTTGCTGCATTTCCAGATTGGATTCACAAAATTGAAATCATGGTTGCCGAAGGTGATAAAGTCGCAGTGAAATTAACTCAATTCGGAACCCACAAGGCCAGGTATAAGGGGATCGAACCAACCAATAAATATGTTACAGTCCCTGCAACACATATTATGATGATTGTTAATGGGAAAGTTAAAGAGTGGTGGGCCCTGGAGGATAATTTAGGGCTTATGACTCAACTTGGTATGGAACTGAAAACTAAAGAAAAAAAGAAATAGGAAATTCTATTGAAAATATCACAACCAGCAGATAACCAACAAGGACAAAGAAAATAAACTTGTCTTTTATCCTATCGAATTATTTACAGATGAACTTCTTGAGTTCAAACAGAATGTTCATTTAATTATTAGAAAAGAATGGTGGTAACTACCACTGACCATTAAATAAAAAATCCGTCCTTCTTTGACCACTTCAAGAGAAGGTCTGACGAATCTTAACATACATTTGGAAACAACTAGGATTAAACGAAAATAATGATGGATAAACCATTAATCCCACTAAAATCGGTAATGTCCGTGTCAGTAGAGTGCTTATTCATTGTTTTAATATAAATACACCATTTTTGGCAGTACCGATCCAGATATTATTATCAAAATCAGTTTCTATTGTTGAAATTTTATCCCCGTTGAAAAGTCCAGGTGGAGCCGATTCCCACGCACTACCATTAAAGACATGGAGTAAATATGAACTACCCTCTATATCAGCAGCCCAGCAATAATCTCTTCTGTCTGCTTTAAGAGCTGTAAATAAGGAAAGTCGTGATTTCATGAAATCTGGCTTAAGCCTTTTCCATTCGTTATTCTTGTATACATATAATTTATTTGTATCGGCAAAATTTGATGAGAGCATGAAATCCTCAAGAAGGTAAATAATTCTGGAAGGACTAACTGTAAATACGAACACCCAATAAAATGTTCCGTTCTCATTCCCAAGGCATTCCCAGGAATCTCCAGAAATTCTATAAATGTTAGTTTTATTTACCTTACTTAATGTCATTACATAGATAGCCCCATCATGGTCAATCCCGATATCATAGATAACATGCTGGTTCAACATCGAATTATCGGAAGTAAAAAGATCAAATTTTTTACCATCATAAACCACCAGCCCACCATAATCAGATGCGCTACTGGAAAACCAGACTCTTCCATCCAATCCAACTTCCACATTTGCAATATAATTCCTGGGTATTCCCGAATTAGCTACTGTAAACCAGGTAATACCATTTTTAGTAAGATGCCCCAATCCACCTCCACTTGTGGCAATCCATAATGATTCGTCTCCTGCAATTGAGATATCAAGGATTGAAAAGTCCAGGGTGTACGAATTTTCCAAAGTCCCATTTTTATAATGGAAAAGTTCCTGTCCACTTGCTATCCAGGTATTGCCTTTGTAATTAGGTTCAATACAATCAATGCGTTTCCCTTCAAGTAAACGACCAGTTACATCAAATTTAACTGTTGGTGAATAGGTTTTAAGTGTGTCTTCTTTTCTGATTAATGGTTCATCATCGTCGACAGGAACGCCCTCCTTTTTACAGGAGGTGATAGTGAGAAGTAGAAATGTTAAGAGTATCGAACCTCTTAAATACTTTTCAAAGTCTCTCAGCAGTGACATTTTACTCAATATAATTTTGATAAATCAAAATTAAAATATATTCAATAATATACGGGGGTCTGAATATACGATTTTCTTGAGATTACCTGGCGTAAAAAAAAAGACACTTTTTGTATGTGTCTGATTTTCTTCAAAATCCGTCCTTCTTTGACCCCTTCAAAAGAGGGTCTGAAAAGACTGAACATTTCAGACAACCATATCAAACAAACTCAAACATAGCGTTTAGTAATTATGAGGGGAAAATATATTTGACTTTAGCTTTTAACTGGTTTAACTTTGATTACAACATTATTATGCAATAAAGAATCATTATGATCTCAAAAAAGACATGGAATGGAATTCTTATCGCAGGAATATTATTGATTGCTTTTGTTATAATTATTTTAACACTGAATGATATACCCGCCGCGAAGGCTGGCACTAACCAGCTCTCAGTAAGTGGTTTATGGATTTTTATAGGCCTTCATCTGATTGTCCTGGCAGAACTGGTCTACAGCAGGATTTTCAGCTTTAAGGAAGGACATTTCGAAAACGGGTTCCTGGTGGCTGCGGGTTTTATTGCGTTATTTTTGGTTTATGCGGGTTCTGATGCGGCATTTTCAGAAGGTTCAATTAAATTTTTCGTCTTACCTGGGTGCGACCTGGTTACTGCCCTTTTTGCTTTTGTTGCAAGATATTTCAGAGGACGTCTTAAAACAGGTGCAGAGGTTTAGTTTAGTTGATCAATCATTTAATTGCTATTCCCGACTGGTGGTTTTCAACTCTAATCCACAGGTAGTAATTTTACTGGGAATAAGCTCTTATTTTCGCAAACATAGAAATACAGATGATGCTCTTATCTGTGGAGGAATATTTCCAACTCATTTTTTCGGTCAAAAAAATCCGTCCTCCTTTTACCACTTCAAAAGGTGGATTTATAAAATTAATTTGACTTAAGCACCATAATATTGTATCTTGCATATTATTAACTACATATCTCATTAATCATGAAGTTAATCATCAGATCAATACTATATATATTAATCGTGATCATAGTAATTAGATGTAAAAAGGACGAACCTCTGGTTAATATCCCTGATAACAAATTTATAAATGCACTGATAAAAATTGGTGTTGATACAGATGGAGATGGTAAAATAAGTTATGCGGAAGCAGAGAAGGTAATATCTCTGGATATTAACAGAGACAGTATTTCAGATATCACAGGTATTGAAAATTTTGTCAATTTAGAAACTCTGATTTGTTCTGGTAATCAATTAACCGCTTTGAATTTAACGAATAACACTTTGTTAAAATATTTAAATTGCCGTGAGAACAAATTAACAAATCTGGATGTTTCCAAAAATATCGCCTTAGATACTTTAATGTGCCGTGATAACGAATTAACTAATTTGGATGTTTCTGATAACATCAAATTAAAATATCTGGATTGTGGTTGGAACCATGAACTGAGGACATTGGATATTTCAAATTGCACCGCCTTGAAATATTTAAGTTGCTATATTGACAACTTAACTACCCTTAATGTTTTTGACAATGTCAATTTGGAATATTTAAGCTGCGGCCATAACGAATTAACAAATCTGGATTTGTCCAATAATCCTGTTTTAATACGATTGGAATGTGACGGAGATAAATTAACCTCCCTTGATCTTTCTAAAAATACTGCTTTAGAAAACTTGTGGTGCCCACAAAACTTATTAACTGCTCTTGATCTTACCAATAACACCGATTTAAAGCAACTTACTTGCTATGGGAATAAAATAACCACTCTTGACATTTTCAATAGTACTTACCTGGAAGTATTGAATTGCAATAGTAATCAATTAACCTTGATTGATGTTTCTAAAAACACTTTATTAACATGGTTGGAATGCAGTGGTAACCTGATAACAGCTCTTGATCTTTCAAATAATAATAATTTAATATATTTATCGTGTGGCTACAATCAATTGTCCACTCTTAATATCTCTAAAAACACAGCTTTAAAACTTGTGGATTGCGATAAAAATCAGTTGACAACCCTTGATGTGTCAAATCAATTCGCTTTGAAGATATTGAGTTGTAGCGGGAATCAACTGGCCATTCTGAATCTCTCAAATAATTCTTCTCTTGGCCAGGATTTAGGGGACTTTACATATGTCAGTAAATATTATTATTGCTATCTGTCTTTAAGCAATATGCCAGGTCTGGGAAAAGTTTGTGTATGGGCAACACCTTTCCCTCCTGAAGGATTTAAACTTTGTTCAGCAGGAAGTCCGAATGTGACTTTTACAATGGATCGCAGTAAATGACATATGATCGCAGATGCATTTCCTTCTTAGCTACTTACTGTAACTTGCAGCGAGACATATTTATTCCACAGCAGATACAACTAACTTTATCCCATATCAAAATTCGTCAGATGATGCTCTTGTAGGGAGAGTAATATTTCCAACTCATATTTTCGGTCAAAAAAATCCGTCCTTCGTTGACCACTTCAAAAGAAGACCTGAAAACACGAAACATACATTTGGAAACAACAAGGATTTAACTCTGGGGTTTGGTGGTCATTTTATTCCAGCCAAAAGTGATCAGGGACAATGGTTTTTCCAAGCAGGGAGCTCAATAGACCCTGAGGTACCATTGACATGCTGTTGGAATCTAAACAGCAACTTCTAAATATGACTAAGTACTAATCACCCATAATATTTTGCTGTTAATTTATTAACAGTATGATTTTCAGAAAATTATTTTGACAAACATAGATTAAACAGGAAATAAGTAATACATTTACAAATATATGAATTATAAAATACAGATTTTATGTATCTATCTACTCCTATATTCTGTATTAATATTTTCTCCGAGCAATATTTTAAATATAAAGATCAACTTGAGGAGTCATCCGAAAATCCTTTAAAAGAGTAGGAAAATTATTAAAATTTAAAGTATGTATTATGAAAACAAAAACATTCTTTTTAACCACATTGGTGTTTGTATTCCTTCTAATTGGGTCTACGGGGATTCATGCGCAAACTGGCAAGTTTAACCTTGACCAATTTAAATTAATGCAACAGGGTCTTGGGACCTGGGAAGCAAATGTTGGTAAAGATTCTGTTCTCGTCAGGGAAACCCAACAATATGGTAAATCATTTATTCAAAATGCGTATTTTAATATAAAGGGGAAGAAAACTCCTTACTATACTAATAATTATTGTATTGATTCAAAAGAGGGTGATATCAAAGGTTTCGTTCTTTATGCCGATGGACGCTATGGAACATGGATAGCCTTATGGATTACAGAAAAGAAGTTCCATGCAGATATAGTTCAAAACTTTAAGCCAGAAACAGTTTTATATAAAGTTGAAAATGTATTTGAAACTCCTGCAAAAATGATCTGGACTGATTTTAATGCAGATGGTACAAAAGCGGGAGAATCTATATATAATAAAGTAAAGTAGTTTGTTTGTACATTCAACAGTATAAAATAGTGTCTGATAAGGCTTAACATAAATTTGGAAACAACAAGAATTTAACGCTGAAGTTTGAGTGGTCAATTGATGCGGATAAATATGATAAGGGCTATTGACTTCCCAGAAGTTTTATAACCTGATCCTTTTGTCAATTATAAGTGGACCACAATCCTTAATTTATTATTGTTAATCTATTAACAGACTGATATACAGAAATATATTTCATAAGATTGTATACTTATATTAAAATATTGAAATACATTTATAATTATTTCAAATAATCAGAAAAAGATGAAAAAAGTATTTCAAGTTCTGTTAGGTGCAATTGTTGTCTTATTGACTATCATAATCATTAAAACAATAACCTTTAAATCATTGCAGATAAAATCTGAACCTGAAACTTTACCATCCTTTGGTAATCTAAGCGTCTCGAATTTGTCTAAAGCGATCACATTCCCTACAATTTCAAATGCTATTAATTTACCAATAGATACAATTGCTTTTAAGGGGTATCTCAATTTCCTTTCTGAAGTTTATCCCTTAATACATTCAAAATTGAAGAAAGAGACATTCTCCAGTTTTAGTCTTTTATATACATGGGAAGGGAAAAACACAATATTAAAACCAGTTATTATTACCGCCCATATGGATGTTGTACCTGCAGTGGGAATAGATTCATGGACCAAACCGCCATTTTCTGGCGAGAACGATGGTACTTTTATCTGGGGAAGAGGAACTCTTGATGACAAAGCTGAAATGATTTCAATTCTTGAAGCTGTTGAAAGACTTCTCACCGAAAACTTCCAGCCTGAAAGGACAATTTACTTTGCATTTGGACATGATGAGGAAATTAGTGGTCTAAAGGGAGCAGCAGTAATTGCCTCAGTTCTTAAGGAAAGAGGAGTGGAAGCAGAATATGTCATCGATGAGGGATCCTCTTTGATTGTCGGATTAGTACCAATGATAAGTGACCCAGTTGCCCTTATCGGCACCTCAGAAAAGGGTTATTTATCAGTAAGCATAGCAGTTGATATGGAAGGTGGACATTCAGCGTATCCAGAAAAAGAGACTGCGGTAACAGTGCTCATCAAGGCTCTGAATAATGTTATTAATAATCAGATGGATGCCAGGATATCAGAGCCTGTAAATGATTTTATCAGGTATATTGCTCCTGAAATGCCATTTTATGCGAAAGCTATATTTGCAAATAGATGGCTTTTTAATAGCGTCATTTTGAATATTTATCAGAGGAGTAAAACCTCAAATGCACTTGTAAGGACAACAATGGCGCCAACTATATTAAATGCAGGAATAAAGGATAATGTAATTCCTACCAGAGCCGAAGCAGTTGTTAATTTCAGGATATTACCAGGTGAAACATCTGCTGATGTAATGGGACATCTCAATACTGTTATTGCTGATGACAGGATTAAGGTTTCTAAACTTGAGGGATTTAGTGAGCCATCTTCTGTTTCTCCTGTTAATGTTTATGGTTTTAAAACTATCCTTAAAACAATACGACAGGTTTATCCTGAAGCATTAGTTGCCCCTACGCTGATGATAGTTGGATCGGATAGCAGAAAATACAAGGAAGTCAGTAAAAACATCTACAATTTTGCTCCAATTGTTGTTACATCAGAAGATCTGGCAAGGATGCATGGGATAAATGAAAGAATTAAAATCGAAGATTTCACCAGGGGAATAAGCTTTTATTATCTACTGATTAAAAACAGCAATAAATTGTAAAACCTCAATGTAGCTGGATTTTTTGGAAAATACTGTTTTTTGATTCTATTAATGATCTTGAAGTCAGCTTGATCAGGATGTAGGTTTGATTAAAATCCCTCAAAACCTAGCAAAAACTTGGAACAAATAAAAGCCACCTTCAATTTGGGTTTGTAAGTGTCTGATTTTTCTTCAAAATCCGTCCTTCTTTGACCACTTCAGAAGAAGGTCTGAGAACACTTAACATACATTTGGAAACAACGAGGATTTAACTCTGGTTTCGGGTGGTCAATTTGAGAAGAATACATGTGGTCAAGATCGCAGGAATATACTGGCAGAGAAGATTTAATTATTCTTGCGACCGGCAACAGCCTTCTTTACTTCCTCGAGGTGAAGATATGTTGTGTGGTCATATACAGGTTTTAATTCCCAGCTTTTATTTAGGAACTCTAAAGCCTCTCTATTTTTACCCTGCTTATATAATCCCCAACCCTTACAAGCCAAAAAATTAAAATTATCAGGTTCTAATTTCAATGCTCTTTCAACGAGTATCCATTCCTTCATTAACATTCCGATCCTTATCAATCAGGAAATAAGCAAGATTATTCAAAATCCATCCTTTCTCGGGTTCTAAGGAAAGAGCTTTCCTATAATATTCCTCTGTTCTATCCAGAATGCCTGCATCTGAATAGAGAGATGCCATTATTGCAGCTAAATTTGCCTCAGGGAATGAATATTCTTTAGCAATAACCGTTAATTTTCCAATATAATCGTTTGCTGATGCTGTATCTCCTTCAGTTAATGACAGAATAACCTGCCTGCCTATTATATCAAAATTATCAGGAAAATCCTGTTCTGCTTTCTTATAAAGCCTCTTTTCTTTCCTGTACTGCCCTGTTTTATGATAAGCATTCCCGAGATAGTAGTAGTTTGCGAACCACACTGGTTTTAAATTCCACCTCTCATATATCTCCAATGATTTTTCCAATGGAGGAATCGCTTTGTCATATAATTTCAAATTATCATAAAAGAAGCCAAACATATAATAAGTTGCTGGCAATTCATCATCAATCTCCAGCAACCGATTTACGCATTTTATTCCTTCATTTGGCGTTAAAAATACTAATGCATAAATAACATCTGCAAAAATCTTCTGAAAATCAGTCATTCTTTCCTTTTTCCCATAAATTCTAAGGCACAATTCTTTGGCTTCCTTGTATAAACCTGGATTCCAATAAGCTAAAACCAATCTCATTGCAGACATGTATAAGTTTGAATCGATAGCCACTGCCTGAGAATACATTTCTCTGGCTGATTGATAATCTGAATTAAAAAAGGCACTATTACCTAAAACTACATAACGGAAGGCTTCAGGAGAACTGGCTGTAGTTTCATAGTGCTGCAAATAGATATTTTGTCCCTTTTTTAATCGGGTTATTAATAGGTAATTTTTTACTTGTGCTGAAAGTGAGTCAATCAATTGTATGATATTCTCTTCTGAAGTACCTTCTACCTGAAAAGATTTAAAGGATTCTTTTGTTTTTGTATCAATTAATTGAGCGTTTACCCTAATCTTTGATCCCGCTTTTATTATACTGCCATAAACAAAGATTTCTGCATTTAGTTTTGCTGAGATATTGCCAGCAATCGTTGGAGTAATCGAAGAATAATTGAGGAAACCACTATTTTGAATAATTCTGTTTATTGACTCGACCTGCCTGATTTTCATTGCATCAGAAAAGTTAGAAAGATATGCACATATATTATCCTGAATGCCTTCCTGATAAATATTCCAAATCGTATCGTTGGTCATATTATGAAATGGCATCACTGCAACAGAAATCCTCTCGGCTGATGATCGTAAATTTTCAAGTGCATTCCGTTTGAATATTTTCGGATAAGCAAGGATTAAAACAGCAATTATGAGGATTGCGTTTAATAAATAACTTGCTCTCGTTTTACTTTTAACAGGTTTTGTTACGATTTCTTTACTCTCTGCTTCTCCTAGCGACTCAGTTTTTTCAATCCCTTTCGGGGTAAAATCAAAGATCCAGGCCAGAATGATAACAATTGGTAACCCAATAACCAGAATTACCAGTACCAATGTTGCAACCCATACAGGCAGATTTAATGGGAATGCAAGGTTATTCATTACCTCAATAATAATGTAAGCAGTCGCAGCATATGTGGTGACTACTCCAAAGACTTTACGTCTCTTCAGCTCTTGCCAGAATTTGATAAACTTATTTGGATTTTCTGACATATATGATTTGTTAAGTCGCAGATCATAAAATTAAACTATCCTCATATCAAAGTCAAGTAATTATCAGATTTAGAAATATATTGATTATGGTGTTAAGAAAAGAATGGTGGTGACAACCAACAACCTTCGTTTAAATTTGTACAGATTATCGTAAAATCTCCAAAATCTGGAAAAAGAGCTCAATCCTGTAATTTGCCAGAGGTCTCCAGACTAATTCTGGTTGCATCTGGAATAGTTTCTGGGGATGTCAGGGAAATGAGGCTTGGTAAAGTATCATCTATCACCAGAGACCATAAAAAGAAGTAAAAATGATAAATGGTCCTTCAAAATCCGTCCATCTCTGACCACTTCAGAAGAAGGTCTGAAAAAACTTAACATATTTTTTGAAACAACTGGGATAACTTAAAGGGAAGGAGAGGAATTTGTGATTAAACCTTAAATTCGTTGAAAAGGGGACTAGTTTGCTCATATTAATTCAGTGATCTTGAGATGTCAATGGCTTGATTTTTGCTGTGAAATTATTAACACTAAACCTAATATCATGAAAAAGACAGCATTGATGTTTTTCTTTGCTTTAGTGTTATTTTCATGCAAAAAAGAGAGTGAAGAATTTCCCGCAAATCCAGACTGGTTAACATCAAAGACCTCTCAGATGGAAACCCCTGTCCAATTCGCAGGAACAATAGTTTATGCATACCGTTGGAATCATGGTTATTATTATTTTATCCAAATCCCTTTATCTAATTGTGGGATGTGTGAATTCTATAATTACCAGGGTACAAAATTTGTATGGAACGATGAGAAACTTGGTGATTTTCAAAAAAATGCCAAAATGATTAAAGTAGTCTGGCATAGAGATTTAATTTAATATTTAATTGTACTATCATGAAAAAGATAGCATTTGTGTTTTTCTTTTCTCTTCTATTCATTTCCTGTGAAAAAGATCAACAACTAATTATCGAAAATACGGATATTCCGTTGATAAGTAAGGTATTAATAGGTGGTGAAATTTATATGGAATATTCATATAATAGTGCAAATTTAGTAAATGAAGAAAAAAATAAATTTCGTTACACCAAGCATTTCTACAATGATATGAACCAGTTGGTAAAATCTGATTTCTATTGGGATATGTCCATTGCAAGCAGTAACAGCAGTGTGCTTGAAGCAGCAATGAACCGTAAAGAATGGGTCAGTCCTGAAAATACACCCAAAAGCATATCACATAAATTAGAATATAACAGTGAAGAACAATTAATTCGAAAATCATATATTCGCCCATCATCGAATGTTCCCGATTACCAGAAATTTCTCTATGAGAATGACAGAATAGTAAGGATAACAGGATATTCTAATAATTCAATATCGAGTTACACAAATTATATATATGATGATAATGGAAATATAACTAAGCAGACGAAGTATATCGTGTCACCAGCAGGAATTGCTGAGTTAACTACAACCACAGAGTATGAATATGATAATATGCATAATCCATATCAATCATTTAAACGATTGACAACTCTCGGTGTTTTTACTAACCCGAACAATATCACACAAGAAACATATACACTTAATTTTGATGTTGGTCCATCAATTGAAAAAGTGCAGATTACAAGAAACACTTATGAATATAATGACAAGGGATACCCTTTAAAAGTAAATAATCTGACTGAATATGTGTACAAATAATAACACATGGAACATTTAAAAATTATAGTGATGCTAATTTTACTCTTTTCCATAACAAATTGTGAAAAGGAAAATGAACTTGTTAACGGAACAACTGATGCTCAAGTTGTTGCATTTCATTTTGAAAAACTATACTGTTATTGGGGATGGGATATAAAGGTTGGTTCAGAAATCATTAAGGCTGATAGTATACCTAACCTAAAACCATGGGTAGATACAATTTTTCCTATCAATGGGAAAATCACAATCGGCTCAAAAACAAGAATCTGTAGTAAAGGGATTGATTATTACGAAATAAAGGAATTTAAACTGAAGAAATAAACTGCCGGAAATATGAAAATATTAAGATTATTCCCAATAATCCTGATCGTGATTTCAAATTCATGCCAGAAAGAATTACCGAATGAGTGTGATTTTGCAGGTCAATGGATTGAAAAGGGGATAAGAGGTGGTTGTACCATTGAGTTTACTGATAAAGGTTCTGCATTTATTAATTTACATAGTAATGATGATGTACAAGAATATACATATCGGATTGATGAAAATACCAATAGTCTATTCTTTTCATTGTCTGACAATTCTGATAGCGAATTGTCATTTAGATATTCTTATGATGATAAGACCAAAGAATTAACTATTTGGGGATTGTATATTAGCATTCCAGAAAATCCGAGTAAGACAATTTTAATAAAGGTTCAATTGTAGGGCTTGTTGTTTAACTGGAATCATAAGATGTAATATTTTAAACTTAAACCCAATGCAATGAAAAAGATAGCATTGATGTTTGTCTTCTCCCTCATTTCCTTTTCCTGTGAAAAAGACTCCTTTGTCCCTGAGAACGAGATTCCTGACTGGCTAAAATCTAGAATTAACCAGGATGAACAGACAATTAAAGATTATCCAAAATATATGGCATCCTGGGGTGCTTGGATACGGTATAAGTGGGAAAAGGAATACTTTTTCGAATATCATAATATCTTGAGTTCTTCATCTGTTGCTCCTGTTTCAGAAAATGGGGATACCCTCTATTCCGGTGCTACAAACATGAAGTACTACAGTGAAAAATGTTGTAAGCAATATGTCTGGAAAGCCCCAGATTATAAAGAATATTAATTCAATTATGAAAACAAGATTCAATTTCATTCTGAATGGGATCAACCAGCTGCCTGTGAGAAATATTTTATATTATTCCGTATTTTTCTTAGCCATATTGTTTAGTTGTGAAAATGACAAAGAAGTTGACAATAAAAGGGAGGTCGAAATAGAAGGAGACAGAGAATTTGTTCCAGGAGATTTAAGCATTGGAATTGTTGACTCTGTAACAATTACAGAAGCCTGGAAGTTAGTAAATTCATTTGAATTGAAGATTACTGATGCATGGGGACACAAATATTTATCAAATTTGCCAAATGATAGTATTGATTATATAATAAGTTATTTGAATAAAAAGCCATACATTAATGATGGCAGATGGAAAGCAGTAAAAAATGGAAATGTTTATATTGACAGGAATTTTAATAAAATTTCTGTTTCATGTCGATTATCTGATTTATTACCAGAAATTCAGGAGGATTGGCTTAAAGTTGTTGAAGAATTAAAACTTTATGAGGTACCAACAAATACAAAAGTATTCTATCTGAATGTTCCTGTCGGGTATGAATTATTATGGAAGGATACATTTGAAAATGAAAAAATAATCGAATGGGCAAGCCCAAATTACTATTCCGAAATCGAATTACTATAATTTAAATCAGATAACACCCGATCACTTCTCCGCATCCTCTAATCTCAGATGGTTCTATTGCAGGGGGAGGAATATTTCCAACTCATTTTTTCGGTCAAAAAAATCCGTCCTTCTTCGACCACTTCAGAAGAAGGTCTGAAAAGTATAACATATTTCAGGAAACAACGAGGATTGGTTTAGAACCATCAAATTTGACACTGGAGACCTGATCACAATGTAATCTGGTCTCATTAAGACCAGAAATTATGGTCGTTCTGGGCTTGCCAAAATTTGATGTAATAAAGGTCTGGGAAAATCTCTGTCTGGAAAATCCGTCCTTCTTTGACCACTTCAGAAGAAGGTCTGAAAAGACTTAACATACATTTGGAAACAAGAGGGATTTAACTCTGGATTTGGACTGACTGATTAAACCGACTAGCTTTAGGTGAGATTAATGGCTTTCCCCAATTCGATTTCTATTTATATGGCAGGTTCATCTTCCTTGCAATCTCCTGGAAGCGAGGTTCGTTACGAAGACTATCATATACTGGCACAAGTAGATATGGCATATTTGATTCACGGACTTCAAATCCTTTCTCAAGCCAATTTAAAGCTAGTTCTTTTTTACCTCCTAAAGCATATAAAACGGCAATATCTGATGGATTTACATATTGAGTGTCATATTCAGATGCAAGAGTTTCAGCTTCAAAAAGCAATGCGCCGAAATAACCTGTCTTAGCATAGCCTAGGTCAAATGAGTGAGTATTATTTTTATATAGAATGGAATATACCGATTTAAATGCAGATAATGCTTCATCATACTTGCCGGATAAATGCAAGGCATACGCCAACCCCGCAAGAGCAACCACAGCAGTATTATCTAAATTAAGAGCCTCTTGACTGGCTGCTATAGCCTCTTCATATTGACGGAAAAAAACAAGATCCATACTGTAAAGACTTTTTATTAATGGATTGTAAGGATCCAGTCTAAGTGCCATTTCAATCTGTTCCCTTGCTTCTTTCTGACGACCCATCGTATTCAGAAAATGAGAATAATATGCATGTGCTTCAGTATGGTTTGGACTAAGTTCAATTGACTTTTTAAAAGCAGTCTCACCTCCTTCCCAATCCCACATTACCCAGGTATTAATAGCAGCCTGAGAGTATATTATTTCTGCATTGTTGCTATCCAGTTCGACAGCTTTCATCAAGGCTTCCATTGACTTAGGCCCAGCCTCGGCAGGCGACAAATAACCCATTTGCATTTGTCCTGCCCAGACAAAAGAAATACCAGAATATGCAAGTGCATAATACGGATCTTTTTCTTTGGCCAGTTCAAAGTATTTCATGGCAGCCTCCAGATCTTCAGAAGTGAACTTATACAGGTAAAATCTTCCTTTCAGGTAAGCATCATATGCTTCAAGTTGTTTTGTAGGGATTTTTTCAATAAGTTGTTTTTCCTGAGGTGTTATGACTGCTTTTAATTCTACCGCAATAGATTCAGCAATCTGACTTTGTATTGTGAAAATATCTTCAACATCAGATATTTTCTGCTGATAAGATTCTCCCCACAGGTGACTCTCCTTTCCTGCCATTATCAACTGGGTCCTCAGGCGAAATGCATTGCCATATTTCTGTCCACTGCCCTCTACAATGTAATTTACTCCCAGTTCCTTTGCAATCTCTGGAATTGACTTTGTCTGATTTCTGTACTGTTCAACAGAAGTGCGGGAAATAACCCTGAGATCTTTTATTTTCTGAAGATTGTTCAGAATCTCTTCCATCAGCCCATTGATGAAGTAAGTATTTTCTTCATCCTTACTGTCATTCTTAAATGGCAGGATTGCTACTGATTTCTCAAGTTTAGTAATGTCTAGTGCTTGTTTCCCTATGCCAGCAATAAGATCTTCTTCAGCCATTGAAGATTTACTAAGAATCTCAATCCCTTTATATTTAAGATACCACTTTAAGATTATTGCAAGATTGCTTATTGCAGGTTTTACCTGTTCAGGATCAAAGTCTTTAGGATGGGCGCCGTAGGTCGATAAACTGTTAAGGCCATGCATTGAGGTTACAATGTATGAAGCCACTTTTTCTTCCTTGTTCAGTTTATCAATTATCCCTTTCAAAGGCTCAGTTTTACGGGGCCTTTTTAACTCACATTCGCAAAGATCTGTGACGATTATTTCCAGACATCTTCTCGAATATAGCATAGCTACATTTTCATCCTCGGTTTTTAGAAGTTGTACCAGTTCCTTTTCCAGTTCAGGGAATTGACCGATAAGAGATACATTAAGTCTCTCAAGTTCTTTTATTTCTGCCGACCAGATTGCCATTTGAGTTTATATTGGTTATGATAAAGTTAGGAAAGAGAAAGATACAAGTCAAATAATAATCCATAGCCAAAATATTTTCAGCTCAACAGGATTTCTCATCATATGTGATATCAGGAAATTCAAGCCTCTTTTGATGCGAGACGAAGTTCAAAATCCGTTCTTCTTTGACCACTTCAAAAGAAGGTCTGAAAACTCTTGACATATATTAAAAAAGATGATCTAAGCCCTATCGTTTTTAGACAAGCTCCCACAGTCAGATGAATTCAAGGTTATAGTTTTTAACGCCATGATTTAGAAATTGGTGCCTTAGATTTATTTGACTTCATCTTTTTATTAGTGTTATTTTGTATAACCATTTGATTTCAGTATGAATCAACTTCTCAATTCTATGAAAAAATTATGTTTTACCACAATTACAATTGTATTCCTGCTGACTGGTTTTAACGGGGTACAAGGACAGAACCTAACTACCAACCTTGACCATCTTAAATTAGCTAACGCTTTTTTTGTTGGTTCCTGGCAAGGGATCATAAGTAACGATACTGTAGTATGGGATAGCCAACAATATGGGAACGCCTTTGTAATAAATGTTTCAAATTTAATTAAGGGCAAGAAATCATTTTCATATGTAATGGATATTGGCTTTTCTTCAAATGATAGCAAGTTCAGAGGTTTCATTCTTTACCAGAGTGGAATCTATATGACATGGATTGGTTCATTCGCATCCGAAAATAAGTTAATTGGAAATTATGTTCGAAACTTTGATCCTGATGCAGTTGTAGCAAAATTTGAGATTGTACTTAAAACTCCTGTTAAATTGACTATAAACAATTTTAATTTAGAGGGAGTAAAAACAGGAGAATACGAATGGTTTAAAATCAAATAGTAGTTCTTGATATTAATAAATTGCTCCAAGATTTAATATTCTGAAGTATTTCATCATTTTTTCGGCCAAATACATCCGTCCTTTTCTGACCACTTCAAAAGACGGTCTGGTACAACTAACATAGATGTTGAAACAACAAGGATTTGACTCTGGAAAGGTTAGTAAGTTGTAATTGGTAATTATAATCAGGGCAGAAGGGTTATAATGTCCCTTGCTCCTCAAGCCATTTTTTAACCCTTTCATGCTCTGCCTGGTATTTTGCTTCCATGTTATACAGTATCTTTTTAAATCGTTCTTCGTTACGAATGCTTTCAAACATAGGATCATGTTTAATAAGAATTATTCGTAATAAAGGATAAAACTCCGATTTATTTAATTCATCAAGGTAATAGTATGCCTTTCCCTTATCACCCAAAAATGCATAGGTTGATGCCAGATTATATTGAGCACTTTTAGTTTGTGCTGAATTCCTCCCGAGTTTAATACTTTCTTCACTATATTTGATTTGTTGACTGAAATAGCTTTCTGCCTCTTTATGTTTTCCAACTTGCCAAAATGCATATCCAATCTGATTCAATTCTGCAAGATTTAGTATTCCGGATTTTTTAAAATATTCAATGAGTTTATTTGCAAACAAATAGGCCTCTTTATCATGCCCAGAAATAATATTATATATTGGGATAAGACCTTCAACATAATTTGCGGAATCAATTTTCTCTCGCTCTTTGACTAATTTATAAGCTCCCTCAAAATTCTCATTGCAGAATTCGATCCATGCAAGAAAATAATAGGTATACAATTTATTGTTATCCAATACCAATGCTTCCTGATAATAAGACTTTGCTTTTTCAAGAAATCCGACACTTTGATATGCTCTGCCTACTTCTCTTAGTAAAGGTGGTCGTTCCTCCCCTCGTATAAGGGTCAAGGCTTTATTAAAATTGTCTATGCCCTTGATATAATCATGTTGAAAAGATGTCAGGATGGCGCCTTTTAAAGCGAAAGCCAAATAAAAATTTGGATTAATACTTAATGTCTTGTCAATATTATCCAAAGCCTCATCCATTTGTCCATTTGAATAATAATATTCACTTACCAAAAAAGTTGCTTCATCCAGATTATTATCGATGGAAAGAGCTTTTTTAGCCAGAATAAGACAAGAATCAAGAAAGTTTTCCTTGAGATAAGTTTCTTTATAATATCTGTTATAATTAGCTCTTGCTAAACCTGTATAAGCCTTTGCAAAAGTAGAATCTAATTCAATAATAGTTTTATAAAGGGTAGCAGCCTTTCGATTAGAGGTCGAATCCAATGTTTTCCGATATTCCTTTTCATATTCATTTGCTCTCAGATATAAATCGTAAGCTGCTATATTCTCAGTTGGGACTTTTTCGATTAGGTTCTTTTCCTCAGGAGTTATTGTTGTTTTTAATTCTTGCGCGATGGCTTTTGCAATCTGACTTTGAATATCGAAAAAATCGCTTGTTTCCCTTAATTCCTGCTCATAGGAATTAGCCCAGAGATGAGATTCTTTGCCTATTGCTTTTATTAATTGTATCCTTAAACGAAATTTATTAGCATACTTTTGCCCACTTCCCTCAATAATGTAATTAACTCCCAGCTTTCTTGCAATTTCAGTAATGGTTGGTCTATTAGTCCCTTTGTACTGTTCTGTAGAGGTGCGTGAAAGAATCCTAAAATCGCTTATTTTCATCAGATTGTTCAGAACTTCTTCCATTAAACCATTTATGAAGTAAATATTTGTTGTATCAGGGCTATCATTACGGAATGGCAATACTGCAATTGATTTTTCAAGTTTTATATCCGCATTTAGATTTCTTTTACTGATAAAGTTAAATGCTATCAATGCTACGATTATTACGGCGCTTACGTATGTAGCTATCCTCCATCCACTTGAGGTTGTAGTAGTTGTCTGATTGGAATGCTTTGTTGCACTTGCAGGATTTGTCTTTCTGACACCTGCAGGGGTTATATCATAAATCCAGGAGACAATAATTGTAATAATCAAACCAATGCCGAGCAACACTATTATAAGAGTAAGAGTCCATTCAGGAAGTTGTAAAGGTTGGGCAATAATGTCAACAAGCTGAAGAATGACAAATGCTGCAGCAGCATATACTGTTGTGACACGTATTACCTTTCTTCTTTTAAGTTCCTGCCAGAAATTTTCAGGTTCGCTGGATTTTTTAGCCATAAAGGTTAGTCAGGTTGTTGTATGTGTAAAATTACATTTTCCTGATACTAAAGTCAAGTAGTTATCAGATATAGAAGTATATTGAATATGTTGTTAAGAGTAGAATGAAGGTGACTCCCAACTGCAAAAGCCGGTGCCCCTGGCCACTTCTCGCCGGTACAAATTGACCACCCCGCGCCGGAGTTAATCCTGTGATTCATAGATAAATATATAAATGTCCATTTAACCGGCGGAATGTGGTCAAGGCGACCGGCGAATGCAGGTAGGATCTTCAGGATGTACAATAAGAGTTTTCGTGGCTTGGCTAAAGTATGCCATTATTCTGAAGATGCCTAATAATGCAGACTTCAGACTTGTTGCCATATCCGAATTGAGGTTTTTTTGACATTTAATGAAATATAATTTTCAGCCGTACTTTAACCCTAACCATTAAACAAAATGTCCCAGAACCTACTAGAATCAACCCAGAATTGATTTGTAGGGTATGGTTAACATATATAAACTTCCTGTAACCTGAGAGGAAGATGAACTTGAGATTCTTTATTGGAATGAGGTTAGTGTGGTGTAAACAACCACCGACCTTTATACAAATTTAAACATATGACTGGGCACCCTTTTCCAATTTTGTTGTGTAGGTGTCTGATTTCTCAGAAACCTGTCTTTTTTTGACAACTTCAAAAGAAGGTCTGAGAACACAAATCAAAACAATATATTAATAAAGATATGTTTAAATTTCATTGACACGAATTGATTTATTTCAGAAATTTGATATTTCAACATCCTAAAATGCATGACTTGCTGGAAAATGCGTTGTCAATTCTAAAATTTATCCAATGAAATTTAAATCAGTCAACAGAAGAGATTTTATCTCAAAGTCATCTCTCGGGCTTATGGGAGTAAGTGCGGGGGTGATAAGTTATGATGGTTCAACCTCTAATCGTGATTCCAGTTCTGATCTGGACCGTGCCGGGATCAGGGACTATCGTATTTTAGGTCGCACCGGCTTCAAAGTTTCGGACATCGGATGCGGTCCAGTCATGATGACAAACGAAAATCTTTTAAAGGCAGTAATTGATTCAGGGGTAAATATTTTTGATACAGCTGAATTTTACGGGAATGGTAATAATGAACTTCTGGTCGGAAAAGCAATTAAAGATTTTGACCGGAAATCGTTATTCATTAATACTAAACTGATGATTAAGAAAGACGATGACGCTGAAAATATTAAACAGCGTGTCCGGAAGTGCCTTGAAAGACTTAACACCAGTTACCTTGATGGACTTATGCTTTGGAATCCCGTGTCGGTTGAAAATGTCAGGAATAAGCAATTTCATGATGCATTCAAACAACTAAAAGAGGAAGGAAGAGTAAACTTCTGCGGTATCTCCTGCCATGGTTCTGAATATCCGGGCAATGCGGTGGACAATATGGAGAAAATAATTTGCGGAGCAGTTGAAGACGGAAGGTTTGATCATGTTCTTTTTGTATATAATTATGCCCAACAGGAAATGGGTAATAATATTCTGAAAGTATGCGCTGTTAAAAATACAGGGGCCCTCCTGATGAAAACGGATCCTTTTGGCAAACTCTACCTTGATGTAATTGATAAAGTCAATACCTTAAAGAAAGAGAACAAGCCTGTCGATGAAAATTCCGCCCGGAGATATGAGACCATTCAGGAAAAGCAAAAAAGCGGGAAAGCATATCTTTCGGAAGATCAGCTTGGAGACAGCAATGCAAGAAGAGAAGCTGCAATTAACTTTGTATTGAGCAATCGTGCCGTTAGTTCGGTTCTGATTTCATTCAGTAATTTTGATGAAATTGCGGATTATGTAAGCCTTTCCGGGGGAAAACTTACTCAGGAAAACCGGACTTTAATAGATGCTGTGAAAGTGAAGTTAGGGCATTTATATTGCCGTCATGCATGTGGAATCTGCGAAAAAAGTTGTCCTTATCATGTGTCTGTCAATACAATAGCAAGATTTAATCATTATTTTATTTCTCAGAAAAGAGAGAAATATGCCATTCAGAAATACCTTGAATTGCATGGTCCGAAAACAGAGAGGTGCCTGAATTGTGAAGGATTTTGTGAATCCGCCTGCCCTTATGGTGTTTCAGTCAGGACACTGATGGCAATAGCGCATGAAAATTTAAATCTTAATATTGGTGCATAAGCCGCAATCAATAAAATATAATGGAGGTATAACTATGAATCTACTTTTTCTTGTCTATCTGACTGCTGAAGTAATATTTGGCATGGGCTTTCTCTTAATTCCAGGTTTTATGATGGAGTCCATGGGTTTGACCATTGTTGTTAAAACACTTTTCAACCAATAATCAGTCATGAAAAGATTTTCACTGCTTCTCCTGAGTATTATTGTGGTATTCCTTACAGATTACCGGCCCGTCTTCAGCCAGGAACCGGAGGATATAACCATTGAAAGAGATAGCGTTATCCTTAAAGGCAAGTTTTATAAAGCAGCAGGTGATGATAATAAGCCTGTTGTGATTCTTTTACAGGGCTCTCCCGGAAACACTTATGATGTTCTGGGGCTGGGAAGATCATTGAGCAGGTCAGGGATCAATGCGATGACCTTCAATTACAGTGGTTCGCACCAGAGCACCGGAACATTCAGCTTTCTCAATTGCCAATACGACATCGGTGCAACATTCAGATTTCTTCACAGACCTGATGTGATAGGAAAATTCAGGATTGATACTGCGGCAATCATCCTTGCAGGCTATTCTTTCGGTGGAGGAATGGCAACAGCCTACGCAATCAGGCATAAGGAAATCAAAGAGGTAATTTCGATCGCCGGTACCGACTGGGGGATATTCTTTGACCTGTACCGCAGCAATCCTGAAATGAAACGCAGGCTCGACGCCAGTATAGATAATTCCATAGCTGCCGGAATATTCCGTTTTGAACCGGGGTATCTGCCTAAAGACATCGGATCAGGTCAGAGGGTACTCGATCCTTCGTTCTACACGGCAAGGAATGCTGCTTCACTTTCTAAAAAGGATTTGTTGATAATATGCGGCCTGAATGATGCCAACATGACAATGGAAGAATATATTCTCCCTCTTTACAACGCGCTGCAGGATGCGAAAGCCAGGAATGTTCAACTTTCTCCCTTTGAGGACGATCATACTTTCAGCCTTTCGAGGGAGAAAATTTCTCAGACAATCTGCGACTGGGTTAAGAGAAGGCATGAGGAGTGAGTTCCTTCGCAATGGATTTTAGTATCACCCGAAACGATGAAAAGAATCGTCGTTCAGAATAATACGGAAGTAACTGTAAGTATATTGGTTCGTGAAAAACATGAGTAGTCACATTAATAAATTTTTAACATGAAAACAATCCGACTTCTTGCTGGAATCTTTTTAATAATTAATGGAGTTTTACATATTGTACTGTATTTACAAACTTCCAATAATGCCGGGAGTATTGGTATACTTGTATTTGGGATCATTTATATTATTACGGGGTTGCTCCTTTTTAACAAAAAAAGATACCCGGTTTTCCTGGGTATTATCATACCCATAATTGGCATGTCCCTATCCCTCATAAAATTCGGAGTTCCTGAACTTATTTCTTTGTCTGCTTTATTCAAAGTGATTGGATTATTAGTAATAATCTGTTGTTGTTATATTATAGTTAACCAGAAGAAAATTAATTCGGCAGGTTAGTAAAAATTATTCCAGTGTTCTTCCTTAACCAAAAAGGCGAGATATAGTCAGATTGCAAAAGCCGGAAGCCTTGACCACATTCCGCCGGTCATTATAACATCTTAGTAATTGTTTATTTTTCAAAGAATTAACTCCGGCATCAGATGGTCAATCTAATCCGGCGCCAAGTGGTCAGGGGCATCGGCTTTTCCAGCTTACGATTACTTCGAATAAAAAATCCCAGCAACCTTACTATTTGCAGGGATTTTTGTTGTTATATAATCTTATTTTTTACCTGGACCCGATCTCCTTGATACTTTTGCGGCATTTTGCATTGAAGTTGAAGTACGAGCCCCTTTATTTCTGGCAGTATTTCTGTCCTGTTTCGCAGATTGACTCCCGGCAGCTTCCTGCCTTTTCATTTCCTTCTGCTGCTTCTTAAGCTCTTTCTGTTGTTTTTTTAAAGCTTTCCTTTCTTCGTTTCTCAGCCTTTTTTGTTCACTGGTCATCTGGCCATAATTCCGGTACTGACCCTGTGTCTGTGTTTGAACTGTAGCCGCTGAACGGTTTTGATTTTCAGTCTGTGACCTGGTTTGTGTTCCCTTCCCAGTCTGTTTCTCGTTCCGGTTTTGATTCTGGGCTGATAATCCTGCACTTATAAGAATTGTGATTCCAACAATTAATATTGTTCTTTTCATCTTTTTTAATTTTTAGTTTGGTTTTACAGAAAACAAAAATATAATGTTCAAAATGAAGATCTTATGAAGATCTGGCAGAAACTTCAAAATTTTGAAAATACCGGGATTTACATTTAACTGGGAAAGCCGTTACCCTGAACATCTCTTTCAGGCAAAAATTGACCACCCAGGGCCGGAGTTAATCATATGACCTATAGATAAATATAAAAATGTCCATTTTACCAGCGGAAAGTGGTCACGGCGACTGGCTTATGCACATTATATCTTTACCTCAGAATTTTTTTCACTTTGTTGTAAAGTTCTTCCACTTTTTTATAAGGATCTCCATCACCAAGAGTCTCCAGTGGCAGGTATCCCCTGTAACCACTTTTTCTGACGATGTCAATAATTTTGTCATAGTCAGATTCTATCTGGTTATCATTAACAAATACCTTTTCTTTCATCTGCCATGTTATTGCATACTTTGCAGTGCAAGCAATATCCTTATAGGGATCAGAAGAATGATAACTACCTATGTCGAGCATAAGACCTACCCACTCATGATCAATCATTTTCAGTAATTTTTCAACCTCTGTCGCTGTTTTTGCAAAATCGAAATGATTCTGGTATGCAAGCATAACCCCATGTTGTTTTCCGAATTCTGCACATTCGTGAATATCTTCAGCTATCCATTTTGCCCTCTCATCCCATGGATGGACTTCCTTCGATAAGGTACCAGCAAAAATTCGAAGACCTGGTGCTCCAAGCTTCTGGGCTACCACGATCCAATCTTTCACAAGTTTCTTTTCCAATTTTCTTTTTTCAGGATCAGCCCATGTGAAATCATTTCTCACACCAGTGCATCCCAGGTCTAATCCAAGCTTGAAAGCCTTCTTCTTAATATGATAAATATAGTCATCAGCAGGAGGCTCAGGGTATCCGGGAAAATAATATCCTGTCAGGTCAACTCCTTCAATGCCAATTCTGGCACAAAAATCCATGACATCATCAATTGTTATTTTCCTGGCGAGCAAAAGATCATTGAACGAAAATGCATTCAGACTGATCTTAAGGTAATCATTAGAGGGTACTGCTGCCCTCAACCCGTCTGAATTTATAACCGGCATGCCGGCTGCAATCCCTGCCATCGCAATGTTTCTTGCAAAACTTCTTCTGTTTAATTTCATATAAGCCATAATCTTTGTATTTAATATTCTTTCTATTGTGCTTTATTCAAATTATCACTCATATCAAATGCATAAGCGGTTGGCAGTGATCAATTCATACCGGAACAGAATAACCATTTTCTTCCGGTTGTAAATATATGTTATTATTTATATTATTTTTTGAACATCTTTCCTGCTGTAAGTGGTCAGCTTGTCAGGCTTTTGAAGTTGTAACAGACTTCAGAAATCTATACTGATACGGTGAAAATACAGGCACCAAAACTGGCACCAGAGTAAACTTTGTTTTTCGGATTGTTTATTCAGAAAGTATGTGATTCTACTAAATACCCTCATGAATTATTAAATTACCCCAGAACCTCCCAGATTGACCCAGAATAGAAACTAGCAACAGGGGTATTGCTTTAACCTTAATTGTAGTATTATCTAAGGAGAAGTGCATCGAAAACCGAAAAAAAAGAAAAATACTTATTACAGACACCTCATTTGTTTAAATTTAAACAGATGAAATCTCTCAAGAACCTGGCAACAAAAAAATACCTAAAATTTGGGATTAGCTGCTTGATTTTCTTCAAAATCCGTCCTTCTTTGGCCACTTAAAAAGAAGGTCTGAAAAGATAAAAACATTCATTTGGAAACAACAAGGATTTAATTCAGGCGAAGGCAGTCAGTTGTAAATGATATTTATGATCAGGGTCGTTGGTTTATAACATCCCTTGCTCCTCCAGCCATTTCCTGACCCTTTCATGCTCTGCCTGGTATTTTGCTTCTATATCTCTGACAATCTGCTGAAATTCTGGCTCGTTCCTGATGCTTTTGAATAATGGATCAGTTTTTATTAATGAAACCATCCAGAAGGACATCATGGGTTTCTTATTAAAAATTCTCAAATTCTCATATGCCTTAACCTTATCTTCTCTGAAAGCATATACACCTGCAAGATCATAATATGCATAAAACATATGTGCATATTGTCGTCCTAATTCAATGCTCCTGTCACATAAATTTATTTGTTTATTGAAATAGTAATTAGCAGCTTCTCTATTCCCATTTTGCGAGTAAATATATCCAATACGATGTGAAGAACCTGCAAACCATTCATCTCCCTGATTTTCTGATCTTTTAATCCATTTATTATAATATTTTAATGATTCTTCATATTGGCCAAGTTCTGAATAGCTGTCTCCTAAATTTATCAAGGTAGTTGAATTAGTTGAATCTATCGCATAACCCTTTATCCCAAATTCTATAGATTTATTGAAATTTTTAAGCCAGTTCTCATACCTGGTTAATTCAGCATAATAATTAGCTGAATCGCCATCCAATTTCAATTTGTCCTGATAACATTGTATACCTTTCTCAGGAAATCCTGCACTATAATACGCATAACCAATTAGCGATAATAATTCAGGTAATTCTTCTCCGCGATTAATAGAAGCAGCTTTTTGGAGATAATAAATATAATTAGCCCAGTCGGTTTCAAAATAGAATCTTCCTTTCCAACGGTAAGCCATCCAATCGTTGGGATTTAACTTTATGGCTTTGTCAAATTCTTCAACAGCTTGTTCTGGTTTACCAGTTTCAATGTAACACCCTCCCTTTAAAGTATATGCTTCAGCAAGTTGATTATCATAAGAAAGAGCAATATCACACAGTGTGAGAACAGAATCCATAAAATTCTTTGACAGAAAATCCTGGAAATAATGTTTGTCCCAATATACCCTGGCTAATCCTGTATATGCCAGGGCATAGGTTGAATCGTATTGCAAGGCTTGGTGATAAAGATATTCAGCTTGTTGCAGCACCTCTCTGTCTTTGTTGTCAATCCAATATTTTATATGTTCTTCTCTCCCTTTCTGGTAAAAATCATATGCTGTGAGGTTTGCTGTAGGTATTTTTTCAATGAGCTTCTTTTCTTCTGGTGTTATTGAAGCATACAATTCTGCGGCAACAGCTTGTGCTACTTCACTCTGAACAGCAAAAATATCACTCCAGTTCCTGTTATATTTATTAGCCCATACATAACCTTCTTTCCCAGTTTCAATTAGCTGGACAATCAATCTTACACTATCACCATACTTTTGAAAGCTACCTTCTAGGAGATATGCCACATCAAGTTCCTTCCCAATTATTTCCTTCGTTTTGGCTGTCCCACGGTATTGTTCAACTGAAGTTCTGTCTATTACTCTTAAATCTTTGATCTTAGAAAGGTGAAGTGTAATTTCAACCATTATACCCTCAGCAAGGTATTGTTTATCAGGGTCATCACTTAAGGATAAAAATGGTAATACAGCTATTGAATTATCAATTTCTTTTAGCGGTTTGCCACTATTAATGATGTTAGTAAGGAATAAAACTGCAAATACAAGTACAATAAGCAATAGAAAACCAGAGCCTAAACCTATCAACCTTTTCTTTGGGATAGTAATACTCTTTTTTCCATTTTCAGTGCCTTGAACGTGCTGCCTGATCTCTTTAGCATCTTTTGTTTTAGTATCTGTTCCTTTCTCTTTATATATCAAGTACCACTTGATGATTATATCAAGATTAACAAGCACTGGCTTTACTTGCTCAGGATCAAAATCTTTAGGATGCACACCATAAGCTGACAGACTATTCAGGTGATCCATTGAGGTTATAATATTTGAGGGGACTTTCTCTTCCTTATGAAGCTTATCAATTATCCCCTTCAGCGGCTCGGTCTTTCGTGGTCTTTTCAGCTCACATTCGCACAAATCAGTAATGATTACCTCAAGGCATCTTCTGGAATAGAGCAGGATAACATTTGCATCCTCAGACTTGATTAACTGTCCCAATTCCTTTTCCAGACCAGGTACCTGACCTTTGAGGGATTCATATAGTATCTCAAGTTCTTTTATTTCAGATGACCAGATTGCCATTGAGGTAGCGTTTAATTTTCAATTAACCAGATTACTGGCATTTATGTATGTAAAGTTATGATATCCTCGTATCAAAGTTATGCTTGATTTGAAAAATCTTCAAGCTCTTCAGATATCTGCAGAGCTTAAGAAATCCGTCCTTCTTTGACCACTTTAAAAGAAGATCTGAACGCACTTAAAATACATTTGGAAACAACAGGGATTTAACTCTGGATTTGGACTGTCAATTTGAGACGGCTACAGATTTGCACGACCCCTGTCTTCTCAAATTTTTCTTTTGGGAAGCAAAAAATATCCAAACCCCAATGAAAAGAAAAGGTATAGAGCTACAACCAGCCATGCCAGAGGATTTAATGCACCTGTCAGGATAGCAACTAAAGTTACAATAACTCCAACAGCGTCATAAACGAATAATGCCAGGATTATTGCCCATCTGGCATCTGATTCCTGTGAGTTCCTGGCAAACCATGTAAGCATTAAAATACCCATCATAGAGGCACCGTACTCCCTGGCTGCAAAAACACCTCCTCCTGCAAGTGTAGCCCCAAAGATGGAATACATAAAGTTTGGTACAAACAATATGGGGATACCAAGACACAAGGCAACGATTGCTTTGATAATCAATAAAGTTTTTAATTTCATACTGTACTCCTTTCTTTTATAAGTTTTCAGGTATCGATAATTCCCCTTTTTATTTATGAGTTAATTATCAGAATATTAAACTCACCATCAAAGTTAAACCTCGTTTAAACCAAAGTCAATTTTTTTTTCAGTTTGAGAGAAGATTATGGGTAGAACCAGATAAGAATGGTGGTAACTAACACCAACCTTTGTTTAAATTTAAACGAATGGGTGGAAGATCCTTCCAGTATTGTTTTGCAATGGTTTGGTTTTCTTCAAAATCCGTCCTTCTCTGACCACTTCGGAAGAAGGTCTGAAAAAACTTAACATACATTTGGAAACAACAAGGATTTGACTCTGGATTCTGGGGGTCGGTTATTATAGAATATTTTGAACAGAATGTTGGCTTACAACATACCCTGCTCATCAAGCCATTTCTTTACTCTGGCATGCTCTGCTTGATATTTGATTATGTATTCTTGCGATATCCCATGAAGATGTAGTATTCAAAGCCTGATATGAAGGAGTTCATTTTCAATAATACTATAAACTAAACCTTATTACACAAAAAATAAATATTATTTAATTATAACAATCCCATTCTTTTTAATATCTCATCAAATCCCCTGATGGAGCGGAGTTCTTTACCATAGGGATGGACTCTACATGTAAATATAAGGAAGGGATCATGCTCATCACAAGCCTTATGTGCAAATCTTAAAGCTTCCTCATCTTTCCCAATAGCAGCAGCGGCTATGGCCAATGTTGCCGGCTGGATATATTTCAGTTTTGATTGCTCAATCAACTCCTGATAGAGTTCTTCTGCCTTATCTTTTCTTGCCCAATGTGCATAAGTTATAGCAAGACATGAGAGAGCCCAGGAATGGCGATTTGAATGCAATAAGGCCATATCGTACATATTGATTGATTCCCCAAACTTTCCTGACCAATCATAAAGATCTGCCAAAAAATATTGAGTCATGTAAGAAGTCGGTTCCATTTCAAATGCTCTTTTTGCTTTCTCCAGGCCTTCCTTATTTTGTCCTGCAATACCTAATGATAACCCAAGGATAGTATATGAATAAAAAGAAAGAGGGTTGGCATTTAATGAAAATCGAATGTTGAGAATTGCTTCTTCATGATTCCCGAACGCCATCTGCAGGAAAAAAAGGCCATACCAGATCCGTGCCTGCTCATAACCAGAATTAAGCTCAAGGGCTTTAAGGAATTGCGTCCTGGCGACCTCCCAGTTCCAATCGTGGAGCAATGAAATAGCAGCATTGCAATTGTAACTCTCTGCCAAATCAGGTCCGAACTTAAATGCAAGTTTTGCACTTTCAATAGCTTTTGGCCAGGTTTTAGTAGGTTCTATAAGCCCATAATAGCAGATGATTGTATAGACATCAGCCAAACCGGCATAGGCCAGGGCATATTGGGGATCAATTTCCAAGGCCATTTGAAAATAAGTTATGGCTTCAAAAAGGTACTCCCCGCGTTTGTAAACTAGTGCCCTGCCTTTCAAATAGTGCTGGTAAGCTTCAACATTTTGTGTTTGCTGGCGATGTTTTGGTTTAACCGTTTTACCGGCCATTGTAATTTTCAACTTTTCCAGTATAGCTCCGGCAATTTCATCCTGCACTTCGAAAACATCATTGATTATCCGGTCATATTTTTCTGACCACAAATGAAAACCACTTTGAACATCGATCAACTGGGTCGTAATGCGTATGCGACTCCCTGAACTACGAACGCTCCCTTCCAATATATTGCGAACACCGAGTTTTTCTCCTATACTTTTCAAATCTTCATTTTTCCCCTTAAATGTAAAAGAAGATGTCCTGCCTGTTACCTTTAGGTTAGGGAGTTGTGCCAACACATTAATAATCTCTTCTGATATGCCCTCGCAGAAGTACTCTTGATCTCTCTCAGGACTCATATCAACAAAAGGTAAAACTGCAATGGATTGTTTTCTTGTGGAAGCAATTGGTTTTTTACTTTCAAGCTTTTCTTCTTCCGACTTTGGCTTACCAGCAATCTGGAAACCCTTATATTTCAAATACCATTTGATGATTATATCAAGATTATTAAGGACTGGCCTTACCTGTTCAGGATCAAAGTCCTTTGGATGGGCACCATAGGTCGACAGTTCATTTAGACCGTGCATTGATGTTATAATGTGTGAAGGAACTTTTTCTTCTTTATGAAGTTTGTCAATTATTCCTTTCAGAGGTTCTGTCTTTCTGGGTCTTTTTAACTCACATTCGCAAAGTTCAGTTATAATTACTTCCAAGCATCTCCTTGAATATAGGAGAATCATGTTCTCATCATCAGCTTTGATCAGCCGTTCCAGTTCCTTCTCCAGATCGGGAAACTGACCTTTGAGGGATTCATAGAGTTTCTCAAGCTCTTTTATTTCAGAAGACCAGATTGCCATAAGATTAACAAATGGTTATCAGTTTATACAAGTAAAGTTAAACCATCCTGATACCAAAGTCAAGTAGTTATCAGATTTAGATGTAAATTGAGTATGTTGTTAAGAAAGAATGGTTTTAGCTCCCCCCAACCCCGAATTCAAAATCCGTCCTTCTTTGACCACTTCAGAAGACGGTCTGAAAACTCTTAACATCCATAACGAAACAAAAAGGAATTAAAACGGGATTTGGGTGGTTATTTTGGGAGGGCTTGTTTTGGTATAGGCAACTGACTTTCCCAGTCAACTTTACTTCTTAGTTTGATCCATTTTTCCCAAATAATCACGATATTTAATCAGATCTTTCTTGGGAAATGGTGCTCCATGAGACGGATAGATTTCTCTTGCAGAACTTTCAATCATCCTATCCCACGATTTCTTATAATCTTCTAAATTCTCAATCCAAATAATATTTCTCTTTATACTCGGAAATCCATTCATACTCGCGTCTCCACATAGTAAAATACCATCATCTGTTAATAATCCTATTAAATCACTGGTATGTCCAGGAAGAGAAATTATCTCAAGTTCTATTCCCATTTCTTTAAAGAACTGATTTTCCCCATTCCACAATAAAGTATCATTATCGACTTTAACAACTGGAAATTCATGTTTCCCTTTACCCAGCAGACTCATGATGCCTAAGAAGAATTTAGCCAATAAATTAGGATGACCACCGACATATTTATTGTGTCCTGCTATTAATCTTTCAGGAGATTCACTGTGCATTATTAATTTCGCATCAGTGTTACAGATTAACTCATTTAAGAAACCTACATGATCATCATGAGCATGTGTGATAAAAATAAATTTTATTTCATCAAAAGAAATTCGGTGTTCTTTGAGTTTCTTGCAGAAACGATTAAAATTTCCCGCATAGCCAGTGTCAACAACAATATAGCCTTTTGAAGTTTTGATTATATAATTGTTTACAGTAAAGTCTCCGAAATTAATAATTTCCATACACAATTCATTTTAAAAATTTACTCATTACGAATTCTATAAATTAAGAGCTTTAATATATTCTCTCACCCACCTGTCATATTTGTTATCCCATTAACGGCAGGAGATGAAGATGTCGTAATTATATCCTTCAATAAGGCTGGACATCAGAGGTCTATTGATTTCATTATCAAATTTAAACCTAAGTTAAACAAAATACAAATATGTAATCAGGTATCACTGATCAAGATATGATTTATAGATTTGACTGGATAGAAAAGAATGGTGGTAACTACCACCAACCTAATATTAATATTCGCTCGATTTTGTTAAAAACCAATCAAAACCTGGCACCAACCTGGCACAAACCTGGCACAAAAAAAAAAGTTACAATTTTTGAGGTTGTAACTTCTTGATTTTGAGTGGGCCCAATGCAGCCCCAACCAAAAAGACACCCACAATTGGTCTTGTAAGTCTGATTTCTTCAAAATCCGTCCTTCTTTGACCACTTCAGAGGAAGGTCTGAAAAGTATAACATACATAAGGAAACAACAAGGATTTGACTCTGGATTTTAATGATCTATCTATTCCAACCATCTATCGTCAAAAACAATGTCTTTCCCAATGAACGAGTGCTCAAGTTTTTAATTTCTATAGTTGTACTAATAGTTAAAAGTAAGGTTAAGCTTCCTTAATAGATCCTGAAAGCGAGGCTCGTCACGCAGGCTGGCATATGTGGGTCGTGTTATATAAGGCAAATTGGGATCATGCAATTCATAAGCTTGCTCCAAACATTCCAAAGCTTTTTCCTTATTCCCTGAGAAAATATAAAAGTAGGCAATGTCAAGAGGTACAATATATTTTGTTCTTGACTGCAATAAAAGGGTATCACCTTCAAGGTTCAGTGTACCTTCATAACCTAATTTATTATATTGATCAAAGACATGGTCAAAATCTTTATACATATTGGTATAACAATTCTTCATTACTTCAAATGCTTCTGTGTACCTTCCTGTCAGATGGAGAGCCTGGAAGAGCGGATCTAAGGCTACAAACATTGTGGGATTCTTATCAAATAATTCACGACTGACTGAGACAGCGTCATCATATTTATGCACAAATAATAAATCATGGCTATAAGTAACCAGAATCGATGGATTTTGCGGATCAAGCTTAAGTGCTAATTCTATTTGTTCCATTGCCTCATTTGGTCGTCCCAAAAAGTTCAGTAAATGCGAGTACATTGATCGTGTATCGGCATAATTAGGATTAATTGCAATAGATTTTTTAAACTCTGATTCAGCGCTCTTCCAGTCCCACACCCCAAATGTATTCATTATAGCAAGCGTATAATGCACCTCCGCAATTGTACTGTCAAGTTCAAGTGCTTTCATAAAAGATGTTAGCACTTTGGGACCTGCCTCTTCAGGGACCGCTGCCCCTATCACCTGACGCCCTAACCAGACTGACCCAATACCTACATATGCAAGAGCAAATTCAGGGTCTAGTTTTTTTGCAAGCTCAAAATATTGCAAAGCAATATCCATATCATTTGGAGTGATTTTATGAGAATAAAATTGACCTTTTAGATAAGCATCGTATGCTTCAGAATTATTGGTTGGCAATTTTTCAATTAATTGCTTCTCCTGAGGCGTTATTGTGGCATTTAATTCTGTGGCAATCTCCAGGGCAATCTGACTCTGAATGTTAAAATAAGCTGATACCTCAGGTAATTCCTGCTGGTAGGATTTCCCCCAGAGATGACTTTCCTTAGCTGGCATAATTAATTGTGCCCTTAGACGAAAAGCATTGCCATATTTCTGTCCGCTTCCTTCCACAATATAATTTACTCCCAGTTCCTTTGCGATTTCAGGAATTGACTTTGTCTGATTCCTGTATTGTTCAACGGAGGTACGGGAAATGACTCTCAGATCTTTAATCTTCTGGAGATTATTTAAAACCTCCTCCATAAGACCGTTGATAAAGTAAGTGTTTTCTTCATCCTTACTGTCATTCTTAAAGGGCAATACAGCAATGGATTTCTCCGATTCAGGAACTTCTGGATATTTGTCTTTTTGTTTTTCTTCCTTTGCTATTGAGCTTAAATCAACCTGGATACCCTTATATTTCAGGTACCATTTTGTAACTATGGCAAGATTACTAAGAACTGGTTTTACCTGTTCAGGATCAAAATCTTTAGGATGAGTTCCAAAGGTTGACAGAGTATTCAGTCCGTGCATTGAAGCTATGATATTGTAAGGGACTTTCTCTTCCTTCTGAAGCTTATCAATGATGCCTTTTAGAGGTTCGGTCCCTCTCGATTTTTTAAGCTCACTCTCACATAGGTCAGTTATTATCACCTCCAGACATCGTCTTGAATAAAGCAGAGCAACATTTTCATCCTCGGTGTTGATCAGGTATTTTAATTCCCTTTCCAATTCAGGGAAATGACCTTTGAGAGATTTATTAACTCTCTCTATTTCTTTTATTTCTGCCGTCCAGATTGACATTTGAGTAACATTATTTGTAAGAATGTATAGGTAAAGTTAAACTATACTTATACCAAAGTCAAGTAGTCAACAGGTTTATAAGTATATTGAGTAATTTGTAAAGAAAAGGATGGTGATCGCTGTAACAAACCTTCGTTTAAATTTGTACAGATTATCATAAAATCTCCAAAAATCTGGTAAAAGTGCTCAATCCTGTAATTTGCCAGGGGTCACCAGACCAATTCTGGTTGGTTCTGGTGTAGTTTCTGGGGATGGTAAAGGGAGAATTTGGCTACAGATGTTCTATCACCAGAGACCTTAAAATGAGGTAAAATGATAAATGGTCCTAAAAAATCCGTCCTTCTTTGACCACTTAAAAGAAGGTCTGAGAACACAAAACATACATTTGGGAACAACAAGCCTTGATCTCTTGTTTTGGGTAGTCATTTTTTTGACAAGTTATTGTCAAAGGGCTTAATTCTTCCAAAAGGTGAAAGACCATTATTAAAATATTTTGACTTCGACTCAGGAAGGGTGTAACTTTGAAACAGAATTAACCAGATTAAAAATTTTTTTTCACCTATTACCTGTGGGGATATAATGTCTATATAAAAATAATAACCATGAAATTTTTTCTGCTATCTATCTCAATCGGACTTTGCGTAACCTCTTTCAGTCAGGACACCTGTTTTACTTCCATAAAATATGGTGATAATTCTGCGGTGGGGAAGTTTGCTAATGTAAATGGAATAAAAATGTACTATGAAACCTATGGAGAACCTTCTGGGCAAACACTACTTTTAATTCATGGAAACGGAGGATCAATTAAAGGCGAAAAATGTCAAATTGAATATTTCAAAGACAAATATTATATAATTGTTGCCGACAGCAGATTTCATGGTAAGACAGAAAATGGTTCTGAAATACTCACTTATGACTTAATGGCTGAAGATTATAATTCGTTACTTAACTATTTAAAAATTGATTCAGCTTATATCGTTGGGCAAAGCGATGGCGGAATAATCGGTTTATTATTAGCAATGAACTATCCTAAAAAGGTTAAGAAATTGGTGACTACTGGACCAAATATAAGACCAGACTCAACGGCTTTACCAGAATGGGCTTTAGAACTTGACAGGAATGACTTAAAATGGATCGACAAGAAAATTAACCAGGGTGACACATCAGGTAATCTTGTCAGACAAAAATCTCAAATAACCTTAATGGATAAGTATCCAAATATAAGTAATAAAGAAATAACAAAAATTAAAGCACCAGTCCTTGTAATGGCGGGAGATGGTGACATTATAAAATTGGAGCATATTTTAGAAATCTATCAAAATATTCCAAAAGCACAGTTATTCATAATGCCTGGGGCTACACATTTTATGTTGAGAGAAGAATCTTCATTGTTCAATCAAATCGTCGAACGCTTTCTAAACAATCCTTTTAAGAGGCCAACTACGAAGGAATTGCTAATAAAGCCCAAAACATTGACAGTAAATTAAAAAAGTTCACCCTAGTTTTAAAAGAATTCTGATCCTATTGGCGCATCAACTAATTTCTCATAATGCTCTCGAGGGGGAGTAATATTTCCAACTCATTTTTCGGCCAAAAACACCCCATTTTCGCCCAAATCCTGGCACCAAACTGGCACCGGGCCGAGCGTTAAGAAATTGCCCTATGGGCAATTTTAGCGAAGGAGCCAGACTGCCGCGGCGGCAAAATCAACTTTACCATAAATATTCGATTTATCCAACTCCTTGAAAGTGTGAGTGTCAGAGCGAGAGCGAGAAAAAAGAGCGAGGTGCTCGCTCCCGCTCTCACTCTCGCTCTTTTTTATGTGGGCCCAGTTGGGAACGATCCAACGACCCCCTGATTATGAGTCAGGTGCTCTAACCATCTGAGCTATGGGCCCGTTCTTGTTGCTGGTTACTTGTTCCTGGTTCCTGGTTCTTATCCTGTTTAATGTCAATTAACTAGCAACCAGCAACAAGCAACCATCGCCTGAATCGGATTGCAATATTAACAATTTGTTGCTAATTATCAAAAATCTTTTATTATCCTCCGCTGTGGAATAAGAATTTGTAATTTAGAATCCTTAAGAATCCAGACAGATGAAAACGTACAGGTTTTTAAAGATTGTATCCTTTGCTTTCCTTTTACTAATAACACTCTTCTCATGCAAGAATGGGAACAGGGTGATAACCAGTACAGTTTTTTGCACCCATCAGGTGGTGCTGGATGAACAGGGAAAAATCGTTCCATGGTACACTCCCGCTGAAAATGCTTTTGATCACTTTCTTCGTCTCCGATGGAATTTTATTAAGACAAGAGTTCCTAATTCTCCCGGACCGGATCCCAGATCAGGATATCCGCAATACTACTTCTATTGTGCCTTCAGGGTCAGGAACGACTCGATCCTTCCTGATACCTGGATGAATGATATTGGTGAGAAAATCCCTAACTGGTTTGAATCGGCAAGGCTTTATTATGCCTACACGGGTGATTCCTCGGTAATGAAAATCGTTAGCGATTTTATTGATTATACCATGGACCACGGAACCAGTTCCCCTGAATATGCCTGGCCCAATTTCCCATATACCACCGCCAACGCAGGCGATACTATGTTCCGCGGCTTTTCCGATCACCCTGTAATGGTTCCTGACGAAATACAGGTTGACCATGCAGGTGAAATGGGATTCACATATTTCAGGATGTATCAGTTCACAGGAGAGACCAGATATCTCAAGGCTGCCCTGAATGTTGCCGATGTTCTGGCAAAGAACGTAAAAACAGGAACTGCAACCGGTTCAGTTTGGCCATACCGGGTCTTGCTAAGCGATGGTAAGGTTATTGCACCTTATGGAGCTAACTGGACCGGCTGCTATATGCTGCTTGACAATCTGATCAGGGCTGACATCGGAAATGTAAACGAGTATATTGCTGCCCGCGACAAAGCAAGGGATTTCATCCTTCAATACCCTATGAAGACCGGATACTGGACCGACGGGCATACCGATACAGATATTAACAGCAACACATACAAGAGCAACCTGAGCGCCAGCAATGCAGCCCTGTGCATATTAGATTATCCTGAACTTGACCCGGACTGGAAAACCGATATTCCACGACTGATAAAATGGACTGAGGATAATTTTATCTTCCGCAGCAGACCCGGAGAACCATCAACAATGTGGGGTGCAAATATTGTGGGTGAACAGGACACTTTCCTTGTCAAAATGGACTACCAGACAGCCAGGTATGCAGCGGCATGTGCACGGTGGTTCGCAATTTCGGGAGATGATTCGTACAAAGAAAAAGCTTATCGCTCCCTGAACTGGGTCACATATTGTAACGATTCAACCGGACTGGCTTTTGAAAGCCCGGTAAGTAATGGCATTGCAAGCTGGTGGTCTGATTGTTACGGCGAATGCCCGAGGATGTTTTACCAGGCTTTTGCAGGGGTGCCTGAATGGGCTCCGCCTCGCGAGGACCATATATTGTATTCGGAGGGTATACTGAAGAATGTTCAATATGCTGAAAAACAGGTAATGTACACTGCTTCAGCCGGAAATGGCATTGAGTATCTCAGGCTCTCCTTCAAACCCGAAAAGGTAACAATTAACGTGCAGGAAATCGGGACACACAATGTTCTGATGCCCGATTCATACCTGCTTAAGAAACTGGGTAATGGTGATTATTCCATGACAATTAAACACAATGAACCATGCGATGTTCTTATATCAGGACTCTGACAGGCAGTTGCCTGATTTTTATCATAATGGTAACAATTCCTTTGAGGATTGTTGCCCAGTCTGAAGAAATCAAGCTTCAGATAGATGGAGCAGCAAGATACCAGACCATGGATGGCTTTGGTGTTAATATTAACACGGCATGGTGGAACAATGGTGAATATACGGATGCAAAAGTAGTGCAACCGGCAATTGACCTTCTTGTCGATTCACTTGGAGCCACAATTTTCAGGGCTGTAATTGAGGAGATTGACTGGGAAGCCGTCAATGATGATAATGATCCCGACCACTTCAATTGGACCTATTATAACACTGTTTTCTCAACCCCCAGGTTCCAGGGTGTATGGAATACCTTGCTCTATCTGAACAAGAAAGGGATCACTGATGGACTTGTTATCAGTTTTATGGGTGCACCGCCTGCATCACCACCGCTGGCTGCCAGGGACCCGCAAAAAAGCTGGATGGGAGGCATTGATCATACAATTGCCGCCAATATGGAAGATGAACTGGTCGAGTCGATTGCAGCACTGTTATATTATATGAGGCACACGGCCGGAATCCAATTTACCCTTGTATCTCCAATGAATGAAACAGATATAATTGCAATGACCAAAAGTGCCGACCATCCTGATGGAATAGTGGAAGGGCCCAATATTCCGGAGGCGGTCCAGTATGTGCGTATTGTCAGGAAACTTGCCGAAAAACTCGATGCCATTGGAATGAGTGATATCAGATTCGTGGCTCCTGATTCTGGCGGAGACCGTCTGTTTGGGGCTTGTCTTGACGAAATTGTTAAGGACGATTATCTTATGGGAAAGATGGAATGCTGGGGTGTACATCAATATGGCAACGATGCAGGAAATTACCGGAATAAAATCTCTAAATCTTCCTATCCCACAAGGTCTTTCTGGGTAACAGAAACAGCAGGCATCAATAATATGCTCGGCCAGCTCCATGACAATGCAACCGCTTATATTTTCTGGGATGGATTTGACTGTGTTTACCAGCATGGCATGCGAAATGGCTACGGCAGTGTGCCACCCAATGACTGGGTCTTCTGGCTGCCTGGTGAAGAAGGAAAACCTTTGATCGAGTATATTGAAGCGACAGCGAACTGGAAGCCGCGCAAACAATTTTTTGAACATGCCCAGATAATGAAGTTTGTAAGGCCCGGGTCCATACGGATCGGCATTACAGGACAAGACAGCAGCCTCTCGGCTTATGCCTGGCTCAACCCTGACGGGAATATGGTCATCCTTGGAAGGAATAATTCCGGCCAGACATTAGCTGTAAATGGATTACTTATAAGCCTTCCGGCTCAGAAAAAAATGAATTTGATCTACACCAATTCCACAGCCAATTTAGTCGAGGGGAATGAGATTACAGTATCGGGACCAAGCTTCACAGTTTCTATCCCTCCGGAATCTGTTTTTACATTGACGGGGGCAGCTGATGAATCAACATTGACGAAAAAAATGAAGCCGGAACCTTCAGACTGGTATGCCGGGGATATTCATATTCACCGCAATTGCGGGGAAACAACTTCAATCATATCAGAGACAGAACTGACTGCCATGATGGCAACCAATGACCTGGCTGTTATTTCGGTTCTGGCCGATATGGGCAACGGAGAAGTAAAGGACAACAAGATTGATCTGCCAAAGGTCAATGGCTCAGATGCAGCTTATTCAGAACCCGGCCGGATCGTTCACTGGGATGCCGAATGGCATTTTGACCCGGCAGGCGTCACATTTGAAAACAAAGCCCTGGGAGGGCACGTTGTTCTCCTAGGTCTCAATGAGGCACACCAAATATGGGATGAATCAACATATAAAATCCTTGAATGGGGAAAATCGAAGAATGCTGTAATGGGATTTTGTCATATGCAATACCTGAACGATACGATACAGAATGATCTGACATGTTGCATACCTGTTGATTACCCGGTTGAGGCAGCTCTCGGGACCATTGATTTTCTTTCAGAGGATGTCTGGCTGAATGATGCGGCCATAAATGGCTGGTACAGGCTTTTAAACTGTGGATTCAGGCTGGCCTGGACCGCAGGAACTGATTTTCCCTGCAACGAAAGCAGGCCTTTCGGTTCATTGCTTACGTATGTCCGGGTAAAAGATCAGCCAATGACCTACAGTAAATGGATTGAAGGTATAAAACAAGGGAGAACGGTTGTAACAACAAACGGGCATGCTGAATTCCTTGATCTGAAAATCAACGGCGTCAGTGGTCCGGGTGATGAAATTAAACTGAAAAGGGAAAAGAGTGTTGAAATTGATGTAATCTGGACTGCCGCTAAGCCTTTAACCGGACGAGTCGAGATCATTTGCAACGGGAAGGTCATATCAAAACTGGAGGGAACCGCCTGGCCGGGAGAACCGGTCAGTCTGAAAATCAGGTATAAAATCGGCCAGAGCAGCTGGATCAGTGCCCGAAGGATGGATAAGACGGGCCACAAGTCACAAACCTCGCCTGTATATATTTCTCTGAAAGACGCCCCGGTAAGGGCAAGTGCTGAAGATGCCAGGTATTTTGTGAAATGGATCGACAATATTCTGGTCAACATAGCCCAGGGAGGATCGTGGAATCAATATTATACTCATAACCTGGACACTGTCCGGAAGAGATACCAGACAGCACGTGACATTTATGAAAAAATTGCCAGTGACAATTAAACAACTTTCATATTTACCGGATCCCATTTGATTATCTTCTTCTGGAAATAGCTGTCGTTGCAGGCAAGTGTGGGTGCTGCGGCCCTGAACCCGAACTCCGGACCCTCAACCAGCGGCTTGTTGCTGCGGACACCATCGAAGAAGTTTTTAAAATGCTCAAGGTGCTCATCAAATCCTTCGGGCGCTACATATTTGACACCAGGCTTCGTTGGCCTCTTCTGCTCTTCGGCACTATATTTCTGGTTATATTGTTTCATCAGCTCATCCTGCATTGCCTTGGGATAAGTATCAAAGGAATCCCATCCGCCAATTCCTGGAGCTTTCGACATTATGCTGTTAGTCAGGCTGAATCCGCTGTCGAGCATTTCCATTACTCCTTCACTGCCGATAAACCGTGTCATTCCTTTGTCACCCTGTCCGCTCACAAAATTCACCCTAAGGGTCACCTGAAATTCTGGATGCTCTTTTGTTTCGGGATAGTGCATAATACCAACCATAACATCCGGAACATCACGGCCGTCTTTCCAGTAACAGAGCTGGCCGGATGCAAAAATTGTCTCAGGTCCCTTTGAATCAGTCAATAAATGGATGCCTGACAGCAGGTGGACAAAAAGGTCCCCTGCAACACCGGTACCAAAATCACGGTAATTTCTCCACCAGAAGAATTTTTTCGGATCATATGGCATTTTGGCCATTCCCTCAACATAACGGTCCCAGTCAACCGTCTGAGGCGATCCGTCAGTAGGCATTGTATATTCCCATGCACCCAGGGCATCCTGTCTGTCGAATGATGCCTCAACGCAATTCAGCTTGCCAATTGCACCCGATTTATATAATTCCTTAGCCTTGCTGTAAACAATGCTGCTGACGCGCTGACTTCCTACCTGCATAGGTTTTCCTGTCTTTTTCTGTGCAGCTATTACAGAAAGACCATCACTGATCTTCTGAACGATCGGTTTTTCACAATATACCGCTTTGCCGCTGTTCATGGCATCGATTGCAATCCTAGCATGCCAGAGGTCAGCTGTGGCAATTATTATGGCATCAATATCTTTCCTGTTGAGCAGTTCACGGTAATCACGGGTAGTGTAAATGTTTTTCCCGTATTTTTCCTTTGCCCTCGTCAGCCTGCCGTTGTACAGGTCACAGGCAGCAACAAGTTCAACACCAGGTACCTTGAGGGCAGTGTCAGTGTCGGCATTACCCATTATTCCCATCCCTATGGTGGCGATCCTGATCTTGTCATTCTGACTTATCCGTGGGGCATAAGGAATTGTAAGTGTTTTGGTTTCATTAATGGCCATTGTCTGAAGAGTGCCTGCCGCAAGCAAAATGGATGAGCTTCCGATCTGCCTGATAAATTTTCTGCGCGAGGATTTTGATTTCATATTTGTGTTATTTCTGGTTAAATACTGAAAAAGGTTCCCTCTAATTATGGAATATTGCTATAAAGGTATCATTACTGTCCGACAAAAAACTTACATATCACCTCAACCATACATTTTTGTTACATCCCTACGGGATTTATAAACATTGGGGCCTTTTTTATTTCTACAAATATTTAGTTCCTAACGGAACTGTCCCGTAGGGACAAGATATTAATAACCATTGTTTTGAAATTTTTTTTAAGTCCCGTATGGGACGAAATAAAAGTATACCGAACAATAGTGTAAAGTTATATTCTTTTTTAACCCTGACCCCAACATTTCTCCTTAAATGTAAGCGGAGGGTAGTAACCCTGATGATTGGATAAAACTGATATTGTTTCAGGTAATTTATTTGTTGTAATGCATGTATTATTTGTTGTAATACAATATGCAACTAATCCTTCCTTTAATATGTCTTAACCCTAACCCCAACCCTTCCCCTTAAGGCTAAGGGGAAGGGAGTAAATCAATGATATACTGGAAATTCACTCCTCCCCTTAATTTTAAGGGGAGGAGCCGGAGGTGGGGTTTATAAAACCAACGTAGGAGCTGGAGGTAGGGTTATAAAAATTAAGGTAGGAGCCGGAGGTGGGGTTTAAAAACCAAAGCCTTTAGTTTATCTTTGCATGATAATATTTTCCCTTGCAGGATCAGGTTGGTTATGAAATTCAAAATTAATTATCATCTGTTTCTTTTTCTCATTATTGCATTTCTTCCCGGGTGTACGAAGGATGATTTTGTTGAATTTGATCCTGAAAATGAAGTATTCAACTTTATTGTTACCGAGCCGCAGAGGCAATATATTAACGCCAGCCGTGGGGAACAGTACGAGATTTCTGATCCGATACCTGAACTGCAATTTGCCGGCAAAACTTACACTGTCGACCGTTTCGAGATACGCGGCGACGGTACCCTCAATTTCACCCGCAAGGGATTTGGCGTTAACATGGACAGCAAAATCACTCTCAGGAACCCCAGTGAGCCTACAGAAAGGAAGTACGAAGAATTCAAGCTGCTGGCAATGGTTTATGATTTTACTTATATTGAAAACAGTACGGCTGTCGGATTATTCAAAGAAGTTGGATTATGGCCTGTTTATGACTTTTTCACTGAGGTAAGATTAAATGATCATACCCAGGGTCTGTATCATTTTATCGAAGATCCTTTTGAATATTTCATCGAACAAAAGAATGCTTCATTCGTTGTGCGACGAGGGTATAATCATGTTATAAAGGCTTGTTCGGCAAGCCCCGGTAACGCGCAGAATCTGGAAGCATATATTGCTCGTTTTAAAAGGATCTACTCGATTCTCCCATTGTATTCAGGCCGTCAGATGTTTGATACTCTTTCGTCCTATATAGATATGGAACAGTATTTTACAAAGCTGAGCATCGACATGCTTGTAAAAAATGGTGATTATACCGATGAAGCAATTTTTTATACAAAAATCAAAAACGGGAAGGAAGTTCTGGGGGTATTTCCATGGGATTATGATGATATTTTTTCTGACCAGCCTCATGAAATTGGGAATCCATGGGCTCCGGGTACAGTTTTTGGCCACAGGGAGTATTACAGTATGAACGATGTGATTGCTGATGTTGGTTCTAAATTACTCTATTCAATTGAAGAAGATCTTGATTATAAAATTGCAAAAGACGGCTTTCTGTACCAGGAATATCTTAAAACACTGGGGAGCGTTATTGAAAAAATCGATCCGACGGTCATAGACAGAGTATTTGATTACACTAATGCTCATATCGGACCGTTTTATTCCAATGATTCAATAATAGAACAGTCGAAATACGATGTCGACGAAACAAATTATGATCTGTTTGTCAGCAATCTCGCAGAGAAGAGGCAAATGCTCAAGGACCGGAGAGCCTGGATTTTAGAGGAACTTGGTAAACAGAAAAACCGATAGAAATGAAGTTTGAAAATCTGTTATTCTTTCTGCTCCTGATATTTCTGTCAACCAGCTGCAAAAAGAGGGACGATAATAAACCAACCGAACCTCCCGAGGGATCTATCAGCCTGTCGGAGCTAAAAACAAAACAAGATTATTATCTGCCTTTTGCAATTTTAAATGATGGTACCGAAATTAAATCGGCAATCCTTAACGATAAGATAATTGATCTTTCAAACGGAAACTTCATTGAGTTCACGGAGACTGGTTTCTATGAGCTGATCCTGATCTATAAGGATACGAATCAGGAAAATGACACGATTCTGTTCACAACTAAAACTGAAGAGAGGGAAGATTCGGAATGGGGTATCAGAAGCTGGGTTCCGGATCGGTTTGAACCGGTACTTATGGGTCAGGAAAATGTTGAAATAATTTATCCGCGCAGATACGCCGACTCAATTAAATTACCATTTATTTTTTATGTAAAGGAATCAGGATTAATAAAAGAGATTTACTGTGAAGGCAAATGTCTGGCATCGGGAGACACATTCAACATAAAAAGGGGTGTTGGTTCTGTTAACATAGCTGTTTCGGCTATTTCAAACAAGGTTGATTTCAGGGTGGGCGGCAGACAATTCACCGTTTCACCGGTAAAGGTCACTCGTAACGACATGGAACTGAAAGGTAACATTAATTTTCCACTTGAAATTCCCTCAAACAGCCTTGTGAGGATCACGGGAAACCTGAATGTTTCATCCGGCGGATCTTTAACTGTAAGGGAAGGAACCATAATACTTGTAGATGAGGGTATGGATATTAATTTAAACGGCCCGGCAATTTTCGAAGGCAGTGTTGTAAATCCTGTTTTTGTCACATGCAGCAGAAAAAGCAAATTCTGGGGTGGTTTCATCACCAGGGAAACCGGGGGTACAATTGAAGCTCAATATACTATTTTCAGCCAGAGCGGTTACCATAATTCGGAAGGCTATAACTGGGGACATTCCGGAAGACAGGCATTGTTTTACACTGAGAACAGCAGCCTGACCCTTGATCATTGCTTTATGACTGATCATATCGGTCAGATATTTTATCCTCAGAATTCCACTCTGATCTTTGATGATATTCTTGTGCAGCGTGCCCAGACAGGAGGACAGGTAAACTATTCTGAACTTACAATTCGGAATTCTGTCTTTACGGATTTCCCCGATGATTCGTATGTTTTCCGGGATGAAGATAATGATGCCCTTTACCTCAGTGCATCGGATGCTGAGATTGAAAATACACTTTTTATGTTTGCCAAAGATGACGGACTAGATTCAGGAAACGAGGAAGGAGGAGATATCAATCTTACAAACTGCAGGTTTGAAGCCTGCTTCCATGAAGGGGCAGCCTTGTCGAGCGGTAATTCAGCCGTTAAAAACCATACATTCACGGAGTGTACTTTCATCAACTGCGGACAGGGTCTGGAGCTTGGATTCAGCTCACCGAACCATACTGTTTTAGCTGACAAGTGTCTGTTTTTATATAACGGGGTCGGCATCAGGTATGGAGATAATTATGAATGGTCGGAAGTGGATGGCAAAATGCTCATTAAAAATTCATTTTCATTATATAACGACAGGGATGTATGGAACATGGTCCGTATGACCTGGAGCCCGAGAATTGAAAAAATGAGTTTCGAAAACACAAGGGTTTCTGCAAAATGTCCCCAGTACCCGGTGCTCGAAATTTACGGGAAATAGTTATTCCGGTGGGTCCGGTCTATTTGTTCTTTTCTTTTATCAGGATCTTATCGATCCTGTTCGCGTCGATATCAACGATTTCAATTATATAATCGTTAAAAGTAAATTTGTCGCCTATCTGTGGTACTTTATCAATGTGGTCAAGGACAAATCCGGCAACAGTAGTGTACTCAATATTTTCAAGATCTGTATTGTAATTGTCAAAAACTCCGTCAAGGATCTCTACAGGAGCGTCGCCGCTGATCAGATATGATTTATCGTCGCGGACAAAGATATCGGGCTCAAATGAATCACCTGGTTCCGGAAACTCACCGATAAGGTTTTCAAGAATATCGTGAAGTGTGATAATTCCTTCGAGGGTGCCATATTCATTTACAACAACACAAAAGTGAATTTTCCCCTTCTTAAAAAGATTCAAAACCTTTGGAGCATCAGCGCTATCAGGGACGAACAGAGGTTGTGTGATGAGCTCAGCAATAACTGGATTTTCCTGTAATGTGCATGCCTTCAGAAAATCTTTTACATATAAAATGCCCTGAAAATTATCGAGATTTTCCCGGCAACAGATAATCCTGCTGTGCTTACTATTAAGAACGATTTCTTTCTGTCTGCTTTCAGGGCTATTAAGGTCAATCCATTCAACCTCCATCCGGTGCGTCATCAGATGCTTTGCTTTCTTATCAGCAAAATAGAATACTTTTTCATGAATAAGGTCCTGATCTTTTGCAATAACTCCTTCCCTGGATGCTGTTTTCAACATATGCCTGAGCTCCCCCTCAGTTATATGGTGTGTCTGGCTTTTAATCGCAATCAGCTTATTGATCAAAGATGTAGAGAATGACAGAAATTTCACAACAGGATAGAATATTACACTGAACAAGTATATCGGGGGAGCTATTCTGACAGCAATTTTTTCAGGATTGCTTAAAGCAATAGTTTTAGGAACCAACTCTCCTATCACAATCGAAAAATAGGTTATTGTAAGAACAGTGATTGTCAGGGAGATCTCTTCGGCAGAATTTTTAAGCAGGTCAATTTTCAGGAAGAATGGAGTAAGATCGTCTGCAATTTTAAGCCCGCCGAAAACACCGGTTATGATGCTGATCAATGTTATCCCGACCTGGATTGATGACAGAAAGATTTCCGAATCTTCAAGCAGGCGTAAAGCGGTCCTGGAGCCTTTTTGTCCCTCATTTTTAAGTTGTTCAAGTCTTGTTTTTTTACTTGAAACAAGGGCAATCTCTGACAGAGCAAAAAATCCGTTCAGAAGGATAAGAAGTGAAATTATCAAAAATTCCATATATAAAATGTAGCAGCCCCTACCCGGCTGTTTTAAATAATGACATAAAGATATTGCAAATATGCTACATTTGCCCACCTGACTAATAAACAATGAACCAGCTTAAAAGCAATCCCATGTACCGTCACCTGATGATCCTTGGGCATTATTATCACTCTTTTTTACCCAGAAGATTGCCACTGGATATCAAAAAAAGAAATTTTATTTTTCGAGAATCTGTTTAAGGTTATTCAGGCCACCTTCAAGATCTTTACCTAGCATGGCATCCATGTCCATAACCAGAAGAGACAGGTTCATCGGGTATTTAATTTTTCCGTAAATGCCCCATATGACTGAAGTAACGCTGTCGTTGATACTTTCAAATGACATAAAAGCTTTATCGGTTGATTTCATGGGCTCATAAAAACGAAGCTCATAATCAATCCGATTACCTTCGTCAATACCGGTTATCTCCTGTTCACCCTTTCCGGCATCTTTGTTCTCGCTGTCCCATCCCGATATAAAGCCAACTGTTCCGTCGGTGCCACGGAATTCTGTTTTCATGTTTGGATCTATCTTTGCCCATACGCTGTATTTGTTCTGATTTTTCAGGTATTTCGCAAAATCAAACACAACTTGTTTTGGTGAGTTCATTGTCACTTCCCGTTCAACTGAATATTCCTTTCTGGCAAAGGCTGCCACAAATAAAAAAATCACAATAATCAGTAGAAGAAGGAGTCCGGCTATCTTAAGGATTTTTTTCATTTTAAAATAGTTTTTGTCTTATGCCATGGTTTCAATTCCATGTAGCATATTGAATCAAAACAATTATCGTTACAATAAGTTCAATCTGTTATTTTTTATATTCAACTCTTTCAGTTGGTATAAGTAATCCTTCCCTTTAATCTTATTAACCCTACCTCCGGCTCCTCCCCTTAAAATTAAGAGGAGGAGTGAATTTCCAGTATATCATTGATTTACTCCCTTCCCCTTAGCCTTAAGGGGAAGGGCTGGGGATAGGGTTAATGTATCACAGGGGAAGGGCTGGTGATAGGGTTCAATATCCAAAAAGATAAAAAAGGTCCATTTTAAAACAACCTAAATATATTACAGATATTTTTTCAGCAGCTTTTGTGTGTTGCACACCTTCATCCTCCGGCTGGTTTATCCCTTCGTATTCAATGCCAATATATCCTTTAAAGCCTATGGTTTTTGTTTTTTCACAAATATTTTAGAAATTTATATCCGCAAATGGATCATTTTGATTTTATTCGTTCTTGTTATAATTAAAAGTTTCAGGGCATGAAAAACAACAATCGTCGCGAATTCCTCAAAAAGAGCATCATTGGTATTTCAGGTGCAGCTCTGGTGCCAGGCACTTTAAAAGCCTTTCCGGCCTCTGACTCATTCAATGCTCTTCCTCAACTGCCTGTCCGTATTCTTGGCAGGACGGGAATCAAAACACCGCTTATAAGTTTTGGAACGTCAGGTGCACTCGATACCGGGTTTATCAGATCGGCATATGAAGCAGGCATTAAAATGTTCTTTTCTGCTACATATTATGGTGAGGGAAATAATGAAAAGATAGTCGGCGAAGGACTTAAAAGCCTCCCGCGCGATTCATTCGTGGTTGGCACAGCTGTACCGCCGGATGGATTTGACAACCGTACAGGTACTTTTTCAAAACCATTTGATCCGGAGGCTTATATTAAAAAAGCTGAAGGCAGCCTTAGCCGCTTTGGTCTGGATTATGTCGACTTTGTCCTTTTCCCCTATGCAGGGAAAAGATCAACTGTTCTTGATGAAGGCGTTCTTAAAGCAATGGATCGTCTGAAAAAACAGGGGAAGACACGTTTTGTCGGTATTGCATCACACAGCGACACCGAAGAGGCTTTAAAGGCAGCTGCTGAATCAGGGATATACGATGTGGCAATGATTTCCTATAACTATAAAATCAAAGATATCGAATCATTGAATTCAGCTATTACTGTTGCTGCAAAAGCAGGTATCGGAATAGTCGGGATGAAGACAACCGCAGGTGTTTACCGCGACAGGTCAGGTTCTCAGCCAAATTCTGATGCAGTTCTGAAATGGGTATTACAGAACGAAAATATCGCATCAATAGTTTCAGGGATGACATCACTGGAACAGCTTCAGAAAAACCTTGCTATGATACGGAATCTTAAGATGACAGAACAGGACCTTAAAGACCTGAAACTGGCATCGGTTGATTCGGAAACCGGACTCTATTGCCAGCAGTGCGGGCAATGCCTGCCTCAATGTCCGCATAATCTTGATATTCCGACTATTATGAGGAGTTATATGTATGCATACGGATATAAGAACAGTGCTCAGGCATATCATAATCTTGCAAATGCCGCTATTCCTGACAAACCATGTGAAAAATGCGGATCATGCAGTGTGAATTGCTCTTCCGGATTTGATGTAAGGAATAAAATCATTGATATTGCAAGGCTTCAGGCTGTCCCGAAGGAATTTCTGAAAGCATAGGAAGAAGTTGCGGGGTACGAGGTGCGCGGTGTTTTGGTTTTTAATAAGATAAGTTTACAACTCCTGTAATCTTCTTTGACTGAACCATGGAACTGAAAAGTGCGTTGAGTTCACTTGCACTGAGGTTTTTTGACGGGTTGAAATTGCCCGATGACATATATTTCAGAATGCTGCTGTAAAGCTGACGAGCTTCAGGCTTCTCCTGAACCGATCTCAGATCGGACATGCAGACCAGTAATTTCCCCTTTCCGACAGCAAATTCAAAGATCAGTCCCAGCTTATGGTTTCTTTCAATATTATCGACGACCTGCACAAGAGGAAAATAATCCTTTGGTGCATTATCAAGGATAAACGGCCTGCTGTTTTTAACAATCGGCCACCATTGCCAGTTTGTATGGAATTCTGTAGGAAAATCGCTGAATAATGGCAGACCGGGATTTGTAAGGATCGACATTGTTCCGGGAGAGACCGGCTTTTTATTGTTTTCAGAAATCGATTTGAACATCCTGTAGTTCCAGTAATCCGGAATGTACAACCCTCCTACCGATTGATCCCAGACAGCCTTATGGTCAGGGAAGAACAATACTTTTGCGCCCGACGATAAATCTACAAATAACTGCTTGTCAAGCTTATTTGAAACAATAATATCTGCAGGAACCTTAGTATCGGCATCTGCAGGATAGATCCACAGTGAATATGAGTTTTCGTAAGGAGTTCCGCTGAGTTTTATTGATAATGTGACCTTCTCCGCCTTTGTAATAACTGATAAGCCGGAATTCAGAGATATAATATCAGACAAACCTCCCTGCGCAATATCAATTGTCTTTTCACCTTCTGCAATTTTTTCTCCCTTTGAATTTTTAATCTCCCATAATACATCCTGATCAACCATATTCCAGTTTGAATAATTTGCTACCTGAATATCGGCCTTTAATGTTTCATTGTTGGTCCAGCAATATTTTTCAATTATAAGCAAAGGAACAACCCTGTTGCAGAAATGGCTGAATTCTTCGGGAGTAATTAACCCTTTGCTGTCCATAAATGCATCCAGGATCCCTATCAGCGCTGTCCCCTGCCCGGGAAAATCCTGAAGATCAAGCAGATGAAACCCTCCGAATCCCGGTGTTCTTAAAGCCATTTCAATATCTGCCCTGTAGCAGATTACGCTTGATGCACCTGAAGCCCTGAAGAAATCGGGTGCCTGGCCGGTAAGATTATTTTCCTCAAGACGTTTTCTGAAGATTTCAAGATTCCAGGGTTTAAGTACCCCGGAATATTTCTTTATCTCATTGTAATCGGGATAGATCTGATACTGACCCACCTCAGTTCCAAGGACCGGAACTGTGCAATTTGCAATTGCACCTGAATAATTCAGGTTCGTTGAGGGGTATCTGCCATTAAGATAACCGCCATCATTTGCATCAGCAAATGAAAATGAAGCACGTATATGGGTTTTATAAGAATCGTCAGTGTCGGGGCCTATTCTGCATCCTGCAAAATAATCCTCACCCGGAGCCTGGCCTCTGTAGCCAAGGTAATTATTTGATCCATAAGCCATAAGCGGCCTGTTGTCCACAGACCTGAAGTGTTTAAGAAAATCATTCATTACATTCTGGTCGCCCGATAGTTCATTTCCGAGTGCAAACATTACAAAAGAAGCATGATTGCCATATTTTTCAAGAATATTTTCTCCCTGTTTCAGGAGATAGGCATTCAGATCAAGGTTTCTGTCCCTGCTGAAACTGCCCCAGAAAGAGAGTTCCGGCTGCATATAAATACCTTCAATATCAGCAGCCAGGAATGCTGCTTCCGGAGGGGTCCAGGAATGAAACCTGTAAAAATTGATGTTGTATGATTTAGCTATTCTGAAAACCTTTCTCCAGCTTTCGACATCCATCGGGGGGTGACCGGTCAGCGGGAAAACACATGCATCATGCTTGCCACGTAAAAATGTCTTTAATCCGTTTATAGTAAATTGGGTTCCGCTTGCTGAAAACCTGCGTATCCCGAAATCTGTTGTAACGGCATCGAGTGTACTGTCTCCTTTTAAAGTCACCTCCAGTTTATAGAGAACAGGCTCAAACTCGCTCCAGAGTTGTATTTTGTTACCCAAGTCATAATCGAGTTCAATCTTGTTTTCACCGCGCTTAAGGGTCATGCTGAAGGATTGCTTTTCTGCAGCAATCGGTTTTTCCGTATTCCATGAACCAGCCTTCATGACTATAAATGATGTCTCTCCTGTTTCTTCAGGACTGAAAATTACAAGCTTTACCAAAACTTTTTTTGCCTTAGGGTCAGGAAAGGTTTTAATTTCTTTAATGTATGACTTGTTACAGGCTTCAAGACAGAACCTGCCGATAATTCCGTTCCAGTTTGTCTGGGTATGCTCTGTCCAGGCATGTGAACCGGTGATTCCCCCGGGAACCGATCCGTTCCCATTATTGACAAGAATTGTTAAAGTATGTTTCCCCGGAGTCAGAAAGCCTGATAATTCATAAACCTGCTGCGTAAGAATATCCCTGTTTTCTCCGGCAGGAGCAGAATCGACCCAGACTTTTGTTGGTTTTGTCCGCTCCATGATCAGCCTTATGTTTTTGTCATTCCATTTATCAGGAATATTTATCTCCTTCTGATACCATGCCATACCTGAATACATTAATTCGCGGGAAAGCCTCATTGTTTCTCCGGTATTTGTGTTGACTATCCCTTTTTTATTTTCATCCATGGTGCCCGGCAATAATACCGAATCATTCAAAGTGACAGCAAACCATTGTTTGTCAATTCCTCTGCCTGAAGTATCCATGGCAAACCGCCATGTTCCCTCCAGAGAGATAGTTTCTCTTACAGGCTCTGATGGTTTATCATTGCAGGAGGTTAAAATAAGCATCATCCCTGCAATCAGGGGAAACATCTTTTGGAACATATTCTGATATATTTAGTTAATTCTTATATAAGCCCCATCGCCTCGAGCCACTTTATACACAAGCCTGGCCATGAGGATTCTGTACCTCCTTTGGGAGAAAGACCATAACCGTGTCCGCCTTTCTGAAATATATGGATCTCAGTTGGAATTTTATTCTTTTGCAAACCCCTGTAATAACCAATGCTGTTCATTACCGGAACAGCATTATCGTCAGAGGAGTGAACAAGGAATGCCGGAGGTGTGTCGCTTGTGATCTGTTTCTCGTTTGAAAAACGAAGTACATTCTTTTCGGTTGGATTAATCCCGATAAGATTATTCCTGGTACCTCTGTGAGTTATTGTTGTATCCATTGAAACAACCGGGTAGATAAGCAGAGAAAAATCGGGTCTTGCGCTTATATTATCTTTCACATCATATACTTTTTCGGCATAATGTGTCGAGATAGTTGATGCCAGATGACCTCCGGCAGAAAACCCGATCACTCCTACCTTTTTGGGATCTATCTTCCAGCCTGCTGCATTTCTCCGGATAACTCTCATTGCCTCCTGGGCATCCTGGAGGGGACCGATTGATTTATCAATCATAATCTGATCGGAAGGAAGGCGGTATTTAAGTATGATCCCAGCCACTCCATTGTCATTCAGCCATTTGGCAATTGCATTACCTTCATGGTCGAATGCCAGGACACCATATCCCCCACCAGGACAGATCAAAACTGCTGCTCCGGTTGCCTTTTCCGGAGCAGGCAGGAATACCGTAAGATCGGGTGTGACTACCTTTTCACATCGTGTTATCCGTCCGTCTGTTACAGTAATTTTTTCGACATAGGAAGGATCTGTTTTTGATCCCGGAATTCCATCAGGCCATAATTTTAATGTCAGGGTCTGAGCATTAATATTTATTATTAACGCATTAATGAAAACCAGCAGAATGATTGAAGCTTTTATTTTCATGATAACTGTTTTTATTATTCCAATGCTAATTTCAGCCTCTCCTCCTAAATCCCCCTCTCCCAGGAGAGAGGGGGACTTTTGCTACTAGATTTTATGCCCCTCCCACTCCGGGGGAGGGGTTGGGGAGAGGCCATTCCCTTTTCTCATAGGTGGAGGAATTCTATAGGTTTAAAAGCATATCATCTCATTTTCCCCATGGGACTCTCTTTGAAGGGTAAAAGTTTATATCCATCGCCTTAAAATGCTTTTCATGATTTGCCAGACGGTATTTGTACTCGTCCCAGCTTCTCATTTCAGACGGGGTCCATCCTATCTCGGCATAACCCGGGAGCCTTGGAAACATCATGTATTCAATGTCATCAAGTTTTGCAATGGTTTCGGTCCACATCGGAGCTTCAATGCCAATAATGTTTTCCTTCCCGACACCCGGGATAAAAGTTGCCGGATCCCAGTTATATCCTTCATCAACTTCAATATATGCTGCCCAATGAAGTCCCAGAGGTGTTAATGAATCATACTGCATATCGATATATGCTTTTCTTGCCGGCGCCATCAGAATTTTGGCCCCCTGGCTTACGGCCTTTTGTGCATTGGATTCACTTGCCCAGCATTGTGCAACTGAATTCGGCTTAAGTGACGATAAAGCAATTTCATCCCATCCGATTACCTGCTTTCCGTGAGAAGCGACTATGTCCTGAACCCTGTTTATAAAAGGAATATAATCCTCGATTTTTGTAACGTGCGACTCGTCACCTCCGATATGGAACCATGGGCCGGGAGACAATTCAGAGATCTCCTTTACAACGTCGTCGATAAACTTGTATGTAATTTCCTTTTTAGTGCATAAAGAGCTGAATCCCACTTCGGTTCCTGTATAGAGATTCGTAGCTTTTCCGTCACAGTTAAGCTCGGGATACGATGACAGAGCGGCGTTTGTATGTCCGGGCATATCAATCTCGGGTACAATTGTAATATAGCGATCCGAAGCATACTTAACAATATCTTTATATTGCTCCTGTGTATAGAAACCGCCTTTGCCGCCGCCTACCTGGGTACTTCCACCATGAGCGGTAAGGTTGGGCCACGATTTGATCTCGATCCTCCAGCCCTGGTCGTCCGAAAGATGTAAATGCATTGTGTTCATCTTGTAGAATGCAATGTAATCAATAACCTGCTTAACATCTTCAGCGCTGAAGAAATGGCGGGCAACGTCAAGCATCATTCCCCTGTATGAGTAACCTGGATAATCTGTAATCGTGCCTGTTGAGATATTAAAAATTCCCGGTTTATTTGAAATTGTATCTTTTGATACAATCTGCCGGATGGTTTGAATTCCCCTGAATATCCCTGCAGGCTTAGTGGCCGTCAGTGCAATCAGATCTTTTGTAATATTGAGCTCATAGCCTTCTTCCCCGAATTTCTTATCAAGATCGGCCAGGGCAAGAATTATTTTACCTGACTTTGGACCCTCGGAAGCTGTATTTAATTTCACTGAAAAACCAATGACAGGGTTTAGGCTCTCAGCAAGATAATTTCCCATCTTTTTCATTTCTTCAGATTCACCGGGGACAAAAATTACCGTTTTTTTATTCAGCGTGAAACAATCGCCTGTAGCAATTATTGAAACAGGCTTGGGGATAATGCTTTCCTTCGTCAGATCGGACGGTGTTTTCGGCTTACATGACAAAGGAATGATCATAATTGCTGTAGCAATTAATGTCAGAAAAATAAAGTTTTGTTTCATATTAACTTGTACTATTAATTTTATTGTTTAAACCCCCTACCCGACCTTCCCCCACGGGGGAAGGAGTTAGTTTTTATCCTTTCCCCCCTGGGGGAAATAAGAAAGGGGGTAATTTAAGTTTTAATTCTTTAATGGATTATCTGCCCTTTTATTAAATTCCTCCTGAAGTTCTTCAACCGTGTTATTGCTTTTCAGATATTTTATAAGTACTGCAAGCTGACCGGCTTCGCTGTCGAGGAGAAGCTCCCCGAGCCTTTTATTGGGCTCAGCAACATCGCTTGCATAATGATTGGGATAATCCGCATACCACCATATCCCGGTATAGCCAAAGGGCATTTTGCCCAGCCTGTCCTGGTTCAGTCCGGATTGTGATTTAATGGCCCCCTGATCAATAAGGTCGGGCCTGATGATAGACATCATTGAAGTCTCTTCTTCACCTGCATGCCCGTCGACTTTAGCTTTTTTCAAAGACTTTATCTCAGCACCATTTACAGGATCGTTGCCTTCACTGAATAGTACAACAATATAATCTTTCCGGCTTGCGAGCTGCGACTGGCAGAAATACTGAAGAAAACTGCTGTTTCCTCCGTGTCCGTTCTTCAGTATGATCTTTTTAAGTCCGTTTCTAGAGAGTTCACCGCAGGTCTCTTCAAGCATTTTCCACAACAGATCGTTACTGTAGGCAACTGTTCCGGGCTGATGTCTTGCCTCAAAAATCTGGCTGAAATAATAAGGAGGAAATACAATTGCATATTCCTTCTGTGCCGCCCTAAAAGCTGTTTCCCTTGCTTCAAACATATCGGTGCCAAGGGGAAGATGCGGCCCGTGTTTTTCAATGACACCCAATGGTATAACACAAACACCGCCTGCAAGGGCAACAGCCTTGCTGAACTGAGGTGAGGTAATCTCTTCCCACTTAAATGGCAGGGGTGACTTAACTGCCTGCTGGGCAGATAAAAAACACGTTAGTAACAACAAAGGTAACAGAGCAGAAATTTTTTTCATAGCTGGTTATTTTAGTTATCGGATACGTTTTAATTTTCTATATGGGCAAGACGATATGGTCTGATATCAATTTTTTCCCATACTTTGTTAATAATATATGGTTCATTTTCGAGGCATTTGTCAAGAAGGGTCCTGTCGGGAAATTCATAAACTATCATTGATCCGATCATTTTCCCCTGGTCATCAAGGATAGCTCCTCCAAGGAGGAAATTTCCCTTCTTTTTAAGTACGGCGATCTTTTCGAGATGGTCAGGGCGGACTTTCATTCTTCTTTCCAAAGTCTCATTATCGGTTCCATCGAATGCAACAAGTAAGAACTGCATACTGATTTTTATTTGTGAACTCATTTGCCAAATTTAATCAATAATCATTAGTGTCAAAACAGATAGAACCTCCTTCTTTGCTTATATTTGTTTCAAGGATCAATTAAACAGATATAAAATTAAACACCTGGTAACCAGCAACCAGCGACCAGCAACAAAAAACAGATGCCGAATCTCAGATCATTTCTCAACCCTTTCCACTTTTTCAGGGATCTTAAAAGAAAAGATCATAGACCAGTTTTTGGTGCGCTCGATATATTCAAGTATATAGGTCCGGGGTTGCTTGTAACTGTCGGATTTATTGATCCGGGCAACTGGGCGGCAAATATTGCGACCGGATCCGAATACGGCTATACACTCCTTTGGGTCATTACTCTTTCCACACTGATGCTGATAATTCTTCAGCATAACGTTGCCCACCTGGGAATCGCAACCGGTCTTTGTTTGTCTGAAGCTGCTTCAATACATATAAAACCGGTAATTTCCAGACCGATTCTTTACTTCGCGGTTCTGGCCTCTGTCTCAACTTCGCTTGCAGAAATTCTTGGAGCGGCAATTGCTCTTCAAATGATTTTTGATGTGCCTGTAAAGATCGGAGCAACGCTTATAACCATTTTCGTGCTCATAATGATCATGACACATTCGTATCAGAAAATTGAAAAATGGATAATAGGTTTTGTTTCACTGATTGGCCTCTCCTTTTTATATGAAATCTTTCTTGTTGATGTTGACTGGGCTGCCGCAGGAGTTGCATGGATAAATCCTTCAATACCTCACGGGTCCATGTTGCTGCTTATGAGTGTTCTTGGCGCTGTTGTGATGCCTCATAATCTCTTTCTTCATTCTGAGATCATCCAGAGCCGGCAATGGAACCTGAAGGATGAAAAGATCATAAAGAAACAGCTGAAATATGAATTTGCGGATACATTGTTTTCAATGATTGTCGGCTGGGCAATTAACAGTGCAATGATAATTCTTGCAGCCACAACGTTCTTTAACAACAACATTAAAGTGGATGAACTTCAGCAGGCCGAAAGTCTTTTAAGGCCTCTGCTCGGAACCAATGCCTCGGTGGTGTTTGCCCTTGCCCTGCTTTTTTCAGGCGTAGCGTCATCCATTACCTCAGCCATGGCTGGCGGATCAATTGTTTCGGGTATCTCCGGCGAACCTTACGACATAAAAGACAATCATACAAGATGGGGAGTACTTATTTCGCTGGTGGGTGCCCTTATATTAATCTTTTTCATCGGAGATCCTTTTAAAGGACTGATCCTGTCACAGGTATTCTTAAGCATACAGCTCCCGTTTACCGTGGCTATACAGGTTTACCTTACATCGTCGAAAAAAGTGATGGGGAAGTATGCCAATAGTAATTTCTTGAAAATCATCCTGTTGATCATTGCGGCATTTGTAACTTATCTCAATTTAAGGCTACTGTTTTCGCTGTTTTTCAATTAGTCATATCAAAAGAATTAATCATGGAGCTGAAAAAAAAATACAGGACAGGTATTGTTCTGAGTGGCGGGGGAGCAAGGGGATTTGCACATCTTGGTGTTCTGAAGGCACTCAATGATGCAGGTATTTTCCCTGACGTAATAGCCGGAACAAGCGCAGGCGCTCTGGTTGGTGTTTTATATGCTGACGGATACTCACCTGAAGAGATCCTGAAGATGATGAATGCAACAAGTTCGCTGCATTATGTCAGACCGACAGTTCCCCGTGAAGGTCTCCTTCAGATTTCGGGAATCGAGAAAATCCTGATTGGCAACCTGCGGGCTAAAAGGTTTGAGGATCTGAAAATTCCTCTTTTTGTTACAGCCACAGATCTGAATAATGGTGTGGCAGAATATTTTTCGTCAGGTGAATTGCTGAGACCAGTGATAGCCTCGGCCAGCATCCCGGTGCTGTTCAGGCCGGTTATAATCAACAAAATCCATTATGTCGATGGCGGAGTGCTCGACAATATGCCGATTAAGCCTATTGAAGGAAAATGCGATATCATAATCGGGTCATTTGTAAATCCCACCGGGTATGAAAAAACCGTAACCAGTATGGTTCAGATCGCGGAACGGTCATTTATGCTGAATATGTCAAAGGAGCTTGATCATAAAGAAAAGAAATTTGATATTTTCATAGCCCCTGCCGAGTTGAAAAATTATAAGATACTTGATCCGGAAAAAGCTCTTGAGGTTTTCGAAATCGGATTTAAAGCGACAAAAAACAAGCTGAAGGAACCGGAGATAAAGAAGCTTTTATCCACCTTTGTTTCACCCCCAACCCCATAAAAGGACTTCTAAAAACGCTGGCGCCGATTTGCAATCGGGGCCAAGACTTAGAAATAAAAAATGATTCACCATAAAATAATGTCACGGATTACAAATCCGCGCCAGCAATTGTTTATAAAAGCCTTCAGCTTTTTATCAATGAATAGAGCTTTTTTATCTCAGCTTCCCAGAGAGAATCATCAGGGGTTTCAAGAATGAGAGGCATATTATCAAATCTGCTGTCGTTAACCACGAACGAAAATGTATCCTCCCCCAGGAACCCGGTCCCAATATTCTCATGCCTGTCGACCCTGGTGCCGAATTCTTTTTTTGTATCATTGAGATGCATCCCTTTAAGATACTGAAAGCCTATGATTTTGTCAAATTTTTCAAATGTCTCTCTGAATCCTGCCTCTGTTTTTACATCGTATCCCGAGGTATATGCATGACAGGTATCAATACAAACACCGACTCTCGATTTATCCTCCACCCTGTCAATAATAAATCTTATCTGTTCGAATGTATGACCCAGATTGGTACCCTGTCCGGCTGTATTTTCAATTACAGCTGTAACACCTTTTGTTTTTTCAAGAGTGATATTTAATGATTCGGCCATTCTTGCCAGACAATCTTCAATGCTTAATTGATTAAGATGACTGCCCGGGTGAAAATTGAGCCTGTCGAGTCCAAGAAGCTCGCATCGTTTCATCTCATCAAGAAATGACGCCCTCGATTTTTCAAGGGGTTCTTTTTCAGGGTGTCCCAGATTTATAAGATAGCTATCGTGAGGAAGAATCTGAAATGGCTTATAATCAAGCTTTTCGCAGTTTTCCCTGAAGGCGGTTATGCTGGTTTTAGAAAGAGGGCTTGAAAACCATTGTCTCTGATTTTTGGTAAACAATGCAAAAGCCTTTGCACCTATAACATCAGCATTCAGCGGTGCATTCTGAACTCCGCCTTCCGCACTTACATGAGCTCCGATGTATTTTCCCATACTGGTATTTGTTTATAATAGTTAGTGGCGTCAGGCGGGAGGCGTCAGGCATTGGGAATTGGTCAGCAACGCTGGCGCGGATTTAGCGAAGCGTAATCCGTGCCGGTTACTTACAAGCACGGATTACAAATCCGCGCTAACGATGAGCCTGAATGTCCATCCGTTATGCCGTTATGCCTTTATGCCTTTATTTATAATAACTTGATCCGTCCCAACAATGGGTACACAGTTTTTTCTTTGGCAGGCCAATTGCGACCACAAGGTCATCGAGTCTCTGGTACATAAGCGTGTCGAGATCAAGTGTTTCAGCAATTTTTGCTACCATATTTTTATATTTCTCTGAATCGGGATCAGAATATTCCCGTAAATCAGCTGTATCGCCCTCAAGCTGAAAAACAGCTTTCCGGCCTGCCAGTTCAAGAGGAGTCCTCGACTGTGAAAAATTCAGGAACTCGCATGGAAAAAGTAGCGGAGGGCATGCGATTCTCATATGCACTTCGGTTGCACCCGATTTCCTGAGATCAATAGTATTATCTTTCAGCTGGGTACCTCTTACAATGCTATCATCGAGAAAAACCATCTTCTTTCCTTCAATAACAGCTTTATTTGGAATCAGTTTCATTTTGGCAACAAGGTCTCTTTGCTCCTGTTTCTGGGGCATAAAGCTTCTTGGCCATGTGGGAGTATATTTGGCATAAGCTCTTTTGTAAGGGATCTTTTTCTCATTGCCATATCCGACAGCATGCCCGACACCGGAATCAGGAATTCCGCATACAAAATCTGCTTCCACACTGTCTCTTCGTGCAAGTGCAGCACCACATCTGCATCTGCATTCGTCAACATTTATGTCTTCATAGTATGAAGGAGGATACCCGTAATAGACCCAGAGAAAAGCGCAAATCTGCATTTTATCGCCAGGTTTCCTCAGCTGTTTGTAACCATCAGAATCAATATGCACAACCTCTCCGGGCCCCAGAAAATACTCAGTTATAAATCCGGTGTTCGGGAAAGAACATGTTTCACTTGCAACCGCAAAGCCTGTCTCCTTCTTACCTATCACCACAGGAGTCCGGCCAAGCTTATCCCTTGCAGCTATTATTCCCTTTTCTGTCAGAATAAGCAAAGAGCATGATCCTTTTACATTTTCATATACGTTTTCAATCCCTGAAACAAAATCATCCTTTTCACATATCAGGTTTGCAACAACTTCTGTCGGGTTAACATTTCCTTCAAATGTTTCGGTAAAGTGATTCTTGTTTTTAAGAAATCTCTCTTCAAGATCTGCAAGGTTCAGGAGCCTGCTTACTGTCACTATTGCAAATCGCCCCAGGTGAGAGCTGAATAATATCGGCTGGGGGTCGGTGTCGCTTATAACTCCCATTCCTGAATTGCCGGTAAAACCACTTAGTTCATCTTCGAACTTATTCCTGAAATATGCATTTTCAAGATTATGAATTGAACGGCGGAATCCTTTCTGAGGGACAATGAATACCATTCCTGCCCTTTTGGTACCCAGATGAGAATGGTAGTCGGTACCATAAAAAACATCTTCAACGCAACCAGTCCTGGAAACTACGCCAAAAAATCCACTCATATAATTGAATCTTAATTATTTATAAAAACAGGGTTCAGAGGTAAATTTAATCATTGAATTGGATTTTATAAATTATTCCAATGATATTATTACTTTTGCATTATTATTTATTTTAAATCCCAGCAAATAAATGGCAGACACAAACACATTCACTCCGGTAGAACAGCCAAAGAAAAAGAGCGCACCGATCGCCATGATCTTCACCACTGTTATTCTGGCAGCGGCTTTGATCTTTTTGGTTGTCATGTATTTCGATCAGAAAAATAAAATGGTTGAAATAGAAACTGTTCTCACCCAGGAAAAAGACTCTCTTGCAAATGAACTAAGGCTTATGGTCCATGGGTATGATACAATGAAGACAGATAACGATACCCTTATGTCCAATCTTCAGCGGGAGAAAAAAAGAATCCAGCAGTTGTTGAATCTCAATGCCTCAAATGTTCAGCTAGTAAAAAAATACAGGGCTGAAATCGGAACAATGAGAGAAATCATGAAAGGTTATATTGTTCAGATAGATTCACTTAACACACTCAATCAGGCGCTTGTTGCCGAGAATACTGGTATCAAACAGCAGATTACCGACGTTCAGAATACAAATGTGGAGCTCACAAAGGTCAAGGAGGAGCTTACCTCGAAGGTTACTGCGGCTGCTGTTATCCAGGCAAAGGATATCAATGCAGTTACCCTGAACAAGAAAAGGAAAGAGACAAACAGGCTTGCAGTAATTGACAAGCTGAGGATTTGTTTTACACTTCGTGAAAATCCAATTGCCGCTCCCGGAGAAAAAGAGGTATTTATGAGAGTAATTAGGCCCGATTCACTTGTTATCACAACAAGCCCTGATAATCTTTTCGATTTCAATGGTAACAAACTGGTTTACTCTGCCAGCCGCCTTGTTGATTATATGAACCAGGATATTGAAATGTGCATCTTTCTTGATAACACCGGTGATTTGATTGTAGGGACCTACAGCGTGGAGCTGTACCTTGAGAACAACATTATAGGCCGCACTACATTTGCTCTGGCAAAAAGATAATCATTTATCGCCGGGCAGCATTAGCTCGGAAATAATATTATCGGATATCATTTTACCCTGGTTCGTAAGGACCAGGGTTTTGTTTTCCTGTTTCATAAGGCCGTAATCGATCATTTTTCCTGAGAGGTTAACCACATAATCGTAACCCTCTTTATCAAAAGCTTTTTCGACATAATCAAGATTGATTCCCCACATTGTGCGCAGTGAGGTCATAATATATTCGTTGAACCGGGTTTTCTTGTCAAGTTCTTCCCTTTCAAACAACAGTGATCCTGAGTCGACAGCCTTAACATATTTTTTAACATCCCTTACATTCCACTGACGTGAATAACCGTTAAAAGAATGGGCCGAAGGTCCCAGTCCAAGATAACTGACCTGTCTCCAGTAATTCGAATTGTGAATTGAAAAATATCCCGGTTTCCCGAAATTTGATATTTCATATTGAATAAACCCGATCGCTAACGCCTTTTCTATAAGCAGGTGAAACTGGGCACTGCTTTCATCCTCATCTAAATCAGACAACAAGCCCTTCTCTTTCATTTTTCCGAATACAGTTCCGGGTTCAATAGTCAGATGATAGGCAGACAGGTGCTTAATATCGTATGAAAAACTTATATCGAGATTTGACAACCAGTCGGCTGTTGTCATGCCCGGAATTCCATAAATAAGGTCAATTGTAACATTATCAAATCCCGACTTCAGAGTTTGTTCAAGGGCAGCTGCTGCCTGTGCTGCATTGTGGCGCCTGTTCATCATTTTAAGATCTGAATCTCTCCATGATTGTATTCCCAGACTTATCCGGTTAACCCCCGAATCTTTTAGCCCCTGCAGGTAGTCCCTGTCAATATCATCGGGATTCAGTTCAATTGTTATCTCACAGTTTTCATCAACCATAAAGAGTTTTCTGATATCGAGAATGGTTTCAATTTCCTCCGGCGACAGAACTGATGGTGTTCCTCCACCAATATAAATAGTTGAAACCTTTTCATTTCCCAGGTATTCCCTGCGAATTTCTGCTTCCTTTATAAGGGTGCCGGCATAAGATCTGGTTTCTGCCTGCGTTATAATATGGTAAAAATCACAGTATGAACAGAGTTTCCTACAAAAAGGGATATGAATATATATACCTGCCATTACGATTTGATGAATCGTTTAAAATTATAAAGAAAATATCATTCTAATGCCTAAATTTGCACCAAACTGATAAAATGATAAGGCAGAACAAGTTTTCAATTCTCATTTCGCTTGTCATACTTTACCTGAGTCTTGCAAGTGCAAAGACTTTTGAAGGTGCAGGATTGTTTGATATCCCCTATCTTGATAAATTCGTGCATTTCGGTCTCTACTTTTTGTTTATGGCAGTGATTATTCTTGAACACAGGAACCTGTTTGCAAATACGAGGCAGATAATTGTTGTAGCACTTATTCCGGTTTTTTTTGGTGGTCTTATGGAGCTGGCCCAGGCTGGATTTACCGACACACGGAAGGCTGATATTCTGGATATTATGTTCAATACTGCCGGTACTGCATCGGCTGTTTGCATATGGTTGTTCTATGAACCCTATTTTAAAAAGGTCAGATAGATATATTTTTTGAACCTCCTGCCGTTTTAACAAGCTCTTCTATCGTCTTCCCCCTGAACAATTTATCAATATCTTCCCTGATCTTAGAAAAGTCATCATGAACCGGACATATCTTCCTTTTTTTCTTTGCTTCAGAACACGATCCGTCGTGAATAAGGCAGTTTTCAAAAAGAGCTTCCCCGTCAATGATTTTAACAATATCAAGCATAGTTACTGATTCAGGTTTCTTCAGGAGGGAAAATCCTCCGTTTGGTCCTTTTACCGAATTCAGGATCTTATGCCGGGCCAGCTGCTGAAGTATTTTAGCCAGGAAAGGTGCCGGAAGGTTAAGATCTCCAGATATTTCTTTTATTCCGATATTATTTTTTTCGGGGAATCTGCTGGCCAGATAAACTACAGCACGTATGCCGTACCTGCATGAATTTGACAGCATATCAATACATTTTTAAAGGGATTTTGTCGATTCTCCTCTTATGACGACCTCCTTCAAATTCTGTTTCAAGGAAAGCCCTGACAATAAGCAGAGCTTCAGAGTCATTAATAAATCGGGCCGGTAAAGCACAAATATTGGCATCATTATGTTTCCGGGCCAGACGGCTGATCTCTTCATTCCAGCATAAAGCGCTTCTGATACCCTGATGCTTGTTAACTGTCATGTTTATTCCGTTTCCGGTACCACAAATTGAAAATCCAAGATCAAATTCCCCACCTGAAACTGCCTTTGCAAGTGGATGACCAAAATCGGGATAATCATCTGTTTCTTCATATCGATAACATCCAAGGTCCTTTAATTCCGTATTATTTTTGATCAGAAATTTCATTATTTTCTCTTTCAGGTAAAAACCTGCATGATCAGAGACGATTGCTATTTTCTTTTTTTTCACTTTTTTGATTTTATGCTTTCAATCATGTGCAAATTAATATAATTGCCCGGTTATAAGAAAATAATATTTCTAAAATACCCTTTGGACTTTTGATACAGCCCCAAGTAGTTGCAGAAAATTTTAAATATTGTCAATTATATGTTAATATGTCTATTTAAAACTATAATATTTATCCTTTTATCAACTGTTCAGTAAGATTCCCGATCGAATTCAGCTTTAAGTGAAAAGTTATAATTTAATAAAGCCTACATGTAAACTTTAAATGAACAGTAAAACTTCTATTTTTGTTTAAATACCTGTATTGGTAACCACAAATTAACAACTGTTAATTATTTTACTAATTGATTGATATTCAAAAATGGTATGTTTTTTGAGCTGTTGAAAAGTTGTTTACTGTATAATGATTACGAAAAATAAAAGATAAATCTGAATTTTGTTTTAACACAATTAACAGGATATTATATTAATCATAAATAATTAAAATTTTAATAGTTTATAAGAATAATATATAGCTATTGATAAATTGATAGGAAATCGTTTTTTGGATTGTATTTTTGTCAGGTAAAACTTCAAGGACTAAAGTCCGGAGTTTTTATAGGCCTTTTTCCGCGGCTTTTAAGCCGGGGTTAAGGAATGATAGTGTACGGATTAATGCTATAACCACGGCATTTATGCCGTGGAAAGAAGTAGGAAAAGAAGTAGAAATGAGCCAGCAATATATAACAGATTACGTTTCTGAGATCAACAGTCTGAAGAAAAAGAAAAATGCAATTATCCTTGCACATTATTACCAGACTGGCGATATACAGGATATTGCTGATTTTGTTGGCGACAGTCTTGCTCTTTCACAGAAAGCTGCATCAAATGATGCGGATATTATTCTTTTTGCCGGAGTCAGGTTCATGGCTGAAACAGCAAAAATACTTTCTCCCGAAAAAAGAGTGTTCATTCCTGATATGAATGCCGGATGTTCACTTGCTGATTCCTGTAAGGAAGAAGATTTCAGTAAATTTATTAAAGATAATCCCGGGAGGACCGTTGTAACATATGTAAATACCAATATCGGTGTAAAGGCTCTCTCGGATATTATCTGTACATCTTCAAATGCAGTTCAGATAATAGAATCCCTCCCTCCAGGGGAAAAGATACTTTTCGGACCCGACAGGAATCTGGGAAACTATATTCTGAATAAGACAGGCAGAGATATTGTTATCTGGAACGGCACATGTCATGTACATGAGGAGTTTTCACTTGAAGCTATTATCAGACTTAAAACAGAAAACCCTGAAGCAAAAATAATTGTTCATCCCGAATGTGAACTTCCGGTGAGGATGGTTGCTGATTTTATAGGCTCAACATCTTCCCTGCTTCAATTTACAAAAAAAGATGCTGCTGCCGTTTATATTGTCGGTACTGAACCAGGAATAATACATCAGATGAAGAAAGCAAATCCATTAAAGATTTTCATACCGGCTCCTCCGAGAGACTCTACATGTGGTTGCAGTGAGTGCAGTTTTATGAAACTGATAACCATGGAAAAAATCTTTAAATGCCTGCGGGATGAAAAGCCTGAGATAATTATCGATCGTGACCTGCTTATGAAAGCACGCAAGCCAATTATAAGGATGATGGAAATATCTGAAATACTCGGCCTGTAAAAATGAAAAGAGAATTATTAACTATTGTTATTTTATTAACAGGACTTTTTGTTTCCGGACAAACACCTCAGGATGGTTATCAGGTATTTAAATATCCTAACGGAACAGTTTCGAGCGAGGGTCTTTTCAAAAACGGCAAGCCCGAAGGATTCTGGAAAAGCTATTATGTGACTGGCATTAAAAAGTCAGAGGGGAAATATTCAGGTTTCCAGCTCGACAGTGTTTGGGTATTCTTTGACCAGACCGGAGACAGCATTGAAAAAATTAACTACCTCTTCGGTAAAAGGAACGGATACTCATATAAATACAAAAAAGATCCGTTTGAAGGTCTTTATATATTTTCAAAAGAGCTTTATGCCGGTGACAAAAAAGAGGGGACAGCATATTTCTACTTCCCCAATGGTAAAATTCAGCAGACTATCCCGTATAATAACGGGAAAAAGGAAGGACTATCGAAGGAACTTGACAAGAACGGGATAGTTGTCACATTACTTGAATATAACAACGACTTCCTGATAAGCAGGGAAAGAATTAACAGGTCCGACAGCAAAGGCCTGAAGCAGGGAGTCTGGAAGGACTTCTATCCTAACGGAGGAGTAAAATCAGAGAAAAACTACAGGGATGATCAGCTTCACGGCTATTTCAAGGAATATGATTCCAGGGGTGTACTTACTCTTACAATGCTGTACGACAGCGGTTCGATTGTAAAATCAGAAGTTGAAGATCAGCCTGATATTGAGATTGAAAACAGATATGACCAGAATAATAAGCTGATCTACAGCGGACCATTCAGGAATAAAATTCCTGTTGGTGTACACAGGGAATACGGACCTGACGGGAAAGTAAAAAACGCTTTTCTTTATAATGATAACGGCCTTCTTGTTTCTGAAGGCATCGTTGACGATGGCGGAAAATCGAACGGAAAATGGAAAGATCTTTATCCTGATGGTAAAACACTTGCCGAAGGACAATATACAGACAGCAGGCGCTCAGGTGTCTGGAAATTCTATAATAATGAAGGTAAAATGGAACAGACCGGATCGTATAATAACGGACGGCCCGATGGTCTGTGGAAATGGTACTATGAAAACGGAGCCCTGCTCAGGGAAGAAGAGTACTTCCAGGGACAGCGCGACGGAACATATACCGAATATTCGCCAACAGGTGAAATTATTGCTCAGGGAGTATATACCGACGGTGAGAAAAATGGTGCATGGAAATATAAGTCAGGCGACAATTCCGAAGAAGGGAAATATATAGTCGGTTTACGCGACGGATTGTGGAAATCGTATTACCCTGACGGAAAAATATTGTTCAAGGGTAATTATGTCCAGGGCAATCCCGATGGCCAGCTGACTTACTATTATGAGAACGGGAGACCGAGGGAGGAACAGTTCTACCGGATGGGAATAAGACAGAAAACATGGAAGAAATACGACGGTGAGGGTGTTCCTGTTTTGACCATTACATACAAGGATGATGTTGAAGTCAGCATTAATGGTGTTAAAATAAACCTTCCCGAAAGTAAAGTGAAACTAATAAAATGAAAAAAGTTGCTTGTTCCTGGTTACTTGATGCTGGTTGTTTAATTAACCAGCACCTGGTACCTGGCACCCGGTAACCGTTAAGTAGTATCTTTGAGCAGAAGGTGTGTATATGGATGAAGAGTTCGATATAAGAAAAGAACATATTACAGAAAGTGATCCGGAATTTGAAAAACAACTCCGTCCGGTTACTCTTGATGACTTCAAAGGTCAGAAGCAGATTATAGAGAATCTTGTAGTTTTTGTTACAGCTGCCAGGCAAAGAGGCGAATCTCTCGATCATGTACTGCTTCACGGGCCCCCAGGACTTGGAAAAACAACTCTTGCAGCAATTATATCCAACGAGCTCAAAGTCAATCTTAGAGTCACTTCCGGCCCTGTACTTGACAAGCCAGGAGATCTTGCCGGATTGCTTACCAACCTTCAGGAAGGGGATGTCCTCTTTATTGATGAGATTCACAGGCTCAGCCCGGTTGTTGAAGAGTATCTGTATTCTGCAATGGAAGACTTCCAGATAGATATAATGCTCGACAAAGGTCCCAGTGCACGATCGGTACAGCTTACCCTTAATAAATTCACCCTCATCGGTGCAACAACCCGCTCAGGACTTCTCACAAGTCCGCTCAGGGCACGATTTGGCATTACCTTTCACCTTGAATATTATGATCATGATGTTCTGACAGGAATCGTAAAAAGATCAGCCGCCATACTCAATGTAAAAATCAATAATGATGCTGCTGTCGAAATAGCGAAACGAAGCCGGGGAACTCCCAGAATTGCCAATGCCCTTCTCAGAAGGATCAGGGATTTTGCACAGGTAAGAGGTTCCGGGAAGATCGATATGGAAATAACCCGTTACGGGCTTAAAGCCCTGAATATCGATCAGCATGGTCTTGATGAGATGGATAACAGGATACTCCTGACAATTATTGATAAATTTGGAGGAGGGCCGGTGGGTTTAAATACGATATCGACAGCGGTGGGGGAAGAAAGCGGAACCATAGAGGAGGTATATGAACCTTTCCTTATAAAGGAGGGTTACCTGAAACGAACTCCGCGCGGACGGGAAGCCACAGAACACGCATACAGGCATCTGGGTAAGCAATTCCGGCCCGACCAGAACGGAACGTTGTTCTGATACCATTAAAGCTTCAATCAGAAGTTCTCTAAATCCTTGTCAGCACATTACTTATCTTCTCAAGCCCTTTTTTATTTATGATCCTAATTTTTCTTCCGTTAAGCTCGACAAGCTTGTCGGTCTTGAATTCTGACAATAATCTTATTACGGACTCGGTAGCCGTTCCGACAATATTAGCCAGCTCCTCGCGGGTCAGGGAAATTTTAAGATAGTTTTGTTCATCGAGGCCGAAATCATTTACAAGAAGAAGAAGTATTTCAGCGAGTCTTTCCCTCACTGTTTTCTGAGCTATGTCGGTTATAAATGAATTTGCTTCTCCCAGCTCATGACAGGCAAGTTTCAGTAGTTCCAGGGCGTATGAAGGATTTGTTTTAATGAATGAAATCAGAATCTCGGAAGGGATAAAACAAACCTGGCAATCCTCTATTACTTTGGCAGATGTACATGCTGCTTCATTGCTAAGGACACTCCGGTAGGCAATAATTTCACCCGCCTTCGCAAACCTGATAATCTGTTCTTTTCCGTCAAAACCGGTTTTGAAAACTTTGATGATTCCGCTGTGAATACAATAAAATCCGCTTATACGGTTTCCTTCCTGGTAAAGAACATCACCCCTCCGGTATTGCCTGAAATCCTTTTCGAAATTGATCATCTCAACCTCTTCAGCAGTCAGGTGCTTGAAGATCGAACCGGTTTCAAGAGCGCATTTATCACACAATGGAACATTTATTTCATGCTGTCTCATTCGTCCCTGTAAATTTAAAACAATAACAATACCCTCAGTTTTATGTTCAAACCTGCCTAAAAAGCTGTTTTAAACTGATCAAGAAATCTAAGGTCATTTTCAAAATAAAGACGCAGGTCATTGACATGGTATTTAAGCATAGCGGCTCTCTCGATTCCCATTCCGAAGGCAAATCCTGTGTATTTTTTACTATCAATATTGCAGGCTTCAAGCACGTTCGGATGGACCATGCCGCATCCAAGAACCTCCAGCCATCCGGTATACTTGCATACATTGCAGCCTTTTCCTCCGCAGATTGCACAGCTTACATCCATTTCAGCCGATGGTTCTGTGAATGGGAAATAGGACGGACGCAACCGAATCCGGGTCTCCTTTCCGTAAAGCTCCCTGGCAAAGAACAGCAGGGTTTGCTTCAGGTCGGCGAAAGATACATTTTCATCAATATACAGTCCTTCAATCTGATGAAAAATACAATGAGCCCTTGCCGAAATAGCTTCATTCCTGAAGACCCTTCCGGGAGATATTGTACGGATAGGAGGTTTCTGATTCTGCATTACCCTTACCTGAACCGAGGAGGTATGCGTCCGGAGCAGTATGTCATCAGGATTTGAATCTTCATCCGAATTCCTGAATATGTAAAATGTATCCTGCATATCCCTGGCAGGATGTTCGGGAGCAAAATTCAGCTTGGTAAATACATGATTGTCATCCTCAATTTCAGGTCCCTCCGATACCGTGAAGCCAATCCTTGAAAAAATATCAATAATTTCCTTTCTTACAATTGAAATCGGATGGCGCGATCCTGAAGGATATGGAAACGCAGGTCTGCTAAGGTCATTTTCACCGGCTGAGTCTTCTTTTGATTCAAGCTCCTGTTTTAAGGAATTATACCTTTCCTGGGCTTTCTGTTTCAGTTCATTAAGCTTCTGGCCGACTTCTCTCTTAAGATCTGCTGAAATTCCTCTGAACTCTTCAAAAAGTTCCGTTATAAGGCCTTTCTTACTCAGATACTTAAGGCGGAAAGACTCAAGGTCCGGAAGGGAATTCACTTTAATTGAAGAGATCTCCTCAAGCAGGGTTTGAATTTTATCAATCATTTCGGTCGAGGTTAAGATCAGCTTGCGTTATTTGCTGACCAGTTTCATTTTAACAATTTTAATATCATTTAAAGGCCTGTCAGCGGTGTTGGTCTGGGTTCCAGCAATTTTGTCGACAACCTCAGTTCCTTCAATTACTTCACCGAATACGGTATAAGTGCCGTCAAGTCGTGGCACACCTCCTGAATTCACGTATGAACTTATCTGTTCCGGTGAGAATTTGAACTCGCCTTTAGTGGTAAGGTATTCAAACATTTTCATTGATGCAATCTCCTGTATTTCGCTGTCCTGAAGAGGTTTGCCTGACAAACGGGCACTGTCGGAAGTCTCTTTTATAAGCCTGCTGAAAAGAGCCTGTTTTGTATTGCTGTTGATCCTCTCTTCGATTGCTTTTAAATCGGCCTCAGTCTGTTTTTTACCTTGCACAATGTAAAACTGAGTACCTGATGAACGCATTTCAGGATTTACATCATTTCCTTCCCGTGCTGCAGCCAGAGCTCCCTTTTTATGGAAATACTCCCTGCGGAATTCAGCCGGAATCGTATACTTATCAAGCGTATCAAGCTGCTCTTTTGTAAGTCCTGACCTGGTTGACGGATCTCCGGCCTGTATCATGAAATCCTTTATAACGCGGTGAAATGAAATTCCTTCATAAAAACCCATATTTACAAGCTTTATAAAATTGTCCCTGTGAAGGGGAGTATTATCATAGAGTTTTACTTTAATATCACCCGATGTTGTTTTAATCAGGACAATTGTATCTTTATTGTCCCCGGGAGCATTGCATGAGATGAGCAGCAGAATGATCGGGAGAGCTAAAAAATGTCGGGCAGCTGTGTTCATGAAAATAAAATTTGGTTAATAACGTTCTGCAAATCTGACGGCAAAGATATTTAACTTTGCCCGATCATGAAAGAAATGGACAGAGGAAAAGGAAATCATTCGGATTATTCCGGATAAAATTTCATAAAGTGAACGAAGTCAGAACGTTAGCAAAGCAAACGGCTATATATGGTTTTGGTACTGTTGTTCCAAGATTCCTGAACTATGGTATCGTAACTTTCTTTTATACAAGGATATTCACAGCAACTCAATACGGAGTAATTACTGAACTCTATGCCTGGATGGTCCTTCTTCTGATAATTCTTACCTATGGAATGGAAACCGGCTTTTTCAGATTTTCGCAGAACAGGGAAGATTATGAAAAAGTTTACAGCACCACTCTTCTGAGCCTTCTTATAACTTCATCTCTTTTTTTAATTCTTGTAAATATTTTCATCGCCCCTGTATCGGCCGCACTCAAATACGAGAATAATCATGACTATATACGGATGTTTGCTGCAATTGTTTCGATAGATGCATTTTCGGCTATACCGTTTGCCCGGCTAAGACGGGAAAGCAGGCCAATCCTTTTCAGTGCGATCAAGATTGCCAATGTTGTCATTACTTTACTTGCAGTCCTTTTCCTGCTTGTAATCGCTCCCGGATTATATGAAAAAAGCCATGGCTGGTTCAGACAGGTGTATGACCCGGGATATGGTGTGGGATATGTCTTTTTGGCCAACCTTATCGGCAGTGTATCAACTCTTTTAATGCTTTTGCCTTTTATAATCATTAAGAAACCTGTTTTTAACAGAGTTATATGGACGAGGTTGATGAATTATTCTTTCCCTCTCCTTATTACAGGCCTCAGCGGATCAATAAATGATACTCTTGACAAGGTAATTCTCAGAAGAATGACCGGTGAGGAAACGGGACTAGCGACAGTAGGCGAATATGGTGCTGGTTATAAGATTGCAGTTCTTATGGCATTGTTTATTCAGATGTTCAGGTTTGCGGCAGAACCTTTCTTCTTTGAAAGGGCCAAATATGAAAATGCAAGGGAAACCTATGCATTTGTAATGAAATATTTCATCATTATAATGTTATTGGTTTACCTGGCAATTAATTTATATATATCAGGCTTTCAGCTGATCATAGACAAAGACATGAGGGGAGCAATAACCGTGGTTCCCATTGTGGCGATGGGATATCTCTTTTATGGTATTTACATTAACCACAGTATCTGGTACAAGCTTAACGATCTGACAAGATTTGGAATTTATATTACTCTGATTGGTGCAGTGATTACCATACTTATAAATGTGATTTTCATCCCTGTTTACGGTTACATGGCTTCAGCCTGGGCACATGTTGCATCGTATGGTACAATGATTATTTTATCATTTATGTTTGCGGAAACACGGTACAAGGTTAATTATGACATGAAACAATATATCCCATATTTTATTATTGCAATACTTATGGTTTCGTTCGGCAGGTTCTTTAAATATCCGGGGCTTGCTGCAGAACTTGTGATTAATACAGTTTTAATTCTTATTTTTATCGGCTATGCTCAGTATAAGGACAGGCTTCTGAGCGTATTCCTCAGCAGGAAAAGGAGATGAAGAAAGCAATAATATTATTATTAATGGTTACTACTGCATTGTTTCAGCAATCATGCAGTAAAAAACTGATCCCGGGATTGAAAGCAGGAAGGGAATATGACGTTTCAGCTTTTAATTACCTGTATGTTGATGCTATAAGGATGAAGCTTATGGGAAATCTTGGCGAGGCCCTTAAATATTTTGAACAATGTCTGGTTCTTAATCCTGAAAGCGATGCCACATACTACCAGATGGCACAGATTGTGCTTACAAACGGCGACATTCCCAGCGGAAAAAAATACGTCAGGAAAGCCAGCGAGATGCAACCTGGTAATCTTTGGTATAATATGCTTCTGGCCAGTATCTATCATCAGCAAAACAACCTCGACAGTGCAATAATATGTTATGAAAGGTCGGTTAAAGCTTACCCTGAAAAAGAAGATCTGCAGGTTTACCTGGCAAAATTGTATTCACAAAACAGGAATTATGACAAGGCACGCAACCTTCTGAACAGGCTCGATGAAAAATACGGCGTCAACGAAAATACAACGCTTTCGCTTGTTGATAACCTGATAGCTGAGGGAAAATTCAGGGAAGCCAATGAAAAGGTTAAACAGCTTATTGCACTGGATAGGGATAATATTGCTTTTAATGGCTACCTCGCTGCAATTTACCGGCACGAAGGCAAACCTGAAATGGCCAGGGAAGTTTACAACCAGTTGATAAAGCGGAATCCCGACAACCCCGCAATACAATTATCGCTCTGTGAGTTTTTGTTATCGGAAAAAAGTTATGATGAATTGTTTGATCTTCTCAACACAGTTTTAATAAACAATAACATTACAAAGGAAGAAAAGATTTCACTTACAGCTGAACTAATAGATAATAATGACATTATAAAGGATTTCGGGAGAAAAATGGAACTCGCAGTGATGGTCCTTGAGGCTGCCTATAAAGATGATGATCTTGTAATGCTTCTGAGACCTGAACTCCTGCAGAAAGAGGGCAAGCTTATTGAAACAGCCTCCCGCCTTGAAGAGATAATAAAGCTGAATCCAGAGAATTATTATGCATGGGAAAAACTCCTCCTTGTTTATTATGATCTCAAGGATTTTGAAAAACTTCAGAAGAGTGGAGAAATCGTCTCGACGAAATTTAACCGGTCGATAATTGCAAAAATGCTCTATGCAACCGGAGCAATGGAAAACGAAAAATATGATATTGCTCTTGAAGAGCTTCGCAAAGCTGATATACTGGCTGGCGACAACAAGCAACTAAAGCTTCAGGTTCTTACGATGCGGGCCGATGTTAATTACAGGATGAAGAATTATAATGAAGCATTTAAGGCTTATGATGAAGCCCTGAAGATGGATAACAGCGACCTGACTGTAATGAATAATTATGCCTACTACCTGGCGGAACAGGATATGCAGCTGAAAGAAGCCGAAAAAATGGCCAGGACAGTAATTGAAAAAGACAAAACAAATGATACTTATCTCGATACTTACGCCTGGGTCCTGTATAAAAGAGGCAAAGCAAGAGCAGCCGCAAAAATAATGGAAAAGATCATTGATAAAGATAAAAAAGGAGATGCGGAGTACTACGAGCATTATGGTTATATTCTCAGGAAGATGGGCAAATGCGATGAGGCTGTAAAAAACTGGGAGGCGGCAATAATGCTCGATGGAACAAAAACCAACCTAAGAAAGGAAGTTGAAAATTGCAAAAAATAGCGTACATATTCTTTATTATTTCTGTAATAATATCAGGCTGTTCCCCAACCAGGAGAGCGGGAGGCAGAGATAGTGGAACCGGCAATTCCGGCATTGCAGGAAACAGTCTGGAATCAGTTTTGCGGAATAACCTGTCAAATAATGACTTCAATATACAAAAGGCTGAAATTAATGTTATCCAGGATAACATTTCGGTGAGGGTTATAGCGGATATTAAATTCAGAAGGCCTGACTCAATGATGATAACTGTAAGATCAAGGACAGGAATTGAAGCAGGAAGAGCATTTATTACAAGGGACACACTGATTATAAAGGACCGGTTCAATAAAAAATTACTTATTGGAAAGCCGGAAGCACTGGCAAAAAAATATGGGATAGATCCATCTTTTTTATTCACTGTTATTGGTGATATGGTGGTTGAGGAGAAAGACAGGGATCTTTTACTGGAATGTGTGAAAGGAGAATATAGGAAAGAGTATGATATTCATGGAAGGAGAGTCCTGTATGTTATTGACTGCCAGAGAAAAAAGCTAAAGCAGACCTATTTTGAGGGCGACATCAATTCAGGAAATATAACAATAGATTTAAGAGACATCAGGAATGAAGGAAAGATAGTATATCCCGGAATGATTGAAATTAATGATGATCTTAAGTCGGTTGGAATAATAATGGAAATAAAGAAGATTGAGAGTCCGTGGACAGGAAGGATAGGATCTGTTTCAGGACAAGGATATAAGGTGATAAAGATCAGATGAAAAGAATTTACATATGTACTCTTTTGATTTTAAGCTACACTTTCAGCTGCTGTATGCCAGACAAAGAAAGAACTTGAAGAGCAAAGAAATAAAACGCTGGAAGAGATTTCGTATGTTGACAATTTACTAAAGGAAACAGAAAAGGAAAAAAAGGCAAGTCTGAGTGAATTGAAAATTATCGGAAAAAAGCTAAATCTGAGAGAATCGATGGTAAAGGGGCTTCAGGATGAGATTTTACTGCTGAGTGGAAGGATCGATCTTAACAATCTGGCTATAAATATGATGGAAGGAGATCTGAAGGTTTTAAAACAAGATTATGAAAAAACCGTATTAAGTTCATTCAGATCATCTAAGGGTAATTCGGAATTAGGCTATATCCTGTCAGCGAAGGATTTCAATCAGGGGTATAAAAGAATGAAATATCTGCAGCAGATAACAAAATTCAGACGGCAGGAATCAGAAATAATTCTGGAATTAAAGAGCGAAATTGAAGTTTCAAAGAAGAAGATGGAAGGGGATCTTTCAAGAATATCCGAATTGAAAACAAAGGAAGAACAACAGAAATATCTTCTTCAGGGGGAGCAAAACAGAAAGCAGTCTATTGTTAAGTCGCTAAGCACAAAAGAAGCACAGCTCCAGAGAGATCTTGATGAAAAGAAGAGGATCGCCAAAAGGATTGAACGGGAGATCAACAGAATTGTTGATGAGGAAAGAAAGAAAAATGTAACCACAGATCTTACGCCGGAGCAGAAACTGATCAGCAATGATTTTTATGAAAATAAAGGACGATTACCATGGCCTGTAGAGAGAGGTGTTATCACAAGCCATTATGGAGTTCAAAAGCACGCTGTACTAAAATATGTAACTGAAGATAATATAGATATTGAAATAACAAGTTCCGGATCAACACCTGTAAGGAGTGTTTTCAGAGGTGAAGTGAAACAAGTGTTTTCAATACGGGGTGAAAATATGGCAATAATGATAAGTCATGGCAAATATTTTACAGTTTATCTGAATATAGTAAATGTTAAAGTAAAAAAGGGAGATAAGGTTGTAACAAAGCAGGAGATTGGTAAGGTTTTCAGTGATTCTGAGAATGGGGATAAGGCTGTACTGAAGTTTATGGTCTTTGAGGATAAGGTTAAATTGGATCCGGAATTGTGGATATCGAAAAAAAATTAGAAATTGCATAACTTTTGCAGGTGAAATAGAAAATTGCAGCGGAATGGCTAAAATGTACAAAAGATTGAAAGTAGAATCCAGGCTAAGCAACCTTAGGATTATTGAGAATGCGATAGATGAAATGACGGGATCGATCGGAATAAATCAGGATAATTATGGAAAAATCCTTGTTGCTGCCCTGGAAGCAGTTAATAATGCAATAAAACACGGAAATAAGGATAACCCTCAAAAACTTGTTGACGTCGAGATTGAATATGAAAAAGATGAACTGAGAATTACAGTCACTGACGAAGGTGAAGGATTTAATCCAAAAGGAATTCCAGATCCTACATTGCCGGAGAATATCGAGGAGCTTAGCGGAAGAGGGGTTTTCCTGATGACCAAGCTTTCTGACTCAATTAAATTCAATGAAAAAGGAAATAGTGTGACAATGAGCTTTAAGGAGGTATCTGATTGAGCATCAAGATTCATTATGATAAGATAAAGTACAGGATTCATAAGGCAACGGAAATTAAAAGATTTCTTGAGAAGGTCATCACGGATGAGAACAAAAAGCCGGGTGACCTTGTTTTTATTCTGACAGATGATAAGACGCTTGTGGAAATAAACAGGCAATTCCTGAGGCACGATTACTATACCGATGTTATTGCTTTTGATTATTCTGCAGATGGGTCAGTGAATGGGGAAATATACATGAGCATTGATACAATCAGGAGAAATGCACAGAGATTTAAATCAGGAATTAAGGAAGAATTACTTAGAGTTATGATTCATGGTCTTCTTCATTTATGTGGATACAGAGATAAAAGGAAAGAGGAGAAGAAAAAGATGTTCAGCAGGCAGGAGAAAAAATTGAAGGAATTAGAAATGATACTGAAATGAGCTTCAATTATGATATTATTGTTGTTGGAGGCGGCCATGCAGGTTGTGAAGCAGCTCATGCTGCTGCAAAAATGGGTGCCAGAACCCTGTTAATAACAATGGACATGACCAAGCTTGCACAGATGTCATGTAATCCGGCAATGGGCGGTATAGCGAAAGGTCAGATAATCAGGGAAATAGATGCATTGGGAGGGATGAGCGGCATAGTAACTGACAGAAGTATGATTCAATTCAGAATGCTGAACGGTCAAAGGGTCCGGCAATGTGGAGTCCCCGTGCCCAATGTGACAGGCAAAGATTTAGTATTGAATGGAGAAAAGTGCTTGAGAAAACTGATAATCTACAAATATGGCAGGAACAGGCAAAGAGGATTCTGACCGAGGAAAATAGGGCGATTGGAGTGGAAACAAGCTTTGGTACAAAGTTTTATAGCAAGGCGGTTATACTTACTAATGGAACATTTCTGAATGGATTGATGCATGTGGGGTTTAAAAATATAAAAGGGGGAAGGTCGGGCGATGAATCATCGACCGGACTTAGCGAGCAGCTGAAAGAACTTGGTTTTACAGTAGAACGACTAAAGACCGGAACTAGTGCCAGAATTGATGGAAGATCAATAGATTTCTCGATGATGATCGAACAAAAAGGGGATGAGGAGGGAAGAACCTTTTCATTTCTTAACAGGGAAAAGCAAACAGGAGGGCAGATGAGTTGTTTTATAACTCACACAAATGATGAGGTTCATGAGGAGCTGAGAAAAGGATTGGAATACAGCCCGCTTTTTACTGGAAGAATAAAGGGAAGAGGACCACGATATTGTCCAAGTATTGAAGATAAAATAGTCACATTTAAGGAAAGGGAATCTCATCAGCTTTTTCTTGAACCGGAAGGAAGAGAGACAACAGAATACTACATTAATGGATTTTCAAGCAGTCTCCCTTTAGAAATTCAATTGAAAGCATTAAGAAAAGTTAATGGGCTGGAAAAAGCAGAGATCTTCAGACCGGGTTATGCAATTGAATATGATTTCTTCCAGCCGACACAACTTAAGCATACTCTGGAAACAAAAAAAATAAAGGGTCTGTATTTTGCCGGACAGATAAACGGGACGACAGGATATGAGGAAGCTGGGGCACAAGGATTGATGGCAGGGATCAATGCTGTATTAAAGATAAAGGAAAATAAAGAATTTGTTCTTGGAAGAGACGAGTCATATATTGGAGTCTTAATCGATGATCTTGTAACGAAAGGTATAGATGAACCCTACAGGATGTTTACTGCAAGGGCAGAATACAGAATTCTGCTAAGACAGGATAATGCCGATGAAAGATTAACAAAAAAGGGATTTGAAATCGGACTGGCGGAAAAAGAAAGAGTTGACAGAATGGAACAAAAGGAAAAGCTGGTCGAAAAACTAATTTCGTTTCTGGAAGAAACAAGTTTAGAACCAGAGAGCATTAACAGATTACTGGATAAAGCAGGAACAAGTAAGGTAAAGCAAAAGGTAAAAGCAATTTCGATTGCTTTGCGTCCTCAGATAAATCTTAAAGATATGTTGAGTGAGATTGGTGCCATTGAGATAATTGAAACAGGAGAGAGCGGAATGAAAGATGATGTAATTGAATCGGCTGAAATCAGAATAAAATATGAAGGATATATCCAGCGGGAAAAGATAGTTGCAGAAAAAATTCAAAGGCTTGATAAAGTAAAAATTCCTGATGACCTTAATTACGCTGAATTATTATCAATATCAACGGAAGCAAGGCAGAAGCTTGCGAAAATAAGACCGGCGAACATTGGTCAGGCCGGAAGGATAAGCGGAGTTTCTCCATCGGATGTCAACATACTCTTAATGTACCTGGGAAGATAACCGTTCCACGTGGAACAAATTAAGGATTGATTCTCCCCAGATGGCGGCTCGCAGGTGAAATCTGGATGATTGGTAATAAAGGAAGAGGATTGCTTCTCCGCCTGACGGCGGATCGCAATGACGGTGGACTTAAGGTTGATTAATCGCAATGACGGTGGTGCAAAAACAGGTTCTTTAATCCCATAATTCGAAACAAACTAAAATAAAGGGTCATTGCGAGAAGCCTAGCGACGAAGCAATCCTATACCCCAAAAACAAAGCATACAATGAAAATATCAGGTCAGTTAATTGATATACATGAACGTCAGATTTATCCTGCAGAGATTACTGTCAGCAACGGGCTTATAAGTCGAATCGTCAGAATAGCTATCTGCCCCTGACAGGTATATTCTCCCAGGCCTTACCGATGCCCACATTCACATCGAAAGCTCGATGGTAACACCAGGATCATTTGCATTGGCGGCTGTTTCACGTGGAACAATAGCAGTTGTTTCTGACCCTCATGAGATAGCTAATGTACTTGGAATACCTGGCATAAGTATATGATAAATGATGCCGCCAGGGTGCCTCTGAAGTTCTTCTTCGGAGCTCCTTCGTGCGTGCCGGCTACATCTTTTGAGTCATCAGGAGCGACAATTGGCTCTGACGAGATCAAACATCTCCTGGAGCTTGACGAAATAAAATATCTTGCTGAAATGATGAATTTTCCCGGAGTCATATATAATGATACTGAAGTCTGGAAAAAAATCGAAATCGCTCACAAATTGAACAAGCCGATCGATGGACATGCTCCCGGATTAAATGGCGATCAATTAAGAAAATATGTTTCAGCGGGAATAACAACTGATCATGAATGCACCACACTGAAAGAAGCCAGAGAAAAAATTGCTTTTGGAATGAAAATCCTTATCAGGGAAGGAAGTGCTGCAAAAAACCTTGATGCTCTAAAGCCCCTTTTCAGAACAGATCCCGATAAGATTATGCTCTGCAGTGATGATCTGCACCCGGAAATGCTTTTAAAAGGGCACATTGATAAATTAGTTGCCAGACTTGTAACTGAAGGTTATGATTTGTTTGATGTGATCAGAAGCTGTACAATTAATCCGGCCCTGCACTATGGTCTGAACACAGGAATGCTTCAACCCGGTCAGCCGGCTGACTTTATCATTGTTGATGATTTCAGGAGTATGAAAGTTCTTGAAACATGGATAAACGGAGAAAAAGTCTATAAAGAAAATAAAGTACTTTTCACTTATGAAAAAAGCGGTCCGGCAAACAATTTCAACTGCACGGAAATTAAGTCTGAGAATATTAAGATTTCTGCAGGGGGGAGAAAATTAAGGGTTATTGGAGCCTTTGACGGCGATCTGATAACCAGGGAGATAATCGCTGAGGTTAACAGGGGAGAAATTCTTGAATCTGATCTAAGGTCAGATATCCTGAAAATTGTAGTGAAGGATCGCTACAGGGATATGCCGCCGGCTGTTGGATTTATAAAAGGATTCGGGTTGAAATCAGGTGCTTTTGCCAGTTCGGTTGCCCACGACAGCCATAATATTATCTGTGCAGGCACCAATGATTCAGATATTGTTTCAGCTGTAAATGAGGTTGTAAGAATGAAAGGCGGACTGGCAGTTGCAAATGGAAACGAGATCAGTTCCTTACCGCTTCCGGTGGCGGGAATAATGTCGGATGAACCAGTAAATAAAATTGCTTCTGCGTATGAAAAATTATCTGATCTTGTAAAATCATACGGTTCGCAAATGTCAGCACCGTTCATGACACTGTCATTTATGGCATTGCTTGTTATCCCGGAATTAAAATTAAGCGATTGTGGATTGTTTGACGGCAGGGAATTCAGGCATGTATCGTTGTTTAAGGATTGACCTCCCCCTTGGTCTACAGGTATATTTAGTTTAACTTTATACACCCCCTCTCCCGCTAAAGCGGGATCTCCCCCAAGGGGGGAGAGAAATACTAATCCTCTTGTCGAATTGGATTTTTTCCGCCCGCTGGGGGGAATTAAAAGGGGGTTGGTCAACTGTCTTGTATCGTCCATTTAATCTTTACTAATATTATCTTTGATCCCTGAATCTTGTCCCTTGATGTCAAATATTAAAGATATACAATCAATTCTCTGCTCACTCCCTGATAATCCTGGAGTGTACCAGTTTATTGACTCATACGGAAAAATAATATACATCGGCAAGGCAAAGAATCTGAAGAAGAGAGTAACATCTTATTTTGCAAAGAATCAGTCCGGCAAAACAACTGTGATGCTTAACAAAGCAGGCGATATCAGGCATATTGTCGTGGAAAATGAATCAGATGCACTGTTGCTTGAGAATAACCTCATTAAAAAACACCAGCCCAGATATAACATTCTTTTAAAAGATGATAAAACATTCCCCCGTATCTGTATAAAGAACGAACCATTTCCAAGGGTCTTTAGCACAAGGAATGTAATTAAAGACGGCTCCCTGTATTTCGGACCATATACATCAGGATGATGGTAAAAACTCTTCTAACCCTGATAAGGCAGCTATACAAACTAAGGACTTGTACCTTCAGCCTGACTGAAGCGAATATTTCAGCAGGGAAGTTCAGGCCCTGCCTGGAGTACCATATAGGTAACTGCAAGGCTCCCTGCATCGGCAATCAAAGTTCTGCGGAATATGACGAAACAATACGCCAGATAAAAGATATCCTCAAGGGAAATATCCTGACAGTTACCAGTCATCTGAAAGATAAAATGGCTGAATTTTCCAGGGAGTTACGGTTCGAAGAGGCCCAGCTCCTGAAGGAAAAGATAGAAATACTGAACAGATTCAGAAGCCACTCCGTAGTGGTCAGCAATACAATAAAGAATGTCGATGTCTTTGCGTTTACACAGGACAATGAGAGATGCTATGTAAATTATCTTAAAGTAGTTGAAGGTGCTGTGGTACAGGCATTTACGCTTGAATTAAGATCGAAGGTTGATGAAGAAAAAGAGTCTTTACTTGGATCGGCCATCACAGAAATAAGGGAACGCTATTCAAGCGATTCCCCTGAAATTATTGTACCATTTCATCCTGATATTCAACTGGATAAGATCAAATATACAATACCCAGGATAGGAGAAAAACTCAAGCTTCTGGAGCTCGCTGAAAGGAACGCGATCTATTACAAGCTTGAACAGAAGAAAAAACTCCTTGAGCATAAGCCTGTTTCAAGAACAGGTAAAAATCTTGAAAAAGTAAAAAATGATCTTCATATGCCCGTCATTCCTGTTCATATAGAGTGCTTTGACAATTCAAATATAATGGGAAAAGATCCGGTTGCCGCCTGTGTCGTATTTCGCAACGGACAGCCAAGCAAAAGGGATTACAGGCATTTCAACATTAAAACAGTTACCGGTCCGGATGATTTTTCTTCGATGGAAGAGGTTATTTACAGGCGGTACAAAAGAATGATTGAAGAAAATAATACGGTTCCGCAACTCATTATCATAGACGGAGGAAAAGGACAGCTTTCATCAGCAATGAAAAGCATTGAAAAGCTTGGATTAAGGGAAAATGTGACAATGATCGGAATAGCGAAAAAACTGGAAGAAATATATTTCCCGGGAGACTCTGTCCCGATATACCTTGACAAAAATTCATATAGCCTGAAATTGATTCAGCAGATGAGAAATGAAGCTCACAGGTTCGGAATTAATTTTCATCGTGACAAACGTTCATCAGGAATGACAAAATCGGAACTGGATGAAATTAAAGGTATCGGACCAAAGACAAAAGAGATTTTGCTGAAAACTTTTGAATCGCCAGAAAAAATCAAAAAAACATCCCCGGAGGAACTCGAAAAACTTGTTGGCAGGAGTAAGGCTGATATTTTAAGGAAATTCTATAAAAATCAGCGCTGAATCACATTTGGAGCAAAGCTCTGTAAAAAGTATATTTAAGTCTCATATAACACTTATTTAAGCGGGTTAAAAACGTAGATTAAGTCCCTGAGAATTGAATAAAATCTCTGGTGCCGGCAGAGAGTACGGAATACTTAAGGGAAATTCTGTTAAATTAAATCCCCCCTTTTGATTCCCCCCAGGGGGAAAAAATACAATACGACAAAAGGATTAGTGTTTTTCTCCCCCTCCGGGGGAGATCCCGCTTAAGCGGGAGAGGGGTCTAATTCCCCAGCCTTATATTCAGTTTTTCCCCGATCAGTGCGGCGATTTTGGGAGACCCATATGTCAGGAGACACTCCATCCCGGTTGATTCCGCTGCCCTGACGTTTTCCTCAATATCATCAATATATAGGCATTCTCCGGCTTTCAGTGTGTATCTTTCAAGAAAACATTTGTATATTCTTGCATCGGGTTTTGAAAGTTTAACCTCGGCGGATATGATGCCTCCATCAAAGTGTCTGAAAAAATAATAATCATTTCTCACATCTTCAAACGTATCGAGGGGGAAGTTGGAAAGGTAATATACTCCAAAACCCTGTTTTTTTAGCTCAGGAAGGAGTCTGACGTTGTCATCAAGGGGAAACATGATATCAGCCCTGAAATTGAAAACAAGGGCTATTTCCTCCCTATTAAGGGCAGATCTGAGGGCAATGGAATCGATAGCTTCATTAACTGTAATATCTCCATTGTCGAGTTTCTTCCATTCCTCACTCTGAAAGATGTCAGCAAGGATTATATTTCTTATCGTTGAAGGATAGTTTTTCTTCTTCAGATATTCAGAAGGGATAAAGCTTATAAGCACATTTCCAAGGTCAAAAATGATGTTTCTGATCATTTTAATGATTTTTCATGCTTATAGGCTGGCCCGTAGCTTCAAGAACATTCCACCACAATTCACCTTCAACATCTATCTTTTTCCTTTTTGCCACCGCCATGGAAGTTGGAATCAGAGTAAATTCGTAATTCCAGTAACCCACAACGAAATCAGTTTTACCGGCCAGCGCAGCATGGACCGCATTCTGGGCAAGGAGATTGCTGAATTTGCTGTCATTTGCGTTTGCAGGGGCACTTCTGATAATGTAGCTTGGGTCGATATATTTTATTGAATGAGGGAATTCCTTTGCATTAAACTCTTCCCTGATTTTCTCCTTAAGATAGATCCCGATATCTTTATGCTTGACATTACCGGACGCATCGAGTTCGGCGTTTTCATTTTCAAAAAATTCCTGTCCTGCCCCTTCTGCAACAACTATTACGGCATGATGCCTCTCTTCAAGACGTTTTTTCAGGATCTTTAAAAACCCCCTCGGACCATACAGATCAAATGGCACTTCAGGGATTAGCACAAAATTCACTTCCTGTACTGCAAGTGCGGCACTGGCGGCGATGAAGCCCGAATCGCGACCCATTAGCTTAACAAGAGCAATACCGTTGTAAGCCCCGTGAGCTTCGTTATGGGCATTCATGATTATATCGTTTGCAATTGAGAAAGCAGTTTCGAAACCGAATGATTTCTGCATCAGATCAATGTCGTTGTCAATTGTTTTTGGAATGCCGGCCACTGATATTTTTAGTTTTCTCTTTTCAATCTCCTTGAAAATTGCATGGGCTCCCCTGAGTGTACCATCTCCGCCAATACAGAAAATGACATTTATATTCAGGATTTCGAGAGTGTCTACCATCTGACCGACATCCTGGTTCCCCCTGGATGTACCGAGAATAGTGCCGCCTGACTGATAGATATCGCTAACCATTGTAGCAGTAAGCTCAATCACCGAATGGTTATATTTCGGAATGAGTCCTTCATATCCATATTGTATTCCGAGTATACGAGTGATGCCATACCTGTAAATGAGCTGATTGACAAGTGCGCGTATGACATTGTTAAACCCGGGGCATAATCCTCCGCAGGTTACTATTGCAACCTTTGTTTTCGCAGGCTCAAAAAAGATTGTTTCCTTAGGACCTGCCTTTTCAAATGAAATCGGAGTCTCCCCTGTCTGCTTATATCTGTAAAAATCATCCAGTGAAACCTCATAAAGGATCCGCTCATTGTCATTTACAAATTTGTATACAGGACTGTCTTCCCGCTGGGAGGTCTTAAGAGGGGAAATGACACTCCCTTTCCCTAAAGTAGTGACTATGAAATCCTCGTACTTCATTTTAAACGGATTTGAGTTAGAAACTTAGCTAATGTATGGAATTTGGATCTCCACACAATCCAAATTTAGCTTAAAAATATGAAGAAATAAAAAAACAGATTTGATTTCAATTGAAAAACCCGCCGGAAACGGGTTATGACTTAAAAAGTTGCGGATCAGTTTGACTGGATTATCTGCTTTATTCTTCCAACCAGACCGTTCTCAAGCTTCACTTTAATTCCGTGAGGATGCATCGGAGCCGTGGTGAGTATTTCTTTTACCTTGCCCCCCGTAAGTCTTCCTGAGCGTTTGTCTTCAGTTAGTTCAACCATTACATCAATTCCCGGTCTTATATCTGCTCTGCGAGTCCCTTCCATATCTGCCTGTTTTTGAAATGTAATTGTTACGACTTAATTCGATGTCATATTTCAAATAAGGTTACAATGTTATATAATTTTAATTTACGAAAACCAAAAAGATGTTAAAGTTTTGATCAGATAAAGGAGTTTGGGGATCAATAGGCTCCTTTAATCCGTGTCTCTATCATATAGAGACCTTTGCTTGCTGTTATAAAAAGCGATTTTCTGTTTTTTCCTCCAAAACAGACATTGGCGGTCCAGTTTTCAGGCACGGGAATATTCCCGAGTTTTTTACCAGCTTTATCAAATATGGTGACTCCTTTTCCTGTCAGATAAATATTCCCATTCATGTCGATTGTCATACCATCAGATCCCATTTCGCAAAAAAGCTTTTTACCAGACAGGCTGCCATCGGAATTTATCGAATATGACCAGGTTTTATTGCCTTTTATGTCAGCAACATAGAGAGTTTTTCCATCGGGGGTTCCAACTATTCCGTTAGGTTGCAGCAACTCCTCTTCAACCCGTTTCAGGGTTTTATGATCGGGGCCAAGAAAATAAACACACTGCTTTTCCTGGGGCATTTCGGAATGGTTCCACCACGCTCTTTTGTAAAAAGGATCGGTAAAAAAAATGCTTCCGTCAGGAGCAACCCAGAGATCGTTCGGACCATTAAGAAGCTTACCGTTAAACGTATTCAGGATTGATTCAACTTTTTTATCAGGTTTGATGCACCAGAGCTCGTTTTTCTCGTCAGCGCACGACCACAGGTTTCCCTTGTTGTCAAAAAAGAGGCCGTTTGAACGGCCCGACGGCTGCATAAATGTTGACAAACTGCCTTCGGTGGTCCAGACCATTATCCTGTCGTTGGGCTGATCGGTGAAGTAGACATTTCCTGCCTTGTCGGGCGCTGGTCCTTCAGTGAAGCTGAAATCACCAGCCAGCTTTTTTAGCTCAGCTCGCGGCTTCAGAATGGCGGTCAGAGGTCTCAACCTGAGATATTACGGAATGAGGAATAAGGATAAATGTTATGGCAAAAAATGGAATGAGGTTCTTAAACATTATAGAATAAATTGAAATATTAAAAATCAACCACCTCCCCCCTGATTCTAAACGTCAGGGGGACTCCTCCTTTCAAGTAGGAGAAAGTTTATGGATTGTAAATCAAACCTTTCCCTCCTTTTGAGGGACGGTGCCACGGCTGTCGACGCGTGGTTTACAAATAATTAAAACCTCTTATCCTTTTTGAATCTTCCTAATACGTTCAATATAATTATCAATCTGCTCCGGCTTTTCAAAACCGATGATTATCATATCAACAGTTCCAAGCCCCAGAACAAATTTGAGCGATTCTTCAATCTTTTGAGGGTCATCCTTAAGCTTGCCTCCGCCTATCAGCTTCATTCCGATCACACCTTTTCCGGACTTATGGAATTTTTCAATAACCGGAACAACAAGCGACGGGTCGCGCTGATCCATGGCTTCGCCAAAAGGATTTATCCTGACATGGATCACATCGACCCACGGATGCTCCGAAGCCACTTTGAGTGCATCGAAAGAGTGCACTGATAAGCCATGTGCCCTGATAATCTTTTTTGCTTTCAGGTTTTCAAGGCCGTCCATATATCTCTTCTGCTCATCCGACCATTCTCCGGTTGTCATGCAATGCAGCTGGACAAGATCAATATAATCGGTATTCAGTTCTTTTCTGAAACGGTCAACGACAATTGCAGAATCAGGTCTTTCCTTTTCCGGAATGCCTCCTGAAGTCACCCACATTTTAGTTCCAAGTACATATTTTTCCCTGGGTATGCCTTTAAGTGCAGCCTGTGTGAATGGATGGGTTCCATAACTGTCGGCGCAGTCAAAATAGCGGATACCTTTGTCCCACGCGGCCCTGATAACGGACTCAGCAACTCCGGCTCTGGTGATGTTTGAGGAACGGTTATAGCCGCTATACCCTGTTCCCATGCCCAGAAGCGTGGTTTTGATCCCGGTTTTACCAAGAGTTACAGTCTGGAACGGATCGAACATCTCAGGTATACCGACCGGAGGAACTGCATTTATCGCATTTCCTATCAACACGGTTCCGGCACCTGCTGCAATAGTGGTCATGAACTGTCTTCTGGTGAAATTCCTTTTTCCCATAATTCTGTTTTTTTGAGTCAGTTGGTTCCTTAACAAAAACAAAATAACAAAATTTTATTTTTAATGCTGTTTTTTTGTTGAATTTTGACTTGAAACACTATTTCTTTCCCCGATCTGCTGCCTCCACATTGCATAATATAATCCTTTTTTATCAACAAGCGTATCGTGTGTACCCTCTTCAATTATCTTCCCCTTTTCAAGCACATAGATCCTGTCGGCATGCATAATTGTAGAAAGTCGGTGGGCGATCATAAGTATTATCTGCTGTTTTCCTGCTGATATTTCCCGAGTGTTCTGGTAATCTCTTCCTCCGTAATGGAATCCAGTGCAGAGGTTGCCTCGTCGAAGATAAGAATTCTTGGATTACGCAACAGAGCTCTGGCGATGGCAAGCCTTTGTTTTTCACCGCCTGAGACCATTTTACCTCCTTCACCCAGAAGTGTATCCAGCCCCTGAGGCGAACTTTCGACCAGCTTAATTGCAGAAGATTTTCTTAGTGATTCATAAATCTCTTTGTCGGTCGCTTCAGGTTTTACAAACAGCATATTTTCCCGTATAGTGCCTGAAAAGAGCTGGGTTTCCTGGGTGACAAAACCAAGCTGCCTGCGCATCCGGTTATAACGGATATCCTTTGCCGGAACATCATCATAAAAGATGGTGCCCTTTGTGGGTGCATACAATCCCACCAGAAGTTTTACAAGTGTCGACTTACCGCAACCCGAAGGTCCTGCAAAAGCGATCGTTTCACCTCGTTTCACCCTGAATGAAAGGTTTTCGATGGCATCGGTTTCAGCATTTTTGTAGCGAAAGCTTACCTGGTCAAAGAAGAGGCTTTCAATATCTCCGATTTCGACAGGTTCTTCGGGACGGTATTCCGGTTTCTTTTGCATCAGATCGTTGAATATCTGAAGGGAAGCTTCTGCTTCGCGATATGATAGAATTATGGTCCCCAGATCCTGAAGCGGGAAAATTATCCGGGTGGAGATGAACTGCATTGAAATCAGTTCACCGGGAGAAAGCATTTTACGGAAGATCAGCCATAAAAGGATAAAAAGGATTGATTCCTTGAGGATAAGCAAAACTGAACTCTGAATGAACGTTAGTGTCCGGATTCTTTTGACCTTGTTCATTTCAAGGTCGAAGATCTTTTTCGTAAAAGTTTTCAGGCGCCTGATCTCCGGATATGTCAGCCCCAGACTTTTCACGAGTTCAATATTCCTTAACGACTCGGTAATGGTGCCGCTCATTTTATTTGTTTCCTTCACCACAGCACGCTGAATAGTCTTGATCTTCTGGCTGAGAAGGCCGGTCAGTCCCCCAAGTACAACAACACCGATCAGGAACACAGGGATCATTGCCCAGTTCATTGTAACCGAATACCAGATCAGGAATGCAATTCCTACCAGTGTAGAGAATATTATTGAGATAAACGAACTTATGAACCGCTCATTGTCATTTCTCACTTTCTGAAGGAGGGAGAGTACCTGTCCGCTGCTGGTTGCTTCAAATTCATGGTAAGGAAGGCGAAGAGTGTGCCGTAATCCTTCATCAAAAACCGAAAGTCCGAATTTCTGCACAACCAGGCGGGTAACATATTCATTAAAAGCCTTTGCCAGCCTGGCCAGAAGGGCAACCACCAACAGCAAGGGCCAGCAATTTTAAGACTCCTTTTATAAGCTCGTGTTCGCTGCGGCCACCTGTATTGACTGCAAAATTATCGATGATTTTTCCGAATATAATTGGGTCGATAAGTTCAAGCACCTGTGCTATTGCCGCAAGCCCCATTGCTAGAAATAACAATCCCCGGAACGGTTTGAGATACTTCCAGATAATTTTCATAACATGATTATTTCACTCAATCAGCTTTTCAGGCTGCCTGAGATGATGCACACGGCTTTCTCTGTCTTATTGAAGAATGCTGACTTTAATATGAGACGGATATTTGGCGTCGTGATATATTCTTTGTGTTGCCTTCTGAAAATCGCTGTCGGAGCATTTGTAGATATTTACAAATTTCTGGGGATTCCTGTCAACAAGGGGGAACCATGAATTCTGAACCTGAATCATTATCCTGTGGCCTTTCTTAAATGTATGAGCAACATCGGGGATCTCATATTTTACCTCGGTCACCTGTCCGGGTACAAATGGTTCGGGCTTCTCGAAGCTTTTACGGTATTTACCTCTGAAAACCTCACCGCGGACAAGCATCTGATAACCTCCCAGGGGATATTTCAGGTCAGGATCATCAGCTTTTGTATCGGGAGGAAACACGTCAATCAGTTTAACCACAAAATCAGCATCAGTTCCTGTCGTTGTGACAAAGAGATCAGCATTTAGGGGCCCTGCCAGAGTCAGGTCTTCAGTAAGGATATCTGTCTGATATACCATAACGTCAGGACGTCGGGAGGCAAATCTTTGATCGTCAGTCATATATGCTTCTGTCCTGTTGGTATGGACATCTTCGGTATATGGTACTGGATTTGATGGGTCAGAAACATATTCATCAAAAGATGTTTTGGTCACCGGAGACTGGAATGATGCAGCTTCGCCTGAGTGAAAATAAAGATTCTTTTCAACAGTGTTTTTCGGAGGCCAGGTTGTAAATTCTCTCCATTCATTTGACCCTGTAACAAATATTAAAGCTTCAGGAAGTGCGGGGTTACCGGCCCCCTTCAGGTAATAATTAAAGAAGTTTTCCTCCTGGAGTACATATTTTTTATTTGCATCAAGTCCCCAATAAATATTTCCAAGATTTTTAGCTTCCCCAAATGCCCACTGTCCGTGTGACCAGGGACCCATTACAAGATAATTCGCTGTTTCAGCAGAATTCTGCTTTTCAATTGCTTCGTAAGTGTTAAGGGCTCCGTACAGGTCCTCTGCATCGAACCAGCCGCCCACAGTCATAACAGCCGGAGTCACATTCTTAAGATACTGGCGGGGATCCCTTGCCTTCCAGAAATCATCATAATCGGGATGTGAAAATGCGTCGTTCCAGAATTTTATGCTGTCGCCAAGGTATTTGGGGGCAATATTTTTGACTGCACCAAGAGACAAAAAGAAATCATAATTATCAGGAACCGGATATCTGAATGACGGATGTCCCTGCCTTGTAGGATTCCGGTGGGGCTGGCCGTTGCTGTAATAAAAATTGAAGCAGTCCTGGAGGAAGAATGCACCGTTATGGTGAAAATCATCACCTATAAACCATGCGGTAACCGGCGCCTGAGGAGAAACAGCCTTTACAGCCGGATGTGCATTAATAATTCCCATTGTGGAATAGAATCCGGGATATGATATTCCGAATATGCCGACTTTCCCATTGTTATTCTTTACATTTTTGACAAGCCAGTCAACAGTATCCCATGTGTCGGTTGTTTCATCAATGTCCTTATTGTTATTCTTTACCGGGATTACAGGACGGATATCCTCATAAACACCTTCGCTCATGTATTTTCCCCTGACATCCTGATAAACCATTATATATTCTTCTTCCACATATCTTGAATAAAGCTGCATGAAGAAATTAAAATTTGCTGCTCCTCCGGATTCTATGTTATATGGTGTCCTGTTCAGTAATATGGGATGACTTAGGGAAGAGTTTTTAGGAGTATATATAGATGTGAACAACTTTACCCCATCGCGCATGGTTATGTAGACTTCCTGTTTTTCGTATTTCTGCTTCAGGGCATCAGGGCTGTTAGGAGCTGCTTCAATAGGTGATCTCCCGAAAGTTATGTCGAGCTTTAGTCCTCCCTGCTCAAGATTTCCAGTTATCTCTGTGTAGCCGGCATTTACTTTTCCGGAATACTTAAAGCCGGCACCTGCATGAGTGAATGAAAAATCGGGAAAGCTGAAGATTGTTGTTGTTGAGGGTATTCCAAATGCTCCCTGGTCAGGACTATCCCAGGTGGAAGTATAACCCTGATCGGCTGACTTTACATGAACAGCGAGCCTGAGCTCTATTCCCTGAATATTGGCCTTCCCATACCAGTCACCTTCAATAGACTGTGAGTAGGTGTTGCACATAATAAAAATCATAAAGGTTATTATGCCCAATAATTTTGCTGTCAATTCCTTTTGTTTCATTTTATTTCTTTATTTCATTTTTATTTCAATCTAATCCAAGCTTTTTAAGTACTTCCCCCGGGTAAACCGGTTTCCCGTTCTTTGTTGCGGCTCCCGTTATCTTTGCGCGCACAATGAGCTTCATATCATCTGTCCTGTAAATATCCTGCAGGAACACAAGCCTGATGTTTCCCTCCCTTTGAATATTTGTTTTTACAATAAATCTGTCACGGCTTCTGAGGGGGAATTTATACTCAATTTCAATTTTTGTGACAATGAGGTCAGTTCCCTCTTCGTGGAGCTGCGCAAAACTGATCCCACGTGATATAAGAAATTCATGCCTGGCATGCTCAAGGTAGTGCTGATAATTTGCGTTGTTAACCACGCCCTGAATATCACATTCATAGTCTCTTACTGTAAACTCAGAGCTATGTAAATATCCCGGTTCCTCCATAGGATTTTAATTGAATTGCATCAAATAATCAGTTATCTGGGGAACCTTCTGAACAATTTATTGATTGTACGATGAAATTTGTGAATGCTGTTTGGTTTGTAATGCATCAGGATACATTCTTTTGTTATAAAATTAACACCAGATCCCTCGAGCTCTTTAAGGGCGTCCTTGTTGTCGGCCATCTGTTGTACCCAGATCTGTTTTATCCCTTTCACCTTTGCTTCCCTTATGACCCCTGCTGTCTGGTCCTTTGCCGTCATAATAATGAGTCCCCGAACATTATCAGGAAGACTTTTAATATCAGGATAAACTTTTGTCCCCAGGATCTCTTCAGCATGGGGATTAACAGGAATAACGTTCATCCCTTTTGCCTTTAATTCCTTAAAGGCTGCATAACCAAATTTTTTCGGATTACGCGATACTCCTGCCATTGCTATGGGTCCGGATCCAAGGAACTCCTCAATTTGTAGTAATGTTGTCATCTGCTTAATATTTGGATAATACAAAAAAATAACCCGGTAATTCCTGCTTTAAGTAAGTATAAAGACTTAAAATTACAATAAAAACATTAACAATAACTAATTTTTATTTACTTGGTCAAAGGAAAACCTATTATAACTCTATGAAAAAGACTGAAGATCAGAAAGGATATCTTTTCTCCAAAGGATATTCAAACTACGTATTTGTACTTCTGTTTCTGTTGTATATGTTCGACTATATCGACAGATCAATCATAACATCGATGTTTACCTCAATTGAAGCCGATTGGGGAATATCGCACACTCAGAGCGGCATGCTTATGTCGGCTGTTTATTGGGCAATTGTGCTTCTTACATTCCCTGTGTCGCTTCTAGTTGACCGGTGGAGCAGAACCAAGACAATAGGGATAATGGCAATAATGTGGAGCGTTGCTACTGCGCTCTGTGCTTTGACCGGGAATTTTGTCCAGCTTTTCATGGCCCGGCTCCTTATTGGTGTAGGGGAAGCTGGTTATGCCCCAGGGGGAAGCGCAATGATATCGGGGTTGTATCCGATCGAAAAAAGATCTAAAATGATGGGCCTCTGGAATGCATCCATTCCACTGGGAACTGCCATAGGAGTTCTGCTTGGAGGCATAATTGCAGCGAAACTGGGGTGGAAGCATGCATTCGGACTGGTTGCACTTCCGGGTTTGCTTGTCGCAATTCTCTTCCTGTTTGTAAAGGATTACAAAACAGTCGATCTTTCATTTGTCGATAATGCCAACCATAAAGTTAAAATGGAAAAGAAAGATATTGTCAAAGAGTTTATTTCAAAGCCGTCGGTTATCTTTACTTACTTTGGCATTGCTTCAGTTGTTTTTGTAACTACCTCGCTTATTACGTGGCTCTCTACATATTTCCAGAATATGAGAGGTTTGCCCCAGGAAAAAGCAGGAACAATGGCCAGTGCCGTAATGGTACTTGCATTGGTCGGAGCACCGTTGGGGGGGATCCTTACCGACAGGTGGCGCAGGACAAAGATCAACGCCAGATTATTGATGCCTGCAATTTCAACCTTCGTATCAGCTGTTCTCTTGTTTTCAGCTCTTTTTCTTTTCAAAGGGATTGGCCAATATGTACTTTTCCTGCTTATGGGCATTACAATAATGATATTTATTTCAGGTGCCTCTGCAGTCACTCAGGATGTCATCCACCCTGGTCTGAGAGCAACATCATATGCCATTGCTGTAGTTGTTCAGAATCTGCTTGGCGCTTCAACTGCACCACTTGTTATGGGGAAGATCTATGACCTGTCAGATATTGCCACGGCATTGAAAATTCTTCCGCTTGTTCTGGTTATCGGATCATTGCTCTTTTATCTTGGGTCGAGGTATTATGAAAAAGATATGGAGAGGGTGACTAAGATTGATCTGGAAGTGGCCTGATTGAACAAATAATAATTTCATGAAATAATTTAGTAGAGACGCCCAGAATGAAGTAGAGACGCCCAATTTGGGCGTCTCTACCTGGCCTCTCTTATATAATTTGGGTCTATGATTTATTTGTTACTTATCCCTCGAAACCGTATAACGTACAAACTCCCTGAGTGATTCCTTTACCTCCGAATCAGGATAGGTATCCAGTATTGCTAGCGCCTTATCACGGTACTGATTCATTCTGAGTGCCGCGTATTCCATCCCTCCGTTTTCTGAAACAAATTTGATTACCTCGTCTACCTCGGATCTTGATTTTTTATTATTTCCGATTATATGCAGTATATGTCTTTTCCTGGAAAGTGAGGCCTTTTCAAGGGAATATATCAGTGGCAGTGTGATTTTCTTTTCCCTGATATCGTTCCCCGATATTTTTCCTGTCAGTCCGTTACCCTCGTAATCAAGAAGGTCGTCGCGGATCTGGAAGGCAATTCCTATACTTTCACCCAGTTCTTTCATGAGCTGAATGGTATCAGGATTACTCGTTGCTGATCTGGCACCACATGCAGTACACGCTGAGAGAAGTGCTGCAGTTTTACCTTTGATGATCCTGAAATAATCTTCTTCCCTGATGTTCAGCTTCCTTGCTTTCTGAAGCTGAAGCAGCTCTCCTTCAGTCATAGATTTTACTGCTTCGGATGCTAATTCAAGCATGTCGATCCGGTTTTTTTCAATGCTTATCAGCATTCCTTTTGTCAGCATGTAATCACCAACAAGAACTGCGATTTTGGAATTCCACAAAGCATTTATAGAAAGGGCACCGCGCCTTTCTTTAGCATTGTCCACAACATCATCATGGACAATCGATGCAGTATGAAGAAGTTCAATCAGAGTTGCGGCAATATAGGTGGGTTCACCTATTTCCCCGTTAAGCTTAGCACTCAGAAAAACCAGCAATGGCCTCATCTGCTTGCCTTTACGTCGGAAGATATAGTTTAGTATTATTTTCAGGAGGGGAATTTTGCTTTGCATCGTCCTGCCGAAATAGGCTTCAAACTGAGCCATTTCTTCCTTAACAGGTTTCTTTATATTCCCCAGGTCAGACATTTAAGGATTTTCGTCAAATATACTAAAATAGGTATTAAAAGTTAAATTTTAAATAAGCAGGGCCTCTGTAAAACAATTGTTGCAGGCCTTTCAGCCAAAATTGTAATATATTTGTTGTAAGAAATTTAGGATTAATGGAGATAAAAAACTTGAATCCGGAGAGTGTCGAAAAAGCAGCGGGAATGATGAAGGCAATGGCGCACCCTGTCAGAATATTAATTATCGGATGTCTTGAACCAGGTAAAAGGAAAAGCGTTACGGAAATACACAATCAGATAGGAATTGAACAGTCAACAGCATCACATCATCTTGGAATACTAAAGGACAAGGGAGTTTTGGGGTCGAAGCGCGAAGGTAAAAACACATATTATTATCTGAAGCACGAAAGTATTGTAACCCTTCTGAATTGCATCGGTGATTGTTGCCGGTAACTGCTTTTATTTCAGATCCATGAACATTTTTTTCTGAAAAATCACTATTGCCAGAACACCGCAGGTTATTGCAGAATCTGCAATATTGAAAACAGGACGAAAAAACACCAGTGATTCCCCGGGCCTGAAGGGTGACCAGTCGGGCCAGGTGGTGTTAATTACGGGAAAATAAAACATATCTACCACCCTTCCCAGTAGAAAAGAGGAGTAACCTCCTTCAGGACCAAACATAACGGCAGGCTGGCTGTAGCTTTCATTGAAGATCATTCCATAAAAAGCACTGTCGATAATATTTCCTATTGCACCCGCTAGTATGGCACTGACTGCAAGTATCAGTCCGGTGTATGAATTTTTCTTTATGAGGGAGTTCAGGAACCAGGCTATACCTGAAATGGCAACCAGACGGAAGAGACTCAGTATAATTTTTCCGGTTTTGCCACCCATTTCCATTCCGAATGCCATCCCGTTGTTTTCAATAAAATGCAGCATGCCCCGGTTACCGAACAAGTGGATTTCCTGTCCAATTACCATATGAGTTTTGACCCATAATTTCAGAATCTGGTCCGCTATCAGGATTAAAATAATAAAAAATACTGCCTTTTTTCCTGTCGACATTATAGTCTGGTTCAATTTAAGTGGCGCAAAATAGTAAAAATTGGTGATAAAAATACCCCCCATTAAATACGGGGGGTATTTTATTCCAGCTTACGTTTACTTTCTATTGCGATATTCCTGTTATCACTGACAGGTCACATTCAGATAATTACCATCCCAGCAGTAAAAATCGGTGGTCCCAAAGAATTTCTGGCATTTTACCCTGCCATTATGCAGTGTTGTGCTCCATAGAACATTCATATCAAAGAATTGCTCGTACTGGGCATTATAGTAATAGATTGTATAGTATGCATTTAATGCGCCGGTTGTCAGTCCATACTCAATAGAACTGTTGGCAAATGTATTTCCGGTCTTGGTATAGGTGTATTTTACTGACCCAATATTACTGCCGGCAACCGTCCAGTCGATCCTGACAACTTCCACAGGATTCTGCTGGCTTTCATATAGTTTCCATTGCCCTGATTTACCATCAAGTGCAGAAGTACCTTCAAACCAGAGGAAATCATTAAAACCCCCGGTCCCCTCTTTTGTAATGTACATTTTCCATACGACATTTGACGTTGTTATCTGACCTGTCAGCCGTGCATTGTAAGTTACGTTTAGCAGAGTGGCATTGCCGGACCACTGCCAGGTACTATTTTCTACATATACTGCTTTCTGGTCAGTTGCCACCTGAAATGCATAAACAGGAACTGCCAGAGTGGTATAAATAACAGCTTTAAACAACAGGGCGGCTCCTGCGGCAAACTCCCAGTTACTGTTTTGGGTTCCTTTGGGAATTGAAACTGAGACATCTCCCTTTGTGCCGGATTCAAAATTGCTGAAGTCAATTGTCATGGATTCAGAAGGCGGCAATACCGGAGGATCACCTTTGTCTTTTTTGCAGCTGTGCATCAGAACGACTGAAAGTAATAATACAAGAGAAATTGAAATTAGCTTTTTCATATCCAGTTTTTATTTATATACAAGATAAACGATCAACCCGTAAAAAAATTATGCTCAAAAGAGACTACTCTGTCATGAAAAGCAAGATCAGAATGATGAATAAGGATGTTAATTATTAATTTGAAAGAAATAATTACATAATTAATTCATATAATTTTATTCCTTTTCATATTTTTGAGTTGGATGGATTTTGTCGAGAGATTTTAGCTTAATTCTGGTCATCAAGTATAAATATTCTAAAATTTACAATTGATGCATAATTCTTTTCCTGTAGAAAAATTACGGTATATTTTTCTTTTCTTTTTACTTTCAGTTTTTATTAATCCGGTCTTCTCAATTAATTTACAGGAGCAGGATTCTGCCTTCTTTGAACAGAGAGAATTTAATGCCGAAGCCCTTATCAGAGGGGAAAGACTTTTCTATGGTCTGGTATACCCGGATAATAGATCAATAAATTGTGCCCGTTGTCACAATACACGCGTTGCTGACACCTTAAACTGGAACCCTGACGCCCTGGGAATTTCTAAAAAGTATATTGATAAAAGCGCGGCCGATTTAGGCAAAGTATTACTCAATCCGGGCGGGAAAAAAATGGCACTGGTGCACAAAGGATTTCAATTATCTGCTGAAGAGGTAATGCTGATAAAAGCATATATGGATAAACTGACAGTTATTGGTCTTAAACAACACAAACCTGTTGTAACGAATCTTTTTCTGTTCATAATTGCTTCAATTATATTTCTGATTTCAATCACAGACCTTATAGTGATCAAAAAAATTAAAAAACAGTGGATTCATTACATTCTGCTGTCATCCACCGGTATTTTTATTACATACTCACTTGTTGCCGGAGCCATTGCAATTGGTCATTCACCTGGTTATGCTCCTGATCAGCCTGTAAAGTTTTCTCATGCTGTTCATGCCGGACAGAATGGAACAGATTGTATTTACTGTCACAGTTATGCTCCTTACAGTAAATCGGCAGGGTTTCCAGCGGAAAACGTTTGTATGAACTGCCATCTGTTGGTACGAAACGGAACACGCTCAGGTGCATTTGAAATAGATAAAGTAATCAGAAGCTATGAGGAACTGAAATCAATCGAATGGGTTAAAGTTTATAATCTGCCTGATCATGTTTTCTTCAGTCACGGACAACATGCAGGTGCAGGAGGAATAAGCTGCCAGGAATGTCATGGCAATGTTGAAAAAACAGACAGGATAAGCCTTTCGAATGAGTTAACTATGGGTTGGTGCATAAATTGCCACCGTACCAGGAATATAAATTTTCAAAACAACAAGTTTTATACTGAGTATAAGGATCTTTCAGAAAAGATCAGAAAAGGAGAGGCTGATAGTGTTACGGTAGAGGATATTGGAGGTACAGAATGCATGAAGTGCCATTATTAAGAGCTGGTTTTCGAAAAAAGTAGTTTATGATGAAAAAATACTGGCAAAGTGCCGAAGAATTTCAGGGGATCGCTGCTGGCAATGATATGGGTAATGAAGAGAAACCTGAGGGCCAGGTTCTGGAATTGTTTGGATCTGATTTTTTAAAGAAATATTCTTCCAGACGGGATTTCCTGAAAGTTTTTGGTTTTAGTCTTTCTTCTGCAGCATTAATCGCAAGCTGCAAAAGACCGGTTCAGAAAGCCATTCCATACCTGATACATCCTCCTGAAATTACACCCGGCAAATCATTATACTATGCAACAAGTTTTTATGATGGCCATGAATATTCAGGAATTCTTGTCAAAACACGCGACGGACGGCCAATAAAAATAGAAGGCAATATTATGTCGTCATTTAACGGGGAGGGTACGTCAGCCAGAGTACAGGCATCCGTTCTAAGTCTTTATGATGATGCACGTCTGAAGTTTCCGACATCTGATCGCTCCCCTCTTTCATGGGATACTATTGACGAACAGATTATCAGGGACCTTGCTAGAATTAATTCTGCTGAAGGGGAAATTGTTTTTCTGACCTCAACTCTGATTTCCCCCTCCACTATTAAACTCATCAATGAATTCGGAGCCCGTTTCAGGAATTTCAGATGGGTGCAATATGATGCGGTTTCATATTCCGCTGTTTTGGAAGCCAATTTAATATGCTTTGGAAAAGCGGTAATTCCTGATTATCATTTCCAAAACGCCGGGTATGTTGTTTCATTTAATGCCGACTTCCTTGGCACATGGGTATCTCCGGTTCATTTTATCCAGAAATATATCTCGCGCAGAAAGCCTGATAATGAGGAGAATAAAATGCTCCGGCACATTCACTTTGAATCGGGATTGAGCCTTACAGGCAGCAATGCTGATAAAAGAATAAGAATTAAACCTTCAGAGGAAAAATCACTCCTTTCGGAATTGTATAACAGGATTGCTGCGAAAACCGGTGTTGAACAATTTCCCGGCGAAACAGGCAGGACTGATCTTTCGGAACTTGCCGGTAACCTGCTGGCATCAAGGGGCAAATCAATAGTCCTGTCCGGAACAAACAATGTCGAAATTCAGATAATTGTTAATGGAATTAACACTCTGTTAGGTAATTATGCAGATTGTATCGACCTTAACCGGAGTCTTAACATCGCCGGAGGTATTGACAGCAGGACTGAAGAACTCGTGACCGATCTGAATGCAGGCAAGATAAAAGCATTGTTCATGTATAATGTCAATCCCGTATACGATTATCCTGATTCTGAAAAGTTCTTATCAGGATTAAAAAATACAGAACTGACTGTAAATATGACAGGTTCGCTGAACGAAACAGTCGGAAAAGCAAAGTATGAATGTCCTGTTCATCACTATCTTGAATCATGGGATGATGCCGAGATAATTCGCGGGCAGTTAAGCCTGAGCCAGCCATGTATTAATCCTCTTTTTAATACCCGTTCGTTTCAGGATTCACTTTTAAAATGGTCAGGAAATTCAATTTCCTGGCACAATTATCTGATGGCAAACTGGGAAAAGGAATTTTTCCCGAAGTCTAATTTGTCAGTTTTCAGAAATTTCTGGGATCTGAGCCTTGGCAATGGAGTATTCAGTTACGATTTCTCCGATAGTAAACCTGTTCTGTTTAACAAGGAAGGGCTTACAAAGGCTTTGACTACCCCGCAGACTGCCGTTAAGGAAGGATTTGAAGTTATTTTTTATGAGAGTATTTCCCTTGGAAATGGTATGCATGCCAATAATCCGTGGTTAATGGAATTACCTGATCCGGTTTCAAAGCATTGCTGGGACAACGTGGCTGCTATTTCCCCCGTTGATGCAGTAAATCTGGGTATCCAGACCGGACATCTGATAAAGCTTACAGATGGGCTCATACTTCCTGCATTTATTCAGCCCGGACAGGCTGAAGGTACAGTTTCGGTAGCCATGGGCTACGGACATACAAACTCCGGACCAGTTGCAAATAATGTGGGAAAAAATGTTTATCCGTTTATAAAAATAGCCGGGGGAAACCGGGTTTATGGATTTATCACGGACAAACTGGAAAATACATTTAAGCAAAGCCAGTTAGCCCTGACCCAGATCCATCATTCAATGGAAGGAAGAGCTATTGTAAGAGAAACTGTTCTCAGCAAATACAAGAATGACCCCGCATCAGGAAATGAGCTCCATGAGGAATATGAATCAAAACACAGGACTCTTTATCCTGAAGTGAAATATGATGGTTTTCACTGGGGCCTTGCAATAGATCTTAATTTGTGTGTCGGATGCAATTCCTGTGTTATCGCCTGCCAGGCTGAGAATAACATACCTGTTGTGGGAAGGGAGGAGGTCAGGCGAAGAAGGATCATGCACTGGATAAAAATAGACAGGTATTATTCAGATACCCCTGATGATCCGAAGGTCTTTTTCCAACCCCTTACGTGCCAGCATTGCGATAATGCTCCATGTGAGAATGTATGTCCTGTTTCAGCTACCAATCATAGCAGCGAAGGGTTAAATCAGATGACATATAACCGTTGCGTAGGTACCAAATATTGTATAAATAACTGTCCTTACAGAGTGAGAAGATTTAACTGGTACCGCTATACCAATAACAAAGCTTTTGATTTTAATACAGCATCAGATCTTGGTAAAATGGTTTTAAATCCTGATGTAACTGTAAGAGAGAGGGGAGTGGTTGAAAAATGTTCCTTTTGCGTACAGCGAATTCAGGAGAAAAAATTACTGGCCAAACTCGAAAACAGGATTCTTAAGGATAATGAAATCAAAACTGCATGTATGCAGGCCTGCCCGTCAGGGGCAATTATCTTTGGTAACCTGAATGACAGGAACAGTAAAGTATCGGGGTTATTTGGAAATCCGAGGCGTTACCATTTGCTTGAAGAATTACATACCCTTCCTTCAGTGGGTTATCTGACCAAAATATGGAATGACGAAGAAAGAGAATCATAAAAACAGAAATTAGCAGATGTATAACAGAAAAATCAGAGGACCGCTGGTTGAAGGTAATAAATCACTCAGTCAGATTACCAAGGAAGTAGTTACTCCGATGGAAGCCAGACCTGAGATCTGGTGGTCTGTTGCCTTTGGGATTTCATCACTTGCAACGCTTTATGGTTTTTATGCTATTTATATAACAGTTTCCCGGGGAATTGGAACATGGGGCGTCAATAATTCTGTCGGTTGGGGTTGGGAAATCGTAAATTTTGTATGGTGGATAGGAATAGGACATGCCGGTACCGCGTTTTCTATTTTCCTTCTGATCCTCCGCCAAAGGTGGAGAACATCTATTAACAGGGCAGCAGAAGCAATGACTGTTTTTGCGGTGGGTTGTGCTGCTCTTTTCCCGGCTTTGCATATGGGAAGAATCTGGCTTGCTTTTTATATTTTCCCTTATCCGAATACCCGTGGTCCACTATGGGTGAATTTCAACTCACCTCTTTTCTGGGATTTTACAGCTATTACTGCTTACCTTCTGATATCAGCTTCATTCTGGTATCTCGGTATGTTACCGGATTTGGCCACAATTCGTGACAAAACACTTTCAAAAATAAGAAAAGCTTTATACGGATTTTTCAGTCTGGGCTGGACAGGCTCCAGCCGCCAGTGGATAAGATTCGAATCCCTTAGTTTTATTTTAGGCGGTATAGCTGCCGTGCTTGTAGTTTCTGTTCACTCAATTGTTGCTACCGACTTTGCAGTAGGAATTGAACCGGGCTGGCATTCAACTATTTTCCCTCCTTTCTTCGTGGTGGGTGCTATTTTCTCGGGGTTTGCAATGGTTATGACTCTCATGGTACTTATAAGAAAAATCTACAAGCTCACTGATTACATCACAGATAATCATCTGGATGCTATAGCAAGAATTCTTATCTTCATATCACTGATTATGGGTACTGCATATTTAACCGAAATTTTTATTGCATGGTATTCAGGTAATGAATATGAGATGTTTACATTTTTCCGTAATAGAATGACTGGTGATTATAAAATCCAATTCTGGGGAATGATTGTTTGTAATGCATTGATTCCTCAGCTTTTCTGGTTCCGTAAGATGAGAAGAAACTGGATAGTGCTATTGTTAGTTTCGCTTGTAATTAACATTGGAATGTGGCTGGAAAGGTATAATATTGTTGTGACCTCTCTAAGTAAAGATTTCCTTCCCTCTAATTGGGCACCGTATACCCCGACATACATAGATATAGGAGTATTTATAGGAACTGTTGGATTATTTGCCACAGGGGTATTGCTTTTTATGCGTTATATTCCGTTGATGGCTATCAGTGAATTAAAGAGTGTGGTAAATATTGGGACTAAAAAAGAGGATTAACCGGATTCAGTTATGACCAGAGCTTTTAAAATAGGAATTTTCGATGAAGAAGAGAAATTTATTTCTTCCATTAAATTGCTGCGGGAAAAGGAATTCGAAATTTATGATGTTTTCACCCCATATCCGATAAATGATGTATTTAACCTTCTGAAACGAAAATCAAGACTACCGACAGCAGCTTATTTCATGGGTCTGTTTGGGATACTGGCAACCTTGGCATTTCTCTATTACACAGCCGTTATCGACTGGCCTGTTGTGTATGGAGGAAAACCATTAAACTCATTTCCGTCATTTATTGTTATTACTATCGTCCTGACCATTCTTACCGTGACCATTGGAAGCCTTGCACTCTTTTCAGCACGGTCAAAACTATTTCCCGGTCGTGACAATACGATCTTTGACTACAGGGCAACCGATGATAAATTTGTGATAGTTGTGAATACGGATGTCCTCGATAATTCACAGTCGGATCAAATCGAAGCCCTGATGAAAGAACAAGGGGCCGTAGAGGTCTTAAATAAAGAGTTTGAAAATATCAGTGCATGAAAAACGATTTTATACCCAGAAGAATTTACAGGGCAGTTTTTTTGCTCCTCTTTGGTGTGGTTTTTATCAATTGTGACAGGAACAGGAACACCACGGGATGGGATTATTTTCCTGACATGTTTTATTCCACTGCTTATGAGACTTTTACAAAAAATCCAAATTTCAGGGATGGCATGACTATGAGAGTCCCTGTTCCGGGAACAATTCCCCGTGATTTTATTCCGTTTAATTATACAATTGATCCGGAATCACGAATCCTTGCCGGTAAAGAGCTCATAAACCCCGAATCTCCGACAGACGAAGCTTTGTTGAGAGGGAAAACGGTTTATTTAACATTTTGTGTCGGATGTCATGGTGATAAAGGCGCAGGAGACGGTCCTCTTTTTACAGGAGGTCTTTACCCTTTAAAACCCCGCAATCTTACAGACATACCTGCAGATAATCTGAAAGACGGGGAAATTTTTCATAGTATAACACTGGGATTTGGATCTATGGGAGCACATGGATCCCAGATAAGGAGTGAAGACAGATGGAAAGTGGTTTTGCATATAAGGGGACTTCAGGCGAAAGAGAAGGAAGCTCCGCTTGGCGGAGGAGCGGGAATTAGAAAGTAATAGTAATCAGTAGATTGACGGAACATTTTTGAAACAAAAAAGTAAAATAATGAAGGAACAGACAAAAGTATCCAAAACCTTCAGAATAGTTACCCTGTCATTAATAATCATTGGTGCATGTACTTTTCTCTTTGGCATTGTTTCTGATCCAAAGAGGACCTGGGCCAATTATTTGATTGTTAATTACTATTTTTTATCGCTGGCAATAGGAGGAGCTTTTTTTCTTGCAATCCAGAACATTTCCCAGTCGGGATGGTCCGCTGCTTTCAGGCGTGTTCCTGAAGCTATGATGGCCTATATTCCTTTTGCAGCGGTATTCTTTCTTCTGATCTTTTTTGGACTGAATGACCTTTATCACTGGTCACATAAAGAAGCTGTTCCCCTTGATCCTTTATTACAGCATAAATCGCCTTTCCTGAATACTCCCTTCTTCTTTGCCAGGATGATCATCTATTTTGCATTATGGATCATTTTAACCCATATTTTGAGAAGAATTTCAATAAAGGAGGACCAGTCTGATCCGGCAAATCAGGAAGGCATTTTGTTATTATTCAACAAAAGCGAGCTTTACTCAAAAATTTTTATTTTCATTTTTGCGATTACCTTTTCACTTTCAGCCTTTGACTGGATAATGTCAATTGATGTACATTGGTACAGTACTATTTTCGCATTGAAAAATCTGGTTGCCTCCTTTCTGCATGGTGTATCCATCTTAACCCTGATTATATTTATTCTGTACAAAAGAGGATATTTCCATTTCCTTAATAAATATCATCTGCACGACCTTGCCAGATATATTTTCATGCTTTCGATTGTATGGGGATACTTCTGGTTTGCTCAGTTCATGATAATCTGGTATGGAAATATTCCTGAAGAAACTGTCTATTATTCCGTTCGCTGGAAGGAGGGATGGAAGGTTCTGTTTTTTCTCGAGATCATACTTAACTGGGCAATCCCCTTCCTTGTCTTGCTTCCGGTGAAAACCAACAGGAATATGACGGTGATTGCTGCTGTTATTTTATTCCTTATTATCGGTCAGTACCTTGACCTTTTTGTTCAGATAATTCCGGGAACTACCGGCTTATTAAGATTTGGATGGATTGAAGGAGGTTTGTTCCTTGGATACGCCGGATTATTTACTTTAGTGGTTGCAATTTCTCTTAGTAAAGCAAAAATAATACCTTCAAATCATCCATATCTGGATGAGAGTATACATCATCAGTTTATATAAGAGGCTGTCTCAAAAGTGTTTTAACCACCCCGTCATGACCCTTCGGGCATGACACCCCTCCTTTGCAAAGGAGGGGAAAGTGAAGGTTAACAATGGATTAACTTTCTCCTCCTCACTGAGGAGGAGTACCCTGGCCGGAGTGCCAGGGGGAGGTGGTGGACTTTTGAGACAGCCTCTTATATCTGTGCATTACATTATGATCCTGTCAGTAATCAGCAGGATCAAAACCAGCAAAAAGTAAGAATCAAGGAGTACAGAATACTTCCTGTAACTGTCCTTACTAACAGAAAGTTTTATTAATCCGGAAAACTGCCATATAAGAAATGCAGATGCAATCAGGAGAATACCAACTATCAATTTGCTGTGAATTATTTCAAAATAGCACAGGAACAGTGCTGCTATCACAGATGTTACAATCCAGGTAAAAGTAAGCCTTCTTATCTGGGTTCTGCTCATAATATTTGTCAGGCTGGGCAAGCCTGCTTTTCCATACTCCTCTCCATATTTCAATAATAGTAACCAGAAGTGCGGAATTTGTCCTGTAAAAAAGAGAAATTCAAGAAATATTATGGGTTTATCCCATACCTCACCCCCTGCTGCCACCCAACCAATTAGTGGAGGAAATGCTCCTGTCAAAGCCCCCGGAACGACTGCAAACGCCGTTATTCTCTTTGCATAAGTATATATACCATTATACCATGCAATTGCAATTAAACCAATGATTGCTGCAGTAAGATTTCCAAATAAACATATAAGAACCGTACCTGTAAAAAGATTCCAGAAGAAAAATAATAACGCTTGTTTGGAATTTATCTTACCAGATGGAAGAGGGCGGTCTTGAGTTCTATTCATATTCCTGTCCAGGCCAACTTCCTGGATCTGGTTAAGAACAGATGCTGAAATTGCCAGAAATAGAATCCCAATACTGACCAGTACTATTTTTAATGAAAGATGCGGATCATAAATAAAATATCCGGTAAAGCCTGTAAGACTTACCGGAATCATTATTTTCAGCTTACAAAGTTGCAGGTAATACTTAAGTTTTTTCCCCGGATTATTTGTCATTAAGGGATTTCATGTATTCTATTATTTTTAAAAGGTCATCATCACTTAATGTTGCTTTATAACTCTGCATCAGTCCCTTCGGATATCCTTTAACAATTTCTGAATTGGGATCTAATATAGCACGCTTAATATACTCATCATCCACAGTAACCGTAACCTCTTTCCCGTCTCTTATAACCACCTGGTTTTCTCCATACAGATTTAAATAACTTGGTCCGACGATTTTCGAACCGTCAGAAGAATGGCATGCATTACAACCCTGGTTAATCATTATTTTCAGACCTTCGGAACCGGGAACTGAATCTTCAGCTGCTGTCAAAACTTTTGATGAATCAGCATACCAGGCAGTAAAATCTTCATTTGAAAGAACTTTGACATTTGCATTCATATAGGAGTGCCTTAATCCGCAATATTCAGAGCAATACAGATCATACTCGCCGACTGTCTGAGGAAGAAACCACATCATCTTTTCTCTTCCCGGGACCATATCGGACTTTATCCTGAATGCAGGAATAAAAATACTATGGATTACATCCAAAGAGACAAGATTTATTTTGACAGGAGTATTTACCGGGATAATCAGGTCGGGACTCTGCTTCCCGTTTTCATATAGAAATGAAAAGCTCCACATCCTGGCAGTACTGGTTATGTTAAGAGCATCTTTGGGCGCCTTGGTCATTGGTTTCCATCCCGCCCAGCCATAATAGAACATAGCAATTGCCAGAAGAATGGGAATAATTGTCCATATTATCTCCAGGCGGACATTTCCTTCATTCTGGACAGCAACCTTGTTCTTTTTATTATTATATCTGAATACAAAATAGAGCATGACAAAAGTAAGCCCCAGAAGGAATATAAGCGAAATACCTGCAATAAAGTAAAATGATGTATTGAAGGAGGATACAAAATTTGAAGCATCCGTTGCTGTGGTTGAATACATACTTCTTATCTAAATAGGTAATCCAGAAGAGTTATTATTATTACAATAGCAATAAGCAGTGTAACAGCTATTACTGCAGCTGTAAACATCTTATTTTCATATTTGAGATGCATGAAGATGCGCAAAACAAATGAGGATTTAATGGCGGCTATTAAAAGAGCAATTGCTACCGTCAATGTCCCCAGTGAAATTTGTGTCACTGCAACTGAAGTCAATGTTGCACCTATTAAGCCTGCCAGCACAAAAAGATAAGTTCTGTAAGGAATTATATGATTTTTTTCATTCTCCATTCTTGCAGTCAAATTTAGGTAATAAGATAAAACAAAGGAAACAGGAAAATCCATATAAGGTCAACCAGATGCCAGTACAGGCCGCTGTTTTCAAGCAGAACAAAATTTTCCGAGTCAATCTTATTTCGGATAATTTTTCCAGTAATGACCCCGATAAAAGCCAGTCCTATTATAATATGCAATGCATGGAGGCCGGTCATAAAAAAGTACAAACCATAAAAAAGAACATCTCCCTGGCCGCGCAAAGCTAAAACCGGGGACCCCGGGTAAATATGTTCCTTAATATGACTGCCCCATTCAAAGTATTTATTTGCTAGGAAAGCTAATCCAAGGAAGATTGTTATGCCAATCAGCAAAAGAGCAAACTTTTTGTTTTTCTTCTGAATAGCTGTAATCGACATAGCGATTGTTGTACTGCTGACCAGCAGAATAATAGTATTTATTGTCCCGATAAACACACTCAACTCTTTTGCAGCAAGATGGAATGCCTCAGGATTTCTGTACCGGTATACTGAATAGACAACAAATAATCCACCGAATAACAGCATTTCTGTGAAAAGGAAAAACCACATTCCTGTCTTGGATACCAGGTCGTCACGATGTGTTTCTGCTGTCATCTTTATTTATAGTCGTAAGGCCCTTTGGTAATAACAGGAGTTTCAATGAAGTTTTCAACCGGCGGTGGAGAAGGTATGGTCCATTCCAGGGTCTTCCCGCCCCAGGGATCGGAAGAAGCTTTAGCACCGCCTTTTAATGAAGCAAACAGATTAATAATGATAACTGCCAGACCGGAATAAAGAACCCATGATCCCATAGTTGAAATAATATTACCTGCATGAAATACCTCATCATAATCGAAATACCTTCTGGGCATCCCTTTAAATCCCAGGTAGAACATCGGACCATAGAGAGTAATAAATCCGATAAAAAAGAGTATCAGACCTATGTTTGCCCATCTTTTATCATACATTTTCCCTGTAATTTTTGGAAACCAGTAATGCATGGCTCCGAAAAAGGCAAATCCCGTACCACCGAATACTATAAAATGAAAATGGGCAACAACAAAATGGGTATTATGAAGATGCACATTAGCGGCAAGCGAACCAAGAATAAGTCCGGAAAATCCACCAATCATGAAAACAAATATAAAAGCTATAGCCCAGTAAAAAGGAGTTTGAAGATCAATAGACCCCTGGTGCATTGTGGATATCCAGTTGAATACCTTAATGGCACTGGGTATGGCTACAAGAAATGTCAGAAGTGAAAAAGTATAAAGAGCTGTTCCGCTCATTCCGGAAGTAAACATATGATGTCCCCAGACGAAATAGCCTACAAAGGCTATTGCCAGGACTGAAACAACCATGAATTTGTAACCGAATATTGTTTTATGGGAGAAAGTTGTTATAATCTCAGAAATTGCTCCCATAGCGGGTAATATCATGATGTAAACGGCCGGATGACTGTAAGTCCAGAACAGATGCTGATAAAGAAGTGGATCGCCACCAAGTGAAGGGTCGAAAAATCCTATGTGCAATGTCCTTTCAGCAACAACCATCAGGAGTGTTATCCCAATTATCGGAGTAGCAAGCAGCTGGACCCATGCTGTTGCATAAAGTGACCAGGGGAATAATGGCATTTTCAGCCATGTCATACCCGGTGCACGCATCCTGTGTATAGTTACAAGGAAGTTGAGTCCTGTAAGAATTGAAGAAAACCCCAGAACAAATGCCCCAAATACCGCAGGGAGCATTGTACCGGTAGTTCGGAAGCTGTAAGGGGCATAAAATGTCCATCCTGTATCCGGAGGCCCCTGGCCTGCAAACTGAGAAATTATTACCAGAACAACACCTGTTACATACAGATACCAGGAAAGAAGATTAAGTTTTGGAAACGCAACATCTTTTGCCCCGATCATAATGGGTAAAAGAAAATTTCCAAATACAGCAGGTAATCCTGGTATAACAACGGCAAAGATCATCACTATTCCATGCAGGGTGAAGAATGCATTATAGGTCTGGGCACCCATAATAGTATTGCCCGGGGCAATAAGCTCGAACTTCATTAATAAACCCAGGGTCGCACCTATACCAAAGAGTGAAAGAATAGAAAACAGATATAATAAACCTATCCTCTTGTGGTCAGTGGAGAATATCCAGGAAAAGAGACCTTTGTATTTTCCTTTATAATCAAGATAGCTGGGTTCTGCAATCTCTTTCTGAGTATTCATTTACTTTGCCTTCTTTTTAAATTTTACCTTGGATAATGCCAGAACAAAAAATATCACAACTATAAAAAACATAATAACTATTGCCGAAACCCTGGTTACATTAAAAACAAACTGATTGCCCTGGTCGTCATAGGAATAACAAACTGCAAGAAGCCGGTTGATACTTGGACCGATCTTACCTTCTGCCGCTTCAACCATAGTAATTTTGATATCGAAGGGTAAAAAATCAATACCCCTGAGATATCTTACAATCTTTCCATCAGATGCAAGGGCTATCAGTCCCGTGGGATGAATATACTGGTCGTTAAGCTTTTCATAATTGAAACCAACTGATTTGGTTAATTTAGCAATGTTCAGGCTGTCAGAAACAAAAAAATGCCACTGTTTTGCCGACTCTTTGTCCTTCATTGTACTTAAATAACTGGCTTTCTTCTTAATTCCCAGATCAATCTTTTCGGTTGGGTCGAAGCTGATTGTTATAACATCGTAGTCTTTACCAAGCTTAAGATCGACCTGATCGATGAATTTGGATATCCCCCACATCAGAGGACTGCATGTGCCCGGGCACTGATAATAAACCAGATTCAGAATGGTTGGTTTGTTTATCACATCCCTCAGAAGTACGGTATCTCCTGACTCATTAACCAGCTTTGTAGTGAGATCGGCATATTGTCCCTGCTTTTCTTCAAATCCAATTTGCATCTGCTGATTGAAGAGAGAAGTTTGAGTATTGGATTTAATACTGATCAGAAAAAGGGAAAGTACAAGAAACAGTTTAAATTGACTCATTGGTAAACAAAATTATTTATGGTCTATTCTTTAACTGGTTTTTCTGCCTCGGAATAAATACCGGCTATCATTAATGAACCCCCCATAAGCGATATGTCTTTTAAAAGAGCAATCAGAGTAGCAGTAGTGTCAACCCCATTTATCAGGTGTGGTATATGTATAGTGACAATAAAAATAAAAAGAAGGAGTGCGAGTAATAATGTTGAAATTGTGACAAATTTTTTGGTTATGATGCTTATACTTGCCAATATCAGCATTATACCTGTAAGGATCATTATAAATCCGGTCCTGGGAATGAAAGAAGTCAGCATTCCCATATAATAATCCATCATCAGGAAATGATTGATTCCAAAGACTGCAAATGGAAGAGCAAAAAGAATTCTTCCAATCGTTGTGATTTTTTTCATTTTCAGTTCTTTAAAATTCAGGGACCTGTTTAACAGTAGTATTTTCAACGACAGGCTTGAATTTCTTTACAGTATATCCTGACCCTGTAATGGCAGCTTTTATTTTCAAAGTATCAGTAATCCCGGGGAAATATTCAACCAGTGCATTACCGGTGACATAAGAAGCCTTTACTGACTTTATTCCTTCAAGCTTTGTAATTCCGGCCTGAATTGTCTGCTCACATCCGGTACATGACATACCTCCTATCGAAACCTCAATAAGAGATTTTTCCATTGAAGCATCCCTGTCTGGTGATTTTTTGCTTTTGCCGCAGGAAACCACAGCTAAAACTAAGAATAATCCAATCAGGAAGATGGTCTGCCTTTTTTTTGACATATTGAACAGGTTTAAAGTTAAATAGTTACAGGAAAATAGTTCCTATAAAAGTATGAATTTTTTCTCTTTAAGCTTCAAAATGCCTGAAAAATCACAATCGGGTGAGAATATTTAATTTAAATTGAACAAAACAATTAGCTTATTGTTATCCCTAAAAATAAATTCAATGGAACGGAAAATCTTTTTAAAGAACATGGGACTGGGTATTATGGGCTTTTTATATACAGCCAGGTCCTTTGCCAAAGAACCGAGTAACTTAAACAAATTAACAATGGAAAAATTTGATATTCATGTATTTCCGGCATTACCATATGCCTATGATGCGCTTGAGCCTTATATTGATGCACGCACGATGGAGATCCATTATGACAGGCATCACCGTGCATACTTCAATAATTTCACTGCTGCCGTTAAGGGTACAAACCTTGAAAACAGCACAATAGAGCAGATCTTTTCAAAGGTTTCTGCCGCGGGAGACACTGTCAGAAATAATGGCGGCGGTTTTTATAACCATGTCTTCTTCTGGAATAACCTTGCACCGAAAACCACAGGTCCGTCAGCTGATTTGACAGCCGCACTGAATAAGGAATTCGGGTCATTTGAGAAATTCAGGGAACTTTTCAGCAATTCAGCAAAGACACGCTTTGGAAGCGGATGGGCATGGCTGTATGTTACGGCTGATAAAAAACTGACTGTGGGAAGCACACCAAACCAGGATAATCCTCTGATGGATGTTTCAGCAATAAAGGGGACTCCATTGCTGACTATCGATGTATGGGAACATGCTTACTACCTCAAATACCAGAATAAGAGAGCGGATTACGTTGAAGCTTTCTGGAATATTGTTAACTGGGAAGAGGTCAGCAAAAGGTTTAAGGAAGCTGTCAGATAGCTGTCAGGCATTTTCTCCCCCTCTGGGGGAGATGCCCGCCACCTGACGGGCAGAGGGGTGATTCATCATGTATACAAAAACCTCTTTATTTTCAGCGTAGCTGTCTTCTGGAACGGAACCGGCTGCAATACAACCTTGTTGATCTGGCAGAATTTGCTGACATTGGAGTTGACATATTCCTGGAGTTCAAGAAGCAATTCTTCCTTTTTCTCCTCATACTGGCGGCTCATATCATCCTTAAGGTTCTGATATTTCTTTTCAAGCTCTTCCATATTCAGGTGAACATAAGCAACCAGCTTGCCTTTTTGTTGGATGACAAGCGATTCTGCAACAAACCTGAAATTATTAATAACCGATTCTATCTCCTCGGGATAAATATTTTCTCCGCTTGCCCCCACAATCATGTTCTTGAGCCTTCCCTTTATGTAAAGATTCATTCGTGAGTCAAAAACACCAAGATCACCGGTTTTGAACCAGCCATCGCTTGTCAGAACCTCTTTTGTCATTTCTGGTTCCTTGTAGTATCCTTTCATTACACTTGGACCTCGGGCCCATATCTCCCCTTCCCCTGTTTTACTGTCGGGGTTGTTAATTTTAAGTTCGATGCCTTCAATTGCAGGACCTGTTGAATCAAAAACTGATTTTGAGGGATTTGCACCTGCAAGCAATGGTGAGGTTTCTGTCAGTCCGTAACCAATGGCATACGGAAATTTTGCCTCAAGCAGAAATTTCTCAACACTCTTGTTAAGCTTGGCACCGCCGATTCCAAAGAATTTCAGATGCCCGCCAAAAGTCTTATATAGTTTCTTGCCTGCAACTTCATGGAGTTTCTTCCTTATAAAGGATATTTTATACAGGAACCTTAATAACTTCTTGTCATTGAAAGTGGGTAATATCTTGTTAAAATAGATCTTTTCCATGATAAGTGGCACAGTCAGCATGACTGTTGGCTTTACCTCCGCCATTGCCGGTATAAGAACTGCAGGAGTTGGAGGTTTCCTCAGATAGTAGACGCATGCACCCCCCAAAACCGGAAATATAAGGCCAAGAGTATTCTCATAAGTATGCGACAATGGCAACACCGACAGGAACCTGTCATTTTCATCTATGTGCTGAATAATCAGGCCCTTCAGGGCATTGAAAGAAATGTTCTTATGGGTAAGCATCACACCTTTTGAGCGGCCCGTGGTACCGGATGTGTAGATAATTGATGCAAGATCATCTTCGGCTACATCGTACTTTTTTTCAGGACGGGCAGAAGGATCATAAACAAGTGACTTGTTTGCGGAAAAGAGAACCGAAAAGTCTTCAACAAGAATTCCAGTCTTAAGCTCTTCGGATTTATTATCCTCCAGCTTTGGAAGCTGCGACGACGAAACGAAGATGGCTTTAGCTCCCGAATGTCTCAGAATATTCCCGACCTCTGTTGCTGAAAAATCTGGTAAAATCGGGACAACAACAGCTCCCATAAAGGTTATTGAAAAATATGCAGAACTCCAGTTTGGCATATTGTTGCTGAGAAGCGCTACCTTATCTCCGGGCTTAATGCCTGCTTTTTCAAGAAAAGCAGTAAGGGCACTGATCTCCCTTGAGGATTCATCCCAGGTTTTTGGCTTTTCACCAACGAAAGCATAAGAGTTATGGCTGCCGTATTTCCGTACAGTTTCATTGAATAATGCAGGAAAAGTAAGAGAGATATTATTTTCTTCCATCTGCACGATCTTATTTAAATTATGTAATAAACTGCAAAGATATGAATTTATCTGCATCCTGTTAATAACATGTTAAATATTGCATTATTGCCTTAACAAGAGGGTTTAAAAAGACTTTATTCAGGGAAGTTGGTTAAATTTGTGATTGTTTATTTGAAACAAACAAATGGCAACACTTATCAGGTTGACAAAGGAATTCTCCTTTGAAATGGCTCATGCCCTGTGGAACTATGACGGACCCTGCAGAAACGTTCATGGCCACTCTTACAGGCTTTTTGTTACAATCTCAGGTATTCCTTCAGTTGATCCGGAGGATCCTAAAAACGGGATGGTCATCGATTTTACTGATCTTAAGAATATTGTGAAAAAAGAGATAATAAATGTTTTCGACCATGCTCTTACGGTCTCAGCGAATTACGACATGGAGAAACTGGAAGTATTTAAAACGTTGTTCGGAAACACAGTCATTACGAAATTTCAGCCCACTTGTGAAAACCTTGTTGCAGATTTCGCATCAAGGATAAAGAAACAACTCCCGGTGAACGTCACCCTGCATAGTTTAAAGCTATATGAAACGGCCACCTCCTATGCCGAATGGCATGCTTCGGATAATGAATAAACTCAATATGTCAGAAAATCAACCAAAAAGACTTTTTTTACTGGATGCTTACGCACTAATTTTCCGCTCGTTCTATGCATTCATAAAAAACCCAAGGATCACTTCAAAGGGAATGAACACATCTGCAATTTTCGGATTTCTTCTGACTCTCAGGGAGGTCCTTCAGAAGCAAAAACCTACTCATATTGCTGTTGTATTTGACACTTCCGCCCCTACATTCAGGCATGAGATGTTCAAAGATTACAAGGCTAACCGCGATGAAACTCCGGAGGATATTAAAAAGGCAGTACCCTATATCAAAAGACTGATTGAAGCTTATAAAATCCCGATAATCGATTCCCCGGGCTTTGAAGCCGACGATGTAATCGGAACACTGGCAAAGAAGGCTTCAGAGAAGGGATTTGTTACCTATATGATGACACCTGACAAGGATTTTGCCCAGCTTGTTTCCGACAATATTTTCATGTTAAAACCTTCAAGAAGCGGAAACGAATCAGTTAAATGGGGCGTTGAAGAGGTAAAACGCGAATTTTCAGTTCAGTGCGGCCTGAACAGGTAATTGATATTCTTGCTCTTATGGGCGACACCGCTGATAACATACCGGGTGCTCCCGGGGTCGGACCCAAGACAGCAATGAAACTGATATCGGAATATGGATCTGTTGAAGAACTATTCAGACACACCGATCAGCTAAAAGGAAAACTGAAAGAGATAATTGAAAATAACAGAGAACAGATTGAACTTTCAAAAAAGCTGGCAACAATTGATCTGAATGTCCCGGTCGAGCTTAACGAAAATGAACTTATACTTGAAACAGCTGACCCTGAAAAACTGAAAAGTATTTTTAATGAGCTTGAATTCAGAACAGTAGCTGCTGAAATACTTAATGGAATAGAAAAGAACGCTAAGCCGGCAGGATCAGAACCGGTTCTTATTCCTCAACCTGGCACAGTCCAGGGCACTCTGTTTGACAATGATCAGGTTTCCACGTATGTTGAAAAATCAACAATCGAATCGGTTCCTCATGATTATCGTATTATTGAGACCCCAAAAGAATTGGAGGAGTTTGTCCTTCAGGCTATGAAACAGGATGAGATCTGTTTTGACACCGAAACAACCAGTATAAATCCTCTCGATTCAGAACTGGTTGCAATTTCATTTTCATGGAGCAAGGGTTCGGGCTTTCTGGTTCATTTCCCCGGATCAGGGGAAGAAACCATGGAAAAGCTTAGGATCCTTAAACCCGTTTTTGAAGATCCGGGTGTCAGAAAGATAGGTCAGAACATGAAATTTGACATCCAGATCCTTGCAAACTACGGCATAGAGGTGAAAGGCAGTCTCTTTGATACTATGATTGCTCACTATCTTCTCGAGCCTGATATGAGGCATAACATGAACCTCCTATCCGAAACATATCTCTCTTACAGTCCTGTTCACATTGAATCGCTTATCGGGGAAAAGGGTGTTAACCAGAAGAATATGCGTTCGGTTCCTGTTGAACAAATAAAAGAATATGCAGTTGAGGATGCCGATGTAACATACCAGCTTAAGGAAGTGTTTCAGCCAAGATTAAAGTCGGAAGGTTTGTCGGACCTTGCTGATAATATAGAAATGCCTCTTATAAGGGTGCTTGCAGATATGGAGAGAGCAGGTGTCAGACTGAACCAGGAGGATCTGAAGGCAATTTCAACAGGTCTTCGTGAGGATATTATCTCACTTGAAACAGAGATTTTCACCCTGGCTGGAACCGAATTCAATATCTCTTCTCCGAAACAGCTTGGCGATATTCTGTTCATCCGTCTGAAACTCGATGATAAGGCAAGGGTTACAAAAACAAAACAATTCAATACCAGTGAAGAAATATTGCAAAGGCTCACAGGACGACATCCGATAATAAATAAAGTTCTTGAATACCGCGGACTTAAAAAGCTCTTGTCAACTTATGTTGAAACACTGCCTCAGTTGGTTGATAAGAAAACCGGAAGGATCCACACTTCATATAACCAGGCAGTTGCCTCAACCGGCAGACTTAGCTCGAATAATCCAAACCTCCAGAATATTCCGGTAAGAGATGAGAGGGGAAGGGAGATCAGAAAGGCATTTGTCCCGGAGGAAGGGAATATTTTCCTGTCGGTCGATTATTCCCAGATCGAACTGAGACTTATGGCTCACCTGAGCGGAGACAGGAACATGATAGACGATTTCCTCTCGGGGAACGATATACATGCTGCCACGGCCTCTAAGATCTTTGGCGTTGAAATAAAGGATGTTACAAGGGAGATGAGGAGCAGGGCCAAAACAGCCAATTTTGGAATTATTTACGGCATCTCATCCTTCGGGCTCTCCGAAAGGCTTACAATCGGACGCAAGGAAGCAAAAGATCTTATCGATGGTTATTTCAATTCATACCCGGGGGTGAAGAAATATATGGATGAAAGCATAAGAAAAGCAAGGGAACTGGGATACGTCACAACAATGCTGGGACGGCGGAGATATCTCCGGGATATTCAGTCACGGAATCAGGTAGTAAGGGGAAATGCCGAACGAAATGCAATCAATGCGCCTCATCCAGGGGACAGCAGCCGATATAATTAAAATTGCGATGGTGAAAATCCATGGGAAACTGAAAAATGAAAGATATGAATCAAAAATGATACTTCAGGTTCATGATGAGCTTATATTTGAGGTTGTTCCCTGAGGAACTTGAAAGAGCTTAAGAAAATGGTTGTTTATGAAATGTCAAATGCTATAAAACTTGATGTCCCGTTGAAGGTGGACTGTGGAACAGGTAAAAACTGGCTTGAGGCACATTAACCCCCTAACCCCCCAATTGGGGGGCAAAAAATAGAAGGAGATAAATACTAACTATGGATATCAGCGTATTATTCTTCGGCGTCCTTGCGGAAGTGACAGGCACAAGCAGGAAGCATTATAGGATATTAAATCATTCGACGATCTGAAGAAGAGGATCAGGGATGATTTTCCTGAGATTACGCACTATAGTTTCAGGATAGCCGTCAATAACAAAATAGTTAATGAAGATCCGCTGCTAAGACCGGATGATGAGGTCGCATATTTACCGCCCTTCGCAGGAGGATAAAGAAACAGTTTAAGTAGTAATTAAAACTATATCAAAATGCACTTAATCAACGGACCTGTTGTACCCGGCGCAATTTCAGAATTAGTTGCGAAAGGCGGACAAAATCACGATTGCGGGGCTCATTCGCTTTTTGTCGGACAGGTCAGAAGAGACCAGACCGACGGTAAATATGTCAGAGCTATAGAATATTCTGCCTACGAGGAGATGGTAATAGGGGAAGCCGATAAAATATATAAATCAGTTTTATCAGAGTTCGACGATGTAAAGACAATTGATATTATTCACTCAAAAGGGCTTGTAAAAGCCGGAGAAATATCACTTCTTGTAATGGTTTCTGCCGGGCACAGGGATCACGCCTCCAGGGCCTGTGCCAAAACAGTTGAACTTATAAAGGAAAAGCTTCCTATCTGGAAAAAGGAGATATTTGAAGATAATTCCGGCCAGTGGAAAGAGAATGAATAATTTCTAAATATTCACTTCATTGTCAGGATTTTCAACAAGGATGGCTTTCATTGACTTGCTTTGAGGTTCATGTGTAATCAGAATGGATCCCTTTTTACCCTGCAGTATTGAATTATAATCCTGGCTATTAAGGATCTCAACTGCCTTTAAAACCTGTTCATCAGTTTTTAGGGTCCATGCAATTGCTCCCTCCTCGTAAAAATACCTGCCCAGTATTTCATCCTCAAGGAGCCCTGTTATTTCACTGCGGAATGTGTTAAGATCATTGTCAAGGGTGTGGTTCAGCTCTTTCTGGAGTTCTGTAAAAATCTCCTTGTGGGGATCATAGTATTTTTCCCTCTTTGCATTGGATATAAGCTCATTCAACGAGATTTCGGTGATTGTTCTGTAGGAGAACTTACGGCCTGCCAGATAATTTTTAAAATCGGTAAAATCCTGGTCAGTGAATTTAAAATTCTCAACAGTCTTTATGCCGGGATGCAACCAGTAATAAACGCTGGCAAAATCGAAAATATAGTTCCGTAAGAAAAGCTCGGTAGCTAACTGGCTCAGCTGTTCAGGAGCTACCTCTAGATCAGGAGTAATTCCTCCTCCATCCTTTACAACTCTTCCATTTCTGGTTTTAAATTCCGAAATAAGCGAATCAGGAATTATTCCCACGCTTCCGTCCTCATTGGGATGCGAAAAATCGAGGGCCTGTATGCACCTTCCGCTGGGGATATAATATTTTGCAGTAGTGACTTTAAGCTGGGTGTTATAGCTTAGCGGGCGGGTTATCTGAACAAGACCTTTGCCGTACGACCTCTGACCGACTATAATGCCCCTGTCGAGATCCTGGATTGCCCCCGCCACTATTTCAGCAGCTGATGCAGAACCTCTGTTTATAATAACGGCAAGCGGGATCTTTTCATCAATTGCCGATTTTGTTGTTTTAAAAGACTCATCGAACTGCTTTACCTTTCCTTTTGTTGAAACGATCTCATTGCCGGAGCCCACAAAGAGATTAACTATATCCACAGCCTCAGTAAGAAGGCCTCCCGGATTTCCTCTGAGGTCAAGGATTATCTGGCTTGCATTTTTATTTTTTAGTTCAATCAGAGCTTTCCTGACATCGTCAGTGCTGTTCTGTGTAAAACTCGAATATCTTATGTAGCCTGTCCCCGTATCAATCATACCGTAATAGGGGACAGTTGGAACGACAATTTTCTCTCTCCTGACAGCAAAATCAATTTCCTTCCCATTTCTTTCGATTGTAAGATTTATCATTGTTCCCGGATTACCCTTAAGTTTTTCACTTACAACATCGGTACCAACCCCTTTTAGCGAGACTCCATCAACTTTTTTAAGAATGTCGCCTGTTTTGATTCCTGCAACATCAGCAGGAAATCCCTTGTAGACAAGAGATATAACAACATATTCGCCTCCGCCCCTTACAAGAGAACCGATACCTCCGTATTTGCCCGTTGTCATAAAAGCTACCTCATCGCCTTCCGATTCAGGATAATACACTGTATAGGGATCAAGGGACTTGAGCATATTGTCGATCCCTGTTTTTACCAGCCTGTCAGGTACAAGTTCATCTACATAGAATGTGTTCAGCTCCCTGAAAAGAGTCAGAAATATATCAAGGTTCTTAGCAATTTTGAAGTCCCTTGTCTCCTGGGTCGAAAGAAATGAAACGCTTACCCCGGCGACTATCATAATGATGGTCACAATTATAACTCTGGCTGAACGTATTCTTTTCATAAATAGCATATTAAAATATGAAGGGCGAAATTAACAAGAAAATCCGGCAATGAAGCTGGCATTGAAATATTTAAAACAACTTTAACTTTTGTCCTGCTTCTTCAGGATATTATCACAAAGCTTTTCAATCAATTCCCCAACTGACTTTTCAATGACATTATATTCGGCAACGCTACTAAGCCGGTATATGATTACAAATGTGACCCGGATATTTTCTGATTCCAGAAGGCTGTAGAGGAGGTGTTTCTGTTTACGGTAAGCTTCCCGTATCCTTCTTTTTATAAGGTTACGGGTAACCGCAAGTCTGATACTTCTTTTCGGAACACTTACAGCCACCTGGGCCCTGGAAGGAAGGATTATACTGCTTTTGATCCAGACCACTTTAAACAGAGATGTATGGAAAACACTTCCGTTTTCAAATATTTCATCGATCAGTTTAGTCCTGCAAAGCCGTTCATTCTTGCCGAAAGTCTGCCGTTCAACTTTGTCCATCTCAAAATCAATTATCCCCGGCCTTCATTTTGATCTAACGCCGGGACCGGAGCGAACCGATATTCTGATTAATTTTTACCTGCAGTTTTTGTTATGCTCTTTGAGGAAATCATCAAGGGCCATAGTCATTGAAGGAGCTTTTGGATTGGGGGCATTAATATCAAGTCTCAGTCCTTCATGCTCGACAGCACTGGCAGTTGTTGGACCGAATGCAGCGATTTTAATATCCCCCTGGATAAAATCAGGAAAATTCTCTTTAAGCGATTTTATGCCGGAAGGGCTGTAGAATACAAGGATATCATAATCGAATTCGCTGAAATTTGAGAAATGGTTGCTGATGGTTTTATAAAGTGTCCCGATAGTGTATTTGATATTATTACTATCGAGGATTTCAGGAATTTCTGCATTATGAGGTTCAGGAAGAGGAACGAAGAAATTATCGTCTCTGTGCTTGATAATCATATCAATCAGATCCTGAAATTTTGACTTTCCATGGAATATCTTGCGTTTTCTGTAAACGATATATTTCTGGAGATAGAAAGCAACGTTTTCCGTGATACAGAAATACTTCATTGTGTCGGGAACAACAATCCGCAGTTCATTGCAGATTCTGAAAAAATGGTCTATGCCGGTCTTGCTTGTAAAAATTACTGCAGTAAAATCAAGAAGATTGATCTTCTGCTGACGGAAATCCTTTGATGAAACACCTTCAACCTGAACAAAAGGCTTAAATTCAACTTTAAGATTGTATTTTTTTGCCAGATCGAAATAAGGAGATTTCGGATTATTCGGCTCTGGCTGCGATACTAAAATCTTTTTAATTTTCAAGTCTTTACAGATTAAGTTTTACTTATCAGGTAACACTTCCCATCATAAATCGAGGCCAGTGAAATATTTCACTAGTATCAGAACTGGTAAAATTTCCAGCGCACAAAGGTACAAAATCAAATACAAAACTGAAATATTCCTTTTCATAAAAATTAAAAACAGCCTGAAGACACGCAGTAAATAAAAGATAATTAACACTATTAGCCCTGAAATTAAAAGGATCGGGGATGGAAGGAAAACGGAATAAACCAGCAATACGACCACTGCAAAAACTATGACTGCACTGAATCTGTATGACTGATAAACATTTATCAGATATTCCTTGAATAAATCTGATTCTCCGCTCAGATTTCCGGCTGCCAGGCAGATAAAATGCCTGGAAGTTATTGCAAAGATCACAAGGGCCAGGGAGATAAGCATGAAGATGAATGGAGGAACACCGGCAGGAATAAAATCGTAAAAATCCGCTGCACAGTAGATGAAGAGTCCTATCACCATGAATGAAATAAAATTCAGAACTGTCGACTGCCAGGTGAACAATGATCCTGTATCGTGTGCTGAAGATTCATTGATTCCGCGAAAAAGAATAAACCTTGTAAGCTCAGGAAAAAGGCTTCTTGTGGTTGTCCTCACAATAAGCCACAAATACGCCGCAAGAAAAACAATGGCAATAATCCAGTCGTGATGAAAAGGCTTCCGTGGCAGTATTTTTCCATCCCTTAGCTCGTTAATCACGATTATCCTGCGTTCATGGGTTACCGGAAGGGTCTTATCGGCGAAATGGTAGGGAAAAAACAGAGGGGGAAGCTGGTCAATGTTTCTTACAAAACCCAGTGAATCATACAAAGTGAAATCAGCGATGCTGTTCCTTGCACATACTGAAGTCGTATCCGATATCGATACTTCCGGTAATTTGGAGAACCTCTTTAACTTACTTATTGAATCCGTATACCTGATATGGGCAGGGGCTTCATCAAGCTTCCGGAATACTGAATCGGGAAGCAGCTTGTCAGTATTTATCCGGATAACAAGCTTTGGCCTGATTGTATCCTGTATATCGAAGCCCGTTATCATAACTTTATTGCGGAATAGACCACAAAAGTAATGATTATTAAATTTATCCGGTCAGGTTTAATAATAACAGAATGATCAGAAATAATCATTCCTGGTACCTGAAATATCAGCAAGTATATTATTTGCAAGCCTGCTTGCCCCTATCCTGAAAAGTTTATTGTTCAGCCACTCCTCTCCCAGGCAGCTGCTGACAATATTGTAGTAGGTAAGAGCCTCTGCAGAAGTAACTATTCCCCCGGCAGCTTTAAATCCTACTTTAATGCCGGTTTCTGTATAAAAATCCATAATTGCCCTGCACATTATAAATGCAGCTTCAGGGGTGGCTGATATTGAAGTTTTTCCGGTTGATGTCTTTATAAAATCTGCTCCTGCATCCATTGCTATCATCGATGCCTTGAATATCTGCTCATAATCTCCGAGCAAACCCGATTCAACAATAACCTTCAGGTGTTTTTCTCCTATAGCCTCCTTGATTTCGCTTATTTCCCCGGCAACCATCTCAAAATCATTCCCAAGAAATGCTCCGACTGGCATCACGATATCTATTTCATCAGCTCCTTCATCAACTGCAGTTTTGCATTCAGCCACTTTTATGCTTCTGAATGTCTGAGACGATGGAAACCCTCCAGCCACTGATGCTATTTTTACATTTTTTACAGTAAGCTTCTCTTTAACAACCGGAACAAAATTGGGATAAACACAAATTGCCGCAACATTGGGAATATTCGAAAACCTGCCTGAAAAACTATTTACTTTTCCCGTCAGGCGAAGTATCTGACTTTTATTATCTGTTGTATTCAGACTGGTCAGATCTATGGAGTTCAGGATAGTCATCAGGAGATGTTTATCGGGACTTTCCATTGTCAATGAAGATGCTGTTTTCAGTCCTTTCCTGATTTCAGTTTCTGAAGGAGACTGTTTAATAAGTTTCTGATATAGTTTTGTCATAAAGCCTTCCGTTTATTAAATCTGTCAGGTATTGCATTAATAAAAGTTCGGGTTCAATTTAATGCTTTTTGTTATCATAATTAATTAATTTATGATTTTATGTTATCAGCAGGGTTGGTGTTTCTGGCCAGTGAAGCAAAAATGCCCAGAACAGACAGAACGGAGAAGATCACAAACCCAAGCCTCATTCCCGATATCAGTCCGGGATAAGTTGATGGATTGATTGTCTGTTTCCCTATAAAAAGAGCGATAAGCATCATGGCAATGCCCATACTCAGCATTTGTCCAACCATCCTCATCGTTCCCACCACTCCTGAGGCTACACCAAGATGTCGTTTTTCAACCGAGCTCATAATGGCATTGGAGTTGGGCGATGAGAAGAGTCCGAATCCGAGGCCCATGAGAAGGAGAAGTGCAGCAATAATATATACAGGGGTTTGTGCTGTGATAAAGCACAAACATATAAGCCCGGCTGCAGTCAGACCCATACCGGCTGATGCTATTATCCCGGGGTTATATTTATCAGACAGCTTTCCGGCAATAGGTGATAAAAGCGTCATGGCGATAGGCTGTGATATCATTATTAAACCTGCAGTTCTGGCATCAAATCCTTTAAGGTATTGCAGATAGAGACTTATGAAGAAACCTGTTGCACTCGTTGCTGAATAATTTATAAGCGCAGCCAGTCCTGAAAAAGCAAATATCCTGTTTCGGATCAACAGACGAATATCAAAGACAGGATTTGAAACCCTCTTCTCAAAAAGTATAAAAACAACTGCAAGCAAAGTTCCTGTTATCAGGCAGATCCATCCTGTGACCGATGGAAGTCTTGAGAATCCGTACATTGATGCAAACAGTGCAATGCCATAAATCGCTGACCCCGCCCAATCGAATTTTTCACCTTTCGATTCAGCCCATTCAGCTTTAATCCTGGTGTTTATAAGTATCAGTGATGCAATGCCGAAAGGAACAAGAAATGCAAAAATGCTCCGCCATCCGAAATACTGGGTCAGTAAACCCCCGATCACCGGACCGCTGACAATCCGAGATAAACGGCAGTAATGTTTATCCCCATGGCTTTACCGCGTTCCCCGACCGGAAAGACTGAAGTTATGATAGCAAGACTGGTGCCGAAGATCATCGCCCCGGAGATGCCCTGGATGATCCTTAGAATTATAAGAACAGTGAGGCTCCCGGCAAATACAATAAGAAAAGTTGAAATTGTGAATAGCAGGATGCCGGCCGAAAAGACTTTTTTTCTGCCAACAATGTCGGCCAGCCGGCCGAAAGGGAGAAGAAACATTGCCGATGAAAGAATAAAACTGCTTATAACCCATCCGAGTCCGATAGCACTGGCGTTAAGGTCCCTTCCGATGGCAGGTAACGCGAGGTTAACAGCTGAGCCAAGGAACGGGGTTAAGAATGCAGCAAAAGCAGCGACAATCATAACTGATCGTTTGAGTCTCTTTTCGGAACCAATTGCAGGGTTATCGTCCATAGTACTATTCTGGTATTTTACAAAGTAATTTTTATTCCTTTTCCTTTGAATCAATAATTATTGTTACAGGACCATCATTAACAAGTTCCACCTGCATCATTGCGCCAAACTCACCTGTTGCAACATCTTTACCCAGGAGGTCTGAAAGCCTGCTGACGAATTTGTTATAAACCGGAATGGCAATGTCGGGATGTGCTGCCCTTATATATGAGGGCCTGTTTCCTTTTTTTGTTCTGGCATGAAGTGTGAACTGGCTTATTACCATTATACTTCCATGCGTATCAAGAACCGACAAATTCATAACATCATTTCTGTCGTTGAAGATTCTGAGCTGAACAATCTTCCCGGAGAGCCATTCAATATCATTCTGGTCATCCGATTCTTCAATTCCCAGAAGTATAAGCATTCCGGGCCCGATCTCAGATTTTTTCTGATTATTTATTGAAACCGATGCCCTGCTCACTCTCTGGATCACAGTTCTCATGCCTTCAGTATTTTAGGTGTTCAAATATATACAATCAGTCAACAAATCCGCAAAAGAATGTTTTATATTATATTTGCCCAGTTTACTAAAATCTCATGGATTTCATAACTATTGTCGCAGTCGCTCTCGGATTGTCGTTTGACACCTTTGCAGTCTCACTTTCATATGGGGTTATACAAAACAAGATCATATTCAAACATGCTGTAAGGCTTGCAATTGTAATGGCGTTTTTTCAGTCAGGATTGCTTGTGACCGGATATTTTTTAGGCTCATTCATCAGCGATATAATGAAAACAGCTGATCACTGGGTTGCATTAATCCTTCTTTCTGTGCTTGGGATCAAAATGATAATTGAGGGATCACGAAAAAAAGAAGATAACGAAATAAGAGATTACAGTAATCCGATGACCCTTATATCAATGGCGATCGGTACAAGCATTGACGCATTTGCAGTGGGAATAAGTTTTGCTCTCCTGAGCATCAGAATCTGGTATTCGGCTGTGATTATCGGAGCTGTCACATTCCTGGCCTCAATGACCGCGATCAGGATTGGCAAATCAGCTGGTGAAAGGTTGGGGAATAAAGTTGAGGTGATTGGTGGAATGATACTTATTGCAATAGGAATAAAAATATTCCTGGAGCATATATTAGGAGCTTAATAATTCCCGCAGATCTCGCAGATTAATGCAATAAAGGGTCAGAACGGTATCATGAACCTTTCCCTGTTTTCAAATACTGCCATTTCTGTATAGCCGGCGCCTTTCAGCAGTTCATAGGCCTCATCAAAATGCTGTGCCACCCTTGAAGGCATGTGGGCATCAGAATTGACACAAACCGGTACGTTTTCTTCCCTGAAGATCCTCAGGTAATTCCTGTCGGGATAGAAATCACCGATAGGCCGGTTCCTTCCGTTTGTATTGATCTCAAATGCAACATCATGAATTTTAAAATTTCTTGCCAGGTTCCTGTAAAGGTTTTCAGGATCAGTGGATGGCTTAAAGCCATAAATTCGTATAAGGTCACAGTGGGCTATAATGTCAAAAAGTCCTGATGCGGCTGCAGCAGTCACCTGGTCAAAATAGGTTTCAAACAAGTTATCAATGTTTTTTCCGTCATAGAATTCCGGACCCGTATCAACAGAGGAATCTCCAAGATAATGCACTGATCCGATAGCATAATCAAGCTTTGTTTTTTTCAGAAGTGACCAGATATCTTTTTCCTTTCCTGGCAGGAAATCAACCTCAAGGCCTTTCCTTACCTTAATGTCGGTGATTTTTTGAGAAAGTATATTTATGTGCTTAAGATAAGGTTCAACATCAGGAGCATCCATGCTCCAGTCGAGCGATCCCCTGAAAAGGGTCAGATGCTCAGAGAAACCAATCTCTTTTAAACCGGCAGCTATTGCAGTAGCTATATAATCCTCAGGGGCAGCCCTGCCATCGCTGAACGATGAATGTATATGATAATCAGTCCTGTAAATCATTTTGTTTTAATAAGTTACATGGTCAGGGAATCGTATCGTCAAAGTAGGTTCAAATTTCCAAATAAAACAAATAATGCAATATTAAAGTAACCGGGAAAATAATAACTTTGTAAAAAACTCACAGGAGTGGATAAAAAAATCAGCATATGCATCTGCGAACGATGTGATTTCAGAGACGTGGTGTTTTCAACGCTCGATGATATAAGTATTCAGGAATTATGCAATCACAAACAGGAACGCTCATACAACAAGGGTGAAATAATTAACCACGAAGGAGAGAAAATTACCGATTTCAAATATCTGAAGTCCGGCCTGGTCAAGCTTTTCAGGAGGGCCGCAAATGGTGATGAACAGGTAATAACGATAACCCGTCCGTTTGAATTCGTCAGCAACATGAGCATCTTTTCGGATGAGAAGTACAAGTATTCAGTTTCAGCACTTGAAGACTCTGTTGTCTGCACGGTTGAGCTGGATTATATCAAAAAATTGTTCCTTAAAAACGGCGGGTTTGCAAGTAATCTGCTCACCAAGATCTCAACAATAAATGATAAGATCATAGGCCAGACGCTTGACATAAGGCAGAAAAATCTGGCAGGACGGGTGGCTTTTGTTCTGCTCTATTTCACACAGGATATTTACAAATCAAGAGTTTTCGATATTCCTGTTTCACGAAAAGAGATCGCCGATTATATTGGAATGAGCACAGCAAATGTAATACGGACGCTTTCGGATTTCAAACGTGATGGAATTATCAAGATTTTCGGAAAGACAATGGAAATAGTGAATCTTGAAAAGCTAGAAATAATTTCAAAGAGAGGATAATTCCTCAACACAGTTTGTTATATCCCCTAAATCCCCCTTGAGGGGGGCTAATCGTTTGTTTAATTTTAGCCCCCCTTGGGGGGCATGGGGCAAAAAGGTAGGGAGTAAATAAACCCTTAACTGTGCGTAATAACTTATGAGAACAAAACTATTTCTAGCGGATTTTTGCTTATTCCATCTTAATTTTCGCTCAACGCAGCGGGTCAGGCCCATCAGCCGACAGGCAAAAAAAGACAGAACAATATACTCTGACCGGATTCAGGCACGGAGTAAGCTTTTTCCCCAGGGTGAAATTAGACGGAGTTCAGTACGAATCAACTGACACACTTGGGTTTGACAGGTACCATTCGCTGGACGTTATTTACTCATGGCTCAGGAAATGGGAGAAAGATTTTCCGGATCTTGTCGATCTCTATGAGGTCGGTAAAAGCTATGAGGGAAGGCCTGTTTTACAAATGACATTAACTAACAGTAAAACCGGAAAGGACACTGACAAACCAGCAACTTTTTTCGAGGGAGGAAGGCACAGCGGTGAAGTCACGGGTTCGGAATCCGTAATGTGGATGGCTCAGTATCTCCTATTGCATTATGGAACTGATCCTGAAGTCACTCATCTCCTCGATACAAAAACAATATATTTAAAGCCTGTGAATAATCCCGACGGGCATAACCTTTACCTGAACACATCACAAAGCAACAGGAGCACCGTCAGGCCTGAGGATAATGACGGAGACGGGCTTCTTGATGAAGATTCCCCGGATGATCTTGACAACGACGGAATGATCCTTACTATGAGATGGAAGGATGAAAAGAAAGGAAACCTGATCCCTGATCCTAAAGATTCCACCGGACGGATAATGAAACGGGTTCCTGCAGGAGAAGGTATATATCTTTCATCCTCGGAGGGGATTGATAATGACGGTGATGGCCGGATAAATGAAGACGGGATCGGGGGACTTGATCTTCACAGAAATTATCCTGAGAACTGGCGGCCTGAAACTGAACAGACCGGCCGGGGATATACACAGGGCGGTTCAGGGGAATTTCCATTAAGCGAGACCGAAACAAGGGCTGTGGTTGATTTTCTTCTGAGGCACCCCAATGTTTCAGTCATCAATTCCATGGACACCAGTGTTCCTATGCATCTCAGACCGCCATCCACCTCCCCTTCGGAGGAAAGAATGTATCCCGAAGACCTCGCATGGTATAAGATTTTTGATGATATCGGAAGAAAGATGACCGGGTACAAAAAAGCCGGTGATGTATTTAACGATTATGGGGACGGTAACCCTCTCTTTGGTCATGGACCTGATTTCGGATATTGGTATTATGGAGCAATCTGGTATGGTGACGAGATATGGAACGGGGCAAGATTCAAGGATTACAATAATGACGGAGACACAAACCAGCTCGACATGTTAAGATGGGATGATGAAGAGAATGACGGAGCCGGATTTATTGAATGGAAGCCTGCAAGGCATCCTGTTTACGGCGATATCGAGATTGGTGGATTCAATCCGAAATTTTTCTCCCAGAATCCTCCTGCAAAGCATCTTGAACCATGGGTTAAAAATGAAGCCCTGTTCAATATCGTAATGGCAAAGCACCTGCCTGAGGTTGACTGGACTAAGGTTGAAACAAAGAAGATCAAAGCCTATAGAACGGATTCTGCAGACTACCAGCTCAGGATCGGCATTATTAACCGGGGAAAACTGCCAACGGCTCTCAAACAGGCACATCTGGTAAAAATTGTCAGGGAAGACAGGATCGAGCTTGAATTTGATACAACAGGATGGATAAAGGGCAAGCCGGCTTTTAAGGTAATTGAAGAAAAGAAAAAAACACCTCAACGATCCGGCAGGGGTATGTTTTATGATATGGAAAGAACAACTCCCGATTTCACTGCAACCAGGAATATTCCCTATACGCAGGGAGGTTCGGTAACGGAGACGCTGTTTACAATAAGGCTTTACAACCGACAGGAACTCAAGGGTAAGGCAAGCATGTTTTCGACCAGGGGTGGAGTTCTGAAGAACAAGGAATTTATAATTAAATAAATATTCAACCGGGATAATCAAAATGGAAATGGAAAATAACAGAGTCAGGGACATTCCTCGCAGGAAATTCCTTGAAATGAGCCTTAAGGGAGGAGTTCTTATTGCAGCAACTCCGGCTCTTTTAGCCCAGCTGGTATCGTGCAGCAAAGGGGTTAAGGCATCTTCAGCACTTGATATTGACACAGCTGTTCTTGCAAAAGTCATTGCAAAAGCCCTGGAGAAGGGCGGTGATTTTGCTGATGTGTACCTTGAAAACAGGATCTCCCGTCAGATTATAATGGAAGAATCCAAATTCAGGAGCGGCCTTTATGGTATCAGTCAGGGTGCAGGTGTCAGGGTAATATCGGGTAATAAAACCGGATATGCTTATACAGATGAAATTTCTGAAGAGAAACTAATCAGAGCCGCTGAAGTCGCATCATATGTAGCAACCAGTGGAAACAGGATTTCTCCAGCAGGTATTTCTGTGACCAGCCGTCCTTCATTTATCACTGTTCAGCAGCCTCTCCGAGAGATAGCTGATGAGAAACGAATCGAGATCATAAGAAGAGCCGATCAGGCTGCAAAGGATTATGATCCGAGGATAAAAATGGCTAAAATTGATTACTATGATGAGGTGCGGAGCAGAGTGATTTTCAACAGTGAAGGTGTATATCTCAAAGATGATCTGCCTTTACTGTTCTTCATTGTCCAGGCCATGAGCGATGACGGAAACGCAAGACATATGTCGCGTGAAAGATTGAGCCGGCATTCGGGCTTTGAAATATTTGATCAGGTCACACCCGAAACTGTGGCAAAAAATGCCGCGAGGGAGGCCATAGCGATGCTCTCTGCCGGTGATGCTCCTGCAGGTATAATGGATGTAGTAATGCAGAACGGGTGGGGAGGTGTGCTGGTCCACGAAGCTGTCGGTCATCCTCTCGAAGCTGACAATATTGCAAAGGGTATCGGCGCTTTCACGGGAAAAATGGGACAGAAAGTTGCCGCCGATTGCTTTACAATGGTTGATGACGGAACTATACCTAATGCCCGCGGTACAATAAACTTTGATGATGAGGGAACCGTGGCACAGAGGAACATACTTATCGAAAAAGGAGTGCTTAAGGGATTCATGACTGATGTGCTAAGTGCAAAGCAGTTGTCGATGGCACGCACCGGAAACGGAAGGCGCGAATCTTTCAGGTATATTCCGATCCCCAGAATGACAAATACGTTTATTGATACCGGCAAAGATGCTCCCGAAGACATTCTTTCCTCAACCAAAAAAGGTATCTATGTTCAGAGTCTGAGCGGAGGAAGCGTGAATCCGGTTACAGGTGTGTTTAATTTTACGTGCCGTGAAGCGTACCTAATAGAAAACGGGGAAAAAACATACCCTATAAAGGGAGCAACCCTGATCGGATCGTGCATGGACGTAATTTCTAATATCGATGCTGTAGGCAATGACCTTGATTTCGGACCAGGTATATGCGGAAAAGGCCAGGCAGCTGAAGTCACTGCAGGAATGCCCTCGGTAAGGATCAGGGGAATAAATGTAGGAGGGAGCAAGGCGTAATATTTCAAAAGAAAAGGATATGAATTATAAAGATTTGACAGAAAAACTCGTAAAAAAATGTATCAGCCTGGGAGCTGATTCAGCGGAAGTTTATCTGGAAACAGGCAGGAACCTGTCGGTGCAGGTTTTGAATTCGGAGATTGAGACTATTGAAGAGGCCTCTTCACAGGGTGTGGGATTCAGGGTTTTCACAGGCGGCAGAATGGGATTCAGCCACTGCAATGATTTCAGCGACCGCTCGCTTGAAGATACTATTTCAAGGGCAATCGGGTTTGCAAAATTATCAACCCCTGATGAAAACAATGTCCTTACTGACAATAAAGCAATTACTCAGGTGGCTGACCTGTACGATCCGGGGATCAGCGCTGAGCCGATGGACAAAAAGATAAAAATGGCACTGGAGCTCGAAAAAATAGCAATGAAGAGTCCGGGTATTTCAAAAAGCTCGGGAGCCGGCTACAGTGAAGGAGAATTGGAAGTATTTATTGGCAATTCGAACGGGATACTGAAGAGTCACAAATCCTCAGGATGTTCACTTGGAGTTTCGGTAGTGGCCGAAAAGGGAGATCAGAAAAACACAGGAGGTGAATATTGCTCAAGGGTATTCTTTTCGGATCTTCTTCCTCTCGAAAAGATCGCCTCTTCTGCTTCAGCCAAAGCAGTTGAATTAATCGATCCGGTAATGATAAGCACACAAAAGGCTGCGGTTATTTTTGATCCCGATGTCGTACGTTCGCTGTTCGGCGGTGTCATCTCAGCCCTTGATGGGGAGAGAGTACTGCAGGGAGCAAGCTTCCTGAAGGATTTTATGAACATGCAGTGTGCTTCACCCCTTATCACTATAGTGGATGACGGAACAATATCCAAAAGCCTGGGAAGTGCCCCTTTTGACGGTGAAGGCGTGCCGACAAGGAAGATAGTTTTGATTGAAAACGGGGTAATTAAAAGCTTTATTTATAATACAAATGCCGCAAAACGTGCAGGTGTCGAAAGTACCGGAAGCGCATCAAGAGGTGGTTTTAGCAACCTCCCCGGGATTGGAACCCATAAAGTATATATACAGCCCGGGAAATATACACCCGATGAGATAATAAAAAATACAAAAAAAGGTCTTCTGCTGAAGGAAGTTACTGGTTATGGTGTGGATCCTGTAACCGGTAATTTCAGCGGAGGAGCCAGCGGTCTCTGGATAGTTGACGGAAAGATAGTCCATCCGGTAAAAGGTGTTACAATAGCTGGAAAGGCTCTTGATATTCTCAATTCCATCGACATGACAGGGAATGATATTGACATGAACAGGAGCTATTCAGCTCCGACTGTCAGGGTTGCCTTGATGCAGATAGGTGGGAAATAAGATTGTTTTTTGAATTCAGCAAAAAGATATATTTTAGAGGTCTTAAAATTTTAAAAAATGGTTTCAAATAAAAAGCAGAAGATCATGGCAGAAGTTAAAAAAACAAAAGGAGTGATTGCAATCCTTAACCGGGGGAGGAGATGTTCCGGGGCTTAATCCTGCAATAAGGGCGGTAACGATCAGGGCAAACAGGGAAGGATTCAAAGTAATAGGACTCCGCAGAGGCTGGGCCGGAATAACTGAACTGATAAGGGATAATAAAGCTGACAACAGTAACTGTTTTCAAATCCTTACTGATGATGAAGTGAATAAGGCCGGCCGTACCGGAGGTACATTTCTTCACACCTCGCGTACAAGGCCAAGCCATATGACAAAAGGGAGTGTCCCTGACCATTTGCGCGATACATATAATGCAGAAATAAATGATCTGACTCCGGAAGTCATTAAGAACCTCGACTGGCTCGGAGTCGATTATCTGATCCCGATCGGGGGAGATGATACATTAAGCTATGGGGTACATCTTTATAAAAAGGGTGTTAAGGTTGTTGCGATTCCAAAAACAATGGATAATGATGTTCCCGGTACAGATTATTGCATTGGCTTCAGTACATGTGTCACAAGGACAATTCAGATGACCAACAGTCTTCGGACTTCAGCCGGATCGCATGAGCGGCTTCTGGTGCTGGAAGTTTTCGGAAGGTATGCCGGGTTCACTGCAATGCTCCCGACAATGGCAGGAGCTGCCAACAGGTGTGTTATCCCTGAATATGAGTTTGATATAGAACAGCTTACACAACTGCTTGTTGAGGACAGAAACCATAACCCCAGCAAATACTCAATAGTTCTTATTTCAGAAGGAGCAATGTTCAAAGGCGGACAAATGATCTTTGCAGGTCAGGAAAAGGATGCATACGGACATGCGAAACTCGGAGGTATTGGTGATCTTGTTTCAGATCAGCTGAAGGAGCTCTCGGCGAAATATAATGGCGGGAAAACAATAAACACAATTACCCAGAAACTGGGTTATATGGTTCGTGGCGGCGATCCTGATGCTCTCGACTCAATAGTACCAATGGCTTATGGTAACCTCGCACTCGATTTAATCCTTAAGGGACTGCATGGCAGGATCGTGGTACTGAAAAACGGAAGATATGATAATGTTCCGATTGATGTTGTTACATCTTCTAAAAAAGTCGTGAAAGTATCCGAACATTATAATACAGAAAGACTCAGACCATATTATCACAGCTTCGAAATGAAACCCTTCCTGCTTATGGCTTCGGATAATTGATCCTTTTGTCAGATATTTAACATATTGTAGAGACGCGCAATTTGCGCGTCTCTACTTTTGCTAAAACTAATTGCCTTTGGAAACCGGAATTGTAATTAAATCAGTAGGTAGCCGTTACAAAATCCTCCTCGGTTCAGGGAACATAATTAATTGTGTTCTCCGCGGAAGGCTTAGAGAAAAAGAGGTTCAGACAACAAACCCGGTTGCAGTAGGAGATAAAGTGACAGTTGATCCCGGTGATGACAAGGGTACCGGAATAATCACCGGGATCCTTGAAAGGAAGAATTATATTTTGCGAAAAGCATCAAATCTGTCAAAACAATCACAGATCATTGCTGCAAATATAGATCAGCTTATATTAATGGCTACAATTATACTTCCGCAGACTCCTGTTGAGTTCATCGACAGGTTCCTTGTCACAGCAGAAGCCTACAGGATCACTGCCAGGATCATTTTCAACAAAACCGATCTGTATGGTAAAGACGAACTTGAAAAGATGGAGCATCTTATTTCAGTCTATTCAAGAATAGGGTACGATTGCCTCAGATTGTCAATAAATGATGGAACCGGTCTGGAGGAGATAGCGACAATGATGAAAGACAAAGTTAGTCTTATTTCAGGCAATTCTGGTGTTGGTAAAACTACCCTTCTGAACATACTCAATCCCCTGCTGAACCTTAAAACAGCTGAAATCTCAGATTACCACAAACAGGGGAAACATATTACAACTTTTCCGGAGATGCACAGACTGCCATTCGGTGGATTTGCAATTGACACTCCGGGCCTAAGGGGCTTTGGAATTGTTGATATGGAAAGAAACGAGATATACCATTTTTTCCCCGAAATATTCAAAGTGTCAAAAGAGTGCCGATTTTATAACTGCCTTCATCTTGATGAACCAGGATGCGCCGTCAGAAAAGCGGTGGACCAGGGTGAGATCGATGCCCTGAGGTACCGGAGTTATTTAAGTATTTTAAATGACGAGAATACTAAATACAGGTGAAATTGAGTTAATTAGCATGAGCTAGTTTACTTAGTCTGACAACAACTTTTATAATATGAAGAAGATATTGATTATTGTCATATCAGCATTTATGATAATAATAATAGCGAATTATTTCTATTATAAAGGTTCGTATAATAAGCAGATTGACTACAGGGTAACATTGCTGGACAGGCAGGTACAGGCTGTCGGATTATCTGTCGACAGCACAAATAACGGATTCGACGACGACCTCAGCCAGATAGTCTCTTCGAACGATATCCCCCTTTTCTTCTCTGACCCCGGGAGCAGGGGCAGGACAATAGACAGGATGAAATTGTTCTTTTCAAGGTATGACGACCTTATTACAGGAATCAAGCTCTATGACAACAATAAAAATGAATTTACATTAAAGAAAGATGAGACCGGGATCAACTGGCTGGAGCAGATATTTGTGCTTCATGTACAGGGCGAAATCAGCTCGGGAGAGATCCTAATCAGAGAAGGAAGAAATTATGGTTATCATCTGCCTGTTTTAAAGGACGAGGTCCCCGTAGGTAACATAGTCGTCGAAATTGACTATCAGAAGTATTTCAAAGAGATTTTCAACACCTTCAATTTAAAGGACTACCAGTGGCAATGGGTGGTAAGCGATTCAGGTGCAATAGTCTTTAACAACAGCGGAGAAAAGCTCAGGTTTTCGGAGATGCGGAAGATCGTTTCGGGGCTTGAGAATGGTGCATCCGGATATCTGATTCATAAGGCAGAAAACGATAATCTGTCGCAGGAGATAATATCATCATATTATTCAACGCATCTTCTTCAGATGAATATCGGTCTTGTTTTCTCATCGCCGACTGATAATTTCAGAAAATACATAATCAGGAATTCAATTTTTCTTGTTCTTGGGACCATTCTGGTCGTATTGGCTCTTGTTTATTTTTTTATGAAACAGCTGAAATCGCAGAAGTCAGAAATAGAAAGACTTGGTTCTTCAGAGAAGATGCTGTTTAAAATGATCGATGAGATGCCGGTCGGGGTAATTATCTATAACAGGAACCGGGAAATAATAAAGGCAAACGGTAAGGCTGCGGAGCAATATTCTTATCAGGGCGAAGCAGATATGAAAGGTAAAATATTTCCTGAAACTGAAGTTACAGATGAGAACAACTATTTCTCAAAACATCTGGGAGGCACATTCAGTCCCGATCAGTTTGTAATACTTAAGAAAGAGATCGGTGAAATCGTTCTGTTCAGGACAAGCATACCTGTTAAGTTTCAGGGCGAAGACGCTACAATGGAAATGCTTGTCGACGTAACAATGCTTGAATCGGCCAGGAAACAGGAGGCAAAGGCTAGTTCAGCAAAATCCGAATTCCTTGCCAGGATGAGCTATGAGATACGTACACCACTGAACGGAATTATCGGGATGACGGATATTCTTGAAAAACAAAAACTCCCTGGTGAGGCCAGGGATGTTCTTGGCCTGCTTCGCCGTTCCACTGAGGTTTTGCTGAATATCATCAACGACATTCTTGATTTTACAAAGATAGAATCAGGCAGGATGATCCTCGACGAAATCCCATTTAGTCTTAGGGAAGAGATAATGTACTGCCATGATCTTGCCAGGACAAGAATTGATGGAGCAGAGGTTGCTCTTATCTGCAAGGTGGATGAAAATGTGCCTGACAAGGTTATTGGCGATCCTTACAGACTGAGGCAGATACTGACTATATTTCTGAACCATTCAGTCGAAAATACATCAAAAGGCCAGATCACTCTGAATTGCAGCCTGAAAAGCATAAGTGACGGAAAGACTCAGCTTAGTTTTGAACTAAACGATACGGGGAAAAGCTTTGACAAGCCGACACTGAAAAAGATTTTCGGGGAATACGTAAATATCGATTCAAAAGTACATCAGGAGGCTGATGAATCTGGTTTTGGCACTATCCTGGCCAGGCAGATTGTTGATCTTATGGGTGGAGAATTTTCTGCTGATTCTCCTTCAGGATTGGATGGCGATAAGGGTACTAAAATCAATTTCACTATAACACTTTATTCGAACGAGAAACCTGATAAGGCCCTTCATTTTGACAATATTGTGACATTCGGACAGATAAGGACCCTTGCGATAACTGGAACCCAGTCACGCGACGAGGAGGTACTTGGTTCTCTTCACAAGCTTGGTCTGGCACTTACAGTAACCTCTTACCAGAAATCAACAATAAACCAGTTAAAGGCAAATCTAAGTAATTCCGAAAACAGGTATTCTCTAGTAGTAATCCTGGATGATAAGGAATTCAATGGTTTTGAAGCTGCAAAAGATCTCTGGGAAAACAAGCTGTCGGCCGGGTTTATAATTATAGTGATAAGTTCCAACGATGTAAAAGGTAATCTGCTTAAATGCATCACAATGGGAATCGATAATTATATTGTCAAGCCTTATGAACATAAAGGAACTCTATGATACAATCAGAACGAGCTTCCCTCAGATTGACAAGATTTCCCCGAAACCGAAAAGGAAAAAACAGGTAAGAGATCTCCGGATCCTGGTAGTCGAGGACAACAAAATGAACCAGAAGGTTATCGGAACAATGCTTAAGAGCCTTGGTTACACTTTTGATTTTGCCGATGACGGCTTCGCAGGCCTGATACAGGCAAAAACCCGCAGATATGATGTTATTTTCATGGATCTGATAATGCCTGGAATGGATGGCTTTGAATCGGCACGCAAGATCCTCGAGTACGACAACACCCTTCTGATAGCAGCATTTACCGCTGATAACATGCCCGATTCAAAAAGAAAAGCAGAACTATCAGGGATAAAAGAGTTTATCCCCAAACCTGTAAGAATAGACGATCTGAGAAAATTCTTCTCCAGGTACTTCATCAGAAATTAAGATTACTTATTAAGTTTGATGTGTTATTTGCCGGACAATCAAAATGATTGAACGAAAATGTTATATCAGCCGGATATTAAAACAGATATTAAAACATTTCTTGACCTGGCAGGAAAAACGCCGGTAATAGATGTAAGGTCACCTTCGGAATTCGGTTCAGGACATATTCCGGGTGCAATTAACATACCTTTATTTGATGACCTGGAAAGAGAAGCTGTTGGTATAAAATACAAAAAGGAGGGACGTGTAAAAGCCATTGTTGATGGATTGAAACTTTCAGGGCCCTCAATGCACCTGAAGCTTGAAAAGGCTCTGAAAATATCAAAAGAGGGCAAACTTCTTGTTCACTGCTGGAGAGGAGGTATGAGATCTGAAACCATGGCATGGCTCTTTTCCCTTGGTGGAATTGAAACAGAAGTACTGGAGGGCGGATACAAAGCTTACAGGCATTTTATCCTTGAAAATCTTTCAGTGAACAGGAAAATGATAATCCTGGGAGGTCTTACAGGGAGTGGTAAAACTCAAATATTGGATTACCTGAAAAAGGAAGGTAATCAGGTAATTGATCTTGAAAAACTTGCCAGTCACAAAGGATCGGCATTCGGTTCTCTTGGGCAGCATCCCCAGCCATCATCGGAACATTTTGCCAATCTGTTGTTTGAAGAATTGAAACAGAATGATCCTGATCTGCCTCTCTGGCTTGAGGACGAAAGCAGAAACATTGGCAATGTATTCATGCCGGAGGATTTCTATCTGAATATGCAGAAGAATCCCGCAATCATACTTCTGATGGATATCAAAACCAGGCTTCCGAGGCTGATCGGAGAATATTCCTGCTATCCTTCAGATATACTTATATCAACGATTATGAAGATAAACAGACGTCTTGGAGGTGACAGGACAAAAGAAGCAACTGATGCTGTTCAGAGAGGTGATTACGGTAAAGCAATTGAGATTACACTTCATTACTACGACAAAACCTATTTATTCGGGCTGGGAAAAAGACAGGATGAAAACATTTACTATGTAAACACCGATACCGATGATATTGAGACAAATGCCCGCCTGGTGATTGAGGCTGCAGGCAGGATAAAATGATGAATTATGCATCGACCCATTTATAGACCTTATCGGAACGTCTCAGCACATCAGGTATCTTAATAGAGCAAAACTCTCCCTTCAATGCTTTCTCTGTCTCTTGCAGATCGACACGTATCTCTCCGGCAGTGAATTCTATCACACCAGTTGTGGGTCCTGTAATAAGTATTGTTTCACCTTTTTCAAGATCTCCGTTCTCAAGCTTAATCTCAGCTACATTAAGCTTAGAGAAATAGTTTGTTACTTTTCCCAGATAGACTTTCCTTTTTGTGGCAGATGACCCGTAGTGGGAATTCCATTCACCAAGCTTCTGTCCAAGGTAATATCCATCCCAGAAACCACGGTTAAAAACCTGTCCAAGCCTCTTTTTCCATTCCAAAATTTTCTCATCGCTGTACGAACCCTCAGAGACAGCTCTGACAGCTTCATCGTAGCATGATGATACTGTTTTTACGTATTCAGCCGATCTCGCCCTTCCTTCAATCTTGAAGACCATTACGCCTGAATCGATAAGCTTGTCCACAAATCCTATTGTGCAGAGATCCTTGGGAGACATTATATATTCATTATCGATCTCGAGCTGGTATCCTGATTCCTTGTCGGTAACCAGGTATGATTTCCGGCATGTCTGATAACACTTCCCGCGATTGGCCGACATGTTGTTTTCATGAAGGCTCAGATAGCATTTACCTGAAGTTGCCATGCAGAGAGCCCCGTGAACAAACATTTCGATCTTTACCTGATCTCCGCGGGGTCCCCTTATATTCTGGTCTGTGATCTTTTTACAGATATTTTTAACCTGATTAAGATTAAGTTCCCTTGCCAGAACCACAACATCAGCCCACTGTGAATAGAACTTAAGCGCTTCTATATTTGTAATATTGAGCTGGGTTGAAAGATGAACTTCAATTCCGGAATGGAACGCATAATTTATAACTGAAAGGTCAGATGCTATTATTGCTGTGATACCGCTTTCAACTGCCGAGTCGATTATCCGGTGCATCTGCTCAATTTCATGATCGAAAACGACCACATTTACGGTGAGATAGCTTTTTAATGCCGTTTTCATTGCAGATTTTTGAAATGTTCCGGAGATCATCCAGTGTGAAGTTGACCGATGAGGCTGCCCTCATATTAAGGTCTTCGGCACCGAAATAAACAGAATCGGCACCTCCCTGGATCGCAGCCATCAACGACTCGTACGATCCTGCAGGTGCCATTATTTCGATATCTTTCCGGTTCATCCGGGAACAAAGTTACGTATTTTGAAGAGGAATCAGACAATTCCGGTTTTCATCATGATCCTTATACAGGTGCCCTTGCCAATCTCTGAAGATTTAACAAAGATCTTTCCATGATGATATTCTTCTATTATTCTTTTAGCCAGCGAAAGACCAAGACCCCATCCTCTTTTTTTGGTTGTAAATCCGGGATTGAAAACTTTCTTCCAGGCCGACTTGGGCATCCCTTTGCCAGTGTCGTAGATATCTATAATTGCATGCTTTTCAGCTTCCTCAACCCTGATTGTGATCTCCCCATCTCCCTCCATTGCATCAATTGCGTTCTTGCATACATTTTCGATAACCCATTCAAACAGGGGTGGGTTGACAGGTATATTAATTTCCTCATCAGGTGAAAAAGGCAGAACAAACAGTACTTTTGATGAGGATCTTGTTTTCAGGTAGTTAACTGAATTCTGGATAAGACTTACAATATTCTCCTGGGTAAGCGATGGCTTTGACCCGATCCTTGAAAACCTTTCCGTAACTTTTTCAAGCCTTTTGACATCAAGCGCAAGCTCCTTTGTTACCGGAATGTCAGGATAGTTATTCTGAAGAATTTCAATCCAGCCCGACATTGAAGTGGTTGGTGTTCCAAGCTGATGAGCCGTCTCTTTTGACATCCCAACCCATACACGGTTCTGCTCAGCCTTACGTGATGAACTTAAAGCCAGATATGAAACAAGGATAAACAGGATGATGAACCCAAGCTGAATAAAGGGATAATACATCAGCTGGCTGAGTATGATGCTGTCCTTATAGTAAATTCTGTTCGATGTACCGTTTCCAAGGTCAATGATAATGGGATCATTGTCGCTTTTCATTTTCTCGAGCTTTACTCCCATAAGCCCTGAGTCTTCGATCTTAACCTGTTCAATATTCCTGGTGGCTATTATATTGTCAGAACCATCAGTCAGAATTACAGGCACGGTATTGTTATTTTCAATTATTGAAAGAAGAAAATCAAGATTCTGGGTGGAATCAGCAGTATTGATAAGCCTTGTAGCTTCGGCCCACATTTCAACTTTTTTCCGTTCCTCCACTTTAAGGCTCCGCACGAGGAACTGGGTATAAATCAGGGAACCTACACCAATCAGAATGGCAAATAAGAATAAAGAAACCTGCCAGTTATTTCTGTTCCGGAAAATATTCAAGTGTTTATCTGTTTTAGGTTAAGAAGCACTATTTCTTTTTAAAAAGTCTGTCCAGGAATCTCTCTTTTCTTTGAACCGGAGGTTCCGTTACTGTCGAAATTGTATCCGATCCTTCCCAAGTTATTCTGAACCTCGGCCGTGAACTCTTTTTTTGCATCGGTTCAGAATCCTTTCTATACAACCCATACTCCTCATTAATTATTGTTTTAAGGGTCTGTTTTTCTTTTTTAATTTCCTCCCTGATCTTTGTACCTGCAGCCTTCATATCGTAGCTGACTTTTACCTCTTCTCCCTTTCCGACGATTTTAAGCAACACCGAAGTCCTGCCCAGCCCGTCATCCTGAACTTCACCGAACTCATCCGATATGGTCCTGTTTTTTCTTGCTTTGTTGCTGAGGATCTCGGAAAGCAATATTTTAACGTGGTACTGGTAATCATTATCAAAGCTGTGTTCTCCATTCACTGAAAGATCAGCGGCTGATGATTTAATATCCATCTGGGGCAGATAAAAAATATTATTCCTTATAAAAAAATCATTTTCGAGCCTGTCAAATTTAATGTTCTCCAACTCCGAAAGCGCTATGAATGAAGACAATGCTTTTATAGGATCAAAGTCGATAAGCGCTCCGTCAGTCAAGAATGTATTTCCCTTCCGCTACTATTGACCTGATATCGGGATTCAATAGTGAATCGGCAGGTAAAATAAGTGTAATATTTCCTGAAAGCGTGCCTGCAAGATTTTCAGCTTTCAGAAAATCCTGCCCGAAATTATGGAATGTCATAAATGCTTCATTTACATCAACTCCGGTAACAGCAAAGCTACCCCTTCCGATAAAGGATTTATCCCGGTTCTGTACTACAAGTCCGTTCCCGGCGACACGGCCTTTTTGTGAATTCATGCTGAAGGTCCTGAAATTCAACATGTTTGGCTTTATGTTGAGGGTGCCGGAAATATTTCTGGCATCAAAGGTCTTATATACAAGAGTATCAACCTTGAAATTCAGGTCGAGGTTTATATCATCGGGAAGGGAAACCGAAGCCTGTGCAGCTGTCTTTTCGTTTTTTTCAGACTTTTCTTCAGAGGTGTTCATAAACAGCTCTGGCCTGAAAGATGATGCTGATATAGTTGCTGAACCCATCAGATTCACTGGATTTCCTGTAAGCCAGCCCGGAAAATTCACAAATTTTCCTGAGAGTAATATTTTCTGTTTATTAAGGGTAAGCCTGAAATTGTCGGTAGTTGCAGTTTCATTGATGACGAAACTACCTGTTGCATCTCTTATATCGAGCTGCTTGTTTTGAAGACTTAATCCAACCGAGTTGAAGACAACTTCCGATTGTGAATCAAGGTTAAAAACATCAGAGAATGTGTAAGAATCCTTTTTTCCCGGCCTTCCTGAAAATTTAAGATTAAGATCGATCGATCCGCCAGCGTTGCTGACGTTCTTAAGATTCAGGAATTCCCTTAGCTCAGCTGGTATTAGTTTTCCCTTAAAAATAAATTCGGTCTTCGGATTTGTAAAATCCGATACTGAAAACGATCCTTTATAGTCGGCCGATCCTAGCCGGGTTGTAAAATTGGTAATACCGAATGAACTGGTCAGGGGTCTGTTTCTAGCACCGTTTGTATAGGAGCCGTCGAACGAAAATCTTTCAATCTTCAGATCGGATCTGGAGTTGTCAATATGAGCATTTTTAAGGGAGAAAGTTATTTCATAATGAGGATCATCGGTTGCTGTAGGCCTTCCCTTTGTCGTCCAGTTGAACTTAAGGGTTCCTGACGGATGATAGGCAGAGGCAGCTTTGCTGAATTTTTCAGGCAAATACCTGGTAATTTTTGAGATATCAATATTATCTGCAGTAACATTCAGGTCAAGATAATTGTCGGATGCCACAAAACCTGTAAGCACAAAATCCCAGTTTTCAATCCTCATTGTGCTTTTTCTGAAAAATGTTCCCTTTTCATTCTGATTCAGACCTACTTCCAGCTCCGCCGGGATACTTTGCCGGAGTGAAAAGCTTCCCAGCCTGAACCGTTCAAATATCACTTTTGAGTTTCCCCCGAAGTCAATATTATTTCCCCTTATTTTGCTCTTTAGCTGTCCGTCTTTAAAGATTCCCCCGATTATAAGATCAACCCTCAGGTCATTGTAAACAAATCCGACATCCGACAAATTGATCCTGTTCAGGTTAAGCTTTACCTTATTGGTCCCATCTGTTTTATCTTCATTTTTGGAGATATCATAATTATAATGGCCCGCAGTATCCGTAAACAGGCTCAGTTTACCTGACCGGACACTAATTCTTGTAAAAGTATAGGTTCCCCTGAGCATGTCGATGGTCCTGAAATCGATGGATGCTGATTTTGCGGTAAGGAGAGTGTCGGTGCTGATTCCCCTGAAAGCAGCATGATCAAAATCGGGTGAAGAGTGAACAAGAACATTTTTTAGTTCGACCGATGCTTTGGGAAATTTCTTTATAAGGGAGAGCCTGTAAGAACCTGCTTCTATTTTGGTTGAGAAATTATTATTCAGCGTTTTCAGAAGGATACCTGCAACCTTGTTCTGCATTATAAGCGAAATGGAAAACAGTAAAACCAATACTGAAACAAAAAGTATTGAGGCTATTTTAAGAATCTTTGCCGACAGTTTCATTTACAACATGTAAATATCCTTCACACGGGTTGTTAACGGGAGGCAAAGTTATATTATTTGAAGCAAAAAATATTTTTATTTGAACAGGAAGCTGAAATCATCATTATCTCCAAGCTCAATCGGCATATGACCCTTTTTAAATATCCTGGCTTTCCTCGGTCCGATCAGGCTGATATTATGCCCCTCAATAAGAAACATAGTACCTTCCCTGAGTCCCGCAACCCAGATCTCAGGATTTACTTCAATGAACTCCTCAATACGCTGTTCCCTTGTTTCACCCGCATGGCCGGCAGGATTTGCATCAAGGTAATGCGGATTTATCTGAAAGGGGATAAAATTAAATGACCTGAATGAAGATGGTTCAGCAACAGGCATATCGTTAGTGGTCCGTATTGTAGGGCATGCTACGTTCGATCCGGCGCTCCACCCTATATAAGGTGTGCCTGCAAGGACTTTTTTCCTTACAGGTTCAATCAGCTTGTGATCGCGAAGGAGCTTCAAAAGCATCCACGTATTGCCTCCGCCAACCACTATGGCTGATGCTTTCTGAACAGCATTGACAGGATCGGTGTAATGATGGATTGAGATTATATCGTGCCCAACCTCCCTAAACCTTTCCCGGACCTTAAACTCATAGTCATCGTATGAGAATGTTACTGCGGCATAGGGGATGAAAAGAGCCTTAATATGTTTATCACCCAGGAATTCCCTGATATTTTGTTTTGGATAATCAAGGTATTGTTCACCGGGGGTTGTTGAGTTGCTGATCAGAAGAAGACGCATTTGGATGGATTAAGATGAGATAATTAGAAATATATAGAAATATATGGAAATATATAGAAATATATTGAAATGGGAGGTTAGTAATCATTGGAAAGCCGGGTGATATTATGATTTTCAGGGATGGCTGCAACTTCAAGAAAATTAAATGAATAATCATATATATTGAATAGAAGCACAATTCCTGAAAGTAAATTCCCGGTTTCGGTAATAATCTTGATCACTTCATTTGCCATAAATGTTCCGGTTATTCCGGGAAGCACTCCAAGAAGCCCCACCTCTCCAGGTTGAGGATTCTTATAGTCCTGTCCTTTTATCTGTGGATTATAGCACCTGTATGTTGGTCCGCCCCGGTAGTTAAATACCGAAACCTGTCCCTCATATTTATATATTGCTCCATGAACCATAGGTTTATGAAGGATCACGCAGGAGTCATTTATGATATACCTTGATCTGAGATTATCCGTTGCATCGACAATTACATCATAGTCCTTTAAAATACGCAATGAATTTGATGAATCTATCTTCAGATTTATCCTCTCAGTTTCAATTAGATTATTAAGATTTTCAACCCTGTTTGTGGCAATTATTGATTTTAGCTTGCCGAGGTCTTCAGAACCATAAAGAACCTGCCGCTGAAGATTCGTTTCGTTGACCGTATCAAATTCTGCAATGGCTAAAGTGCCAATACCGGCTGCGGCCAGGTACTGAAGCACAGGGCATCCCAGTCCTCCGGCCCCGATCACAAGAACCCTTGATTGCTTTAGCTTCTCCTGACCTGTAATGCCAATCTCAGGCAGCATGATCTGCCTGCTGTAACGACGAATTTCGCGGGGGGATAAAATTGAATCGGGCATCAACAAATATACAAAAAAGGCGACAGGCGACAGGCATCAGGCTGCAGGAAAACCATTTTTCCCCATTTAACCTTGAATGTCTGGCGCCTGCCGCCCGTCGCCTGACGCCTTAATCATTGAATGTAAATGCCAGTCCTATTTCGAATGGTTCGAGGTTATATCCGTTGGGACCTTTCAGATCCTGGAACCATGGAGTGAGATAATATGATCCGTATATCATGAAATTCTCATAACCTATTCTGGCGGTTACACCTCCCCGGAAGAGATTAAGATTATAATCGCCCTTTGCCCTTACTTTTTCTCCGTCGTCATATACAAGCTTTGTCCATGCATTCAGCTTAACGCCTCCGATAACCCCGGCAGCAATGTTCAGCCGGTTGTAGCCTGCAGGGATCTGGACTTCAAACATAAGGGGAAAGTTCAGGTACAGGGTGTTGAACTTCGATTTCTTCAAAGGTACAGTTTCAACAGGTATAAGTGCCGTTATTGTACCATCGTTGCCTACAGCGATGCTGTTCATACCTTCAAACCTGTAGATATTCCAGTTCACACCAATACCCGTGACAAGTCCCGTATACCTGCTGAATCCTATATTTACCTGGGAGAAATTAAGATTGAAACAATTTGATCTGCTTGTATTAAGCGACATATAGGAAATTTCTTCCGGAAGGGTCATAGATTCAATATGGAGATAATTATTGAATCCTGCTTCCAGGCCTGCCCAGTGGCCTCTGAAATTTCTGGCACCATTGTAACGCTCCTGTTGTTCCCATTCCTGATTCCATTTCCTGTCTTTATTCTTATTACTGTTGCTATACGTTTCCCTGTTCCTTTCCTTATCAGACTCTTGCAGATCACGTAATTCGGTGTCATATTTTTCAATATCCACTTTTTTCCCGTCGGGAGAATCCTGGATATTCAATCCTCTGTCGCCCATTCTTATAATTACTAGCGAATCATTCCCGTCATAGCGGAACAGATCATTGCCAATAATGATTGTTACATTATCACTTGTGTCCTCCGTGATGATTTGCTTCTTTTCAATGACCGTAATCTCCCGCGATTGTAGCGTAAAAGCCTGGCAGATCAATGCTGCTAAAATTAAAATAGAATTTCTTTTCATGACATTTAAATCTTTCTGTTGTTTTTCATTGCTGGGACGTAAGCGGTAATTAAAAAGTTACAGTGCTTTTACGGGCTTTTTGACAGGAGCATTAAACTTTAATAATCTTGAGCTGAAATTATATGATCTGATATCTCCGTTTCCATCAGTGTTTTTATGAAGGGCTATTTCCCATCCGAACAGCTTATTAAGACCCTTTATTCCTGCCTGAGCTATTTCAAATGATTCCACAGGCCTTGTGCCGGAATTATTGTCTTTCATGATCTTTTCGTGGAACAATTTAGCAAGAAACAACTGGACATTACTTCTGTATTCAATAAGAGGCGGAATATAATCAGGATCATATATACGGATAGAACCTGCATCAGGGTTGTTTGCCACAATAAAGTTCTCAGGGATTTCTACCTTAAAAGGATTTAATGCCTCCGACCTGTGAAATACTGGAAGAGAATCAGAGCCTCCCTGATTGACTTGTTCTGTCAGGGTCACATTCACCTTGCTGACCGGAACCACAGTGATGGATTTTCTGATTGCAGGTCCTCCACTTTTTTGTACGGTATTTGTCTCAGCCTTTTTAACTGCAGAAGTCTGGCCGGATTCTATAAAAGTAGTATCCACCGTTATGATTTGAGCGGTCCGTGTTGATTCCTGTTTAATATCTTCAGGAGTAAACTGAAATATAGAGACTATGATTGCAATGGTTGCAGCTGCGCTTAAGCCAATCACCGACAGCCTGAAGATTTTCTGACCGGTTGTTAATTTTTTAACACTGCTTTTTGCAGTAAAACTGGATGGTAAAGGCTTCAGCTTCAGTTTCTGGATCCGTTCAAAGCTCTTTCTTTTCATTTCATCCCGGCTGATAATCTCATTCATTTCAGATTTCTGTCCGGGTGTAAGATCATTCTCAAGATTTGCAATGCATAAGTATTCAAATTGTTCTTCAGAAAGGCTTTCAGGCGATTTGCCAAGCATATTCTTTCCGCTGAAATTGAAATCGGGCGGATTAAGTGGTACCATTATGAGTCCGTTCAATTCCTCATTCAGATCGGGATTCTCCTGCAGAAAAACCTTAAGCTCCTCAACCTGTATTTCACTGAGATTGCCATCGAGAAAGTCGGTGAACCATATTTCATAGTTCGATCTGTTTGGCTTCATAATTAAATCACAGTTTCAATTTTCACAATAAAATTCTTAAGAGCAACTCTTCCGCGGTAAATATTAATCTTGACCTGGGCTTCAGTTAATCCGGTTATTTCACCGATCTCTTTATAGCTGTAACCTTCATAATCGCGTAATAGAACAAGCGATTTCTGGTTTTCAGGCAGCCGTTCAAGGGCTAAATGCAATATTTCATTCAGGTCGCTGTACTGCGATTCCGAGATAAAATCATAATTATCTTGGTCCTCCAGTGCAGTCATCCTGTTTTCTTTCCGTATAATATCAATCATCGTACGATATGCAGTAGTAAATAACCATGATTTAACTACCGGATATTCAATTTCCGTCACGTTTCTCCATAGTTTTTCATAGCTGTCCTGCACAATATCATTTGACCGCTCCTCATCTTTAAGATTGGTCCGGATGAAGCGGTAAACGGAATCAGAATACTCTTCAACAGATCTGTTATATTCCTTTACTGTCATAAAATGAATTACAGGATAAAGACGGGGAAAGAAGAAAATAGTTACAATTTTTGTGCCCAATGCATCGGTTTTTAGCTATATAAAGTAGTAGAGACGCCCAAATAACGAAGCAGAGATGTTTAAATAATGTAGTAGAGACGCCCAATTTGGGCGTCTCTACAATATTATGATCGGATTTTTGTCTCTAGTTGAATTTATAAATCTTTACCCAGTCGACCTCCATTGTGGTCATTCCGCTGATTGGTTTATCAAGGCCGCCGGCCAGCAGCACATACATCGGTTCCTGGGGAACATTCGATGTCTGCCTGAAGATCTCTTCGCCGTTTATTTTCCAGACAAGCTTATCCGGAGTCCATTCGAGGGAGTAGATATAAAAATCGTTTGCATAGCGCGGGCCTATTGAGCTTTTTGAGAACCGGCCCGGATCTGCAACAAAATCAGTCCAGACTTTATTGTTCGAAGTCCGGCAGATATCAATATGAGGTGTGATCTTGTCTGCAAGCATCCAGAAATTATTTCTTGCTGCCGGGTTCCCCAGTTTTATCTTGGCTGAAAAAACTCCATACTTCTGCCTGAAGCTTTTTCCCGAATTGATAAGTCCTGAGGTATATCCGAATTCCTTTGTTATGAACCCTGTGGTGGGCGACCAAACTTTTCCAGTAATTCTCTGTGGCTTGGTATGGATTTTCAGGAGACTGTTCCGGATCTCAAAATTATCCTTTTCTGTGTATGCATGAAGATCGTTCTCAACTGAATAATTGTCTTTCAAAAGCTTATCGCCCCAGTAAAAGTTTGTGAGCCATTTTTTTGTGTCGAGCCTGTCTCCTTCAAAATCATCTGTAAAGGTAAGCTCTTTGGTTTTAAGCACATCGAACTTGTTGGAATCCTTTACCTTAAAATACCATATGATATCCTCGTTCTTTTTCAGCTTTTCATATTCCTGGACATCCTTATACTCTTCAGTCTTCTCAAATCTTTTAGTATCCAGCAGGTAATTTTTCTTTTCCTTAAAAGAGGGCGTTGCCACATACTCTTTCAGCTCATTGTATCTTGCAAGCCTGGCTGAACCGTCAATGTTCAGGAAATTTGCATATTCCTTTGATGATTTGAATTTATAGAACTCTTTTATGTCAAGACTCTCCTTCTGACGGTTGTATTCAAGCAGTTTTTTATATTCTTCAGTATCCTTGAATGTTATCGGCCTCATATTCTTTTTTGCAAGGAATTCGGCACTTTTGATGAAGTTATCAAGTTCCTCATATCTCTGAACAGCCTTTGATTTTGTAACATTGGATGGAGACTTAAGGAAAGCTTTTATCTCAGGGTCGGATTTCAATGATTTAAATTCAAGGAACCTCCTGTATTCGTCAGAGTCCTTGAATGTAATGGGTTTCATTTTCTGCTTCTGCCTGAAGGCATTTGATTTAATAAAACTCTCAAGTTCTTCAAAATCCCTTATTTTCTGAGATCCGTCAAGATCCCTGAATCTTTTAAGCATGCTGCCGGAGATTGTTTTGAAATACATCAGAAGATCCTTTGACTTCTGGAGCGACAGGAACTCTTTTTCTTTAATATATTCTTCTGAGTTTTTATACTTCAGGGATTCTATTTCCTTTCTTTTCTGAACAAAAGAAGAGGAGTTTACCAGGTCGTGAAGTTTTGTATATTTTGAAAGCAGGTCGGATTTTGTAAAAGCCTGGAGCTTTTCGAATTCATCAACCAATGCTTTTTCAGCCTGTTCGATCTTTGATGTAGAGGGGATCAATCCAAGTAGAAGCCTGAGACTTGACATTGTAAAAAGGTTTTAAACAATCGGTTAAAGATATATAAACTTGTATAATAACGGTCCGGAGCCTCAATTATTTGATCGGTGAGGAGAAATTCAGATACACTTCTTTTCCCCTGCTTTAATGAATATGGCTGGTTTCTTCAGGCTATTCTATCAATCCCTTAAATCCCCCAGCTGGGGGACTTGAGCTTTCCGTGCATATTCTGAAGCCCCCCATTTGGGGACGCCGGATAGGATCCTCACTGTCTTAAGGACTTTATTTAACCGCAAAGCACGCTAAGCAGGCGCAAAGCACACAAAGTTAACTCATTAATAATTAATTTTTTGCGATCTTTGCGTAAATCCTTAGCGATCTTTGTGGTAAATGGATTTAGACTTTCTAAGTAGCCTCGGAAGGCCCGAATGACTCTTCCTGGTTTTAGCCCAGCCTGAAAAATTTCCCGAAAAAATTTGTTTTTTTAAAAAACAGTTTTTAGCTTTGACTAACCGTTCATTCAAAAAGGTTTCCATAGATTTCTTTAATGAACCAACGATTGGTAACAAAATGTCACCACGAACATCAAAGCAATATGAAGAAATAAGGGAAGAGAAGATAGCCCTGATAATGGACACTGCCCTTGAGCATTTCGCAAATGAAGGATATTTTTCGACTACAATCAATCATATCGCCAGGCATGCCGGAATTTCAAAAGGCCTGATGTATAATTATTTTGAAAGCAAGGAGACGCTTCTGAAGGCGATCATGAACAAATCAATAGCAGAAGTACTTAACTTCTTTGACATCGACAGGGACGGATATCTTTCTGAGGAGGAATTTGAATTCTTTATCAGGAAAATAAATGTAATGCTGAAGGAAAAACGCTCATTCTGGAGGTTATTGTTTCAGCTCATGATGCAGAATGATGTCAGAGCGCAGTTCCTGAAATCATTTGCAGGAACTGATTCCCGGGAGCAATCAGGAACCCTCCCCGGATTAGACCTTCCTGCATCACGGAGTATGAATATGATCGCAGATTACTTTATAAGAAGAAAAGAAATGAAGGGTGAAGGTTATGATCCCGAAATTGAGTTAAGAATGTTTCTTATTACAATAAAAGGCTTTGCAATGACAAGTATATATGCAGATGATGTTGAGGATGACAACAATGAAAAGGCAATAAACAGGATAATCGAGTTGTATAAATAGAAAATCCATGAAAAACAGTCTTGCTGTAGTATTTTTTATTCTGATACAGGATATTGTCACCTGATCTGCTTTATGCCCAGCAGCTATCCGCTACGGATATTGTCAGAAAAACCGACGAAAAACTCAATGGGGAGATGACAGGATATAGTGTCATGACAATGACCATCATCAGACCGTCGTGGCAAAGGACCGTGGAGTTCAAATCGTGGTCGATGGCAAATGACTATGCACTTACATTAATCACCGCCCCTGCACGTGAAAAAGGACAAACTTTTCTGAAGCGCAAAAACGAAATGTGGAGCTGGAATCCTTCAATTAACAGATTGATCAAGCTTCCGCCTTCAATGATGTCGCAGGGATGGATGGGATCGGACTATACGAATGATGATATCCTCAGGGAATCTTCAGTGGTCGAAGATTATATCCATACCATCGAAGGGGAAGAGGAAATTGACGGCCGGATGTGCTACAGAATCAGACTGCTGGCAAAGGAAGACGCCGGTGTGCTCTGGGGCAGGCAGTTGTGGTGGGTGGATAAAAAGGAGTATATAGCACTTAAAGCTGAATTATTTGACGAGGACGGTGTGCTCGTAAGGACAGAATATGGGAAGGAGCTAAAAACCCTTGACGGAAGGTTGTTGCCCACTCTTATTGAACTGATACCTTCTGAAAACCCGGGTAACAAAACGGTTTTAAAGATTATTGAAATGAAGTTCAATATCAAACTGGAAGAGAGTTTCTTTTCACAGCAGAATATGAAAACGATAAGATAAAGTTGCTGGTTACTGGTTACTAGTTCCTGGTTAACAAGCAATAGCACCAAGCAACCAGCAACTTAAAATAAATCATTGAAATCTAAATACAGGAAGAGATGACCGATTCCCAGCTTGCATGGAAAAATCTCTGGCGCAACAAAAGAAGGACGATAATTACCGCCGCTTCTATATTCTTTGCTGTGTTTTTTGCTCTTCTGATGCGATCATTCCAGCTTGGTGCATACGACAGAATGTTCAGAAATATTATTGAATCTTATACAGGATATCTTCAGATACAGCACCGCGATTATTTTGATGAGCCCATAATAGACAACTGCTTTGAACTGACTCAGACTGTAATAGATAATATTTATTCTGATCCAAATGTGACTTCCGTTGTTCCCCGGCTGGAGTCATTTGCTCTTGCAGCTGATGAGAGCCGTACGCAGGGTGTAATGGTTCTTGGAATTGATCCTGAGGGTGAAGAAAAGGTAACCGGCCTGAAAAATAAACTTGTAAAGTACAAATTAACTCCCGGATCAATAGCTGCCTTGAAGCGAAGCACTATTCCGGCCAGAACAAAAAAACTGCTTGATGTTTTTCTGAATGAATCATATTCAAGTGAAGGGAGGTTGCTGATTGATCTGAACATCAACCAGGATGATACCGCTGAAATTCTACCTGTTTTACGCAGGTACGCTTCATTCAGGAACGGATATCTCGACAAAAATGAGACTGACGGAGCATTAATTGGTAATGGTCTCTCAGATTATCTTAAAGCAGAAGTGGGCGATACAATAGTCCTCGTCGGCCAGGGTTATCACGGCACCTCTGCAGCTGGTAAATATGTAGTAAGGGGCATTGTCCGGTTACCGGCTCCGGATATTGATAACATTGTAGTTTATCTTCCGATAACCGGTGCACAGGAACTGTTCGATGCCCCGGGGATGGTTACATCAGCAGTTCTTAAGCTGAACAAAAATGATGATGAAAATGTGATTCAGTCAGGAAATAATATCGGGAAGCAATTAAACGAACCCCTTGCAATACGGACATGGCATGAAATGAATGCATTGCTTATAAACCAGCTGGAAGCAGACAACAGAAGCGGGATGATTATGATAGGCATTCTTTACCTTGTGATTGCCTTTGGCGTCTTTGGTACCGTGCTTATGATGATAGCCGAAAGAAGAAGGGAATTTGGAATGTTTGTCTCTATTGGCATGAGGAAAAGAAAACTTGCAAAAATCGTCTCGCTCGAAATGCTGCTGATAGGGTTCCTTGGCCTGGCAGCAGGAGTTGTGGCATCCCTGCCGTTTGTTTTTTATGGCAATGCTCATCCGTTAAGATTTACAGGAGAACTGGGACGAATGTACAGTGATTATGGTTTTGAACCGGTAATGCCAACACTGCTGCCCGATACCTACTATCTGTCGCAGATAGTGGTGGTACTGATAATCCTGCTTATAGCAATCCTCTTCTGTATCCGTAAGATATTCAGAATAAATGTAATAAGTGCACTTAGAGCATAAACTGACGAAATAATGATCATAGAAATTGCCTGGAAAAATGTCTGGCGGAACAAGTCAAGAAGCCTGATCGTCATAACGGCGATCGCTATAGGTGTTTTTGCAGGGGTGTTTTCGATAGCTGCGATGAACAGCTCGATAGTCCAGAGGATTGATGCAGCAGTTAATGAAGAACTGTCGCATATTCAGGTAAACAACAAGGATTTCAGAAGCAGCTCCGATATTCAGAATATAATCGAAGATTATCCGTCGCTGATCTCAGTACTGGATACAACCCCCGGTGTGATAAATACAACCGGCAGGATTGTGATCAGGGGCATTGCCTCTACGGCATCCAGAAGCACCGGAGTGGAAATAAACGGGATCGATGTTGAGAAGGAAAAGAAAATATTCACTCTGAAAGATAAGCTTATTCCTGGTACCGGGAGTTATTTTGGATCCGCGACAAAATTCAATACCGTTTTTATTGGTGAAAAGCTTGCCAAAGAGCTGAATATCATCAGGTACACTCTTACACCGGAAGCGTTTTTAAGACTTGAGACCGCAGGCATCCCCTCAGCGGTAATTTCAAAGCTTGGATCACTGCGCGATCAAAGATTTCCGACTGACAAGAAGTTTTCGAAAGCTGTGGATAACTTTCTTACATCATCTGAAAAGAAGAAATTCAGCCATAAAATAAAAGAGGCAGCATGGTCATACAGGGAAGGTTCAAAAATAATCCTCTCCTTTCTCGATATAAATAATAACCAGACTGGTGCAGCGTTCCGTGTTTGCGGAATTTTCAGGACCAACAACGATATGTTTGAAACACTCTCCGTATTTGTGCCGGAGAATGAGCTCAGGGATCTGACAGGAATGAGGGAAGGAACTTATCACCGGGTGATAGCAAAACTTGATAATAATGATTTAACGGATGAGATAACGCCAAAGCTCAGGGAATCGCTTCCACGGCTTGAGGTTCTGAGCTGGAAAGAGATACAACCCGACCTGGCAATGCTGGCCGACATGATGCAGCAGATCTATGGGATCTTTATGGCTATTATCCTTGCAGCACTCGCTTTCGGGATTGTAAATACAATGCTTATGGCTGTCCTTGAACGGACAAGGGAGATCGGCATGCTGGCAGCAATAGGAATGAACCGGCGGAAGATCTTTTCAATGATTATGCTCGAATCGGTATTTCTTTCGATAGTCGGAGGTATCATGGGAATGATTGTCAGCGGGGCTGTAATTGCAGCAACCGCAAAACATGGTATCAACCTGGTAAAATATTCTGAAGGGATGGAAGCTTTGGGCTATTCAGCTTACCTTTTCCCGACTATTGATGTTCAGTTCTTCATAACCACAACAATCCTGATAGTCCTTACAGGGATACTATCATCAATTTATCCGGCTCGCAAAGCACTTAAGCTGAATCCTGTCGAGGCTATCAGGGGAGAATAAAAAAAAATCAGATCATGGCAGTAGTTGAAATCAATAATGTTTACAAGTCCTATCACGATACAGAAGTTGAAGTGAAGGCCATAAACGGTGTTACTCTCAGCTTTGAAAAGGGCGATTTCGCAGTTATAGTGGGACCTTCAGGTTCGGGTAAGACCACTCTGCTTAACCTGATCGGGGGTCTCGACCAGCCAACAGGAGGAGAAATCCTGGTAGCCGGGCATCGTCTGTCGGAGCTTCGGCCATCGGAGCTGATCGACTTCAGAATGGAACATGTGGGATTTGTTTTCCAGTCCTACAATCTGATTCCTGTACTGACGGCAGCAGAAAACGTTGGCTTTATAATGAACCTTCAGAAATGGTCAAAGGAAAAAAGAAAGGTCAGGACTGATGAGCTTCTCAGTTCAGTAGGTCTTTCTGACAGACATAACAGCCGGCCATCGCAGCTGTCGGGAGGCCAGCAGCAGAGAGTTGCCGTGGCAAGAGCTCTGGCAACTCATCCTGAATTTATCCTTGCAGATGAACCTACTGCCAATCTCGATTCAAAATCGGCTGAATCGCTGCTGGATATCATGGAGAAGCTTAACCATGAGGAACAGATGACATTTATCTTTTCCACACATGACGTCAGGGTAATGAGAAGAGCTCACAGGAGAGTAATAACCCTTGAGGACGGAAAAGTTATTTCAGATGATATCAGGGAACTGTGAAATATGATTAGAGCAATAATTCTCTACAAAATAATGAAACAGTTAGGGAAATTCATAAAACCACCCCGTCCCGATACTTCGATCGGGACACCCCTCCTTGGAAAGGAGGGGAAACTATTAAAAAATTTCTACTCCTTCTTAAGGAGGAGTACCCTGACCGAAGTGTCAGAGGGAGGTGGTTGGCTTTTTAGGAAATCTTTTTCTGCAATCCTTTTACTCTTTACAATCTGCACTAATATTTTTTCTCAGGATCAGGAAAAGCCAATAACTCTTACCGGTTATATTACGACCATGCAAAGCGTAATGTTTGATTCTCTGTCAGGGCCTTTCCTTAATGAAAACCTTTTACACAACAGGTTGAATTTCAAAGGATATTTAAACGAAAACATATCATTTGCAGCCGAATTCAGAAACAGGCTTTTCACAGGCGATATGGTAAGGCTCGGGAAATACTACTCCGGTCTTATCGGGAAAGACCAGGGAATGGTTGATATGTCATGGAACGTCTTTGACAAGCAGTCTTTCCTTTTTAACACAACAATCGACCGGCTCTGGCTTGATCTTCATTACAACAGATTTCAGGTGACGGTCGGAAGGCAGCGTATAAACTGGGGCCAGACTTTTGTGTGGAATCCGAATGACATTTTCAATGCATATTCTTTTTTTGATTTTGATTATATCGAACGACCTGGAAGCGATGCTGTCCGACTGCAATATTTCCCTTCATCATCCTCTGCTGCAGAAATTGCTGTAAAGGCCGATGATGAAAACGATATCACGGCAGCAGCATTGTACCGGTTCAACAGATGGGGATACGATTTCCAGTTTCTTGGAGGATTTGTAAACGGTGAGGATATCGTTATCGGAGCTGGCTGGTCAGGCGCTATAGGCAGCGTATCATTCAGGGGCGAAGCATCATGGTTTGATCAGTATGAGGATTTCCCGGGAGATGAAAGCACCATCCTGATAACTACAGGACTTGACAAGATATTCAAAGATAATTCAATGGCACAGGTCCAGTTGATGTATTGCAACAATCCACTTGTGCTTAATAATTTCAACAGCTTTTATTCAGGCAATCTCTCATCAAAGGATCTTGCTTTCTCACGATTTTCGGCCTTCGGTCAGTACACATGGGCTGTGACACCCCTTCTGAACCTGTCACTTTCGGCAATGTGGTTCCCCGATCTTAAAGGATATTTTGCAGGACCTTCAATTGATTACTCGCTCGCCGAGAATCTCGATTTCTCTCTGATCTGGCAGCATTTCAATGCAGTTATGAGTGGCGAAAAATCGAGTATCAACCTGGGTTTTCTCAGACTTAAATACAGTTTCTGAAAAATTCATACTTTTACCGCTTCAAGAATTTACGGATTTCAAATGGCACTGGTACATGAATTTGAACGAAGCGGTAACTGGTTATTCAAAAGAAGAAGCTGGCTTCCGGCAGCATTTATCGTAACAGGTATAATTGTCCTGTACCTGACTAACAGGCAGGCAATTCTCTTCAGTCTGACAGAAGAGTTGATTTTTCTGGGAGTAAGCCTGTTCGGTGAAGCCATCAGGATATACACTGTCGGATATGCTCCGAAAAACACCTCAGGGCGCAATACCGTTGCCGGTCAGATCGCAGATGAACTGAATACAACCGGAATATATTCTCTTGTCCGCCACCCACTCTATGTAGGCAATTTTTTCATGTGGCTCGGACCAGTCCTTTTTGTGAGGACATCCGTTTTTTTAGTTTTATTTATTCTGGTTTACTGGCTCTATTATGAAAGGATAATGTTTGCAGAGGAACAGTTCCTTCGTAAAAAATTCGGAGAGGTTTATGATAAATATTCGGAAAAAGTAAAAGCAGTCATTCCCCGTTTCAAAGGCTTTGTAAAACCGGTACTTCCTTTTTCGTTTAAATCGGTGCTAAGGCGTGAATACAACAGCTTTGTAAATATTTTTTTAATATTTGTCCTCCTTGACCTTTTCAGGAACTATTTTCTTTCAGAGAGAGTATACCTTACCCCAGTGTGGATCTATATAGGCATCCCTGCAGGATTGATATGGGTAGTGATCAGGCTGATTTTTAAAAGAACCAGCCTGCTCAATGATGAAAGCAGATAAGTATTTTTCTTAATCCCTGCTGCCGCCTGTGAATATCATAATGTAATAAAGCAGGGTGGCAAGTGATCCCAGTGCAGCTACAACATATGTATATGCAGCCCATTTGAGTGCATCCTGTGCTTTATCATGATTCATCGATGAAGTAATTCCTGTATTTTCAAGCCATACCAGAGCGCGTTTGCTTGCATTAATCTCAACCGGAAGGGTTATAAAGCTGAAAATGGTTGTAAATGCAAACAGTATGATGCCTGCAAACAAAAGAGCAGGGAATGTATTCATAAGTATTATACCTGCCAGAAGGACCCACTGAACCCATTTTGAGGCAAAGCTTACGGGAGGAACAAGCTTTGATCGTAAATTAAGCCAGGCGTAAGCCGTGGAATGCTGAACCGCATGACCTGTTTCGTGTGCTGCAACAGCAGCAGCGGCAATGCTCCTGCTGTTATAAACATCCTGACTGAGATTGATTGTTTTCTTGTCAGGATTATAATGGTCGGTAAGCTGACCCTGGACACTTTCCACTTTTACATCATAAATGCCGTTATCCCGCAGCATTTTTTCAGCCACATCACGTCCTGTCAATCCTCCATCGGTAGGAATCTTGGAATACTTTTTAAATTTTGATTTTAAGACAGCGCTTACGATCCAGCTGAGGATCATGAAAACTCCGAAGATCAGCCAGATATTCATATTTACATGTTGAGGTTCCATATTTTTATTATTTAAATTATTCTTCAATATTCTCCAAAAGCCCTGCCAAACATTCGCAAACAGATTCTTAAGGTCATTTTGTCAGGTGTTGCAAAATTACGAAATAGTCTTTAAATAACCTAAGTCATGCAGTCATGCAGTCCTGCTGTCTTCCAGTCATGCGGTTTTATAGATTGAAAAATCAGTGTTTTAACCGGCTGCAATTCTTGTAATATGTTAAGATTCTGTATTTTTTGAACCAGTATAGAGGGACTGGGTCATATCCATGCGTACCTCCGGGCCTGCATCTTAAAATTCTGTTAATGGTTAAAAAAGATCCTTTTAACGGGCCATGGATTTTCAGAGCATCCAGTGCATATTGTGAACAAGAGGGCACATGGCGACAGGAAGGCCTAAGCAACGGAGAAATGGCATACCTGTAAAAATGAACTGGAAACGATAAAAGAGTTGCCAGTATCCTGTTCAGTGCTTTTGACATAAGACAAAGATAACAATTGAACCGGTTAGTCTGGAAAAGGTTCTGACCTTAACGATCCAGGTTAACACGACTGCACGACCGCACGACTGCAGGACCTGCATGACAATTAAAAATTCAGTTCATCCTTCAGCTGCCTGAACCCTGCACGGCTTACCGGGAGCTTGTCACCCGACTGAAGGATAGCCACATGATTATCTTTTCCGTATGGTTCAATTCGCTTTATTTCCTCTACCCTGACGATATAAGACCGATGTATTCTTACAAAATCAGTCTTTGAAAGATTGTCTTCATAAAACTTCATCGTCTGCTGTTTAAGGGCTTTACCAGCTGAATGATGTATCATCACATAGTCATCCTGGGCTTCGACATACTTTATCTGATCGACCGGGATCAGGTTGATTGCATTTCCTTTCCGAACAACGATCCTGTTGACCGGAGAGACTGGTTCGGGTTTTTTTGCCAGGATCTGGCTGGCAGGTTCCTTGTTTCCTGCCCCTGATTGTATCTTGTCAGCAGCCTTCTTCACTGCATCCAGGAAACGGCGTTTCTGGAAAGGTTTCAGAAGGTAATCCACTGCGTTAAGCTCAAAAGCCCTTATTGCAAACTGATCATAAGCTGTTGTAAAAATGATCTCCGGCTTCTCTGTGAGCACCTCGACCAGCTCAATTCCCGTGAGCCTGGGCATCTGGATATCCAGGAAGACCAGATCGGGCTTCAGTGAAGAAATTGTTTTCAGTCCGGTAAAACCGTCAGCACATTCAGCAATAACTTCAATATAGTCAAGCTCCTGAAGATAAAACTTGATTATGTCCCGTGCCGGGGCTTCGTCCTCAATAATAACAGTTCTGATCTTTTCCATAGAATAAGTGTTTTAACCCATCCTCCAGCTCCTTCCCTTAAGGTTAAGGGAAGGAGTGAAATTACTGCATAAATTGCACCCTTCCCCTTAAATTTAAGGGGAAGGGATGGGGTTGGGGTTCAATTCTTACTGAAACAAATTTATCTCATTTATTTTGAAATCAGACCTCGGCAGGGATAAAAAGTGAAACAGTGTAAATCCCGTTTTCCTTTGTAGTTTTTATGGAGGCCCTGTTCCCGAAGAAAAGGTCAAGTCGCCTGGAGACATTTATTAATCCTGTTCCTGTGCCTTTCGCTGATGAGGGAGCCTGGTCATAATTATTGCTAATTATTATTTCGAGGTATCCGTTATTGCATGCGACATTTGTCCTGATATTTACGCTTTCAGTACTCTCGTAAACACCGTGCTTTATTGCATTTTCGTAAAGTGGTTGCAGTATCATGACAGGCATTTTAATATCAAGGCATTTTTCCGAGATATTCTCCTCGGTAAATAGCCTGTCGCCAAATCGCACTTTCTCGATCTCGAGATATAATCTCAGGTTTTCAAGCTCGCTTCTCAGGCTAACAGGCTGTTCATCCTTCTTTGAAAGTGCATATCTCATGAATTCTGACAATTTAATTACCATATCCCTTGCTTTTTCAGGGTTTGTAATGGTAAGTGAGCTAATTGAATTAAGGCTGTTGAACAGGAAGTGCGGATTGATCTGTGACCGGAGCATTTTAAGCTCGGTCTCCTTTACCAGGCTCTCGAGCCTTGCCTCCTTTGCATTCTTTTCCGACAGATTATAAAGACTTACAAAGAGGTAATAGGCAAGAATAATCAGACCGTACATAAAAACCCCGGTACCAACCCTGTAAGGAAAAGTCGCCTCCCAGTAAGCCTGATAATCGTTGGTCTTCGGCAAAATCGCCTGAACGAAATATTTTGTTATCAGTACCCAGAGCGCCACTGAAATTGCTCCGCTGAGGATCAGGTTGGCAATTTCAGGAATGTTCCTGGTGCTTGCAGCGTTGAAGTACCTGAAGGGATACCATAACGACAATCCTATTCCGGAATATATTGCCATTGAAATTATTCCATCGGGAATAGCAGAGGGTGAATAAGCACCAAATGAATAATAGTACAGCAGAAGCTGGCCTGCGGTAATGAAAAACCAGGCCAGCCACCATAAAATCAGTCGTGTTTTGTTTGAAAGTATCGGATGCTTCATTCAGTATGATAAAATTAATAGCTTTTGACTTCACCGCCGCCAAAGACAACCGCACCCCTGATAAACAGATGTTTTGAGGGATCAACTGTCCTTCCGGGGGTTAATTTGCGTGAGTCGCTGAATCCACCGAGTATCGGGGTTACCTCAATCGTAATATGCCAGTCGTCCGGCACAATAAGCGTTGCACCACCAAATACACATGCAATTTCCAGTTCAGAAACACCCGTAGCAAGATTTGCCTTTGTGAGATCCAGTTCGATACCACCAAAAACGGCTGTTACCTTTCCGCCTTTGAAATTCTGCGAAACTATTTGACGTTCCCCTCCGCTGAACACATTCACGTAATCAATATAATCATCTCCGACTACTCCTTTTGTCGATATCGCATTCCACCCCCGCCGCCTGGATACAATAAAAATTATGCCGATAATTATAAATATTGAAGGCCAGAACATATTATACATATGAAAAGTCTCCCTGAAGATCAGGGGGATCATGAAAAAACCCCCTACTGCCATCACAATAATTCCTCCGGTCTTCTCACTTGCTCCGAGTGTCATTACAAGGCCTATTGCCACCAGGAGCATAGGCCAGCTGAATATAACATTATCAATGAATTCAGGGAAAAACCCTGTATTTCTTATTACAAGGAACAATCCTGCAAGGACCAGTACAACACCAATCAGAGTCCTGTTATTTGTTAAGTGATGATGTTCATTTCCCGTTCCCAGGGGTTCTTCGTTTAAGCGCTGACGCTCATCTCTGAATTCTCCTTTTGTTTCCATAGTTTTAAATTTTATTTGAAATTAATTGATTTTGTTTTTTCTTTTTATGAGGGAGGATACAATAAAGCCCAGCCCCACCAGGATAATTACCGCCGGCCAATAGATTGTCCTTATAATTTCCGGAAGCTTATAGTCTCTGTTCTCCATGAAAAACCATATTCCGATTGAAATAAGCACCAACCCTCCTGTAAACTGAAGGTTGAGAAGAAGCAGGGCACCAATAAAAACCAGTGCTGTTTCCCATGTGAAGTAATCTTTCACACCCCCGAGGCCAAGCATATCATTTGTGGCAACAAGCAGAGCAAGGCCAAGAACTATTAAGAACAAACCTAATCCAACCTGCGGGTGATGTTCGTAATTTTTTTTCAGGAAATGATCTCTGTTTTTCATGACATTTAAATTATCTGTTTCAAAAATACATCTTAAAAGAAACGATGGTTAGTAAAAATCGGTAAGCTGCGGTAAAAAACCGGCAAAAGCTCTTTTTAGGCAATTAGTGTTACTTTTTTGTTGATAATTTTTTTAATTGGAGAAGGATTTATATTTTTGCAGACCAAATTTCAGAATAATGCCGGGATTGTTTTCAATACCAATAAGTGGAATCAAAGCCGGGCATCACATATTTGAATTTGAGATTAATAAGTCGTTTTTTGACCTGTTTAAAGAGTCAGAGGTAAAGGAGGGGGAACTTAATGCTGTTACAGAGGTCATTAAGAGCAGTTCACATCTTGACCTTGATATAAAGATCTCGGGGAAAGTCAGGGTATCATGCGACAGATGCCTCGGGATGTTTGATCAGCCGGTAGGTAGTGAGAACAGACTGCTGGTTAAATTTGGCAGTATTAATGACAACAGCGATCCGGAGATAATTACAATTCCTGCTGATGAAAATGAACTGGATCTGAAGCAGTATTTTTACGAATTTATTCATCTTTCGCTTCCGATCCGGAGAATACACCCTGAGGATGCAAATGGGATAAGCACATGTGATCCTGTTATGCTTCAGAAGCTCAAAGAACACCTGGTTGAAAAAGAGAAAGGTGATGATCCCAGGTGGGACGAATTAAGGAAATTAATGAACAATAATTAAAAAAGAGTAAAATGGCACATCCCAAACACAAACATTCGAAGACCAGAAGAGATAAGCGAAGAACCCATTACAAGGCTACGCCTCCAACTGTGGGAACATGTTCCAACTGCGGGTCTTCAGTACAGTATCACAGGGTATGTCCTGAGTGCGGGTTTTACAGAGGCAGGCTTGTTATTGAGAAAAAAGTAACCGCCTGATATATTAATCAACCCGTAACGCTATGAATATAGGAATAGATGTCATGGGCGGTGATTATGCACCTTACGCTGTTATTGAGGGTGCAGTTGATTCTCTCAAGCACCTTTCCCCGGATGATACTCTTGTTCTTCTTGGTGACGAGAGCTCCATACTAAGGAAGCTTGATGAAATGAAGATATCTTCTTCATTCTTCAGGATAGTACCGACCACGGAGGTGATCGAAATGGGGGATCATCCTGCCAAGGCATTTTCCCAGAAAAGGAATTCAAGTATTGCTGTTGGTTTCGGAATGCTGAAAGACAAATCCCTCGACGGCTTCTGCAGTGCAGGGAATACCGGAGCTATGCTTGTTGGCGCAAGCTATACGGTGAATGTTGTCCCCGGAGTCTTCAGGCCTGCCCTGGCAACAATTCTTCCCTGCATCGACGGACGCGATTCCGTTATACTTGATGTCGGCCTGAATCCCGACAGCAAACCCGATGTCCTTCTTCAGTACGGAATTCTTGGAAGTATCTACGCAAATTTTGTACTTGGGAAAAAAGATCCGACAGTCGGGCTTCTGAATATCGGGGAAGAAGAAACAAAAGGGACATCAGCTGTCAAGGCGGCTTATGAACTTATGAAGGAATATCCCGGCCTGAATTTTAAGGGAAATGTCGAAGGGCATGCCCTTTTCCATGAGGATATTACGGATGTTGTTGTGTGTGACGGTTTTGTTGGCAACATAGTTCTTAAACAGGCAGAGTCAATCTATTCAATCTCAAAAAAACTTAACATCTCTCACCCGTTTTTCGACCGTCTGAATTTTGAAAATATCGGAGGAACTCCTATAGTCGGGATAAATGCCAATGTTGTTATCGGACATGGTATTTCAGAACGTAAAGCTATTATGAATATGGTTCTTCAGACCAGGGCGGTCGTAAGGGCGAACCTTGCACAAAAGATTATTGAAGCAATCTGATTATGGGCAAAATTAGAGCTGTCATTACCGGAATCCATGCCTGGGTTCCTGAATACAGGCTTACAAATATTGAACTCTCAAGAATGGTCGATACATCCGACGAATGGATAATGCAAAGGGTCGGAATAAAAGAGAGAAGAATCCTGAAGGAAGAAGGGCTTGGCAGCTCAGATCTGGGGGAACAGGCAGTAAAAGGACTTCTTGAAAAGACAAAAACATCTCCCGGAGAAATTGATCTTCTGATCTGCGCCACTGTAACTCCCGACATGGCATTTCCCGCAACTGCAAACATTATTTCGGAAAAGGCTGGAATAAAGAATGCTTTCAGCTTTGATATAAATGCTGCATGTTCAGGATTCCTTTTTGCCTTGCAGACAGGGGCCTCCTTTATTGAATCAGGTAAATACAGGAAAGTTATTGTTGTAGGCGCTGATAAAATGTCGTCAATTACTGATTATACCGACCGGACCAGCTGTCCTCTGTTCGGCGACGCTTCAGGTGCAGTCCTTCTTGAGCCCGGCAAAGGGGATTATGGTATAATGGATCACATTTTTTATACAGACGGATCAGGACAGAAATATCTCCATATGAAAGCTGGCGGTTCTGTTAAACCAGCCTCACATGAAACTGTCGATGCACGTGAACACTATATTTACCAGGAGGGCCAGAGCGTATTCAAATTTGCAGTTGTAAACATGGCAAATGTGGCTGCAGAGATTATGGAACGCAATAAGCTTAAGGCCGATGACATAGCATGGCTCGTCCCACATCAGGCAAACCTCAGGATCATAGATGCTACCGGAAGAAGAATGGGTCTTCCTCCTGAAAAGGTCATGATAAATATCCAGAATTACGGGAATACAACCACAGCCACTATTCCATTATGTCTCTGGGAATATGAGAAGAAGCTTAAGAAAGGAGATAAGATTATTCTTGCTGCATTCGGCGGAGGATTTACATGGGGAGCAATTTACCTGAAGTGGGGGTACGATCCGGAATAGGATCATATACTCACCCCCTTAAGTTCCCCCTCTCTACTTTGTAAAGAGGGGGAATTTATTTATATGACCCCGGGTATTTATGGATTTAAAACCGGAGGTTTTAAAGTCCAATATCCCCGGTTACATCCGGGGTCGGATTAAAATATTCCTCCCAACCCCGAGAGGGTTGAAGGTATTATTCACTTAACACCTCCGGTGTTGTAATAATTGTCCTTCATCCTACCATGGATGTAACCATGGATATTGGACTTGGATGCCTCTGGCATCATTCCAAAAATCATCTACAACATTTTCTTTTTCCCTGCAATAGTTTTTATCTTTGTGAGTTATTATGTTTGTAAGTACAATTCTGGGAAAACATGGGAAAATTCAACGAAACAGACAACGCCACAATTAACCTTATCAGTAACGGCACAGAAATCACGGGAGATGTCAAATCAAACGGTGATATCAGGATCGACGGACTGCTGACGGGAAACCTTACAACAAAGGGGAAAGTTGTAATAGGACCGACCGGGAAAGTTAAAGGAGAGGTTTACTGTAAAAACTCTGAAGTTTCCGGTACGGTTGATGGAAAGATTTGTGTGAGTCAGTTGCTTACCCTTAAGACAGATTCAAAAATATCGGGTGATATTTTGACTTTCAAGCTTTCAATTGAACCTGGAGCGAAATTTACTGGAAACTGTAAAATGAGTGAAAGCGAAAATAATGAAGGAACCTCTTTCGCAAAAACAAAAGAACCAGAACAAACCTCCGAAAAGTCAGGGAAGTAAAGGACTGCAGGATTTCGGAAAATACTCAAACCTGGCATTCCAGATGATAGTAATAATCGGTGTGATGACATGGTGCGGAGTAAAACTGGATAAAGTTCTCGGATTATCCACCCCTGTTTTTACTGTAATTCTTTCCCTTCTGGGAGTATTTGCCGGTATTTATACTGCAATCAAGGATTTTATTAGGTGATCATTTTTCCCTGTGGTTTTTAGGAAATATTCAATCGGACTTCTGCTTCTGGACCTCCTCCTCCTGCCTGCCGGATACCTGCTGGTTACCTTTACCGGTGTTACTCTCCTTTTCAGCGATATTGCAATTCTGACATTCTGTTTTTCCGCCATAGTACTGTTGTCAATTTATGTTTTCAGCAGGGGATTGAAAAAAGAGCCGGCCAGCCAGACTATGCATCTTATGGTTGCGGTTTCCATCAAAATGCTTATGGAAATGGTACTCGCGCTTATCTGGTTTTTTATTGCTAAAAAAACTTTCACCTCCTCGCTTTTATTATTTTTTGTACTATATTTAGCGTTCTCTCTGTATTCAATTATTTTTATGTTGAACACACTGAAAATTAAACCTTTATAAAACCTTACCAACTTCAGGATGCGATTTGTCAAAACTCTTTTGTTCGCTCTTATTCTTTTAATGTTCTCATTCCCCCTGTCAGCCCAGGAGGAACATGGAACAGCGGCCGCAGAGGAAGAATTTGATGCTGGTACATTTATTCTTGAGCATATTGCCGATTCACATGAATGGCATATTCTGACAAAAAAAAATGGGGAAAGCCTGGCCATTTACCTGCCGGTTATCCTTGTTTCAAAAGAGAAAGGTCTTGATATTTTTTCCTCCAGGAAACTTGCTCATGGCCAGCAATATTTAGGGTACAAGCTTGAAGAAGAAGGGGATCTTAAAGGACGTATCGTAAATGTAAAGGAAGACGGTACAGTAAATGAAGAAAAATTACCGCTTGATTTTTCAATAACCAAGACTGTTGTCGGATTGTTATTTTCAGTGCTGCTTGCACTTTGGCTGTTTTTGTCATTAGCGCGTTCATATAGAAAAACCGGAATAAGTCATCCAAAGGGTATCCAGAGCTTCCTCGAACCAATTATTCTGTTTGTCCGCGATGATATCGCGATTGCAAATATCGGGGAACATAAGTATGAAAAATATATGCCATACCTGCTTACGGTTTTCTTTTTTATTCTGTTCAATAATATCATAGGTCTGATTCCTTTTCCGCCTCCGTTTGGTGCCAATGTGACCGGGAATATTGCCGTTACTCTGGTTCTTGCTCTTTGTACATTTTTTATTACCCAGTTCAGCGGTAACAGGAACTACTGGAAGCATGTATTTGCGACCCCCGGCGTACCGTTCTGGCTGCTTCCTGTAATGATACCTGTCGAAATCATAGGGATATTCTCAAAGCCTTTTGCACTGATGATCCGTCTCTTTGCCAATATCACCGCGGGTCACATAATTGTTTTAAGCCTCGTCTGCCTTATCTTTATTTTCAAGTCGCTGATGGTGGCTCCCGTTTCAATAGCATTCGTTATTTTCATGGATTGCCTCGAGCTACTTGTGGCATTCCTTCAGGCATATGTTTTTACTTTGCTCTCAGCCCTTTTTATCAGTCTGGCAGTAGTAGAGGAACATCATTAGTTTTTTGTTTAATTAAAACCAGTTATTATGACAGGTACAATGGCAGCAGTTGGAGCAGGTCTTGCAGTTATAGGGGCAGGACTTGGTATCGGTAGAATAGGCGGATCGGCAATGGACGCAATAGCACGTCAGCCTGAAGCCAGTTCGAAGATACAGACAAACATGATCGTTGCTGCAGCCCTTATTGAAGGAGCTGCTCTTTTTGCAATCGTGGTTGCTCTGATTGCCAAGTAAAGAAACGGAGGCCCTGCAACGGTTGGTTGCAGCGCCTCTTTTAACAGAACATTAAATTCAAAGATATGGTCTTATTAATGAACAGTCTGGTATCTCCCGCAATAGGACTGGTATTCTGGACAACTATCATTTTCCTTCTCTTTTTTCTCATCCTTAAGAAATTTGCCTGGAAACCCATACTGAATGCGGTGAAAGCAAGGGATGAAATGATCAGGGGATCTCTTGCATCTGCAGAAAAGGCACGTAAAGAGATGGCAAAGCTTCAAAGCGATAACGAAGCTATTCTCAAAAAAGCAAGGGAAGAACGCGAGGGTATCCTGAAGGAAGCCAGGGATGTACGCGATAAGCTGATTGCTGAAGCCAAGGGAAGAGCTTCCGAGGAAGCTGATAAACTTGTTGAAAAAGCCAGGGCAGGCATCGAAAGAGAAAAGGCAATTGCACTTGCAGATATAAGGGAACAGGTGGCTAACCTGTCGGTTGACATAGCTTCAAAACTCCTGGGGGAGAAGCTCAAGCAAACAGGCGAACAGCAAAAGCTGATTGACAATTACCTGAAAGATGTTGATTTCAACAAAAACTAAACAGATTTTCAATTAATGAACGAAAGCAGAATATCTGTAAGATACGCAAAAGCCCTTTTCCAGTCGGCACTCGATAAAAACATCATCGACCAGGTGTACCAGGATATGATCCTCATCCTGAGTATTTGCAAGATCCCTGAAATGAAGGAATTTCTTGGCAATCCGGTGATAAGACCCTCCAAAAAAACAGAAGTGCTTCACGGTGTTCTTGGAAAGGACCTTCATCCCCTTTCGCTTTCACTCATTGATCTTGTTGTTAAAAACGGAAGGGAAAGATATATTCCTGCAATAGCAAGGGTGTTTGTTCACGATACGAAGGAACATAACGGCATAACTGAATCTGTTCTTACAACAGCTGTAAAAATTGATCCGGAAATCAGGAATCAGGTTTCGGCACTTATTGAAAAAATATTCAAAACCAAAGTCGACCTTAAGGAAAATATCGATGAATTAATTATCGGTGGGTTCATTCTTAAAGTTGAAGACAACTACATTGATGCCAGCCTCAGGAATAAGTTGGGGAAGATCAGGGCCGAACTAACTACCGGATAATTTTGAAAGAAGGATTTAAACTGAAAAAACAGGATATCATAAGTATTTAAAATATGGCAAATATTAAACCAGCAGAAGTCTCAAAAATTCTCAGACAGCAGCTTGAAGGTATTCAGACCGGGGCCGAACTTGAAGAAGTCGGGACCGTACTGGAGGTTGGTGATGGAATTGCCCGGATTTACGGACTTTCAAATGCCGAATCAAATGAGCTGATAGAGTTTGAAAATGGGATAGAGGCAATAGTGCTCAACCTCGAAGAAGATAATATCGGAGCTGTGCTGCTTGGCCCGACAGAAGAGATAAATGAAGGAGACATTGTTAAACGCACGGGAAGAATTGCATCAATAGGGGTCGGTGAAGGATTGCTCGGAAGAGTAGTGACACCGATAGGTCAGCCCCTGGATGGCAAGGGACCTATTGAGGGAGAACTTTTTAATCTGCCTTTTGAAAGAAAAGCTCCTGGTGTAATATTCAGGCAACCGGTTAAACAGCCTCTTCAGACCGGGCTGAAAGCTATTGACGCAATGATTCCTATTGGAAGGGGTCAGCGCGAGTTGATTATCGGCGACCGGCAAACCGGGAAAACAGCTATTGCAGTCGATACCATAATAAACCAGCGCAGTAATTTCGAAAAAGGCAAACCGGTATACTGCATCTATGTAGGAATCGGCCAGAAAGGATCAACAGTTGCCAATATCGCCAAAACACTCGAGGAGCATGGTGCCATGGAATATACAGTAATTGTTCTGGCTACTGCTTCCGACCCTGCCGCTTCTCAGTTCTATGCGCCTTTTGCCGGAGCTGCCATCGGGGAATTCTTCCGCGATACCGGACGTGATGCACTTATCATTTATGACGACCTGTCGAAACAGGCTGTATCGTACAGGGAAGTTTCGCTTCTGCTGCGACGTCCTCCAGGACGTGAAGCATACCCGGGCGATGTCTTCTATCTTCACTCAAGACTTCTTGAAAGAGCCGCCAAGATCATTGAATCCGATGAGGTGGCAAAACAGATGAACGATATTCCTGAAGCGATCCGCCATCTGGTTAAAGGTGGAGGATCGCTTACAGCGCTACCGATTATCGAAACTCAGGCAGGCGATGTGGCTGCATATATCCCGACAAACGTTATTTCAATCACCGATGGTCAGATCTTTCTTGAAACAAGCCTCTTTAACTCAGGGGTGCGTCCGGCAATCAATGTCGGTATCTCGGTTTCGAGAGTGGGTGGCAATGCCCAGGTAAAGGCGATGAAGAAAATTGCAGGGACCCTGAAGGTTGACCAGGCTCAGTACAGGGAACTTGAGGCATTTTCAAAATTCGGCTCCGATCTTGACGCCTCAACACTGGCAATCCTGAACAAGGGAGCCAAAAACGTTGAGATATTGAAGCAGCGGCAATATGACCCGATGCCTGTCGAAAAGCAGATTGCCATAATATATTGCGGAACAACCGGTCTACTTAAGGATGTTCCTGTTACAAAAGTCAAAGAGTTCGAGGTTGAATTCCTTGAGTATCTCGATCTGAAACACAGGGATATTCTTGATCAGCTAAGTGAAGGAATACTCAATAGTAGTATAACGGATATTCTCGAAAAGACAGCTTCTGAACTTGTGAAAAAATACAAGCCCTGAGCCATCCGGGAAAAACTGAAATAACAGATCTTTAATGCCCAACTTAAAAGCTATAAGGATAAGGATAGCCTCGGTTAAATCGACACGGCAGATAACCTCGGCCATGAAGATGGTATCTGCTGCAAAGCTGAGGAAAGCCCAGGACAAAATTGTCAGGCTGAGACCTTATGCAAATAAACTTCATGAAATTCTTGTAGATCTCTCACAGAGCCTTGCCGATTCTGAAATAGATAATGTATATAGCAGGAAAACCTCTTCTGAAAAGATCCTGATTGTTGTAATAACATCAAACAGGGGTCTTTGCGGGGCCTTTAATTCCAATGTAATCAAAGAAGCAAGAAGAATTATCGCTGATAATTATTACGATCAGTATAAAAAAGGTGACGTCAGATTACTTACAATCGGTAAAAAAGGATTTGATTATCTCCGGAAACATAAATTCAATATTGCAGGAGAAAATAATGATCTTCTAAATGAACTCACATTTGAAAGAACTGCAGAAATTGCAGAAAAGGTTATGAATAGTTTTGTCACAGGTGAATTTGACAGGATTGAGATCATTTATAATCATTTCAAGAATGCTGCTGTCCAACAACTGACAAGGGAGCTATTTCTTCCAGTTGAGGCAGCTCCGGTAACAGGAAAAACATCAGTTGCCCCTGACTATATTTATGAACCTGACAAGGAAGCTATAATAAAGGAGCTTATCCCGAAATCACTTAAAATTCAGTTTTACAAAGCAGTGCTCGATTCATTTGTTTCGGAGAACGGGGCAAGGATGACAGCAATGCACAAGGCTACTGATAACGCAAATACAATGGTCAACGATCTGACACTCCAGTATAACAAAGCACGGCAGGCTTCAATTACAAATCAGATCCTTGAAGTTGTCAGCGGGGCTGAAGCATTGAAAGGATAAGTATTAAAATCTATATTTTTGAAAGGAACATGTACAATCAACCGGCACTAAAGAAAATTGTTAATTCGTCATTGGTCAATATTTCGTACAATACGGAATCGGAAAGGCTTATTGACCCGGTTAAGTATGTCCTTTCGATAGGGGGTAAACGGTTGCGCCCTGTTCTTGCGTTAATGACCTGCAACCTTTTCAGCGACCAGATCGATGAAGCAGTGGTGCCTGTTACCGGACTGGAGATCTTTCATAACTTTACGCTTGTCCATGACGATATAATGGACAAAGCTGCAGTCCGGAGAGGGTTTCAGGCGGTTCACAGCAAGTGGGGCCTTAATCAGGCAATCCTTTCAGGCGATGTGATGGCATTTATAACAAATGAATGCTTTCTTCAGTCTCCTCCGCACCTTCTGCAGAAGATATTCCGTATTTTCAACAAAGCTGCAATAGAAGTATGTGTCGGGCAGCAGATCGATATGGATTTCGAAAAGGCAACAATCGTATCGCAGAAGGAATATCTGAGGATGATTGAACTTAAAACTGCCGTTCTGATCGCAGCTTCTGTAAAAATAGGAGCCCTGTTCGGCGGTGCCGACGACAAAGAAGCGGAAATAATGTATGAATTCGGCAGAAACCTCGGGCTTGCATTCCAGATCCAGGATGATATACTCGACACTTACGGCGATGTAAAGGTGTTTGGTAAGGTATCGGGAGGTGATATTGTTGCCGGGAAGAAGACGTTTCCTTATGTTAAGGCAATGGAAATAGCAGCTTCGGACCAGAGAAAGAAGCTTCAGGAATTGTATTCATCTGAAACATCAGATGCTGAAACCAAAATTAAAAATGTAACAGAGATTTATGATCAGCTGAATATTAAGTTTATATCTGAGAACCTGGCCAGTGAATACCTCAAGACTGCATTAAGTTTTCTTGAGAAAGCAGGAGTACCCCAGGAGAGAAAGGAAGAAATGATACAGATGACGGGATCGCTTGCAGGGCGCGATCGTTAGTTTATTTACAAGTTAAGAGATACTTTATTAAACATCTATAATAATTCGGATTTATGGCAAATAATATTGGGAAAATAAGCCAGATCATCGGACCGGTGGTTGACGTAATATTTGACAGGCAGGGTTTTGAGATGCCTGATATTTATGATGCTCTGGAAATTACAAGGATGGATGGATCAATTCTTGTTGTGGAGTGCCAGCAGCATATCGGTGAAAATACAGTCAGAACAATAGCCATGGATTCAACCGACGGACTGCGCAGAGGAATGGAAGTCATTGCTACCGGATTGCCCATTACAATGCCTATCGGTGATCAGATAAAGGGACGTCTTATGAATGTCACCGGTATGGCCATCGACGGTATAGGCAATCTGGATAAGAAAGGAGGATACCCTATCCACCGGAAACCTCCCAAATACGAGGATCTTTCAACTGAAAAAGAGGTTCTTTATACAGGTATTAAGGTAATCGACCTTATTGAACCTTATTCAAAGGGAGGCAAGATCGGACTCTTCGGAGGGGCCGGTGTCGGTAAAACAGTTGTAATCCTGGAGCTTATAAACAATATAGCTAAGACATATGCCGGACTTTCGGTGTTTGCCGGAGTGGGAGAAAGGACAAGGGAAGGCAATGACCTGCTGCGTGATATGATCGAAGCCGGGGTTATTAATTATGGAAGTGATTTCCTTGAGAACATGAATTCGGGTGGATGGGACCTTTCAAAAGTTGATATGGCTTCCTTGAAGGAATCAAAGCTTGCACTGGTATTTGGCCAGATGAATGAACCGCCTGGAGCAAGGGCCAGGGTTGCACTATCAGGGCTTTCAGTTGCCGAACATTTCAGAGATGGCGACGGGAAGAGCGGAGGAAGGGACATACTGTTCTTTATGGATAACGTATTCCGTTTTACCCAGGCAGGTTCTGAGGTATCTGCTCTTCTCGGACGTATGCCTTCAGCAGTCGGTTATCAGCCGACACTTTCAACCGAAATGGGGATAATGCAGGAACGAATTACATCAACACGCCATGGGTCAATAACATCTGTGCAGGCCGTATATGTTCCTGCCGATGACCTTACCGACCCTGCCCCTGCCACTACATTTGCACACCTCGATGCAACCACCGTGCTTAGCCGCAAGATCTCCGAGCTTGGTATCTATCCGGCTGTTGATCCCCTCGACTCAACATCAAGGATACTGTCAGCCGACATTGTCGGCGAGGCACATTATAACTGTGCGCAGCGCGTAAAGGAAGTGCTTCAGAGATATAATGAGCTTCAGGATATAATTGCAATCCTGGGTATGGACGAGCTTTCGGAAGAAGACAAGCTAGTTGTTCAAAGAGCCAGAAGAGTTCAGAGATTCCTTTCACAGCCATTCCATGTGGCCGAACAATTCACTGGTATCAAGGGAGCCCTTGTTTCAATAGACGATACAATAAAAGGATTTAATATGATACTCGATGGTAAGGTTGACCAGTATCCCGAATCGGCATTTATGCTTGTCGGGACAATCGAAGACGCAATTGAAAAGGGAGAAAAGATTCTCGCCCAGTCGAAATAATAAGAGTTCCTGGTTGCTGGTTCCTTGTTCTGGGTATAAACACCGCGCAACAAGCAACAAGCAACAAGTAACATTGATTAAAAATGAAGATCGAAATACTAACCCCCGACAGGAAGATCTACGAGGGGGAAATCAAATCAGTAAGGGTCCCCGGGAAAAAGGGCTCCTTTCAGGTTCTGAAGGACCATGCTCCCATAATTTCCACTCTCGAAAACGGGCCGGTAATTATTATTGATCAGGCTAACCTTGAAACTGTCTTTGAGATCAACGGCGGAGTAATTGAAGTCAAAGCAAACAAGATCATTCTTCTTGCCGAATCGGTGAAATAATATTAATTGCCGATGACTACCGAAGAATTCCGGAAACATGCCCATGAACTGGTCGAATGGATGGCCGGCTACATGGATAATGTTGAAAAATACCCTGTAAAATCCTCCGTAAAACCGGGTGAAATATTTAACCAGCTTCCTGATGATCCCCCTGTAAAACCGGAATCTTTTGATTTATTAATGAAAGATTTCAGTAAGATCATCATGCCGGGAATTTCACACTGGCAGAGTCCTAATTTCTTCGCTTATTTCCCGGCGAATACAAGTCCCCCTTCAATCCTGGCTGAAATGATCATTTCAACCGTAAGTGCCCAGTGCATGATATGGGAAACATCTCCTGCTGCAGCTGAGCTCGAGGAGAAAATGATGATCTGGCTCAGGGATATGATAAAACTACCAAAGAATTTCGAGGGTGTTATTCAGGATACAGCTTCCACATCAACTCTGGCTGCTATTCTTACCGCACGGGAAAAAGCAACTGATTTCCTCATTAATGATGAAGGTGCGGTCAATTCCAGTACCTCTGAGGGTCTACTGCTCCGAACAAGCCCATTCATCGGTGGAAAAAGCTGTAAAAATAAGCGGTATCGGAAGAAAAAACCTTGTAAAGATCCCGGTAAGGAAAGACTTTACAATGGATATCCAGAAGCTCAGGGAAGCTGTTGAAAGCGACAAAAAGGCCGGGTTCAGACCCTGCTGTGTCATTGCAACTCTGGGGACAACGGGTACCACAGCTGTTGACCCTCTGAAAGCAATTGGAAAGATCTGTGCCGAAAATGGAATATGGCTCCATGTCGATGCAGCGATGGCCGGAACGGCACTTATACTGCCCGAATACCAGTGGATGCTCGACGGCAGGGAATATATCGATTCGCTTGTGTTCAATCCACACAAATGGATGTTTACAAATTTCGACTGCTCAGCCTACTTTGTAAAACACCCGGGATATCTGATTAAAACCTTTGAAATACTGCCGGAATATCTTAAAACCAGGACAAGGGGAAAGGTAAACGATTACCGCGACTGGGGAGTTCCTCTCGGAAGGAGATTCAGGGCCCTGAAACTGTGGAGCGTAATCAGGATGTATGGTGTTGAAGGGCTTCAGGAGAAAATCCGCAGTCACATAAGGATTGCACGACGTCTTGCCGAAATGGTTGCAAAGGAACACGATTTTCAGATTCTTGCTCCGGTTACAATCAATGTGGTTTGTTTCAGGTACAAGCCTAAGGGTATAAAGGAGGAGGATCTTAATAAATTCAATGAAACACTAAACCATAAACTTAATGATTCAGGGAAAGTTTACCTTTCACATACTGTCATAAACGGCATCTATACGCTGCGAATGGTCACCGGCCAGACAAATGTCACAATGGAACATGTTGAAAAGGCCTGGGACCTGATTAAGAAAACAGCAAGAGCCCTTTAGATGGAACCCCTGTTACTGAACCTGTTTTTGCCGATATTCATCCCGAAAACATCTATGTTAAAAATCATCCTGATGTAGGGATAATCTCCGGGTGCGCGCCAGGAAGCCTCAATTCCCGTGGAAATCATAAAGGGCATCCTGAAAACATAATAATCTGCCATCAGCTGAATGCCAAACGATCTGAACGTTTCGGTGTAGTCGTGTTTAGCCATTGTAACTTCCCTTATTCCCTGGGAATTTATATCCGAAACAAAAACATAGTTGTTTGTTCCCTGTGTAAAATCATAGAAGAAATCAGTCCGGATCCTTGTCAGGTATAACAAGCTGGCCAGATTGAAGTCGGGGTAAGCCAGAGGCATGAAATAATCGATCGAGCCGGTCCGGAGCTTCTCTGAAATGATGTTATCATACCAGGATTCATCATAAGGAGTAGTTACTCCTATATAACCTCTGGCAAAAGAAGCCCTGTTGCCTAAAACAAATTTTTCAGGATTCTGCTTTTCAGCCTCCAGCTTCAGTTTAAAACCATGGTTTTTCATTAAGCCCGGGAAATAAAAGATAGATTTGGCAGTAAGGATGTCTCCGTAGATTTCAGAGTCAAAGGGGTAATCTGAATAACTTACGTCCAGTATCTGAGCCCATTTTGGATAAATATCACGAAATGCCGACCGTTGATAATTTGAAAAATAGACCCTGCCCGTCAGCTGGTTTTGAAGGTTATCATAAACTCCACGGTTCTTTAAATAGATATAGTCGTTCCTCATTGTTGAGGAAGCCGACAAATACAGATATTTAGTGAAACGGCCGCCCTGAAATGATAATGGAAGCGACAAAGTGTTTGTCCATTCATACCCGTTTATAATATCTGACGGATCTGATACATTTTCCCTGAATTTCTCAACATAGATTGAATTGCCGTAATCAATCCGTGATTCAAAAACCGGATACCAGCCAAGCCATTTAACACCTGCATGAAACTTATGCCTCTGATCGGAATACTCATACCCGAATGTTGAAATCAGAGTGCTCAGATTGTTCTGGGACATTATTGTAAAGCCTGGTGTTATAGATGTCGGATCAGCCTGGATTTTTTCAATATCTGCATAGAAGGGCATCCAGCTGTGAAGCCTGAACAGATTCCGCCATTTTGTGTAAGGAACAGGTGTATAGATCTGGTCATTATACGATTTGGATCCGGATGGTACCGGGAACCGGTTGATCAGGAATGATGATTCGTTGTTTTTGACCTCAGCATTTACAGAAACAGTGGGCAATGTAGTATAACTGATGTTGTTTCCGGATGAGGAGTAATCTGAAAACAGCAACAGGTAGCCTGACAGGTTCAGATCGCTGATCCCGAATCTCGATTTTGTAAGAGGCACAACTGATTTGTCGGGTTTGCATAGATAAATATTATCCGTTCCGGAATGAGAACTTACAAAGAACAATGAGTCGTTTCTGAGGAATGAGGACTGAATATCATCTTTTCCGGCTTCAATAAGCGTATGCCAGGTTTTGTCTGTCAGGCTGAATTTAAGTATCCCCTCTCCCTGTTCTGTTAAATAAATAACAGAAAGCGTTTTCCCCGAAGCGTCCCATTGAGGTCTCTGCAATGATGCGTTTCCCGGAGACTGAACGGCATGAAGCTTATATCCGTTCCAGGCATCCAGGATCTGGAGATTGTTCCTGTTATCAATTGTGTTCTCGACTGCAGCAATATAGTTGCCGTCGGGTGATACCGATGCGGACATATACCTTGTTTTTCCTGTCAGCTGACGAATGGTTCTTTCCCTTATGTTCATGACCTTTATTACCGACCAGCTCCTGTTATCCCATCTGGGATCAGAATGCTTTTCCACCCATACAAGCTTTCCTTTTCCGTACGAAATATACCAGGGATAGCCATTGCCCGGGATATGGACCTTTTCTTCCGATTTTTCCGATGGCCTTATCAGAACAAATGACGGAGGATCGGTCAGTGAAGTTTTAACTGCTATAATGCTGTCGTTACCGGCAAGAACCGGGGAATAATAGTTGACATATTTCTTCCCTTTTGGCGGATTAAGTATTTCATACGATTCACTGCCCGATCCAATATCGTCAGCCCTCCAGAGTGTTTTCAGCGTGTCGAAGGTTTCCCTGAAAAGTCTTTTTTTTGTAAGGGATTCAGATTTCAGGAGGCTCAGATTGACAGGAATTATAAGAAATGGAGCATCGGCAGTAAGTTTGAGTGCTTTTTTCCACATATCAGGATTATACCTGGCATACGACCATGCCATCATCTGATATCCATACTGGTAATGATCGGGAACGAAATCCCTGAATGAACCGTTGAGGATCTTGTCGTACTTGTAAACACTTCCTTTTTCAATCATCAATGCCTTAACCTGTTTCTGAAATGAGGGAGTCCGTCCCCGCCCTGAACCCGTAAGTACCGATTCGGAAAAAACAGCATCGCCTTCAAGGAACCACAGAGGCAGGAGGGATGAAACGATTCCGGTAAACTGCTGACCAGCAATATACGACATTGCTTTTGTAAATCCCCTGTTCAGAGATTCCATCTGAACCACGTGGGTAAGCTCGTGGATCGCAAGCTGGGTGTTGGGATCGAGAGGGATTGAATTTTGCTCCGGAGTAGGATATATTTCCATTCTGCTTGGTGCCCATGCAACATAACCGTTTGATTCTGTTGTATAGTTATGAATGATAACCGGTATCCTGAATTTCTTTTCAGGGTAGAGGGAAATGAGCTTTGAATAAGCATTATCAAGCGATCGCGCAAAATCAATTCCGGCATCTCCATAACTTTTCGGATAAATGACTGTAAACCTGCCGGTCTTTATCTGCATCCATTTTAACGATGCCGGATCCTGCCCGGTATTAAAGTACTGGGCCGAAGCAACTCCGGACAGGGAAATGAAGCAGATCCAAAACAGGGAGCGAAGAAATCTCATTCAAAATAGTTTACTCAAAAATAGTAAAATTAGTGAGTGTCTCAACTGTGAGCCATAGTCTGAAAAATTTACTAATTTCACCGTTCAATTATCTGAATGGATTACAGGAAAAAACCAACTTGGAAACGATGAAAAGATACAAGCAGATAAACAATATAACCGGCTGGGTGGTCTTTGCTGTTGCTGCTGTCACCTATCTTTTAACAATTGAACCGACGGCAAGTCTATGGGACTGCGGTGAATACATAGCGTCGTCTTACAAGCTTGAAGTGGGGCATCCTCCCGGAAACCCCGTATTTATGGTATTTGCAAGGTTCTTCACCCTTTTTGCAGGAGGCAACACTTCAATGGTCGCTGCAATGGTGAACGCGATGTCGGCCCTTGCAAGTGCTTTCACCATCCTTTTTCTGTTCTGGACAATCACTCATCTGGCCCGAAGGATCTTTTTACGCAATGAAGGCGACTTCACAACTTCAAGGATCATTGCAGTCATTTCATCTGGTGTCAGTTGGAGCTCTTGCCTTCACTTTTTCTGATTCATTCTGGTTTTCAGCCGTCGAAGGTGAAGTGTACGCATCTTCATCCTTCTTTACAGCGATAGTCTTCTGGGCAATACTTATGTGGGAGGATGTGGCGGATGAAGAATATTCAAACAGATGGATAATCCTTATTGCCTTCCTTATGGGACTTTCGATAGGGGTTCATCTTCTAAATCTTCTTACTCTTCCGGCTATTGTCCTTGTATATTACTTCAGGAAATATGAGTTTTCCTGGAAAGGCTTTATGATATCACTCGGAATTTCAGTGGTACTTCTGTCATTGCTTCTTTACGGTATCATGCCCGGAGTTGTAACAATATCATCAAAGCTTGATATGTTTTTCGTGAACAACTTAAAATTACCTCCCAACAGCGGGATGATATTCCATTTTATTCTTCTGGCAGCATTTTTCATACTTGCAGTAAGATCGACATTTTCATCAGCAGAAAAAGTAAAGAACTCTGCTTATGCCATCGGAGCAATGCTGCTTTCAGGAGTCTGGATAATTTCAGGATCGATGATCCTCGATATCTTAGTGCTTGCATGCATAGCCGCATATATCTGGTACCTTGCCGGGAAGGACCGTGTTGTCCTTAATACAATTCTTACGTTTGTAATGGTGATCCTGATAGGATATTCATCAAATGCGATAATAGTGATCAGGGCTACTGCCAATCCCCCGCTGAATGAAAATCAACCCGAGAATCCTTTCAGTCTTCTTTATTTCCTGAACAGGGAACAGTATGGTCAGCGTCCTCTTTTCAGAGGGCCTTATTATAATGCACCTGTAACCGATTATAAAGAGGGAAAGCCGAAATATGTCCTTGAAAACGGTAAATATATTGTCAGCGCCCATGACCTTGAACGGGTATACGACGAGCGGTTTGTAACCCTTTTCCCGAGGATGTGGAGCGAGCAGAGTGAACATGAGCCAATTTACAAAGAATGGGGAAAAGTCAAAGGAATTCCAATCTCAGTCACAAATCAGTCGGGAGAGAAGGAGATACTCCGTAAGCCTAAATTCAGCGAGAATCTGAGGTTTATGTTCTCATACCAGTTCGGGTATATGTATGCCAGGTATTTCATGTGGAATTTTGCAGGCAAGCAAAATGATACCCAGGGAACTGGCGGAGCCGTAAACGGTAACTGGATAACGGGGATAAATTTCCTTGATGAGCCCAGGGTAGGAACTTCCGACCTTCCGGCAGGCATGAAGAACGACACTTCCAGAAACGTCTATTTCCTTCTTCCGTTCCTGCTTGGGATAATCGGATTATTTTACCAGCTGAACCGCGATTATAAAAACTGGTGGGTGATCATGCTGCTCTTTCTGCTGACCGGAGTGGCGATTGTTTTCTATCTAAACCAGTATCCCAATCAGCCAAGGGAAAGAGATTATGCCTATGCTGGTTCATTTTACTTTTTTGCAGTGTGGATCGGACTGGGAGTCCTGGCTCTTTTCGAAGCTCTGTCAAAGATCACAGGCGAAAAGATCGCTGCCCCTCTTTCGGGCGCTGTATGTTTATTTGCAGTTCCTGTGCTAATGGGATTCCAGAACTGGGATGATCATGACAGATCGGGCCGTTACCTTGCCCGTGATGTGGCATTTAATTACCTGAATTCATGTGCACCTAACGCAATACTTTTCACAAATGGAGATAATGATACATTTCCTTTGTGGTATGCCCAGGAAGTTGAGGGAATGAGAACCGATGTCAGGGTGTGCAACCTTATGCTTCTGAATACCGACTGGTATATCAACCAGATGAAAAGGAAGACATATGAATCCGATACTTTGCCTGTTACTCTCCCGGCAAAAAAATATTACGACGGAGTGAATAACCAGGTCTTCATTGTGGAAAAGACAAAGGATCCGGTCAATATATCCACTGTCATCGACTGGGTCAACAGCGAAAACAAGGCAACAAAGGTCCAGGTATCGGCTAACGAAATACTTGATGTAATACCATCGAGGACCATCAGAATCCCTGTTGATTCGGCAAAGGTAATAGCATCCGGAACTGTCAGACCGGAGGATGCTGACAAGATTGTTCCATATATTGACATTAAGCTGAAGGGGAATTCAATTCTTAAGAGCCAGCTTATTGTGCTTGACATACTTGCCCATAATAACTGGGAGCGGCCTATATACTACGTCACCGGGTATCACGATGATGCACTTGGCCTTGAGGAGTATTTTCAGATGGAGGGACTTGCTTACAGGCTTGTTCCTATTAAATCGGAAAACAAGGGATGGCTGGATTATGGCAGGATCGATTCGGATATTCTGTACGACAATATAGTTAACAAGTTCGTCTGGGGCGGGGCAAATAATCCTAAAGTAAATCTGGATTATCATCATATCAGAACGTTAATTGTAATAAAGGCAAGACTGGTTTACTCACGTCTGGCAAAAGCGCTGGCTGCAGAGGGGAAGAATGAAAAAGCAGTTGCAGTGCTAAACAGCTGTCTCGCTTTGCTGCCTCCCGACAGGTTTCCGTACGATCCCTACTACACCGACCTTATTGATGCTTATTTTGCAGCAGGAGAGGCTGACAAAGCGGTTGAAATGACAAAGAGCCTGAGTGATTATTATTTTGAAAGGCTGAATTATTACCTCAGGCAGAATCCCTATGTTTTAAACTCCGCAGAATATGAAATCCAGTCTGCCATTCAGTATACCTCAAAGGCAGCCGGATATTGCGAATCGCATGGTAAAAAAGAGATAGCCGAAGAGATTACAAAAAAGCTTGAAGCATACTATACCGAATATATCGGCAAGCAGCAAATTAAAACGGAATAAAGGATCAGGAACGGTAGGTAACGGAATTGTGAACCTCCTGCTTGAAGTATTTTTCCAGCAGGGAATACACATTTTCAGGATAAACCGGCTTAAGAATGTACTCGTTGCAGCCGGCAATATAAGCATCAGATTTTGACTGTTCGGAAGAATATGCGGTAATCATAAGGACGGGAACATTTTTCCTTGTTTTTCTGAAAATCCTTGTGCAATCGATTCCGTTAATAAGTGGAATAAGAAAATCCATTATTACCAGATCAACTTTTGCTTCTTTGTTGTTCAGGAAATCGACAAAATCCTTTCCAGTACGAAATTTGATTACTTCAGCCCCTGAACTTTGAAGAAGAGTTTCATAGTACCTGATGGACGGAACATCGTCTTCGACAATGACAATAGTCTTATCGGTTAATTCTAAACCACTGAAATTCAGAGACATTATAAAATTGAATTTGACTTGTATAAATTTACGACAAGATATAAATGTCAACCTGTAAATAGAATACAATTATTAACAACTTATGAACAAAATTAATGCCGGAAACTGAATTTTCAAAGGGTTTCGTCAAATAAAAAATGCTGTTTATAAAAGAAAAGTGGTACGGGGTACGGGGTTGAGGTACGGGGGATTTCAGAAATGGATTATCGGCACTCCCAGGAAATTCTGGTATTATTGACAATTATATCCCCCTTCGCTTCGATTGCTATGAGTGCAGCATCGCAATATTCTGTTTCGGCCCCTTCCGAGATGACTCCGCCGCCAATCTCATAGGTCACCTGTCTACAAACCTTACATGTTCCAAGCGGCTCACATGCATTGAACGCCAGCGTTATAAGGAGGAATGATATTATAAATACGATTTTACGTTTCATCCTGGAATAATTAATCAAAATTAAGAATTGTTTTGTTTCTGTTCCTGTTTTTGTTTAAAAACGTGTTTTTATTTAAATTATTAGGTATTTTGATGCAACAATTTTCTAAAGTACAAGTCATTAAGCAGGAATGAAAACAAAAACTAAAGAATAAAAAATTAAAGTCATGGAAGATACAAATAAAATGAGGAAACATGTGACTGTGGTCGGAGCTATACATATTGGCTTTGGATTCATTGGTCTGATATTGGCGATAGGTGCTTTTTTCGCGCTGAATTTTGCAAAGGGGGTTGTTGGAAATGATGAGATCCCTTCAATGGTGCTGGGATTCCTCTCGGTCAGCGTTCCTTTGCTTATTGGATTTTTATCAACTCTTGGACTGGTGGGAGGTATAGGGCTACTGTCGTTTCAAAGCTGGGCAAGATATCTTGTGATGATTGTGGCAGCGGTGGGATGCCTTAATATTCCGATCGGAACATTGAAAGGGGTATATTCCCTCTGGGTGCTCCTTCAGGATGAAACTCTAAAGCTTTTCGATACGAAGAAGGTTTAAGGGCTAAAGCCCGATCTGGTTCAGAGCCAAATGCCACGACTTAAAAGTCATGGTTAAAGCATGCATATCGGACTGAGATTTTCCTATAACCACGGCTTTTAAGCTTAAATATCAGACTGAGGTTTTCCTATAACCACGGCTTTTAAGCCGTGGTTAACGAAATCCGATACTTAAGGACTTTAGTCCTTATTTTTTTTCTAAATTGTCGCAAAATAATTTTTATGAGCGACGACAACAAGATCATCTTTTCAATGTTCCGTGTGGGTAAGACTTTCCCCCCGCACCGCCAGGTGCTTAAGGATATCTCTCTCTCATTTTTTCTTGGTGCGAAGATCGGTATTATCGGTCTGAATGGATCAGGGAAATCAACCCTGCTGAAAATAATTGCAGGACTTATAAAAGAGTATCAGGGAGAAGTTACATTCCTTCCGGGTTATACTGTCGGACATCTGCCCCAGGACCCGCTTCTCGAAGAGAGCCGTAGTGTCCGCGAGATAGTCGAGGACGGTGTCAGGGAAACCATGGATCTGATTAAGGAATATGAAACGATAAATCTGAAATTCGGGGAACCCGAGGTGTACGAAAATCCCGACAGAATGCAGCAACTTATGGACAGGCAGGCGGTTCTGCAGGAGAAGATCGATTATCACGATGGCTGGAATATCGACTATAAGATCCAGCGGGCAATGGATGCTCTCAGATGCCCCGAGGGCGATGCAAAAGTCAGTATTCTCTCCGGGGGCGAAAGAAGAAGGGTTGCCCTGTGCAGGCTTCTGCTGAAGCAGCCTGATATCCTTCTGCTGGATGAGCCAACAAACCATCTCGATGCAGAATCTGTCCAGTGGCTCGAGACAACCCTAAAACAATATAACGGTACAGTCATATGTATAACTCATGACAGGTATTTCCTTGATAATGTTGCAGGTTGGATCCTTGAACTCGACAGGGGTGAGGGGATCCCATGGAAAGGGAACTATTCATCATGGCTTGAACAGAAGACTAAGCGGCTTGAAGTAGAAGAAAAAGGAAATGTTAAAAGAAGGAAGATACTTGAAAGGGAACTTGAATGGGTAAGAATGTCTCCAAAAGCACGACATGCAAAATCCAAAGCCAGGCTGGGTGCTTACGAGAATCTTTTAAACCAGGATGTCAAAGCCAAGGAAGAGAGACTTGAAATATTTATTCCTAACGGACCAAGGCTTGGAGATAAGGTGATAAGGGCTTCAACGGTTGCCAAATCATTTGGAGATAAGCTACTGTTTGATGACCTTGAATTCAACCTTCCGCCTAACGGGATCGTTGGTGTAATAGGTCCGAATGGTGCGGGAAAAACAACCCTCTTCAGAATGATAATGGGTCAGGAAAAAGCGACCAGCGGAGATTTTCAGATCGGAGAAACAGTTGTTCTTGGATACGTCGATCAGGCACATGCCGGTATCGACCCTGCCAAAACAGTATATGAAGTCATTTCAGGCGGGCAGAACGATGTTATGGTGGGAAACAGGCTTATTAATGCAAGGGCATATGTTTCGAGGTTTAACTTTACCGGAGCCGATCAGGAAAAGAAATGCGGTGTTTTGTCAGGAGGTGAAAGAAACAGGCTTCACCTTGCACTTACCCTGAAATCGGGAGCAAATGTCCTTCTTCTCGATGAACCAACCAACGACATTGATGTGAATACCCTCAGGGCTCTCGAAGAGGGGCTTGAGAACTTCGCCGGGTGCGCGGTAATCATATCTCACGACAGGTGGTTCCTCGACAGGGTCACCACTCATATGCTCGCTTTTGAAGGCGATTCAAAAGTCGTCTGGTTTGAAGGGAACTATTCCGACTACGAAGAAAACTATAAAAAGAGGGTTGCTGATACTACACCACAAAGAATTAAGTATAAGAAATTGGTATGAGGTACGGGATACGAGGTGCGGGGAAGAACCTCCTTATAGTGACGGGAGATGTTCTTTAAGGCTCCCCTCCAGGGGGGCTGACCGTAAAGAAATTAGCCAGTGGCTAATTTTAGGGAGGAGCCAGATTGCAGGGAAGATTTGTGGTGGAGGGGTGGGGGGTGGGTTCCTAAAGGTTACTGCCCGTTGATAAAGATTACTTCGTCGCTTCACTCCTCGCAATGACAGTGCTTTTTAGAGGGTTGTGTATATAAGATAAACTAACAATGACAAACTTCGGTATGAAATTTAAGACCCGAAAAAAGCTGGCTACAGTATTAATCATCCTTGCATTGGCTGTAACATCGGTTACTGCCCAGATTGGAAGGCGATTCCCTTCGGAGAAAAAGATTGTAATTGATCCGGTAACTGGGACTCAGCTGACATTCCTTACGAGTTCACCCGGAGGGGACTCTAAGATATATCAGACCCACCGTCAGTGGACTGCCGACGGCAAATGGCTTGTTTTCAGGTCGGGCAGGGTCCCTGGCGAAACACTGGCTGTAAATGAGAAAACAGGTGTAATGGTCCAGGTTTCGGAAGGTGGCTATATGGGAATGCTGACACTGGCCCGGAAATCAATGAAGCTTTATTTTATGCGTATGGTCCTTCGGCAACCTGGTCAGACCCGCGGCGGACCGGTTCAGATAGTGGAGGTCGACCTCGAAAAGTTGTTATCCGATAGTGAAGCCGGTACATTGAAAAAGGAGAATGAATATCAGAAGGTTTGCGGAACAATCCCGGCTGAGATTGGTGCCGGAGGAGACATGGCTCTTGATGCTGACGAAGACTGGGTCTATTACAGGGTAGGGAAGGATGAAGCAGCAAGATATCTGCCTGAAGGAACTAAGCTGGAACCGAATTTCGGTCCAAGGAATATGGGAGCGGGACCTTCAGGGATAGGGAGGCTGAATATAACAACAGGAGAGATTAAATTTGTTGTGGCGGTTCCTTTTCAGGTCGGCCACATACAGACTAATCCATGGGTACCTGGCGAGATAATATTCTGCTGGGAAACCGGCGGGAAAGCTCCCCAAAGAACATGGACAGTGATGTCGGATGGATCAGGGCTCCGTCCTCTTTATCCCGAGTCGGAATATGAATGGGTTACCCATGAAGCTGTCATAGCAAAAGATGAAGTTGCCATTGCAATAATGGGACACCGGAAAATCGGAATTCCCGAAATTCCCGCTGATCAGGCCAACCCGGGTCAGGAGGTGGGATGGGGACCTTCGGGGACACGTGAAAAACCTACCGGGCTTGGAATAGTCAACCTGAGGACCAGGGAAATGACAATAGCCGGACAAACCCCTTACGGAAGCGGACTCTGGCACGTGAATGGCTCAGCGGATGGGAGGTGGGCGGTAGGAGATGACTTTGCGAGAAATATATATCTTATCGACAGGCAAACTCATGAGATGATCCTGCTTTCAGCCGGACATAAAGTAACGGCATCAGATCATCCTCACCCAACATTCAGTCCCGATGGAACAAGAATTGAAATCCAGTCAGCAATGCTCTCTGATAATAACAAATCAATGAATATCTGTATTATTCCCGTTCCGGAAGAGTGGTTAAAGCGTAAAGATTAAGAGACGGAAGACTGAAGACCGAAGACGGAAGCAATCCACCAGGCTCCCCTCCTGGGAGGGGGTGGGGGTGGGTTATCTAAACAGTTTCGGCACGAACTCCGAAAGATAGACTCTCCAGTTTGTCCAGGTATGACCTCCTTCGCTTTCCCTATATTCATAAGGCATCTTCAGGCTGTCAAGCTTTTTCCTGAATTCTTCGTTATACTTGAAAAGGAAATCTGTCTTGCCTATGCCTATCCAGTAAAGCTTATAGCCGTTAGTCAATTGCTGCTTAAGGGTTGTATCCAGATTGTCATATACTTTTGAGGTTACTTTTGCATCAGCTATAATTGCTGCCGAAAAAAGTCCTATGTAATCGAATGTATTCGGATAATACCTCGAAATATGCAATGAATGAAAACCGCCCATTGACAATCCGGCAATTGCGCGACCAGATTTGGATGTAATTACATTGTAATTACTTTCTACAAAAGCAATTATGTTTTTAAAAGTCTCTTCATACCTGCCATCCATAGTGTTTGGCAGTTGCATTGCAGGCTTGTAAAAGCCAAGGCTCGATTCCCCCGGTGCCGCCTCCTGGGCGACATTCCCGTTCGGCATTACAACAATCATCGGTTTGGCTTTTCCCTGAGCTATCAGGTTGTCGAGGATCTGGGATGTTCTTCCAAGATTTATCCATGCTTCTTCATCGCCACCCATTCCGTGCAGGAGGTAAAGCACGGGATATTTAACTGTGCTTTTCTCATAGCCTGCCGGAGTGTAAATTGTTATGCGGCGGTTAATGCCAAGTGATGGGGAATTATACCACCGCCTTGTGACTGATCCGTGCGGAACATTGTTCACTTTATAAAGGTCAGCCTTTCCTCCGCCTATAATAAGAACATTAGTTACTGAAGCAACATCGCGGATCATATAGACATTATTAGGATCAGTACATTTTACACCGTCAACAAAAAAAGAATAGCTGTAAAGATCTGATGGTAGTACTGCTGTTGTGAGTGTCCATATCCCCTTATCTCCTTTTGTCATTATTTCCGAGCCTGGGGTATAACCTTTTGCCGGCATCCAGTCGCCTGATATTTTAACTTCTTTTGCATCAGGGGCCTGGAACCTGAATATAACCGAATTATCTGCATTTATTTCAGGGGATGTAATATTAGCCCCTCCAAAAAGCGCCTGCTGGGGAAATGAATTCTGGCAAATCAGAATGATCGTTAAAAACGTAAGAATCAGATGTTTCTTCATGTTGGGGGTTTTTAAAATGATTAAGTATCTGATATGAATTGTTAATTGGCAAATTTAGGGAAATGTAATGGGATGATCAAATAATAAGGACTAAAGTCCTTTCTTCAGAGGATGTTTTAACCACGGCTTAAAAGCCGTGGTTTGAGGATAACAGGTCCCGATGTCATTTTTAGGATGCAATAACCACGGCTTTTAAGCGGTGGTATTAGAACAGATATAGAATATGGGCTTTAGCCCTGAAATATTACGAATTCAATATATCCTCTGTGATTTTTAACGAATCAAGAATACACTTTTCACACACATTTTCACTGAGGTTACTTTCTTTTAGTAAACGGTGCCCATCTTCCGATTTTAGATCAACATTGATAAGTTCCATGCAATTCATTGTGCCATGTAAAACCGTGAATTCTTTGCTGAATTTCTGGATTGCAGCATATGTTGTCTCTTTTCTATCCTTGTTATCGGAGTACTTTCTGCAGTAATGAATTCCCATAACCATAAAAGCTCCTGTAGCTGCTCCGCAGGTTTCCTGCAAACGGCCCATACCACCCCCGAAACCACAGGAGATGCTCAGGGCAAGGTTCCTGTCGAAGTTCATTTCCTCTGCATAAGCAGATACGACAGACTGTGAGCAGTTTAATCCCGATCTGAAAGATTCAATCGCTTTCTCTTCTTTTGATTTCATGTTTTAGGTTTAATAGATAATTTTTATGTGATTCAACATCCTCCTATCCATCTTCCAGGGGTCTTGTCCTCCCCGTACCCCGTACCACGTACCCCGAACCATTTTATTATTTAGTTCTGAACTTCTTACCATCCTCTTTGCATATTGCCTTGATCAGCCTCCGTGCTGACATGACACCTGTCGGCAATCCTCCCCCAGGCTCAACCCATTGCCCGCACATATAGAAACAGCTTAAGCCAGGTAACGTCTGAGCCAGGGGTTTCATGATAACAAATGAATTTTCAGGTGTAAGCTGCCAGCCTTCAAAACTGCCCTTCCAGTTTCCGGTATATCTTTCGAAAGTCATCGGGGTTGCAACATCGGTCATTTCGATCTGTGATGTGATTCCGGGAAAACGCTGTTCAAGCAGGGAAATAACAGTTTTTGCAATTTCTTCTTTTTTGCGGTCATATTCCACTCTATCCTCAAAAAGTTTTTTCCAGTACTCATAATCTGTTTCGAGCATAACAGTTAACGCTGTCCTTCCTTCTGGGGCCATTGACGGGTCATGGTGATAAAGGTGCACCGGCAGTCTTTCAAGCATCCTGTCGCCAACTTGTACCTGTTCTTTAAGCGGGAAGCTGAATCCTGAGACTGAAAGATTTACATCATCGAATTTCCGGTTCACGCCAAGTCCGATAAAGATCAGCGGATAAAAGGGGATCCATTGTTCATACATGTGCCTTATCCTGTCGTCGATGTATTTTCCTTCGAGCATTTTGAAGATTGTCGAATAACCGTCAGCACCGGAAATTACTTTTGAACTGTGGTATTCAGTGCCATCATCAAGCCATATTCCGGAAGCCCTGTTTCCGTCAGTAAGAATCTTTTCAACCCGCTTTTTGTAGTGAATTGTTCCGCCGAGTGATTTATAACGATCCTCAAGGGCTTTTGACAAAGGCATTGATCCGCCCAGAGGGTATCCTGCATTCTTTTTATGAAGATATGCAAATGTGAAGAACAGGAACATTATTGAAAATTCGGGCATCCACATCTCATCAAAGGCTTTTTTCAGAACAGGATCCTTAAATCCGGAAGCAAACTCCTTACCTGTGATCTTCATCCATTCCTGCAATTTTTTTCCTTTGGTAACGTATGTCCATCCAAGGTGCAACTGTTTAATAAGCTTTTTCCCGAAAGGGGTATCTTTTGAAGGGGTGTCAAATGCAAGGCAGATCCTGATTGCATTTATGAATTCCCCGATTTTTCCGGCATCCGTCGGAGAGAATTCAAGAAGGTGTTTTTCAAGCCTGTTCACATCGGTGTAAAAAGTCAGCACGCGTCCGTCAGATGATTCAAAATGCACGTATTCATCCATGTAAAGGAATTCCCTGCCCTGCGTAACACCGACCTCCTCCCAGAAATCATGCATGCTGCTTTCAGGCGAAGAACCCACGAACCAGTGAATGCAGCCATCGATTATGTATCCCTTTCGCTTCCAGGAAGTGCAAAGCCCTCCAGGCTTATCGTGCAATTCAAATATCTGCGTTTTGTAACCATTCATTTGGGCATATATCCCGGCACAGAGTCCTGCAAATCCTGATCCGATAATTATTATTGAATTTTCCCTGATTTTATCTGCCATAGCTTTAATTTGTTTTCTTTGCAAAAGATAATAATCTTATTTCAATTCAGACATGAAAATCAAACTGAAATTTCTGACAGCAATAGCTGTAATTACGATATTATTACAGCCCTATGGTCTTTCCCAGAAGCAAAAGGCATTGCCTCCTGCACCTGAAAAGAGATCTCCGACAGTGGTACCGGTTATAGTAAACGGAGAAGCACAGAAAATCCCTGCTTTTGAGAACTCTGATGAATGGATTAAACAGGACCTGTGGGTGGAAGCTGAATTTGATACCGACGGCGATGGTAAAAAAGACAGGATGCATGTTGATGTTACACGGCCATTGCAAACAGAAACTGAAGGCCTCAGGCTTCCGGTCATTTATGAATCGAGCCCGTATTTTGCCGGTACAGGTTCTACTGCAGGCCAGTATTTCTGGAATGTCAGACAGGAACTTAATGCCGATCCGCCAAAAAGGAATGATCCTCCGGCTATTGTGAGAAGAGGTCAACGGCCGGTTATATCCACTTCACAAACCAGGACCTGGATCCCTTACGGGTTTATTGTAGTGCATTCATCTGCCCCCGGGACAGGTCTCTCCCAGGGCTGTCCAACAATCGGAACAAGAATAGAAGCCCTTGCCCCCAAAGCTGTTATCGACTGGCTTAATGGCAGGGCAAAGGGTTTTACCAGCCCCGCCGGATCAGAAGAAGTGAAAGCCTACTGGACCACCGGTAAGGTCGGAATGATGGGTACTTCATATAATGGTACAATCCCGTTTGCTGCAGCTACCACTGGTGTTGAAGGCCTTGAGGCGATCATCCCCGTATCGCCCAACAACTCATATTATCATTATTACCGTTCAAACGGACTCGTACGCAGTCCCGGCGGGTATCTGGGAGAAGATGTCGATGTCCTTTATGATTTTATCCATTCCAACCCCGATAATTGTGCGTACTGCGACAGCGTTTATAAGAAGAAAATCATCCAGGCAAATATTGACCGGAAAACAGGTGACTATAATGACTTCTGGGCACAGCGCGACCTGATGAATTATATGAAGGATTTCAAAGCTGCCACTCTGATGGCCCACGGGTTCAACGACTGGAATGTAATGATAAGTCACTCCGCCCGGTTCATAAAGGTTCTGGAAGAAAAAGGAGTTCCCCTGCAGGTTTATTTTCACCAGGGAGGTCATGGCGGTGAACCTCCCTTCGCGATGATGAATAAATGGTTCACTAGATACCTTTTCGGAGTCGAAAATAATGTTGAGAATGATCCCAGAGCATGGATTGTACGGGAAAAGGACGACAGGCTTAAACCAACTCCATATACCGATTTTCCAAATCCTGAATCATCGCCAGTTGAGTTTTTTCTTTCCCCGGGTGCGCCAAAGGCAGGATCGCTCGTAGCTGAAAAACCAAAAGGAAACAGCTATGAGACCCTCGTGGATAATTTCTCATTCAGCGGCTCTGCTCTTGCCCAGGCTGAATGGACGGAACACAGACTGCTATATTTAACAGCTCCCCTGAAAGAAGATGTACATATATCAGGTGCGCCCTCAATAACAATAAAAGCATCCAGTAATAAGCCTGCCGTCAATCTTTCTGTCTGGCTGGTGGTATTGCCCTGGACAACCAGCCCGAATGCAAGAAGCACCGATAATATTATCACCCGTGGGTGGGCTGATCTGCAGAATAACAACTCTCTTTCAAAAAGCGAACCGCTTGCCCCGGGGCACTTCAATGAACTTAAGTTTGAGCTGGAACCTGACGATCAGATTATACCCGCTGGCAAGCAAATAGGTCTTATGATTTTCTCGAGCGACAGGGAATTCACACTCTGGCCCGAACCGGGTACAAGGCTTACTGTCGACCTTAACGGGACCTCAATTACATTACCAATAGTCGGAGGCCAGAAGGTTTTTCAGTAAAAAAAAAGTCGTGCCGATCATGCCAGTCTTGCAGGTCCTTTATTGGGAACCCCTGCTTTTGACTTGCACGACCTGCACGACCTGCACGACCTGCATGACTCTATTTCATCGTCGCCTTCCTTGTCGATGCATTAACAGGACCGCCCTTGCCGTTGATTATGCTTTTAACAACACTCTCCTTATTTCCGTTAAGCCAGAATATGATTTTATTATGGATCTTATCCTCCAGATTTACAGGAGTTTCAATTGCATTATCGACTATTACCGGAGCATCGTAAAAGACATTATAGATCCCTATGCCCCATGCTTCATGGTTCTTAACGTTATCAGAAACCTTATATGAGGCATAGCCGTAAATACCATCATGCTTCCATGAGTCCACTGTTGGAGGATCGTAAGGCATCTCACTCTGATAGAAATATACCCTGCCGTTATTTCCGTTCCATAAAGTCTGATACTCCTGAAAATGCTCATTAAATAATCCGTAAATTATCACATTATCTCCGTTTACTATCAGTCCGTTTGCTGCCCTGTTCTTATCCCAGCCAACGCCGTTCCCATGGTCGGCCCTCCACAGCCAGATATGATCAACAACTACTTCACTGCTGTTAATAACCATGCAGGCACCAGCGGAACCTTCAGCCGGACCGCCAACCCTGAAAAATATGTCATAAAGAAAAAGAGGGTTTGCGGCTTCCTCCTTCGCTGAAGCTTCGGAGGACACGTGCGGTTTGGAGGAACCTGGTTTGCCAACCACAAACAATTCTTTTGAGAAAGCTTTTCCCGCGTCTATTGTAAGTCCGCAGACAGTTATTCCGTCACCATCCGATATCTCCACGGCTGCATTGCCATTTTCCGGGATCAGGGTTGCCAGTCCGATTCCCATTATGACTGTACCAGGTTTGGTCACTTTCAGACTTTTATCCAGAAAATATCTTCCCGGGGTTATCAGCAGGTGTTTCCCCTTTTTCAGAGCTGAATTCATTGTTTCGGCATTATCAATACCCGGTTTTGCTATATAGAATTTATCAATGCTCAATGTCTTTTCTGATTTTACTCCACTCACCCAATCGGGACCGATGCTGTTCTGCTTCAACTGAGGTACTTTAACATTAAAGCCTTTTCCGTCAAATGCCAGAAAGGGTTTTTCGCGGATAAACGGAGTCTCTTTTATCGTTGTGTAAGGCAAGTCCGGCCAGTTTTCAGCAGGAGCCCCGTTAACCCCTACAAACATCATGTTCCAGTTTCCGCCATCCCATTTCCCCATGTCGGAGTTACGTGTAAACCATTGCTGCTGGGGGCCGGATGTGATGGTGCCATCAACTTTTGAGTCAGCAAGAAAACCGCCGCTTGCATATCCTTTGTCGAAAAGCTGAAGGTTCCCTTTTATATGAACTCTTCTCAGTGGAGCTGCCTGCGAAACGCCCCAGACCATGGTGGAATTGTCTGAAGGTATCACAGTAAGGTTTTCCACCGACCGCCAGAAATTTGTGAGGACGCTGTTGCCATGGGTGGTGTTCGATCTTACAGCTCCCCTGATAATCACATCTTCGGGAGATTCTCCCAGCCCAAGAACCTGCATGTAGTAATCTACCTTAATGTCAAGATCAAATTTACCTGGCTTGAATAAGAGGGCATACCGGTTGGTGCTGAATTCGCTTCTTCGGGCTGACTGCCTGGCAAAAACAGTATCAATTACAGTCTGGATATCTTTCATATCCATTGAAGGGTCAAAGACAAAAACATTTTCACCAAACGAAGGCAGGTTAAATTTCTTAAAATTTTCAGGCATAACTCTGCCCGAAGCTTTTGATACCTGAGAATTACAATACTGCATGCCAGGGAACAACAGTAGCATCAATGCTGTTACAAAATATCTGATCTTCATACTCTTTTGTTTTAGATCTTAATGAAAAGTTTATTCTTATACAGCCAGTAACACAAATACCACAATGCCGCCCAGACTCCAAGGCTTGTGATTATTTCTGTTGTCATCTCACCTGCCCATGAGAACAGCAATTTGCTGAACGGAGAGACGATCCTTGTAATTAACCCGGCACCGCCAACCGAAAAGAGCAGGTAAATGAAAATACTGTTCATGCCGACAACAATAAAGAACCATGATCCTTTCTGAAACAGTTTTTTTACATCAATAAGCCAGTAACAGAAGGCAAGGACAAGGATTGCCCATCCTCCGCTGACAAATACAAATGATGATGTTGCGATCTTTTTTATTATGGGAGTTATATTCAGCAGGTCAAGGGAATATCCGATTACGAGGCCGGATATGCCGGCTATTACAAGTGCCCGGATCTTTTGTACTGAAGTTTTTTCACTCATAAGAAGTTTCCCGCAGAGCACACCCCATACTGTATGGGCTGTTGTGGAAACAAAATTCAGTGTTGCCCATTCGCTTGCTTTTGTAACCCCCTCGATCTTATTGTTGAACCAGGCCCCAAGGTTTTCGAAGTTCACCCATGGATTATTAAATCCTTCCACAGGGAAAAAGCGGTATGCCAGATCGATCAGAAGCAGGATCAGAAGGGTAAAGATCAGCTGGAATTTAAAGCTCTTATTCCTGATCAGGAAAGCAATAATGTAGGTCACAGACAACTGTGCGAGGACATTCTGGAACCTGAAAACAAGGTGTCCGGCATCGACAAAATAGAGGGCCCATCCGAAGAACAGCAACAGAGCAGCGCGCCTGAAGGCATGAAGATTGATTGTTCTGATGCTTTCTCCTTTTTTTATCCTGTTGGCAACGGCAAAAGGGATTGCAACGCCTACTATGAACATGAAGAAAGGCTGGATGAGGTCCCAGAAATGGAGACCGTGCCATTCATGATGATGGAGCTGATTGCCGATAAAATGCACAAAGCCGCTATTGGAATCTAACAGATGCGAATATAGTTCCGTTGCCTCTCCTGCAAGAAGGAACATTGTGAATCCGCGGAAGAAGTCTACTGATGTTATCCTGCCGGGGGCAGGAATGTTTGGTGTTTGGATTTCGGAGGACATATTTCAGGTTTTTGAAGTTGATAAGGGTATTCCAAATGTAAGAAATAAAGTATTATGTATTATAGGCGATAGATGATGTAAAAAATGGCGACAGGCGACTGGCTTCAGGCTGATGGAATACAATGTCAAGTCCCCCTTTGAAGGGGGCAAGGGGGATGTTACTTGGCGCGTTAGACTATTCATAAAGGCTCCCCTCCCTGGAGGGGCTGGGGGTGGGTAAAATCGCCCGCTACACTTTTCCCTTCCTCCACGGTTTCAGACAAAGTTCACGCTCTCCGTGGAGGGCCAGCGCTTCTGAAAAGTGAAATATTCAATTGTATGGTCAACAAAATGTAGTTAAAGATTTCGTTCAGAAAGGAGTTTCTCTATTATAATCAGAAAGTCTGAGCTTTCTGATTATAAGTAGCATTTTCGATAAATAGATAAACCTGCTGTTATGAGAAGGTTAAATATTATATAGCCCATAATTAGCGTGCCTTTTCTGGTTTTAGTAGCTTTGTCTTCAAATGCATTAGTGTAAAAATCGGCTACCCTAAAAAATATATAATCAAATAACATCATAATATTCATTGCCCTAATTTATTCAATTGCGTCTCTAAATGCTCACCAATACTTTTACCTGTAAATGATTCTACTGCAACATTGGAAATGAAATAAACACCAGAAATAGCCCATCAAACACCTGGTAAAAATGTTGTCAGTCCCATTGCAAAGTCAAATGTGTTAGCAAATCGGAAGTCCGAAACCATATTTATACCTGAAATAGCAGTACCTGTATATGCAAAGCTTCGAGCCGCAATTTTTGCCGATTCAGCTAGTTCACCAGTAATTCTATAACTTCTCTGTAATAAGTAATTTTTGCTTATTTCTTGGGTTAACCTAGGAGTACCATTTTTTTGAATCCAGTATAATTCATTAAGTAATGCTGATCCAATTACACTATAGTAGAGATTCCCTGCATTAAGCTGGTAAATAAAAATACCAGCAACATGAACAGTTGTTTCATAATATGGGATTTTAGTATTAACATGTAAATAAAAAATTGTCCAGACAACTCTTTACTAATGTCTTACCCTCTCAATTAATAATCTGCCTACAGCTAAAAACAGACATTGAATATGTTATCGAATATAGAAGTAAAGCCGTTATGCCGTTATGCCTCGCGCCAAAAGCCCCTGCAGCCGACTCTTCAGCTGGTTAATTCTGCGGATGGTTAATATTACATATTGATCCAGGTAAAATAATTACTGTTATACATAATTATTATATCACTTGTGTCCGGTAAATTTTTATTTCGTCCCATACGGGACTTAAGGAAAAAGAACAAAACAATGGCTACAAATATCTTGTCCCTATGGGACAGTTCAGTCAGGAACTAAATATTTGTAGAAAAAACAGAGGCCACAATGTTTTAAATCCCGTAGGGATGTAACAAACATATATGTTTGAGGTGATATGTTAGTTTTTTATCGGACAGTGATTATTTAATATATTGTAACACGATGTGTCAGTTAAAGTGTTCCGGAATAGATTTGTCAGCAACCCCTCACCTCCCGGAACCTTTTCAGGTGTTCAGCAGTATCGATAAGCAACCTCTGAACTGAAAGCCCGTGTCTTATATCCGGGACAATTATCTCTGATGAACCGTTTGTAAGAAAGACATAATGGGCATGTATCATCGACCGGTGCCAGCCCCCCGGGACATGCCCCGACGGGAATGATGTGACCGGCCTGTAATTGCTCCCGGTCATCTGTTTTGACCAGGAACCGGATGCTTCGGTATAGTATTCAAAAAAGACAGGAGTTGATGATGAATACCTCAGTGCACCGTCTGTGGCAAAGATCTCAAACGAAAGGTTATCTCCTGTACCCGAGCTTACCCGGCTTGACGAAAGAGTACCTGCAGCATGGCTCTCCTCATCATAAAGTGATATCTGGCTGAACAGATCAGATCCTTCAGGCACATCTTCAAATTCACCGGCCTGCAAAGCTCCCGTGATGCGGATCTTTTCGCCTAAAAATGCAATGAGAAGGCTGATAATATGAGAACCCAGATCGGCCATTGCGCCTCCGTCAGGTGCAGGAGTGAGACGAGATACCCGTTTATCCCGGTATGATTTTTTAAGATAGTCGCTGTGGTAATACTTAAGATCAAAGTGAATAGGGTTACCTAAGATGCCGGATCTCCATAAAACAAGTGCTTCTCTTACTGCGGCCGTATATAGGTACTGAAACCCCACCTGGGTCCTTACCCCGGGGTGCTGCGCACTTAATTGGAGTAAATTTCTCTCTTCCTCAGGACCCGAGCATACCGGTTTTTCAAGATAGATACGCTTTATTGACTGCATCCCAAGTACAGCCTTAAAATGCTCAAAATGGACTTTGTTCGGTCCCAGTATGAAAACCGTATCGATCCTTTCATCACCAAGAAATTCCTCAAGTTCACATGACTTTTCAAAGCCAAACCTCGAAGCAAATGACTTCCGGCTCTCACTGGTGGCTGAACATACAGCAGCAAGTTCGATTTCAGGTGCTTCGTTATAATAGTATTTTAAAGAATTAAGAGAAAAGGCATGGGAGCGGGCAATACCCCCGGCTCCTATAAAACCGATAACTGCTTTTTCCTTGTCCATGATCTGTTCTGCTTAGTTGAATTTTTGGTTTATTGATTGTCTTTATATTGCTCTGTTGGGTTGTCGAAAAAGTCCTCCTATTTCTTTTTACCCCTAAATCCCCCAAGGGGGACTTCATGATTTACGGTTATTGTAAAGCCCCCCCTGGGGGGTTGGGGGGTAAACCTCAATCTTTTCAGGTTCAGGATTGAATTCTCCTTCCCAGCGTGCTATAACAGCAGTGGCAAGACAGTTCCCCAGGACATTCACCGAAGTCCGTGCCATATCCATCAGCTCATCGATTCCAAGAATAATGTAAATAGGCCATGTCGGAAGGCCAAAGCTGGCAGCAGTTCCCAGGAGGATGACCATCGATGCCCTGGGTACTCCGGCAACTCCCTTGCTGGTAAGCATAAGGGTGAAAACGATAAGAAGCTGCTTTTCAAAAGGAAGATGAATGCCGCTTATCTGAGCCACAAAAATGGTGGCAAGCGACAGGTACAATGTTGTTCCGTCTAGGTTGAAGCTGTAACCTGTAGGCATAACAAAGGCAACTATTTTACGGGGAACTCCAAACTCCTCCATACGCTCCATTGCGATCGGAAGAGCCGATTCGGAGCTTGTTGTAGCAAAGGCTATCGTGACGGGCTCTGCCACCTTGTTTAGAAATTTCTTCACAGGGATCCTGAACAGGAGCGCAACCGGTAAAAATACAACCAGCATCAGAACGATCAGTGAAACATAAAGAGTTGCAAGAAGCTTGAAAAGATTGACGAGGATATCCAGCCCCATGTGTCCGATACTGTATGCGATAGCTGCAAATACGGCGAAGGGGGCAAAATACATTATGATCTGTGTGAACTTGAACATTGTCTCTGCCAGCGATTCGGTAAATCGTACCATCGGAATCTTGTACTTGTCTTTGATCATCGCCACGGCAATACCAAAAATAATGCTGAAAACAACGATCTGAAGTACCTGTCCTTCATAAATCGACTTTGCAATGTTTTCGGGAAATATATGGAGGATCAGATCACTTCCTGACTGAGGAACCACTTGTGGAATTTCTGACTGATTAACCGCAGCCGGTACAATTACTCCAACACCTGCCTTGCTGATATTTATTGCAAATAATCCGATGAAAAGGGCAATAGTTGAAACAACCTCGAAATATAGAAGCGATTTCCATCCCATCCGTCCCACCTGCTTCAGATTTGAGTGACCGGCTATACCGACAACAAGCGTGGCAAAAAGCAATGGAGCAATGATCGTTTTTATCAGCCGCAGAAATATCTTGCTTATAAGCTGCATTTTGACGGCAATGTGCGGAAGGTCATAGCCAAATTCCGCACCTATGATCATGCTGATAAGGATCCATGTTGTCAGCGACTTCTTATATAATGCATAACCGATAAATGCGCCGATAGCCATCCACCTGAAAACCATCAGGACACTCTTGTTTATTCTTATAATGTCATAATGGTTTATGATTGTCAGAAGTGAAACTATAAAAAGTGTTGCCAGGAGAAAAATCACATAAGACTTTGGAACCTTGCCCCTGATTTTCTTTTCTTTTTCAGCTTTCACTGAGACTGTTTGTGATTCTGGCATAATGAAATAATTTCAGATTTAAGGTTCATAATCAAATGACAGGTTGAAAATAGGCATAGTTTCCAAAGGAAGTATAAAATTCGAAAAAAAATAATAATTTCACCCCACTTAAAACATTATTAACAAACCAATAAATGATTGATATGGAGCATAAAACTGGATTAAGATCACTGACCATTACAGCAATAGCAGTTGCTTTGGTGCTGACATCATGTTCAAAGCAAGGCAACTGGCCCCAGTTCAGGGGACCTGATGGCAATATGGCGCTTGCCTCAGCGAACCTTCCTGAGAGATGGAGCAACGACACAAATGTTGTATGGACTGCTGTTCTTGATGGAGCAGGCTATTCGTCACCGGTGGTGTGGGGCAACAAGATTTTTATTACCTCAGCATTCCCTGAAAAGGTGAATCCCGCACCCGAGAGACCACCGATGCCTGCCGGTGCTCCTCCTCAGGGTGGGCAGGGACCGCAGGGCGGACAGGGAGCTCAGCGAGGACAGGCTACTCAGCCAGCACAGCCACCTCAGCCTCCTCAACCACCTCAGCCGGAGGTACGTGATACAAGCTTCAAAAAAGAAATTTACAGATGGGAGGTAAAATGTTTTGATCTGAAATCCGGCAAAGAAATATGGAAAAAGGTTGCCTACAGCGGTGCTCCGAAGGCAGGCAAAAATCAGAATAGCACCTATGCATGCGAGACTCCTGTAACCGACGGGAAAAGAGTCTTTGCTTATTTCGGCATGCACGGTCTCTATTGCTATGACATGGAAGGCAAGCTGTTATGGCAGAAGGATCCTGGAGTCAACTATACGCAGAGAGGATGGGGAACAGGTTCTTCACCGGTATTATACAACAACACTCTCTTTATTCAATTCGACAATGAGGAGAACTCATATATTACAGCTATTGATGCCGTTTCGGGTGATGAGAAGTGGCGTGTCAAACGCGATGAAAAGACAACTTACAGCACACCTTACATCTGGAAGAATAAAGTGAGAACAGAGCTTGTAGCATGCGGCAAAACTGCCCGCTCATACGATCCTGAAACCGGAATGCTTCTGTGGGAAATGAAGATGGGAGGAGAACAGGCAATTCCTTCGCCGGTCGGTAATGAAGAACTTATTTATCTTGGTAATCCTGGGGGAAGGGAAATTAAAGCGAAGCTATTTGCAATAAAAGCCGGTCTCGAAGGTGACATAACAAACACTGGGGTTACATGGGTCTCTGAAGAATCCGGACTGGGAAATCCATCTCCGTTACTTTATAAAGGTCGCCTTTATGTCATAGGCGGCAAGGGGGAAATTGCAGTGCTGGATGCCGCAACTGGAGCTCTGAAATATCAGAAAAGGATCAATGGCATCGGGGCAGTATGGGCCTCACCATGGGCCAATAACGACAAGATATATTTTCTTGATGAAAAGGGCACAACCCGGGCATTTAAGGCCGGAGACGCATTTGAACAGGTGGCAGAGAACAAACTTCAAGGTAGCAAATTCTGGTCATCGATTGCTGTTGCAGGCAATGCTTATATCTTAAAGGGAGGAGAGAAGCTTTTCTGTATTAGGCAGTAAGGCATAACGGCATGTTGTGGCACCTCACCCCAAACCCCTCTCCCAGGGGAGAGGGACTTTGACTGCATTGAGAACCAAGCTCCCCTCCATGGCTTGACATTCACCATTTAAAATAGTATTTTAGTAGTAATCAAAGTTGATGAAACTAATGGCCTGGTAACAAATATTCGGGTAGGGGACATTTTTTCACATAACATTCATTGACAATCTTTTACATTTCTTTGACAATTTGTTTATTGAATTTTACGTCCTTTAATTTATTAAAATATTGTTCTTTAGCCTAAGTTGTTAGTGCTAGTTGCTGGTTGCTGGTTGCTAGTTGTTTGAAATGAGCAAGTTGAAGCTTATTGACATTGGTTGAGTTTCTTTGAAATTGTGTATTATCCTTTTAATCAGCAACCAACCGGGGACCCGATACCAAAACAAGTAACAAGTAACCAGCAACCTGAGCTATTTGAACAGAATCTTGTACCGGAGATGAAAATATTTGCCAACAATATATTTAAACACAGGAGAATTGTCTTCATTTTCATTCTGGCAATTTTTATTCCTTCATTGGTTGCAGCATATTTAAGTCAAAGCACCTTGCCAAAGAGGCGTGAAGCAGTAAAAAACATTCTTGAATCAAATCTCTGGATCTCAGGTGAGGCTGCACTTAATTCGGTTGAAGGATCACTCCTTGAACTTGAACAGAAAGCTCTGAGGTCAGATAATTATTTGCGTTTATTCCAGTCGAAAAAGGAAGGTCAGAATAACTTCGTTCGAACAGGGTTTTCAGAGGATTCTGCAGGAAGACCGTTTTTACTTGATTCTGATTTTGAAATAGTTATTCCGGAAGCAGTTTATGAAAATACCTTGGAAATTCAATTTGAAATTGAGAATCCGAACAGTCAGTTTACTCAGTATTTCAGGAAAGCCGAAGTTCTTGAATTCTCACAGAAGAATTACACCCGGGCTACTGAATTATATAAGAAGTGTACATCATACACTTCATCAAAGCAATTACATGCTTAGGGACACAATGAATGATTATTGTGTCCCCTTTTTAATATAAATATTTCGGTGCGCTGCACCTCTATATCCTATCATAAATATTTATCTACAAATATTATGGTGCTACGCACCTTTGGTTGATCCGATGCAGCAGAGCTGCAAAATATTTATAGTAGTAGCAAAGGTGCATTACGGGAACACGACCAAAGGTGCAGAGCACCGTAATATTGCCAGCATTTTATGCCGATGATTCTGGACAATTCCAGTTATGTACTTTTCCAATTCATCTTTCCATTCTTTTTTTATTAAGGCATCCCGTTTTTTTACTGCAAAAACCAAATGAAAATAACATTGAGTATAAGTGTTTGCCATAGTGCGTAAAATTTTTATAATATTTTTTTACTATATTAGATATCGAACTTAACGAAATCTTAACACAATAAACATAGAAGCTTCATGCATCAGAATCATAGTAATAATATGTTTGTTCCTGTATAGTACCAAGATTAAAAAATAGGAGGAATTAATCATGAAGTCAAATCACTTTATTGCTGTTGTCATTGTTTTCATGTGTATTGGGTTATCATCCGGATACGCTCAGCAAACCGCTGAACAGCTGTACCAGTCAGCCTTATATAAAGAAGAAATCGAAGGAGAGATGGATGCTGCTATTAAGATCTATGAAACGATTATCAAACAATATCCAGAAAACCGTCCGGTTGCTGCAAAAGCGCTGCTGCATTCAGGAATATGTAAGGAAAGGCTGGGGATGAAAGAAGCTCAAAAAGCCTACGAGCGTGTAGTGCGCGACTACACCGATCAATCTGATATTGTGTCTCAGGCAAAGGTCAGGTTGGCGGGTCTCAGTAGTCCTGGTGATAAGAAAGGATTCGTCACACGCAGAATTCTCCAGGACGCGACCGGTGTTGAAGGACGTTTGACCGCTGATGGAAGATATATAACAGGTTTAAACCTGGAAAAGGGAGATGTTTACCAGTTCGATATTAAAAGTGGTCAGAAAAGTGTTATAAAAAATACGGGTACATGGAGCGAATTTGACATGGAATCTATGTACCAGGTCTTATCACCTGACGGAAAACAAATTGTATATGACTCGTATACAAAGGATTGGGACCCCCAGCTGGTAATCAGGAATCTGGAGGGCTCGGAAATTCGGGCACTTTTCAGCGAGAAGGACAGTGTGTTTTACCCATTTGACTGGTCTTCTGATATGAAGCTGATTGTTGGACTTCTGGGTAATAATAATTCGTTTAGATTAGCGCTGATCTCAACCACAGATGGCTCTGTTCGGGTTCTGAGGGATATACCTTCAGAATTATTCATGTTTGAGAAAGCTTGTTTTTCACCCGATGGGAAACTTATTGCATTCAGTTTTGTGAGGAATAGCGACCCTCCGAACGGGGATATCTTCCTGGTGACTTCGGACGGGCGTAATGAAATTGTTGTAGCAGGGCACCCCTCAGAGGATCAATTGATTGGATGGACGCCCGATGGGAAGAATCTTCTCTTCCGCAGCGACCGCTCAGGGACATGGGATATATGGACAGTCCGGATTACAAATAGAAGTCAACAGGGTGAACCGGAACTGCTGAAAAAAGATTTTGGTTACTATCCTGAAGTTTGTGGCATAGCTCCTGACGGATCTTTTTATTACAGAGTCAGCACTCCTTCAGGGGGCCTTTACAGTGGCACAGTCGACCTTGAAACTGGAAAAATATTGACATCACCTTCAAAGGTCACCACACGTTATACCGGACCGCCTGCTAATCTGTTATGGTCACCCGATGGCAGATACCTGGCTTATCTTTCACAAAGAGGTGGTATTGGTCCGGGGAACAACATACTTACGATCCGTACCGTTTCTACAGGAGCAGAAAAGGTTCTGACACCTGATCTCAGGTTTGTTAACCAGATCTCCTGGGCACCTGACGGCCATTCAATTATTGCTCTAGGGATTACACAAAAAGAAAGCTCTATTTTCAGAATTGATATTGAAACCAGTGCAATAACAAAGCTGGCAGGCCAGGCCAAATTTAATCCACACCTTTGTCCCGATGGTAAAACTCTGGTTTTCCTGAAAGGAGGAGTGATGTTAATATCAAAACTTGATCTCGAGACTGGCAAGGAATCAGAAATTATCAAATCTGCATTCTCTTACGATATCTCACCAGATGGCAAAGAAGCAGTATTCCATAGTAAGGACATCATAATGACTATCCCGCTCAGCGGGGGTGAACCAAAGGTGCTTTGCAGCGGTTTAGCTCAGTATTACAGGCTGAAGTGGACAGATGACGGACGCAATATTATAGCCAGGGCTGTAAGTAACTACGATAATGAACCCAGCAAAATATGGCGGATCCACGTCCACGATGGAAACTCATTACAGCTCGGTATTTCAGTTCCAAAGATGATGTCCTTTGCGCTTAATCCTGATAATAAGAATTTTGTTTATAGTGTCAGTGAGGAATCTAAAAGTGAGCTGTGGGTAATGGAGAACTTCCTGCCAAAATAATTATCAAACGCCTCAAACTCATATTGATTTTGATACCTTATCTTGTTTTTCGTAAATTAGTAAGACTAAACTATTATTATACCGCCTCAAAACGTTCTGAAAAAATACCGTGGGAATATCATTCCATAAGAGTAAAAGGATACCGCTTCTCTTTCTTATCGGCATTGGGATTCCCTGTCTGCTATTGGGCTACCTTGCTTTCCGGGGCATTCAGAATGACCAGGCATTGCTGGAAAAAGAGAGGCTGAATGACCATCGTAAAATTCTGGAACTGATTACGAGGTCGGTTGAAGATGGTATTCTTAAAGTTGAACAGACTCTTATATTAACTCTGGACAAAAATCAAGATATATATCAGCCCGGATTGATCCGTTCCATTGACAGCTTAAAAAAGCAAAATCCTTTAGTGGAGGAAGTGTTTATCTGGGAAAACTTTGAAAATATCCGCTTTCCCTTAGCAAACCTTTTATTTCTCCCTGACGGCAGTACTCAATCATTATCTTCTCCATCCCGAACTTCCGCTCCGGCCAGAAAAGTACCAGATGGACAACGACTGGAATTTCAACAGAAGAAATACCGGCAAGCCCTGGCCAGCTACCAGAAGGATTTTGAACAAACATCCGATCCTCAAATAAAAGGTGAACTGCTGAGCGCTATAGCCAGAGTTCAAAAAAAATCAGCTCTCTTTCGGGATGCTGTAAAAACATACGAATCAATTGCCCGGGATTACAGTAACATACTTACCACAGGCGGGTTTCCTCTTGGATTGGCGGCTCAATCTGAAATCAGCTCCCTGTTATTGACAGCCGGAGATACTCTATCCGCTTTAAAAACGATCTCCGTTTTGTACAAAGATCTTATAAACAGCAGATGGATGCTGGAACGAGCTCAATATGACTTCTTTTTGCAGCATTTGAACGAATCGATTAACAATATCTTTTCACAGGCACGATTAACTGAACCAATACAATCATACCAGAACGATATTACTGTATTGAAAGCAGAGGAACAAAACCAAAGAAAAATCACTGAGCGATTACTAGCCTTTCAGGAGAATGCTGGAGCAGATCTGAAGGCTAAAATTCCTCCTGATATAGATGAATCCCAAAGCTCAGCCAGGAGATTTACACTGGAAGCTGGAGAGCACACCTATCTTGTTTCATTGTTGGGTCAATATACAAGAAATGAAAACCGCGGAAATGAAATCAGAGGACTTCTTCTTAATGCCGGGTATCTGAGAGACAGTGTTCTATTTCAGGTGTTGCGAAGTAAAGTAAATTCTGAAAATACCGCCTGGGTTGTAAAAGGGAGGGATGAAAAAGCCATTTTGAAGTCTGAAAACTCGCCTTCAGGTTCTATAGCTGTCAGAACGAATTTTGAAGGAGGATTTCCGCCATGGTTTGTCGAGCTGTATCAAAATAATCCCGATCTTTTTGAAACATTTTTATTTTCGAGACGAGGGATATATTTCTATGCGTTTATTCTACTTGCAGGGATACTTTTATTTGGTTTGATCTTAACCAACCGGACAATTGCTCATGAACTTGAACTTTCGAAGATGAAATCTGATTTTGTCTCCACCATTTCCCACGAATTTAAAAGTCCTTTATCCTCAATACGGCAGCTTGCAGAGATGCTTCAATCAGGCCGCGTACCTTCAGAAAATCGCAGGCAGGAATATTACGATGTTCTTGTAGAACAAAGTGAAAGACTTACTTTACTCATTGATAACGTATTGGATTTTGCAAAAATAGAGGAGGGCAGGAAAAAATTTGATTTTCAGACGCTGGATATAGGTTCATTGTTGCAGAAAATTTTATCAGTCATTCAGGACCAGGTGCGTCATAAAGATTTTATTATTCAGTTAGAAATTGAAAAACCATTACCAGTAATTCAGGCAGATAAAGAATCTATAACCCAGGCAATTACTAATCTGATAGATAATGCGATCAAATATTCCGGTGAAGCCAGAAATATAATCGTCAGGGCATTTACTGAAGAAAATTATCTGATTATTACCGTTAAAGACTTCGGTATTGGCATCAAAAAGGAAGAAGTTGATAAAATTTTTGAGCGTTTTTACCGCGGAGGTGATGAGTTGACGCGAACTGTCAAAGGAAGCGGACTTGGATTAACTTTGGTTAAACAAATCGTAGAAGCCCATCATGGCAAAGTTTATGTTAAAAGCAACCCTGGGAAAGGCAGCACTTTTTCGATAAGACTTCCACTTCAACTAATAGAAAATTAAGTATATGGAAAGAATTCTTATTATCGAGGACGAAGAAAGGATCCTGATGGGACTGGAAGATAACCTCAGGATTGAGGGATATCAGGTTTCAAGTGCAACAGACGGACTGAAAGGATTTTCCATGGCTAAGGATCAGTCTTTTGACCTTATCATCCTTGATATTATGCTGCCAAAGATGAATGGATTTGAGGTCTGTAAGCAATTACGGCAAACCGGGATTACGACCCCTATTCTTATCTTAACAGCTAAAAGCCAGGAAGTCGATAAAGTCCTCGGACTGGAGATAGGAGCTGATGATTATGTTACAAAACCCTTCAGTCCCCGTGAGCTTATTGCCCGAGTGAATGCCATTATAAGAAGGATGAAGCAAGCTCAGCAGGTAATTGAACTGGATCATTTCGGCGACATTGAGATTGATTTCAAAAAGTACGAAGCGAAAAAAAATGGACAGCCAGTTAACCTTACAGCCCTTGAGTTTACTCTGCTTCATTTTCTCATTAAACATAAAGACCAGGTGGTTAGTCGTGATTCAATACTTGATAATGTCTGGGGCAACAGTGTGTATGTTTACCCCCGTACAGTGGATACGCATATCGCTAATTTGAGAAAGAAAATTGAAGACGATCCGGAATATCCGAAGTTTATTATCGGTGTACGAAGTATCGGATATATATTTAAGACTGATCAGACTTGACAAAATCATAACATACCCGGTTTTGGGTCCTTGTTTGATTCTTAACAGAATTTCTCCTAATCTTAACACGTAACTGCCTGATTTTTCTGAAATTTGATAATAATTAGGTACGCACTGCTGATGAAAACAGCTAATCCCGGAGCACGAAAGCAAAAGATATTCCTGTTTTATGCACTTGCTGTAGTGCTGCCTGGTATTCTCCTGGGATACATGGCTTACCGGGGTATACGTAACGACCAGGCTCTACGCGAGAAGGAAAACTATAGGAAGCTTGAAATGTACAGCCAGGATTTTTTTACTGCAATTGATTCAGGTTTTGTACAGTTCCTGAATGAACAGACGACTGATTCAATGCTTTATGGCGCCAGACGGTATGATCCGGCTTTGCTTGCACTTATTGTCAAAGATTCCTCCGGTTCACAAAAGATCATAACCCATCAGCTCCTGTATCTGCCTGCAGAATTCCTGACTAAGCAAACGGAACAGTTTAAACAACCAGCCAGCCTGAAAGAAGGTCTCCGGCTGGAGTATAATGAGCAAAGGTTTTCAGATGCGCTCAGATTTTACCAGGATATTGTCCTCAAAACTAATGATCCAGCAGAAAAAATACGGGCAATGGTTTCTTCCGCCCGGTTGTATAACAAACTGAACCAGCCTGACCGGGCAAAAGCTCTGTACGATGAGATCCGGAAGGATTACCCCGGAAGACTTCTTAACGGGCAAATACCATTGGGACTTCTTGCCAGTCTGGAAATTCTGAAAATAAATATTGCTGGCCGAGAAAATAATGAAATGAAAAATGATTCAAGGGAATATCTGGAGCTTTTGCTTCACCCTCCAGGTGAATATGATGCAGATCAGTTTATAATGTTTTATCAATCTTTCAAAGAGATTATCCGGGAAACAGATCGTGTGACTGATTCCCTGGTGGTAGAACTGGAGAATCAAAAAAACCGTTCTGATTATCTGATCAGGATACTCAGCGATCCGGATCTGATCGCAGCCGGGAGTAATAATCATTTTAACAGTGACAAAAATGAGTTATCCTGTATTCCGGTCAATTCAGCGGAGCTTGCAGCAGTGTATTTATCAAGGATTAAGCACAATGATGTTCAAACAGCTATCGTGATTGATTTCCCGATCTATTTGAAATCAATATCAGAAAAGCTTATCAAAGAACTCTATCCAGGCTCTTCTATAAATGTAAAAGTTGAAGATGAGAGCGGGAAGCTTATTTTTTCAAAAGTCCTGAAAGAAGAAACGAGTTATCTTTCATTCCCATTTCCAGATTACCTTCCACCGTGGAAAATAATTTTAAGTGAAAATAAACCCGGATTCATTGCAACTTTATTTAAAGCAGGAAGCGGTATTTATCTTTTTATTTTTATTCTGATCGCTCTCCTGATGGTTCTTGGTTTTGTTTTTATAATGTATACCCTTAATGTTGAACTCAGGCTGAATAAGCTGAAATCGGAATTCATTTCCAATGTATCGCATGAATTAAAAAGTCCGCTCACATCCATCCGTATGATGACGGAAATGCTGCATAACAACAGAGTCCAGACCGAAGAGCGCAAATCGGCATATTACTCGGCGATGCTTGAGGAAAGCGAACACCTCAGTCACCTGATAGATAATATTCTGGATTTCTCAAGAATGGATGATGATCGTAAGAAATACGACTTTACTGATGTGAATCTTGACGAGCTTTTTACGAAATTTCTCGAATCAACCCGGGAAATGATTCCGGAACCCGGTTTTGAAATCAGATATGATCGTCCGGAAAACGTGCATGTGATTAAAGCTGATAAGAATGCTATTCTGCAGGTTTTCTACAATCTCATCGATAATGCAATAAAATTCTCCGGGACATCCAGGGTAATTGATGTTAATCTTTCTCAGGAAGATAACAAAATAGTGTTTAGTGTGAAGGATTACGGTATCGGCATTTCAGTTAAAGAACAGGGAAAAATATTTGACCGGTTCTTTCGCGGAGATGAACCTCAAAGGTCGGGGATCAGGGGAAGCGGGATCGGACTTACAATAGTAAAGCAGATAGTTGAAGCCCATGGCGGTACGATAGCTATCGAAAGCGTAGTTGGTAAAGGGAGCAGGGTTATAGCCAGGTTTCCGACATTGAAAAACAACGATATAAGCAAACACTCATGAAAAAAATACTAATAATTGAAGATGCCCGGAACATCCGGATGGCGCTGGAAGACGATTTTAAATTTGAAGGTTATCAGGTCGAATCTGCAGCAACTGGTCCGGAAGGGCTCGAAAAGGCAATGGATCTGGACCTCGACATCATCATTCTTGACCTGATGCTCCCTGAGTTGAGTGGACTGGAGATCTGCAAGGAATTGCGGCGGCGCGATATCGGGACACCGATCATCATGCTGACGGCTAAGAGCCAGGAATTTGACAAAGTGCTGGGCCTTGAGCTTGGAGCAGATGATTATGTAACCAAGCCATTCAGTCCGTTCGAGCTCCATGCGCGTGTCAAAGCTCTTCTGCGCAGGTCAGAGATCAGGAACCAGCAGACTGCTGGAACAACAATACGGTTTGGCCCTTTTGAGCTGGACCCTTCTAAATACCTGTTTACGAAAAACAACGAGCCTGTTCCGCTGACCACCATTGAATTTTCCATCATGAAGCTGCTGATGCAACATACTGGTAAGGTTATCAAACGGGATGACATTCTTCACAGTGTCTGGGGCGGCGAGGTTTATGTTACACCCAGAACTGTCGATACACATATTGCCAACCTCCGGAAGAAAATTGAAGATCCGGAGAAATCTCATTGGATTACCGGCATACGAGGTGCAGGATATAAACTCAATCAATATGAATCTTAACCTGATCTTAACCAAACTTATCCGGATATTAATATGCTTAACACATGTGCATGGTACCTTTAAAACAAAATTAGAACCATGAAAACACAATTGTTTTTAATTGTTGTCTTTGTTTTGCTGACCGGTTCTGTTTCCGCTCAGGACAACAAGGCATCAGCATCACTTACAACAGCAATTTATGAGGAAGAAGTAACAGGCAACCTCAATAAGGCTGTTGAGCTCTACCTGGACATTCTGAAAAAATACCCTAATGACCGCCCTGTAGCCGCTAAAACGCTTTATCATCTGGGTCTGGTTAATGAAAAAATGGGGAAACAAAAAGCCAGTGAATATTTTACCCGCCTGGTCAACTCCTATCCTGATCAGACCGACATGGTAGCCCTTGCGAAAACAAAGCTGTCTGAACTTGGTGATCGGGGAGTCACCAACACCATCAGGGGACTCGTTACACGCCGTGTTCTCACAGATGCCTCCGGTGTCCGAGGGAACCTCACCGCGGACGGCAAATTTATCAGGTCTCTTGACTGGGAGACGGGTGACATTATCCAGGTAGGCGTTGAGGGCGGACAGATTAGCCGCATCACCAACAAAGGGCTCCGGACCGAGAGACTCTATTACGTCGAAGGCTATGTTTTCACACGCGATGGGAAACAAATCGCATTCGACAGGGAAACCTCAGAGGGAAAGCCTCAACTGCTAATCAGAAACCTGGATGGTTCAACCCTTCGCATACTTTACGATGAGAGCAGTACTATTCCCTTTGACTGGTCGCCTGACGCAGGGTCCATCCTTGCACTGCGCGGCATTATAACCAGCAATATGATGGAATTGGTTCTGATCTCGACAAAGGATAGCTCTGTACGAGTTCTGAAGAAGATTGAGTCGGGCCCATATGTACTGACAAGAGCCAGCTTCTCGCCTGACGGACAAACCATCGCATTCAGTCTGGTCAATGATGGAAATCCACCACAAGGTGAAATCTACCTTCTGACTGTTGATGGCCGTAATGAAGTGGTTGTTGCCGGGCATCCGGCGGAGGATGAACTGCTTGCCTGGACGCCAGACGGGAAGAGACTTCTCTTTCTGAGCGACCGTTCAGGAACCTGGGACATCTGGACAGTCCGTATCACTGGTGGAAAGCAGCAGGGTGAACCGGAAATGCTGAAAAAAGACTTCGGCAAGGGTTCAAAGTTTCTTGGATTTACTCCCGATGGCTCCCTTTATTACAAAACTCTGACACCTTTAGGACACCTTTATTTTGGAGAGGTGGACCTTGAAACGGGGAAGGTCCTTGTACCACCCAAACCTGTTACTACCAGGTTTAATGGCCCACCATCAAGAATAGCCTGGTCACCTGATGGCAGGAGCCTGCTCTACGTTTCGGGAGGGTTTGAAATTGATCACGGAAACAACAACCTCACGATCCGGTCCAACGAAACCGGGGAAGAACACTTTTTGTCCACGCGTCTTCTTAAAATTTGGGATATCTACTGGGCACCGGACAGTCGTTCAATCCTTGCATGGGGTATGACAGTAAAGGAAAATGCACTCTTCCGGATTGACACTGAAACAGGAGTGATAACAAAGTTAGCAGATGGACGCTGGGCCCCCAGGCTCAGTACGGACGGCAAGACCATGGTTTACATGGGTAACGGAGGGATCACAAAACGCAACCTTGACACAGGTGAGGAGTCAGTCGGCGTCAAAGTAGGGACAAAGGTGCTCAACAACTATGATGATCTCTCGCCTGACTGCCGGGAAGCGGCGTTTCAGGAGAACGGCACTATATATACCGTGTCCCTTAATGGAGGGGAGCCTCGGAAACTAATTTCCGGCTTGACTCCTTATTATGTATTGAGGTGGACAAGGGACGGCCGTTATATCATCGCACAGGCACTAGATAACATTTCGGGATTGTATGCTGCGACCAGTGATATCTTGCGGATTCCTGTGCAGGGCGGGACACCACTGAAATTGGACCTCGCCATTCCAAGGATGGAGGACTTCACTCTTCACCCTGACAACCGCCGCTTTGCGTTCAGCGTCAATGATGGGACAAGGCAGGAATTGTGGGTGATGGAGAATTTTTTACCGAAGTAAAGGACTCATAATAAGATCATTCTCAGGGGCCCAATTTTTAGTCGTTGTGCCCCTTTTTTAAATTCTTCATGGAAAATATGTCTGAACAGGTATCTGGTAATAATTCACAGAACCGTAACGCAGCTTAATTTTACATAGTTTTACAATTTCTTTATTGTTTTTTACTCCCCGGGTCGTAATATTGATGTAATATTATAATATGACCGGCCCTCTTAAACATATCAACCCTAAGACAAAGATTCTTTTTTTTGTTTTTATTTTAATTATGTTACCATGTGCTGTCCTCAGCTATCTGAGTTTACAGTCAATCAATCAAAAAGCAGATAACCTCAGGGTAAAGTACAAAGGGACAGTTAGTTTAGTGCGGGATAAACTGGAGAGTGAAGTTTTCAGGAATGAAGCAAACCTGCGGACCAGTGTCACTGAATTATTTTTTACACCTGACAATGATACTGACCTGAGAGTATGGCTCCGGAATATAGAATCCGAACATTTAGCTTTCAAACATCTGTTTCTGGTAAATACTGATGGAGGGCTGATCTCTTCTTCCGTTTCACTTGGATGGAATAAAATTCAGGAATCCCGTCCTTTAATAAATCTGCAGGCATCCTCAAATATTAATATGGCCGAAAAGGCTGAATTTATCAGGAAAGATTACGTAGATGCCATCAGATATTATCAAATGGCTTTGATCCAGATAAAATCTTCAGAGGAACATGCCTTACTGTTATCACGGATTGGACGCTGCTATTTTAAGACGGGGCAATATAAAACAGGAATCAACGAGTACAAAAAGATTCTGGAATTGAAAAAGGAAGATGTAACCATAGGGGAAATTCCGGCCATCATAATTGCTCTCTCTCAAATTACCGATGGTTATAAGGCCCTAAATGACGAAAAAGAAGAATATAATGCTGTAATTGAACTCTATCAGCAACTGCTGAACCATCCCTGGGATCTTCTTGGAGGAGATTATCTCTACTATCTGAAGTCTGCCAGTGCAGAAATACGAAAATTTGAAGTTTCTGATATCCATAGGAACTCTGCTGAGAGGACCGTAGAAAATTTGAAAATTTTGGAAAACAGGTTGCTTGAACAAATCAGATTTATTGAGCTCATTAATAAGAATATTTTACCCGAAATAGAGTACGAGCTAAGCCATGGAGCGCCTCCTGAATTACAATCGTTTAACATTTCCAGGGATGAATATGATTCCACACTTCAAATCGGTTTCTTTAAGCTTCCTTCAGCATTTCAAAAGTCTGAATTATTCGCATTGGGTTATCAATTTAACAAAGAATACATCCTGTCGACTCTGTTTCCCGGAATTCTGACTTCCGTGGAACTTGGAAAAGATGTATTCGTCGGTATTCTCGGTGACAAGGACAGCTTGTTATATATCCAGCAAAATAATCCCGTTTCAAATTATCTTGTATCTGATAATTTCTTAAAACTATTTGTCAACTGGAAGGTAGCCTTATTTGACAAGGAAGGAAAATCGATAGAACAGCTCGTAGGGAAAGAAAAACAACTCTACCTGATGCTTTTTGCAGGAATCATTATCGTAATACTTATTGGGATTGTTGTTATGGTGCGTGCTGTTATCCACGAATCAGAGATCTCACGCATGAAATCAGAGTTTGTCTCAAGTGTCTCACATGAGCTCAAAACACCGCTTGCACTCATCCGGCTCTTTGGCGAGACACTAGAATCGGGAATTGTTAACGATGAGAAAAAGCGACGGGAATTTTACAGCATCATCAGGAAGGAAAGTGAACGCCTCACACATCTCATCAACAATGTGCTTGATTTTTCCAGGATGGATACAGGTTCCAAAGAATACAACTTCAAAGAAGCTGATATTGTTGAGGTGGTCAGGAGTACATTGGAAGCGTATAAATTCCACATACGTGATAACGGTTTTAAAATTGAAAGTGAGCTGCCTGATGAAACAATACCTCTTAAAATTGATAAGGATGCAATCTCACAGGTGCTATTGAATTTGTTAAACAATGCTGTGAAGTATTCGGAAGAGAATAAATATATTCTGGTCAAAGTTTGCAGGAATTCAAATTCAGCTTGGATTTCAGTTACGGATCACGGTGTGGGGATACCTAAAGAGGAGCTGAAAAAGATCTTTGATAAATTCTATCGGATGTCGACTGCAAAGACAAGGGAAACCCAGGGCACTGGATTAGGGTTAACACTTGCAAAGCATGTTATTGAAGCACATGGCGGGACAATTGAAGTTGAAAGTGAAATTGGTAAGGGCAGCAAGTTTACAGTCAGTATTCCATTGTGTGGAATTTAAAGTCAACTTTTTCTGCAGTCATCGGTCTGCATTATACTGACTGCCGACTTTCTTAAATTACTGTACATATAAAAGTGATGAAAAAGATCCTAATTGTTGAAGACGAGAAAGACATGGTAACAGGATTGAAGTTCAACCTTGAGGCACGAGACTATACTGTTATTGTTGCTTACGATGGTGAGACAGGTTATCAGAAAGCGCTCAGTGAAAAGCCTGACCTTGTGATTCTGGACATCATGTTGCCAAAGCTTAACGGCTACGAGGTATGTAAAGGACTGAAAAAAGAAATTCCTGACCTTCCAATTATTATGCTCACAGCCAAAAGTCAGGAATCTGAGATTGTTACCGGTTTGGAGCTGGGAGCCGATGATTATATAACAAAGCCCTTCAGTATTCTGGAACTTCTTGCCCGTATCAAGGCACTGTTCCGACGTATAAAATCAGGATCAGAAATACCGGAAGTGCACCAGTTTGGAGATCTCGAAATTAACTTTAAAAAATATGAAGCCCGTAAAAAAGGTAAGTCAATAAAACTTTCGCCACGGGAATATGAGCTGCTCAAATGGTTTATTGAACGTGAGGGCGAAATAGTTTCCCGCGATGAACTTCTTAATCAGGTCTGGGGCTACGATTCTTTTCCAAACACCCGTACCATTGACACCCACATCGCAAAATTGCGACACAAAATTGAAGACAATCCTGAAGAACCAAAGCTTATTGTCACGATACACGGCATTGGTTACAAATTCCTATGAGAGATAGAGTTATGATGTTTTACGTCCTTTTACATCTGATTAACAACTATTCACAACTCTTGCCATACCTTTCAGGTGAATTTAATTCTTAACACCAAAAAAAGGAGAATATCATGAACAGCAAAAAAACACTCACAATAATCATGGCAATCGGCATGATATTGGGAAGTTACCAGTCTGTCGCTCAGACAGCCGGGGAACTCTTTTCAAAAGCTATCCAGCTCGAAGAGGTAAAGGGTGAACTGGAAAAGGCAATTGAAGTATATCAAACGATCATCACTCAGTTTTCAGCTGACAGGCAAATCGCTTCAAAGGCACAACTTCATATCGGACTGTGCTATGAAAAATTAGGCAATAAAGAGGCTCGCAAGGCCTATGAACTAGTGTTGAGCGACTATGCCGACCAGGCCGAACCCACCAAGATGGCACGAGAACGGTTGAAAGCCCTTATCGGCGGATCAGGCGGAACAGCCGCCAGGAGCACCGAGGTTTCAATGCGCCAGATTTGGGTTGCGGGCAAAGACATGCCGATCTGCATCTCACCTGATGGCCGGTACGTTGTTTTTGGGGTTTACGATAGCGGCAATCTTTGGCTTCGCGATCTGCAATCTGGCGAGCAAAGACAAATTACCCGGGATGGTTCGAGAGCGGAAGGGACTATCGCTTCCGGTTTTGCGGCGATATCACAGGATGGTAAGTGGATCGCCTACAACTGGTGGAACAAAGGCTTTGAAGAGCTTCGTCTCTCGAAGCTCGATGGATCATCAATACGAATCCTCCATAACGGTCAGGACGGGAGAACCATGTACGTTACGCCTACAGCCTGGATGCCGGACGGCCTCGGAATACTGGCTATTTCATTCAAGAACCTGGTTTACCGGCCTCACATAATCTCTCTTCAGGACGGTTCCGTTCGCGATATCAGTCAGCCCGAGCCGGGAAGCGTGATTTGGGGATACCCCTCTCCGGACGGGCGGTACATCGCTTACAACCTGAATGAAGACATTATTGTATATGATGCCGCGACGGAACAGAACTCGGTTCTCGTTAAGAATCCGGCAGCTGATGGAATGATTGGCTGGACCCCGGATGGGACCGGAATTATATTTGTAAGCATTCGGTCGGGATCACGCGATCTTTACTTGCTGGATACTGAGAATGGCCGTCCCCGGGGAGAACCGCAAATACTGCAGCGGGACCTCGGCGACCCAATGTATCTCTACGTGACTCGCGACGGGCGGCTCTTCAAGATAGAGAGAAAGGGCTCCTACGATTCGTACATTCTCCTGGTGGACGAACAAACCGGGAAGCTTACAGGCACGCCTTCGCTGGTGGACCAAAACTATCCCGGGGCGAATTTTCCGGGATGGTCGTCTGACGGGAAGCTGCTTTACTATTCGTTAAACAAAGGGCCAGTGGGCAATCGATCTCAGGTGCTTGTCATCAGTTCGGAAGAAACCGGTCAGACACGCGAGATCACTCCGAAACCAAAACTCCCCTTCTGGCACACTCCAATACTCTCCCCTGACGGACACCGTTTCGCAGTCACCGGGGCAGACCAGAACGGGAAGTCAGGCGTTTTCGCAATCGATTCAGAGAGTGGTGAAGTCAGCCAACTTGTGATGAACCCTGTGGAGGATAATCCGATAGACCCAAGTCCAAACTGGTCTCCCGACGGCAAAGCGATCTTTTACATGGTCCGGTCACCTGAAAAAACCGATGAATTCATTATCCGGCGCAAAGATCTCACCACCGGCGAGGAGAAGGACATCTATCGCGGCATGTACATCCGCGAAATGAAGATCTCATCTGATGGTACCCGGTTTGTATATTTTCGGAATGATAGGCCGACCAAATCATTTATACTGGGCATCCTGGATATTCAATCGGGCAAGGAACTGGAGTTGTGGCGCTTTTCCGGAGTCGATTACCCTGGTGGCATTTCAGGCCCCATCTGGGCACCGGACGGAAAGCATGTGCTGGTAGTAGCCGGAAGCTTCAAGCAGGGGAACGAACTTTGGCGGTTCCCGGCAACGGGAGGCCCGGGAGAAAAACTCTATAGTAGCCCGGAGTCGACCTGGGGATTCGTTATGCACCCGAGCGGCAAGCGCATCGTATTCACGCAAAGCCTGATAAATTTCGAGCTGTGGGTGATGGAAAACTTTTTACCAAAGTAAATAGGTTCACAAAAACCGTGCTTTTATTTCCCGCAGATTTCGCAGATTCACGCAGAGAAATCTGCACTGATCAGCGTAATCAGCGGGAAATATTTATAGTGTCAGTTTTATTCTTTAATGATTTTAAACGAGTGTCGTCCTTCTTCCCTATCTGGCCCGACAGGTTCAACATCAGGTAATTCCCCAGGAAGGAACGTAAGTCGAGCAGATGAATCTTCTGTCGTGTTTTAATGATCGGAGCAAGGGTAAAATATTCGTTCGTAATGAAGTATTTAATTCCATTTGTTGTTGTTATCCCCTCTATCTGATGATAAGGAAGCATTATATCAATCTTTCTTTTATTACCGCTGAAAAAATCCGAACCGGTGAAATCATATAAAAGATAAAGAAAAGGATTCAGCCTTTTATTGTATCCCGTCAGTACAACGATCCTTTCCTCTTCAAGATAAACAGAACCGGTGATAAGTCCGTTGACATTTAATGAAGCTCCTGGTTTTGCCACATAATTGCCAGGGGTCTTTGGAAGGGAGTAAACTCTTGTACCATTGCTGGCCCATTCCTTTGTAAAAAGGTAAATGCTGTCACTGGAAACAATGAATGCTTCGCAGTCAAAGTCAGAATCATAATCAGCCGGAGTAAAATCAGTCTGGTCCTGATAAGTGAAACATACAGAATCAAACACCGCCGAATTATTCAGGATTGCATTTTTCTCTGCCCTGTATATTTTCAAATCATCGCGGTTGCCTGAATTGTTACCGATATCACCAATATAAATGTAGTCTTTATCCTGGGAGATCTCCTCCCAGTCAGTGTTTTTGATATGGCTCATAGGCCAGCGCTGAACAATTCTTCCATACAGTGTATCAAGAGAATATAGATTTGTATCGCTGTTGTCGTTATGTGTCCAGAACTGATTTTCCCAGAAGATGATACCTGATGTTTCGGAAAGGACTCCATCAAGGTTCAGGCTGGCCAGCGGTTCGATATTGGCAGGATTATATCTGCAGCTCCCGTCATTAATAGTCGCTGACTGATTGTAATTAATTGCCAGGCGATCGGTACAGCCAGATTTTTGCGCTTCGGCATAAGCTGCCAGCAATATGAAAACCATTATCGATATCAGATACCGGATGTTCATTAACAGGGAATGAGTTCCTGCTTAAAGATAAGGATTTATAAAACACTTTCTTGTTACACAGAGAGACACAGAGAAAAACCCTCACTCCGTGGCGAACCTGATTAAGTATAAAGAGCTATCTTTGAATTCAATTCAATATAGAACACCAGACTGATTGAAAATTGCAGTAAAAGTATTGTCGACACTCATGGAATTTCTCACGGAGCAATATCCCGATTCACCAAGGACCAGGATAAAGAAGCTTCTGCAGGGAGGTACTATCCGGGTAAACGATAAACCAGTAACGCTTTACTCTTATCCGCTTAAACCGGGAGACATTGTTGAGGTAAACAGGCAGGCAGGCAATGCTGCAAGAGCTGGACTTCCGTTCCCGGTGTTATATGAGGATCAGTTTGTGATTGTTATTGATAAACCCCCCGGTAAACCAACTTCGAGCACCGATGGCAGCCTGAGTATTCAGGAGATCATTTCGGAATTTCTTAAGAAGCAGAGCAAGGGAAAATTCAGGGCACATGTCGTGCACCGTCTCGATAAAGAGGTTTCGGGAGTGCTTTTATTTGCCAAGACGAATGAAGCAATGGAGAATATAAAGGAAAAATGGCAGGAGACCGAAAAGCATTACTATGCACTGGTGGAAGGAATTCCGGCAAAGGAAGAAGATACAATCAGGAGCTGGCTAATTGAAGATGGAGCCCAAAAGGTGCATTCCACCAAAAATACAACCAATGCCAAGTACTCTGTAACAAATTACAAAGTAATTAAGCTGATAAAGGATCATGCCCTTCTGGATGTCAAAACGGATACTGGCCGGAAAAACCAGATCAGGGTTCATCTGTCTGATATTGGCTGTCCGATTATCGGCGACAGGAAATATGGAGCATCAGATGAATTCAAAAGAAGGGTAAGGCTGCATGCCTTTTCACTGGCATTCCCGCATCCTGCTGATGGCAGGATCATAACCGTTAAATCCCCGATGCCTGAAGGATTCCTGTCCCTCAAAATGAAGGACGAACATTATAAATAATGCGGCCATGCCGCATTAATTTAACTTCATCGAGCTCGTTCCACTGAAACAAGACACGGTTCGCCCCCGCTCAATAACAAACTAATTTTTGTGCTGGTTTTTGGCTTTACTGGATTTCAGACGGCCTAAGATAATTTTGGGAAAAAGCGACTGTTCTGAAGCTTGCTGGGAGGGCATAAAGTAAGCAATACTGTTTGAGGAGGACGAAGGACGACGAGTTGTATTGCGTGGGCAAGCTGAAAAACAGAAGCCCCAAAATTATCTTAAGCCTTGAATTTTCTTTGGTTACTTTCTTTGTTTCAAGACAAAGAAAGTAACGATTTAAAAACAGATTTTTACTACCTTTCTCCGATGCAAATTAAAAAATTGAAATGTCATGTTATCAAAACATCATGAAAAGAATCTTTTGCGAAGGGAAGAACTTTGAAAATCTGAATTTCAGGAATCATGCTCCGGAGACCGGGGATTACGAAGAGTGTACGTTCAAAAGCTGTGACTTTTCAGATTCAGATCTGTCTGATATAAATTTCCTCGGATGTGAATTCCGGGAATGCAATTTAAGTCTTGCCAGGCTGGCACAGACATCTTTCAGGGAAGTGAGATTTATTAATTGCAAATTGCTTGGATTGCATTTTGAGGATTGTAATAATCTAATGATATCATTTGAATTTGATGGTTGCACACTTGACCTCTCCTCATTTTATAAACTTAAACTTAAAAAAACTATTTTCAGAAATTCAAAAATCATTGAGACGGACTTTACGGAAACTGATTTAACTAATTCTTCATTCAAAAGTTGTGATCTGCAGAGAACAATCTTTAAGAATACTAACCTTGAAGGAGTTGATTTCCGGACTTCAAATAACTATTCAATAGACCCTGACCTGAACCGCATTAGAAAAGCAAAATTCTCGTTACCCGAAATAGCAGGGTTACTTGATAAATATGATATCGAAATAGATAACTAACTTGCCCCATTGAAAGGGCATAACCATGGATTCAAAATTGACAAGAAATTGCATGACCGCAGAATTATTTAAACCCACCCCCAGCCCCTCCAAAGAGGGGAGCCTTATTCTTCCATGCACCCCATACCCCGTACCCCACACCCTAATTATTTTATAATGGAACAAATAAATCAGAAAGCGGTTATAATTCTGTTATTCACCGGAGTATTGATGGGGGCACTGGATATTTCAATTGTCGGACCTGCAATACCATCCATTGAGAGTTTTCTGCATCTTGGTCCGCGGTTTTCCGGCTGGATTTTTTCGATTTACGTGTTGTTTAATCTGATCGGCATTTCACTTTTTGCCAGGTTATCGGACATATACGGGCGAAGAAATATATATATTTCAGCCCTTGCAGTTTTTGCCGCAGGTTCCCTGGTTGTGTCGCTGTCGCAGAGTTTTAATACTCTGCTGATCGGAAGAGCCGTTCAGGGGTTTGGTGCAAGTGGAATCTTCCCCGTGGCATCTGCCCTGGTTGGGGATATTTTCCCTCCAGAAAAACGGGGACGTATCCTGGGTCTGATCGGTGCCGTATTTGGCCTCGCTTTCCTGATGGGTCCGTTTATTGCAGGTATTCTGTTACATTATTTTGAGTGGCATTTCCTTTTCATTATAAATCTCCCGGTATCACTTGTCCTGATCTATTACAGTTCGAAGGTATTGCCCTCGGTACCAAACAAAAATGTATCACGGATCGACTGGGTAGGAATTATTACACTTGGGATCGCCCTTGCCGGGTTTACCCTAAGTGTCAATAATATTGGTGCATCCGGTTTGCAATCGGGGCTGCCTTCTTACGGATTCATATTGCCTTTTTCCCTTGCCATGATATCTTTTTTCGTGTTTATGTTTGTCGAAAAACGGACAAAGGATCCGGTGATTGAATTCAGCTTTTTCAGCAACCGGCAAATAGTTATTGCAGGGGTCATTGCGGTAGCCACCGGTGCAGTACAGGCATGTTTCGTCTTTATTCCGAAATTTGTGGTGCAGAATTTCTCAGTCACACCTTCAGCTGCAAGCTTCATGCTTACACCATTTGTTCTGGCAACTGCAATCGGATCTCCGGTGTTCGGAAGGCTTATTGATAAATACGGTGCCAAAAAGATTGTAATTACGGGACTTCTGCTTCTTTCAGCAGGATTCTTTTTGCTTTCGCGTACCGGAGGTCAGAAGGTCATTTACTATATAAGCGGTGTTCTGGTCGGTCTTGGTCTGTCAGTACTGGCCGGAAGTTCGCTTCGTTATATAATCCTCAATAATACCTCTGCTGAAGACCGGGCAACATCTCAGGGGATGCTGACCATTTTCATAAGCATAGGACAAATTACAGGAACTGCCGTCATCGGCCTGCTTTTGGCATCGATGTCCGGCAGTAATATTTTCGGAACTATTTTTACAGGAGTTTCAGTCCTGTTGCTTGTTATGATTTTGCTCTCTTTCGGAATTGAAAACAAAGTGATCCCGAAACCTGTACAGAGCTGAGAAGCTTATCTCCTGCCTGATGATTGAGAAGACCCTGAAGCCCTGTTATTACTGCTGCTTCTCTGTCCTGATTCAGTCCTGGATGACGATCTGCCAGATGAAGACGGAGCTGACCTCTGAGTTGAAGTACTCGATCTCTGAACCGATTGCGGCCTGGAAGTCGTTCTTGTAGAAGCTGACGGAGCTGACCTCTGGGGAGCACTCGATCTCTGAACCGATTGCGGTCTGGAAGTCGTTCTTGTTGAAGCCGACGGAGCTGACCTCTGGGGAGCACCCGATCTCTGTACCGATTGCGGCCTGGAAGTGCTTCTTGTTGAAGCAGACGGAGCTGACCTTTGGGGAGCACCCGATCTCTGAACCGATTCAGGCCTTGATGCTGACCTGGTTGAAGCAGCCGGAGCTGACCGCTGGGTTGAAGTACTCGATCTCTGGACTGATGTCGGTCTGGTAGCAGTTCTTGTGGAAGCAGAGGGAACCGACCTCCTGGTATCAGTGGATCTCTGTACTGATTGGGTTCTTGAAACTGAACTGTTGGAAACAGACGAGGATTGTCTCCTGGAATCATTCGTCCTTTGGACTGTCGAATTGGTATTGGATCTTCCTGCCATATCACTTGATCTTCTGTCGGAGCTGTTGCTCTGACGAGTCGAAGCATAATAATTTTCACCTTCACGTCTCATTTCAGGACGCGAATAAGTGTTTCTGAAACTACCTTCCCTGATCCTGCGATCCACCATGGGGGAATGTGACCTTATGCTGCCGTAGTAAAAGTCGTGGTAACGTTCGTACCGGATATTGTTCCATCGGCGGTAATGTCTGTAATAATCGCGGTAATTGTTATAATGATATCCATAGTAGTAATGCCAGTAGTAAGGGCGCCACGGGTTCCAGTAAGACGGGTAATAACCCCAGTACCACGAGGAGTGCCAGCTAACATATCCAGGGTAATAAATATATCTTACAAGAGGCCAGTCTGCAACCACATTGATTGTGATCCCTGACCTTCCATTGTACCCAGGATTATCAGTACCGGCATAATTGTTATCATATATTGGTTCAACAATATAATTCCTTCCGTACAAGGCCTCATCGCCGACAAGCTGTATCTGAACAGTTCCGTTACGGAACTTCTGAACCGTAAAGACAGCCACATCCTGAGTTTCGTTCCGGTTCATTGCGACACGAAGTACTATGTTGTGGACATTACCGTCGATATAGTCATTCACTGTAATGTAATCTACCATATTGTCTCCGTTCAGATCAAGGTTGTTGATTCTTGAATTTGCATCGTTCAGGTTTCTCTCAAAATCCTCAATGGTCGGAGATTCCTGGAACAGGTTCATTACTGCATAAAGGTTAAGATTGTCTCCCGGCAGACCAATGTATTCATCAGGGTAATCCTGTGCCATAAGTGCTGAGCCTGCTGTTACCAGGGCTGCGAGAATCGAAGTGATGATGAACTTTTTCATTTCAGTATGTGTTAAAAGAACTGTTTCTTTCATAATGTGAATATCAAAACTCATACCAATCTTTGAAATGGTCCCTGTACCTCGCACCACGGACCCCGCGCCATTTTATAAATTCTTCCTACCTTTACTCTTCAACATTACTCAGTTCGAATGGAACCAATCTATTTTAACAATCAGGATGAGTTCAGAATCTGGCTTGAGAAAAACCATAAGACAGAGACTGAACTATTGGTTGGTTATTATAAAGTAGACAGCGGAATGCCAAGCATGACCTGGTCTCAATCGGTCGATCAGGCTCTGTGCTTTGGCTGGATTGACGGAATCAGAAGGTCAATTGACGACAAAAGATATTGTATTCGTTTCACACCGAGGAAACTAACAAGTATCTGGAGTAAAATTAACATTGACAAAGTCGGGGAGCTTAAAAAGAAAGGTCTAATGTATCCGTCAGGTCTCGCTGTATTCGATAACAGGAAAAATTCAAAATCCGGAATTTACAGTTTTGAAAACAGTTCCGCAATATTATCTGATTACCTTGAAGCCGGATTTAAAACGAATATAAATGCCTGGGATTTTTTTAAATTACAGGCTCCTTCCTATCAGAAGATGATAACTCACTGGATCATGTCGGCCAAACAGGAAAAGACAAGGCAGGCAAGGCTTGAGAAACTCATAAGTGCAAGTGAAAAACAAAACAGGCTAACTTTCATTTAATACAAGATTGCAGAATTAACTTTAAAAATGATGAATAATCACCTATTATGCAAAAGAAATGGAATTATTGCTCTTTATTGATAATCCCTATTTTGTCAGGTGAATTATTGATTTTCACAGGTTGTGAAAAAAATGGCAATAAAAGTCTTTCTGCATTGGAAGCTCCAGTAGTTATCTCTCAATCAGTTACTGATATTTATTCAGTTGGTGCTACATTACATGCTACATTAAAGGAAAACGATCTGCTGACTACTGTAGAATTTGAATATGGAACTTCTTTAAGCTACGGAAATACTGTCTCAAGTGTACAAGATCCAATATATCAAATTAAAGCTAAAGTAAAGGCAAATATTGCTTCATTAACAAAAGGCACAACATATCACTTTAGGGCTAAAGCTGTTAATTCGATTGGTACAACCTATGGCAATGATATGGTATTTACAACTAAATTTGGTGAAGGAGAAGCCTATGGAGGTGGATTTATTATCTATTTGGATGAAAGTGGTGAACATGGCCTGATAGCTGCTGAAATTGACCAGAGTGCAGGAATTATATGGAATAATGGACCATATTGTATTAAAACTAATGTTACTGCAATAAAAGTGGGGAGCGGACAAGCAAATACCAGCCGGTTAGTATCAATTCTGGGGTTGGGTGATTATCCGGCAAAAATATGTGATGACCTTGTCCTAAATGGATTTACTGACTGGTTTTTACCCTCCCTTGAGGAATTTGATTGTATATGGAAAAATTTATCACCTTCCGATCTAAAATATAATTTGAAAGGTCAATTTTATTGGACCTCTTCTGAGGCAATCACGAGCGAAAGCACAGATTATTGTTATGTTTGGGTACAAAACATTAATACTGGTGAACAAAGAACCTGGAGCAAGGATAACAATGAGCCATGTGTTCGGGCTATCCGGGCTTTTTAAGAGGATGGTATCCCGAAGACTTTTTATTCTATTTGGTAATTGTAATGCAATTTCAATAACTTTATAAAAATTATAAATCCATTTAATATGAAAATTAAATCTCCTTTAATCACCCTGCTTTCAGCAGCATTTATCACCCTCTCCTGCATTGCTCAGGGGCAGTCATATAAAATCTCACTGGCTGAGTGGTCATTGAACCGTACTTTAAGGAAGGGAACAATTACAAACATGGACTTTCCGAGAATTGCAAAAGAGACCTACGGTCTTGATGCCGTGGAGTACGTTAACCAGTTTTTCAAGGATAAAGCTGAGGATACTGAATATCTTACAAAGCTGAAAAATGAATGCGAAAAATATGGTGTAAAGAGCCTGATAATTATGATCGACGGCGAAGGGAACCTGGCAGACACATCACTGACAGCAAGGACAAAGGCTGTTGAGAATCATTACAAATGGGTTAAGGCAGCAAAATTTCTTGGTTGTCATTCCATCAGGGTGAATGCCGGCGGCAGAGGTACAATGGGACAGATGCAGGCTGCAGCAATTGATGCTTTAAGCAAATTATCGACCTATGCGGCCGATTACGGGATAAATGTGATTGTTGAAAATCACGGAGGAAATTCCTCATACGGTAAATGGCTGGCTGAGATAATGAAAAGCGTCAATAAACCGAATTGCGGAACTTTGCCTGATCTGGGGAATTTTTATGAATACGACCGCTATAAGGGCGTGACCGATATAATGCCTTTTGCAAAGGGGGTAAGCGGAAAGACACGTGATTTTGATGAAAACGGAAATGAGACACAGATCGATTACGTGAAAATGATGAAGATAATTTCCGATTCAGGATTTAAAGGATATATTGATGTTGAATACGAAGGTAACAAGCTAAGCGAGGATGAAGGGATAAAGGCAACAATAGCACTTCTTAAGAAGGTTATCGAACCTTATAACAAGTAACATTGAAATCAGGTACGAGGTCCGGGGTCCGGGGTATGCGGAAGTCAAATGCGTTCTGAATGGATCTCAGTGGTCTCAAAAACTTTACTTTAATGCAGTGATAAGCTGCCTGTCGCGGTCGTAAATATCCTTGCCAAAATAAGCTGTTCCTTTGTCGTCAGCCCAGGCAGTGAGATACAGAATATGCACCGGGACCGGTTTCTTCAGAACAATAATCCGTTTCTGACCCTTATCTATTGCCTCCTGCAGACGCTCCGGGGTCCAGTCAGGATCATCCTTTAGAAGATAGTTGGCCAATTCCTGTGCGTTGTCTATCCGTACGCAGCCTGAACTGAATGACCTTATGTTCCTGGTGAAAAGCGAACGTGAAGGTGTATCATGTATGTAAACATCATACTCGTTGGCAAACATGAATTTAATTTTCCCGAGGGGGTTGCCCTGGCCGGGCTCCTGCCGGATCATGTAAGGGAACCTGTTTTCAGAAACGCTTTTCCAGTCGATTGAGGAAGGTTCTACCTCCGATCCGTCCATCCTCAGTATTTTCATATTCTTCTTAACAAGGTAAGTTGAGTCTTTAATGATATCAGGAATAACATCAAGCTTAAGGATTTTTGGAGGTACTACCCATTCAGGATTAACGACCATATATTTCATAATCGAGCTGAATACCGGGGTCTGCCTTTTACTGCTTCCTACAATGGCACGTGTCTGAAATTCCTGTTCATTTTTTACAATTGCCCTGAGTTCAAAATCAGCTGCATTAACCATAATGTAACGGTCTCCCAGATCATCGCTTATCCATCTCCAGCGTTCAAGATTGGCTTCAATTGTCTCAATCCTGTCCCTTACCGGAATATTTAATGCTTCAGCTGTGGCTTTTCCAACAACCCCGTCGGCTTCAAGCCCGTTTCTCTGCTGAAAAACAATTAACTGGTCGTACAAAGCCTGGTCAAACAGATCCTCATCCTCAGCATTGAATTCTATATTTCCCTGGGTAACGGCAAGTCTTTTCCTCAGCGACGAAACATCAGGATGTCTCATCCCTTTCTCCAGCTTGGGCAGGTTTGAACTAAAACTTCCCCAGCCGCCCATTGCTTCAAGCTGCCGGTATCCGGCCAGGGCCTTTTTCAGATTGGCATATTCACGGTTCCCCGGAGTCAGGTTTTTAAGGATATCAGTTATATTATTGGTATTCAGTGTGCTGTCAATATAACTGCTCCAGTTTTCTCTCAGGCTTCTCCCTGAGGCTTTCCATTGCGGATCAATAGTTTTTGGATCGGTTTTGCCTGCCGCCAGATGTGATGATAAGAGAAAAAATGCATCCGACAGCAACCGTTCCATCCTTTCAATATCTTCAATTGCAGGTTCATCGGATAAAACTATTTTTTCATTAAGTCTTTCAATGTCCGAAAGATGGTAATCATCAGCTATCAGACCATCAGCCGGAGCATTATAAATGGCAGTTAACATCTGTTCTATTTTATCCCTGTTGTTCCATTTCGGAGAAAGATGATCTCCCGCTTTTTCATATAATCTGGAGATAATATCAGGATTAATAAGCAATTCACCTCCCGGTGATGGAAGTGCTTCATTGAGTGAATCGGTGAATCTGGGGGGATTTTCATTTGATAACCTTGAAATCCTGCTTGAATTTCCGCTGTAAGATAGCAGGAGGACCGTTCCGATCATCACACCTGAAACCAGATTTATAGTCTTTGTTACTTCCATAATGGCTCTGCCGGTATTTTCCAAATGTATAACAATTAACATACCGACTTGTTCCGGAAGAGCCTCAAGTTGATGAGTTGCCGGAGACAGGTGTTAAAGGGCAGAATAATTTTGACAAGAAGGAGCTGTTGAAAAAGGATAGATTTACCCCCAACCCCCCAAGGGGGGCTTGAGGGTGTGGGGTTTAGTTAATTCCTGATGCAGCGGACAGATTCTCCCCGTTGCTTTGGATTGCTGCTGCTTTTAAGGCTTCCGCCAAGTGAAAGATAGAAGTCGATGGCGGTTGATGCTTTGCTTTCTGTGGTACTCCACCATGTACCAATACTTCCAAGGTTTAGAAATATTCCGTTCTCAACGCGATAACCTCCTGAGAGGCCTGTAAAACCGCTTTCATTGGTACCGATGTTACCATCAATCCATCCGGTGGTATTTTTCATTTTTCTCCCCGAAGCTTCAGGACCTCCCAGATAATACATCAGTTTTGACCAGTCGCCATCACCTGGCAGAGACCAGCCGGCAGGAGCCAGTCCTCTCGGGTCATTCAAAGCATACCAGTTGTATAGTTTCCCGTATTTCGGACCATTTGCCGGATCGTTATTATAATAACACCATGCTGGTTTTCCCGATTCACCGGCTGTCACCCATTCCTTATTGGTTTTGGCTTCAGGAATTGAATCGCCATTCCGGAAGGTGATTACATTCAGATTTGCCACTGCCCAGGTTTGGGTACCGATCTTTATTGTTCCCGTCTCTTTAGGTTTGGCAACCGGTAATGGTTTTGTACTCTTCTGGACCGGCTTAGACTTAGTCTGTGAAGGCTTTGTAGTGGTCTGTGTTGACTTTGGTTTCGTCTGAACCGATTGAGTTGATTTTGGTACAGTCTGAGTAGTCTTTGGTTTCGTCTGTACAGATTTTGTTACGCGTTTGAGTTGATTTTGTCTGGGTCTGCGCAGGTTTAGTAACTGTCTGTGTGGACTTTGTTTGTGTCTGAACGGATTTTGAAGTGGTCTGGGCAGAATTTAATCCCCAGGAAAATAAAAATAAAATAACAGCACTCACTGTAATAATCGGGTTTGCTTTTTTCATATTTATCTCCTTTAAATTACCGGTAAACCTGAAGAGTCTCCAGTACTTGAATTTGCTGATCAACAGGTATTAAACGGTCATGGGAGGACTTTAGTATATGAAATGGGCACCAGGCGACAGGCGTTCCCACGCCTTGGGCGTGGTCGCAAGGACTGAAGAAATATGATATTGATGAATACTGGGGTTCCTTTAAGCGGTTAATCAACCGGTTAATGATTTGTTAATTACCGGGTCTGACAGAATTAAATAATAGTTTGAATTGTCTATTAGAAGTAACATTTAAATGTGACACCAATTATAGGGCTCATTTAATAGGAAATTTATAAATTAAACAAATGACGATATGAAAAACACAGGAAAAATTACAGGTTTGTTACTGATGCTTTTTATAGCAGGCAGTTTATCTCTAAATGCACAGCGTGGTATGAGAGGGATGAGACCGGATTCATCAGAAATGAGAATGATGAGGATGAAGCAGTGGCAGATGCCGATGGGACATATGGGGATGGGTCGCGGAATGAGAATGATGGGACCCGGAATGGGACGAGGCCCTATGAGACCCGGAATGGGTCGAGGTCCTATGGGACCCGGAATGGGACGTCCTGGAATGGGCATGAGGCAGGAAGGTCCCGGAAGAATCATGGAAAATATTCCGAACCTAACGGAAAAGCAGAAACAGGATATTGCCGGGCTGAGACAAAAACATCAGGATGAGATGCAAAAATTCAGGGATGAGATGCAGGTAAAGATGAAAGAAATGCGTGAATCTCAACGGACAAAAATAATGAATCTGCTTACTCCTGAACAGAAGAAGTGGTTTGAAGAGAATACTCCAAAGCCATTAAGCAGATAATATTCTGATTATTATTTTTCCACGGGGTTTGCCATGTTCTGCGAGTTCAAAAGCTTCGGATGATTGGTCCAGAGTGAAGTAATGTTCAATTACGGGATACAGCTTTTTGTCAATGAACAGCTTCTCCATCTCCTCCATATCTTCAGGCCTTGAACGCATATTCGATGATGTAAGTCTCTTCGAGTAAACAAGCTGAACAAGAAGTGAGGAGAAGAAAAGAAAAGGCTTTATCTGTGTTGTGGCGTATATTCCACCGCGTTTCAGAAGCCTGCAAGCATCCCCCAGATCCATTTTCCCGTATGCATCCAGAATTGCATCGAATTTCTTTTCGCACTTTGCAAGGTCGTCTTTGCTGTATCCCATTGTTTCATCTGCTCCAAGCTTCCGGGCAAGTCCGGCGTTAACCTGACGGCATGTTGCTGTAACATGAGCCCCTTTTGCCCTGGCGATCTGGATCGCGAAATGTCCGACCCCGCCTGTACCACCGTTAATAAGCACATCATTCCCATCAGTTATTCCGCATCTTCTTAAACCGTTAAGTGCTGTAAGAGCAGCTATGGGGAGTGATGCAGCATCTTCAAATGATATTCCTTCTGGTATAGCCCTGGCGAATTTCTGGTCGACTGCCAGCAGCTGTGCCAGTGCCCCAGGTTTTCCCCAGATTACCGGAGTGGCACCATAAACCCTGTCGCCCGGCTTGAATTGTGTTACTCCCTTACCTGTGGACTTAACAACTCCGGCATAGTCAGAGCCAAAGATTCGTGGAAACCTGGAGCCGCTCATGAATTTTGCTATGCCTCGTTTCACCTTGTAATCCACAGGGTTGATCGATACCGCCCTGACTTCAACAAGCAGCTGGCCATCGCCGGCTGAAGGATCCGGGAAATCACCATACTGAGACACTTCCGGTCCGCCATAGGCTGTCGAATAATATGCCTTCATGATTTGATATTTGAGGTAAAGTTACGACTATAAACAGAAAATGGTACTGTTTATTCAGCTCAGGGATTATATAATGTCGGACAAGAGTTCTTTTAAGCTCCCCTCTTGGGAGGGGTTGGGGGTGGGTTAATTTGTTATGCGGTTTTGCAGGTTCTGCAAGTCTGTTTGTGATTAGGATCTGCAAGTCTGTTTGTGATTAGGATCTGCACGACTTGCACGACTTGCATGACCTGCACGACTTTTATTACGAAGGAAACAAAATTTAACACTTTTCGAATAATAGTTTCTGATTTTTAGAGTTAGAGATAAAGAATTACTATTTTTCGTTCCGAATTTTAACCTGTTAACCCGGTTGCCTGTGAAATTGATCAGTGTGATCTTTCTGAGTTTATGGTTTCCCCTTATCATCGGCAGTTATAAATTCGATAACAGCAATGAACATCTTTCAGGCTCTTCAGGTACCGAAAGAATCGAAAGTTACTGCACCACATTTTATAGTATGCTCAGGAGTGAAGCATCAAAGCCTGATTATGAGGTTTTCAAAAAAGCTCTTACAGGTTTCTTTAATCTTAAAGCCGGAAACAATATCGAAAAAAACATGCTTACGATAATCGATTTTTCCATTTCATCGGGGTTCGAACGCATGTGGATAGTCGATGTGAATAAAATGGAAGTGGTGCATGTCAGTCTTGTTGCTCACGGACGTAACAGCGGAAATGAATTTGCCACCAGTTTTTCCAATACTCCTTCTTCTTACCAGAGCAGTCTCGGATTTTATGTTACAGGCGGGACCTATATTGGCAAACATGGCTTGTCACTTTGCCTCGACGGAGCTGAACCAGGAATAAATGATAAAGCCAGGGAACGTGCAATCGTAATGCATGGGGCTGATTATGTAAGCAGGGATTTCATCCGGCAGTATGGCCGTCTGGGAAGGAGTTACGGATGTCCCTCGATCCCCATGGAGGACCATGAGAAGATAATCAATATGCTGTCCGGCGGGTCCTGTTTATATATACATTACCCGGACCATAAATACCAGAGCAGCTCCCGTATGTTCGAGATGGAAACCGCACTCGAAGGAATGTCCCGGTTTAATAATCTCTCACCTGAATTGCTCTCAATCGTGAATAATTAGCATTGTTTGCAAGTATTATGGAATACGCATAATCAATATATCAGGAAGCGGATTATCTGACTTTACCTTCTGTTCGATTCAGCTAAAAGCCATAATTATGAAAAACAAACGTTTATTGATTTGTACTATCGGAGGAATAATTGCAGGCTTAATCTGTACTGCCGGTGGTCATCTGAGTGGCAATATTCAGGAGCTTTCCTTTTTTACAATAGCACCCACATTTTTTAACAGAGTGATGCTTGGCTTTATTATAGGAATTAGCAGTTTAAAAATGAATTTCTTATTTCATGGTGCATTGATTGGTTTATTAGTCTCATTAATAACCTCAATCCCCTTTCTGGAAGGTGGTATTGCCGGATTCTTGTTCTTCACATCTGCCGGTATCATTTATGGGATATTAATAGAATTATTCGCCACAAAAGTCTTTAAGGCTAAAGCTGTTGATTAGCTGAACACAAATCCGCTCCCATACAAGTCCCGTTAGGGACGACCTGAAACTATTGAATTGTCTTATTGTTTCAGGTAAAATAATTACTGATATACATAGAAATATTATTGAAATACAATATGTAATAATTATATTTACTTATAATTAACTTCAATGAAATGGCTATCATAATAAATCTCGATGTGATGCTTGCAAAGCGGAAGATGAAACTGAAAGAGCTTTCCGGTATGGTTGGCATAACAGTATCGAACCTCTCCATTTTGAAAACCGGGAAGTCAAAAGCTATTAAATTGTCAACGCTTGACTTAATCTGTGAAGCCCTGAAGTGTCAGCCGGGGAATGTCCTGGAATATAGGACTTCCAATTGACAATACCCTGCAAAGATTGTAGAATTTGTTAAATGAAAACTGCATGTCAATGACAGCGGCATTGACTTCCAATAGCCCCGGTGTCACGCGGGGAAAGAGCATAAAACGATCTACCCACCCTCGAAGGGTGGACTTCAAATTACCACAGTTTAACCTGTGGTAATTTCCAGATAAAATGTTGACGGAATTAAACAATTGGAAGTCAATCCCTCCGGGATTGGATATCTGTGGGGTGTCAATCTCCCGGGGCGTGACCCGGGCTATTGGAAGGTGACACCGCTGGTGTCATTTTTTATCAATGCAATCAATAGCATGGTTAAAATGAAATTCTCATAAAATCCAAAACCAACGACCATTGGCTGTTGCAGAGATATTAAATCCAGGCAATGAACTTAATTTGTATATGACTGTTACTAATACACTAAACAAAATTCGTTTTAAGAATAATTTTTGTACCCGCCAGCAATTAAAAAATAAGAAATATGACTGCTAACAAAAAGACCACTGAAATGCCAGACATGAAAGTAAGACTCTCAGCACTTTGGCTATTTGCAATACTAACTTATACTTATGGAGATGTTGTAACATTGATGGATCCGGTTAAACACGGGTCGGTTCAATTGACTGAAGGATTCCTGTTAGGAGGCTCCATATTCATGATGATTCCGATTACTATGGTTCTCTTGTCGCGGATATTAAAGTATCGGGCTAATCGCTGGACAAGCATCATAGCAGGCACGATAATGACTGCTGCCCTGCCCGTAACTCTATTTATTGCAAAACCAACCACGTATTACATATTTTTCACAGTTATAGAAATTACGTGTACTGCACTGATTGTCTGGTATGCGTGGAAGTGGCATAACCCTGAAGGCAAGTCTGTCAAAACAGAATTAAACATAGGTTAAATACACTCAGGATAAGAAATTAATTAAATGAAAGCAATAGTATATTCAGAATATGGTCCACCGGAGGTTCTGCAGCTAAAGGAAGTTGTAAAACCTTTTCCCAAAGACAATGAGGTGCTTATAAAAATATTTGCGACAACAGTGACATCAGGTGACTGTCGCATGAGAAAGGCTGATCCCTTTGCCATAAGGGTTTTCAATGGCTTCACAAAACCCAAAAAAACAACAATCCTTGGGAATGAATTTTCCGGAGAAATTGAAGAAGTGGGCAAAAATGTAAAACTGTTCAGAAAAGGCGACCAGGTTTTTGGTCAGACAGGAATGAGTCTTGGCGCTTATGCTGAATACATTTGTCTGTCTGAAGATGGTACTATTGCAATAAAACCAACAAATATCAATCATGTGGAGGCAGCCGTAATACCTTTCGGGGGTAATACAGCATTGCATTTTCTCAAAAAAGGGAATATCAGTAGTGGACAAAAAGTTCTCATCTTTGGCTCTTCCGGTAGCTTAGGGACGGCTGCTGTGCAGCTTGCTAAATACTTTGGAGCGGAAGTCACCGGAGTATGCAGTACGGCGAATGTTGAATTAGTAAAATCTCTGGGAGCCGATAAGATTATTGATTACACTAAAGAGGATTTTACCAAAAGTGGGCATCACTATGATATTATTTTTGACACGACAGGCAAAAGCCCGTTTTCCGGTTGTTTAAAATCACTTAAGCAAAATGGGATCTATCTCAGAGCTGTCCATATGACATTATCATCCAATTTCAGAGGGCTTTGGACCTCAATCACGAGCAGCAAAAAAGTGATAGGTGGTGTAGCATCCGAACTGAAGGAGAATCTCGTTTTTCTCAGGGAGCTTATCGAGGCTGGAAAACTAAAGCCGGTAATTGACAGACGCTATCCACTTGAACAAATTGCTGAAGCCCACAGATATGTCGACAAAGGACACAAAAAGGGGAATGTAGCCATCACCATGAAATGATTTTGGCGGTATAGCTTATAGTTATAGGAAATTGCTAAATTAGCTTGCAAGAATATATTAAAACCAAAAGGAAAGTATGTATCTGTATCCGGTTCTCCGGAAAAACCCCCAAATGATTTATTTGAAAATCAGTGACATGTATATTAAGCATTATTACAAAATTAATACTTGACAAATACTTTTCACGATGTAAAGACTTATTAATTTAATTTCCATTTATTATGAAAAAATCAATTTTATTACTTGTTGTTGCAGCTTTTATACTGCAAAGCTGTGCCAAGATCTTCTACACACCAGATGCAAGACCTCTTGCTCAGAATCAAAAAATTATCGCTATCGCTCCCCCAAAAGTTTCAATAGCACCCAGAAAGAATGTTGACGGAGCAGCCCTGATTGAACAACAAAAAACTGAGTCAGTTAATTTTCAGCGGGAAATGTATAGCTGGATGTTAAAAAGAAAGATGCAGGGGACTATCTCAGTTGATATTCAGGATGTTGAGACAACTATTGCTCTTCTTTCAAAAGCAGGAATTAATGAGGGTAAAGTATTTACACCGGATGACATGTGCCGGATACTGGGAGTAGATGGAATTTTAACATCAAATTATTCTTTGACCAAGCCAATGTCGGAGGGTGCAGCAATTGCTCTTGGTGTGATTGCCGGTGTCTGGGGACCAACAAACGAAGCAACCGCTTCATTATCTATACATGATTCAGGTACAAAGAAAATGATCTGGAATTATGATCACAAACTATCATCTTCGTTAAGTACTCCAGCTAAACTTGTTGATGATTTAATGAGGCAGGCAAGCAGAAAAATGCCTTACTTTACTGGTAAGTAAAATCCAATAAGTCAGATAGCTACAAGCCCTGACCTACTGTGATGGGTGATGGCTTGAAGCCTTTTACGACGAGGTAGATGACTTGGGAGAACTCCCACATCGTGACAGCGGTTGCCAAGGATACAGGAGTGTCAGGGCCGGGGGCTGATCAGATTCTCCTGATGAACATTGCAAGCGCTTTTGAAATCTCCACCAGTTTGCTGCAGTCAACAATTTCAATGTTGTCCTTCGGTGTATGCGTGATATCCTGATCATTGATGTTGTCGATGAACCATTTCGAGGAGACAGCTATTGCTGGTACTCCGAATTGTAAAAAAATGCTATGATCACCCTGAGGCCATTGTACACCTTCGCACATTCCCGGATATCGCGAGATTATCTCATTAACAGTACTATTCAAATGGTCCGGTAAACTGAAGAGTGAAAATGCCGATGGTCCTTCTTTATATCCTGCACCATCAATGTTTATATTCAGTAGGATCTGACTGAAGCTGCTCTGATTTGCAGCTATATAATTCATTTGTCCGGGTACAGCATAGTAATCTTCTCCATTGAAGGCTACAATTTCAATCATCTTATCACCTTCATAGTCCTTTAGGAGGTCTGCAAGGAGCAGGAGTACTATTACTCCGGTTGCATTATCTATTGCCCCCGGAGTTCCCTTTTTCGCATCAATATGAGCTGTCACGACAATCTTCCTGGAATAGTCCTTACCCTTCCTTCCTATGACATTAAATCCTTTCCCTGGTATTCTCTCTGAATGAGATTCGAGGTAAAGGATTTTTCCATTATACAACGATAGTTTTTCGCCTTCTTCTTCGGTCAGATAAACGGAGGGTACATTAAAATCTCCATCTTCAATCAGAGGGAAGGGATAAACGCCTCCGGCCAGAGCTGAATTTCTGCCTGTTGCAGATATAATTGCACTTGCCCCGCTGTTTTCCAGAAGTGTGATTATCCTTTGATGTTCTTCAGGATTATAGAAGACGAAATTTTTGGGCATCAGCTGTTCTTTTGCAATCTCTCCTTTGAGAAGTATAAATTTCCCACTCCCGTCAATGTTTTCCAATTCAGTGAGGGATGATGCAGATATAAGTTCTGCTTCTCCTTTAAAACCAAGAGTATAGGGACTGACAAATACATTGAAATTTGTACCGCCTGCCTTTAAAACAGCTCCTTTTTCTTCCCAGTCCATTGCTTCAAATTCAGGCATGGATGTTTTCCAGCCTAGAGAAGATAATTCTTTTTCAAAAAAAGTTGTGGCCTGACGGTTTCCTTCACTGCCGACACACCTCTCAGTTATCTCCCGGCAAAGTATATTAAGGAAGTTTAGACTCTTTGAGTATAGTCTGTCTGAAGTCATTGAAGAATTTATAAATGTGATATGTGTCTCTAATAGAAAAGATAAACAGAACTGAATTTGACGCTCCAATAAAAGTAGTCAACATAACCTTTTGCAGGATAAGACAAGCCGATCCTTATTCAACGGGTCAGGATTTTAAGGTTTTTAGCACCAGTTGAGTTATGTTCTGACTTTCTTTTGAAACAAACACAACTGATCCTTTGCTTATATCGAGAATATAAGTAAACCCATTTTCGGTCGCTATCTTATTGATTGCCTTATTAATCTTTTCGACGATTGGCTTAACCAGTTCAGTATTTCTGTTTTGTAATGTTGTTGATGCGTTTTGTTCAAATTCTGACAGTCTTTTTTGTTTATCGGCAAGCTCATCCTCTTTTGTTTTTTTTACAATTGCCGTGTATGATGATAGCCCCTTTTGATATGCCTCATATAATTGATTATAGGTTACTGTAAGCTCCTCATATGTAGCTTGTAACTCTTTTGTTTCCTTTTCCAGGACTGCCTGGGCACTGTCCCTTTCAGGAAGAGCCTGCATTATTTCATCGAAATTTACATGTCCGATCTTTAATTGATTCTGTGAAAAAGAGGTCGTCGATATGAACAGGAATCCTGTTACGAATAAACCGGAGATAAGAGTTTTCATAGATTCTGGCTTTGGATTTTTACTTAATACCTGATGATTGGGTTTCAATGCCTGGATAAAATTAGTCTCGCAGTATTAAACAATAAAAGTACGCAGGATTATTCTGTGAGGTAGTTAATGCCTGGTTAAATGTCTGTTAATGAGTAGTTAAAAACCTGGAATTAATACATTCAGAATTATCCCTGCTGAAACAGTTTCTTCGTCGTTTCACTCCTCAGCCCGCACTACTCTTCCTAACCATAAATTTCATCAGGTATTAAAACAAAAATATGTTGACTTTGTTATTAAATTATAGGAACTTTGCAAGGGATGATACATTAAAAATTGGCTATTGATTTCTATTAAAATAGATTAGCTTTTTAGAAACACTAAATCAATATCCGGATGAAAGCAGTCAATTATCTATTCAACGGATTTCTGTTTCTGGCTGTCATGTCTGCAATACCTTCTTACGGACTGGAGCGATCAAAAAGGAATATTATAACAGGTTATGTAGTTGATATAAATCACTACCCTGTGACTAATGCCGTTATAATAGTTGACAATAATAAAACCGGTATTGTTACCGATGAAAGAGGATTCTACAAAGTAAAAGTCAAACCTAATTCAACTTCTGTTGGAATTATTTCTTTTGCGCATGGTATTCTTGAAGAAGCTATCAACGGAAGGACAAGAATAAATTTTACTTTTCCCGTTTCAGTTGTGAGTCAGAATATCATTCCTGAATATAACCCGGAGGAGGAAGAAATAAATATTGGTTATGGGACAGTGAAGCGAAAGAACCTTACAACCCCGGTAAGTAAAATATACGGTAACAGGCAAACTGCATCATATACTTCAATTTTCGATATGCTTCAGGGAACGGTGCCCGGGCTTACTGTAAACGGTGGACACATACTGATTCGGGGGTTATCATCGAGATACCTGAGCAATGAACCTCTTTTTATTGTTGATGGAACACAAGTAAGTTCAATAGCAGATATCCCTCCTCAGAATGTGGAGTCGATTCAGGTCCTTAAAGGCCCGGCTGGCGCTATTTACGGGTCAAGAGGAGCAAATGGTGTAATTCTTGTCGATCAGATAGGTGCTCCACCATTAAGAGATAGTTTGACTCCGGTTGCCCGCAGGATGGTCCCAACGGCTGAAACACGGGCCGCCACAAATATTAAGAAAAGCACCGGTACCCTGAACGGTTTGGTAAATGCCAATTCTCTACCGACTTCTGTCACATTTGAATATGGCACAACCCAGGGTTATGGAACTGTAATCGCAGCTGCTCAGAATCCTGTTACAGGAAGCATCCCTGCCATCGTCAGCGCTGAGATTACCGGTCTTAAAGCCGGGATCACTTATCACTACCGAATTGTCGCAGCAAATTCATTCGGGAGATCAACCGGCATAGATATCCCGTTCAAATACTCAGGGGAAATACCGTATGCTGAAACCCATGACGCAACAAAATGCACGCCCCATGCGGCACAATTAAACGGTATTGTGAATACTCGCGGGATGTCGACTGTTGTGACTTTTGAATATGGACCAACTACAAACTATGGCGCTTCGGTACCAGCCACCCAAAATCCGGTATCGGGACCGGCAGCCTCGATAGTAAGTGCAAATGCTGCGGACCTTAAAGCCGGTACTAATTACCATTACAGGATCGTCGCAACAAACGATGAAGGAACGACCTATGGAGGGGATGTAACTTTTAAATCAGAATATTCAATTGGAGAGTTTCTGTACGGTGGTTATATATTTTACATTGACGAAACAGGAGAACATGGACTGGTATGTGCGCCATCCGATCAGAGCATGAATGCACCCTGGGGTAGCTCAGCTCCTGCTGGAGCAGCTGGCAGGTCTGTTGGAACAGGTTATAAGAATACTACCGATATTGTACTTGGTTGCCCTGAGGATGGAATTGCAGCCAAAATCTGTAATGGTCTTGAAATGAATGGATTCAATGACTGGTTTTTACCGTCAATTAATGAATTGTTCCTTATATACACTAATTTACATTCAAAAGGTTCAGGCAATTTTGAGGATCAATTCTATTGGAGTTCCACTCAGGATAATTATGGTGCATGGGTGGTGAGTTTCCAATATGGAAGCAAGAGCAATCAGAAAAGGGACAAGAATGAAGTGAGGACTCGTGCCATCAGGGCTTTTTAAGCAAACCCCAAACCGGTACACTGTTAAATCGCAGTGCCTTTTTCCATTAGGGTTCTGTTCTACCTGATTATGTTGCAGATGCTCCGGAATTTTGCGGTTGCAGATTCGGTTGTATTGTGTGAAGTGACAGCAGCGCCCAGGTAAACTTTTTCAGGCAGATCAAGAGTGAAACTTGCATATTCCTTCCATGATTTTCCATCCGTGCCGGTATAACCGGTAAACTTGTTTCCGGTTCTTTTGAGTCGTATCCACGTATCCGGAAATGTGACCGGAAAATCCGGCGTGCCATCAAACATGGCAGGATAAATTGCTTTCATCTCAACTCCGGTTTGCTGGCGGTACTGATATTCAAATCCACCATTGTTTTTATTCCGTGGCTTATTATCAGGGAACATCTGAAAATAAATATGCCTGCTTCCGGGTGTCAGATCTTCACGGGCCATTAATCCCGCTTTGGTGTAAAGATGTGTGGCAGTAAGGCTTTCAACCCTTGCTGCTAAGTCAAAATCCCCTGATTTTTCAATATAAACAAAATTGAATTCATCCTTTACTCCCCACACATCTGCTCCGCCCGCAGTAATGTCAAATCCTCCGTCAGAGACAGTTACAGTGCCTGCAATTGCAGGGTTTCCGATATCGGAATGTTTAAAATCCTCTGTATTAAGGAGTTTTATTTTACTTGTTTTTTGTATTTGTTCAGGACCATTATTCTGAGCAGACAAGTTTCCAGTAAAGAGAATCAGTAATGATATGGCAGCGGTTAAAGTGTTTTTTCCAGGCATGGCGGATCTGAATTAATTGGTATCGTCAAATCTACAAATTTTAAAATTACCACCTGCCTGCTGTACCTGTTGACTTGTTTTGTTTCTAATGTGCATACCTTGTGCCAACCGATTTTAACTAATGAAATGTGAGTATTAAATCGCAGAATGAATGGTTACATTTGTACTCCTGGTATTATAAAAACAATTAACTATGGGAAACAAAACTGATGATTATCTGGCCCCACACTTTGTACAACGCAGTAATTGGCTAAGGGCAGCAGTGCTTGGTGCAAATGATGGTATTTTATCAACTGCCAGTCTTGCCATAGGTATTGCAGCTGCAAGTGAACTTAGAGAACCTATAGTACTGGCAACTGTCGCAGGTCTGGTTGCAGGTGCTTTATCAATGGCTGCCGGAGAGTATGTTTCAGTCAGCTCCCAGACCGATATTGAAAAGGCGGACATTAACCGTGAAATGCAGGAATTAAAAGAGATGCCCGAAATTGAATTGGAACGATTAGCTGAAATTTACCAAAAAAGAGGCTTAAAAAAAGAAACAGCACTTACAGTTGCAAAAGAATTAACTGAACATGATGCACTGAGTGCTCATTTAAGAGATGAATTGGGCTTAAATGAGATATCCCAGGCTAAGCCCATTCAGGCAGCTTTTGCTTCCTGTGCATCTTTTACAGCAGGAGGAATTCTTCCACTTATGGCAACTCTCTTTTTGCCTTTAAAATTTATGGAATATTCACTCTATATTTTTGCTATCATTTTCCTCATTATTCTTGGAGTTTTAGCGGCTAAAACAGGTGGCTCAAATATAAAAAAAGCAATAATCAGGATTACGTTCTGGGGTACTGTTGCCATGGGAATCACTGCATTTGTTGGATATTTATTTGGAGTAAGCCTTGGATAATTGCACATAGGATTAAAATTATAAATACGTGAAAAAGGAATACAGGGAAGCCGTTTTAAAGGCTCTTGAAAGTACAAAAGAGCAGAAAGCTGAGATTTTAACAGAAGCAGACATTCAGCATCTGCCAGGTGCAGTGAAGAAATACCTTTTGCTGACAGGTGTTGTCGGAAAGGAGAAGATTATGAATTTCCGAGCAGAGTTCATGGGAGGGATACGTTCCGGTCCGGGTGAAAAGTATATGTCTCTACGGTCGGTTCAATATAATTTTATTAAAGATCTGACACGTATTTTCCATATTGTTGCGAAGAAGATGGGAATACCGGCTGTTGGCAATCATATTTACCGTGATCAGAAAGCAATAATGCTGATAAAAATTCTTGGTCTTTTTACAGTGTCAGATGCAAAAGGGTGGCAAATGGATCAGGGCGAGACGGTTACATGTTTTCAATGACATGTGTTTCATTGCTCCTGCATCGCTTATCGATAAGAGAATTGAATGGAAAGAAATTGATGCGAAGAGTGTCAGCGCGAGATTCACAAATGGCGGCATTTCTGTTACTGCGACACTCTTCTTCAACGTGAAGGGTGAGCTTGTGAATTTTATCAGCAACGACAGGTTTGAGACAACTGATGGGAAGAGTTACAATAATTATCCATGGAGCACTCCCGTAATAAGTTATACGGATATAAATGGTTATCATCTACCTTCAGGAGCTAAGCTGATCTACAAGCATCCAGATGAAGATTTCTGCTACGGAGAGTTCAGGCTGGTCAGTCTGGAGTATAATTGCAGGGATTACAGGTAATTGCATGCATCGAAATCTTACCGCAAACCAATTCTTCAAACTATGCCCACACGATGGGTAAAATAAACGGGTGGTTTATTCACAAATCAGTTCATCCTGTTTCTTTTGAAGAGAAATCCTGAATATGACAATACTTGTTGACCATGACGTAATTGATGGAGCACCTATGGTAAGGTTTCTTGACGATCTGACAAACTGCATAGAGACTGGAAAGGAAATAAGTAATACGACGGTCTGACTGATTTCTAAAAAGGAATTAAAGAGCTTCTCTGATGGAACTAATCCCGATAAATGTATTCAAAAGCAATTGTCAAAAGGCTCTTGTATCTGATAACTATTTACTATTTTTCCGCAACCGGTCAGGCCTTTATAAAAATAGTTTAGTAACTTGGATGAATTAAAAGAATTTAGTTAAGAAACTAATGACCGAACATTCCAAAAAATGGCTGCTGTGGGGAAGTGTGATTGCTTTTCTATTCTCAGTTCCGGTAGTGATTTATGCAAGTTTCTTTGAAACTACCAGTGATATTTTCACCTACATCGGTACCCCAACCTTGATTCTTTCCGTACTAAACCTTATTGCATTGTTCTCATTGAGATACTCTGAACGCAAATGGCTGAGGAATATAGCCGGGTTTTCACTTTACATACTGTTATTTTCCATTTCTGGATTTTATCTTTTGTACGACAATATAATTTCAACAGAGACTCATTTTAGAATCTTTCTGGTAGTTTTATTCATAATCCTGATAATCCTGTCATGTCTTTTTGTCCTGATCAATATTTTTTTGCTGAAAGAAGCCGGGAAAATAATTGATTTAATGGTGCTGCTTTTGCTGATAGTAATCAGTCTGATCTTTCAAAGGTTCTTCTTAACCAATAACAGGATGGCAGAGTATTTTTTTACAGCTTTTGTTGTATTGACTTTGCTAACAGGATGTGGAATGTACCTTTTTGGAGTGAGTTGTCTTTATAAAGTTGAAAAGAACCCCTACCTTAAGATTGTATCTTTTCTTGCTGGTCTGTTTATTGCTTTTGGGAGCCTTTTATTTGCATTAATAATGTCCTCAGAAAGAGTACATATTCTTGAGCTGATATATTTTATTCCTGCTATTTTGCTTACTTTAATTGTCCTTCTGTCTTTACCGGTTTCAGGATATATTAACTGGACCTCCTTACACAAAAAAATCCTGAAAAAAATAATGATATCATGGTTGTTTTTTTTCCTGACCTTCTCTGTTCGTTTCGTATTCCCCGAGTATTTCAGGATAATAGAGATTAAAAATTATAATCCCGGATATCAATTTGATATGAAAGATTATGAATTACAGAATAAGAATGGTCTTAAACCTGAATAGCTTAAAGTACTTTCCAGATTTCCCGGGCTATTTCCAGATTCCCAAATAGTTTTTTCTTAATAACCAGATTATATATTTCATTCTGGTCAACCGGTAAAAGCCTGATCTTTTTTTCGTACACATAAGTAAGAGATTTCCCATTGGCGGAAAATAACGGGAATGATCCGGGAATATCAAGCATAACATATCCGTCATCTGCAACTATTTGAATAACATCCTTTTTATAAGGAACAGCTGCTTTAAGCTGAAGGTCAGAATTGACTTCCAATAATTGAATTGTATCCATCTGGTCAATTTCATACTGGCGCTGTGCCAACAAGACAAATGGATTCGTTGAAAACTGGTCTCTTCCTAAAACATAAGACTCGTCATAATAAAGAACCTGTGTACGATAAATTCCATCATTGATCCCATTTACAGTCTTATTATAACTGTAGTTCAATGCGATAACTGCTTTCTCATCTGCTGCAAACCTGGCATCAGTAACCTTGTTATAATATGGTTTAAGGTGGGTTTCACTTTGACCCCATTTAATCAATCTTGGAAGCCAAACTGACCAGTACCATAGTCTGCCCCGGATGGAGTTGACCCCAAAAATAAATGGAGGGGAGCGCAGTGAACCATTTAAATCCCAGACATTTAACATACTGTCAGCTGAAGCTGTTAATATATGTTTGCCGGTCCTGCTAAATTCACAGGACCAGATAGTATCATTTGGTCCTATAAGACTATCAGGTTTTTCATACCAATTCTTTAAATCAAAGTATCTGATGAGAGTGTCATAAGGACTGAACTGACGGGTTTTATAATTGAAGTTCCAGATAAGGCCGGTCTTATCGCACGAAACAGTGGCAATAAACTGGCCATCAGGCGAGATATCCAGTGAGTTCACCCTGCCTTTATGTCCCACCAGTTCAAACAAACGGGTCCCCGTTGAATCATAGATCACTGCCTCATTATTTTTTACTGCTGCCATAAAATACTTCCCGCCAGGGAAAAAACGGACCAACCTGTTGTTCATTAAATAATTCACAGTTGTCTCAAAATCAAATACTTTTTCGCCGGCCCTGGTGTAAACGCATCCTTTGCTGTCCTTAAATATTACTGCAATATATCGGGCATTATCGGACATTTCGACGGTAATAATCTCATTTCCTGTCTGAAATGACCTGACAACAGAATCACCAGTACCACAGGTGAATATCTCCTTCATGTCGGTCCAGCCATAAAGAAAAGAGCCTGGCCGGTTAATCTTCATTGAAAGAATTGAACCTATTACAGGAATTGTCCGTGGCACAAATTCCGCCGGCATTGAATTCTCTCCTGCAGCAATTTTCTTCTGTAACAGATTATAGAAATTGCTCAGGATGATACCCTTAATCACGGTTGATGTGGAATCTTCCGGCTTTACCCTGAATGCCGTAGTAATACTTGCAAGCGGATTGACTTTTTCCTGAAGAAGCGCAAGTGTTGTCAATTCCTTTATTTGGGCCTTACTTTTTTTAGTAAGATAAAACTGAATTCCAGCAGCCACAATTACAAGAAATACTATAGCTACCAGAGTTGTAAGGCGTCTCAATGCTTTCTGCTGAGAATGTAATTTGTCCTTGCTTTCACTGACGAAATTGTTGAGAACCGGCGACAGGAAAAGCCTTTTTTCAAATGGCCCGATATAGTTGAGATCATCCCTGCTTAAAGATGTTTTTCTGGCATTAAAAGTCTGGTATGCATTCTCAATGAATAAACGAACTTCAAACAATTCTTTCTCAGTAAGGGTAAATTTCTCAAAGATTTTGGCTGCCAGCGCATCGTGTCTCAGCTCGAAAAGCCCTGCCTCATCCCTCTCACGCAGAATCCTCAGGTCAACAAATCTATTCAGGTATTTTATCAGATCCGGTTCAGCTATTTCTGTACCGAATTCCAGCAATGTTTCATGTATTTCCGATTCAACCATCTGTTTCTTCGTGCCCTGAACAGAGACAAGTGATTTCAGGATAGCCATTCCTGTATCCGGATTATCCATTCCTCTGATCTGTTCATCAAGGAACTGTCCGAGCAGGTCAGAAACACTGCCTGACCTGGTCAGCAACTCTTTTGAAAAAACCAGCGGCGCTCCTTCTTTCTTTTCATCAACTGCGATCCGGAAGATCCTGTCAAGGTAGATCTGGAGATAAGTCAGTTCTATCTCATTGCCTGAAGGACAAAGCTTATCTAACAGCTCCTCTGAAAATCCGGGTTCTGTCTCAATGCCAAATACTTTACATGGGCCTTCAACAGCTCTGACAGCATTGGTTCTTTTCATTTTCTCAACCCGGAAACGGTTGGTAAAGATGTCGGACAGGTCAGACTCGAATTCTGTCATCCCGGCAAGAAACTCCTCCCTGATTATAAAGATTATCCTGCACCGGGTTTCCGACCCGGAAATTTCTTTTATAACTTTAATAAAGTCAGACTTTTCTTCCTGGTTTCCGAAGATGAAGAGCTCTTCAAACTGATCGAAAAGAAGGAAAACAGGCTTAAAATGATCAAGATATATTGACTGTAATTTTTCGCTTATACTCAGGGTTTTATCCAGAGGTGTCAGAGCCTAGTTTGTCGAAAGCATCATTCAGGCTGTCAATAATGCTGCTTCCCCGTCGTACATTCACCGGAAGCCAGTCACTCTCATCGAACCTCGATGCAAGTCCGCAGTTAACAAGCGACGATTTGCCTGTTCCCGACATCCCGTACACCAATAATATTTTTCTCTCGAAAACTCTTCTATAGAGCTCAGTAATTTCCTGGTCGCGTCCGAAATAGATATTGCGGTCAGCAAGGGTATAACTATCGAGGAACTTAAAGGGAGAATCCATACCCTGATTTTTTTAATTCATTTATCTTTAAATGTTCTGAATCCTTAAATTGGTCCCCGATAACCGTTTCACACCGCCACCCCTCCGACAGCCTGCATCATGGCTTTATACTCCTCAAGTAGTATATTATAGTTGCTCAGAGATCTCAAATCGCACTTTTCGGTCATCTCGGTTCCCAGATACATAAGATGCCCGCTTTTGTATTTAGTGTACATAAAGATATCTTTCCGGAGATCAAATTTCTCCTTTGCATCAATTACCTCCGAGCTTGTATCTATTATGAGAGGTGAGAGATTCATGTAGTCATCAAAAGATCTGACTGACTTCATCAAAAGAACAGACTGGCTGTCGGAGAATTTTGTCTCATCGATCTCTTCACCTTTGAAATCGGAATCTGAGCTGTTCAGCAGGTCAAGAATATGATGAAATTTTGCTTCATGTATCTTGGGCTTAATAACTTTTATGTCCCTTACAGATACAAGCCTGTATCTTGCAAAAAAGGAGATATGTTGAAGGATCATTGTCAGCCTTTCCTCATATTCGACACACCTTTTTTCAATCTCCGCCTCACCGAGATTGATCTGATAATGGCCGATATCATTTCTTTCAGGCACCCAGAAATCGAGAGCAGTAAAAAACTTCTTATCGAACTTCTCACTCATTTCGGGCAGGAACCATACTAATTTTTGTTCAGAGTAGGTAGTAGCCAGGGTTCTTATAAGCCAGCAGAAATTACCCATTGTAAGAACAGTAAACCTGTCGGCAAATTCCTTTTTAACCGGGTCAGGCAGAGTCAGCTTATTTTTAGTTATATCGTTCCATACCTGGCAGACCATTATAAAGCTCACAAACTGGATTGTCCTTTCGATTGTCTTGAATATCTGATCGAGTCTCAACCGTCCTGGATTGACGCATCGAACCTGAAAACAGTCTTCTGAGCTCTACTCCGACCGGCCATGGGAAGTTTTTAATTACCAGATCAGCAATAATCCTTAAATCAACATCCTCTTCTTCATCTTTATCCGGCAGGTATTTCGCAAGAGAGGAACGATACCCCACCATTTCAGCAAATACTTTTTGAATAAGGTCTTCATTTATTGCAACCATTCCGGATGACTTTTATTCATATTTTCTAATTTTTTCTTATATGTTCAACAGAAGGATTGTAAAGTTATAGGTTCTTTGCATAAAAATCAATTTAATCCTTTTTCAAATAATGGAAACGGCTTAAATACAGAATTCAGTTCACCTATTCATCAGACCACCTGGGGTTAATTTTGTTATGCGGTTTTGCAACACTAATAAGACCGAATGATCCACGTCGGAATCCTACTTTAAAACCCTTGTTCCGAAAATAAACTTTTGGTTCCACCATGGATCATTTATTGAAGTGATTATCACACCCTTTTTGGAAGAAGCATGGATAAATTTATTATTCCCGGCATAGATACCTGAATGGGTAATAAAGTGATGTGTTTCATATGTTCTGATGAAAAAGACCAGGTCCCCTTTTTTGAGTTCATCCATCCGGTTTATTATTTTACCATACCTGGCTTGTTCTTCCGAGTTATGGGGCAGGTTAATACCAAGTCGGGCAAAAACCGTTACAAGTAATCCGGAACAGTCCATGCATTTCATTGTTGTTCCGCCCATACAATGAGGCACACCAAGGTATTTTTCAGCGGTTTCAATGATTTTATCTGCACTGGCAGTTTGAGTATTTATACCTTTTTCAATGCCCGCAGTCAGGAAATCGTTAAGCTTTTTCCTGTCGGCTTTGCTTTCGATATTCTGAAAAGATTGTTCAGGATAAAGTCCACTGGAGCAGGAAGCAATAATCAGCTGGCATACAACAACTAACAAAACAATAAACCTTCCTATAATTTCAGGAAATACTTTCATAATCATAAACTCAGCTATATAGCGTACTTTATAAGAGAATTATTGTCTTATTTTAGAAACAGTTTTGCGGTTATGCATAATTTAGGTTTTCTCCGTCGACCGACGCCAATTTCAACCATCATTTTGATAGTTTCAGTTGCTGTATTTACCATTTCAACTCTTTTGTCCTATGTGGTTTATTTAGTGATGTATCTTTGAATTATGAAAACAAAACAGTTTTTGAACTATTTAGGTGTTGTATTAATCATATCCCTGGTATTGGGAATCCTTATACATTTTAATAGTATAATGCTACGATTCGGGCTTATTTCAGAAAGTACCGGAGTTAGTGCGCGTGATTTAAGGCCTGGCGTTGTTATAAGTCAAGTGCTGATAAGCTCACTGGTAGCTTTTATTACATTCATTATCAACTATTTTATTTTAAGACCGTTAGACAGTAACCGGCATCTCAATGCAAAACGAATTTCGGTTGCGATTATACTAACGGTTGTATCGGTTACTGTCTTAACCGAAGCATTTTTTGGTTTAAAACATTTAATTTATAAAGAACCTGATGCAAACATGTTTAATTTGATTCACTCATTTCGTGATCTTTTAATAGTCACAATTGTCATCGGAGGAATCATATTTATAAAAACTATTTATGACAAACAGTCTGTTAAAATTGAAAACGAAAAGCTGAAAAATGAGAAACTGCTTGGTCAGTATGAATCTCTTAAAAATCAGATGAGCCCGCATTTTCTGTTTAATTCCCTTACCGCACTCAGGGAGCTGATAGATCAGGATGCAAAAGATGCCAAGCTTTATATAAGTCATCTTTCCCTTGTGCTCAGATACACCTTAAGCAGCATTGATGCTCAGTCGAAAAGTCTTTATGAGGAACTGGAAGTGGCTGAATCATACCTGCATCTTGTGAAAATAAGGTATGGAGCCAGTTTAAGGGTTGAAACCTCGGTTGACGACCGGTTTAAAAACTACAGACTTCCGCCGCTGGCTATCCAGATCCTTATTGAAAATGCAATCAAGCACAACGAAATCAGCAATAAGAAACCTTTTACGATAAAGATCGGGACCACTGCCGATCAAAACCTGGTAGTTACCAATCCTATCCAGGAAAGAGTATCAAAAGAGTTCAGTTCAGGAATCGGGCTTTCAAATCTTTCAAAACAATACCAGTATCTTGCCGGAAAGGATATAACTATTTCAAACAGAAACAATGAATTCAGGGTCGAACTGCCTCTTATAAATCCATCAAAAAATGAAGGCTTTAATAGTTGAAGACGAAATTCTTGCTGCACAGAATCTAAGGAAGATTCTTGAGGATCTGGGATCATTTAATACAATAAACAGCCTTGACAGCATTAATTCAACAATTGAATATTTCAGGAACAATGATCCACCAGATCTTCTTTTCCTGGATATTCATCTTGCCGATGGGCTGGCTTTTGAGATTTTTGATAGAGTGCAGGTTGACTGCCCGGTAATTTTCGTGACTGCTTATGATGAATACGCATTGAAGGCTTTCAGGGTAAACAGTATTGACTACCTTCTTAAACCACTCGATATTTTTGATGTCAAGCGTTCTCTTGATAAGCTTAAAAGGTTTTCCAGGACATCAGGATTTATAGATAATGAATTGAAGAACCTGATATCATATTTCAAGAAAAGTTCAGCATACAAATCCAATTTCCTTATTCCGGTGAAAGGGGACAAACTGATGCCGCTGAAAGCCGATGATATAGGTTATCTTTATATCGATCATGGAGTGGTCAAAGTTTTCACGCTTGACGGTAAGGCATATAGCATGGAAGGTACCCTTGACGAACTGGAGGGTATGCTTGATCCGGAACAGTTTTTCCGTGCCAACAGGCAGTTCATTATCTCGAGGAAAGCGGTTAAGGATCTTGATTTCTGGTTTAACAGTAAACTTTCTATCAACCTGAAGGTGCAAACTCCGGAAAAGATAATTGTCAGCAAGGCTAAAGTTACCGAATTTAAAACCTGGTTTTCAATCGGGAAATAAAATACTTAAAACTGAAACCCTGACAGAACTGACAGGGATCTCAGATAATCAGATCATAACTCAACCTGCATATCAGTCACTTCAACTCACATTTCAGCTATCTCATTTAAGTTTTTCAGCCTTACGATTTCTCAGCTTTTAGCTTTGCTTCAAATGAATTTAATTTTTTGAAGTAATTAACAGGCAGATAAATTAATAAACTATCACATGAGAACAGTAATTCTAAAGAAATGTATATTATTTGCAGCGATCATTTCTTCAATATTGACTGCACAGTCACAGGAGTTGCTTACTATTACAAGAATTCAGGGTGAAATAAAATTTGACGGGACAGTTGATGATCCCTGCTGGCAGAATGTTAAACTCCTGCCCATGGTCATGCATACGCCTACTTACGGAAATCAGCCGACCGAAAAAAGCGAGGTTATGATTTGTTATGATAATACATACATATATGTAGGTGCCAGGTTGTTTGACTCGGAAGCCTCAAAGATGCTGGTAACTTCAAAGAAACGTGATGAGGGGTCAAACAGCAACGAGTCTCTGACTCTTGTCTTTGACTCATTTAATGATAAAGAAAACGCCCTTGTATTTTCAACAACTCCAAGCGGACTCAGGAATGACCTGACAGTATTAAATGATGCAATCTCATCAAATCCCAGAAACCTTCCATTCAATGACAGCTGGAATACTTTCTGGGATGTGAAAACCACAAAAGATCCAAATGGCTGGTACCTGGAAATGAGAATTCCCTTCTCCAGTATGAGGTTTAAAGAAGAAGACGGGAAGGTCATTATGGGGCTGATATGTTTCAGAAGGATAGCTCATAAAAATGAGGTGGACATTTATCCTGCCATTCCGCCTGACTGGGGTGATTACAGTCCTTACCGCCCGTCAAAAGCTGACGAAGCGGTATTTGAAGGGATCCATTCGAAAAAACCGTTTTATATTACTCCTTATGCATTGACAGGCTATCAGCAGGATTATGCTTTGAATGAATCAGAAACAGCATATAAAATGAACGGGAGTCCAAAGCTGAATGCCGGACTTGATGCAAAATACGGGATAACAAATAATCTTACCCTGGATGTCACTGTTAACACGGATTTTGCTCAGGTTGAAGCTGATGATGAAGAGATCAACCTGACCCGTTTTTCTCTCTATTTCCCGGAAAAAAGAACCTTTTTTCAGGAGAGGTCCAGCATTTTCAATTTCGGATTTGAGGGAAAAAGCAACATGTTTTACAGCAGAAAGATTGGCCTTTCTAAGGGTGAACAGGTCCCAATACTTGGCGGTGGAAGGATAACCGGAATGGCTGGTAAATGGGATATAGGGTTCCTCGATCTTCAATCCCGGTCATTTGATCCGTCAGATCCTGCACAAAACAGTCTTCCTTCAGAAAATTTCGGCGTTCTGAGACTTCGCCGTCAGGTAATCAACAACAACAGTTATGTTGGAGGAATTATTACATCGAGGTTGGGAATGGATGGTACCTATAACACATCATACGGTATTGACGGAATATTTAAGATACTTAAGAATGATTATTTGAACATCAAGCTAGCGCAGGTTATGTCTGAAGGGGCTTCAAACAATATCTTTTCATTGGATCCGTCCAGGATATTTATGAACTGGAAAAGATTCAACAATAAAGGACTGGGCTATGACTTTACATATACAAGGAGCGGTAAAGATTTTAATCCCGCCATAGGATTCCAGCAAAGGAAAGATTATTCTTTCTATGCAGGAAGCCTTCAGTATGGATGGCTGCCAGGCGGAAGCTCACCTCTTATCAGCCATAAATTTGAATTGAATGAGGAGGTATATGTAAATAATCCGACAAATGACCGCCAGTCTTCGCAAACAGAACTGGCATACAAATTCAATTTCAAATCCGGATTTAACGGAATGGTTGGAGTAACGAATGATTATGAAAATGTTGATAAGGAATTCAGCATATCAGCGGATGCAAGCGTCCCTGCAGGGAAATATAATTTCTCGCAATTTGTAACACATCTTCACACCTCCGCATCAAAAAGGCTTATAATGAATATTGATGCTTTTGCAGGAGGTTTCTATGATGGTAATCTCCTTACAATTGGTATGGAACCTCAATTGAATATAGGTTCTTCATTGCAACTGGGTCTTGCTTATGAGTATAATCAAGCAAAATTCCATGGGCGCGATCAGGTTTTTATTGGGAATATAGCCAGGTTAAAGGCCCTGTTCATGTTTACCACTACCCTTTCTGTCAGCTCATTTGTGCAATATAACAGTACTGAAAATAATCTGACATCAAATATCAGATTACGGTATAATCCGCGTGAAGGGAATGATTTCTATATAGTTTTCAATGAAGGCAGGAATACTTACAGAGATCTTGAAAATCCAAGGCTCCCTGCTTTTAATAACAAATCAATTCTGCTTAAATATACATATACATTTATTTTATAGAGACCGGGAAGTGATTTGTAGCATTTTGAGGATCTTCGAACCAATTCTGACTATCTTCGGGGAATTCAATAATGTTTTAGAAATACTCCTCCTATGTCTAAACTATTTTCTCCTCTCACGATAAAGAACATCACCCTGAAAAACAGGATAGTCACTTCTCCAATGTGCCAGTATTCATCAACGGATGGTTTTGCAACTGACTGGCACCTGGTACATCTCGGAACAAGGGCTTCAGGCGGCGTGGGTATGGTCATTGCCGAGGCTACTGCAGTCTCGCCGGAGGGAAGGATCACTCCCGGCGATCTTGGCCTGTGGAGCGATGAACATATCGACGGATTAAAAAGAATTGTAAATTTTATCCATTCGCAGGGTGCCATTGCAGCTATCCAGATCGCCCATGCAGGAAGAAAAGCCTCCTGTGCGGTGCCCTGGGACGGCGGACATCAGCTCGATGAACAGAATGGAGGGTGGCAAACCGTTGCCCCGGGAAATATACCTTTTCTTGCCGGTGAAAGGGCGCCTGAACCACTGAGCAAAGAAGGTATACAAAAGGTGATCTCGGGTTTTGCATCAGCTGCAGGACGAGCACTGGCTGCAGGATTCAGGGTTATTGAAATTCATAGTGCACACGGATACCTTTTGCAGGAATTTCTTTCTCCACTAAGTAATAACAGGAGTGATGAGTATGGTGGTTCGTTTGAGAACAGGATTCGTTTATTAACGCAGGTCACCGATGCAGTGAGAAAGGAATGGCCGGCCGGAAATCCCCTGTTCGTCCGCATCTCTGCAACTGACTGGACTGAAGGAGGATGGACGCTGGAGGAGAGTTTAAAACTGGCTCGCATTTTGAAAGATATGGGGGTTGACCTGATAGATTGCTCTTCAGGAGGTAATATTCATGATGCAATAATTCCTGTGGCCCCGGGGTATCAAGTCCCGTTTTCAGATGCTGTCAGGAAAACAGGAATTCTTACCGGTGCGGTAGGTTTTATCACAACAGCAGGTCAGGCTGAATCAATTCTTCAGGAAGGGAAGGCCGATCTTGTTCTTCTGGCAAAGGAACTGCTGAGAAATCCGTATTTCGCACTTAATGCGGCAAGGGAGCTGGGTGAGGATGTGACCTGGCCGGTGCAGTATCTTAGGGCTAAAAAGGCGTAACGGCCCCGCTTTACATTTGGCGCCCCCGACTTTACGCCTGACGCAGTCACTTATAATTTCAATGTTTAACTTTATATCAGATCTTTTATCTCATTCTGAATTAGTAATCACTTAACCGGATCAAAATGAAAAAAATGATTTTAATACTTGCTGTAGTACTCACTCTTCCAATATCAGGACAGACAAAGGAGGATACCCTTGCAATTAAAAAGGCTATTACCGACTATATAGAAGGATGGGCAACGGGAAATGTGGAACGCATCCAGAATGCTGTTTCACCTGAACTATCAAAACGGAGAGTAGCTGTTGCCGGAGAAATGGTTTTTGCCCAGGATATGAGCCGTTCTCTACTATGTGCATCAGCTCTTGGAAATGCAAAGGGAGTACGTATGCAGGATCTGACTCCCGGCAAAGAGCTTGCCCCGGAAATAAAAATCCTGGATATCGAAGGAACAAATGCCAGCGCAAAAACATGGAATGCCAAATATGGCTTCTTCGACTACCTCCACCTCTCGAAAGCCGGAGGGAAATGGATGATTGTGAACGTGTTGTGGGATATGAATAGTAAGAAGTAAGCGCACACCGCTAACTATTTTTCAAACTATAGGCCCATAACCAGGTATGTATACAAAAGCAATTGTCCGTAGACCCGGCAGAAATTTCGCTGAAGGAATTACGACTTCAAATCTGGGCAAACCCGATTTTGAAAAAGCCCTTGAACAGCATTCAGCATATTGTGATGCACTGAAAGGGTGCGGTCTGGAGCTTTTAGTTCTGGATGCTGATGAGAGATATCCCGATGGTTGTTTTGTAGAAGATACTGCGATTATCACCGGTGAAGTGGCAGTAATTACCAGACCCGGAGCCGCATCAAGGAGGGGAGAAGAAGCTGAAATTTCAGAGACCCTGTCTGAGTTCAGGAAGATAGAGACCATAAAGCTTCCCGGCACTCTCGATGGAGGAGATGTTTTGAGAGTGGAGAATCATTTCTTCATCGGGATCTCCGGAAGAACGAACAGGGAGGGTGCCAGGCAGCTGTCAGCAATACTTTTAAAATACGGTTATACTGCATCAGAAACAGTAGTTGGGTTGGGTCTCCACCTTAAATCCGGGATTGCCTATCTGGGGAAAGCCAATTTCATATCGGCAGAAGGTTTTTCAATGATCGGCTCTACAGGGATCATCATTACAGATCAGGAAGAGAGCTATTCCGCCAATTGCCTGCAGGTAAATGATTTCCTGCTGATCCCCAAAGGATTTCCGAAATCAAAAAAGAAGATCGTTGAACTTGGGTATAACATTATTGAGCTTGACATGTCAGAATTCAGAAAGATGGATGGAGGGCTGACCTGTTTGTCGTTATTATTTTAA
>CAVRYU010000002.1:0-115369 GCA_963725585.1 uncultured Bacteroidales bacterium | reverse complement strand
GTAAATCAACATCCCGAATATACGAGAAGTTAACTTCAACCTGGTGAAGTCAATAAAGTCCTTCGTGCGACTTCGTGTGACCTTTGAGTCCTTTAGCTGCAAAAAGAGAGGTTCAACTTGCTCTTGACAGTGATCCCGGATATTCGTATGCATGAGCAATTTAGCGTTATAACCTACAGGTATACACCGGCTTCCGAACTGCTCACAGCTTAAGAACTGTTATTCAATTATGCAATTATTCCGTTATGCCGTTATGTTCGTTACGCCGTAACCCCTTTTTTATTACTTTTAGGCTGATTATTAAATATGAAACCGAATCTTCTATATACCGATGCACTTAAACTGAAAAGGCCGAATGCCTTTCATGTAATGCTGAAGCCGGCTGGCCCGTCATGTAACCTTAATTGCACCTACTGCTATTACCTTGAGAAGAAGAAACTCTACCATGGGTCAGGGGAACTGAAGATGTCGGATGATATGCTTGAGGAATTTACCAGACAATTCATAAATGCGCATCAGGTTCCCAATGTTACTTTTACCTGGCAGGGCGGTGAACCTACACTGATGGGTCTGGATTTTTTCAAAAAGGCCATCGAACTCCAGAATAAATACCGCGGCAATAAAACGATTGAAAATGCTTTTCAGACAAACGGAACAAGGCTGAATGATGATTGGTGTAAATTCTTTATTGACAATAATATACTGGTTGGTATCTCAATTGATGGTACAGAACATAATCACGACCATTTCAGAAAGACCAATTCGGGCCGGCCAACCTTTAAAAAGGTAATGAACGGTATTGAACTTTTACACAGGTATAATGTGGAGTTTAATACGCTAAGCACAGTTAACAGCTATAATGTTCATTATGCTTCGGAGACTTACCGGTTCCTTAAAAAGATCGGAAGCGGTTTTATGCAGTTCCTTTCGGTTGTTGAAATTCAGGCTGATTCAGGAACTGAACAAAAGCTTCAGTTGATAGCGCCTATTCATTCACAAAATGTGGAAGTTACAGATTGGTCTGTTGATGCGATGGATTACGGAAAATTCCTAGTGACTATCTTCGATGAATGGGTAAGAAATGATGTGGCAAAATATTATGTGCAGATCTTTGATGCGACCCTTGCCAACTATGTCGGTGAGAATCCTGGTTTATGCGTCTTTAATGACACCTGCGGTGATGCTCTTGTGATGGAACATAACGGGGACCTGTTTTCATGTGATCATTTTGTATATCCTGAATATTTTCTTGGCAATATAACTGAAACGCCGCTTATCGACCTGGTAAAATCCCAGAAACAGTTTGATTTTGGAGTCGGCAAGAGGAATACATTGCCTTACGTATTGCCTAAAGTGTAATGTCCGGTATGCCTGCCACGGAGAATGTCCTAAGCACAGGTTTTTACTGACTCCTGATGGAAAGCCAGGATTGAATTACCTCTGTGAGGGTTACAAGATGTTTTTCAGCCATGTTGAACCATACATGAAATTCATGGCAGAAGAGCTTAAAAATAAGCGTCCTCCGGCAAATATAATGAACTGGATCAGGAACAAAGAAAATCAGGTATTAAAACCTTCGATACCCGAACGCAATGACCCTTGCCCATGCGGGAGCGGAAAGAAATTCAAGAACTGCTGTGCTCGAAAACCGATATACGGATTATAATATTAACAGGTAACAAGTCAGGATACTAACTTATTTCATAAGGGGCTGAAGTATGCTGAGCCTGTTACCTTCGGTATCTTCGAATGAAACGAATTTGCCAATACCCGGAATATCCATCGGTTCACCAAGAAGTTTTCCTCCTGCTTCGGTTATCTGTTTTGCTGAAGCGTTTATGTCATCAACAGCAATTACAAGCGAGGGATGTACAGCCCCCATAGATTCATTCCGGGGATACAAACCTCCGTTTATTGCACCAGGGTTTTTAACCATGTTGTTTTCGTCAGTCTCTGTAGTACTGACAGTAACATAATAACCCATCTCAGGTCCAAGAAAATGAGCATCCCAGCCGAATACACCTGTATAAAAATCAGCCATCCTTTTAGTATCGCCAGCCGGTAATTCAAAATGTACAACAGAATTCATTTTTTTCATTGTTTCAGAGGGTTGAATTAATATTTTCTTTTAATAACACCTGAAAAGATAAATTGTTTATCAATAAAGGGGATAATAATTGAATTGAGAAAGAGATTTACCTTCCTACTGCGTCCGCAACAGTGTTGGAGTCTGGCCTCCAACCCAACTTCCTGCCTCCTACCTCCCAAACGTTTGTCATTCTGAGCGAAGCGAAGAATATCCATTTAGCGACACATTGAAAAATATTACATTTAAAACAAAAACTCCAATGCATTCATCACGTCGTTCATTTATTCAGAAAGCTGCTCTTGTAACTGCAGCAACGGGTCTTGGAATTTCATATACCAACGGGAATCAGTCTCCGGCAGTTACACCGGAAGCACAACCAAAAAAGACCAGCAGAAATCGGATCGGAGTATCGACATATTCCTTCTGGCAGTTTAACGGACCAAAAGAAAACTCTCCAATCGAAGATTGTATTGAAAAAGCTGCCTCTATGGGTTTCGACGGAATAGAATTCCTTCTGCAGCAGATGCAATCGGAAGAGAACAGCTATCTTCAGAAACTGAAACGCCAGTCATTTCATGCGGGGCTTGATATAATGGGGTTTTCGACTCATCAGGCATTTGTTTTTCCCGATAAGGCAACTCGAGATGCAGAAATTGCAAAGACAATACATCAGATTGAGCTTGCTTACCAGCTTGGGATACCGACTATGCGTCTGAACACAGGCAGGTGGAATACCACAAAATCATTTGACGATCTGATGGCAAACAAAGGAATCGAACCAAATCTTCCCGGTTATACTGATGATCAGGGTTTTGAATGGGTTATCGATTCTATTGGAAAGACCATTTCAACTGCAGAGAAATGTGGGGTGGTTCTCGGTCTTGAAAATCACTGGGGTCTGGGACGAACAGCTGCAGGTGTTCTGAGAATTGTTGATGCAATCAATTCCCCGTGGCTGCAGATAACCTCCGACACCGGCAATTTCCTTGAAAATCAATATGAACAGCTTGAGATGATGGCACCAAAGACATTTCTTATCCAGGCCAAGACCTATTTCGGCGGAGGTAAGTGGTACACGCTCGAAATCGATTATAATCGTGTAGCTGAAATATTTAAAAAGATTAACTACAGGGGGTATGTCTCAATCGAATTTGAAGGCAATGAAGATCCCCTGACAGCTGTTCCAAAAAGTCTTGAACTGATTAGAGAAGCATTTGATTATTAGTTCTTTTTAAACTCAATTATATATTCTGAGCTGTATTCATCACCTCCTGGCTTTAAGGCTTTTCACGAAGAACCTTGCCCTTTTACCAAGTCGCAGACATGTATATCTGTTCTCAATATCTTCTTTTGTATTCAATGGCTGAAGTGATGGGTACCAGAGAGTATAACCAGGTTTTTCGAACAACAAAACCGGTTTTGACCACTCCTGTGATAGCTGACAGTGCTGTAAAATCGAGATTCTTATTAAATGAAATATAAACCTGGCTTCCCAGCCAGGATGGTCCGGTCACTTTCCCCATAAGCATCACCCAGCAATTCAGATATGTATTCCAGCTTACCGATGGTCCCCAGTGAAATCCTCCGTCTGGTGATGAAGCAGGCCCGCCGCCATCTTCAACAGGTATCTGTAATGACGCCACCGGTTTGCCTGCACTGTCAAAGGGAACTGTGAAACTGTTACCGTCCCATCGGAGAGCTTTGCCTTCGGGATTATCAAGATCTCTTAGTGCTATCCGTGCTATACTTATACATTGTCCGCTCCATTCAGTTTTTCTTTCGTATGTGGCTTCATCATATATCCCCGGGTAGCCGTATTCACCGTAAAAGAGATAAAGGTAATCACCGCTTGCTACAGCAGAAGGATCCCCCACTCCGCCTGCAAATGTATTTGATGTATTATGAGGTTTCAGGATTAATCTCGCATTAAGGTCCTCGATGAAAATACCTTTGTTTGCCCAGCTTCTTCCGCCATCGGTTGATTTCATGATCCCTATCCTGCAGACTGCTGCAGGACTTTCGGGACCACGCAGACCCTGCGGCCATTTTTCATTTTTATAACCTTTTCCGGTAATGGAATCGTAAGGCAGTGTAGAAGGGTAGTTTTCATTATGATAAACGGCATAAAGGGTCTTACCAGTTTTATCCGACGGATCCTGGTAAACAGTCTCGAACCACACCGCACCATGTAAACCCACTTGTCCCGGAGGTACATTCTCAGGCATTACAGGAGCTGTAAAATCCTCAGGACCGCTTCTGAAGGCTTCATCAGCATTTGCTCCATCTGCAAATTTCAGATCTTTGGCATCGCCCCACAAAGGATCTTCACCATATTTCCCGGGAAAAATCCTGAAAGTATCGCCTATCCAGGCCTCTGCCATATTACAGTCGACAAATGAATTGAACCTGACCTTTTCTGCCGGTTCGAGTCTGAAAGAAGGATTAAAGGTCACAGAATTTTGTCTGCACGATACAATAAGGCAAAGCCCTATAAACGCATAGAAAGGAATTCTTTTCATAAGTTTCTTATAGATGAGATTAATGGCAAAATTAAGTAAAAAGTATTATGGATTCGCCTTATAAGAAATTTATCCGGGTAACAAAAAGTATATCAAACCTATTAAACCGCGAAATAATTGAAAGTGGATACTGTCAGAAGTGGTGACAGGTGTTATTTTGATGTGGAATTATCTAAAGTGAAAGTCTGGATAATTAATATTAAATACTGCCTATAAAAATGAATTCAAATAAGTTGTCCCTGCTCCTTATAACAATCTTGTTATCTGGATTTTCTGTCATTTCCCATGGTCAGGTAAAGATCACTGACGGGGTTGATATGACAATGAATGTAAATTCACTGCTGGAGCTTGAAAGCCTCAACAGAGGATTGCTGATCCCGCGGGTTGCACTTGTCAGCCTCGGTCAGCCTGACCCGTTAACTGATCCCGTACCTCCGGGAATGCTCGTTTACAGTACAGGAGGATCGGTGCCTGACGGGTTTTACTATTGGAATGGGAGTAAATGGGTATATTTTAATGTTTCCGATACTCCTGCCACTAAATCGGCCGATGCCACATTATTAAAGTCCGAAACATTAGTACTTGCTTCCGGTGATATAACACTTACCCTCCCGGTGGTTACAAGTGAAGATAATGGTTTGTCAATTACCGTAAAAAATATCGGGACATATCTTAATCTGGTTACAATTGAAGGAAATTCTGGGGCTACTATTGATGGACTTTCAGGAACCAGTCTTACCCGATGGCGGGGACAAACTTATATTGCCTGGGAGGGTAACTGGATCACAAGGAACAGAGAGACACTTTCGGACAATCTGCTTGATGTTTCCCGGAACGGAAGTTTTAACTACCATACCTGAGGTAATTGAATTCCTTAATTTGCATATGAGCGGACCGACAGTAGTCCGTCTTAGCGGTGAAATTCATGAGATCGATGCAACTCAAACCATCGACCTCCCTTTTCCTGTCACTTTCCAGGGAATTTCCTTCGGTGAAACGGAAATCGATGCTACTTCAGGAGTCTCGGGGAGCCCCATGTTCGATTGTCAGACTGAGTGCTACTTTAAGATGCTCACCTTTAAAGCTTTTTCTAATGCCATGGGAAATAATGCACTGAATTTCACCGGAAGCGGAACCTATCATGAAGTAAAAGATGCTTATTTCACGGGATTTAATAAAGCAATTGTCTCCACAAGTAATAATGATCTATGGGTTTTTGATGTTGATTTTGAGGATTGTCCCGGGGCAGGAATAGAAATAGCTGCTGGAACGGAGAGCGGTGGTTCGTTTAAAATCTCGGAATCGGATTTCCTTCAATGCGGAAAAGGTATCAACCTTTTGTCGGGCATATCTGAAACCATCTCCATTCTGAACTGTACTTTTTATAATACCATATCAGGAAGTGATATCGGTGTTATTTATACCCCTGCCACATTCACATCCTTTAATTCAATTTTTATTACAAATAATGCCTGGAATAACCAGGGAACTTTCTTCAGCGGATTTGATTTCGCACGTGCAGATGGCCGGGATGCAAATGTTTTTCTGAATAACAATGCAGGAGCCGAGAATAAGAATCCGCATTGCAAAATAAATGTTAATAATAATGTATCCACAACAACCGTAACAACCGCCGGAACATTCTATAAGGCCAACTGGACCAATACATCCTTTTATACCACAAAGTGGATTGTAAATAACAACAGAATCACCTATCAGACTGATTATCTCCTTGATGCATGGGCAATCATCACCGGCAACATTACCTCAAATAATAGTAATGTTCGCATAACAATTGCCATTGTCAAAAACGGAGTTACCGGCACCCGGTATGGAGAGACTGATCTTCGTATAGTAACAGCTAACCAGCCGTTTCAGTTTTCAACAGTTATTTATATCCCCGATATGAGAAAGAATGATTATCTGGAATTGTTTGCCACCTCTTCACAAAGTGGTGATATAATCAGGTTTCAGGATGTCCAGTGGTTATACAACACACTGAATAGCCTCATGGTTTATTAAATCAATGAAACAATGATCCAACAATCAATTCTCCTGATATGATACTGAAAAGTAAATTTATAAATCTGGAAAGAGGCGTCATGATAACTGCCCTGCTCCTTCTTTTGAATCAGTCCGGATCAGGTCAGGGCCTTACAATCTCCTCCGGAACAGTTTTATTGGCACCCGCCGGTAATATTGTTCTTCAGGGAAATGTTACAAATAACGGTTCCTGGATTAACCAGAACAGTACTGTTGTTTTTTCCGGAAACGCCCATCTGCTAAACGGTACGACACCAATTTCTTATAATAATATCATTGTTGATCCGGGCAGCACAACAACAATAACCACACCCGGGCAGTCATTAGGCGGGATCCTCTTATGCAACGGCACATTCAATGCAAATGGGAATTTAACTCTCCTTTCCTCAGATTCTCAGACTGCGATTATCGATGGCAGCGGAACAGGAGAGGTCAACGGAAATGTTACAATGCAAAGGTATCTTTTTTCAGGTTTCGGGTATAAATATTTAAGTTCCCCCTTTCAGGCGGCTACTGTATTCGAGTTTAGTGATAATATGAAACTTGCCGATCCTTTTCCAGCATTTTACATGTATAATGAAAGCAGTACAACTTCAGGCTGGGTTACCTACATTGATCCTGCCGGAGTTTTAAATCCTTTGCAGGGATATGCTGTCAACTTCGGCGATACCGAAACTCCGATTGTTTTTGATGTAACAGGAGTTGTCAACAATGGAAGCCAGTCAGCAACTCTTTATAACCACAATAATACTTATAGCCAGGGATTTAACCTTATCGGGAATCCATACCCCTCTCCGATCGACTGGGATTCACCATCAGGATGGACAAAAATCAATATTGACAACGCTCTTTATTACTTTGAAACGAGTACTACTGATCAGTATGGAGGTACTTATGTTACTTACGCAGATGGAGTTTCAAGCAACGGAATGGCTACAAACCTGATCCCGTCGATGCAGGGTTTTTTCGTTCATGTTTCTGATGGTACCTGGCCTGTGACAGGAACTCTGGCCATGGATAATAGTGTGAGGGTAACAGATCTGACTCATCCTTTAACAAAATCAGATATTGATTCAAGATCATTGATCCGGCTTACTGCTGAATTTTCAGATGACACGGTCTCGGTTGATCCGGTTGTTATATACTTTGATGATAAAGCCACTGACAAATTCGATGGTCAGCTTGACGCTCTTAAACTCATGAATACGGATTTTATGGTCCCAAATATATATGCTGTCGGACCTGATGGAGTGAAACTTTCAATTTGTGCTCTACCTGTAATCTCAGATACACTGTACAAGGTTCCTCTTGGTCTTAAGATTAACAGGGATGGAAATCTCATCTTTAAGATCCAAACATTAGAGGGAAGTCTGGCAGATATGGAAATCTTTCTTTCCGATATTGTTGCTAAAACAGAGCAGAAACTGACTTCCGGTAACGATTACAGGCTCGACATGATAACAGGTCAATATGAAAACAGGTTTTTTCTGAACTTCCATAACCTGGGAACCGGAATCCCTGATTATAATGCCGGTGATGATCTTTTCAGCGTTTACTGCTCCCACGGTATTCTAAAATTAGAAATCAATACTATACCGGCAACGGAAGGTACTTTAATTATATCGAATCTCACCGGACAGGTACCCCTGATTAAAAAATACTATGAACCTGGCTATTATGAGCTAAATCCCGGTTTAACAAATGGAGTTTATATTGTCAGTTTCCTGTCAGGAACAAAGAGGTGCTCAAAAAAGATATTTATTTCATATTGAACTTATTCGGCTGTTTGAGTTTTTTTCACCAGATCCTTTATATTTACACCTAATGCTATCTCGTGGTTATTATAAATATTAAGCGCCACCGATGAAGCAAAATTGAAGTTATAAGAGAATCTTATGCCTTTTGCAATATTTGCACCAAATCCAAAACCCCATATCCCGGGATCTCTGAATGAGAGACTTCCCCAGATGTTGTTCTGATACTTTACCATCGAAGCTATACCAATCTGACCTGCAATGTATTTCCCTCCCCTGAAATATAAAAGGGGATTAATATTCCAGCGGTCGCCTATCAGGAAGGAATACGCAGCATGCAACTGGTAATTGGCAAGAGGTTTGTATGTTACGTCAACTTCATCGTATTTTGCATCTCCGAAATTAATATTGGCAAACATTATGCCTGCTTCAATCCCCCTGAAAAGGTAAAGAGCTGAAAAATCGGACATAAACTTCAGTTTTGAAGAGATATCCTGCTGGGTCATCACAGGATCAATATTATAATTCGGGTTGTTGTAATAATCAGTGAAGTTGATCTTATTGTGATAAATACCAGCAGAAAGAGCCAGCAGTACTTTATGTTCTTCTACAATTCTGAGGCTGTAGGAATATGTACCCATAACATAGAGCTGATCGAAGATGCCAGCTTTGTCATAAATGATCTTTCCTCCCCATGCCGCATTTGTCATGAACATGTCACTATATGATAACCTCAGGGTTTTGGGTCCGCCATTTATTCCGCTCCAGTCAGACCTGAAACTTGTAAGGACAGCTGCAGGATTGAAATGACCTGCGTAAGATGAGGAGAGTGCATATTTATCCATAAAGTAGTTCTCGGAAAGAGGCATCTGCTGGGCAATAATTACCCCATGAAAGAGAATTATTATCAGTGCTGTTATTGACTTTTTCATGATGGTAATTCCACTTTTATCTGACGATATTTAGGGTCCCCGTAATAGTTCCTGCAGTTTCTGTTTTTATAATGAAGTAATAGGCTGCCGAAGGTAGGTTGGCTCCATTTGAAGTACCATCCCATTCATTATGGTATTCGGTTGACGAAAAAACGAGTTTCCCCCACCTGTTATATACCTTTACTTCACAACTACCGTAAGAATCAAGTTCAGGTATCTCCCAGAAATCATTAAATCCATCATTATTTGGAGTAAAGAGGTACATAATGTTTTCATGTGTCGATACTACCTCAACTGTAATTTCATCCTCGGCAGGATAATAATTCTCGTTACCCTGCTGCATTGCTCTTATATCTGCATTTCCTCGTGATATCCCTGTTAGCGTCGAGCCGGTTACACTGGCTATCTCTGAGTTTTTACTTTCAAAGGATACCGGAAGTCCGGATGTAGAAACTGCAACAAGCTGAAAGGTTTCAGTGACCAGGAGTTTGTCCGGATAAGAAGTAAATGTTATAGTCTGAGGGATCATAGTAATTGTCAGTATTCCCGAAATAAAAGTGATATCGTAACAATTATCAATTCCTCCTGAAATTGTTATCACATAATCTCCTGCCGGAGAATCTGTTAAAGCTGGTGTACTTGCCAGAGGAGGTGAATCAAGAACAGTAACAGTTTCCCCATAAACGAATCCCGAGCAGGTAAATGTTAGAACAGGGTTCGCCGAAAGGTATGGCTTCGTTTTGTTGTCGGCAGTTATGGTCAGGTGAGCTTTGGTAACCGTAACATTTATCATTTTATCCTCTGCAGGGCTGAAATTGTTGTTTCCTGCCTGGCTGGCTGTGATATTGGAACTGCCGGCGCTCCTGATATTGATTTTACCATTAATTATTTCAGCAACCGAAACGTTGTCACTGCTGTAACTGATTGTCAACCCAGAAGTTGATGAAGCACCTGCATTGAAGCTTGCAACTCCGTAAACAACAGGGGCAATTGGCGGGAATGTAATTACCTGGGCGGCTTTGTTTACGGTTAGTGTCTGTGTTACATCAGGAGCAGGATTAAAGTTCTGATTACCCGGTTGTGATGCTTTTATTATTGCAGTGCCCGCATTTACTATGTGAATCTGACCTCCTGCAACTACTGCAACATTGGTATTCTCAGATGTAAAAGCTATGTTAAGGGAAGAACTGGCTGATGCCGGGACATTAAAATCAGGGTCACCAAAAGTCCTTGGAACGATTGCATCGAAAGTAATAGTCTGATCCGCCTTATTCACAGTAATTGTTGCAGTGACATCAATAGCCGAATAGTAAAGATTATTGCCTGCCTGTGATGCAGTTATCACAGCAGTTCCTGCTCCTGTTATATGAACAGTTGCTCCTGAAATTGTTGCAACTGCCGGATTATCACTCGCATAAGAGACTATTAATCCTGAGGAGGCTGTTGCAACAAGATTGAAATCAGGATCCCCGTACGTTTTTGTCCCGGGTGCCGGAAATGTAATAGTCTGATCAGCCTGGTTCACTGTCAGAGTTCTTATATATCTGGCAGGAGCATAAGTTCCGTTACCGCTCTGCATGGCAGTGATATCAGCTGTCCCCGTTGAATTTGCAGTGAGTACGTTTCCGCTGATAGTCGCCACACTGGAATTTGAACTTGTAAAGGTGACAGGTAATCCGCTTGATGCTAGAAGCAATAAGGGTAACAGGTGGATCACCATAAGTCATCACATGAAGAGCAGTAAATGAAACTGTCTGTATAATGAAATTTACCGGCTGGTCAACAAACGATGGCAGTAATCCACCCGATTCGGACGCTACGTCTCCCTGGGTATAAGAAATAAGAACGGTTTCACTTCCTGTAAGAGGTGTGTCAAGTGTCACTATAATGCTATAAGGATCACCAGGTTTTAATGAAACAGCACTGATAGTTACCGGTGTCCCGTTTACAGTAACAATAAACTGATCCTCTTTTCCTGTTGGATCAGCCATTGGTTTATCGAATTGTATCTCTATGTTTCCGCTTTTGGCAGCAAGCAGAAAATTAGGGATCCCAGGCGGACTTACGTTTACTGTAATTGTCCCTGCAGGAGAATCACCGGTATTATCGTGAATATAAAACCTGAAATTTCCGGCACCGTTACCGGCTGCTCCGTCGGCAAGATAAATCAGATTCAGATCCGGATCGGTCAGAGAGGAAGGTACACTGGTTATCTGGTTGCCTTTCAGACCTTTATTGTACTGATAAAGAGAACCTTGCGAAGGTAGTGTAATTATTACCGCGGTCTTTGTACTTTCATCACCACCATTATATTGAAGCCTGATAACAGTCTCTTCATCCTGATCTGTCCAGATTGTCTGGGGAACAGCAGACAGTGGAGGAGAAGAACTTGTTGTAAACCGATAGATCTCCGACCAGGTTGTCCCTGTGGAATTTGTTGCAAAAACAGCCCAGTAATAGGTCGTATTTAGAGCAAGGTCTGTAATATCGTAAGTTGTACTTGTTCCAGTATTATAATCAAACGATCCGCTGATATCAGAGTTGGTTGAAATTTTCAAAGTATAATAACTGGCATTGCTTGAGCTTGTCCATTCAAACTTCTGTGATGTTCCGATTATACCATTATTTGCGGGATTGACCAGCTTTGGTATTCCGGGCTCAGGCAGATTGATATTCTTGGTCAGATATACCCCATCATAAACAGCAGATGAATTTAATATATAGGTTAAACCCGACGGATGGAACAGTATGGCTTGTTCAGATGATATTGCAGTGGAATTATGGTATGCATACTGAATTCCTGAAGTTCCGTTTGAATTCTCTATGCCGATGGAAGCAGAACTTCCATGGGATCTTGCAGATGTGTTATCGATAATGCTTCTGTATTGAATCTGGATATTATTTGATCCCTCATACAGAATGACTGAGAAAGTACCCATAAGCACGTTGCTGGCATAGAAACCCATATTGGTCCACTGGATAATACACTTTCTGTTAGGTGATGCACCTATTGTTGTATATAGTATTTTTCCAGAAGGATTTATAACTACATCATCCCAGAAAGCAGCAACAAAGTTACTTGGTGATGAAGCGAAAGGGATGGGATCTTCTGTGTAGTCGGTGGAGCCGGAACCAAAAATAACGAGTCCGTTTGAAGTAACGTAAAAACGATTGTAAGTATTCCCATAGAAAGTAAAGTTAAATCCTATATTTAATGGACCCCAGGAACGGTCATCATAATAACCTTCATAGACAACTGTTGCCGGATATATTATTTCAGGAGGCTGACCCTTGACGGCATAGCTTGAAAGAAACAGAAAAAACAATATTATATATCCGTATTTCATTACTACAATAATTCCCTGTTATTTTTTAACTATCACTTCTCTGCCTGTAAACTCAGTGATTTTTTTGACAAGGAATAATCCTTCCTGCCCTGATGCCAGATCCTCAGAGTGTATTAGTATTTTAAATTCCGGTTTAGTTATACTCTTCCATTCACTGAAGTCACCTGAAAAGTCCTGAATGTTTTCAGGAATAATATTCATTTCATCAAATACTATCGATCCCGGTTTTGTTAGCAAATAGAGATGAATCTCATCATACTTCGACTTCTTCAGTTCATTCGCAATAAACGTTAACGGATTACCCTCATCGGGTAACATTACCACTTTCTGTCCCTGATGATTGGCGGCGATATTCCTGCTCTCTTTTTCTACAAGAGGATCTATTACGATAAGACTGACGGGTTGTCCAATAAGGTCAAGAGTCAGATGGATGATCAGGACTAGAACTTAATACGCTTATTTTCAGTATTTTATAAAATATATATCATATTTAGTGAATCATTGTGAATTGTATAACGGAAGAATTCTGCTTTAATAAAATCGAATTGTCATTTAGCGTTTCTTTTTGCCCTTCAGACTCTACTTATTGCAGACCCTTATTAAAAACGTGATAACTCATTGAATAATTATTCACCGGCCGATGCATTGACCCTTATAATAACGGATATGTAATTCAATAATTATACGCCACCTGATAATAAATGGAAAAACCGGCACGAGCCAAATGATGCACGGGTTTACTTATGTTTTTTCATCAGATTTTCTTCTACTCTGAATCTTACAATTCGTCCGATAAGGTCAAAAAGCTTTCTACTGCATCAGGTGCATTTTCTTTAATTGTCGCTCTGACCTGCTCCAAAAGTATCTGAACATTCTCGGGAAATGATTTAATGTATTTATCAACAGTCATTTCTGTGAATTTATCTTGTTATTTAACCAGAGATCCTATGTATTTATTAAAGCATTCAAATGCAGTGAATATTGCATTCCGGATTCAACAATGCTAAAACCAGCAAATCCAATTCAAATCGTCACACTCCAAAAAGTGCTTTTTCTGCTTTATAATTTTTGGATTACTGAAAAAATCAAACCAGATCAAAGCGATCAAGGTTCATTACTTTGTTCCATGCCGCGACGAAATCCTTAACAAATTTTTCCTGAACATCTGTACTTCCGTACACTTCAGCAAGGGCTCTGAGCTCTGAGTTTGAACCAAAGATAAGATCTACCCTGGTTGCTGTCCATTTTTGTGCGCCCGTTTTACGATCATGTCCAATAAATGTCTCTTCCTGCCCTGGCAATGTCTCAGATGCTGGCATCCAGACCGTACTCATGTCGAGCAGGTTTACAAAGAAATCGTTGGTAAGAATTTCAGGACGTTTCGTGAAAACGCCATGTTCAGAATTGTCAAAATTTGTGTTCAACACACGCATCCCTCCTGCAAGAACTGCCATTTCAGGGGCGGTAAGTGTCAGCAAATGGGCTTTGTCAACCAACAACTCTTCGGATGATATGGTGTACTTCTTTTTTGTATAGTTGCGAAACCCATCTGCTGCCGGCTCCAGAAATGCAAATGAATCCACATCGGTTTGCTCTTGCGATGCATCCATACGACCGGGAGTGAATGGGACAGCTACATCAAAACCTGCATCTTTTGCAGCTTTTTCAACACCGGCGCAACCTGCCAAAACAATAAGGTCTGCAAGAGAAACCTTTTTACCGTCAGATTGAGTACTGTTGAACTCTTTTTGGATGCCTTCGAGGGTTTCCAAAACTTTCTTCAGCTGAGAAGGATTGTTGACAACCCAATCCTTTTGCGGGGCAAGACGAATGCGGGCACCGTTTGCGCCACCACGTTTGTCAGATCCTCGAAAAGTAGAGGCAGAAGCCCAGGCAGTTGAAACAAGTTGTGATACCGATAGTCCGGAAGCTAATATTTTAGCTTTCAGGGCAGAAATGTCTTTTTCATCAATCAATGCATGATCAACAGCAGGAATCGGATCCTGCCAGATCAGTTCTTCCTTTGGTACTTCTGGGCCTAAGTATCGTGACCGTGGTCCCATATCCCGGTGAGTCAGCTTGAACCAGGCTCGGGCAAAGGCATCTGCAAATTCAAGAGGATGTTCATAGAAACGTCTTGATATTTTCTCATAAACGGGATCGAAACGCAAAGAAAGGTCTGTAGTAAGCATCGTTGGCGCATGCTTTTTAGACTTGTCATGGGCATCAGGCATGACCATATCGGCATTTTTTGCAACCCACTGATGCGCACCTGCCGGGCTTTTTGTTAATTCCCATTCGAAGTTAAAGAGGTTTTCGAAAAAGTAAAAACTCCACTTTGCGGGAGTCTGCGTCCATATGACTTCCAATCCGCTGGAGATTGTGTCGCCTCCTTTTCCTGAACCAAAGCTGCTTTTCCATCCCAGACCCTGCTCTTCAATATCTGCAGCTTCGGGTACAGGTCCAACAAGACCCGCATCTCCGGCTCCATGGGTTTTACCAAAGGTATGCCCACCGGCAATTAGTGCTACGGTTTCTTCATCGTTCATGGCCATACGCGCAAACGTTTCACGAATATCTTTAGCCGCTGCAATCGGATCAGGATTTCCGTTTGGTCCTTCAGGATTCACATAGATTAATCCCATTTGCACGGCAGCAAGGGGATTGTCAAGGTCACGTTCTCCTGAGTAGCGTTTGTCACTTTCTAACCACTTGGCTTCGGAACCCCAGAAAATATCCTCTTCCGGCTCCCATACATCTGCACGTCCACCAGCAAATCCAAAAGTTTTGAATCCCATTGATTCCAGGGCTACATTACCGGTAAGGATTATAAGGTCAGCCCAGGATATCTTTCGGCCATACTTTTGCTTGACCGGCCAAAGCAGCCTTCGTGCTTTGTCGAGGTTCACATTATCGGGCCAGCTGTTAAGCGGTGCAAAGCGTTGTTGCCCGCCTCCGGCACCACCGCGACCATCGCCAGTGCGGTATGTACCTGCACTGTGCCATGCCATACGGATGAAGAATGGTCCGTAATGACCAAAATCTGCAGGCCACCAATCCTGTGAGTCGGTCATTAACTTATGAAGGTCATTTTTTAAAGCTTCCAGATTCAGACTCTCGAATTCTTTAGCATAGTTAAAATCTTTACCCATCGGATCAGATAAAGAAGAGTGTTGTCGCAGTATATTCAATTTTAACTGATCAGGCCACCAGTCGCGGTTTTTTGTACCACCTGCTCCGACACTGTGTTTACCAGTAGCTCCAGTTACCGGGCATTTGCTGATTTTATTTGAGTCATTTTCCATGTTTAATATGTAATAGTTAATTAATAATCATTTATTGACTTTCTCAAATTTGCCAATTATTTGAAGCTTTACATCTTCAATTATAAAGCCTGGAATTTTCTCCTTTTCAAAATAATGCTTAATCATTTCATTAAGACCAGTATCCACAAAATCCACAATCCTCTCAGATTCTGAGCAATATAAATGATGATGGGTTTCCATCACGGCATCATATCGGGTTATATCCCTTTCTGTGTCAACTTTGTTTATTACTTTCTTTGCCACCAGAATATTAAGTGCCTTATAAACAGTTGCAGTTGCAATATTTGGATTGCGCTTCCTGATGAACTTAATTATTTCCTCAGCAGTTGGATGAGTATCTAATTTTACTATAGCTTCCAATATTGATAATCTCCGGGGTGTAACCTTCAGCCCCTTTCCCCGGAGTATATCTTTTAATTTGTTAGCAGACATAAACTATTATTATCAAAGTAGAATAATTCTACTTTGGTATTGAACAAATTTAGGATCAATTTTTATAATAAACAAATTTTATTATTTAGGTTGAATGTAAAATTTCTATTGCACTCTTATACAAGCCTTTGTCTTTGTTGAGAAGGCAGGTGAAGGATTTCAAAAAATTCAGCCGGGAATTAGAATTTACAGATATAATGCTTTAATTGATCTCATTGCCTATCCCTTGCGGTCAAGTATAATATTATATGACAATCGGTAATCATGAATTAATCAAGTGTTATATAAGTATATTTATTACCCCCTTCCCTCCCGATAGCTACTCTTTATACACATCATAAAAACCGCGCAGCGGTTACAACAAGGAAGCCACTTTTGTGGCGATATGTGAATAACCTCCGGTGAAACCGGAGGTTGGCAATTCAACCAGAGTTATCAGCTCTGAAGGAGCTGAATTTGCTGTTTAAGGAAAATATCTTTCATCTATCTTTATACCGGATTGCATAATCGGGCTCCTGAACTTAAAATGCAAGTATATTAAGGCCCTTCAGGGCATCGTCGGGAGAGATGGCCTTACCTCCGGTTGCACCGGAGGTTATTCATATTCAGTCATTTTAATGACTGCTTTGTCAAGCCCCTGACAGGGCTTTGGATCTGAGTTAATTTTCGTTCCCGCATAGTAATGGGGAGGAGTAGAAATAGGAAATCCCCATCCAATAACCTGGTATTGGAGCAAATTACTAAAAATGTTAGCTACTTGTTTAAATGGGATAGGCAGTTTAATCTCATTATTATTTAATAATCACCCTTTTTAGTTCATTATTTGCATTAAAAGTCGGGAAATACATTAATTCAACTTTTGCAGGATTCAAAGTATATTTTCCGGAGTATCTTGGAATTAAATTCACCCCGAACGAATAATTGCCTTTTTTAAGTTGTTCACAGAAAATTGTCGTTTCATTCTTAAAATATTCCCTGTGCACCTCATTTTTAAAATAATTCCCCTTGTCTGCATAGGAACATCCACCCGGGACAGGAATATTGATCATAATATAATCCGCATCTTTCTTAACTTCTAAATTCACAATAAGCTTCGTTTCCTGTCCTGCCTTCAGATATAATAAACTATCATTATTAAATTTTGATGTAATGATCAGATCACTATTCCGAACCTGAGGCTTTTCATTCCAAAAGTGCTGGTATGTAGTTAAATATACGGGAAAATCCCCGGTTTTGGAAATTGTAATTCTTTGCGCTGGACCCACCTCCTGCTGAAATGGAAAATCTGTAATTGTCTTACTTACATCTCCTGATATAACTAAAACTGACTTTTGTAATTGATTTTTATTAACCATCAGATCAGGCAAAATCGTCTCGATTATTTGCGAGGATTCGTACGTGTTTTGCCAATATCCATCCCGCTTGGTCTCAAGAAAATAGTTTCTTATTTTTTCAAACAACATGGGATTTGTCAGGGTATCGTGTCTCAAAATTCTGTAAGCAAGAATTGTATTTTGAATATCATTATCTAAAAGATCTGAATTGACCTTATCATCCGAATAATACAGATTCCCAAAGAATGTTTCTTTTTGGAATGACTTAAGGGTGTCGATCCTGCAGCTCAGATTACATAGTTGTTTCAATTCTAAAAGCTGTAAATAATTATTTAATGAAAGGTTTTTAATCCGCTCTAAATCTTTAATGTACGTACTTAAATTAATTTTGGAACCGAATAATCTTAAAATCCTTAATATTCTGCTTTTTGTTGAGAAGTCTTTATTGGTTTCCAGCTCCCAGATCAGATTTTCGGTCATTTGGGCTTCATTCAGTTTAACGGTAAATCCCATTTGCCTGGCCTGTGACAGAGCCTCCAAAACATGAAGGCTTATCCAGTAACTGTTATTTGAATTTTTCCACCAACCCCACAGACCATTTTCTTTTTGATTTTTAAGTAACAGATCAAGTATTTTTTCAACTTCTCTATCGTCCTTAAACTCAATCCTCATGTTTTCTGCAATGAGTTTTTTCGAAAGTAAAGCTTTGAGCTTCGAAGCAAGTTGTTCGTTACAGGAATATCTGTAGCTGATCAAATGGCTGATTTCATCATCAACGACATTGATAAGACTCGCCCGTGCGTATAAACTTACCTTACCAAGGGTGGAATCAAAGGACATTTTTAAAGTAGTGTCTTTTTCTAATAGGATAAAACTCCCCCTGGTTTCTTCAAGACCAATAGGGTAAACAGGAATTCTTTTCTGTTCGCCATCAAAATAGCCATCAGGTTTTTCCAGATAATATTTAACATTAATTGAATCAGTCTGTGCTTTAATAGCCAGGGTATCAAGAATTGAATTTATACAGATTTGTTTTTTTGAAAATTCATTCTTTCCGTCAATCTCATAATTGGTTGTTACATCTATAGAATCGGATGTATAATTCACAATCTTTCCAATTGCAAAAGTTGTATCCGTCTGCACTAAGAATCTTGGAACAGACAATTGAGCCATCAAAGGTTTATATGACTTGATTATGCTTTCAGTCTGTCCCGATTGCCGTTTATCATTCATTGCTAAATAATATGTTTCCCAACTTGTTACATCATCGGGGAAAGTAACTTCAAAACTGGCTTTTCCTTCTTTGTTACTAATCAGTTCCGGTTTCCAGAATGCATAATCTGAAAAGTTTTCTCTTATCGAGCTTGATTTTGAAGCCGTTTCAAAAAAGGTATTATCATAATCGGCCCCTTTAATATTTCGACCTCCTGTAGGTTGGAAGGAACCACCTTTGGTGTTAATAAGAACTACCCCGTTTGAACCTAATGAACCGTAAATAGCGGTTGCATTATCATCTTTCAGGATTTCAATATTTTCTATAAGATCCGGACTAAGTGCAGAAATATCGCCTGTGTAAACAACGCCATTGATGATATAAAGAGGCGTTTTAGCAAATTCTGTTGTTGCCATTCCTCTGATTCTGATACTCACAGCGCCTCCTGCTCCCGTACTATCAGATACAATCTGAATCCCGGCTGATTTGCCCTGAAGAGCCTGGACAATATTAGAGCTCACCCCGGGTATTCCTCCTAAAAGACTGCTGGTCGTTATTGTTGTAACAGAACCAGTCATACTTGATTTTTTCTGGACACCATAGCCTACAACGACAACTTCCTGTAATGCAAGCACATCAGCATTCAACTGAACATCAATATTGCTTTTATTACCAACATTTACCTCCTGTGACCTGTATCCAATATATAAAAACTGTAAAATGTCGCAATCCGGCGGAAGTTTCAAAGAATAATGACCATTTATATCAGTTGCGGTTCCGTAGGTGGTACCCATTACAATAACATTAACCCCGGGTAATGGTTCTTTCGTTCCTGCCTCGTATACATATCCTTCGACAGTTGTTCCGTCTCCCGTATATTTGAACTGTTGCTGGTAGGTATTAAAGATCTGCCTCAGCTCTTTTTCTTCCTCAGCAGTATATGGAACCTGCTTAAAAATTGTCTCTTCAATTAGATTGCTTACCTCAACACTAAATGTGTCTTTTTTAAGTGAAAAAGGCTCCATAATCTGATAATAATTCAAGCCATCAGGTTGAATATCAAGAGAATCCACAATAAAATATTTTGAATCAGGAAAGAAGAATATGAGCTTATGCAATCCCCTGTCAAGTTGATGAATAAGTGAAGTATTTCCCTGGTAAACCCGGAGAAACTGATGGTTATCATATCTGAAAACAAGAATATTTATCGGGATATTCGGTTTTGTTTTGTTTTGAAATGTGTATTCAATTTGCAGTTTGCCTGCACCGGAGGAAGTAGAGTTTGGATATTTATACCGGGCGGTTAAATACCTTTTATCATTCGTATAATCTTTCCATTGTCTAAATAGTTTTTCCCTGGTAAGTACCAGATCTGATAATTCATATTTACTATTTATATATGACAGATTTTGAGGATATCTGACTTTCTCATCTATAGTCCTCATCTTTATCAGCCCGGCAGCAAAATCATATTCAAAAAACGGTTCGTGATTGAAGTAAGCAGAAAAACCATCCAGAAGATTAAAAGTCACATTACCTGCAACCGGCCCTGCAATATCAGAGGAGGTAAAATTATTCCCTGAAGGTTTGAGAAACTGAATCTGGTTACCCTGTTCAATATATGCATACTTCTCACCGAAAGTATTTCTGTATGGGAAGATATATTTATACAGCAATCGTTTTTCAGAGGCGCTTAATACCGGTTCTGTTTTTTCAATCCTGATGTTTTTTAACAATAAATCATCATTAAGGCTGAAAATCAGCTTTTTCCCATAATTAAAATAAATACTGTCAAGGGTAATATTTTGATCTTTCGTACGAAGCATTATTTGATGAAATCCGGAATCGGTTAAAAAGGAATAAGGTTGAATGTTTGTTGACCAGCTGAAATAAACCGGTTTCCCATCGAGATAAATCACATGAATCGGTTTAATTGCCCCGTCTGAAACAACGAAGGGTGCAAACTGGGTTAACTTATCATCAGCAACATATTCAAATGTATATAAATGGTTTACGGGGAAAATAAACCTGTAATATTCTATTGAATCGAGACCTGCCAGCAATTTCCATTGCTCATAATCCAGATTTAATCCAGGATGTACATCAAGGTTTATTTCTTTGAAACTGAAATTATTTATTACTTCTTTATTTTTCTTCTCTTTTCCCAGATAGGGCAATTCAGGTGCTTCATAACCAAACTTCTTTGTCAGTGAGAAAGCAGTCAGATCAACATCCTGAACTGGTTTCCCCTCCTTGTCGGTGACCAGTATCTCGATTTTTGTCTTTTGGCCGGGATAAACAACTTTTGGCTGCGTTACAGCAAGATTCAATGTCTTATCAATATAAGGAATCCGATAATTCTCTTCTTTGATTTTTCCTCCCCATAAGTACCTGATGGACACAAAATAATTTTGTTTACCTGAAGTTTCTCTGGATATCGATAAAGAGTCAGAAAATCCTCTGGCCTGTTCATTATTCTTTTTATAAATGTTATAGGTAAATGGTATTTTTCTGGGATTTTCAACAACGATGAAAATGGAGTCTTTTGTTCTTTCTGACAGACATTTTAACAGAGCCGGCTGGGAATAAATTTCAAAAGTTTGCTTAAGGCTATCTGATTTAACTCTGTATTCCCTGAAATATGGATTAACTAATATTTTACAGGGAGTAGCTTGATTTTGCAGTTCAGTAATATTCCCAAAATTGTCAACGGCAGAGAGATTTACATCTTTTGCTTTTGGCTTACCGGTTTCATTATAAATAACTAATAATGAATCTGATTGTAATGTTATATCAAATTCTTTTTTCAGATGAAAGTAGTCGACATCTTTCGATTCCGTTATTGCTTCATTATCAGAAGTAAGTAACCTTACCTGAAGCTTGTAAGTAAGATTTGTATTCGGAAAAATTGAATCCGGAATTGTAAAAACAGTTTCATCAGCTGATTCAAGTTTCTTCTTAGTAAAATACAAAGTATCAGGTATAAAAACATGCTTGTCGAAATATTCAGTTACCTCTTTGGGTTTCACTAAAATTTCTAATCTGGCATCCAGCAGGTTAAGATTGTTTTCATCTGTTCCTTTTGCATAAACTTTATACTCTTTCCCTTTAAACTGCTTATCATCATCCAGCCGGACTTCAAGTTTATTTTTTGAAAGTTCATAATCTTCATACCCGAAAGAACCATTAATATATTCCTTTCTGTCATTCAACTGCAGGTAAACATCATAATCCCTGTCCAAAAGAAGTCCTAATGAATCGTGCAGATAAAACTGATATGCATACCCCCCTTCCCTGTATGGTTTAAGATGAGTCAGCTCAATTGACTTCCTGTGCGTATTCAGGACGACATTGATAGTTCTATTGACAGGCTTTCCTTTTATTGTCACCAGGAAGGCTTTAAACTTAACTGTGTCTCCTGGAAGATATTTTGGCTTATTAAATACAATATAGCCGGTGTGTTTCTTTTGAAATCTATAGTTATTATAGGAATCGCAATTGGAATCATCAAAAAAACAAGCAATGCTTTTACAGGTTTTGACAAAGAAATTTTTTGTCCTGGAAATTGTTCCCTGGGGCCAGCCTTTTATAATGGATTTCACCCCGTCAACGGGCAGATAAATAACATAATTTACAGGCATCCAGATATATTTAAGTGGCGTTCTATAGATTATTTTTCGAGTCGCTCTTTTTGCCAATGAGTTTTTGTATTGTCTTCCGAGGTTATAAAAAGCTGTATATCCTTTATAACCTACTTTCAAAAGGCCTTTCTGATCAGATTTTTTATCAATATATGATTGAGTTTTTGAATCGAACCTCAGATTTTTCAGTCTGACCTTAACATCGGCTTCAGATATGATATTCCCTTTCAGATCATATACCTGAATACATAAATCCGTATTGTTATTCAATATCTTAACATCAAATTCCGGTACTGAGGCAATAAGCAGCATCTGCTTGTTCTTTTCAGAGAATGTTTTTATGTAATGTCCGGCCGGAAGAGTCCTTAGATACTGGCCATCGGTCGGAAATGAATCGACCAGAGTATGAAAAAATGAGGGATCAACCTTCCAGATTTCCTTTTTATAGATTTCTCCGGCTTCATCATCAGTCAATTTGTAGATATAAGTAAAATAGCTGGTTTGTCTGCTCTCAATAAGCTTTTGTGAGTGAACCGGGGAACTTATCATTAAGAGGAAAACCAGCAGGGCGAATTTCGAAATGCGGAAACTATCAGGCATTATTTGTCTTTTTTCAGAAGGATGCAATTAGCGGTTCAATTACATAAAAGTATTCGTTTTTTCGAATCATAGATAACGGAGATCTATGAATGATTGTTGGTAAAACTTAGTGTTTTTTATTGATGGAAGGTTAGGAATAAAGCTTAATAACCTCTTTTGGAAGCTTGTAACTTTAGTCACTTTAGTCACTCCTGACTCTAGTCAATGTTAAGTTATTATATTTTTAATCGAATTTTTAACAGAGTTCCTTTGTTAAATCCACCAATCGCATAGCCCTCTGTTGCAGAATAAAAATCAAAACTTAAAATTGAAGGAATATCTTTAAATGAAAGGAGTGTCCAGTTTGTCCCTGAATCAACAGTGTGTCCGATACCGGCATAAAAAGTTCCAAAACAACCGCCAGAGTACCCACCTGCGCCAAATAGTAAACAGTTATTAGTAGTTAAAGGATTTAATCCGTAAAAAATGCTTTCTGTATGGAACATCTGTGTCCAGGTTTCACCATCATCTATAGTTTTATAGACGTTGGCATTATTTGCCATACAGAACCCTAAATTATTAATAAACTTTATATCTGTAACATATAAGGCATCAAGGGTTTTTATTACATTCCAGGAAGTTCCTGCTTCATTGCTTCTTAAAATATTACCCTTCATACCAGTGCAAAAACCTGTTTTATCTTTAAATATAATCTTGTTTAAGAAAAATGAAGTACTATCTACCTGCTTCCAGCTGAGACCAGAATCAGAACTTCGCAGGATTCTCCCTTTTGAGTCATTTGATACTACATATACATTACCGGATTTATCACTGGAAATTGACACTATTTCAGAGGCTGTTGTTTTAAATACCTGTGACCAGTCAGATCCCCCATCAATAGTTTTTAAAATAATTCCACCGGAGATTCCACTGCCATGTGAAGAATTTGATCCACCGACAACATAGCCAACATTATCATCTGTAAATAATATCTGAAATAATGGTTGATCGGATACCGGAGGATCATATTTTAAATTCCATGTTACACCACCATCTGTCGTTAAGTATATGGTACCGTTGTAAGTAACAGCAATGGCTTTTAATGAATTGAAAAAATGAATATCACGTGTATTCCCCGGTGCAGAAGATGTAACAAGATCAATCTTAATTGAAGCATTTTCAAAGGGAAGTGACTTTTCCTCAACAGGTTTATCAGGTACGACGTAACTATTTTTTTCACAACTAATCGTGACCAGTATGATGATTGATAAAATGCAGAATATTCTTTTCATTTCAGCTGGTTAAGATTTACAGGATTTTGTTTTTTAGTTTACAACAAATTTCGTTCCATAAACAACCTGTCACGGGACCTCGGGAAACAACTTCCCTTTATTGGCTGTTAGCGAGTAGGCCACTATTCTATCTTGCATCTATACAATGTTTTTATATTAGTAATATCATTGTCTTTTACTTGATTTATAGATTCATATGATTTTACAATCTCACCTGTGCAATCACGTAATACAATTGGGTATACCCCATTACAAACAGGATCTGTCATGGCAGTATAAAACACTGTTTGTTTATTATATGTAGCCTGAATAATTGACATTTCACAAGAACAATTTGTAAATGAAGTTTTTACCTCCTGCAGCCATGCAAGATCTTTAAGAGGATCAACAAAGTTGCAGGTACTCACACTCTTTTCACAGCTTAATAATAGTATCAGGAAACCTATAATGATGCTAAGCTTTTTCATTTGATCAGGGTTTGGTTTGATTAAATACATCAAAAACCATACCGCCAGGCAGGAATTTGTTCAAAAAGTCCTTTTGAAGAATCGAAAATTAGTCTGACGGAAAGTTTTTGTGTTAGCGGTAGGCTTCTGTTTGTCATTGATCAATCAAATTAGAAAGTCAATTGGCTAACCGCTAACGGTGCGGCGGTATGGGGAGGTTGTGTTCCGCCAGCTGGCGGATGGCGCACTTTTTGCTGTCACGGTACAAATTTTATTAAGCATTACGCGCTTTAATCCCTGACCGATCCTCCAGCCGGCGGAGAGCGTCATGGGGTACAAGCTGTCTTGGAGCCAGAAATCTGTCACGGTGCAGGTTTTAAATTGCGGGCCGATGCGCGCTTTGCCCAACGTAGCGCAGCGAGGTTGGGTGTCCGGGTGCAACTACCATTACAAATCTGTATTGGGTCCAGGAGCAATAGCAAATAGTGTGACAAACAACTTACCTATATTGGCCGAATTAGGCGTAGTTTTATTCATTTGTCGCGGAGAAAGCTTTCGCCGCTTTTATTATAAAATATTTAAAATCTGTCACGAGTTTATTATATTCAGGTTTAGTTTTAAAGGAATCCCAACAAATTTGACGAGCTTGATTCTCATCAGTTGCTAATCCTAAGGACACCATTTCTTGGAATAAGGCGTGATGATCTGAATAGTTAAGGGCTGTTTGAAGAGGTATGTTTCTGATAGTTGTTACAAAAGCTCTAACTAGGAATTTTTCTGGAGCTATGTAGGGATATAAAAAGAATGAATATTCGTCTGGATTCATGTAATAGTTTGAATAATTCGGATCATTCTTAAAGTCCCCATCGAATACGCATGCGTAACCAAGTTTCAAACGGAATTGGTTATAATTCCTTTTATGTCTGATGTAGTCATTTTTTACTTGATCAGCTGGGCCCGATTTTATAATATTAATCAAACGATTAAAATACTTGTGAGAGGCATTAATCTCAATTAGTAGATTCTTTATTATGAATTCTGCGACTTCATCCTCGCAATATAGATTAAGTAAAGGATATGCCTTTGAATCCATCTTAGAGAAGGCTCCATTTACAGATATTCGGCTAATGGATTCATAATCACCAGCGCAATTTTTGTCAATAAATTTTCTTGATTTTTGATTAAAGGCAGAAAGCATTGTTGGTGAATGAGTAGTTATAATAAATTGTTTTTTGTGTATCCATGAAATATATTGTATTACATCAGCAAGCCTTCTTTGAATATATGGATGAAATCCAGCTTCAATCTCGTCGATAAGGATTAAGGAATTATTCGGTGCATTAAAAATATCAACGAGTATATTAATGAGTGATTCTTCACCTGATGCTGCGTTGTAGCTAGAATAAAGTTCAGATTGGTAAGTTATTAAAAAGGCGATCTTATTAATATGGGAACCTATTTGATGTACTTCAACATTGGGAGTTTCGAGAATATAAGCGAATGCTTGTTCAATTTCGGGTTGTAATCTTGTCTTTGTGGTATTGGATATTTTTCTGAGCAGACTGTGAGAGAAATTCCTTGCTGGCAATACTCTTTCTAAATCGATAAATCTTACTTCTCGATCCCTTATTTGCGCATTAGTTCTTCTAGGATCAGAACTTGCTTTGCCAACCCCGGTCCAAGCTTGACTTGTTGAATATCTTTTTGATTCACCATTTCTTGAATCATTACCAACTCGCCATAAAAGTCTGTAGCCATAGTCTCGAGATGCATTTTCATAATTCGTAAATGAAAGTACATCTCTCCAAGTATGGCGCCTTAGAATAGTTTCTGGTTTAGTGGAATCATACCGTAAAAAACTGTAATGACTACAAGCTACAAGTAATAATATGCTTGTTTTTCCAATTTTATTTGTGCCCGTTAGAATTGTAACAGGATGATCAAACGAAATATTGAGGTTATGAATGTGTCTAAAGTCCTCTATTTCGATACTATTAACAAAATGGGCGAAACTATTTCCACTATTTATGAAAATCAATGGATCATAAGCATTTAGTTTTGCCTTACAATCTTTAATGTGATTGAAATTAAGCATGTTATATAATATTAAATTATAACTATTCTAGAATCGCGAGATGAATTACGCATAACTTGTTTATATCCATCCCAAACATGACTTTATCTCTTCCTGCCGCCCATCTAAATCGCCATCCTGCTTCGAATATCATCAACCCCGGCCCTCTCGTATGGAATTGTAAACCGGAATACCGATCCTTCTCCGGGATGCGAGATAAACCATATCTCCCCGCCTAACAATTCAACATAGGCTTTTGTGATCGCCAGACCCATGCCGGTACCTCCATAGCTGCGCGAAGAGGTGCTGTCGCCCTGGAAAAACCTGCTAAAGATTTTTGCCTGCTGATCAAATGGAATGCCTGCTCCAGTGTCGGAAACATAAAACTCTATCTTTCCCTCTTTAACTGAATAACCGAATTCAACCCTCCCTTCAAATGTGAACTTCAGGGCGTTCCCGACCAGATTCCCAAGCACTTCTGTCAGCTTATACCAGTCTGTATAAACATCAGCCTCCCCGGTATCATGCTCCGGTTCAATGCTTAACAGGACCTCTTTTGCGGATGCCTTTCGCCGGAACTGGTCATATACCTTCCTGAGTGCCGAATTAAGGTTCACCTTATCTTTCCTTATTTTAATCATTTTTGCGTCGATCTTCGATATCTCCATAATATCGTCGATGATCTCGAGCAGATGATCAGAATTACGTGTAATTATATCGAGATACTCCTTCCGGCGCGCCGGGAAATCAACATGCTCAACGAGAAGAGCTGAAAAGCCCACAATAGCATTCAGCGGGGTCCTTATTTCATGCGATATGTTTCGAAGCAGATTAGCTTTAAGGATGTCATACTCATCTTCTTTCTCTTTTATTTTCTCACGGTACAGTATGCAGCCCGTTATATCGTAAAGTATACCGGAAGCACCTGCTGCTTTTCCTGTTTCCTCATCGATCAAAGGAAGCGATGAATAGCGGATCCATTTTCTTCCGTTTCCTGCTGTTCTTACCAGGATTTCCGCATTATAGCTTTCCAGCTCCCCGTTACGGAATTTCAGGTGTACCTCCGACATATCGGCAGGATTATCTTCGGACAGAGGGACTATCTTTTCGATCATGCCCTCAAATGCCTTTTCAGTGAAATCCGCAGGTGCGATACCCAGAAGCTCTGTTATACCGGACCCGACACCGGAATAATTTGTATCTCCGGACGAATCTTCGAAAATTAAACTGAAAGGTACCAGACCGGCGTTTTCAATAACCCGGTCAAGAAGCTCACCCGGATCGTGTGATTTCACACCATTTTCGCCGGCCCGATACCCGGAATTGTATTGCAGCTTGTCAAATTTCATAACAAATATTTTTTCATATTATCCTTCACGCCTTCACGCCTCGACGCCTTAACGCCCTTTGCCAAAATAATTATCACTTCACCGGTCCCATTTTATCGGGATCAATAAAGTGCATTAAATCAACTTATTATATAAAGGCGTTTCTGCCTTTTATCAAAAACATGGTTTAATATTAAAAGGCTGAAAATTGTTACCTTACTGTGAATAACTTTTTTTAACAGACTTAAAAAAAAAATTACATTTGAACAATATTCTTACTTCGGAATGAGTTTCATTTACTGTGAAAGAATACACTGATATTGAGATTGTTGAGTGTCTGCGTAACCGACAAAGTTATGTGGTGCATTATCTGTCGGACAGATACCTTCCCATGATACGCCTTATGGTTACTCAGCTTGGCGGCACACCGGATGATGCAAAAGATATTTTCCAGGAAGGTCTTATGATTATGCTTGAAAAGATTGATAACAAGGAGTTTGCACTAACATGTAAATTCAAGACATTTCTTTATTGTGTATGTGAAAACCTCTGGAAATCAATAATTGCGAAACGGCAAGCTGCAGTAAATTACTTTGCCCGGAGAACGGAACCTGAAGCGGAAAAGGATTTTACAGAAGCCATGGATAATAACTTATGCAAAGAAATTTTCTTAAGTGTATTTGATACCCTTGACCCTGTCAGCAAAAAGATACTGAAGCTCTACTGGGAAGAGGTATCACCTCAGGAGATAGCCGACAGGCTCGGATATTCCTATGGATATGTCAGGAAGAAAAAATGCGAGGCACAGGCGGAGCTGACAGAAAAGGTGAAAAAACATCCGGATTACCAGAAGATTGTTAAATCCGGGATAACGGCTAATAAGGTGGTTTATTAGGGCAAGGAAGAAGAGAAATAAGAGAAATAAGAGAAATAAAAGAAATAAAAGAAATAATAGAAATAGAAGAAACTTAGGTGTGAGATTGCAGGGAAGGGTAAGAAAAAAGAAATTTTAAAACAGACAATCAGGAACCAGCAACAAGCAACCCACCTACGCCAAGGCTTCGGTGGGCAAAGCCAGCAACAAGCAACAAGCAATAAGCAACAAATGAAAGGTCAGGGAAAATATAACAACCATAATTCCGGTGATTTAACCGGACGCAATTCATGGGACGATCCTGGCTTTGAGATGCTTCTGGCTCCCGGGGATTCTGCCCTGTTTGGAAAAATAAGTGATTTTATGAAAGGGCTGTCCGATATTGAGGATGTAAAAAGTGATCCGGCTTACTCTGTTACAAACCATGAAGTTAAGGCGATGATTTCAGATTATCAGGAAATCGCTGTACATAATAAGAATAATGAAAAATTCATCCTTGACAGCCTTGCAGATGAAGCACCTGAAGAGAAATTAAGAAATGAAATCAGTCAGATAAAAGAAGAGATAGGAAGGAATAACCTGAATGATATTTCCTCGGAGTGGGTTAAAGAATGGAACGAAAAGAAACAGAAAAACGACTCCAAAGATGCTGGAACAGAGGAAATCCGTAATTTCATTGCGGGTACGCTTAACGGAGGGAATAAGCTCTGACAAACAAACAGTTGAAAGGAAGAGGAAACTATTTGGCTTATCTCAGGCAACCCGGTATACATCGCTGGCCGCTGCCGCTGTCATTGCTGCTGTTTTACTGTTAAGGTCGCTTATCCCTTCTGATGATCCTCAAAAGATATTCAGTAAATATTATGAACCATTCAACGCAGTTTCTTCTATAACCCGCAGCGCAGACGCTGGTGAGAGTGAAAGCTTTTCCAGAGCAATTACCAGCTATAAATCAGGTGAATACAAGGCTGCAGCCACCGGATTCTCTGAAGCAATGCTTAGTGGTACAGAATCTTTTTCTGCCGGTTTTTTCCTGGGGGTCACTGAAATAGAACTCGGAAATTATGACAAAGCCATTGAGCACCTTAACGGAGTTGTTAACCAGAAGAGCGGGTTTACCAAAGAGGCATACTGGTACCTCGGGCTTGCTTATATTAAATCAGGTAATAATATTAAAGCAACTGAATGTTTTGAGATTCTTGCCAGGTCACCCGGTTTTTACAGCGCCCGTTCTGAAAAGATTCTGCGCCTGCTCCGATAAAGGATCAGAACCACACCTGTTATTAAAAAAACTGCACAAATAATTAACCCGGAAGCAATAGAGTTTCGTTTTATAGGTGCCGTACTCCCCAGTACTTCATAGGCTGCCCAGTAATATGGATTCGAATAAGCTGGGGAAGAACCCTTCAGGTATTTTAGTTTTGCAAGACGAAGAGCAACATCCTTCCGTTTTCCGGAGGCCAGGGAATGATAAAAATCTGAAATAATTTCCGCGCTTGTTTCATCATTGACTTTCCAGGAAGTCATTATCACCGAAGAAGCACCGGCAAGAATGAATCCCCGAGCAAGACTCATCAGTCCCTCACCATGGTACAGTGTACCTGAACCAGAGTTACAGGAGCTAAGTACAACCATTGGTGATTTCAGCCTCGAAAGGCTGATCTCATAATTATAGAGTCTGCCGTCTTCAAGGGTATCATTGTGAGTATCGAATAGCAGGTAAGAGTATCTCGAATCGGTGGAATCAGATACGGAGTGCATTGCCAGGTGAAATATGGCAGGTTCCTGCATCGACAGGCTGAAGTTGGTCTCTGTGGCAGATTCCCCGGTAAATCGCTTTCCCCTGAACCATCTGTAAACTGATTCCAGTTCGTTAACAGTTCCGAGGAGCGAATCAGGAACTGAACCGTTATCGGAAGTTAAACCATAATAAGGTGCAAAGGACAATACCTCCTCCCCTTCCGGATCCGGAATGCTGCCAGTTAAAATGAGAGATGAAAAGTAAGAGTAGGAGATCGAATAATCATAAAGAAGGTATTGAAGTCCTTCGTAATCTGACTGATCTGGTTCCGGCTCCCTCACAAGGAATGCGTCAAATGGCAGCCAGGCTATTTCTTCGTCAGGAATAATAATTAGCTTATTTCCGATATTCTGCCGGACAGGTTGCAGCAGTGTTCTATACATATATGCCAGAGCGCCGGTAAACTCAGCGAAGTTATTTTCCGAAGGATACTGAAATGAATTTCTGATTATCCCGGCATTTTTTGAAAAAAGGGAATCCAGACTGGTTTCCCGGAATTCAAAATCATCTTTAGTGATCACAAGTGTATAAAGTTCCCTCTTTCCCTCTTTGTACTGATTTGAAAGCAGATAATCAACAATAGTTTCATTCCGGCGAAGGTGCTTTTGTATTTCGGCCAGCGGGACAGGTTCGGCTTTCTGAATAAGAGTGTTGTACTGCGGGAACTCACGGTTTATCTGAACTGTTATTTTTTCATTTTCACGGTTCATGTCAAAAACAGCATCCTTCCAGATAGAGATCCTGGTGCTGTCGGGATTGATTTTTTGTGCTTCCTGAATTATCAGATTGTTATAGGCAGCAATGTTACCCGTAAGTGTTTTCTGCTTTTCCCTGGTAGTGTCATGGATAGCGGTTGAGTAAAGAAAATTATTTTCGGTGATCTCATTACGTAGTACGGCAGATTTGGCTCTCTGGGCGATAGTGTATATTTTCTCTTTCACTGCAATGTCACCAGTCAATGAAAATAATTTGCTGGCAATGTGAACAGCAAATAGATAGGTCTCTTTCTCGTTCCCGGAAAGATAAATGCGGCTGTCTTCAGTAAGATAATTTTTTCTGATGTTGTCGATCAGCTCCAGGGCAAGTTCAACCGTTTCGAGACTTTTATTAATTGTTTTAAGTTTTAAAGCTCTGTCGTTCTGCTCATTTGCAAAGAGTTCAAGTGCATAGGCTTTGCTTTTAAGGTTTTCGAGAAGCCGGATATCGAAAAGAGAGGAATCGATTTGCGGGTTTGAAAAGATATCAGGATTATCAAAACTGTTTACAACGGATATAAGGGATTTCTGATAATACTCCAACGCCATATTGTAATCCTCCTGAGCAAGATAATCATCTCCCAGATGCCTCCAGGATAATGCAACAAGAGTATGTTTTTCACCATAGTTTTTAAGACAGATGGATAACGCTTTGCGGTGAATTTCAATCGCTTCGGTATTTCTTCCCTCAGAACGCAAAAAGAGACCGTAATCGAAATAAACCTCAGCGAGACGGTAATAATTCCCGCCAAATTTACTTTTCATTGTGGTTAAGGATCTTGTAAAATATTCTTCGGCTTTGTCTGAATTACCTGTCTGTGCATAAGTTTTGGCCAGGTTTAAAAATGTCAGTTCAGTTTGGGGTAAATTATTATTCAGCTTTAAACGGCTACTTTTTTCCAGGTTTTCAAGTGCTGAACTATAATCCTGCATCTCATAGTAAATTATACCGAGATTTAAATATGCTGTTGAAAGGTTTGACAAAAGCGATTTGTCCTGATTTTCAGGGTTTTGAAATATCCTGATTGCCTTTTCAAGGAATTCAATCGCAGTGGAATATGATCGCCTGAAAGGTATAGATCCTGGATTTATTATTATAAATAGATGCCAGATCGGTATAATTCTCTTTTATATTTGGTGTAAGGTTTTCAGCCTTATTAAAATAGTCAAGGGCTTCCGTGTAAAAACCAAGTATCATCTTAATTACACCAAGATTATTGTAGGCAGCAGCTAAATACCTTTCGGGCACCTTTTTCTGGGGATCAAGAACTGTCAACATGCATTTTTCAGCGCCGATAAAATCTCCCGAATTGTATAAATGCAGGAAATTTAACAAACATATCATATATATCGTCCTGCTGGGCGATTATTTGGCTGACAGAAAGACAACCCGACAGAAAAATAAGGAGTATAAAAACCTTTTTCAATCTGGACATTTATTCCAAAAGAATAAGGTAACAATTTCAGAAAAAAATCAGGAATAATCCCAAAAAACTGAAAAAAAAAGGAGCTTTCATAGGAGCCCCTTTCTCACCGGGAAATTTCGCTGACTATCCCTCTTTCTTGGGAATAATAATAATGGGTTCTCCACCATCACCATCGCCGCCCCTTACATGGTTCATTGCATGCAGATCAAGTATTTCATCTTTTGAGAATTTTGAAATCAACACATCAAAATCTCTCATTGTTGTTGCTGTTGTGTCTAATTTTTTCATGTCTTTAATTTTTTTAAGATTAAGTTCTACCGTTTTATTTTAATAATAGTCCGATTGTTACCCTTAATGCATACAGATAAGAGTTAAAAATTCTTAAAGAACTCTTAAAGCATTATCAGATAAATAGTTATAAAAGATGAAATAAAACTCCGTTTAGAAGAGAACTCTATTCGGAGTGTCATAACAAGTCAATTCTTAAATAATGAAAAGTAAAATTACAGGTAACAAAACAGGATTTATTCTTATAAAACAGCAAATCGTGAAAGCTTATTTAGATGTTTGTTTAATCCGGGAGGAACGAGATTTTTAATTTAAAACTGCATACTAATTCTAATTCAGAATATGACTGAAAAATATTTTATTAGCATAAGTCCGCGTATCAGCGGTAGTCATACTGTTCACAGGCAGGGTGCCCGTTTTTACCGGAGCCCGGAAGAAGGATCTCTCTTGGAGTATTTCAATCATCCCAGGGGGCAGTTAAGGAAGGGAGAAGTTATTTCAAAGAGCAGATAGCTGTCCCTTCTGCTCAAAAGAACATAATGTGAAAAGAGGAGAGCTTACCCCGTCGAAAGGTTAACCCCGATTTGATTTTATCCGCCCCGATGAAAAAAGCATCATGGATGGATCTTATGTTCTGCGCACTTAGCTAATATCATGGCGAGACGGCGGAAAGGTCCTAAACTTGTTAAAACCTACTTCAGAGGAAGGTTCATTTTTTTCAATAGTGCAATATATCGCGGATTATCTTTCAATTCAGGATGTTCTTTAGCTATTAAGGAGATATAAGCCAGTGACCAAAATTTTTCCTCGTAAGCTTTTTCAAAATAATCCATTGCCCTGTCATAATCTTTCATGATCAGGTACCTGTTAGCCTGTCCTGTAAATGATATGCTACCCCCCTTGCTGTATACTTCCTCATTTACTCTGATTCTTTCTTTGATAACGGCAAAATAACCACTATTGTAAAACAGACTGTCGAGATAAACAAGATATTGCACATTTGACCAATATATTCTTTTCCTGTAGGTGCTATACCATTTCAAAGTATCGCCAATGGCTAAATAACCACCTGTAACTACTTCAAGAGCAAAGTTATTTTCAGGGTCAATTGAGAGTGCTTTCTCTGACTGCTTAATTGCAGCTTTAATGTCACCTTTATGAATCATAACCCGCCCGTATAATCCTAGTACCAAAGGTCTGAGAGGGTCAAGCGCCAAAGCCAGATCAGCCTGATACACAGCTTCATCCATTCTTCCAAGTATCATTAGGAGATGTGCATAATATACCCTGGCCAATGCATCATTCGGATTAAGCTCCAGAGTCTTTATAAATTCCTTTTCGCCAGCCTCCCACTCCCATCCGGGCCATACCGACAATATTGCTTTCAAGTAGTGTGAATTTGCTGAATTCGGATCCAACTCAAGAGCCTTTTTAAGATATTCAGATGATTTTTCGTATGCTTCAGTCAGTGGCCCGTACGCAAAGCCTCCTATTGAATTCCAGGTCATTGCCATACCAGCGTTTGGTTCTGCCCAATCAGGGGCTTTATCAATAGCAATCTGGAAATAGTGTAATGCGCTGTCCAGATCCTCTGCACCAAGTCGTTCCCAATGAAACTGACCTTTCATGTAAGCGACCAGGGCTTCAGGATCAACTGTTCTGGATTTTTCCAGTAAACTTTTTTCACCAGGAGTCAGTTCGATTTTCACCTCTTCCGCTATTTGCCTGGTGATACGGTTGTAGAGGTTCAGTATCTGGCTCTTTTCTTCTTTATAATCACTCGTCCAGACTATTACTTCCTCAGGAAATGCGTTGATCAGGCTCACCTGAATGACTAAACTGTCTATATAGCCAAGTACTGATACCTCAATTGCAGCTTCAACATTCAACTCAGAAGCTATTTCATGCACCGGCTTGTCAGTATCTTTATATGCATTGGATGATGTTTTGCAGATTACCCTCAGCCCGCGAAGACGCTGGTAGCCAGATCGAGAAGGACAGGTTTTACCTGCCGAGGATCAAAATCCTTGGGATGGGTGCCAAATGTCGAAAGACTATTAAGGTTCTGCATGGAGACCACGATATTGTGGGGCACCTTTTCCTCCTTGTGCAGTTTATCAATAATGCCTTTAAGCGGCTCGCTTCCCCGGGGTCTTTTAAGTTCACGTTCGCTTAATTCTGTAATTATTATTTCAAGGCATCTTCTGGCATATAACAGCACGATATTCTCGTCATCCGTTTTGATCAACCGTTCCAGTTCTTTATCAAGCCTGGGATTTTGATCTTTATAAGAATCGTAGAGTTTAACCAGATCCTTAATTTCGGAAGACCAGATAGTCATTTTTCAATATTTAAAGGAAACTTATCGTGTTATGTTTTGTCGGGGATTATCTGTAGAACAGTATTTAAAGATTTACATAAGTAAAAATAAGCAATATCTGTTTACGAGTCAAGGATTACCGGAATGGAAACTCCTTAAAAAAAATGACATCCTGCCTTTTTGCTCCTAAGTTTATATTTTTTTCAGCAGCTATTTCGGTAAAAATGATTTTGCCAGTGCTTCGCTGTCACCGAATTGTTTCATCAGAATTGTAAGACGTTTATGCAGATGATCCCTTATTGAAGCATAAGCGGGGTCGTTGTAAACATTCTTCATTTCCTTGGGATCTGCTTTACGGTCATAAAGTTCCCATTCATCTATATCATAATAATAGTGAATGAGTTTATATTGTTCCGTGCTGATACCGTAATGCCGTTTGACCATATGAGATCCTGGATATTCGTAATAGTGATAGTAGTGTTCCTTTCTCCAGTTTGAGGGCGTATTTCCTTTAAGTACAGGAACCATGCTCCTTCCCTGCATATCTGACGGAACCTTAACCCCGGCCATTTCAAGAAATGTCTCCGGCAGATCGATATTTGAAACCATATCACTGTTTATGCTGCCGGGTTTAATTACACCCGGCCATTGTATGAGAAGCGGTGTGCGATATGATTCCTCAAACATCCACCGTTTGTCAAACCATCCATGCTCGCCAAGATAGAATCCCTGGTCAGAGGCATATATCACTACAGTATTTTTATCCAGTCCGTTCTCTTTAAGAAAATCAAGAACTTCTCCCACACTTTTATCCACAGCGGCAATGCACGCAAGGTAATCCTGCATATAACGCTGATATTTGTACCTTATAAGATCATTTCCCGTCAGATCAGCTTTGTAGAACTCTTTTATAATCGGATCATAAACCTCGTTCCAGTCAGCCATTTGTGAAGAATCCATACGGGACAGTCCGGTGGTTTTCATTTTAGACTTATCCCTGTAAAGTTTAAGATCTTCTTCGATCCTCATTGTTTTGGAGATTGTCATATCCTGTGACTTTTCAGCTGTTCCCCGGTTTGAATAGTCGTCAAACAGGGTTGCCGGTTCAGGGAATGTGACATCCTTGTACAGGGAAAGCTCATTTGGTCCTGGCTGCCATTCACGATGAGGTGCTTTGTGGTGCATCATAAGCATAAAAGGTTTACCGGATATGCTGGTTTCTTTAATCCATTGTATGCATTTCTCCGTAATTAATTCAGTGACATACCCTTTCTCAGTATGACGGCCATCCTTATTTATAAACTCAGGGTTATAATAACTGCCCTGACCAGGCAGTATCTCCCAGTGATCGAATCCTGTAGGGTCCGATCCAAGATGCCATTTGCCGATCATGGCAGTGGAATATCCTGCCTTTTGAAGAAGTTTTGGAAATGTCTGTTGGGAGCCATCAAACGGAGCCTGCCCTTCATTTTTTACAAATCCGTTAATGTGGCTGTATTTCCCTGTCAGGATCACAGCACGGCATGGTCCTGAAATTGAGTTTGTCACAAGGCACCTGTCAAGCCGCATCCCATCCCTGGCTATACGGTCGATATTTGGAGTGGGGGCATAATCCTTCAGTACCCCGCCGTATGCGCTTATCGCCTGGAAAGCATGATCGTCTGACATTATGTAAATAATATTAGGTCTCTGCTGAACAGATGATTGGGAAAAAGCAATTTGACTGAATGCTGCTCCAATTCCCATAAAAGCTGTGAGTCTTAAATCGAATTTCATGTTTTATTTATGGATTCTGATTTCTTTGAGTCCTTTGTGTGACCTTAGTGTCCTTTGTGGTTAAATATAACTTTTTTTTTTACCACAAAGGACGCAAAGGATATCACAAAGGTTACCTGTTATTCTTTATACTATTTGATTGTAAATAAGCCTTTTAATTCTTCACTGTCTTTATAACCATATCTGACAGCTTTTACCCGAATATTATAAGTTCCTGGCTTGATATGCAAAGGACCTGAGTAAAGTAACCAGTGAGGATTTTCTGTTTCTTCAAGCGTATATACCAGTGATGCTCCATGTGTGGGGCAATAAAATCCCAGGGTCATTGGAGATGAATATGTTCCGCCGGTACGGTAGTTCTTTGAAGCTCGCTCTTCAGGTGAGTTGATGATGAAATATGGAATATCTGTTACCGGCTGTTTCCCTCCCGGCCACATCTGGTCTATCATCTCTGGTTCGTTAAGATGTCCCATATCTCCGGTTTCAAGCGTCCATTGCTTATGTCGTTTTCGAAGGTCATCAAGCACCGGTCCAAGCTTAGGATCGTTTACCAGATTATTGATCTGGTACGGATCAGCCTTAACATTATAAAGCTCCTCTGGCGGCCTGGAATATGCCATCCAGCTTTTCTGCGGACCGGATAATTTATTTTCCGCATCCAGACGAAGCATCTCCTTGTATATCGGCATATTGCTTAAATAGGGAACCCAAATAGGAAATGGTTCGTTAGGATAATAATTACGTATATATAAATATTTTTTCGTACGTACAGAACGGATCATGTCGTATGATTCATCAACCCTGTCGCGGGCAGCAAAAACAGCATCTCTTTGCGATCCAGCCTGTTTACCAAGGAATGGAATGCCCTGCATGTGTGCAGGAACAGCAACACCGGCAAGTGAAAGTACCGTCGGACCCAGATCAATTGAACTGATGAGCCTGTCATCAATTGTTCCGGCTTTGTATTTATCAGGGAACTTGATTATCAGAGGGATATTGAGCCCTGAATCGTAAAGCCATCTTTTTGCTCTTGGAAGGCCATCGCCGTGGTCACCCCAGAAGAAGATTATTGTATTATCCAGTTCTCCTGCCTTTTCAAGCTCATTTAATATTACCCCGATTACAGAATCGAGACTCGCAATATTATCATACATTTTTGCGATATTCTTTCGTATTATTTCATTATCAGGATAATACGGAGGAACCTGGACAGATTTCGGATCCGTTTTTACTTTGGAAATATCCCAGTCCTGACTTTCGTGAGTACCCAGATAGTTAAAAACAGCAAAAAATGGCTGGCTTTTATCAGAACGGTTCATATAGGTTGCATTTCTGCTGCACTCGTCCCAAATACTTGCCGGGACAGGATCCTTTGCGAACTGGTAGTCAGTTTTGCTGTTATTTGTGCAAAAATATCCCGCTGTCCGCATATATTCAGTGAATGCTTTAACATAATGAGGGGGTACGGCTGTAAATTCAACCGGATTCTCCACTCCCCTTCTGTAGGATGTCGTTCTCATATGCATGCATCCTATTGAAGTCTGGTACATACCTGTAATTATTCCAGCCCTGCAGGGGGCGCTTATTGCAGCTGTAGTGAATACATTTGTGTATCGTATTCCCTGCGATGCAAGACGATCAATATTAGGTGTTCTGGCGGCTTTGTCACCGTAACAGCCAAAGTGGGGGCTCAGATCCTCGGTTGAGATCCAGAGTATGTTAGGTTGTTTCTGGGGTTGCTGGCCGGCAGCATTTGCAGCTATTAATGAGGCCCACCCTAAAGAACATTCTAATTCCCATCATGGGTTTTGCTGTAATGAATTACATCATACCTCGTCTTTCTTTTCTGTCTCTAATCCTCAATTCTTCAGCCCCCTTCAGAGTGGTTTGGGGGCCATATTGATCCTGCCTTTCTTCTGTTCTCTCCGGGGGAATTTGTAAGGTCATCCCCAAGATCTTTTCTTGCTTTCCTGGCCAGTGCCTGCAATTCCCTGACTTTCTCAGGATAGTGCTGAGCGACATCATACCATTCGCCCGGATCCCTTCGCAGATCATAAAGCTCAGGCTCCTTTACGGCTTCACTACCTGTAGGTCCTGGCCATCCGTCAGTTCCGGGCTTCATATCCCTGTATGTGCGGCCTTTATGAGGAAGAACAAGCTTCCAGAAATCACATTGAACAGCTTCCAGGCTGTTAGTTTGGTAATAATAATAAAATTCATGACGAGGTGATACATTTTTTTCTCCAAGCATTAGCTGCAGAATGCTAACTCCGTCGATTTTGCTTGAAGGAAGTTTTCCCCCTGTAATTTCCGCCAGAGTAGGAAGAATATCAATTGAAGATGCAAGCTGATTGCAGATATCACCTGCAGGAACCATGCCGGGCCATCTCATTATGCAGGGAACTCTCTGTCCGCCTTCCCAGCTTGTTCCTTTCCCTTCCCGAAGTCCACCTGTAGATCCGGCATGATTTCCGAAGTTGAGCCACGGTCCATTGTCACTTGTGAATATTACGAGTGTATTTTCCTCCAGTCCGTTTTTCTCAAGCGCATTCATTATCTCTCCGATCGACCAGTCAACCTCCATCATTACATCACCGTACAAACCCTGTTCGCTCTTACCCCTGAATTTTTTCGATACGCCAAGAGGTATATGAACCATTGAATGAGGTAAATAAAGGAAGAAATGTTCATTTTTATGATTATCAATGAACCTGACCGCCCTTTCAGTATAGTCGGTTGTCAGCTTATCCTGATCAGCCAGGGTTTTGATCTCTCCCGCTTTCTCATTTCCTTCAATCAGCGGAAGGATCGGGTATTTCATTTTAGTGCTGGTCGTATCCTTAAGACTTATTGGAACCCCATCAAAATCAACCGGCCACATATCGTTGGAATATGGGATCCCGTAATACTCATCGAAGCCATGCTGCAACGGAAGAAATTCTTTATGATGTCCAAGATGCCATTTCCCGATTATTCCTGTATGATAACCTTTCGATTTCAGAACTTCAGCTATTGTTGTCTCATCTGAATTCAGGCCGTTTGTCGCCCAGGGCATCAGGGCACCTGATATGCCGATCCGGTTAGGATAACATCCCGTAAGAAGTCCTGCCCGGGAGGCGCTGCTAACTGCCTGAGGGCAATAATACCTGGTGAATTGCATACCCTGGTTAGCGAGACGGTCAAGATTAGGGGTTTTGTACAAATTAGCACCAGTACGGCCAATGTCGCCGTAACCCATGTCGTCTATGAGGATAAGGACAATATTGGGGGTTACTGCTTTGAATGGTTCACTTTTCTGACCACTTGTCTGGAAAGTTACCAGCGAAGCAATTCCAATGCTTAAAGTCGATTTTAACTTTATCATAATAAATTCTTTTTAACCACGGAAAACACGGATTATCACGGATTTTACATGATTTATCTGAGTTATTTTTCCATGTGACTCCGTGAAATCCGTGGTTAATTTCTTATTTGTCAAATCATTACTGTCCCATTAATTGGATTTTATTTTTTCCAGGAGTTCTGTTAAATTATTAACAATATCTTGATTTTCAGTTGCTAAGTTATTTTTTTCTCCAATATCGGTTTTAAGATTATAAAGCTGGGGCATCGGATCATTACCTGTTTCGGTATTTGTATTTACCTGAACCTTTACTCCCGGACCAGGTTCGATAAATTTCCATTCTTCTTTAATAATTGACAATCTCCCGTTTGATGCATGTTCTACAAGCCATTCCCGTCCTGATTTCTCTTTTCCAAGGAGTGTACTGAGGTGGTTTTTGCTGTCAGGACCGGCTCCTTCTGGCTTTGATGTTCCCGTAAGCTCAGCAAATGAAGCCATCAGGTCAATCTGGCTGAAAAGTGCATCGGATACACCTTTTTTTATTGTGCCTTTCCAGCTTGCTACAAATATAACTCTCGTTCCACCATCAAAGGCACTGTATTTTCCTCCGCGAAGTGGTCCGGCTGGCTTGTGCGACCCGAGCAGCTCAACAGCCTGATCCCTGTATCCGTCATCAACAACAGGACCATTGTCGCTTGTCACTATTATAATGGTGTTCTTGGTGAGCTTTAATCTGGCAACCGTTTTTACAATCTCCCCTACTGACCAGTCAAATTCAAGAATGGCATCTCCTCTTGGTCCCATTCCGCTCTTTCCTGCAAAACGCTGATTTGGCACCCTGGGTACATGGATGTCGTGTGTTGCGAAATAGAGAAAGAACGGATTCTCCTTGTTATTTTCAATGAATTCAACAGCCTTGCCTGTTATAACATCAGCAATATCCTCATCGGTCCACAAGGCTGATTTACCACCAGTCATATAACCTATCCGGCTTATCCCGTTTACTATTGTCATATCATGTCCATGGCTTGGATGCATCTTAAGAAGTTCAGGATTCTCCTTCCCGGTCGGCCAGTTTCCTGTCTTCTCTTTATAGTTTACAGTTATCGGGTCGGCAGGATCAAGTCCGGCAACCCTACTGTTCTCTACAAAGACGCATGGTACCCTGTCGCCTGTGGCCGGTATAATGAAGCTGTAATCAAAACCGATATCCAGTGGTCCGGGTTTTATTTCACCGTTCCAGTCTGGTCCTCCGGCAGGACCAAGACCCAGATGCCATTTTCCGACAACCCCTGTTGTGTAACCAGCATTTTTCATTATCGAGGGAAGTGTGATCCGGTCAGGAAGAATAATGGCTGATGCGTCACCCGGCAGAACACCTGTACCCTTCCGTCTCCATGCATACTCACCGGTTAGTAATGAGTAGCGCGAAGGTGTGCTCGTAGCTGATGTGCAATGTGCATTCGTAAATCGAAGTCCCTGATTTGCAAGCCTGTCAATATTCGGGGTTTTCAGGCGTGTCGCACCATAGCAGCTGACATCACCGTAACCAAGATCATCGGCATAGATAATGATAATATTGGGTTTTTCTGGTGACTGTGCATTTGAAAAAGGAGTTGCAGCAGATATTAATCCAAGCAAACCGGAAATAACCTTTTTTGTCTTCATAGCTTATTTTTTAATTCCTTTGGGAATTCCTTTAGTCCTTTTCGCGCTCCCCACCCGCCAGAAAAGGGCCCTAAATCCCTGAAGGGACTTTTTGTTAAGCCCCCTTTAGGGGGTATGGGGGCTATTTATTTCAAATGCAAATGGAAATACCTCTGAAGGAGTGTGGGCCTGTTTCATAAGTTCTTCCATCTTCTTTACAATTTCCGGGTTCGCTGCTGACAGGTCGGTCGTCTCACCTTCGTCTTTCGAAAGATCGTATAATTCAATTGCACCCTGGGGGACCTTATCGGCATTCAGCCTGATTGCTTTCCAGTCACCCATTCTTAAAGCAGTTTTACCTCCCTGCTCATGGAATTCCCAATACAGATATTCATGCTTTTTCTGCTTTTTGCCCAGCAATTCCGACAGAAAGGAAATCCCATCGATACCTTCCGGAGCTGATGAACCGGTAATTTCAGCCAGTGTCGGCATTACATCCCAGAAAGCTGATACATGGTCAGAAACAGAACTTGCCCTGATTTTTCCGGGCCATTTTACTATCATCGGGGTCCTGATTCCCCCCTCGTACAAATCGCGCTTATATCCTTTAAGCGTGCCATTGCTGTCAAAATAATCAGGATCAGCACCTCCTTCAAGGTGAGGTCCGTTATCGGATGCAAATATTACGATCGTATTTTTTTCAAGACCCAGTTCTGTCAGTTTTGAAATTATCTCTCCTACATAGTCATCCAGCTGTGTTACCATTGCGGCAAAAGCAGCATGTGCTTCAGGTTGTGATCCGTAAGGTCCAAGCCTGAAATCCGGTCCATTATCTGTTCCATTGAATGATCTTTCAGGATTAAATTTTCCCCTGTACATCTTCATATATTCTTCTTTTGCAAATAGTTCTGCGTGGGGGATAGTAGTCGGATAAAAAAGGAAGAAGGGTTTTCCCTTATTATTTTCAATGAATCTCAGGGCTTCTTTGTGAATCAGGTCAGCACTGTATCCTCCGGTCTTACTGCTGTCATTTTCGTGAATAAGAATTTTTTCATGATTATGCCACAGGTGGTCAGGATAATAATTATGTGCCAGGCTCTGACAGTTGTAACCAAAGAATTCATCAAATCCCTGGGAATTTGGGTCCCCTTCGGTATCAATATAACCAAGTCCCCATTTACCATAAGCGCCAGTAGTATAACCTTTTGCTTTAAGCATTTCAGCAACAGTAAAGGATTTTGCCGGCAGAGGCCATTGACCTTCCGGTTCCCAGCCTTTGTTTCCTCTTATTGGTGTATGCCCGGTATGAAGACCTGTCATCAGGCATGAGCGCGACGGAGCGCTGACAGTACAACCGGTATAATGTTGCCGGAACAACATTCCCTGTTGAGCCAGACGATCAATATTCGGAGTGTGGAATTTCTGCTGGCCATAACAGCTCAGATCACCGTATCCCAGATCGTCTGCAAGAATATATACAATGTTTGGTAACTGCTTTTCCTTGATTGATTGGGTGCAGGATACCATTGCAAGCGATCCACATATAGCTGCAGGGATACTGGATTTCATTGTTTGATTAGTTAATGATTACCTGGTACTTGTTGCTGGTTATTTAAACTTTTGTTTTAGGTTTGAAATTCTGCCTGACGCCTTCCGCCTTCTTATTATAGCTTTCTTATCTTAACCTTAAACGCTTCCTGCGGATTTTTAACCAGTATCTGATCAATTTCATCATCAGTCATTCCCTTTTCTTTCAGGGCAGGAATAAAGGAATCAAAGATAACATTGTACCCGTTAAACGTTCCACCTCCGGGTTTACCAGGATCATACCATCCTGAATCATGCGAAATCAGAACTCTGGAAAGCAGACCTTCGCTTTTCAGTTTTGCTATCCTGTCGGCGTACCATTCGATACCGTATGGAGCTCCCGGTTCTATATTTCTCCTGTCGTTTATATTGTCGAGTGAGATCCATGCCCCTTCCTTTGCCGCCCTTATATTTCCCTCCAGGGTACCACTCTGAGCGTGAACCCAGATAAAAGCTGAAGGATCGATCCCATTTTTAATTAATACGTCAATCTGGGCAAAAGCAGGCTTATCAGGTCCCGTATGAGAGGCAATCACAAGGCCGGTTTTCAGATGTGCCATTGCGGCCGCTGTAATTATCTTCAGATGTTCAGGTGAAAGCGTATCCTTGGGGTCAACAGCTATTTTAATGAAACCCGGTTTTATACCTGTATCTTCAATTCCGTTTTTAAATTCGCTGATCCACAGATCAGCAAGTTCCTGAGCATCCAGCTTATAAAAGCTTTTAGGAATATATTTATTTTTATTGGATCCGTAGTATCCTGTATTTGTTATAAAATTGACCCCCGTCAGGCGTGAAACTGATCTGAGCAGCAAGGGATCTCGACCCAGCCACTCAGGAGTGCATTCGATAATTGTTTTAACGCCATTTTCTTTTGCTTCCATAACAAACGGCATTGCCCTTTTAATCACCGAATCCCTGTTCCATCTGAAGTAGCCAGTGCTGTCCGCCCCAATGAAGTCAACCAGAATATGTTCATGTTCGAGTGTTATGCCCATTTTCCCTGGCGATTCGGGACCATTGACGGTCATAATATATTCGCGTGGAGCGGGTTTGCAGGTAATAATTACTATTCCAAAAACCAGGAAGAGGATAAGCCACAGAATTATCTTAAGATCATCAAAATCGTCTTTTTCCATTGAAAGAAGAATTATAAGGTTTCAATGGCTATAAAATTAAAACAATTTTATGAAAAAGTAGTAGAGACAGGTTTCAGACCTGTCTCTACTACAATAAAATCCATTTGGGTGATTATTTATAGGAATCGACGTGTATGTTCTTTACTGCCCTGCCTGAGGGATCGATATTGTTTTTAAATGATGCATCCCATGCAAGGGCTTCAGCAGTACTGCAGGCAACTGAAGGTACAGAGGGTACGCAGGATGCTGCAGAATCTGACGGGAAATGTTCGTGGAAAATTGACCTGTAGAAGTATTCTTCTTTCGACATTGGAGGATTGATCGGGAAACGGTACTTTGCATTTGCCAGCTGCTCATCAGAAACCTCCTTTGAAGTCAGGGCTTTAAGCGAATCAATCCAGTTATAGCCGACACCATCCGAAAACTGCTCTTTTTGCCTCCATGCAACGCTTGCAGGAAGATAGTCCTCAAAAGCTTTCCGGAGAACCCATTTCTCGATGCGATCTTTAGAGATCATCTTATCCCTTGGATTAAGACGCATTGCAACATCCATGAACTCCTTATCAAGAAAAGGAACACGTCCTTCGACACCCCAGGCGCAGAGGGACTTATTTGCCCTAAGGCAATCATAAAGATGTAATTTGCTTAATTTTCTGACAGTTTCCTCATGTAATGCTTTAGGATTCGGTGCTTTGTGAAAATAGAGATATCCCCCGAAAATTTCATCGGCTCCTTCTCCTGAAAGAACCATCTTCACTCCCATCGATTTAATAACCCGGGCAAGCAGATACATTGGTGTTGATGCCCTGACGGTTGTTACATCGTATGTTTCAATATGATATATAACATCCCTGATAGCGTCAATCCCCTCCTCAACAGTAAAATTAATTTCATGATGAACCGTCCCGATATGATCAGCTACCTTGCGGGCTGCGGCCAGATCGGGAGATCCCGTAAGTCCGACTGCAAATGAATGCAGCTGCGGCCACCAGGCTTCGGACACATCGTCTGTTTCAATTCTTTTTGGTGCGAACTTCTTTGCCACTGCAGAAACGACCGAGGAATCTAGCCCTCCTGAAAGTAATACTCCGTAAGGAACATCAGACATAAGCTGTCTGTGAACAGAAGCTTCCAGTTCAGATCTCAGATCCTCAATTGAAGTACTATTATTCTCAACTGCACTATAATCCATCCAGTCACGGGTGTACCATTTCTTCATTACACCGTCTCTGCTGTATAGGTAATGCCCGGGAAGGAATTCCTGAATTTTATTGCAGACACCTTCAAGCGCCTTAAGCTCGGAGGCAACATAGAAATTACCATACTGGTCCCATCCCATATAGAGAGGAATGATTCCTATATGATCCCTTGCAATGAAATAACAGTCCTTTTCTCTGTCATATAAAGCGAATGCAAAAATTCCATTCAATTCTTCAAGAAATTCAGGACCTTTGTCACGAAAAAGCGGCAGTATTACCTCGCAGTCGGAATGAGTCTGGAATTCATAGGTGCTTTCATAACGTTTTCTGATCTCCTGATGATTATATATTTCACCGTTTACCGCCAGTATAAGATTCCTGTCACTGCTGTATAGTGGTTGTCTTCCTGACTGTGGATCGACTATTGATAATCTCTCGTGAGCCAGTATTGCTTTTTCACAGTAAAAGATTCCAGACCAGTCGGGACCGCGATGCCTGACCTTCTTTGACATTTTAAGGACTTTTGTCCTTAGCTCCATGTGATTTGACTTCAAATCAAAAACTCCTACTATTCCGCACATTAGTTAATTTATTGTTGGTTGTATGTTGCTTGCTTTGCCCAATGAGGTTTAGCGAAAGTGGGTTGCCTGTTTAGTCAATTTCCCAGGGTGATCAGGAAAATTCGTGTGTAAATATAATAATTGATTTGGAATATTAAAAGGAAAAGATCAAAATAATATATATATTGATAGTAAAATGACGATAATAATGAAATATATTAATCTAAATGGTCGATTAAATTAAATATATTAAATGTATTTTGTGGGTATTGTAATCAATACTTTGATGGCTTTTGCAGGTATCCGGAAAACCAGTCTGGAAACTCAAATAACAAAAAATTAAAGACTTGCAAGTCTTTAAAAAGGAAATGAGGTTCTTATCACGAATACTGAAGACCAGTGATGCCTGGAAATAATTTAAAATATATTAAAAAGATTGCAGGTATGTAATTCATATTCTGGTAATTAAATTTTCTGCAAGGATGCAACCAATCATTACCTTGAAGCCAAAAAACACAAGCTAAATTTTCCGTTTAGTTCAACGACCTGTATTCATTTGGGGTTTGCCCGGTTTCATTTTTAAACATACGGCTGAAGTGCTGAGGACTTTTAAATCCTAATTCATACGCTATTTCGCTAAAGGTTTTGCTCCTGTCAAAGATCCTCTCCCTGGCAAGTGACATGACCTTTAACTGGATATTTTCCTGAGCGGATTTACCTGTTTCCTTCTTTATCAGGTCTCCAAAATAATTGGCCGACAGATGCAACTGGTCTGCACAATACTTAACAGTTGGCAAACCAACGGTGTGGACGAGTTCGGATTGGAAATAATTGTCGAGCAATCTCTCGAATCTTCCCAATATGTCTTTGTTTACAAGACTTCGGGTTATGAATTGACGGTCGTAATACCTCATGCAATAATTGAGAAGCAGTTCGATATTGTTTGCAATCAGTGTTTTACTATGTTTGTCAATTGACTGTCTTAACTCATGATTGATGTTATCAAGGCAGTCCAATACAACCTGCCTTTCCTTTTCTGAAAGGTGAAGTGCTTCATTGGCTTCGTATGAGAAGAAAGTGTACTTTTTAATATTCTGCCCCAACGAAGTTCCCCGGATCAAATCGGGATGAAAAAGGAGTCCCCGGCCTTTAGGCATGGCAGCCCCGGGTTTGCTTCCTATGCCGACTATCTGGCCAGGGGCAATAAACACCAGTGTGCCTTCCTGGTAATCGTAATAATTACACCCATATTTCAAATCGCCGCATTTCGCCTCTTTAAGGAAAACACAATAAAAACCATAATGGGCCCTTGCTTCCGGAATGAGTTGCATTTCTGAAAAATCAAATACACTGACTAAAGGATGAAATGTTTCAATCCCCCTCAGGGTATTAAATTGGGAAATATAATCCAGCTTAATTATATCGTCCATAACTCAGTATTTAAAATTCTCTCAAATGTAAAGCATAATTACCTATAAGATAAACACTGAAATGCATTATCAGTAATCCGGATACAAAAAACAGTAATCTGTATAAGTCAACCTCTGATATTAGTCTCAACTTTGTATATTTCTATGGAGAATTCACAATCATAGTATTTTACAAAAATGACAATGAAAAAATATGTCTTAAGACTTGCGTACTTAATAATAGCATCAGCTGTCGTTATTTCGACTACTGCCCAGAATTCAAAAAATGCTAAACCAATATTGATAAGTGAGCAAGGCAGTTTCGCCGTTGGAGGAACAGTTGTCACCAATCCCGGCACTTTCGATCCTGTTAAACAAAGTCCGGACGGTCAAACCCTTCATGGTGACCATGCATACGTTTTTTATCAGATTCCCGTGAAGGCGCATAAATATCCGCTTGTCATGTGGCATGGTATCGGACAGTTTTCAAAAACGTGGGAAACCACACCCGACGGAAGGGAAGGCTTTCAGAATATCTTCCTGCGCCGGGGTTTCGGAGTTTATCTCATCGACCAGCCACGAAGAGGCAACGCAGGACGGAGCACGGTGGAAGCCAATATTGAACCAACACCCGACGAACAGGGGTGGTTTGATACTTTTCGTGTTGGCATCTGGCCAGACTATTTTGAAGGTGTTCAGTTCGCGCGTGATTCGGAGACTCTGAACCAGTATTTCCGGCAGATGGTACCCAACATCGGACCAATTGATATTAATGTTAATGCAGAAGCTGTATCGGCACTTTTCAGTAAAATCGGTCCGGCAATTCTCGTTACGCACTCCCATTCAGGTGGCATGGGCTGGGCAACAGTTATTAAAAATCAAAATATAAAAGCCATAGTTTCTTATGAGCCTGGTAGCGGCTTTCTTTTTCCCGAAGGAGAAGTGCCCGCACCAATCCCAATGGCTGGAGGTATGCTCGCGGCATCTGGAGTGCCATTATCTGACTTTATGAAGCTTACCAGAATACCCATCATTATTTACTATGGTGATAACATCCCTGATAAACCAATCGCTATCCCGGGGCAGGACGGATGGCGGGCACGTCTTGAAATGGCAAGGTTGTGGAGGGATGCAGTAAACCGGCATGGTGGTGATGTTACATTAGTTCATCTGCCTGAAATTGGAATAAAAGGCAATACGCATTTCCCGTTTTCTGATTTAAACAATATTGAAATAGCCGATCTGATGTCGGAATGGCTAAAGGAAAAAAGTCTGGATTAAGCTGGAAAAACAAGGTTAATAAACATTGAAATTTTTAATTAATTAAATAACCATCAAAATGAAGAAATTAATATCTGGGTTAACTGTATTAATCACTTGCAGTATATTATTTATCAGTTGCAGTTTATTCGCTCAGCAAACTGTTGACAATAAGTCTGCAGATGGATCTCCTGTGGTAAGCACCGCTTCCGGACTTGTACGCGGCATAACTGAAGGTGAAGTATCCAGCTTCAAGGGGATTCCCTATGCAGCTGCTCCCGTTGGTGAATTTAGGTGGCGGCCGCCGCAACCTGCACCCTCCTGGGAAGGTGTGCGTGATGCAACCGAGTTTGGCGCAAGTTGCGCGGCTGCAGGATTTGGTGCTGCGCCGGGATCAATTCAGAAGGGCTCATCGGAAGATTGTTTGTTTCTCAATATATGGAAGCCTGCCGCGGCTAAAAAGGGAGCAAAGCTGCCGGTCATGGTCTGGATCCACGGAGGCGCCTTCGTGGGCGGCAGCGGTAACACATCCGGTGATGGGTTTGCCAAACAAGGGGTAATCCTGATTTCCATCAACTACCGTCTGGGACGACTCGGCCATTTTGCATTTCCTGCACTGAGCAATGAGCATCCGGAAGAACCCAAAGGCAGTTACGCCTTCATGGATCAGATCGCTGCACTGAAGTGGGTTAAGCAGAACATCAACGCGTTCGGCGGCGATCCTGAAAACGTTACCATTTTCGGTTTCTCTGCAGGTGGTGTTTCGGTTCATTCACTTCTTACAATACCAGCAGCTCAGGGTCTTTTTCATAAGGCAATCAGTCATTCAGGCGGCGGCCGCGATGGAGTACTGACCGGCAGACCGATCAGTAAAGAAAATGCAGATAAATACTACCCTGTTTCAGCGGAAACAATCGGAATAAACTTTGCCCGTAAACATGGGATTGAGGGCACAGATGCGGCCGCACTGGCCAGACTTCGTGCGCTGAAAGTTGAAGAGATTGTGGACGGGGGACAGGAAAATGATGGACAGGGAGGTCAGCGTATCTATTCAGGCCCGATTCTCGACGGTAAACTGGTTGTTGAGACTTCTGAAAGTGCATACAAGGCAGGCAGGCAGGCACACGTTCCCCTCATGATCGGGAATAATAGTGCGGAAATAGGCGGACCCTTTGTCAATACCAGCAGTTCAAAGGAAGAACTGTTTTCACTTTTCGGGGAGCTGAAGGATGATGCAAAAGCTGCCTATGATCCTGATGGAAACAAAGAATTCGCGGAGGTACAAACAAGGTTTAACACGGACAAGGTATGGGCGGAGCCTGCCCGTTTTGCCGCAAGCGCTTTTGCTGCCAAGGGCGATCCGTCCTGGATTTTTCTTTTCTCTTACGTACCTGCTGCCATGAAGGAGCGGATGCGGTTTGGCCCCGGACACGGAACCGATATTTCTTATGTGTTCGACAATCTCAGAGCTCCGGAGGAAGCAACCGTGGCACCCGAGGACAAAGAGGTCGCCAGGATGATGAACGCCTATTGGGTAAACTTCGCCAAAACCGGCGATCCTAATGGTAATGGTTTGCCGAAATGGCCTGTTTACAGTCCCAAAAAGAACGAGATACTCGATATACAATCCGATGGTAAACCAGTCGGTAAACCTGATCCAAGGAAAGCAAGACTGGACGTGATCGAAAAGGCAGTGAACCTGGGTGATAAGCTTCAACCAAATGGCATTTAATCCTCAGGATAGAATAAAATATGGCAAATAGCAGAAACCAACTAAACGGGACAAAACTCCTGTTACCTTTTCTTATTATCTGTCTTTCTTATACCGTATCGGCACAAAAAAAAGACAGCACCATTGCCAGAATTAATAATTTTGGAGGTGCTGTCACAATTCAGAGCAAGGGTATCTCAACAATTCCAAACCTGACGTTAGGAAAACCTGCTGCTGTCTTTGATATGAAAATGGGAAGAAAACTGACTTTCGAACCACAATTTCGTTTTGCTCTTGACGGGAAACCATGGGCGATGGTATTCTGGTGGAGATATTACGGATCCCTAAGTAATAAGCTTAAAGTGACTTTCCATACAAATTACTCCCTCTCTTACAAGAACATTACTTCCTATACATCTTCCGGAACTTCTCAGGAAATTATCAGAACAACAAGGTATCTGGTAGGTGCAGTAGCGCCTAACTATCAGATGAACAAATATATAAATATTGGAATGTACTTTTTTTACAATTGGGGTATAGAAAAATTTATAACCAGAAACACCTGGATGGCTTCATTCAGACCCAGTATTTCAAACATTCCCATCACAAAGAACATTGCTGCAAGGATTAATCCGGAAATTTACTACCTGAAAATGGATGATAAGGATGGAGTGTATTTAAATACCGGATTTTTAATCAGTAAGAACAATTTCCCACTTTCAGTATCTGGATTGATAAATAAACCATTGGAATCAAATATTCCATCCGAGTATGATTTTCTTTGGAATGTTGGACTGAGTTATACTTTTAATAGAAAATACACGGAAGTGCATTAAATTTTTGGTATTGAAAAGAAGAAAGTAAAAGAAGCGTCCCACCAAATTCGCTATAAACCTGTGTTTTTTCTCTTTGATGCATTAAAAGGCTACCAGGAATCTGTTAATTATACCTTTATAAAAACAAAAAACATGAAAAGAATTAATTTCCTTTTAACAGCAGTTGCTTTCTTCGGCTGCATTTCGGTTTTAACCGCGCAGGACTGGCCTCAATACCAGGGACCAAACAGGAATAATACCTCACCTGAGAAAGGTATCCTTCGCACTTGGCCTGCTGGCGGACCGGAAGTTCTGTGGACAATAAACGTGGGGCCTGGATATGGCGGTCCGGTAATCAAAGACGGTAAGGTCTATTTACTCGACAGGGATGATAAGACCGGGGATATTATGAGGTGTTTTGACTTTAACACAGGCAAGGAATTATGGAAGTTCAGCTACGATGCACCCGGATCAGTTATGTTCCCCGGATCACGCAGCGTACCTGCCGTGGACGGCAAATATGTATATTCCTGCGGTCATAACGGCGACCTGTACTGCATCGATATCAATACCCATAAACCTGTATGGAATAAAAACATCTGGACCGATTTCGGAGGAACCAAACTTCCAATCTGGGCAATTACCCAGTGTCCTCTTATCTATGGTGATCTAGTGATCGTGGCACCACAAGCTCCTGAAGCCGGTGTTATTGCTTTTAACAAGGTCACAGGCAAAATTATCTGGAAAACTCCCTATCTCGGTAATGAATCATACGCCAGTCCTTCAATCGTAAAAATAGATGGGAAAGATCAAATTGTTGCTGTAGTTTCTTCCACAAATCCTGTCGGTAATCGTGATCTGCCTCAGACACCAGGCAGGGTAGCAGGCATTGAACCCCTTACAGGAAAAATCCTCTGGGAATACAATGACTGGTTATGTCATATTTCAGTGCCCAGCGCAATTGATGCAGGCGGCAATAAAGTGCTTGTTGCAGGCGGTTATGAACACGGGGTTGTCATGATAAAAGTTGAAAAAAAGGCTGATGGCAGTTATGGCGTTACAGAGCTTTTCAAGCACAACGATTTCGGAGATCATACAAAAACACCAATATTGTATAATGGCTATTTCTATGCTCAATTCACAACCAACAGCAAGCGCGACGGCCTGGCTTGCATGGATATGAATGGCAAGGTCCTATGGAAGACTATGAGGGCCCCTCTTTTCGATAAAGGCAGTATGATTCTGGTCGATGGAGTGATCCTTGCCACAGATGGAAGGAAGTCATTGTATGTCATAGAACCATCACCAGAGGGGTTCAAGCCACTGGCATCAGCAGAAGTGCTTAATGAAGGAGGAACGTCCAGTGATGATCCGATGGCCTCAAGAATAGGAGGTACATCTCAAAACTGGGCTCCGATAGCGCTTACAGGCGGAAAGCTTCTTATCAGGGATCAAAGCCGGTTAATTTGTGTCAAAGTCGCAAAATAATACTTTAATAAAATAAGTTAAATAACGCCGCTTAAACTTTTACATTGTATTACATAATTCTATTTGTATGAAAACAATAACATTGTCACTAATTATTATATTTATTCTTTCTGGTATCATAAGGGCACAAAAAGTCAATGACTGGCGCCCGGAAAACCGGTAAGAAGATGTGGGAAGAGCCCTGGAACTGTAAGGGATCTATCATATCTGGGGAAGGGATGCTTTATATATATGATGAAAGACAAGGAAATATGGGACTTTTAAGGGCCAATCCTGAAAAATTTGATCTCGTCAGTAGTTTTAAGGTGACCCTTGGCGATGCAGGACCATTCTGGGCCCACCCTGTGATCCATAATGGAATCCTCTACTTGAGACACTCAAATGCTCTCATGGCTTATAGCATTAAAGCAAAATAGCTTTATTGCTCTCTGGCGTATTTCTCCAGCATTGATCATTGATTATTTACTGACATTATTATTAAACTAAAATTGTAATGAAACATACTGTATTGACTTTTATTTTCTTTTTGCTCGTTCTTGTAATAAATGCTCAAACTCAATCAAACTTTATACATGGGAAAATCTTTGATACAAATAGAAATATTCTTCCCGGTGCAAGCATAATTATAGTTGGAACGAATTATGGAGTAAATGCAAACGATAAAGGTGAGTATCTCTTTAATCAGATACCGGATGGCAAAATAAAACTGCAGGTCTCATTTGTAGGCTTCAAAACCTTACTTACCGATTTTAATGTTCAACCGGGCCAGAATTACCTGGATCTGACATTATCAGCCGATGAGATTAAACTGGATGGTGTCACGGTAGTAGCGCAGAAAAGGGAGCAGCAAATATTGGATGTCCCAATAACCATGAGTGTAATCAATTCAAGGTTTATTGAAGATCACAACATCAACGAACTTGACGAACTTTCAGAATTTGTTCCTGGTTTGCTTGTCAGGATGCAGGGACCCAATCGTCCCAGTTTTGTTATCCGCGGACTTACAAGTGATGAGGTAAGTCCTGCTGCACAGCCACGTATTTCAGTATTTTATAATAATGTGCCAGTAAGCCGTGCTGATGGTGCAGCTGTGGAACTCTTCGATCTGCAGCAGGTCGATGTGTTGAAAGGTCCTCAGGGAACGCTTTTTGGCAGAGGTGCAGCGATTGGGGCTATTAATTATATCAGTAAAAAACCCACAAGCAATTTTAACGGATTTGTTACTGCCGGAATTGGAAATTACAGACAAAAAGAACTAAGCGGAGCGATAAATATACCCATAATCGAAAACAAGTTATTTGTCCGGGCAGCAGGAATTTATGATTACAATGACGGTTACATCAAAAACACGTTTGGCGGAAGTTTAAACGGGAAAAACATAGCTGCTGGCAGGCTTTCTGCTACTTATTTGCCAAATGCCGGAAACAAAATAGATATAGTGCTTAACTATCAAAAGGATGATAATCCCGGTCTCGGGTTTATGAGTATGAGTTACCCCAATACAGAAGGCAGTAAAGATCCGTTTGGGTACGTTGCTTCAAATGAACAGGGAAAAAATCTTGCAAACCAGAGAGATATATTTGATGCAACCCTGTCAATGAAGCATTCATTTAATGAGAATAACTACCTTACATCAATCAGCTCTTACCGTAAAGCCGGCTCCTATTCACGCTGGGACGGAGACGGAACCGCAGCAGCAGCAATCGATATGAGTGAAGATAATGGTACCGGTCAGTTCTTTCAGGAACTCAGGTACAATTATTCGGTAAAAAACAAACTTAACGGAAGTATCGGCGGAAGTTTCTGGGCCGAAGCAGCAAGCCAGGATTACTGGTTTTCTCCGAACGAGCAGGATATGTTCCATCTGTTTTTCAATACAGGTTACCTGGTTACACCTGATGGCAATCCTAACCCGGTAACAAATCTTCCTCCCGACCCGCGCCTGGGCCCTCTTGCCGGGCTTCCTCTTGTAACGAACCATCAGGAAGTAAACAATAACAAAGCCCGAAATCAGGCAATTGAGGCATTTGCTGATGCCAATTACCAGTTGACAAATCATTTAAGCATTACAGCCGGTTTACGTATAATTAATGAATGGATTTACCTGACTAACAGTGCACAGATGACGGGTGGCGACCCATCAACCCTTGGATTCATGACTGGCAACTATCCTAACCTTTTTTTCAAGCCTGTCAGTGAAAATAAAATAAGCACCAATGACCTTGCTTTTACCTGGCGTGGGGGACTTAAATATTCCTTAAACGAAAACGCTGTTCTATTTGCCAATTTCTCGAAAGGGCGCCGGCCAAAAGTTCTTCAGTTTACTTCAGCAGGTGAAGAACAGATACTGGATGCCGAAATTGTAAACAGCTTCGACCTCGGGTTTAAAACTGCAATTCATCAGCGTTTATGGTTTGATCTGGGCCTTTTTTATTACGACTACTCGAATTTCCAGACAACTGCCTGGGTTGCAGATGCCGGTAGCGGAGAATTCAATTACATTGTAAAGGACGGAGGTAAAGCAACTGGTTATGGTGCAGAGGCAACCATAAAATATGCCCTTTTAAAAGGATTAGATCTTTTTGGTAATTATGCATATATTCATGCCCGTTTTGCAGATAAGGATGTTGACGGGGATGAACAGGCTTACGCCAATAATATGTTCAGGCTGACACCTGAGCACAGTTTTGCAATCGGCTTAAATGCACGTGTTGAAATAGCCAGGGAGGCATTTCTGTTTGGGAGTCCTTCTTACTCTTTCAAAACAAAAATATTTTTTGAAGATGCCAATACCCAGGGATTGGAGCAGGGCGCTTACGGGCTGCTGAATTTCAGGGGAGGCATTGAGTATAAAAACATTGCACTTGCTCTTTGGGGAAATAACCTGTTGAACGAAAAATATATTGTGAGCGCTGGAAATACCGGCAGTCTGTTCGGAGACCCGACACAGATACCAGGAATCCCGCTGATGTTAGGGACCACATTAAGCTGGAAATTTTAGGCATTAATATCATATAATATGAATATGGCAATTCAAAAACGCAAACTGGGGAAAAGCAATTTAGAGGTCTCAGCCATGGGTCTGGGATGCATGGGAATGAGCTTTGGCTACGGAACTATTTCTGATAAGAATGAGATGATATCGCTTATTCATAAAGCAGTAGAAAGTGGTGTGACTTTTTTTGATACAGCTGAAGTTTACGGGCCATTTATTAATGAAGAACTTGTTGGGGAAGCCTTGTCTCCTTTTCGCGGGAAAGTGGTGATTGCAACAAAATTTGGCTTCGATACAACCGGCGCTTCAGCACTTGACAGTCGTCCGGAGCACATCAAACAGGTTGCTGAGGCTTCGCTAAAAAGACTCAAGGCAGAAGTTATTGATTTGTTCTACCAGCACCGTGTGGACCCTAATATACCAATTGAAGATGTTGCCGGAGCAGTTAAAGACCTTATTAAAGAGGGAAAAGTAAAACACTTTGGTCTTTCAGAAGCAGGAGTACAGGTAATCCGCCGTGCTCATGCTGTTCAGCCTGTAACAGCATTGCAAAGTGAATACTCATTGTGGTGGAGAGAACCGGAAGCAGAAATAATCCCAACACTCGAAGAACTTGGAATAGGATTTGTACCGTTTAGTCCGCTTGGGAAAGGTTTCCTAACAGGAAAAATGGACCAAAACACAACTTTCGACAGTAAGGACTTCCGAAGCACTGTTCCCCGGCTCTCACCCGAAAACCTTAAAGCAAATCTGGCATTTGTCGATATGCTGACCCAGATCGCACTAAGGAAAAATGCCACGCCTGCTCAGATTGCACTTGCATGGCTTCTTGCGCAAAAACCATGGATCGTTCCGATTCCCGGCACTACCAAGCTTCATCGGTTATCAGAGAATCTGGGAGCTTTAAATATACATCTCTCCACAGATGAACTTCAGGAAATAAATACAGCATCATCAAAAATCAAGGTACAGGGTGACAGATATTCAGGTGGCAGCGCAAAATTGATCAACCGGTAAGTTTTGTTTCGTGATCAGGTAAGGATTTTTCTTTATGGCGCCAAATCCGCAGCTTCTATTGCCCATTTAGTGTAAATTTTGCAGGATTTTTGTAATTAAACGAATAATAAAGAACTATAAAATGGAAAGAATAATGAAAATTAATAAGATTAAGATTTATATTACCCTTGCTATTTTACTGGCAGGTTTTGTGAATGTCCTTGCGCAGGACTGGCCTCAGTATCTGGGACCCAAAAGGAATGGTACCTCCGACCAGAAAGGTATTTTGCGCTCCTGGCCTGAAAAAGGACCAGATATTCTGTGGACCGTTAATGTAGGCATCGGTTATGGCGGGCCCGTAATAAAAGACGGCAAGGTCTATTTGCTTGACAGGGATGATAAAGTCGGAGATAACCTCAGATGTTTTGACCTTACAAGCGGGAAAGAAGTCTGGAATTTTGCCTATCCGGCTCCCGGATCTGTTATGTTTCCCGGGTCACGAAGCGTACCGGCTATTGACGGCAACCGGATTTATACTTGCGGTCCTTACGGAAACCTTTATTGCATTGATATTAATACACATAAACCCGTCTGGAATAAAAACATCTGGACTGATTACGGAGGCAGTGAAATTCCAAAATGGGCTATTACTCAATGTCCTTTGGTTTATAATAACCTGCTTATAGTGGCCTCACAGGCGCCTCAGGCAGGTGTTGTGGCTTATGACAAGCTTACCGGTACAGTTAAGTGGACAACGAAGTCACTTGGTCCTGTAGGATATGTCACTCCGGAAATCGTTAAAGTCGGCAAAGAAGACCATTTGGTGATGATTACCGCTTCTGCCGGTCGAGGATCAAGTGCCAGCGGTGGGAAAGTAATCGGAATTGAACCAAGTACAGGAAAAATCTTATGGGAATATACAAACTGGCAATGCGGAATTCCGGTACCCGGTGCAGTTGATGCAGGTGAGGGAAGGATACTTATAACAGGCGGATATAATGCAGGTGCTGCAATGATAAAAATTGAGAAGAAAGCCGATGGCAGCTACAGCGTAAATGAATTGTATAAAAATCCTGATTTTGGAGCGCACACGCAGCCTCCGGTTCTTGTTAACGGCAATTTTTATGCCCAGTATACAACAAACGAGCGTAAGGATGGTCTGGTTTGTATGAGTATGGATGGCAAGGTTAAGTGGAAAACAATGAGGGCACCTCTTTTTGATAAGGGTGGCATAATCCTGGCAGATGGACTGCTGCTCATTACTGATGGAGCAAGCAAGTTGTATCTTGTTGAGCCTGATCCTTCAGCCTTTAAGCCGGTCGCAACATCTGAACTGCTCAAGGGAGAAACAGGCGATCAAAGATTCCCAACTCAAAACTGGGCGCCACTTGCACTCGCTAATGGAAAGCTTCTTATCCGGGATCAGACCAGGTTAATGTGTGTCAGGATAGCTAATTAGATGAGAATATTGGATACTGCTAAAGAGGATATAGAAACTAATTTTTTTGAAAAATACTCTCCGTACAAACTACTGGCGGTAAGTCTTGTAAGTGCTGTTTTTTTCATCTATCCTAATATTTCCCTTTTCTCGATGGAACGGGAATATCTGGGTGAATCAAAGCATACTGTTCATCTGTTGTATTTCATTTTCAGATATCTCTATTTTTCTGCATTTATCTGGATATTGCTTAGGCACAATATCCTGAAACTCAAGACCAATTCTGTCACCTTTAGATGGGGGCGATCGTTCATCATCACTCTTATTGGGTACCTGATTTATGTAGTATTCTCCCTTACACTGAGCCCCAAGCATGAATGGCTATCCAGCATAATGCTTTTTCAGTTCCTGATCATGTATATTTACTGTACCATGCTAGGTCATGTAATTCATCTTTATTCCGAGAAGAGACAAAAAGAACAGGAAATTGAACAACTGAAGCTCGAAAACCTTCAAAGCCAGTATGACGCACTTACTAATCAGATAAATCCGCATTTCTTCTTTAATTCACTAAATGGACTTACCTCACTCATCAGGAAAAAAAACGAAGAAAATGCACTGGAATATGTAAACAAAATGTCCGATGTTTTCCGGTACGTTCTTCAGAGTGATAAAAAAGGTCTGGTTACACTAGGAGAAGAACTCGATTTTTTAAAGGCTTTCTTCTATATGATGGAAATCCGCTTTGCCAATAAGCTTGTTTTCAATATTCATGTAGCACAGGAGAACAGAGACCTGAAATTGCCGGTACTCTCCCTGATGCCACTGATAGATAATGTGGTTGTGCACAACACTATCGATAGTGAACACAAAATGGAGGTAATGATTTGTCTTAACCCGGAAATGGAACTGTCAGTCTCAAATCCTCTTTTTCCAAAATTGTCTTCTCCTGATACTAACGGAACAGGCCTGAAGAACCTTGAAAACCGTTTTTTACTGCTGATGAATAAGCAGATAAGAGTAAAAAATGACGGAATAAGATTTACTGTGTATCTTCCGCTTAAGAAATAAATGTATGAGAATACTGATTGTTGAGGATGAAACTGCAGCCTACGAAAATCTTGTGGATATTCTTACAGAGATCGATCCCGAAATACAAATTGCAGGAAACACAGAAAGCATAATTCAAACCATCAGTTGGTTAAAAACCAATCAGATACCCGATCTGATCCTAATGGATATTCACCTTTCGGATGGATCAGCCTTTTCGATCTTTAACAATATTGAACTTGAAACTCCGATAATTTTCACGACTGCTTATGATGAATATGCCATTGAGGCATTTAAGGTCAACAGTATAGATTATCTACTTAAACCTGTCAAGGTCGAAGAAATGAAGCGTGCCCTGGATAAGTTCAAAAAACTTACCCGGCAGGATGTATTAAAGTATCTTTCTCAGCTTACACAGCTTACTCCTTTTCCACGTTATAAGGATAAACTGTTAATACCCTTTAGGGATAAGTTACACCCTGTTGACCTGAAAGAAATCTCCTGCTTCTATACAACTGAAAAAAATACACGAATCTATCTTAAGAACGGGAAATCGTACACCTATTCCAAAACGCTGGAACAAATTGAAACTACATTAAATCCGGCAGATTTCATCCGTGCCAACAAACAGTATATTGTTGCACGAAATAGTGTCAGGAACATCACAATCTGGTTCGACAGCCGGCTGCTTATCACACTCGATATTGACCCACCTGAAAGGATTTATGTAAGTAAGAACAAAGCAGCAGAATTCAAAGCATGGGTAGTCCGCGAGAATTAAGGTAATCTCATTCTCAATTTAAATTCTATCGTTCAACGTTGTTAAAAATCATTAAATCTGATAAATCAGAAATGCTAATTGACACATTATTTTAATAATACAGGTTGTTTTAATAAATTGCAACCCTGCAAAAAGGATATTAATAATGTTCTCAAAACTAAACTTATACAATTAAAACTGTAATTCCATGAAACGGATTATTATTATTGTTCTGGCTATTGTCATTATATGCGCTCTGGGCTACGGAGTATATTTTTTAATGACATCCGATCCGAAAGCCTCTTTCCCTGCCGAAAGTAAGCCTTCCGGGCAATCTGTGGATATCACTGTCAACCAGCCGATAAGCGAATGGAGGGAAGAAAACAGGACAGGTGTTTCTGCTGAAACCGGATTAATGAAATCGTGGCCGGAAGAGGGACCTGGTTTGATCTGGTCCAATACGGCCTTGCCCAAAGGACATTCCTCAGTGACTTTCGGCAATAATTCAATATATCTTACAGGCAATGATGATCAGAACGATATACTGATTGCTCTGGACGCATATGGAAAAATAAAATGGCAAACCCCTTACGGGCGAATTTGGAAGGAATCAAACCCCGAAAGCAGATGCACTCCAACAGTGGAAGGCGATAAGGTTTATGTATCAAGCGGATTCGGAGATATTGCCTGCATTGATGGAATTTCAGGAAAGATCATATGGTCCCTTAAAGCCAGTGAAACTTATAAAGGAAAATACGGACCATGGGGAATAGCTGAATCACTGATTATTGACGGTGATAAAATTTACTTTACACCTGGAGGATCGGAGACCACAACCATCGCACTGAATAAAAACACAGGTGAGCTGGTATGGAAAACTGCAAGCTTAGGTGATCCGGCTTCGTATGCCTCTCCTGTTTTGATCGATTATCCCGGATTAAAACTTTTGGTCAATGTTACACCCAGGTACGTTTTTGGCGTTGATGTATCAAACGGATCTATCCTTTGGAAGATAAGTCATATGGCAGCACTTGGAAAGACTGATTCGACAGATAAAGAACAGATTATGTGCGTCACTCCCGTCTTCAATAATGATAAAATATACGTTACCGGCGGATATAATCATGGAGCCGTAATGATTAATCTTACTGATCAGGGAAGAAGCGCCTCAGTAGCCTGGACAGATGAGGTACTGGATGTCCACCATGGCGGTGTGGTAATGTTAAACGGATATATATACGGTTCAAACTGGCTCTCAAATGGTGATGGAAACTGGTGTTGCATTGACTGGAATACCGGAAAGAAAATGTGGGAAGAGCATTGGAAGAACAAAGGATCAATAATAGCAGCAGACGGGCTCCTTTATATTTATGATGAACGAAGCGGTTTTATTGGATTGCTGAAACCGAATCCCGATAAATTTGACCTTGTCAGCAGTTTTAAATTCAAGGGTGGTTCCGGGCCATACTGGGCACATCCTGTAATCCATAATGGTGTTTTGTTTCTGAGACATGGTGAAGCGCTTATGGCGTATGATATTAAAGAAAAATAACGTTCTGTTTACAGGTCTTACTTCTGTAATTCTTGCAGGAGTCCTTATCTGGTGGCTGGCTGAGGATCATTATCCGGCTGAGCTGACTGTGAGGGTTCCCGGTATGGATAACAGACCAAAGATCGAACCCAGGTCAGAGAATATCATAGTAGGTGAGTTTTTTGACTCTCTCGGAACATTTGATGAGTTGGTCCCGGGTGAGTGGCCAAGGTTCCGTGGTGTAAACTTCGACAACATTGTCAGAGATACATTCGAGATGGCAGAATCGTGGGATACTACCGGCCCCCCAGTGATTTGGAAGGTGACGCTGGGTGAAGGCTATGCAGGTCCGGCAGTGAAGAATGGCAGGGTTTATCTTCTGGATTATAATGAAAGAAGAAAAGCCGATATGCTTCGGTGTTTCTCGCTAAAATCAGGAATAGAACTCTGGCGTAGATGGTATAATGTCGATATGAAGCGAAACCACGGTTACTCACGTACCATTCCTGCAGTTACCGACAAATACCTTGTTTCGGTCGGCCCGAGGTCGCATGTGATGTGTGTTAATCCGCTTACGGGTGATCTCTACTGGACCATCGACATGGAAAAAGAGTTCGGTGTTCCCGGCAGCGCTAAAGGAAAGATCACACCTGACTTTTATTCCGGGCAATGCCCCCTCATCGATAATGATGTTGCAATACTTGCACCCGGAGGCAAAGCACTTATGATAGGAGTCAGGTGTTCTGACGGAGAAATTCTCTGGCGTACTCCAAATCCCGATTCATTGCACATGTCGCATGGTTCCATAATGCCAATGGTAATCCATGGCAGAAAAATGTATGTTTACAATGCGGTGGGCGGTGTTGTAGGTGTGGCCGCTGATGGCGGTGATGTCGGCAGGCTTTTGTGGAAAACAAAGGATTGGAGTCCGGCAACAACAGCTGCCTCTCCCCTGTTCCTTGGGAATAATGAAATAGCTGTATTCGGAAGCTACGGTGCCGGAGGAGGAAAGCTGAGGATTGATTACGACGGTACTGATTATAAGGCAGTCGTAATTGAGACTCACAAAGCTGCCGAAGGGATCTCAAGCGACCAGCAGACACCAATTATTACCGGCGACTTCGTATGGTCGGTGATGCCTGAAAATGCCGGCCCGTTGAAGAAACAACTCGTATGCTACAACAGATCCGACCTCAGAAATCTTGTCTGGAGCAGCGGAAAGGAGATGAGGTTCGGCCGAGGCCTTGGCCCATATATATTAAAGGATGATAAGATGCTTCTGCTGGATGACGATGCCAATCTCTATTATTTCAGGATAGAGGGGTCAAAAGCTGAATTAATGTCGCACTACAGCATTATTAAGGGTATTGAAGCATGGGGACCTATGGCAATTGCAGGTAACTACCTCATAATGAGGGATGCGAGAAATATGTTATGTCTTTTTATCGGAAAAACCAATTGAGCATGAATAAGAAACTGACAGCACTTTTTGCACTGTTAATTATCCTGGCTTTTATCGGATACATAATCTATGATGCATCAACCGGGTCAGGCAAACCGGATAATTCCGGAATAGTGCCTGATACTGTATATGACGAAAGCTGGTCTGTTGACAGGACTTACAATGTATCTGAAGGAAAACTTTCTTCCGTGGCGGTGGCACCCGACGGAAAGATATTCCTCGGAGGTGATTCTTTCGTAAAAGCAGTCAATAATGACCTGAATGACTTATGGAAACTGGAAACTGAACAAAAGATTACTGCTCTCTCAGTTTCGGGTGACACGGTTTTTGCTTCGACACCGGAAACCATCCTTCTTGTTTCAGCCTCAGGTAAGTTGCTTGCTGAATGGGGACCCTATGAAGGGAACAGTATTATAACATCTGTTTCAGCCGGTAAAGATATCGTTGCAGTTGCCGACGCAGGAACCAGGAGAGTCTATATACTTGGGAAAAATGGTGAAATGAGATCAATGATGGGACAGTCGGAAGAACAATTCGTTATCCCCAGCGCCTATTTTGACGTGGCTCTGTCAGGCAATCAGATGTTTGCTGCAAATACCGGAAACCGGAGAGTTGAAACATGGACATTAGAAGGTAAAAAGCTCAGTCAGTTTGGTGAGCCAGGAACCGCTCCGGGTGCTTTCTGCGGATGCTGTAATCCTGCACATTTTGCTGTTATTCCGCAAGGATTTGTAACTGCAGAAAAAGGAATAAACAGAATTAAAATTCTTGACAGGAACGGTAGTTTTGTTGAATTTGTTTCAGCGCAAAACGACTTTATACCATCTATCCCGCTTGATATAGCATCAGCAGATGGTAAAACGATATATGCGGCAAATAGTGTAGACAGTACACTTTATATTTTCAAACGGAAGTGACCCCCTTTCTTATTTCCCCCAAGGGGGAAAAGGAAAAAACTCCTTCCCCCGTGGGGGAAGGTTGGGAAGGGGGTAATAAGAAAATGTGTAAAGAGGGAAAAATCAAACAAAATGATAAACAACGTGCAGCACACAAGAAAAGATTTCATTACAAAATTGATTCAGGCAGGACTCCTCGGAATTCTGTTATTGATAACTTTTTTGCTGGGAAATAAAGTTGTTTCAGGAATAGATTGCAACAGCTGCCCCGGCAACGGTATATGCAGGGGTGAAACCGACTGCAGTAAATATTAATCAGAAAAAATGAAGGAAGGGAAAAATATATATCAGTCACGCAGGGATTTTGTTCGGAAAGCAGGAAAAATCCTTGTTATTGCGCCGATAATTGCTCTTCCAGTGCTGCTTGGCAAAAAGGTAACTGCCAAAGGTAATGTCTGGCAGATCGATCCTCACAAATGTACACAATGCGGTCAATGCAAAACGAATTGCGTTCTCACACCCTCAGCAGTTAAGTGCACTCACAATTTCAGGATGTGCGGTTATTGTGATCTCTGCGGAGGATATCTGAGGCAGGGAACCAAAACCATCAGTACCGCGGCCGAAAACCAGTTGTGTCCAACGGCTGCGATAACCCGAACGTTCGTTGAGGAACCATATTTTCAATATACAATTAATGAGGATCTGTGCAACGGCTGCGGAAAATGTGTTTTGGGTTGCAAGGATTTCGGAAATGGATCACTTTACCTGCAAATAAACCAGGATCTGTGCGTTAATTGCAATGAATGTTCTATAGCACGTAACTGCCCGTCTGATGCAATATCAAGGATCTCTGATAAAGAACAATATATACCAAAAGAAAAGATATAAACTAAAAAGATCCCCTCCGTGGAGGGGTAAGGGGTGGGTTAAAGGAATTAAAAAAATAAATTTTGAAGAAAAAATTACCATATATCCTGTTGTTCCTGATGCTGATCTGGCATGCGGTGCTTTTCGCCCAGGACAGGTTTCCCCGTCCGGAATTCGAATCGGGTTATGTATATCCGGAGCATCAGATGCCTTTGCAAAGGGATCCTGCATGGGAATATATCGACCTTGCAGTACTGATCGGTGCTTTGTCCCTGGCCTCATGGCTGGCCTTGAAAAAACGGTCGCGGCAGGGATTGGTCTGGCTTTCTGTATTCTCCCTTGCTTATTTCGGATTTTTCAGGGAAGGCTGCGTATGCTCCGTCGGCTCACTGCAAAACGTTTCACTGGCTTTATTTAATGAGGGATATGCAATACCTCTTACTGTCCTTCTGTTTTTCATAATACCACTGATCTTCGCACTGGCATTTGGCAGGGTTTTTTGTGCAGGTGTCTGTCCTCTTGGCGCAATACAGGAACTGACAGGTTTCAGCACGGTAAAACTGCCAAAGGCTGTTGAATCAGTTATGATTTCAATACCATTCATTTATCTTGGATTATCAGTTCTTTCCTCAGCAACAGAAAGCCAGTTCCTGATTTGCAGGTATGATCCTTTTGTAGGGATATTCCGCCTCGATGCACCCTACACAATGATAATTTTCGGAGGACTGCTTCTTGTTGCCGGAATATTCATAAACAGACCTTACTGCAGGTATCTATGTCCATATGGCGTACTGCTCAATATCTTTTCACGGTTTTCACACAAACATCTCACAATTACTCCTGCCGAATGCATTAATTGCCGGCTTTGCGAAGATGTCTGTCCATATGATGCAATTCTTCCTTCCGACATAGTGCAACCGGTTGCTGAGCCTCAGAAAGAGAGAAAAAGATTTCTCATCTACCTGCTTCTGGTACCTCTGTTTGCAGCCGGAGGGGCGATCCTGTTCAGGAACCTCTCCCCTGTCTTCGCGGGACTTAATAGTAACGTACGGCTTGCAAGGGAAATAAGGGCAGAAAAAGAGGACGGTATAGTTGCCGTCTCCAAAGCAGCAATTGCTTTCAAGGAGGCCGGAAAAACCGAAAAAGAATTGTTTGATGAAGAAGTCAGCATTCATGAACGGTACAGAAAGGGATCCATCTGGATGGGGATCTTTCTTGGAACGGCATTCGGACTCAGTCTTGTTTCACTTTCAACGCGAACACGGAGGACGGGATATGTACCTCACAGAGGCAAATGCTATAGTTGCGGCCGATGCTTCCAGTATTGCCCGGTTCATGTAAATAATAAAGTTACCGATGAAAAAGTTTGAAGAAAAGGACCTGAAGATACTAAGGGGGATAGGCACCGGAGCAGGAATTTTTACTGCAATTGTCGCTCTTACAATGCTGCTGAGCATTATACAGCTTAAGACAATTGATCCGCTTGATAATCCTGCAATTGTTACAATAAAGGAAGAATTTGACAAAGATCCTGAAAATGTCTTAAAGGCTGAGCAGGTCAGGGCACTTGACCTGGTGGCCAGAAAGGCATATTTTTCTTCACGCCGCCAGGTGGAAACAGGCTCTTACCTGCTTCTGGCCGGAGCACTGATATTTGTTCTTTGCCTGAGAATGATAGCAGGAAATGAAAAATCCCTTCCTGCAATCCCGGGCGAACGTCAGGACCAGGTCACTGGAAATATTCGTTATTCAAAGTATCTGGCTGGATCGGTGGCTGTACTGATAGTGGTGGCAATAATATCATCGTTCATGCTCAGGAACAATCTTCCTGACCTGTCAGGCAAAACCATTGCAAAAGCGGGAGATAAAGCGAAAAAAATGGAGGAAAAGAAAAATAAACAAACGTCAGTAGCCGACACCTTTAAACCCGACGCAACGAATTATCCTTTTTTCAGGGGACAGGACGGCAGGGGCATTGCAGGAGGGACTGGTTATCCGGTTGAATGGAACGGGGAAAATGGAAACAATATTAAATGGAAGGTACAGGTGCCAAAAAGCGGAAAAAGCTCCCCTGTCATCTGGGGTGACAAACTCTTCATTACAGGATCAGATGGTGCAACAAGCGAGGTTTACTGTATAAACAAGAATACCGGAAAGATTGAATGGATTGCGCCGGCTTCAGGGATCGCCGGTGAACCGCCGGCCCCGCCCGAAACTGACTTTGAAACCGGAATAGCAGCACCGACAGCCGCGACAGATGGAAAGTCGGTTTGTGCCATATTTGCAAATGGTAATCTTGTGTGTCTCGATATGAACGGAAACAATAAATGGGCAAAAAATATAGGAATTCCGGCCAATGTATACGGATATTCCTGTTCCCTGATCATGTATGAAGGAGCGTTGATAGTCAAGTTTGATTCAAATGAAAAAGTCTCAACCATGGCATTTGATACGGGCTCGGGAGAACTCAAATGGGAAACAATCAGAAGAGGAAGAGCAACCTGGGCTTCGCCTGTCATTGCCACATTCAACGGCGAACCACAGGTCATCATAAATGGCAATCCTGAAGTTACTGCCTTTAATGCGGTTACAGGAAAAGAACTCTGGACGATCGAGGTTCTGACCGGTGATGTTGCACCGTCACCTGCTGTTAACAGCCAGATGGTTTATTCCGTCACTGATTATGCTAAATTGGCTGCTGTGAAGCCAGGTCCGGGTCCCTCGATCGTATGGGAAGACAATACATTTACACCGGATGCATCAAGTCCGGTAGCTACTGAAAATTACCTTTTCATATCAACTGGCGTTGGTGATGTGGCGTGTTACGATGCGATGAAGGGAGATACATTATGGACGCATTATTTCGCTGATCAGTTTTACGCATCTCCTGTTGTGGCAGATGAGAAGGTATTTTTTCTGGACCGCACAGGCGTGATGCATATTGTAAAAGCCGGGCCTCAGTTCGAACTAATAGCTGAATCGCCTCTGGGTGAGCCTTCTGACTGTACTCCGGCATTTTCGGACAAGAATATATATATACGAGGTAGAAATAACCTTTTTTGTATTTCAGCAAATTGAAAGAGGACACAAAACATATTGATACATGTAATTGCAAAGGCGCAGCACTCTCAGTCGAAGAGATAACTTCGGCTATTGATAGCGTGGTGAAAGAGACAGGTACCGGAAAGGACAAGGTCATTATGATCCTTCAGGAGGTACAGAAAAAACTCAATTACCTGCCATCCGAAGCACTTAAGCATATTTGCAGGGTCACTGATGTTACTCCGGGTCAGATCTCGGGCGTCTCAACGTTTTATTCCCAGTTCAGACATATTCCTTCCGGCCAGCACACAATAAAGATTTGTGCCGGTACTGCCTGCCATGTAAAGGGTTCACAACTGATTTCCGAAGCCTTTAAAAGAGATCTGAAGATTACGGATGAGAGGAACAGCTCTCCCGATAATCTTTTCTCCATTGAGGAAGTAGCATGCCTTGGCTGTTGCACCTTAGCTCCGGTAGTTCAGATCGATGGCAAGACATACGGACATGTCAGGCCGACACAGGTGAACGAAATAGTAAATGATTTCCTTCATTCGCATGCAGAACATCAGGAACATGAAGGGCACGACGCGAAGGATGATTTTGATGCCGAAGTGAGAATAGGCCTTGGATCATGCTGTGTTGCAGGAGGAAGCAGGGATATACTCGGAAAGCTAATTGACATTAAGGAATACTATGACCTTAACATAAAAGTGAAACCTGTTGGTTGTGTAGGTGTTTGTAACCAGACTCCTCTTCTTGAGATTGTTTCAGATCAGAATGTCAGTTCAAGATATACGAATGTCAGGAAGGATCAGGTTGAAGAGATCCTGTTAAAGCATATTAAACCCAGGTCGCTGAATAAAAGGTTCAGGTTCAGGATAAACAATTTTGCCGATACATTTTTGTCGGATGATATGCTTTACAGTCCTGTTAACCTCCCCGGCGATGTGAGGGAACACACCCTTAATGATTTTCAGAGTACGCAGGTGAGGATCGCCACTTTGCATGGTGGCATGATGACTCCTGATTCCTACAATGAGTATGTTCTTCTGGATGGATTTAAAGCGCTTAGGAAATGCCTTAATTCCTCTGATCCGGCTTCGGTTACCAGAACAGTTTTTGAGAGCGGACTCCGGGGCCGGGGCGGAGCCGGGTTCCCGACAGGTAAAAAATGGGAAATTTCTTCCGCATCAGCGCAGAAGCCAAAATATGTTGTCTGCAATGGTGATGAAGGTGATCCGGGGGCATTCATGGACAGGATGATCCTTGAATCATTTCCTTTCAGGGTAATTGAAGGAATGATGATTGCCGGATACTCAACCGGGGCTGACAAGGGCATTTTCTATATAAGGGCTGAATACCCGCTTGCAGTATCCAGGGTAAAAGCTGCACTTAAAGTTTGTAAAGAAAAGGGGATTATAGGTAAAAATATATTTGGTTCAGAATTTTCTTTTGAAATTGTAGTTTTTGAAGGCGCTGGCGCTTTTGTTTGCGGAGAGGAGACAGCACTTATTGCTTCACTGGAAGGGAAACGGGGTACACCTCATCTGAGACCTCCCTACCCTGCTGTAAAAGGGTATAATGGTTACCCTACCCTGGTTAACAATGTTGAGACACTTGCACTTGTTCCCTGGATAATAAATAATGGAGCCAGAGCTTTCAATTCAATCGGAACTGAAAAAAGCAAGGGTACGAAGGTATTTGCACTGGCCGGGAAAGTGGCCAAGGGAGGACTTATTGAAGTCCCTATGGGTACAACAATTCGTGATATTGTTGAAAAAATAGGATGCGGAGTGGCTGAAGGGAGATCTTTTAAAGCTGTTCAGATAGGAGGCCCATCGGGCGGATGCATCCCCGAGGTGATAGCAGATACCCCTGTCGACTTTGAAGAGCTGGCAATGATGGGCGCAATGATGGGATCAGGAGGCATGGTAGTGCTGGATGATACCGACTGCATGGTCGACATGGCAAAATACTTCCTTGAATTCACTCATAAACAGTCGTGCGGAAAATGCACCTTCTGCCGGGTAGGAACAAAACATATGCTGGAAATACTAACCAGGCTCACTCAGGGAAAGGCCGGTATGAGTGAAATAGATGAGCTTGAGAAGCTTTGCCGTGATGTACAGGGCGGAAGCCTTTGCGGACTTGGCAAAACAGCTCCCAATCCTGTTATCACAGGCTTGAAATACTTCAGGGAAGAGTATGAAGCCCATGCAAAGGGAATCTGTCCGGCAAAGAGATGCAGGGATCTTGTAAGATATTCAATTACAGATAAATGCACCGGCTGTACAAAATGCTTCCAGGAGTGCCCGGTGAATGCTATTGCCTTCAGGCCATATGAAAAGCATGAGATTGACCAGTCTCTCTGTACAAAATGCGATAACTGCAGGGTTGTATGCCCTGAGCATGCTGTTGAATTAGTGAATGCAAAAGATGAAAATCAGAATAGATAATATTGAAGTTGAAGTTTTAGAGGGAGGGACAATACTCGAATCGGCCTTGAAAGCCGGGATTGTGATACCTACACTTTGCCATAACGAGGGACTGGAACATTATTCATCCTGCATGGTATGCATGGTAAAGGATAAGCAGAAAAACAGTTTCATACCGTCATGCACCGCACTTGTTCAGGATGGAATGGACATTGATGCATCAGGAGAGGATGTTATAAGTATCAGGAAAAAGGCTGTTACCCTTCTTCTTTCTGAGCACAGGGCTGAATGTGAAGCGCAATGCCGGATTGTTTGCCCTAAAGGGTACAATATACCGTTAATGAACAGGCTACTGATTGCAGGAAAACATAAAGAGACGGCAGAACTTGTCAGGGCCGAGATGAACGGAGGTGAACTGAATTGTATTACCTGCAAGGCTTTCTGCGAAAACGCCTGCAGGAGGAAAAAGATTGATACTCCTGTCTCTATCCGGAATATCAGAATTTTTGTAAGTCTCAATCTGCCAGCAGAATCAAAGAATGGGATATCTCCATATTATTCAGAAGCTGATGTTCGCAAACGATTCTCATCAAGGATCGGAGTGCTTGGGGACAGCGAACAGTTGGAATGGCTCAAGGAGTGCAGGGAAAATATCACCCGTAACAGGGAAATTATCAATTTTATATCGGCTACAGCTGAAGCCGAAAGCTGTATGCATTGCGACTGCAGGGCGGCTGATGACTGTAAGCTAAGAAACCTTTCTGAAGAATTTGAGCTGAAGGATCCGAAGGGGAAATTTGTGAATGCGCCAATATCAAAAAAGATCAATCATAAAACCGGCCTGATTTTTGAAAATGCAAAATGTATAAAGTGCGGACTCTGTGTAAGGGTATGCGGAGACAGCAGGGATGAACCATCGCTCTGTTTTATCAACAGGGGATTTATTTCCATAATCTCTGAACCTCTTACGGAGGATTTTGTTAATATTCCGGAATCCATAACGGAAAAAAGTATTAATATATGTCCCACGGGAGCACTCGGGTATATGGATCATATTAAACGAAAATGATGAAATTCTTCGGGATAATTCTGTTAATTCTGTCAACTGCATTCCAGGGCTATTCACAGACTTCTGACCAGGAGTGGCCTCTTTTCAGGGGAAAATCTGACCTTTCAGGATTTACTCTTAGCGAGCTGCCTTTAGCTCCTTCACTTGTATGGAGCATGCCAACGGGCGCAAGGACAAAATCATCGCCAGTTGTCAGCGGAGGTATGGTGATCTTTGGAAATGACAAAGGTTCTGTTATTGCCGTCTCCACGGATGGAAAGCTGAAATGGAAGTATGAAGGAGGCACTGCAGCCGAAGCACCGCCGATGGTTTATGAAAACAAAGTTATTATAGGGTTCAATGACGGTTCACTTCATTCAATTGACAAAAGCACAGGGAAGCTTATCTGGAAATACAAAACCGACAGCCAGATTGCAGGGTCGGCAAATTCATGGTCAACCGGGAAAAGATCAGGGATAGTAATCGGCAGCTATGATTATTTTCTTCATTCTGTTGATCCTAACACAGGCAGACTTCAGTGGAAACTCGAGACACAAAACTATGTAAACGGAACTCCGGCAGTTTCAAATAACAATATAATATTTGGGGGATGCGATGGATTTATAAGAATTGTGGATGCGTATACCGGAAAGGAGAAAGACACAATTCAGATAGGTACTTATATTGCTTCCTCTCCCGCCCTTTCGGGTGGTTTGGCATGTTTTGGCGATTATGATGGGAACTTTTTCTGTCTCGACATGCTTTCAGGAAAAATAGCCTGGAACATTCCCGCAAGTGAAACATCGGGGTCGGTGGTTGCAATTCCTGCAATAAGCAGGAATTCTGTAGTTATCGGGAATGAAGACAAGTACTTATACTGCTACGATTTAGTCACCGGCAAACTTAAATGGAAATTCAGGACCAACGGAAGGATAGTCGGTTCCGCTGTTGTCACTCCCTCAAAAGTAATCTTCGGGAGCTTCGACGGATATATCTATATGCTGAACATTCAGGATGGGAAAAAACTATGGAGCTTTAATGCTGGTTCACCGGTAAGCAGCTCTCCTGCAGTGACAAAGGACAGGTTTTACTTCCTGACTGAGGACGGGAGGTTGCTCGCTTTTGGAAATAAAAACCCCTAAATCCCCTAAAGGGGACTTTAGTTAAGCCCCCTTTAGGGGGTTTGGGGGTGAAAAGCAGGGAAGCAAAAAAAAAAGACTAATATGAAAATTGTATATCTAATTACAGGATCCGGAGGATCATTTTATTGCGGGAACTGCTACCGCGATATGCTTTATGTAAGAGCAATCCGTAAAGTTCCGGGCATTAAGGCATCCGCAATTCCCCTTTACCTTCCTCCCGATAAAACTACAAGTGAGGAGAGCGGTTTTGACAGGAATGTATTTTTCGGAGCGATCTCAATGTTCCTGAGGGAAAAGGTGGGATTCCTGAAAAACATGCCTGCCTTTTTTGATAAATTTCTCGATTCCAGGTTATTCCTCAAATTTGCGGCAAAACAGGCTGGCACAACCAGCACAGAGGGGTATGAGGAGCTTACAATTAATATGATCGAAGGCGATAATGCATTCAGAAAAAATGAAGTCGACAGACTTGTGAAATACCTGCTGAAAGAGGGGAAACCCGATATCATTCATCTGTCGAATGCTCTTATTCTGGGGATTGCACGGCAGCTTAAAAAAAGAATTGATGTAAAAGTAGTCTGCTCGCTTCTGAATGAAGATGACTGGATCGATGATATGGCTGAGCCATTTCGGTCAAGGGCCTGGAAAATGATCGCAAAAGAGGCTGGCTATGTCGATGTTTTTGTAACTCCAAGCAATTATTACAAAGATCTTTTCATAAGTAAAACAGGAATCAAAGGAGATAATGTAATGGTTGTTCCACTGGGATTTGATCCTGAAAATGATAATATTTTGCGGACAAACAGGGAGCCTTCAGCCATTGGTTATTTCAGCCGGGCGAACAATTACAATGGATTCGACAAACTGGTGGATGCTTTCATAGAACTAAAGGAGAAGGATCTTATTCCCGGCCTTACACTCAATGTCTGTGGTGGGTTTACCGGTGCTGATAAACCATTTGTATCCGCGCAGATTAAGAAAATAAGGGAGCATAAGCTTGAGAAATCCGTAAAGATCTACCCTGAATTTCAGGGTGACAAAAAGATGGAATTTTTTCATAATGTTGATATTATCAGTGTTCCGGTCCGGAAGTACGATGGCTACGGATTATATATACTTGAAGCCAATGCGGCCGGCATACCAGTGGTCCAGCCTGCAACAGGAGCATTTCCTGAAATAATTGAAAGGACGGGAGGAGGCATCCTCTATTCGCCTGATACTGTTTCAGATCTTGCTGAGAACCTTTATAAGCTACTAAAAGACAAGGAATTGATCTCCAGGCTTGGATTAAAAGGAAGTAAAATGGTTCGACAGGAACTATCGCTTGAAAAAATGTCTGCCGGGCTTTCAGATGTTTATAATAAAGCTGTAAATAATGCTCAACATTAATAAGGTATCAAAATCGTTCCACCAGAGAGGCATTGTTCTTAATGACCTTGACCTGAAAGTAAATGATGGTGATTCTGTCTCTGTTTCGGGTCCGTCAGGATCAGGAAAAACCACCCTGCTGAATATTATCGGATTGCTCGACAGGCCCGACAGCGGAGACATTGTATTCAGAGGAAGGTCCATCCTGAATTACGATCAGGAAGAATCAGCTTTTTACAGGAACAGGAATATTGGCTTTGTCTTCCAGGATCATCTTCTTCTTCCATATCTCACTATCAGGGAGAATATACTTCTCCCCCTGCTCGCATCAAAAACTGAAGAATCTGAATACAGGGAAAAGGTTGACGGATCAATTGAAATGATGGAAAGAACAGGTATATCCGATATTGCAGGGAAGTATCCGTTTCAGATTTCGGGAGGCGAAGCGCAGAGAGCCACTCTCGTAAGGGCCCTTGTCAATAAGCCTTCGCTTCTGCTGGCAGACGAACCAACCGGATCGCTCGATAAAAAGAATGCTGTTAATCTGGGTGACCTCCTTTTACAGATGAACAGGGACTACGGGATCACCCTGATTCTGGCAACTCATTCACAGGAGCTTGCCGATAAGATGAAGATTCAGTACACTCTTTCTGACGGAAAGCTGGTTTCCGGCAATAAGTACTAGAACCGGACGGATGAAACCGAATCTATTCCATATTGTTGCAAGGTCAATATCCTATAATCTGAAAAGTTCTGTTTATCAGATTAGTATAATCCTGTTGCTTGCTGCTGTGATCACAGGTTCGTTAATGACAGGCAAATCAGTTCGCAAGAGTCTCAGGCTGACTTCTATTCGAAAAGCTCGGTAACACAGGGATACTTATAAGTTCAGGGATTCGATATTTTGACCCTTCGCTGGTTAACAGAATATCAGCCGAAACAGGATTAAAATCAACCGGCCTGCTTGAACTTGACGGTTACTGTCAGCATTTTATTTCGGGGCAGACAGCTCCACGGATTAAAATCTATGGAGTTGAAAATGATTTCTTTTCGTTTCAGGGAAATGAAGAAATTAAGATTAACAATGGTGAAGTTGCAATAAATGAACGGCTTGCAAGTTACCTTGGAATAAAAAAAGGAGATGAACTTATAATCCGTTTTAATTCAATAAGCAGTATTCCGGCTGATGCCCCTTTTTCTCCGGGAAGTGATGCAACAGCTTCAATGGTTCTTAAAACAGGAATAATACTTAATTCCGGCAATTCAGGAAATTTCTCCCTTGGCATCAGCCAGATAACTCCGATGAATATATTTATTAACCGTTCAGACCTGGTTGATGCTGATGGGAAAATACCTGAAATAAACAGGTTATTGCTGGAGAATAAAAAGAATACCACTGTGGAGTTAATTTACAATAGTCTCCGGAGTGTGCTGAAACCTGAAGATACAGGCCTTACCCTGAGACATATACCAGCAACGAATGGATATGAAATGGTATCCGACAGGATTTTTATTGATCAACCGCAGGTTGACGAAATAAAGAAAATACCGATATCTTCTTACCCCGTTATAACATATCTGGCAAACAGCATCACAAAAGGAAATAAATCTGCACCGTATTCATTTATTTCAGGTCTTGATCCTTCCTTATACGAGGGTGTTCCTGAAGGGAACGGGATTGTAATAAACAAATGGCTTTCTGAAGACATTGATGCAGGTATAGGTGACACCCTTGAGGTAGCCTGGTATTCACCCGATCCTTTGAATCGTCTTACAGTAGAGAAGATGAATTTTATTGTAACCAGGGTGGTTGAGATGAATGGCATCTGGTCCGATTCGCTATTAATGCCGGAGTTTCCGGGAATTGCGGGAAGCGAATCTTGTACCGACTGGGATGCAGGTGTAGAGATCAAAATGGACCTTATACGCAAAAAAGATGAGGAGTACTGGAACAAGTTCGGCGGTACTCCAAAGGCTTTTATTAATTATGAAAAGGGAAAAGAGCTCTGGGCCCGTAATTTTGGTCCGGCAACGTCAATCCGTTTTAAAAAAGGAATTGATGAAAATGAAATAATTGCAAAGCTCAAAGGTTCAGCAGATCCCTATAATTCAGGGTTTACAATTACTAGATCTTCCACAGGAATCGGTCAAAGCAGCAAATGAGAGCGTCGATTTCAGCACACTCTTTCTGAGTCTGGGGTTTTTTATAATTCTGTCAGCACTTATTCTGCTTATTCTTATCGTTTCAACTTTCTATGAAGCAAAGAAGGATGAAGTTGCTACACTATTTTCGATTGGATTTGCAAAACGTGAGATCGAAAAGCTCCTGTTCTATGAATCAGGTGCCATTGCAGTTACCGGAGCTCTTACTGGGGCTTTCGCAGGTGGATTATTCAACCTTATTATAATTAAAGCTCTTAACTCCGTCTGGCAGGGTGCTGTACAGACCAACACTTTAATTTCCGGATTTGACCCATGGTCACTTCTAATCGGATTTTCGGTAACTGTTATTCTCATATTGGTGATACTTAAGATAAAATCATCTGGATTTTTGAGATATCTCAGCAAGCCTGAAACTGGTATAACAATCAGGCCTTCAGCCAGAAAGAATTTATTGTTTACTGTTATTTCTATAACAATAACAATTCTTCTGATCGTTTTATCATTTTTCCTTGCCAATTACTCCACGCTGCTCTCCTATTTGGCAGGAGTTTTGGTTTTTATCACTATGATACTGCTTATACGCCAGTACTATATCGGAAAACAAAAAACAGGGATTTACAATTTCAGAAAGAAAAGTCAGATATCAGATTCTTACTATTCATTTCATCCTTCACAGGCTGTTGCTCCGGTTCTTTTCCTTGCAGCAGGCCTTTTCGCAGTAATAATCACAGGTGTCAACAGGATGAATATCAGCGATAACATGATGAAGCCTTCGGGCGGGACTGGCGGATACCTTCTTTGGGGAGAATCATCAGTACCGGTCCGCGGAAGTCTGAAAAGTGAAGCAGGCAGGAAAGAGTATGGACTTGATGAGCCAGGGTTAAGGGAACTTTCCCTTGTAGAGGCCAGGATAACGTCAGGTAACGATGCCAGTTGCCTGAACCTGAATCATATTGCTTCTCCACCTCTCCTTGGAATTGACCCTTCGGAATTCATCAGGAAAGGATCATTTTCATTTGCTGCCAAAATGAAGGGAATTGACGAATCAAATCCCTGGCTTACACTTGAATATCCTCCTGCGAATGGCACTATCTATGGAATTGCCGACCAGACTGTGCTGCAATACGGGTTGAAAATCAAAGCAGGAGATACGCTTAAAATCAGAACTGAAAGCGGCCAGGTTCTTAACGTGATTATTTCCGCCGGATTAAAATCATCTGTCTTTCAGGGATATGTTATTATAGGGAACGAAAATTTCAACAGATTTTTTCCATCAGTCCCGGGATGCCAGATTTTCCTGGCTGACGGTATGCCTGAGTCAGCAGAATTGTATTTAAGGACCCTGACTGAAAGGTTATCGGAATTTGGAGTTCATTTTGAACCAGCCGGCGAAAGACTCGCCTCATTTTTTGTTGTCACAAATACCTACTTGTCAGTGTTTACAATTCTGGGTGGTATCGGAATGATCCTTGGTGTAACCGGATTGGGACTAATCCTTATCAGAAATTTCAATCAGAGAAAGAGGGACTTTGGTCTAATGCTTGCGGGTGGCTTTTCTGTAAAGAGCATACGGAAGATTGTTTTTGGAGAACATGCAAGGATTCTGCTTTACGGATTAATTACAGGCATTATTTCTGCCCTTGTGGCAACCAGACCTTCTTTAATGAATGATTCTGATCTTCCATGGAAGAGTGTTGCCTTTAATGATACTGCTGGTACTGTTAACCGGGCTTACTGCTCTCGCAGCTTCAGTAAAATCTATCAAAAAGGATACGCTGATAAACAGGATCAGGAAGGATTAGCTGACTCCAAGCTACTTTTTTCCTACTGCAAAAAGATTGTGCTGGGTCCTGAAATAAATCATCCCATCAGTTATAGCAGGTGCTGTCATACAGATATCCTTCATTGGAATTTCAGCAAGCAGTTTAAAAGTGCGTCCATCACTTATAATATAAACAGTTCCCTCTTCATCAACAATATAAATTCTGCCATCTGACGCTACAGGTGATGCAATAAAGCTCCCGGCACTTCCAAGTTTGGCATTATAAACTTCTTTTCCGGTTGAAGGATCGAGACAATTGATTACACCGTTCCAGTTTACATTATAAAGGAGACCTCTGTAAAGGAGCATGGTATGCATGTAGGATCCGCCCCTGGGGAGGCTCCATTGAACGCCTGAATTTGAAGTCTCATCACCTTTGAGAGTTATATCGCCGGTTGCACTCGTTTTTACGGCAATTATTGGCGAACTCTTTCCGTGTGCACTGTTGAAATAGATAAGGTTATTTCCAACAATTGGTGTCGGGATCTGGATGTCCCCCCCTCCCGACATTTTCCAGATTTCCTTACCGGTTTCAAAGTCATATCCTCCCCTGTGCTTGTAGCCATTTACTGCAACATAGGTCCTGCCTGCATTCATGTAAATAGTGGGTGTGCACCAACCCGGATACTCATCTCTTTCTGATTTCCATAGTTCCGTGCCCGTTTTGACATCATAAGCAGCAACAAATGAGTTATCAATCACATCAACCTGTATTATCAGAACGCCCTTATGTATTATCGGGGAACTGGCGAATTCCCATTCCGCTTTCGGCATAGTAAAGAAGACCGATTTCAGGACGCCAAAGTTTTTCTTCCATAATAGTTTGCCATCTACGTCATAGCAATACAGGCCCTCGGAGCCGAAAAATGCCACTACATATTTTCCATCTGTTGCAACGGTTGTATTGGCATGAGTTGATTTGGGATGACGTTTGATTTTAGGGACTCCTTTATATGAGGTTCTTTCCCAGATAATTTTGCCGTTGTTTTTATTGATGCAATAAACTTTCCATTCATGTACTGATGTATCATTGACCGGGGTAACATCGCCATAAAGTCCGGGTTTATAACCTGCTTTGTCTGCATCACTTACAGCAGTAGTGATAAATAACCTGTCACCCCAGATTGCAGGGCTCGATAATCCCATACCAGGGATTCCTGTCTTCCATTTTACATTTATGAGTTTCTCAAAATCAAATGTCTCCGGAAGATTTGCATTATCAAGAACTCCCGAAGCCATATATCCCCTGTAACCCGGCCACTGTCGTTCAGGTAATAGTTGTCCGTAAGTTAACGAAGCAAACAAAAATGAAAAAAGCAATGATGCTGCTAAATAGTTTTGGATTTTCATGATTTAAGTTCCTGTTTTATAAATTGAAGGAATAAAAATAGAAAATCATGATATCATATTCAACTTTTAACAGCTTTTAGAATTTTAAATTGTAACAGATTGAAACAACATTAATGTCGGAAATATGCGGGAAAAAATCGCGCTGGAACATGTATTCAAGCTCTAATGAATGTTTTTTCGCTATTTTGTACTCGATCCCGGCCATAAACCTGTTTTTCTCAACAGTTCTTTCTGAAAGTGTAAACAACGGAAAGAATAATTCGGCTGAAATGTACGGATTTACCGGGAATGAAGGAATATTGTAAAGCATCTTAAGCTTAATCCGTCCGGCTTCTTTTGACTCTTTATCATTTTCATCTTCAAAGTATGTTTTGTAGCGCTGCTGGAACCTAAACCTGGCCGATAGATCAAAATCACCCAGAGGCAATTTCCCTTTAAGATCTGCAAACCACTTATGTCTCGGATGAAACAGGTCATCATTCTCCCTGAATTCGGTAAAACGGTAAGAAACTGCTGCTGACAGATACTTGTTCAATTTATAGGAGAGTCCGATATCGAAGAATGCCTCTTCAATTTTTGATGCATTATTAAAGGTCCTTAGGTTCGCATCTAAATCCAGCCCAAGATTTTTTACAAGCTTTTTTTCGGCTGCTACACTATACCATATCCCGAAATCGTCCTGCGAAAAAGAGATTGAAGATGTGCATATCAGAAGAAATACCAAAACAAGTTTCTTAATCGTCATCATCATCATTTTTTTGAATTATTACTTGAAATCTGACCCTGGTTGATGCCATCACTATAATAGTATATTGTCAGATCACAGATGTCACGCAGGAAATTTATCTTTCCAACTTCAACCCTGTTTATCTTTTTAATCCCGGTTCTATCCTGGAGATCCTTAAGCAGTTCATCATACTTATCCTCCTTTATAAGGTTGATCTTTTCGTAAATGATGAGTTTAGACGATTCATGTTTTATGAGCCATAGTTTTTCAAGTCCATAGGTAATAAAAATGATTGCGAAATTTGAAAATAGCAGATCGACAAGACTTGTCTCCGTATTTGTCAGAGCATTTATTACAGAGACCCCTATTATCAGAAAAAGATATGTCATTTCCTTTATTGGCAGGGCATCGGTCCTGTAACGAATAATACCGAAAATGGCAAACATACCAAGGGCAAATCCTATCTGGAGCTTGACGCTTTCAAGCAGGAAGCAAAGGAGGAAGACTATACTTGAAATCAGTATATAGGTAAAGAGATAATCTTTTCGCCTGGTTTTTGAATAGTACAGCCATCTCACAAGTATCATAATTACTGTGATATTGAGGAGAAAGCGCAGGACAAACTCCAAAAAGCCCGGGAGGTCAATTATATGAATTCCTGCAATGTTCACTGCTTCAGGCACTAAGATATCCATTGTATTCATTTTCGATCCTGTTAATTAATAAGATGTTTGGTTTAAGATTGTTTTTAAGGGGAAGATCGTAAAGCATCGCGCAACCAATGCAGTATTTGCTGAATCCTGTGGGATAATTCGAAAACTGTTTTATAATTCCGGAAAAGGGTGACCGCGATGCTGGTCCTTCACTCTTAAGCTCTACAATTGATATTAGCGGCAGTCCGATGCTGTTTCCCTCCACTGAAGAGAAAGAGAGATCCAGGTCGATTGTAATCCTTTCAGGTGTGTCAAAACCTACGAATGTCATTCTTTTAAAACTGTTTGAAAGAACGGGTTTTAATTCCTCATATTTAAACTTTATATGTGAATTAATAAATTCAATTGCATTCTCATTGCCGGAACCGTCTGAAAGAGAATTTTCCATGCGCCATTTAACCGTCCTGTCCTTCTTTGATTTCTTTTTAATTTCCAGAAAAGTAATACCTGTTGATTTATAATTTCTGTACCTGACCTTTACCCGACCAGTTCTGCCTGTGACATGCTGATTGAAAAAAATGTAATCGTTAGTATCAAGATATAATGTTTCATATGATGAGATTCGGCTGTCATTGATCTCAAGAACTCTGTACCTTTCCTGCATTGTCATAAGAAGGTCAGGAACACGGTTAGCCGGCAGAAGATACTTGGTGTCAATCCTGTCCATAAGCTTCACCTTATCCATCTCCTCCAGCCTGACGGAATTGAACGAATCCAGAATTTTTAATATTTCAGAAATCACTGTCATTTAGTATGTTGTGTACATGTACGTCTTTTTCGACTTTAATTTCTTATTTGAATCGTAAACGAGTTTCTCGCTCCTCAGTCCGTTTTCATATTTATATTCCGATAATTCAATTAGCCTTCCTGACGGGTCAAATTCTTCTTCCCTTATTTTATTGTTATCTGAGTCATACTGGTATTTAAAATGCTTGTCGATCTTTCCCTGTTTATATGTAATGTCTTCAGTGAGATTACCCCGGGAATCGAAATACTGCTCAGTGTCCTTGTATTTTCTGGATACCAGCATATCGTATTTTTCCTGTGTGACAATAATGCTCTTTATCATTTTTTCACGTTCTTTCTGCTGTGCATTCATTGTTGCATTAAGACTTAAAATAAGAATAAGGAGTAAAATAAATCTGGTTTTCATTTCTCAGGATTTAAATATTTAGACTTTTATGACAATTTCAGTCCTCTAAAATAATTGATTTCTAACTTCAACGTAAACCAGGGTATCTAAATTGCTTAAATAGTGCATGATAATATATTATAACAGGAAGACCCTTCTGGTCCCTGCTGACCCCAGAACGACTCTTATTAATGGATAGTTTATTCAGGCCTGGTATCCGGTAAGTCCGAGATTCAGTTCAGGCTGCTTATCGCCCAAAGATTGATAAATTACAAGAGCTGCTCCAAGGGCAGTCGCATTATTAACTACAGAAGTGTAAACTTTCTTTGACGGGAATGACTTTGCAATAAGTTTCAGGAATATCTTGTTTTTTGCAAAACCACCTGTTATATAAAAATTCTCAATATCATCATTATCCGGAAGAATAAGTCTGATAGCTTCAGAGGTGAGGTCGCTCAGCTCACTCATCAGCTGGTGGTAACCTTCATCGAACGATTTAAAATCAAACAGGTCAATTCTCTCCTTGAATTCTCTCGATTCGGGTCCGCTGTTAAAAAATGCCCGTCTGTCGCCGCTATACCTGGTTTTTAGCATGTTTATCAGATCCTGATCAAATTTTACATTTCGATAGAAATCTTCTGTCATCCTGAAATGATCAGTAAGCATTTTTACACCTGTCTCATGCAAGTTGCCGAGGAACAACCTGGATGATTTGACAGGCTGACGTGCGATGCTCATATAGCACAGGCAGTCGTTGTCGAGCTGTTCTACCGAAAGTTTTTCGTTATTGAAAGGATTCATATTTATGCACCATGTTCCTGATGAAACAAGCAGGAATTTTCCTTTGCTGGCCGTAAAATAGGGAGCGAGCGATGATGAACTGTCGTGTATTCCAATTCCGACTTTAATTCGTTTTCCGTCAATAACAACTTCCGTAAATGTTCCGACCGGTACCGGATCGGGAAGATCAAGTTCATTGTCAGTGACCCATGGATGGTATTTCATATTGTCAAAATCCCAGAGCCCCGTATGACACCCGATTGAAGTGTGTTCTGAACAGATCTTTCCTGAGATCAGGTATGAGAGATACTGAGGAAAATGAAGAATATACCGTACTTTTGAGAAAACTTCAGGTTTGGCACTCCTGAGCCAGAGAATCTGTATCCCGGAGTTTAGCATTCCCAATGCAGGGGAAGCGGTCCTCCTGCAAAATTCATCCTGCCCTCCATATCGCCTGTAGAGTCTTTCCGGTATCTTTTCATCGATCGGTTTGAGGTAGTTATAAACAGGGGTTATTCTTTGTCCATTTGCATCAAGATAAACTATTGTAGCACCATAAGTGGCGAAATTCAAAGCAGTAAGATCATATTTTTCCGAATGAACAAGCTTGTTTATTGATTCCCTGACCCAATTCTCGATCAGCTCAATATTATCACATTCGAACCCGTCATCATCGAGTTTCTCTGCAATTCGAATCTCCTGCTCAAACACAAGCTTGAAATTATAATCAAACAGAAGCAGTTTTTTGTTGGTTTTCCCGACATCAAAAACTGCAATAACTTTCTCCTTCATACTATTTTTTCCCTGCTTTTTCCTATCTTTTCAGCAATACTTCCTTTTCATATTTCATAATCTCCCCAATATAATCCTGGCCTGCAGGTACCTTGCTCTGCAGGCAGTAGTAATCCCAAACAGCTCCGAAAGGCTTTGACTTCATAAGTTCAAGGTATGATAACCGTTCAAAGGTCCTTCCTTCCTCTTCAAACTTCAAAAGTGTCTGATATGGTTCAAGCATTGCATACATAAAAGCCATCTGGGCCGATCTTGTTCCAATAACGTAAGCGCCTATTCTGTTAAGACTTGCATCGAAGAAATCGAGACCGATGTTCACTCTGCCAAGAGCTTTTGCCCTGATAATTTCCTGGGCAATAAGCAATAATTCATCATTGAATGTAACCACATGATCGCTGTCCCATCTGACTCCCCTTGTAAGATGCAGCAGGAGTTCATCTATATAAAGAAGGATCGACGAAATCTTATCTCCAACCTGCTCTGTCGGGTGGAAATGGCCATTATCGAGAGTGATCATTGTGTTGTTCTGAACAGCGTAACCCAGGTAGAAATCGTGTGAACCCACAACCATCGATTCGGATCCTATACCAAAAAGTTTGCTTTCGATGGAATCCTTCAGATATTTCTTTGAATATTTGACCGTAAAAATCTCATCTAACGACTTTTTAAGGAGTTTTCGTAATCCCATCCTGTCGACCGGAGTCTCTTTTGAACCATCAGGTATCCAGATGTTGTGAACTGCGGGAGTTCCCAGCTGTTTTCCCATTTCAGCTGCGATATCGCGACATCTCCTTGTATGCTCAACCCAGAATTTCCTGATCTTCGGGTTTTTACTTGAAAGAGTAAATCCATCATCAGCGAAAGGGTGGGAAAAGCAGGTACAATTGAAATCCAGTCCCATCTTCCTCTTTTTTGCCCAGTCGATCCAGCCCTGGAAGTGTTTTACCTCAATCTTATCACGGTCTATCTTCTTACCCCCGAACTCACCATAAATAGCATGGAGGTTCAACCTCTGTTTTCCGGGAAGCAGGGATAAAACCTTATCGAGATCATCCCGCATCTGAACCAGTGATTTTGATTTTCCGGGAAAATTGCCGGTAGCCTGTATCCCTCCTCCTCCAAGCTCAGCTCCCTCTTTTTCAAACCCTCCCACATCATCGGTCTGCCAGCAATGAAGGCTTATAACAACGTCATCCATCTGTTTCAGAACTTTGTCCGTGTCAACTCCTATTTCTGCATATTGCTCTTTCGCAAGCTGATATGATTTTTTAATGAGCTCTTTATTCATTTCAGTAAATTTAAATTGATGAGGTTTAATTTCTCTATTTCTCTTTATTTCCCTATTTCTTTATTTCCTTATTTCTTTATTTCTTTATTTCTTTATTTCTACTTTCTATTCCAGAAAAAAGACCTGTTCAAGCGGCACAGATACAGGTGAATTGTCAGGATTCGTTTCCATAATATCGGCCATGTATTTCCACCATTTCTTTACAATTTCAGTGGTGCCAAGGTCCTGCGAGGAAGCTAATCCTGATTGTTCCTGGTAGGCAAAGAGATAATTTGTCTCTTCGTCATAGAAAATTGAATAGTTACCTATTCCTTCATTTTTCAATAAGGTGACCAGCTCAGGCCAGATCTGGCTATGCCGTTTTATGTATTCTTCCCTGAAGCCGGGAAATAATTTCATTTTAAAACCAAATCTTTTCATAATCAACCAGATTAACTTAATTTAACGACAAACGTTGAAAGTATAAGTACAATGATTCCGATAATAAGTACTATTACTGTTTTTGATTTTACCCCTTTCCATTCATTAAGAACAATTCCCCAGATATTGCTGATTGCAATATTCAGTGCCATCAAAATGCTCCATCCGAAAACGGCCATCCCCTCCGGTAATTTGCTGACACCCATACCAAAGAAATGGAACTGTAAAAACCACAGGAACCCTGCCAGGAATGTAAAGCCCAGGTTATTAAGAAGGACATTGCCGGATGAAGAGAGATAATCCCTGTATGTCTTGTTTTTTATGTTCAGATATCCGCAATAGACAAGGTTAGTCAGAAATCCACCTAAAAGGATAAAAATCAGTGTCGGATTTTTCTGAAACAGAGGATTCGTACCATGAGCCAGGGCTACCTCTTCAATCGGTTTACCTGCTTCAAATCCGAAATTGAAACAGGCACTCATTATGCCTGCAAATATTGCAATCAGGATACCTTTTTTCAGTGCAAATTCCTTAACCGAGGCTCTCTTTTCTTCTTCAGTCATCTCCTTGCTTTTCAGTGATCCGGCATATCCGATTATTGAAATGCCTGCAACTGTTATTCCAACGCCGATCAGTGTAAGTATGCCTGCTCTTGAAGAAAGAAGATTTTGTCCGCCAATAACTGCTGGTATTATCGTACCGAATGCAGCGCACAATCCAAGAGCAATGCTCTGTCCGAGGGCCACCCCGAGGTAACGCATGCTCAGTCCGAATGTAAGTCCGCCGAATCCCCACAAAACGCCAAAAAACATAGCCATAAGTTTGGCCGTAGATGGTGCCTCCTTTAAAATTGCGATCAGTTCACCATGAGGAACGAATATAAGGGCAAATAGCCAGGGTGCTATCAACCAAGCCGCAACTCCCTGTACAATCCATGAAGATTCCCAGGCCCACTCCCTGACTTTCTTAAGTGGAACATAAAAGCTTGCGGCACCTATACTGCCCAAAGCGATCAAAAGTATTCCCGCAATTGGATTCATTTATTGTCTGGTTAGTTTCAGATAATATTTATAAAGAGTATAAAAATAGTCATTTTACTTTTCTCAAATCCGATAAAAATAGATAAATTTCAAAACTTGAATTTCACAACCTAAATAACATATTATGAAATCATTAAGAATTTTACTTTGCCTTCTTTTCATTCCGGCTCTCTCATTTTCGCAGGATCTGTCAACATATGACCTGACCTGCGAGCATAAGAATAATCCGGTTGGAACAGATGTTTTACAGCCCAGATTATCATGGAAACTGAAAGGAACGGCAACAATATTATGCAGACTGCTTATACTTTGAGGGTAGCTGTCGATCCAAAGTTTTCAGCAGCTAAAACCATATGGCAATCAGGCAGGGTGGCATCTGACGAATCCGTCCTTGTAAGTTATAACGGACCGGCTCTCCTGCCCGGACAGAGATATTACTGGCAGGTAAGGGTATGGGATAATAAAGGAAGAGCTTCGAAATGGAGCGAGACTGCTTTCTGGGAAACCGGACTGTTATCAAACGGTAACTGGAAAGCCAAATGGATAGAAATGGAAAACGATACAAACCGTTATTCCCCTTCTCCCCATTTCAGAAAGGAGTTTTCGGTTGAAAAAAGCATTGCTAAGGCAGTTGTTTATGTGACATCACATGGTCTCTATGAACTCCATCTTAATGGCAAGAAGGTAGGTGATCAGGTATTGACGCCAGGCTGGACATCATATGGTAAAAGGATTCAGTATCAGGTGTATGATGTTACAGGTCAGGTAATTAAAGGAAAAAATGCTGTCGGGGCAGTACTGGGTGACGGATGGTATCGTGGTACACTTGCCTGGGGCAATAACTGGGCTATCTATGGCAAGAGGCTCGGTCTTCTGATGCAATTAAAATTGACATTCACCGATGGAACAGAGACTCTCATAGTGACTGATGAATCCTGGAAAAGCAGTAACGATGGTGCAATAAGAATGAATGATTTATATAATGGTGAAACCTATAACGCAACGAAGAGGCTTACAGGCTGGAATCTGCCCGGTTATGATGATTCAAAATGGGGAGCAGTCAGGACCGGCAATTACAAAAATAATCTGATAGCCTCAGAGGGGGCCATGATTAAAAAGATCCAGGAAATCAAACCTGTCAGAGTTTTTCTTTCACCAAAGGGAAGTCTGCTTGTAGATATGGGTCAGAATATGGTTGGCTGGATCAGGTTGAAGGTAAAAGGCAATAAAGGAACAGTTGTTAGGATCCGTCATGCTGAGGTCCTCGATAAATATGGAGAATTCTATACTGAAAACCTGCGCGTTGCAAAATGCCAGCTGAATTACACTCTGGCTGGCACCGGAGAAGAAGTTTATGAGCCAAGGTTTACTTTTATGGGATTCCGTTATCTGGAAGTTGACGGATTCCCCGGTAACCTGACGGCTGAAAATATAACCGGTGTAGTAATTCACTCCGACATGCCTGTCACAGGAACTTATGAGAGTTCAAGTCCGCTGCTTAACCAGCTCCAGCATAATATTCAGTGGGGACAGAAAGGCAATTTTGTTGATGTCCCTACCGATTGCCCGCAAAGGGATGAGAGGCTTGGATGGACAGGTGATGCCCAGGCTTTCAGCCGGACAGCAGCCTTCAATTTCGATGTTGCTGCATTTTTTACAAAATGGCTGAAAGATGTTGCCCTCGATCAGAAGTCTGATGGTTCAGTTCCTGATGTAATTCCTGATGTACTTAATAAACAGGATGCTAAAACGGCTGCTCCATCTGCCGGATGGGGAGATGTTGCAGTTATTGTTCCATGGACAATGTACCAGGTATATGGCGATAAGCAATTCCTGGAAAATCAGTATCCGAGCATGAAGGCATGGGTTGAATATATAAGGAAAAAGGCCGGTGATACATATATCTGGAAGGGAGGAAGCAAATATGGCGACTGGTTGTTTTACCATCCGCCTGTGAACAACCACAGTGAACCCGACGGGTTCACCGAGCACGATTTTATTTCAACTGCATTTTTTGCATATTCGGCTGATCTGCTTGCAAAAACAGCAAAGGAACTTGGAAAAACCGATGATGAAAAAATATATTCTGACCTTTACAATAAGATCAGGAATGTGTTTATCAGAGAATATGTCACACCTGCCGGCCGGATCGGGACCAACTCCCAGACATCGTATGTGCTGGCTTTGATGTTTGACCTGCTTCCCAATGACCTGCGTCCGAATGCAGCTAAATTCCTTGTTGATGATATTAAAAGCAGAAGGAATCATCTTTCAACAGGATTCCTTGGCACTCCATTCCTTTGTCATGTGCTTACACAGAATGGGTATTCTGATGTAGCCTATGACCTGCTCCTTCAGGAAACATATCCTTCGTGGCTTTACCCTGTCAAGATGGGTGCAACAACAATCTGGGAGCGATGGGACGGCCAGAAAACCGACAGCACATTCCAGGATCCGGGGATGAATTCATTCAACCATTATGCATATGGTGCAATCGGAGACTGGATGTACAGGGTCTCGGCCGGAATAGAAACAAAAACTCCGGGGTACAGGAACCTTCTTATCCAGCCTCATGTTTCAGCAAGGCTTAATATGTCAAAAGCCTCATTCGAAGGTCCGTACGGTAAAATCGTATCAGGCTGGGAAAGGAAAGATGGAAAGGTTTTAGTAACGGTTAAAATACCTGCAAACACTAAAGCAACAATCTGCCTGCCTGTAAGTTCTGCCGGAAAGGTGACTATTGGAGGTAAACCGCTTTCTGCTGATATGAATTTATCAAATATACGGGTTCAGGGTGAAAATGTACTGGTCGATTCAGGCTCAGGAGAGTATCTCTTTGAAATAGATGAGCTTATTTGAGAATCATTCAGGTGAGTTTGCAGCACTGCTTACTGCATGCTTCTGGACTATAACCTCGTTATCGTTTGAATCGGCCAGCAATAAGATAGGATCGGTTGCAGTCAACATTCTGAGGCTTATTATAGGCTTTGTCTTCCTGAGCATCTTTACCCTCGTGTACCGCGGAATGATATTTCCGGCTGACGCGGATTCAGGGAACTGGTTCTGGCTTATTCTGTCGGGACTGGTAGGCTTTGTATTTGGTGATCTCTTCCTTTTTAAGTCATACACTCTTATAGGATCGAGGTTTGCAATGCTGATCATGACCCTCGTCCCTCCCATTACTGCATTTTTTGGTTTCATAATTCTTGGAGAGAGGCTGACTTTGTTTAATTTTCTTGGTATGACACTGGCATTCCTTGGAATAACTATTGCAATTTTCAGCAGGAATGGGAAAGGTGACAGATTATCTTTAAAACTTTCGCCAAGAGGTATTCTGTATGCTTTTGGAGGAGCTGTCGGACAGGCTCTCGGGCTGATACTCAGCAAACTGGGGATGAGGGATTATGATCCATTCGCTGCAACACAGATAAGAATTCTGGCTGGAATTATTGGATTTGCCTTTCTGGTAACAGTTTTGAGGAGGTGGAATACAGTAGCCTCTTCAGTTTTAAACCGACCGGCAATGCTTACAACTACAATGGGTGCCTTCTTTGGTCCATTTCTTGGAGTCTCTTTTTCACTTATTGCAATAAAATATACTGAAGCCGGTATTGCATCGACAATTATGGCACTGGTTCCTGTTCTGATTATCCTTCCGGCTGTTGTGCTTTACAAACAGAAAGTAACTTTTGCGGAAGTTGCCGGTGCATTTATTAGTGTGGCAGGAGTTGCATTGTTCTTTATTTAGCCAGAACTAACCAGTATCCAGCAACCAGTATCCAGCACTTTTAATATTTCTATTAAGACTCTAATGACATCTGAAGAACTGAAAAACAGGATTCCTGAGAACGAGTACCTGGTTTTGACCTCCAGAAGCAGCGGACCGGGCGGCCAGAATGTTAACAAGGTAAATACAAAGGTTGAAATCCACTTCAATGTTCAGCTTTCAGCCGGTCTCTCGGATTCTGAAAAGGAATTGATATGTAATAATCTGAAGAACAGGATAAATTCAGCAGGAGAACTTGTCGTCAAATCACAATCTGAGCGCACTCAACTGAGTAACAGGAAGAAAGCTCTCGAAAAACTGCTTTTACTGATATCTTCAGGGCTGGTTATAAAGCCTGAAAGGAAACCTACTTCCCCATCAAAAAAATCAAGAGCTGAACGACTGGATGAGAAGAAGAAGAGAGGACAAACAAAAAGATTACGTTCAGGTGAGATAAAGGACTATGATGACCTGTGAAATTAAATTCTAAATTTTTTATGATTTCTAGAAGGATTTTTCTATATTTGTTTCCCCTTAAACTTTTTGTGCTTAAGAGATTACGGTAAGCTGACGGTTTGAATCTATAAGATTTGTAATTTATTATTGAGATGCCATTCTGATGATTTATTATGAACTGAAGATCATTCATGAAAAAGATAACTGCCTTAATATGTCTGATACAAATTTCCATAATTCATTATGGTCAGATTATTGATCATAACTGCACAAACCTTCAAAATATTCCGGTTACTTATATTGATCAGGCGAGGGCGTCTCTTCATATTGCCTATGAACATACCTCTCATGGAAGCCAGATAATTGATGGCATGACAGGACTCTTTAACTGGAAAGGTAACACATACTTGTGGAACAATGGCGGTTTTATTGGCGGGCTGGATATTCATGATAATGGAATTACAGGCGGTTCCGACCTTGGTTCCCCTGACTGGACTTCATGGGCTGCTTCAACCCGGAGCTATCTCAAAAATTCCTCCAATAGCGATATAAATGTTGTCATGTGGGCATGGTGCGGGCAAGTAAGTTCAGCTACCGAAAGTAATATTAATACATATCTGAACCTCATGACTTCACTGGAAAGTGAATTTCCAAAAGTCAGATTTGTTTATATGACAGGGCACCTTGATGGAACAGGTATTAACGGCACGCTTAATATCCGTAATCAACAGATAAGAAACTATTGCAGGGACAACAATAAGATACTTTACGATTTTGCAGATATTGAATCGTACGATCCTGATGGAAGCTATTTTCTGGATAAAGGTGCCAATGATAATTGCGATTATGACAGTAACGGTGATGCTTTTCCTGACCGAAACTGGGCAACAGTCTGGCAAAACTCCCATACAATCAATGCAGACTGGTACAATTGTCCTTCTGCACATTCCCAGCCTCTAAACGCCAACAGGAAAGCCTATGCTGCATGGTGGCTCTTCGCAAGACTTTCAGGATGGAACGGACTGCCTCCGGCAATTCCTGTTTCGGGAATAACAATCACAGGGAGTATTGGGACTTCATCAATCCCGGTCGACAACGGAACACTTCAGCTTACTACCTCTGTTTCTCCGGCCAATGCTACTAACAACGCAGTATCATGGTCTTTATCAAATGGAACAGGGCAGGCTGAAATCAATTCTTCAGGCCTGGTTACTGCGGTCTCCAACGGAACAGTAACTGCCAGGGCAACGGCTATTGATGGGTCAGGTGCTTATGGCATAATAGAAATTACAATCTCCGGTCAGATCATCCCAGTTACAGGAATTTCAGTAAAGAGTGAGAGCGGACCAACTACTATCTCCATAAACAAGGGTTTTCTTCAGCTGATTGCTGATGTTCGGCCGTTAAATGCCACAAACAGTTCGGTTACCTGGTCAATTGCAGGAGGCACAGGCCAGGCTTCAGTCAGCAATACCGGACTTGTCACTGCATATTCTGACGGAACAGTTACGGTCGTTGCAACTTCTGCTGATGGGAGTTCCATAAGCGGAATTATTGAGATCACGATTTCCAATCAGTTAATTCCTGTCTCAGATATTACTGTTGTGGTAGAAGGAGGCTCAAATATCATAACCTCAGATAAGGGCTCACTTCAACTCACAACTCAGATCTCACCGGAAATTGCTACAAACAAGAGTGTATCATGGTCAATTGTAAATATTACGGGTCAGGCTGCGATCAGCCCTACCGGTCTTGTCACGGCAATTGAGGACGGACTTGTCACTGTACTTGCTTCTGCTAACGATGGGTCAGGAGTTAATGGTAACCTGGATATCAACATTAGGGTTAACGATCCCCTTGTGGTTATTGTCAAAGAAAACCGGATCAGTATCCCTCTTGAAGGTAATTATAGAGATGCAAAGTTGAGTCTTTATGACCTGCAAGGTCATTTAATTGAAATTCAAAATGTTAATGGCAATTTATTCGAATTTGATATTTCTGCACTGCAATCAGGAATCTATATAGTTGTGCTTTCCAGGTCAATTGTCCTGAAGGTGGCCAAAGTAATTATCCGTAGTTGATTTTATACCTCCTTAAGCTTCCATTTACCCCTTCTGAAAACCAGCCACGCAGTCAGAGTCATTATTGATTCCGCAATCACTATTGCTGTAAATACACCCTGCTGTTTCATCCCTAATTTGATCGCAAGGATCCATGCGAGTGGGATTTCAATCAACCAGAATGCAAATATGTTAATTTTCAGAGGAGTAGTTGTATCCCCGGCTCCATTGAAGGAATTAACCAGAACCATACCAAATCCGTAAGCAACAAATCCGATGCTGATAATCCTCAGGCATTCAGTTCCGGAAGTCAGAACAGCAGGATCATCAATAAACAGATTGATAAAGTAACCCGGGATTAATACCAGGATTAATCCAACAATGCCCAGCAGTATCATATTTACGTATCCTGTGACCATTACCGCTTTTTCAGCTCTGTCCGGTTTTTTTGCCCCAAGGTTCTGGCCCACAAGGGTTGAAGCAGCATTGCTGATTCCCCATGAAGGCAGAAGGACAAAGCTTACAATCCTGATTGCAATAGTATAACCTGCAACTATTTCACTGCCAAAAATTGATATTATCCTGACGAGTGCAATCCAGCTAATTGTTCCGATCAGATTCTGACCTATACTTCCCAGTGATAACCTTATAAGCCTTGTTATAATTTTTATATTAATATTTAATTGCTTAATTGATAGTTGAATGCGTTTTTTGCCAAAAAATAGCAGCCAGAACTGGTAAAGGACAGCAATCCCTCTGCCGGTAGTAGTCGCTACTGCAGCACCTGTAACACCTAATTCAGGAAATGGTCCCAATCCAAAAATAAGGCAGGGATCAAGAATAATATTTATAATATTCCCTACCCATAGAACTCTCATTGCTATTGCTGCATCGCCAGCGCTCCTGAAGACCGCGTTGATTATAAATAAAAGCATGATTACCACATTGCCGCCAAGCATAATTCTTGTATACCCTGAAAGCTGACCACTGATAGCATCAGAAGCTCCCATTATTTCAAGTAATTTCCCGGAATAAATTGATCCTGGTATGCCAATCATAAGTGAAACAATTATCCCTGTAAGAATTGCCTGAATTGCAGTCTCAGATGCCTTGCCCGGATTTTTCTCACCAATCCTTCTTGATACCATTGAGGTTGTTGCGGTGGCGAGTCCCAGTGATACTGCATAGACTATTGTAACCAGCGACTCAGTCAGACCAACAGTTGCCACAGCATCAGCTCCAAGCTTTGAAACAAAAAAGATGTCTGCAACAACAAATATTGATTCCATGATCATTTCAAGAACAGCTGGTATAGATAGCAGAAGAATCGCTTTACTGAGTTTTCCCTCAGTAAAATCCTGTTCAGTGCCTGAGACAGCTTCCTTTATGTCGCTGAATAACGATTTGATATTTGTAGTTGTAAAAACCTTCAAGATTCGTAATTATAGTTTCTTTGTATGTTTTTTTATACTGAAATAATTAAATCAACATTAATGCGTTATAAAGCATGTCTTTTTTGTAAAAAAAGTGTTTTAAATGCAAACTTTACAAATATTTATGACATATGAAGTTCTGGCATAATAATTGTTTGTGAGCATTCTTAAAAATTAACAGGAGGTTTTTAAAGTTTTAATGAAGAATTTTATAAGAAAAACAACAGAAATCAGAAAAGAAACCAGCTCAGAAAATGCAGGTTTGTTTTCTGGTTTATTGTATAGATCAGATTGGCATAACACAATGATAAACAAGTACATAACAAATTGGTGTGCAGTGGCTGGAATATACATTGTTAATAAAACAATATTCGTGTTAATATTTATATAGGTCGAATTGTACATTGTATTTATGGAATATATATTTTTGGCCCAATTTATTTATAACTAAAACTGTTTAAAACAAGAAAAAGCAATTGATGAAATCTTTCATCGACAAACATGAACGCTAACAATAATGAGGTTGCAGCCCTCCGCTGTGAGGACCGCCTCGTGGGTTGCTCTTCGGATGAAGAGCCTGGCGCGAAAACCACGATTTTTTCGCAAGATGTAATCCCAAACCTGTCAGTTAGCACCCGGAGTTCGGAATTCATGCACCGCTACTTCCCCCTGACAACTATCGAATCCTGGAATGATTGGAAATGGCAGCTTAGGAATGCTTTCACAAGCATCGACGATCTGAAGAAGATAATGAAGCTGACCGAAAAGGAGATTATGGCTATCAATAACCTGAAAGGCCGGCTTCCTTTACGGATCACTCCCTATTTTGCCTCATTGATCTATGACACCAAGCCCTCTCATCCAATTCGCCGCAATGTTGTACCTGTTGTTGAAGAGTTGCTTGTGAGCAGCAGTGAACAGTCTGATCCTTTACACGAGAAATCTTTCTCGCCTGTTAAAGGTATTGTTCACAGATATCCCGACAGGGTTTTGTTCACCGTCACCCAGGTTTGTTCAAATTATTGCAGGTATTGTACCCGTTCGCACTCTGTCGGACGACTTGATAAACTGGGAAGACAGGATTATGAAAAAGCTTTTAATTATATATCAGCCCATAAGGAAGTCAGAGACGTCCTTATTAGCGGAGGTGATCCCCTTACTCTTTCTGATGAGACACTCGATTACATACTTTCGAATATCCGCAGGATAGAGCATGTTGAGATTATCCGTATAGGAACAAGGATACCTGTGGTTTTACCCCAGCGAATAACAGATGGTTTGATAAATGTTCTCAAAAAATATCACCCGCTTTTCCTGAGCCTTCATTTTTCACATCCCCTTGAGATAACCGAGGAATGTGCAAAAGCCTGCAATAAGCTTGCTGACGGGGGATTTCCTCTTGGAAGCCAGACTGTTCTGCTGAAAGGCATTAATGATAACGTGCCGGTCATGAAAGAACTTATGCACAGGTTATTGAAAATCAGGGTCAGACCTTATTATTTATATCAGTGTGATCTGATACCCGGTTCAGGTCATTTCAGAACTACAGTGGCCAAGGGTCTTGAAATCATTAAAGGGCTCAGAGGCTTCACAAGCGGTTATGCCATTCCGACATTTGTTGTCGATGCTCCCGGAGGCGGAGGCAAGATACCTCTTCTTCCCAATTATGTTGTGGAACATAATGATGAACATATTGTTCTGCGCAATTACAAGGGTGTTCTTTGTGAATATCCTGAAAAATAGGTCTGAAAACAGATGAAAATCGGATTGACATTTGACTTGCGGTCGTGGTATCTTGACCGTGGCTATTCTATGGAAGATACTGCTGAATTTGACAAACAGGATACTGTTGATGCCATAGACAACGCACTGAAAAAAATGGGTTTCGAGACTGAGCCCATAGGTAACTGCTTTCAGCTGATCGATGCTCTGTCGGCAGGAAAAAGATGGGATCTGGTATTCAATATCGCTGAAGGATTGTATGGCGATGGAAGAGAATCAGTTGTCCCTGCTATCCTTGACCAGTATAAAATACCTTATGTGTTCAGCGGCCCGGTCATTATGGGCATATCGCTCAACAAACACCTTACAAGACTGATTGTTTCCGCAGCAGGAGTTGCGGTTAGTCCGGGAATGCTTATTTCGGAACTCAAAGATATTGAAAGGTGCAATCTGATCTATCCGCTCTTTATTAAACCGGTTTCAGAGGGCACAGGCAAGGGAATTACAGAAAAGAGTCTTGTCCATTCAGAATCTGAACTCAGAGAAATGGTTGAATATCTTCTGACAAGATTCGATCAGCCTGCGCTTGTTGAAGAATACCTTCCTGGCAGGGAGTTTACCGTGGGAGTTGTCGGATCGGGTGATGATGCGAAAGCAATCGGAGGGATGGAAATAGTATGTAAGGATAACCTACCCTATTCAGTTGAATATAAGGAAAATTATCAGGTGTTTTGCAAGTATACACCATTACCGCCGGAGTATTCTGATGAATGTAAGAGTGTTGCACTGAATGTATGGAAAGCACTCGGTGGAGTTGATGCAGGAAGAGTGGATGTAAAAGCTGACCGGAATGGCCGGATCTGTTTCATGGAGGTAAATCCGCTTGCCGGGCTTCATCCTGTCCATTCTGACCTTCCTATTCTTTCGAACATGACCGGGATTAATTACCAGGCACTTATTGAAATGATAATGCAGTCAGCAATAAAACGATATCATTTATCCGTATGATAAAAAGAAGATGCTGTATTCTGTTCAATCAACCCCGTGAAGGGGCTCTTCCTGATGAACTTGATGTTCTTGAACAGGTAGACTATGTGGAGGAAAACCTAAGTATAATAGGAATAGAAACATACAGGAAAGGCATCACTTCAGATTTCATGAATGAAGTTGCCGTACTTGCCGGAGAGAAACCTGACTTTGTCTTCAACCTGGTTGAATCGATTAATAATAAAGGTGAACTTTGCTATTTTGTCCCTGCATTGCTGAATATGTATTCTATACCCTATTCGGGTAATCCGCTCGAAGCTCTCTTTATTACTACCAGTAAAGCATTGACAAATAAGATATTGCTCGAACAAAAAATATCTACTCCGGCTGCTTTCTTCCCATCCCAGTACAAGATGATGAAGCCAGGAAACAAATATATTATTAAACCTGTCTGGGAGGATGGATCCCTGGGAATAACCGGCGATTCGGTATTCACTTTTACCGACGATTATGGATTGAAGCTTAAGGAATTTGATGACTCTCACTGGATAATCCAGGAGTATATCGATGGCCGGGAATTCAATATCAGCATTCTTCCCGGTAAAAACGGACCAGAGGTGATGCCTCCCGCTGAAATGGTATTTCATAATTTTGGTGATGATATGCCCAAAATAGTTGATTTTAAGGCAAAATGGGTTGCCGAAAGCTTTGAGTATGAAAATACTATAAGAGAATTCCCCCGTAATAAGCTTAACCCTGAGCTTGGGGAAAAGATAAATGAAGCTTGCATTGAGCTGCTGGAATGTTTTCGGATTAAAAGGGTATGCCAGGGTAGATATGAGGATCGATAAGGAAGAAAATCCTTATGTAATAGAGGTCAACGCAAACCCTTGCATGTCGCCCGACAGCGGACTGGTGGCTGCAACAACCGAAGCTGGCCTGCCTATCACAGTAGTCCTTCAACGCATTATTGACGATCTAAATTATTAATTTAATATGGCACTGGTTTCCAAGGGAATTAAACCTGATGACAGAAAAAACATTGAGGAAATATTACGTTCCTCCGGTTTTTTTTATGAATTTGAAATAGAGACTGCCCTCGAAATTGCGGATGAAACGCTGGAGAAGGGTACCGAGAAGAGTGGATACTACTGGCTTAAGGCAACTGATGAAGATGGGGTGATAGCATTTGCAAATTATGGAAAGAATGCTTTTTCGACTCATTCCTGGGATCTCTACTGGATCGCTGTGCATCAGAATTCAAGGAATAAAAAGCTTGGCACAGTAATGCTTAAAGCGATTGAGGATGATGTAAAAAAACTCGGTGGTAAGATCCTCTGGATTGAGACTTCAGGCCGGCCATTATATGCTGCAACTGAAGGTTTTTACCGTAAAAACGGCTATCAGCTTGCAGCCAGCCTGAAGGATTTCTACGGGCCCGGTGATCCAAAACAAATATATTCCAAAGCCTTTTAGATAAGATTTGAGTTATAATATTCAGGTTTTCCCGTAACCTCCTCCCCCAACCATTCAGGTTTCTCAAAAAATTCATCTTCGCTGGTCAATTCAATTTCAGCAATTATAAGTCCTTCGTTCCTGCCATGAAATATATCCACTTCAAAAGTGTGATTGCTGAACGGGACCAGATATCGTGTCTTACGGATTATCTCAGGAAGACACACCTTTAAGATTTCTGAAGCCTCTTTAAGCGGGATTTCAAATTCCCATTCATGCCTCGAAAATCCACTTTCCCCTGCAGGTGTCTTAACTGAAAGAATTGCCCTGTTATCGCTGATACGGAGCCTTATGATTCTTGCAGGGTCAACAGAGAGATATCCCTGCATAATTTCCAGATTTTTCACAGAATATTTTTTGAATTCACCTCTGACAAGAAACTTACGTTCAATTTCTGTTGCCATTGTTTTTATTGCAAAGTTACCAATTTACCTTTGGTTTCCAGTTTGAATTATTTTGAGTATTTTTAAGATATGGATGTAAAAATAGAACCTGGCTGGAAAAACAGGCTCAGCCAGGAGTTTGAAAAGGATTATTTTGTCAGGCTTACAGGATTTATAAAGGATGAATACCGGAATTCCAGAATTTATCCTCCCGGTTCGCTTATTTTCAATGCATTCGATGTTTGCCCATTCGGAAAGGTCAAAGCCGTGATTATAGGGCAGGATCCTTATCATGGTCCTGGCCAGGCTCATGGATTATGCTTTTCAGTAAAGGATGGTGTCGATTTTCCTCCCAGTCTGATAAATATTTTCAAGGAGATTGAATCAGATATTGGAATTACCCGGCCGGCATCAGGCGATTTGACCAGATGGGCAATGCAGGGTGTGCTTCTTTTGAACGCTACACTTACCGTACGGGCTCATCAGGCCGGATCGCACCAGAAGAAAGGATGGGAGGAATTTACAGATTATGTAATCAGGGTTCTTAACAGCGAGAAAGAGAATATTGTCTTTTTTCTCTGGGGAGCATATGCACAAAAAAAAGGGGAATCAATCGACCGGTCCAGGCATCTTGTGCTGGAATCGGTTCACCCCTCTCCTCTTTCAGCATCAAGGGGTTTCTTTGGAAACCGCCACTTCAGCAGATGCAACGAATATCTTGTAAGCAAGGGAATTGAACCTATCGATTGGAGATAACCTCACAAAACACTCATTCAATCTGTTCAAGAGCCTCAGTTATCGTTTTTTTAAGCTCTGATGAATCCTCAAATCCAATAGATAACCTTATTAGTCCCGGTTCAGGATATTTGGCTCCCCACACCGATTCAACAGGCATCAGTATTGTTTTCGGATCACCAAGTGACGGAATGATTTTTATCTTTTCAGAAACGGATCTGACAAAAAAATCGCGCCTGCTCATTTTCTCCTTTTCTGAATTTCCGGAGAAATCAAATGTGACCATTGCCCCGAATCCTCTCTGCCCAAAGAGCTTAAGTGCTTCATAATGTGTAGGATGTTCGGCTAATCCCGGATACCACACCTTTCTCACAACAGGGTGATTCTTAAGTATTTCAATTATCATTAAAGCATTATGACACTGCTCCCTGAACCTTAATTCAAATGTCTGTATCTGGGTTTGCAGTCTGTATGCATCGTCAGGTGAAATCATATGACCAACGAACTTTCTGTATTCAATAGCATCTTTCATTATTGCACTATCATTCCCGCAAAGTACACCAGCTGTAATGTTACCATGACCTGAAAAATACTTTGTGGCACTGTGTATTACAATATCAGCACCAAGTTCAAGAGGCTTGCAAAGGAGAGGTGTTGCGAAAGTATTATCGACTATCACCTTGGACCCCGATTTATGAGCCAGCCTGATAACTTCTGCAACATCGGTGACTATAAGCATCGGGTTTGATATTGCCTCAATATAGATAAGCTGAGGCTTTATATCCCATATCACTCTCTCAAATTCATTAAGATCGTATTTTTCATTAACGGGATAAAAATTATGAATTTGCAGTCCCCTTTTTTTTCTTAAAACCGATTCCGTATATGAGATAGTACCTCCGTAAATCTCGCTGAAAAATAACCATGGTCCTGACAATTCTGCCTTCTGGAAAACCGAAACAGCAGTGTCAATTGCCGACATGCCCGACTGAGTCAGAAGTGCCCACTTGCATGATTCAAGCCTGATAATCTCTTCCTCGGCAGCAACGACTGTCGGATTCCGGTACCTGGAATAAATGTACAATTCAGGGATCCGCTCATTTTCGGTTTCCTTCGAAAATGCATTTTTGGTTGTTTCAGCATCGAATAGTTCAAATCCTGCATCCCTGTAAATAGGCATGCGTGAACTGTTAACAGGTTTTCTTTTCATTTTTGGTACCGGATTTAAAGACAGGTACCAAAATAGCTATTTTAGATCAAAGAGGTGAATCAAGGGTGACATTCTTTATCATTAGACGATTGTTTTCCACATTAACATCATAAGTCATTTTGACCTGTCCGAAATAATTCATGTATGTGAAATCAACGGGTCCTGTGGAAATAGTGTCACGGCTTATTTTGGCTGATATGTAAGCTTTTGGAAAGGCTGTCTTAAATCGATGATATTCAGAAGTATTGTCTATATCTATAGTCCCGAAGGTAATCTCTTCATCTTTAATTCTTACTACTACTTCAGTAAGAGCTGATCCGGTCTGGTTCCTGATCCGGACATCGGTGGGTCCCACAGGGGAAAATGGTGTTTTTTTGCACGAAAAGCAGCAAATTACAAGTAATAACAATGTAATTACATTCAACTTCTTCATAATCCGGATTTTTACAAAACCTGTAACAATATAAACCGGAAAATAAGAGAATTAGTACACCTTAACTAAATTATTGTGAGGCTGTTTGAAGGCACCCAGCCCTTGTTTCCATCCGAAAGCTTAATCTCATACCATTCACCCACCTGGTCCTCAATAGTTACCTTTGAGCCTTCATGAAGTACAAAAAGATCGGTTCCGCTATTGTCGGGAGAGCTTTTCCCGTTTACGGATGGAGAAAAAATCACAGCTTTGTTGCTGTCGTAAACAAGAGATTTGTTACGAACGGTAAAAGCTAGTGATGATGCTGATATAATCAGAAGAAAATATTGCGGCCCAGAATCCAAAAACCTTGATCCTGTAACGGGAGGAATAGATATAAGCCGACAACAGAAACAGAAAAAGTATAAAAGTTACTAATGCTTATAACTGCCCATGTATTTGTCGGGAGCAGGAGCGAAAGAAAATCAAACCATCTTACAAAGAAAAGCTCAGGTATCTCTTCAAATTTATCAACAACAAGTGTCCGGGCAATCTGGAGGTTATAATTGATGTTGTTGTCAGCTGGTTTTAAAAGGTGTGCCCGCTCAAAAAAGAGTATTGCACCCGGAATATTATTAAGTTTGAAATATGCATTGCCGATATTGTAATCAAGTTCTGCAGAGCGGTAACCGGTGTTATAAATGTCAAGCCATTCATTAAGAGCCTCCTGGTAATTTGATGCAGTATAGAATTCTACTCCTTTTTTGAATTTTACAGAGCGCTCCTCCTGTCCGGAAACAAGATCAGCCGTAAAAACAAGAAGCAGCAATAAAAGAATATGTCTTACTGGAAATCTCATGTTTCAGCCTATTGAATTTTCAAATAATCTGATAAACCTTGAAGCCTCATCATAAATCTTCTCAGCCTCCTCCGCAGACGAAGATGGCGCAAACCTTGCGTATTCGCACTTATCGATAACCGAAGCAAGGTTGTTTACCTCTTCCTCGCCTATTCCTTTCTCAGTGAGTGCATTAACAGCGCTGCTACGGTTAAGCTCCGAAACAGGGATATTGAGTTTATCACTCAGATATCCCCACAGGGCCTTTAGAATTTCTTCATAAAACTTATCTGATTGGTTTTCCTTAAGGCACTTTTCAGCTTCCCTGAGCCGTTTACCTGCTACTTTTCCTGCTTTTCTGTTTCTAACAGCAGAAATATCAGAATTCCTTCTGATATGCTCTCTTCTGATAAAGAGCACTACAAGGAATAGAATGAGTGCAAATGCATATGCACTATAGAAAGAACGTTTTGAAGCAAAAAGGTTGCCTCTCTTTCTCAGGAATCCTTGTTTTGAACTGATGAACCTGATGTCTTTACCGAGGTATTTTACATCCTCTTTTGAGACACCTCCAAAGACTGTTATTCCCGGATTCTGATCAGTTCCCTTTGCGGGCATAGAAATGAAGTTCAGGGGTCTTTATTCTCTCATACTGTTTTGATGAAATATTGAAGAAGGAATAAGTCAGAGGTGCGATTGTGAAGTCACCGTAATGCCTGGGGATAAGTAGATATTCAAAAGTCTTCTGTCCCGTGGTACCGTTCATGCTGTTCTTCAGATCATCAGTAACCTTTGGGTCATAAACCTCAAGATCAGCAGGAAGTTTAAGCTCCGGAGCACCCGCCATCTTAAGGTTACCATTTCCGGCAATAACGATTTTAAGGTTCACAGCATCATTTACATTCACTGTGTCCTTGTTAAGCGATGAATTCAGTGTTATTCTGCCGGCAATTCCTGAAAAATCATCAGGTTTTGTTCCGGGCAATGGATTGACTTTTATTCTGACAGGCTTGCTGATAACAGCTTTTGGAACTGATGTGTATGTTGAAAAGAAATCTCCGAAGAAAGGGTCAGACTGTCCTGTTTTCTGGCGGATAAGCACAGAGATCTGAACAGGATCAATTGTTATCTCACCGGATACCTGGGGATAAAGCAGAAAACGCTGTACCACACCCGTTCCGTAAATGGTACCATTGATACTTTCCCGCTGCAGCGATGTAAGTGGCGGCGTCTCCAGGTCCGTTTTAAGAAATCCCTCAAACGCCGGATATTTGATTTCATTAATGCCTGAAACATCAACCCTGGTGTATAGCTTAACAGTTACGCCGATACTTTCGCCTATATAAGCGTCTCTTTTATCGAGTGTAAGGTTCACGAATATGTCATCACCTGTTTCATCCACCGGTTCATCTGTCGCATTTCTGGCCCGCTCCCTGAACATTTTGCTGAACTTTGCCGCTCCCGATCACCTCTATCCTGAGTGAATCGGAAAAATATGTTTTATTCTTAATCTTAACTGCAGCCGGGGGAATAACAAATTTACCCTCCTTTAATGCCTGAATGTAATAGACATAAGTATATGAAGTTTCTCTTGAGATCTTCCCGTTTATGATCTGAGTACTTGAGCTGTATGAAGTCTGGGGACCCATAAGTTTGTAGAATCCCGCAAATGATGGTTCCGAAAATTCGCCTCCACCGGAGTTAATTGTCCATGAAACATTGAACTGCTCACCTGCCCGGACCACTTCAGGATAATCTGCAACAACAGATATCTCTTGTCCGACTGCAAAGAGGCTCATAAACAGTGCAAACATTGTAAGTATAATGTACTTTCCTTTCATTCTGCCAAATTACCAGTTTTTAGTGGTTTTCACTCTTGCCTTTGCTGCTTTTGCAAGTTTAACCTTTTCCTGAACATTCTTCTCATCGTTGGCTATTGCATTTAACAGTCTTTCAGCATCCTCCTTTGAAATAGACTGTTGTTGCTGCTGTTGCTGCTGTTGCTGTTGCTGTTGATTTTTATCCTGTTTTTCCTGATCTTTCTGTTTAGGCTGCTCCTTATCCTTTTTCTGATCCTGGTTATCTTTGTTCTGCTGCTGTTGTTGTTGTTGCTGCTGCTTCTGCTGCTCTTCCTGCTTTTTAAGCATGTCCTGGGCATAAGCAAGATTATACTTGGCTTCCATATTTTCGGGGTTCAGCTTAAGGGAATTTTTGTAGGCTTCAATGCTTTCCTTCAATTTATTTGCCATAAACAGTGAGTTTCCTAGATTGTACATGCTTGCCGATCTCTTGTCTTTCTCTTCAATCATTTTGTGGCTTTCAATAAACTGCTTTCCAGCATCTTCATATTTCTTCTGCTTATAGAGAGCATCTCCGGCATTGAATACCGCATCACCTGATGTTTTGTTTTTATCGAGGGCTCTTCGGTAAGATATTTCAGATTCGGGGAATTTATTCTTCTCATATTCCCTGTTACCCTGCCTTATGAATTTTCTGTCAGCCTGGGCATTCAGTGATCCTGTAAAACAGAGCATAAAAAGCAGGATAAGCGCTTCAGTCTTTTCATAATACTTTATATGATATTTGTTAAACATCAGTTTTACAATAAATTATCAAACCTTAAACTTAAATAGTCTTACATTCTGAAGCTTTCTGTTTTTCCTGTCCATTATAATTATTTCAAGGATCAGAAAGAAAAGGGCCAGTGCCGCAAAGATCTGGAACTGATCATTGTATTCAGTGTACATTGTACTCTCGAGATCATCTTTTTTCATCTTTCTGATATTGCTGAATATCTCGTCGAGGCCTATGCTGGAACTGCTTGCTCTTATATAATTTCCTCCAGCGGTGACAGCGATTTTTTTCAGGATATCTTCATCCAGCTTTGTAATGACAGTAGCACCTTCAGAATCTTTAAGATAATCTCTCCTTCCGCCTGTTGTTACGGGCACAGGAACTCCTTCATTTGAACCTATTCCGATTGTATGAATTATGATGCCAGCCTTTGAAGCTGCTTCAGCTTCAGAAACAGGATCATCCTCATGATTCTCCCCGTCAGTGATAATAATTATGGCTTTGCTTTTCCCCTCTCCCGGAGTGAATGATCTTTCTGCCAGTTTTATTGCGGCTCCTATCGCTGTTCCCTGTTTGGGAACCATTTCAGGATTAATTGTGGATAAGAACATTTTTGCAGAAATGTAATCGGTGGTTATAGGAATCTGTGTATAGGCATCGCCTGCAAAGACTATCAATCCTATTTTGTCGTTATCGAGGTTGTCGACAAGTTTCGAGATTGCCTGCTTTGCCCTTGTAAGCCTGTTTGGCTGTATATCTTCAGCAAGCATTGAATTACTTACGTCGAGTGCAATAATCACCTCGACTCCCTGTTTTTTTACTTCCTCGAGCCTGGAACCGAACTGTGGTCTGGCAAGCATTATTATAACAGCAGAAATACCAGTGAGCATAAAGATGAATTTAATAACAGGTCTTATTCTGGAAAGCTCAGGGATAAGCCTGCCTATTATTGCAGATTCACCGAGTCTTTTCAATGAATTTCTCCTTCTTACCTGATTAAATACAAATATGGCAGTCATTACCGGCAGCAGAAGCAACAGGTACAGGTATTCCGGATTTGCAAATCTGAAGAGTTGCATGGTTAATTCAAATTAAGTCAGCTTCTTTAAAACCGTAAATCTTACAAGCATTTCAATCACAAGAAGGCAGAAGGCAATTATTGCAGGTATGAGGTATTTCTCATCCTTTCGTACGAATTGCTTCACATCGATTTTTGATTTTTCAAGTTTGTCAATCTCACCATAAACCTGAACCAGTTTATCGTTGTCGGTAGCCCTGAAGTATTTCCCTCCGGTCATCTGCGCTATATCTTTCAGTATAGCCTCATCTATTTCAACAGGCATATTCTGGTACTGAGTTCCAAAGGGTGTCTGAACAGGATACGGAGCTGTCCCCTGAGTTCCAACCCCTATTGTGTAAACTCTTACACCAAAAGTTTTGGCAATGCCGGCAGCTGTAGCCGGGGCGATCTCTCCCCTGTTGTTTATTCCGTCAGTCAGCAGGATTATTACCTTGCTTTTGGCTTCAGAATCCTTTATTCTGTTTACTGCATTTGAAAGCCCCATACCGATTGCAGTTCCATCTTCAATCATCCCGCTCTCGATCTCCCTTAAAAGGTTTATCAGCACTGCATGGTCAGTTGTCAGGGGACATTGTGTAAAACTCTCACCGCTGAATACAACAAGTCCTATACGGTCATAAGGCCTCCCGGAAATAAATTCCGTGGCTACATTCTTTGAAGCTTCGAGTCTGTCGGGTTTAAAATCGCGGGCAAGCATGCTGCCTGAAATATCGAGTGCAAGAATAATATCGATACCCTCTGTGGATACATCCTGGTACTTATCTGAAGTCTGGGGGCGGGCCAGAACTATTATAATCAAAAGAACCGCTGTCATCCTGATCCCAAAAAGAACATGCTGAAGATAGTTTCTGATTGTATATCCCGATTTTTCAAGAGGTACTAAGCCCGGCATCCTGATAGAAGCAAAAGCTTTATGCTGTTTAAGGATATAAAAGGCTATGAGAGCCGGGATAATCAGCAAAAGGTAAAGAAAATCGGGATCTGCAAATGTCATTCTGTTCATATGCCTTTTTCTCCCTGTTTATCTTTAACAACACTCTTTTCTTCAATAGTATCAACAGCCTTTGTAGCTGATACAAAATCATATGAATTCGAGAATTCCGTTTCGTTCTCAGCCGGTTCAGGTTTATATTTGGCAAATTTAACAAGGTCAGCTCCTGTTAGTACCGACCTTAACTTATTATACGAATCATCCTTTTTGAACCCAGTCTTAACAAGTGATTCAAGAGTCTCGGATGTGGTCAGTTCAAGTGAGTTTACCCCAAACCTGTTCTCGAGGTACTGCCTGATAATCTCAGTAAGCCGTATATAGTATTTTTTTGTTTCCCCGTTCTCCCAAAGCTTTTCATTCCTGAGCTTTTCAAGTTCACGGAAGGCAATTACATGGGCGGGCTCGGAAATTACCGGAATAATTTCTTCTTTTTTTACTTTTTTGAATTTCTTTATTAATTTGATTAACAGCCATATAATTACTGATACCAGCAAGGCAAGCAGTACCCATGGAAGGATTTCACCCAATGTAAGAGGAGCCCGGTATGGTGCAGTAATATCAAAAATCTTTGACGTTGTATCAGCTGGCGCTATTTTGACCCGTACCACTTCAAGGAATGAATAATCAGAAAAAAATCTCTTGAGACCTTTTGAATCAGCAATCTCGGCGAATACGGGATCAATTCTGTAAAAGCCCGAATCAAAGGAAGTGACAAGATATTTTTCAGTGATCCTGATCTTGTTGCCGGGAATTCCAGCGGTGTCGATTGCCGGCCCTGAGAGTATTTCAATATTTTTTATTAATGAATCCCTGAATAAAGGAAGCGTCAGCCTGAGGTCAGATGGCTGATCGATCGTTACAGAGAAATTGACCTGGTCGCCTATCAGTATCCGTGTAGTATCAAATGCAGCTGAAACAGAAATATCCTGACCATTCAGCTTCGGAAAGAAGAACAAGAAAACAAATAATATTATATAACCCGGTCTTTTCATAAAGATCATCTGCTCTCAAATAGTTGGATAAGAGGTCTTACGTAGTCATCTTTGGTACTCAGTTCAGTAAAATCAACACCGCATTTTTTAAATGTATTCCGTATCGTATCGATGTGTGTACGCCACCAATCTGAATATGTTTTCCTTACATAACCCGAGGAAGTGTCGATCCATTTTTCAGACCCTGTTTCCGAGTCCATAACTTTCATCAATCCAACATCAGGAAGCATTTTCTCAAGAGGATCTGATACTTTTAAAGCAACAACATCATGCTTGCTTGATGCTATTCTCAACGCCTCCTCAAATTCCGGAGCCATGAAATCGGAAATTACAAATGCGGTACACCTCTTCTTTATTGCATTTGTGAGAAACCTGAGCGGTTCGCTAAGGCTTGTATTGTTGCTTTGTGGTTTGAAATCAAGAAGTTCCCTGATAATTCTGAGAATATGTTTCCTTCCTTTCTGAGGAGGGATGAACTTTTCAACCTTGTCGGTGAAAAAGATGACACCAATCTTATCATTATTGTATATTGCTGAAAATGATAGCACTGCTGCAACCTCGGTCATGATATCCCGCTTAAAGCTTACGGTTGAGCCGAAGTTTCCGGAACCGCTCACATCAATCAGCAGCATTACAGTCAGTTCCCTTTCCTCCTCATATATTTTTACATACGGATGATTAAACCTTGCTGTAACATTCCAGTCGATGCTTCTTATGTCATCGCCATACTGATACTCTCTTACCTCGCTGAAAGAAATACCCCTTCCTTTAAAAGCACTGTGATACTCACCGGCAAAAATATGCCTGGTCAGACCACGGGTCTTTATCTCAATCCTCCTTACCTTTTTAAGTAATTCGACTAGCTTCCATGTTACTTATTACTGGGTCCTTGTTACTGGTTACTGGTTCCTTGTTACTGGCACCATATACAACTAGCAACCAGCAACAAGTAACCAGCACAGAAAAAATCAGGGACTTCAACCACATTAAGTATTTCGGCGATAATCTTATCCTGGTTTACGTTTTCAGCTTCGGCTTCATAAGTAAGACCTATTCTGTGCCTCATCACATCACCACAAACGGTTCTCACGTCTTCCGGAATAACATATCCTCTTCTTCTTATAAAAGCGTAGGCTTTTGATGCAAGTGAAAGATTTATAGAAGCACGGGGCGAAGCTCCATAGGAGATCATATTTTTAAAACCCGGAAGGCCATATTTCTCAGGATTACGACTGGCGAAGACAATACTAAGTATGTAGTTTTCAATCTTCTCATCCATATAAACCTCCCTTACAACATTACGGGCCCTGATAATATCACTGGTCTTAAGGACACTATTCGCTTTAGGAAAATCCTTAGCCAGGTTCTCCCTGACAATGAGCTTTTCCTCCTCAATTGTAGGATAGTCAATAAGGACTTTAAGCATGAACCTGTCAACCTGGGCTTCAGGCAGGGGATAAGTACCTTCCTGTTCGATCGGGTTCTGGGTAGCCAGTACGAGAAATGGCTCTTCGAGCCTGTAAGTCGATTCACCGATTGTAACCTGCCTCTCCTGCATTGCCTCGAGCAAAGCACTCTGCACTTTTGCAGGAGACCTGTTTATTTCATCAGCAAGAATGAAATTGGCAAAAACCGGTCCCTTCTTTACAATGAACTCTTCCTTCTTCTGACTGTATATCAAAGTGCCTGTAAGGTCAGCAGGAAGAAGGTCGGGAGTGAACTGAATCCTGCTGAATTTTGCATCAATAACAGATGCAAGCGATTTTATTGCAAGTGTCTTTGCAAGACCTGGCACACCTTCAAGAAGGATATGACCATTGGCCAGAAGTCCGATCATAAGCGAATCGGTGAGATGTTTCTGGCCAACAATGACCTTATTCATCTCCATCCTTATGATATCAACAAATGAGCTCTCTTTTTCAATTTTCTCATTAAGAATCCTTATATCTGATGTTTGCTCCATAGCTAAAAATTTAAGGTGCAAATATAACAATTAGAGTTTGTCGGAGGCATCTGTAATACCGCCTTAAAATTCTGACACAAAAGAACAGGACAGAATAATAACAAGGAGTTAAAATGTGTTAAAGTTCTGTTAAATGAGGTAAGGTAAGGGGATTCCAGGAAAAATTTGCCCTGACTGAACTCCGCAGTATCAGGAGGAATATAAGCGGAACAAAGGCATTATTTATATGCTGTGGCAGAACCACAAGAAAAACAAGAAACACGGCAGCCAGAAAAAACACCAGCCTGAACCATAACTGCCACTCTTTTTTCAGTAGAAGGCTTGTTAAGCAAAGTATTATAAAAGGATTAAGCCATAATATATTCAGATTCCATTTCATCTGCTGATGATCGGTGAAGAAATTGAAAAATATCATCAACAGGGCAAGAATTGAGAAGACACCAAAAGTCGCAATATCTATTACATTGTTTGCTCTCTTTCCCCTGAAGAAACCAGTAAGGATAATGACAATTATCAGGAGAAAAGAAAAGACAACCAGGGGTGATGTGAGAAGTTTCCCCTTAAATGAAGGCTGGTCGAAATCTACAACAATTTCCGGATTGGTAAGCAATGGTATCATTTTTCCGCTCCGCCTTATTAACAATTCAGAGAGTCCGTTTTTAAGTTCAACCGGAAGGAACATTTTGTCCCTGAATGAGGCCTTTTTATCTCCTGGGGAACCCATTATCAGATCGATTCCAACCTTTGTCCACGGTATTATTTTTTCATATTCCCCGGTTAGAGACCTGAAGGTTGGAAGATCTCTGTTCGATTGAGCAGGAGGATATACAAGATCCTCCCCGACTGTTTTTTCAATAAGATCGCGTATCCTTGTTGAGCAGTCATCGTAGAAAAAGTCATACCTGTAATTAATATTTTCAGGTTTCAGGTTCTCAGCTATATGCAGGAAAAGCTTTTCAATCTCAGCTGTTTCAAGATTCAATTTTTGAGATACAACCCATCGTCCTTCTGTATAATAATCTTTGAGGAAATTATCATAGGTGCTGATGCCGAGTGAATAATCGAGCCGACCCTTTGCAAACTTCCAGGCAAAATTTGGTGTAGCGAAGTCGAAAACTCCCCAGTTGTAAACCACATCGCTGTTTTTCTCCGGAATGACAACCCGTAATGCACTATGTCCGTATACAGAATAGGTCTCAGTGCCAGGACCACAAGTAAGCAAATAAATATAAGCCTTTGGGTTCTCCTGGGAGATCAGTTCCTGAGTCAGGAGAATTAGAAATAACAGTAAGAATTTAGTGTTCGCTAACATCTTAAATTTATTCTTGTAAACCTAATAGGTTTTTTCTGCATAGCAAACCCAGTCACCAAAGTTATAACCCCCTTTCTTATTTCCCCCAGGGGGGAAATGACAACTCCTTCCCCCTTGGGGGAAGGCTGGGAAGGGGGTAAAGATTAAGGCAAATAATGTATTGTTTTGTCAGTTCTCTGTTTTTAATTAGTTTTATACCGATTTTCAACTGAAGAATATTCTTAACCAAACAAATATTAAAATGAAAAAACACCTGTTCCCTGTCTTAGCTTTAACTGTAATATTCCTTTTCAGCTTCAACAGTACCCCACAATTTAAGATCACCGATCTTCATGTACATCTGAAGGGCAAACTGACGATAGACGATGCTGTTGCAAAATCGAAAGCTGAAAATATTGATTATGGTATAGCTGTGAATTGCGGAATCGGATTCCCGGTTCACAATGACAGCCAGATCGATTCGGTGGTAGCACTTTTTAAGAATTATCCGCAGTTTTATCTTGCAATGCAGGCTGAAGGACGTGAATGGGTGAATACTTTCTCAAAAGAATCGATGGATAAATTTGATTATGTTTTTACTGATTGTATGACATTCACTGATGAAAAAGGAAGAAGGAACCGTATCTGGATGCCAAAGGAGACATGGATTGATGATGAAGAGCAGTTCATGGACTATCTTGTAAACACGCTTGTTAAAATTCTTAACACCGAACCTATTGATGTGTACGTTAATTCAACATTTCTTCCAACCCAGATGCAAAACAGATATGACATGTTCTGGACTCCTGAAAGGATGGACAAGGTAATTAATGCTGCCAAAGCCAATAATATTGCAATAGAGATCAATAACAGGTACAGGATCCCTTCTGAAACTTTTATTAAAAGAGCTCATAAGGCCGGCGTATAAAGTTCACTGTCGGAACCAATAACGCTGATGAAAATTTCTACAGGAGCAGAATATGCTCTGGAAATGATAAAAAAATGCAAGCTTAATGAAAGTGATTTCTTCCTGCCGGTAAAAAAAGTAAGGATCTGAGACAGGATGGAGCATATTGAAATAGCCCGTATTTTAAAATTTCTTCCCGGAATCATCCTTGGATTGACAGTTCATGAATTCAGTCATGCCCTGATGGCTAAATGGTGCGGAGACCTGACATCGGAACAACAGGGAAGATTAACATTGAATCCCTTCAGGCATATTGATGCACTCGGATTTGTAATGCTTCTTGTTGCCGGATTCGGATGGGCAAAGCCCGTGCAGTTCAATGAAGCCAATCTGAGAAATCCTAAGAAAGATGTTGTTAAAATTGCTTTGGCCGGGCCCTTATCAAATGCAATTACGGCAATGTTACTCTCCGTGATATTTTCAATTTACAGCCATTTTACTTCCGGCAATTTCAGCAACATAATACAGATCGTGAATGAGGTTTTCATGTATGCAATTTACATAAACTGGGGGTTATTTATATTCAATCTGATACCTTTTCCTCCTCTTGACGGATCACATCTTCTGCTGAATCAGTTCAGAAAATATCCAAGGCTCTATGACGGATTTTACAAATATGGATCCTATATCTTCCTGGGTCTCATATTAGTAACCATATTTACTAAAGTAAATCTTTTTCCCATCTGGCCGGCAATGGAATTCCTGGGTAAAGGGTTCCTGTCGCTGGTAGGCTATAATTGATCTACCTATCCTGCACCTCCCGCGCCCTTCATCTGATTTTTTCTCTTTGAAATATCATGTAAATGATGTAATTTGGAAGAAACAGTTGAGACGTGAGATATTTTCTTATCATATTAATTTTAGTCATGGAAGGTTCTATTTTGCAGCAGGATGCAAGATATGCTGCTGCCAGGGAAAGAATGGTAACCCGGCAGATCATTAGCCGTGGTGTTACTGATCAGCCCACGCTGCAGGCAATGAGAAAAGTGCCGCGGCATATATTCGTACCAAAGGAATACGAAAGCGAAGCTTATGAGGATAATCCACTCCCTATCGGTTATGGACAGACGATATCCCAGCCATATATTGTCGCATACATGACCGAGGTTGCAAAACCTGATCCTTCAAAAACAGCGCTGGAGATCGGAACCGGATCAGGTTACCAGGCTGCTGTTCTGGCCGAAACTGTTAAAAGTGTTTATAGTATTGAAATTGTGCCGGAGCTTGCCATGGAATCAGCAGAAAGGTTAAAGAAGCTCGGATATAATAATATCACTGTTAAATATGGCGATGGATACAAGGGATGGAAAGAGTTCTCTCCCTTTGACATTATTATTGTTACTGCTGCAGCCGAAAAGATCCCCCAGCCTCTGATCGACCAGCTTGCGGAGAACGGAAGGCTCGTAATTCCCGTTGGTGCTCCGTTGGCAGTACAGGAGCTTATCCTTCTCATCAAAAAGGATGGAAAAATTGAGAAAAACCGCCTGACATTCGTGAGATTTGTCCCTTTTAAACGTTTATAAAGTTACTGAGTGAGATTAAGACAATAACCGAATCAGGACTTCCGTTAGCATTATGAAGTCAGTTCGTTCTGTCTTATCAATATCATAAATGATAAAAGATTCGGTAAAAAGAATTATGAAAAGGATCAGATCAGAAATGATTCTGAACAGGATTGGATCAGGAAAGATAGTATATTTTGAAAATCCGCTTGAAGATATCGCAATAAAGTACATTCCGGGGGAATCCGGGAAAGCCGGAAAATATTATGCAAAACATTTCGGGAGGAATGAATATGAAATCGATTTCAATTCAAGTTGTGTTGTCATGGGTGTGATGGAAGGCAGGCAGATCAGTAAAGCAAAGTATTTCAACTACCATTCGATTGAAAGTGTACATTGGAACGGAAGTCATTAATATTCCACGCTACAGTCAGAAATGCGGTTAAATTTCGAAAAATTATTTGTTTTCCAGGAAATCTATTCTTCAAAATATAACTGAGAAATGAGCTACTATAAGAGGGAAATATTAATCAGGGTGATAATTTTGGGAGCGGTAATAGTAAGTCTGCTTATCATGAGCTTGTTTTAGCAGAAACAACACCCTGACCCGGGGCTTAGCTGCCACAAAAGAACTACCACAAAAGAATGGTCTCTGATACCCATACCATTATCCATTCGTTTTTGCCTTTGATCAAAAATAGTTTTCCCTAAGGAATGAATTTACTAACTTTCAGGTAATAATTTAAAAACCGTACTGATTAATCTGTTAAATCTATGAAAAAGCTGCTTGCTCTTTCCCTGTTAATTACCTTTACAATGTGTGTCGTAAGAGCACAGGAAGTACCTGAAGTTGCTCCCGATGATATGGTGAAGATCTCAAAGAACTTAATTAAGTTCAATCTTACCTCGGCTTTGATAAAGAACTACTCTTTACAATATGAAAGGGTTCTTTCAAGAACCATATCCATGGCGGTGAGTTTCAAAATGATGCCGGAATCCGTCATCCCTTACACTGATTATATTTTCAAATGGGCCGGTGATATTGATGCTGAAACAAAGAATACAATCGAAAATCTCAATATTGGCAACTATACGATAACACCTGAAATAAGATTCTATACAGGGAAAAAAAGATACGGTACTGGATTTTATACTTCACTATTTTACAGATACGGTCATTTTACAGGCAGTAATGCAATTGTAACATTTAACCAGGATGATCCGTTAGCTGATCCCACAACCCTGACAATGTCGGGTAATATGACATCGCATACCGGAGGATTCATGTTAGGAGCCCAGTGGGGTCTGGGTAAGCATATGTGCCTCGACTGGTGGATTCTCGGACCTCATTTCGGTGTAAGCAAAGGAAGTGTAATCGGTTTATCTTCTACTCCGCTTACCGAAGAAGATCAGCAAAGCATCGAGGATGAAGTTAATGGACTTGACATACCAATGCTGAAGCAGACAATCGATGTTACAGCCGACA
>CAVRYU010000001.1:0-43906 GCA_963725585.1 uncultured Bacteroidales bacterium | reverse complement strand
TTCAGGTAATTAAGGAAGGTAATAAATTTGTTACAAAAGAATTGTGGAGCAATCCTGAAATTGGAGCAAAATGGAACACTCCGATACTGAAGGATGGATTTCTTTATGGGTTTACCGATCAGAAAAGATTGTATTGCATTAATGCTTCAACCGGACTGACAGCATGGAACGATAATACTGTCAGCAGCGATTTTTCAACTATTGTCGACTGCGGAACTGTTATTATCGGATTACCTAGCACAGGAAACCTGGTAGTAATGAAACCTGATCCAAAAGCCTATACTGAAATAGCTAAGTACAAAGTTGCAGAAACCCCTGTTTATGCTTTTCCGGTAATTTCAGGGAATACAATATATGTCAAGGATTCTGAGAATCTGACTATGTTCAGGATTGAATAAACTCAGATCTTCTCTTTTAGAAGGATCTGTCGAAGTTCATTCGGAGTGATATGCTCTTTCATCTCTCCTCCTTCGGCAACCGTTATGTGTCCCGATTCTTCGGATACAACGACAACAAGAGCATCGGTATGCTCAGATATACCTATGGCTGCTCTGTGTCTCATACCGAAACGCGGGGGCAGTGAAATGCTGTCGGTAATAGGCAGGGGACATCTTGCGGCGAATATCTTCCCGTCTTCAATAAGCACGGCACCGTCGTGCAGGGGAGAATTTTTAAAGAATATAGTCTCAAGAAGTTCAGCGCTTATAACTGCATCTATCCTCTCCCCTCCCTCAGAATAGATGTCAAGGCTGCTTTTTCTGCCAAGGACTATCAATGCTCCTGTTTTCTTTGAAGCCATCGATTCAGTGGCCCTTACAATCTCTTCAGCCTCTTTGGGACTACCGGTTTCCTCCTCTACTGATGAAAATATTTTTCCGAATGAGAATCGTCTCCTGTTCATATAGCGGTTACCTATTACGAGGAGGAAGCGGCGCACCTCCTGCTGGAAAACAATAATCAGTGCAATCACTCCTACACCTATCACCTGCCCCATCAAAGCACCGATAAGCTCCATATTAAGTGCTTTTACAATAAGCCAGAACATGTAAATGAGGAATATTCCGATGAAAATGCTCAGGGCGGCAGTACCTCTTATCAGTTTATAGAGCTGATAGAAAATTATTGCCACCAGTAAAATATCCAGTAAATCAATCAAACGTATGTCAAGTATCATTTATATCCTGCTATTTTTAATTTCCTCAACCAGTTTTACTGCCTGAACAGCCTCTTTTACATCATGCACACGGAGAATATCAGCTCCGTTCATAAGTGCCACAGTATTCAGGACCGATGTTCCGTTCAGAGCCTCATCGGGTGTTATTCCAAGTGTTTTCCATATCATCGATTTACGTGAAAAGCCAACCAGCAAAGGTAATCCTGCAATTGAAAAGTCACCCAGGCGCCTCAGTAATTCGAAATTATGTCCAGCTTTCTTCCCGAACCCGAACCCCGGGTCAATTATTATATCATTTACTCCCATCGACTGAAGCCTGAATATCCTTTCACCGAACCATTGCAGAATATCTGCAACAACATCATCATAGACAGGATTTTCCTGCATAGTCCCCGGAACACCCTGCATATGCATCATGATATATGGAACCTGAATCTTTTCGACGACATGGAACATTTTCTTATCAGCCTCTCCTCCCGAAATATCGTTAATAATCCCGGCGCCCCCATCAAGAACGGCCTCCTTTGCAATTTCACTTCTGAAGGTATCAATTGAGATAACTGTGTCAGGAAATTCACGGCTGACGATTTTCACTGCATTTATCACCCGGCTTCTTTCTTCATCAGGAGTAATATTTACCGCACCAGGGCGTGATGAGTAGCCGCCAATATCAATAAAATCTGCCCCGTCTTCAATCATTTTTGAGGCTGCCTTTATTATCTCTTCTTCCGAAGTAACACGACTACCCTTATAAAATGAATCAGGAGTGACATTGATTATGCCCATCACTTTTGGAACTGAGAGATCAATAAGATTACCCCTCACATTGATAAACCTGGGTTTGACTGTCATCATCAAGTATTAAGACTTCTAAATTATATATTTTTTCGCCCCCTGCCCCCTAAAGGGGGTTTTAATGCATAATAAATTAAACTATCCATTAGTTATAATCTTTGATGATGCAATGTTATTTTTGTAGCTGAAGAAATCAAACCAGTATGAAGCTATTTGTAATTGAAGGTGTCGACGGATCAGGAAAATCTACTCAACTCAAGCTCCTGAGCATATTCTTAACCGGAAAAGGCTTTAGCTGCGAGTTTCTTCATTTTCCCAGGACCGATGCACCCTATTTCGGTGAGCTGATTGCCAGGTTCCTGCGGGGTGAATTCGGTTCACTTAATGAAGTCGATCCCTACATGGTAGCTCTGCTTTATGCAGGCGACCGCAGAGATGCCTCCGAAACGATAAAAGGATGGCTAAACGACAGGAAAATAGTACTTCTTGACCGGTACACCTATTCAAACATCGCTTACCAGTGTGCAAAAATTGATGACCCGATTGGACAGGACAAGCTTATGAACTGGATTCTTAAGCTTGAATTTGAACACTTTGGGATTCCAAAACCCGATCTGAACCTGTTCCTCGATGTCCCATTCGCTTTCACTGAAAAGAAACTCCGGTCCGAAAGGTCAGGCAATGACAGGACATATCTTAAAGGGACCCGCGATATTCATGAAGAAAGCCTTAAATTTCAGAAAAAGGTAAGGGATATCTACATTAAGGTATCCAGGTCGGACGAACGGCTCGTTGTTGTCGACTGTAATGAAGGGAACGGTCTGATGCAGTCGCCGGAAATTATTTCATCGCTTATTCTAAAAATAATAAGCGAAAGAAAACTGATCTGAAATGAAGATTTTAAGACTTATAAGCAGAATAATTGTTGGGATCCTATTCATGTTCTCCGGAACTGTGAAGGCAGTTGATCCACTCGGTTCCGCCTATAAATTCAGCGATTATTTCCAGGCTTTTCATCTTGAATTTCTAAAACCCTTTTCTCTTGGTCTTGCAATAATCCTTTTTACGGCTGAATTTATTTCAGGCTTCTCCGTTCTGAGCGGGTACCGTCAAAAAACGGGAATATGGGGAGTAATGATTCTTATGCTCCTCTTCACTCCTCTTACTCTGATTCTGGCAATAACTAATCCAGTTTCAGATTGCGGCTGTTTTGGCGATGCCATTCATCTTACCAACTGGCAGACATTCGGGAAAAACATTGTACTGATGATACTGACAGTGATCCTGTTTACTGGAAGGAACCAGTGTCAGGCAGATCCTCACGTTGAAAAGGGAATGGCTTTTAATCCTGATTGTAACAGTGCTTTTCATTGTATTTTCTTTATTGAATCTCAGATATTTACAGTTGTTTGATTTCCTTCCGTACAAAACGGGCGCCAGCATCCCGGAAAGCATGATAATACCTGAAGGAAAGGCTGCTGATGAATATCTGACCACATTCATTTACGAAAAGGAGGGCATCCGCAAGGAATTTACCCTTGAAAATTACCCTGCCGATGATTCGACCTGGATATTTGTCGATCAGAATTCAAAACTGATAAAAAAAGGATACGAACCTCCAATTCACGATTTCAGTATAACAACCATTGAGGGGGAGGATATTACTGACCGGATACTGGCAAATCCGGGATACACTATCCTTATGATTTCCAAAAAACTTAAAGAGGCAGATAAGAAGGAGCTTGACAAAGGTTTCGAACTCGGAGAGTGGTGCAAAGAAAATGGCATTGGTTTTTATGTTGTCACCGCGTCCGGTACCGATGAGATAAAGGGATACAGCAACGGACTGACAATCTGCACTGCTGATGAAACAACACTTAAGACAATTGTAAGGGCAAATCCGGGTTATATGCTTTTGAAGAAGGGAACCATATATGGCAAATGGTCACCGGCAACACTCCCTCCCAAAGAGCAGTTCATCAATGGCATGACAGTTGAACAGATTGAAAAGATGAGTAATAAAAGCCTGGTACTGATCATTTACTCATTGCTTTTATCAGCAATCGTTTCTGCATTGTTGATAAGTTCTCTTTTTGTCAGAAATATGGGTGGTTATGAAAGCTGATATTTGTAGGAGCTTTCTATTATTTGAAATCATGATAGAACAGACAATATTTGAATTAAGAATGAGATTCTTCGCTTATCCGCCAATTGGCGGATCCGCTCAGAATGACAGTTATTTGCGTTTTTACGAAGGGGGTTGTTGGAGGCAAGGCCTCCAACAACCTCCTGTCTCCGACCTAACTAAACGATTGTCATTCTGAGCGAAGCGAAGAATCTCATACTTTTGTGGGACACTATTTATTATATACTTTAAACTGTAAAAATCTATGAGAAAGAAAATTGTAGCCGGGAACTGGAAAATGAACATGGAGCTGGCTGATGGCCTTAAATTCGCTGAAGCAATTGAAACATATTTCAAATCAAAACCTTCGAAAGCCGAAGTGATTCTCTGTACTCCGTTTATACATCTGTCAGGTGTTTCGGAGATTCTTAAAAACAGCAAAGTCTGCCTTGGAGCACAGAATTGCGCCTCCGAAATTTCAGGTGCATTCACAGGAGAGGTATCGGCACCCATGATCAAAAGCACAGGAGCTCAGTATGTTATTATCGGACATTCAGAAAGAAGAACATATTATCATGAGGATGATATGCTTCTGAATAAAAAAACAGTACTGGCAATTGCATCGGGACTAAAGGTTATTTTCTGCTGTGGTGAAGTCCTGAACGAAAGAGAGTCGGGAAAACATTTTGAAGTTGTAAAGAAGCAGCTTGAGGAGGGATTATTCACAATTCCGGATGCCGATGTAAAAAAAGTAGTGATTGCCTATGAACCCGTATGGGCAATAGGGACCGGACTGACAGCTACTCCTGATCAGGCTCAGGAAATGCATAAATACATCCGCGACCTTGTAAATGGAAAATATGGCAAAGAAATTGCTGCAGATCTTACGATACTTTATGGCGGGAGCTGCAAGCCTTCGAATGCTGCAGAGATATTTTCAAATCCGGATGTCGACGGAGGTCTGATTGGTGGAGCTTCCCTAAAGAAGGAGGATTTCAGTGCCATTGTTGAAGCTATCTGATTATTAATCTTATATGAACAGGAAGTTCATCATATTGAATTTATTTTTATTGCTTTTTTCAACCGGAATGGCCTTTTCCCAGGCCAAACCGGTTTTCAGTGGTGATCCTTCAAAATTCAAGGATGAGCTTCTGCTTTATATGGGACCGGATCTTGCTGAAGAGCAAAGCTCTATCCTGAAGGGTTTTATTTCCAAATGGGACAGTGCAGCATTCAGCAGGGAGAACATGACCAGGATCCTCGATCTTTCGTCACAGCTGACAGGACGCCAGATGAGGGCTATTCCCCAGTTCAGCCAGTTCCTTAAAACACTGAATGATTTTTGTGAATATAAAAGGGACGATGCTTTTCTCAGCTACTGGCTTACAGGATTCTCTGAATTGCTGTTCAATCCGAGATACCGGAATGAAACTATTGTAAGGTATATTCAGAATACAAGCCTCCTTATAAAAGATAATCTTCTAATAAATACCGGATCGGTTAAATGGAAAGTAAAAGATGCAAATCTCAGGTTTACTCATGACACTGCTTTTCATATAGTACTTGACAATATAACCCTGACCTGTTACTCCCAGAGAGACAGTACAGAAATTTACAATGCATCAGGTATTTTTTATCCCGATCTGCAGCAATTCAGGGGAACCAGGGGAATCGTTACCTGGGAGAAAGCCGGATATCCCAGATCGGATGTTTACGCTGAGATTTCGGATTATGTAATCAATATTACAAGAAATACATTTACCTGCGATTCTGCCAGGCTTATGCATAAAACATATTTCAGGGAACCTGTATATGGTGTTCTGACTGATCAGGCCGCAACAATTGCAAGCAAAGAAAAAGCCACATATCCACGGTTTGAGACATATACCAGGCAATTCAGGATAAAGGATATGTACAAAGGTGTCGATTACGAGGGTGGTCTTGCGTTTGAAGGGGCCAATGTAAAAGGGAAAGGGGAAAACGCTTTTCCAGCTAAAATTAATCTTTACAGGAGTGATACCCTTTTCATTAAAATCACAGCTAAAGATTTTTTATTTTCATCTTCAGGTCTGAACAGCCAGGAAACAACAGCAACATTGTATCTGGGCAAAGACTCGATCTTTCACTCGAACCTTGGATTCTCATTTAATGCCAAAAGCAGGCAGGTCACCCTCTTCAGAACAAACAACCCTGTTTCTCCAAGCCCTTATTATAATACATATCACAATGTTGACATGTATTTCGAAAACCTGACCTGGGAAATGGGTAAATCCAAGGTAATAATTTCAAGGCCGAAAGGAGCCGCTATGAGTCAGGCATTATTTGAATCCTCTACTTTTTTCAATGCCAATGATTTCCTCAGGCTAATGGGGCTCGATAATGAACATCCGCTCTCAAGGCTGAAGAAGTTCAGTGAATGGTATTACTCTGAAACATTTCCGGTAAGCGAATTCGCCAAATGGCTTGGCAAATCAGTAGAGTCCGTTGCCGCCCTGTGCATCGATATGGCTAACAGGGGCTTCGTTTTTTATGACAGGGCTAACCAGGAAGTCACAATAAAACAAAAGACAAAAGATTACATAGATTCCTACGCTGGCAAAAAGGACTATGATGTGGTTTCTATTTACAGTGAGACGAAAGCACCTGTCGATAATGCTGTTCTCGATCTTAATAATTATGGCCTGACGATAAACGGGGTTGAAAGTGTGTTTATCAGCGATTCGCAGCGAGTTGCCATCTACCCTGATAAACAACAGATTATCATGGGGAAAAATAAGGAATTCAAGTTTGACGGAGTTGTGAAGGCCGGTCTGTTTACATTCTTCGGGCATAATTTCCAGTTCAGCTACGATACATTTAAGATAAGGCTTCAGAAAATAGATTCCATTAGAGTGGCAGTTGAGACAGAAAAGAAAGATAACTTTGGTAAGCCCCTTATCATGGATATAAACAGTCTTATCCAGCTTGCAACCGGTGAAATCTACATTGATGATCCAAATAATAAATCAGGATTAAAAAGCCTCTCCCAGTACCCTATTGTAAATGCAACGGCCTCCTCTTATATATTTTATGATAATATCCCCGGACTTGAAGGTATTTATAAAAAGGAAAATTTTTATTTCAGGATAGATCCGTTTACCTTCGAAAATGTCGATCATTATTCCAATGCTGATATGAAGCTGTCGGGGGAATTCTATGGCGGAAATATTCTGAAACCCAGCCGGCAGTATCTCACGGTCCAGGAGAACAATTCACTTGGTTTTCAGATGAATATACCTGAAGAGGGTATCGATATTTATGAAGGCAAGGGCAGAATATATGATCAGATCAACATGAGCAGCACAGGACTTGTGGGAAGCGGAACCCTTAAGCATCTTTCTGCAACAACAAAATCGGATAAATACAAATTTTTTCCCGATTCAATGCTGACCAGAGCATCTGTTTTTAATATTGATAATGACGGAGCAGGACGATTTCCGCAGCTAAAAAGCGAGGATGTTGAAATAAAATGGCTGCCGGGGAAAGATGAATGGCTGGCCTTCAATTCGGAAGGAAAAAGCTTTAATATGTATGACAACGGTACAACACTTGACGGAAGCCTTAACCTCAGACCGGACCGCTTAAACGGAACGGGCATTATCAATATGCCTGATTCAAGGATCAATTCCAACTTCTTCACTTTTACATCAAATGCACTCAGAGCCGATACAGCTGATTATAATCTTAAATCCCCTTCAACAAGCGGGTACGCATTCATCGCTGAAAATGCAAATACCGATATAAACTTCCAGAGCAAGCTAACCAGATTCCATCTGAATACCGATTCCTCAGTTGTTAAGTTTCCGGAAATTCAATATATCTGCACAATGACGGATTTTGAGTACAACATGGAATCCAGGATACTCTCGATGGAACAAAAAGGGAAGAGTGCCACCGCGATGATCCCTCCCGACCGGCTTCTGCGTCTTGATTTCAAGAGTCTTTCCAAACCAACATTCTTTGCAACAAACAGCCTTCGGGATACAATTGAATTCAATTCCCTGAAGGCGAAATATAACGTTAATGAGGAATTCATTGAAGCCGATAATATCAGCTACATACACATAGCCGATGCTCTCATTCAGCCTGAGAACGGGAAAATTACAATAAGCAGGAGGGCGAAGATCGAAAAGCTGAAAAACGCTTATATTGCTGTTAACAACCTTCATCTTCTCCATTCGGCGAATATAGATATTGAATCAGCAAAACGATATTCCGGAAGTGCGATTTATGACTACATCGACGACAATAATGAAATAAGGCCGATAAGCTTCCCTGAGGTCATGGTAGATACAATGGCAACAAGCGCCAGAGGCTTTATTTCCGCTGACCAGAAATTCATGCTAAGCTCCGCATTTACCTTTGCCGGTGATGTTAACCTCTATTCAAGGTCAAAGAACCTGCTTTTCACCGGATCGGCAGGGATATTGCACGACTGCAGCAAATTTGAGAGTTACCCTGTAAAATTCAAATCATTCATCGATCCTAAAAATGTAATGATCACCCTGGGTGAAAAACCAAGGGATGTAAACGACAATATTGTCTATTCAGGGTCATTTATGAATCTTGATTCAATCCATATCTACCCGGCATTTCTTTCCCAGCAGAACTCATGGACCGATGTCGGCCTAATAAGTGCCGGCGGGGTACTGTGGTACAACAAAGCAAAAGACAGATATCAGATATCTTCCCCTGAGAAGATTGCCGATCCGGCCATTAACGGGAATATGGTCGCACTTGACAGGAACCAGTGCATTTTATCGGGAGAAGGCAAACTCAACTTCGGATCGAGATTTGATCTGGTAAATATCGCAGAATCCGGAAGCGTTATTCATACAACCGACTCAGGGAAGGTAGAGATTAAAGCAATTATCGGCCTCGATTTTTATTTTTCTCCTGAAGCTCTTAAGATGATGAGCGATGAGATCAGGATGATACCCACTCTCAAACCTGTCAATCCTAATTCCGATTTCAACAGCAAGGGAATGAAAGACCTGATTGGAGCCGATGCCGCAAGACAGCTCAGGGAAGAGACAGATCTTTTTGGAATGTCCAGAAATCTGCCAAAGGAATTTACTTTCGAACTACTACTGAATGAGGTTTACCTTAAGTGGAATGAAGCTTCCTCATCGTTCCGGTCGTCAGGCAAAATTGGGATCGGCTTATGTGGGCGGTCAGCCTATTAACGCATATGTTGACGGATTTGTTGATATTCAGAGAAGAAGATCGGGTGATATGATCGACATATATCTGAAAGCCAACGCTTCAACATGGTATTACTTTTCCTACTTCAAGGGTGTGATGATGGCTCAGGCCGGGAATGTCGACTTTAATACCCTTCTAAGCACAATAAAAATAAAGGACAGGAGGCATCCCGATTCATCAGTCAAGATGCCATATACTTATATGGTAGCCGTAGAGGACAGGCTTGAAAGGTTCCTGAGAAGAATGGCCGGAGAAGAGGAAGCTGAACCGGATCCTCTTGATGGTATTGTAAGATAAAGGTTGAAATTCCAATCAGTTTTGATATGCAGATATTCTATGTGCCAGGAATAACAGGTAATATATGCCTGATGGATGAGAATAATTCAAGGCACAGCATCAGGGTATTAAGGATGATAAAAGGTGACGAGTCTGAAGCTTGTTGACGGGATTGGAAATCTTTATGAAGGAATCATAACCGATCCGGATCCGTCAGGTTGCAGTGTTGCCATAACAAGAGTAATCAGGGATTTTGAAAAAAGGGGATACAGACTGCATATTGCAATATCACCAATAAAAAACCAGGAAAGGTTTGAATGGTTTATCGAAAAGAGCGTTGAGATCGGGGTTGATGAGATCACACCTCTTATATGCAGGAACACTGAAAAGACCGGAATAAAAAGGGAACGCATTAACAATATCATTATTTCTGCAATGAAGCAGTCATTGAAGGCATTCAAGCCTTCTTTGAATGAGCCGGTAACTTTCAGTGACTTTATTGGTAATGATCTCACCGGAATAAAAATGGTTGCCAGCTGCAATCCGGATAATGAGCGGAAGAAGATTGACCAGGTTTATGAGAAAAACAGTGATGCAGTTATTCTTATAGGTCCCGAAGGGGATTTCACCAGGGAAGAACTTAACCTTTCTTTCAGTAAAGGTTATAAACCAGTTCATCTGGGAACAAGCAGGCTAAGAACAGAAACAGCAGGCATCGCTGCCTGCTATTCAGTTTATTTCATAAATCAATAATAAGCCCCTAAATCCCCTAGTCCCGTAAAGGGGACTTAGAAAACCAACCACACTAATACCCCCTTTAGGGGGAAGGGGGCAAGCCCCCCTTGGGGGGTTGGGGGGTTGTAACTTCATCCCTGTTTCCTTTATACCTTCCTGTTTTGCGCAATGCATCATCGAGGATGAACTCGATCTGGCCGTTGGTGCTTCTGAACTCATCAGCAGCCCACTTCTCCAAAGCTTTAAGCTTTTTAGGATCAAGCCTGAGTGTAATAGATTTTCTATCACTCATATCAGGAATGTAATGTACCTGTATTTACAACCGGTGTGGCATCCTTATCACCACAAAGCACAACCATAAGGTTGCTTACCATTGCGGCTTTTTTATCTTCGTCGAGTTCGACAATATTCTTATCCGAGAGTTGTTCAAGAGCCATCTGCACCATTGAAACTGCACCTTCAACAATTTTGAATCGTGCTGCCACCACTGCTGTTGCCTGTTGCCTTCTTAGCATCGCATTTGCGATCTCTTCAGCATAGGCAATGTAATTTATCCTGGCTTCAATGACTTCAATCCCGGCTATAACAAGGCGTTCCCTTATTTCCCTCTCCAGTTCATCATTAACCTCTTCTCCCCCGCTGCGTAAAGTCATAACAGCCTCATGATCCTCAAGATTGTCGTAAGGATAGAGACCGGCCAGCTTCCGGAGGGCTGCATCGCTCTGCACAAGAACAAAATGCTGATAATCATCAACCTCGAAAGCAGCCTTATAGGTTTCGGATACCCGCCATACCAATACAAATCCTATCTTGATAGGATTCCCGATCTTGTCGTTGACCTTGATCGGTTCACTGTCGAAATTACGGGCTCTCAGAGATAATCTCCTTTTTATAAAAAAAGGATTTACCCAGAAGAAGCCGTTTTCCCTTATTGTACCCCTGTATGCTCCGAAAAGAACCATTACACATGATCCGTTCGGGTAAACAATCGTAAGTCCGATGACTGTAAAGACAAAAAGCAGTGTAAGCAAAAACCCAAGCCAGATAATCTGATAATAAAATCCGGCAATAGCTCCGCCGAGAAGCAAAATAGCCACCAGCACAGCAAGGTAACCAGAGACAGGTTTAACAGTAAATTCTTGTTTCATAGTATTTGATATTATTTTAGTTTCATTATGATATCACTATGATATCATAATGATATCACAAAGATATCATTATTTTTTAAAAACAAAACTTTTTTTGAATTTTTTTAATATTGAAATTAGATTGCTCTTTGAAAACCCGATACCTATGTCATGAACCACGGCATTATCTTAAAACAGGTAGTCCCACCGGGACTATTTGCCGCGTAGACGGGTAAAGCGTTGGAATAATCCTCGGTGTCAACCGCTCGGTAGATGGCAAATACATGAGGGTACAGCACCGAAGGAGCGAGATATGGCACCGGTGAACCGCTGATGGTTATTTCCAAATTATCCATTATTCAGAATGGCTTCAGAGCTGATAGGTCTCGGGGAGGATGTGCCGACCTCCTTGTTGTCACACGGAGGTTATTCACATCAGCCACTGTGTGGCAAGTTCTGTAGTTATCCACTTTCAGAGATTCAGATTGAATATTGATCTAATAAGAGTCCCGGAATAAAAAAAACACAGGAAATATTTCCTGTGTTTGCTGATTTTTCTCAGTTCATCTGCCTGACCCGCTCAATAAGTCGTTTTGTCAGTCTTTTCTTTGGAACAGGATTCAACTGTCCCAGGAGCTTTATCACGTCACTGAATTCCTGGTAGAGACCAAATGCATCTTCATAAATGTCAACGTTGTCAACCTGAATTTCGTGATATGAAAGAAAAGGAGTAGAAGTTTTTGCCATAGGCGTAATTATAAATATTTCTATAAAAACGGCCCATGGCAAAAAAAATTGTACTGATTTTAATTAAAAGTCAGGCTGATTTTTGCTTCTTCCATCATTTTCCTCATGTTAATGAGGGCATATCTCATTCTGCCAAGGGCTGTATTAATACTTACATCAGTAATATCTGCAATTTCCTTAAAGCTGAGGCCTGAATAATGACGCAGAATAACTACTTCTCTCTGGTCATCCGGCAACTGGCTTATAAGTTTCCTGATATCTTTCTGGATCTGTCTTTTTATAAGATGATCTTCAATGTTATCTTCGGCAAGCTTTTTTGAATTGAAAAGATCTGATTCATAATCATCGTTCGAAACAGTATTAAGCTGTTTAACCCTGCGAAAATGATCAATAATCAGGTTATGGGCAATACGCATCACCCAGGAAATGAATTTTCCGTTGTCGTAGTATTTACCTGACTTTACTGACTGGATCACTTTCAGGAAGGTATCCTGGAACAGATCTTCAGCAAGTGCCTGGTCGCGTATATAAAGACTTATGTACGCAAATACTTTGTTCTTATGACGGCGGATTAGTTCTTCGAAGCAGGACTGCTCACCTTTTACGAACTGTTCGATAAGTTCGTAATCGGACATTGTTTTCTTCATAGCTCTCTCTTTAATTTAAATGGTTCAAGAGTAGAGTTGTCGAATAGGCAGTCTGTTTTTAATTGTTAATAGAAATGCAAAGAAAAATGAATTTTTCTGATTTCAAAATATTATTTTTGTTTTTTTTACAAAATTTAGTCAAATAAATACTATTTAGATTTATTCCAATTAAAAATAATAGACTAAGTATCACAGTTTAAGGGACTTTTAAAAATATACTTAGTGTACTTTGTGAAATCTTTGTGATCTTTGTGGTTAAAGGTTTTTAATTTTACCACAAAGGTCTCAAATTGATTCACAAAGGACACAAAGGTAATGAAATGAGTAATATTCTTTTTAAATAGCCCGTAGAAATAAACCTAAGAAGTTGATGGAAGGGTATATAGAAATTAAGGGGGCGAGGGTACATAATCTGAAAAATGTCAGTCTTAGAATTCCCAGAAATAAGCTTATAGTTATTACGGGTGTATCAGGATCAGGGAAATCATCACTTGCGTTTGATACAATTTACGCTGAGGGTCAGAGGAGATATGTTGAAAGCCTCTCATCCTATGCCCGTCAGTTTCTTGGAAGAATGAACAAACCTGAAGTTGACTTCATAAACGGGATCCCTCCCGCCATTGCGATTGAACAGAGAGTAAACTCCCGCAACCCCCGATCAACAGTCGGAACATCGACTGAGATTTATGATTATCTGAGGCTTCTGTTTGCAAGGATAGGCAGGACCTTCTCCCCCGTCTCAGGAAAAGAGGTTAAGAGGCATAGTGCAGATGACCTTGTTAACTTTCTCACAACATTGTCCGACGGTACAAAAGTGACTATTGCAGCACCTGGTGAAATTCCGGGGAATTTTAAAATATCGGAGTATTTTTCATTTCTTATCAAGCAGGGATTCAACCGGATTGAGGTGGATGGAGAGCTGAAAAGGATCGACGTACCAGGGTCTGAAAATGATTTCAAGCCGGGTCAGAAGATCAATATTGTTATTGACAGGCTTATCATAAGCCACGAAGCTGATAATTTGAGCCGGTCGGCAGAGTCAGCAGCTACAGCATTTCAAACGGGAAAAGGTCATTGCCAGGCAATTATTCATTCAGAAGAAGGAAATAAGCGTGAATATTTCTCAAATAAATTTGAAGAGGATGGAATAGAGTTCGAGGAGCCAAACGAATATTTTTTCAGCTTTAATAATCCTATAGGTGCATGTCCTGTTTGTGAAGGGTATGGAAAGATCATTGGTATTGATGAAAGCCTGGTGATCCCCGATCAGAACCTGTCGGTTTACCAGGATGCCATTGCATGCTGGAGAGGCGATTCAATGAAAAAATGGAAGGAGCGTCTGGTTTCCGGTGCTGAAATGTTTGATTTTCCAATCCACAAACCTTATTTCCAGCTTACTGACGAACAGAAGCAAATTATCTGGAAAGGAAACAGGTACTTTTACGGTTTGAACAGGTTCTTTGAGCATCTTGAAGAGAAAAAATACAAGATTCAGTACAGGGTTCTCTTAAGCCGGTACCGTGGAAAAACCCTCTGTCCGGAATGCAAAGGAACCCGGTTGAAAAAGGAGACATCTTACGTTAAAGTTGCAGGAACAACGATGCAGGAGCTCGTATCGCTTCCAATATCCTCCGTTTTCAGTTTCTTTAATAAAATTGTTCTTAGCGGGTCCGATATGAAGATCGCTGAGCGCCTTCTTAAAGAAATCACCCAGAGGCTTAAGTTTCTTATTGATGTTGGACTCCCCTATCTTACGCTCAACAGGCTTTCTTCATCACTGTCGGGAGGTGAATCTCAAAGGATAAATCTGGCAACTTCGCTTGGAAGCAACCTTGTAGGTTCGATGTATATTCTTGATGAACCAAGCATAGGACTTCATCCCCGCGATACCAATCTTCTGATAAATGTGTTGAGGGAGCTAAGGGATATGGGCAACTCCGTTCTGGTTGTTGAACATGAGGAAGAAATAATCAGGGCCGCCGATGAAATTATCGACATGGGACCTGAGGCAGGAAGGTTGGGAGGTGAATTGGTATTCCAGGGAAGCGCCAGGGATGCTGAATCAAATTCATCTCTAACAGCAAGCTATCTGTCAGGCAGACTTGCTGTTAAAGTTCCGAAAACCAGAAGGAAGTGGAACAGTTTTATTGAAATAAAAGGGGCAAGAGAGAATAATCTCAAAAATATAGATGTTAAATTCCCTCTCCATACTATTACAGCTGTTACAGGTGTCAGCGGATCGGGCAAATCAAGCCTCGTTTCAGATATTCTCTATAATGCTTTGTCGAACCGGATAAACGGTAGCAACCTTAAACCCGGTCAGTTCCGGGAACTGACCGGGGATGTTGCAAGGCTGACCGGGATTGAGCTTGTCGATCAGAATCCCATTGGCAAATCGAGCAGGTCCAATCCTGTCACCTATCTTAAAGCTTATGATGAGATCCGGAAGCTTTTTGCTGAACAACAGGCATCTGTCCAGAATAACTATAAAGCCTCGCACTTCTCATTCAATATTGAGGGAGGAAGGTGTGAAGAGTGCCAGGGAGAAGGTATAATAAGGGTGGAGATGCAATTCATGGCCGATGTGGAACTCACATGTGAAAACTGCAAGGGAATGAGGTTCAAGAAAGATATCCTCGAAGTAAGATACAATGGGAAGAACATTTATGACATGCTGGAAATGACCATTGATGAAGCTATTGAATTCTTCGGAAGTCATCCGGGCAAGAGCGAAAAGAGGATCATTGAGAAGCTAAAGCCTCTTGCTGACGTTGGACTGGGATATATCAAAATGGGACAATCATCAAGTACATTGTCAGGAGGTGAAAGCCAGCGTGTCAAGCTTGCATATTTCCTTAGTCAGGAAAAGGGATCGGGGCATATTCTTTTCATTTTTGACGAACCAACAACAGGCCTTCACTTCCATGATATTAATAAACTGCTCAAATCGATAAATGCACTTGTTGATCATGGTCATTCAGTGATACTTATTGAACATAACCAGGAAGTCATAAAGAGCTCCGACTGGATAATTGATCTTGGACCAGAGGGTGGCGAAGATGGCGGATATGTTGTATATGAGGGGTGTCCGGAAGATCTGGCTAAATTCAAGGGATCGTATACAGGGAAATATTTAGCCCCTAAGCTGAAATGAAATTAGTAGAGACGCCCAATCTGGGCGTCTCTGAAATCAATTGAAATGAAATAAGCAGAGACTGAAATGAAATAAACTGAGACTGAAATGGAATAAGCTGAGACGCCCAAATTGGGCGTCTCTACACTGATCAGGATATTTCTGAATTTCTATGATTTGATTTTGAACCCGAACATTATAGCAACACATCCGCTGGCAGGTGTTCCGCTCTGCTGGCCGGAGGATGGTATCTTTATTATAATTCTGAGCTGCTGGCTCGACTGAAGCTTAAAGTCCCATGTCCTTGCATTCCCTGATTCCTTGCTCGAAAAGAGAACATTTCTGTTTACATCCAGTACCATAAATTCGACAGGCGGCATACCTTCATCACTGCAGATCGATAAGCGGTATTCCATATCAGAGTAGAATGTCTTGTAGAGTTCTGCTTCTTCTCCCTCTGAAAGCACTGTGGCATGATAATTACCATCGTGGGTATAGGAACCAAGCTCAGGGAGGCATGTTTTTTTGGCAAATGCCTTGCATTGACCATTGATATTAATCCCAGTAGCAACAGTCAAAAATAACAGAACGGAAGTAATTTTTAATATTCTCATTTTGGTGGCTATTTAATCAAATTACTTCTGATTTCGGCAACCGCTGATGAAAGCTCTTTAAATACCTCAGGTGTAAGATCGGCCTGGACCTCCGATTTAAGGACCGTAACATTTGTAGCCTGATCATATTCGGGCCTTACAGGTGATGTTTTAATGGTGATCTTGTCGAAGATAACCTTTACCTTTTTAACCTGTGTAATAAGCTCATCGATCGCAGGATGGCCTTTGCTGCTTTCAAGCAGGTCGATCAGGATATTAACGGAAAGCTTCTGGTCGATAATCCTTCCAACCAGCTTGTTTCCGTTGAAATCCTTCATATCAATAAGCTGTGTCGAAATGTAGAGACCTTCAAGCCAGCCTCCAGTAAGTACCATTGCGGCCACTGCAGGCTGGCCGTTATCCTCAAGATATGAATTTGAATTCAGATAAGTCTGGGATACGATATCCATTATAACATCGGTGTTATGGATGTTCTCTTCCAGCTTATCAATATCCTCCTGTTCGATTGCATCGAGAATTCCGAGACCGTCAGCCATCTTCTTTGCGGCATTCATGTAGTTGATTATAAGCTGAGTCTGGTCGTACAGGCTTGCAAAACTCAGATCACAGGTATATATACCCAGATTGAGAGCCATGCTCTTGTTGGTATTATATTTGTTTGTATTTTCTATTGGATTCAGCAGGTCGTCGTTAAAAAGCGCCCCTGCTGATTTAATAAGCATTGCGGACTCGAGCGGAGACGGCAGTGTATAAAAGATCTTTTCAGCCTGCTTGATATCTTCATAAACGGCTGCATTTGCTCCCGGAACAGTAAGAGAATCTGCTTCCTTGTTTGCATTTTTCCCCCCCGAACGGCAACTGGCAAGCATTAATGCCATAAGGAGAGCCACTGCAAGAACACTGCTACTGATTTTAAGAAGTTTATTCATGATTCAGTTATTTTTATGATCTTTTCTAATTCACGCTAATTTAGTACTATATTTTAATTTTTCTATAAACGGCTGTATCGAACCAATCGTATTTCTAACTTTGCAACAAATGATTAAAAATGAACAGCCCACAAAATAAACGCAAAGAACTTGAACATATTTTAAGTAAGGAAAACTTTGTTAAGATCACCGGGTCAATAAAGGTGCTGCGGGATGAAACTCCTTTCAGCGGAGCCATAGGATTACTTGTAGCATTTTACAGTAAAACCGATAACAGTTCCGTAAAAAGGCAAATAACGGAATTTTTAAATGACCTTAAGGACCAGTCATCGTGTGAAGAGGTTATTGCCGAAATAAAAAGTGAATTAAAACCAGAGACGCTGAGGATGCTGGTTTCATCGTGCTGGCAGTCGGGACTTAATTATTCAGCTTATTCGGCAGTCTTTGCAGACCTGTTCCTGACAGGAGACTATCTTACAGCCATTGAGTGTTTTACAGTGATAGAGGCTTCCACGGAAAATCTGACAAGACAGGAGAAGGATTCTTTAATAAAGCAGATCAGGGAAGGATCATCCGGAAATATTGGAGAAAAGATGGCACTGGCGATGGAACTGATTTCGGTACTTGAATAAGAAACAAACCACCTCCCCCTGACGCTTCGGTCAGGGTACTCCTCCTTAAAAAGGAGGAGAAATTTATAGTGTTGTATATCAATAGTTTCCCCTCCTTTCCAAGGAGGGGTGTTCCGTCCGTCAGCTGACGGATCGGGACGGGGTGGTTAACCTAACTTTTTTGATAACCTTCTACTCATACGACGAGAAGTACTTCATAAACTGTGTTCTTTCAAAAACAGAAGGTTTTTCGTAGTTAACGTAATTCAGCTTCCCTCTGAAATCCTCGATGCTTTTAAATCCTTTTAGTGTCATCCAGTCGGATATTTGCTGGTTCATAGTTTTGATGTACTTAATACCTTTGTTATAAAGGACTGAACAAACCTGGACCGTGTCAGCTCCTGCAAGAAGATATTTAATGGCATCCTGCCCTGAATGTACGCCGGTGGAAGCTGAAATATCGATCCTTATATCCTGTGCACTGGCCATGGCAATCCATCTCAGAACGTATCGCATCTCATTTTCGTGGCTTAAAATTGATGCAGGAATAATATCCATTTTATTAATATCAATATCAGGCTCATAGAACCTGTTGAACATAACTACTCCCTCGATACCCCGGTTATAAAACTGGTCGATCATAAACAGAATATTCGAAAACCTGTAACCAATTTTTAATGCTACAGGTATCTTAACTGACTTCTTAAGGCTTTCAATCAGGTCAAAATAGAGTTTCTCGGATTCAGCGGATGATTTTTTTCTGTTGACCGGCATGAAAAAGACATTGATCTCGATTGCATCTGCACCGGCTTCTGCAATGTTGTTAGCGAACCCGGTCCATCCTCTTGCTGAAAAGCAATTGATGCTGGGAATAACCGGGATGCTAAGGTTTTTCTTTGCTTTCCTGATCAGGTCAAGATAATTGTCGACCGAGTTTGACTGGATATAATTTGCCAGGTAGTCATCCGCTTCGGGATATCCGGGAGTAGATGAAATCGAATGGACATAATAATTTATCTGTTCCTCAAAAAGCGATTTAAGTACCACCGCTCCGGCTCCGCTGTCTTCAGCTTCCTTGAGCTGACCAATAGTGGAGGTAAGACCGCTGCTGCTGACTATCAAAGGGCTTTTAAGTGTCAGGCCAAGGTATTTTGCTGTAAGGTTTTCCATATAAGATTGGTTATTATATTAAATAAGATAAGATTTAGTTGTTAAATACCCCTTTCTAATCCCGCAAAGCAGGATGTAATACTGGGGCTGTTGAAAAAGTCTTCCTCTGTCTTTTTACCCCTAAATCCCCCAGGGGGGACTTATTGATTTACTGGTGTTTATAAAGCCCCCCTTGGGGGGTTGGGGGTAAACCTCAGCTTTTTCAACAGCCCCACAAGTAGTGGGTTAAATATTTAATTTCTTTCTCCAAATATAAGACTTCCTATTCTGACTATCGTACTCCCCTCCCCGATTGCTATCTTAAAATCTCCGGACATCCCCATGGAAATCTCTTTGAAATTCGAATTATCCTTAAAATATTTGTCTCTCAATCCGCCAAAACAATCTGCCAGAAATCTGAACTCTTTGCGGATTCTTTCGGAATCCTCAGTAAATGTAGCCATACCCATTACTCCGCAAATTCTAATTGAATTCAGGTTACGGAAATTGTCCGAACCGGTCATCTCAGAAATTTCGTTCATGCTGAATCCGAATTTAGTCTCCTCCTCTGCAATATGGATCTGCAGCAGGCAGTCGACGACCCTGTTAATCCGCGAGGCTTCGAGATCGATTATATTAAGCAGCTTAAAGCTGTCAACCGAATGGATCAGGCTAATAAAAGGGACAATCAGCTTCACTTTATTACTCTGAAGGTGACCGATCAGGTGCCATTCAATATCCGCAGGAAGAAGATCCTTTTTTTGAATAAGTTCCTGGACCCTGTTTTCGCCGAAGGATCTCTGGCCTGAGTTGTAAGCCTCAAGAATAGCAGACACAGGTTTTGTTTTCGAAACCGCAACAAGTTTGACAGACGAGGGTATCTGTTGTTTTATTGATCTGATATTTGATGCTATATCTGACATATTTTTGCCCCCAACCACGCCTTGCGTGGCTATAAATTCAAAATTGGATAAGCCCCCCTTCAGGGGGGATGGGGGGCTTAGTCAAATTAAAGAAGGTGAATTACAAGTCCGCTTCTTAATTTTGGTTCAAACCAGGTTGTTTTAGGGGGCATTATATTTCCAGAGTCAGCAATGGTTATAAGCTGCTTCATCGATACAGGGTAAAGTGCAAAGGCCACTTTCATTTCTCCGCTGTCGACTCTCTTCTCAAGCTCGCCCAACCCTCTTATACCACCAATAAAATCTATCCGTTTTGATCTTCTCAGATCCTGGATATCAAGGATAGGTGTCAGAATCTGATTCGTAAGAATCGTAACATCCAGTCCTCCGATCGGGTCCTTGTCGTCATAAGTTTCAGGACGGGCCGTAAGGCTGTACCATTTCCCATCCATGTACATCGAAAAATTATGAAGTTTCCGGGGTTTGTATATTAAAGCTCCCTTCATCCTGACAACAAATCCCTTTTCCAGCTTTGCAAGGAACTCTTCCTCCGACATCCCGTTAAGATCCCTGATAGTCCTGTTATAGTCCAGTATGTTAAGCTGATTGTCGGGAAAGTGAACAGCCATAAAAAAGTTGTATTCCTCTGAACCATTATGTGCAGGATTATTTTCACGTTTTTCTTTTCCAACAAGTGCAGCTGCGGCGGTCCTGTGATGGCCGTCTGCCACATAGGTAAAAGGGACCTTTTCAGCGAAGAGCTTTTCAATCAGTCTGTTTTTTTCACGATCCTTCACAACCCAGAAAGTATGGCCAATACCATCATCAGAGATAAAATTATACTCGGGAGCCTCTTTTTTTGTAATTGAGCTGACGATCTTATCAATCTGCTTTACGGCAGGATAGGCAAAAAATACAGGTTCGATATTTGCATTATTGACCCGGACGTGGATCATCCGGTCCTGTTCCTTATCCGGACGGGTAAGCTCGTGCTTCTTTATTATTCCATTCAGATAATCATCAACCGATGCACACCCGACTATGCCAGTCTGTGTCCTGCCTTTCATCGTCTGGGAATAAATATAAAAATGAGGTTCTTCATCCTGGACCAGCCAGCCATTTTTCCTCCAGAGAGCAAAATTGCTCACTGATTTGTCGTAAACATCACTGGAATGAATGTCAGTTTCCGGGGGAAGATCGATTTCAGATCTTGTTATATGAAGAAGTGAGCACTCCCTGCCCCGGGCCATCTTAAATGCCTCTTCAGTGTTCATCACATCGTATGGAAGGCAGGCCAGGTTGCTGGCGATTGATTGCGGAGGTCTTAATCCCCTGAAAGGTTTGACAACAGCCATTGTATTTCTACTTATTTCTGCTTATTTCTACTTATTTCAGTTTGTTGACTCTGTACTTCTCGTCTCCGGTTTTAAAATAACTGATTATCTGCTTTGCAGCTGCTATCCCGGCATTCATGTTAGCTTCTTTTGTCTGGGCCCCCATCTTTTTCTCAGTAAAGAGGAACCGCCCTTTGTATTTCTCCTCAAAAACCGGTTTGCAGTCAGGTTCGACATCTGACAGGTATTTGAAATCGGGACGATTGTCAAAAATCTTCAGGAGCTCTTCCTCATTGATAATTTCTTTGCGTGCTGTATTAATAAGGACTGCATTAAACGGCATATTAATCAGTAGATTGAACCCTATAGATTTGATAGTTGAGCTGTTAGCCGGCAAATGCAGGGTAACATACTGGCAGGTTGAATAGAGCTCGTCCATTTTTCTGCACACTTTTGCACCGGATGCGGCTATAATATTATCATTGACAAATGGATCATATGCATAAGTTATCATACCAAAGCCCCTGCCAATTTCTGCAACATATTTCCCTACATTTCCAAAAGCATGAATACCAAGTTTTTTCCCTCTTAATTCAGTACCTGTGCAACCACTGAATCCGCCTCTGGCCTGGAAGAGCATCATTTCGAAAACAAGTTCGGCAACAGCATTCGAATTCTGACCAGGAGTATTCATAGCAACCACACCATGAGCAGTGCAGGCATTAAGATCCAAATTATCATAACCTGCTCCGGCTCTTACAACAATTTTCAGTTTTTTGGCAGCTGAGAGGATTTCATCAGAAACCAGGTCACTCCGGACAATCAGAGCATCGGCATCTGAAACTGCCGACTTAAATTCGCTTATGTTTTTATAGTTCTCGAGTAAACCAAGCTCGTAATCTTCTGCCCAGGCAACTGCCCGGATCTGTTCTATTGCTGCCGGGGCGAAGGGTTTTTCTGTTGCAACAAGTATTTTCATTCCAATCGGTTAAGAATAGGTTGAATTAGATCAGAAGGTTATGTTAATCCTAGTGTTAATTTTTAGACTCAAATTCTTTCATTGTATCTATTAATGCCTTGACGCTCTCAATCGGCAGGGCATTATAAGTTGAGGCACGGAATCCACCGACTGAGCGATGGCCCTCGATACCAAGCATCCCTTTTGATTTTGCAAATTCAGCAAACGGTTTTTCAAGTTCCTTATATTCATCTGCCATTACGAAACAAATATTCATGAGTGACCTGTCTTCCGGATCCTTAATAGTGGGTACAAAAAGTTTATTTCTGTCGATCTCATCATAAAGCAGCGCAGCTTTTTCAATATTCTTCTTCTGAATAGCCCTGACCCCGCCAAGCTCCTTTAACCAGTGAAGTGTCTGCTGTGCGGCAAATACAGCAAAAACCGGAGGTGTATTGAACATTGATTCCCCCTTGATATGGGTGCGGTAGTCGAGCATGGTCGGGATCGGACGTGTAACTTTGCCAAGGACATCCTCTTTAATGATAACCAAAGTAACACCGGCAGGAGCAAGGTTTTTCTGAGCACCGGCGTAAATAAGGGAATACTTTGATACATCAACAGGACGGCTGAAGATATCGGATGACATGTCAGCAACAAGAGGGATGCTGACGACGGGATCTTTTTTAAGTTCGGTTCCGTAGATTGTGTTATTAGTCGTTATATGAAAATAGTCGGCGTCAGCCGGAACCGTATAGTTCTTTGGAATGAAATTAAAGAGTTTATCTTTTGATGAAGCCACTTCGACAACTTCGCCGAAAAGCTTAGCTTCTTTCAGAGCTTTGCCTGCCCATTCGCCGGTATTCAGGTAAGCCGACTTCTTATTCATAAGGTTCATGGGGACCATAGCAAACTGAAGGCTGGCTCCACCTCCAAGGAAAATGACCTGGTACCCGGAGGGAATTTCGAGTAATTCCTTAACAAGGGCTATTGTGTCATTCATGCAAGCCACAAATTCCTTGCTCCTGTGGGAAATCTCCAAAACAGATAAGCCTGAACCGGCAAAGTCTTTAATGCCTTCAATCGTCTTTTCAAGTGTGTATTGGGGAAGAATTGAAGGGCCGGCGTAAAAGTTATGTTTTTTCATGATTAGAGAATTATGTTAATAATTTGAAGTATCTGAAAAGGGCTTATTACAAAAATAAGGAATTTTAAGTAATGGCAAGGAGAGAATGATCAGGAATTAAGGATTACGCAAAAAGCTAACCACCTCCCCCTGACACTTCGGTCAGGGTACTCCTCCTTTAAAAGGAGGAGAAATGTATAGTGTTGGATATCAATAATTTCCCCTCCTTCTCAAGGAGGGGTGTCCCGACCAAAGCGTCGGGACGGGGTGGTTTAATTAACTTTTTAAATCCCAAATAGGGTCAAAAATCCATCCTAACCAGAATCCCATTTCTGATTACCGGTATCTTTGCTGGTATAATCCACTGTAAGGCAGAATGGAATACAGTCATCGAGCTTTTTATCCCTTAGCCTCGACCTTTGAGCTGCCTTTTCTAAATAGGCCAGTGGATCTTTTTTGGCAATCGACCAGAGATCAAGAGCAGCATGGGTTGAATCGCACATTGTCGAATATAACGATGTCGACATCAATCTTTCTGCTACAGCCCCGGCACAAATAGTATCCTCGAGGTTGAACCTGTTTTTCCAGCCTGCACAAAATAGAACAACCGGTCTGTCCTGTTTTGAAATCCATCCCGTCAGAGCGCTTATGTTAAGAAAAGAACCGATGACTATAGAGCCAGCCTGAGAAGCTATCTTTATTATACCCGTACCATTTGTTGTGCTGTAGACTATTGTTCTGCCAGCTACTTTGTCAGGAGTGAAATTGAAAGGAGAATTACCAAAATCAGCAAAATCAAGTACATAGCCATCTCTTTCAGCTGCAACCAGGTAGCCCTTTGTCTTATATTCTTTTGCCTCAGCAACAGTTGCAACAGGGACTATCGATTCTGCCCCATTTTCAAACGCAGTACAGATGGCTGAGGTTGCACGAAGAATATCGATAACCACTACTATTGAACCAATATGCCTTTCAGGTTCATATAAAGCGGGTGAAAAGCAGGTTTCCAGATCCCTTTTTAATATCATTTAGTATAAATCGGCAAGTTGACGACCTTTGCTTTAAGATCTTTGTTTCTGATCCTGATATATATCTCAGTATCAGGCTTCCAGAAGCCTTTGACAAGGTAGGCCATTCCGATTCCCTGCTTCATCATTGGTGACATGGTTCCGGAAGTTACTTCGCCTATATTTACCCCATTTGAATCGACAACTTCATAATGCTGACGCGGTATTCCCCGATCGATCATTACAAATCCCTTAAGCTTTCTTGAAACACCTTCCTCTTTTTGCTTCAGAAGAAGACTTTTGTCAATGAAATCCTTATTATCAGAAAACTTTGTGATCCAGCCCAGCCCTGCTTCAATAGGTGATGTGCTGTCATTAATATCATTTCCGTAGAGACAGTAGCCCATTTCGAGGCGCAGAGTATCCCTTGCTCCGAGGCCTACCGGTCGAATATTGAATTCTTTCCCTGCCTCAAAAACTGCTTCCCATAATCTGGTGCCCTCTTCATTCCTGACATAGATTTCGCATCCTCCTGAACCGGTATACCCCGTGGTTGAAAAAATGACATCCTTTATTCCGGCAAATTCAATGATTTTGAATGAATAATAATCCATTTCTGTAATGTGAGCTTTTGTCAGTTTCTGCATAGCTTTAAGGGCGAGTGGGCCCTGAACTGCAAGCTGTGCGATATCATCCGATGCATTTATAAGGTCTTTCCCCGGGACGATATCGAATTTTGCAGCATTCTCAACACACCAGTTCCAGTCCTTCGCAATATTAGCTGCATTGACAACGAGCAGATATTTATCCTGACTGAATCTGTAAACCAGAAGATCGTCAACTATTCCTCCTTTTCCGTTAGGGAAGCATGTATACTGAACCTTTCCATCCCACAAAGCCGCAACATCATTTGACGTTATATACTGAAGAAACTTCATGGCTGATGGTCCTGATACCCAGAATTCACCCATATGTGAAACATCAAAAACGCCAACTCTTTCGCGTACGGCTATATGTTCCTCATTTATACCTGTATATTCCACCGGCATATTATACCCTGCAAACGGAACCATCCTGGCTCCTGCTTCTTTGTGGAATTTTGTAAAAACTGTATTCTTCATCAATAGAGTATTTTAATTTAGAAGTTTAAGGTGCTAGTTGCCAGGTGCTTCGTTACTAGGGCTGGTGTTACTTGAACCAGTAACTAGTTAACTACCTAGTAACCAGCAACCAGTAACCAGTAACCAGATTATTAACTGATAAAAATAGAATATATTTCACTTTGACCAAAGGATTATTCAACACTATATTAACCAATTACTATTAGTAAATTAAAGATAATCATTGGAATAAAATAAAAAAGCATAAAATCTGTTATATACAATGATGTTTTGCAAAAGATAAAAAGGACCTGTAAGTAATGGATTACAAGTACATAAAGACCGAATATCTTGAAATGGTGGCTGGTGGAGATTCAGACCTGTTAAAGGAACTTATTGGTATGTTCAGGGACCAGGTTGCTGAATTCAATCATGAGATGAAGGGACTTTTCGAAGAAAAGAAGTACAAAGCACTTGGTAATCTTGCGCACAAAGCCAAATCATCTGTAGCCATCATGGGTATGGACAGTCTTGCCAATATGCTAAAGACATTTGAAGTGCAGGCGATTGAAGCAAAGAACAGCAACCTGTATCAATCATATATTCAGCGTTTTGAAAATGATACTAAATATGCATTGGAAGAGCTTGATTCGCTGATTAAAAATTTGTAAAATGACTGATATGATCAATATAGAAAAAAGAGATAAGATCGATATTATTACTTTCTCAGTCAACAAGATTAATGCAACCACTATTGATGAAATCAAGGAAGGGGTCAATAAGGTATTCGATAATCCTAATTCAAAAGTTATAATAGATTTAAAGGGAGTGGAATATATTGACAGTTCAGGTTTTGCCTGTTTCCTCTCTCTTCACAAGGCAGCAAAAAACAACTTCGGCATGCTTAAATTTGCCAATCCGGAGCCAAGAGCTACGGAACTGTTTCACACCCTTCATCTTCACACTATATTCGAGATATTTGATGATATGAATGCGTGTGTAAGATCGTTCAGATGACGAAGGCATCAGGCGGCTGGCGACGGTTGAATCGATAGCGCGGATTTGCAATCCGTGCTTGTAAATAATCGGCACGGATTACGCTTCGCTAAATCCGCGCCAGCGGAGCGGAGAATTACTTGCTCGAGAATACGAGTTGATCTTTTTCAACGTCAACTGTAACAGTGCTTTCTTTCTGAATCTTTCCTGAAATTATCTCCTTCGACAGTTCATTAATAATCTCCTTTTGTATTAACCTTTTGACAGGCCGTGCACCAAGCTGGGGATCATACCCATGCCGGGCGAGCCAGTCGATAGCTTCATCCGAAACATCAAGCCTGAAGTTGTTGTTCTCAAGAACTTTTCTTACATTATTTAATTGAATAACAACAATTTCCCTAATCTGGTCCTGACTAAGGGGCCTGAACATGACAATCTCATCGACCCTGTTTAAAAATTCCGGTCTGAGTGATTTCCTGAGCAGCATAAACAGTTCCTTTTGCAGCAATTCTGTTTCATTTTCAGGCATATTATTCTTCCATTCTTCCATTCTGTCCCTGATCATTTCTGAACCAAGGTTAGAAGTCATTATAATAATCACATTTCTGAAATTGACAGTTCTGCCCTTATTATCTGTTAGCCGGCCTTCATCGAGCACCTGAAGAAGAAGGTTGAACAGGTCGGGGTGGGCTTTTTCTATCTCATCAAGCAATACAACAGAATAAGGTTTGTGCCTAACAGCCTCAGTGAGCTGGCCTCCTTCCTCATAACCTATGTATCCGGGAGGTGCACCAATAAGTCTCGAAACTGAATGTCTTTCCTGGTACTCTGACATATCAATCCGGGTAAGAAGATTTTCATCATTGAAAAGAAACTCGGCAAGTGCCCGGGCAAGTTCGGTTTTACCTACTCCAGTGGTTCCGAGGAAGATAAAAGACCCAACTGGTCTTTTCTGATCCTGAAGGCCTGCTCTTGATCTTCTTACAGCGTCAGCAACAGCTTTTATGGCTTCGTCCTGTCCCACGACCCTCTTATGCAGCTCATCTTCCAGCCTGAGGAGCTTCTCCTTTTCGCTTTCAAGCATTCTTGATACCGGTATTCCTGTCCATTTTGCAACTACTTCGGCAATATCCTCTGACCGGACCTCTTCCCGGACAAGGGATCCCTTGCTTCTCTTCTGCTCGATCTTCTGTTTCAGGTCCGCGATTTCCTTTTCCATTGAAATGATCTTGCCGTAACGGATCTCCGCTACCCTTCCGTAGTCTCCTTTTCTTTCAGCCTGATCAGCTTCAAACCTCAGTGATTCAACTTCCTCCTTTTTCTCCTGAACTTTTTCTATCATTTCCTTTTCACCTTTCCAGGCTGCCATCAGTTCGTCTTTCTTAGCCTGTAATTCGGCAAGTTCCGATGTTATCTGTTTTTCATTGGCTGAATCACCATCTCTCCTTAGGGCTTCCTTTTCAATTTCGAGTCGAGTGATCGTTCTTGCAACTTCATCGATATCGTCAGGTACTGAATTCATCTGAAGTCTAAGCCTCGAAGCGGCTTCATCAATCAGGTCGATAGCTTTATCAGGTAAAAACCGGTCAGTAATGTATCTGGTTGAAAGATCAACTGCGGCTATTATTGCTTCGTCGCGGATAATAACCTTATGATGCGTTTCATATTTCTCCCTGATCCCTCGCAGAATCGAAATGGAATCTTCTCTTCCGGGTTCATCGACCATAACAACCTGGAAACGTCGCTCGAGAGCTTTATCCTTCTCAAAATATTTCTGGTATTCGTCCAGCGTCGTGGCGCCAATTGCCCTGAGCTCACCTCTTGCCAGTGCGGGTTTAAGAATATTTGCCGCATCCATTGCTCCTTCAGATTTTCCGGCACCAACCAGTGTATGTATCTCATCAATGAAAAGAACGATCTCCCCATTTGAAGAGATTACCTCATTGACTACCGATTTCAGTCTTTCCTCAAATTCACCCTTATATTTTGCTCCGGCAATGAGGGCTCCCATATCAAGCGAATAAATCGTCTTTGACTTCAGGTCTTCAGGAACGTCGCCTCGTATTATTCTATCTGCAATTCCTTCTGCGATTGCCGTTTTCCCGACTCCTGGTTCTCCTATCATAATAGGATTATTTTTTGTCCGTCTTGTAAGGATCTGAAGAATCCTCCTTATCTCCTCATCACGTCCGACAACAGGATCAAGTTTGCCGGTCCTTGCCCTTTCATTAAGATTTATTGCATATCGGTTCAGTGAGTTGAAAGTTTCCTCTGATGTGGGATTTTCCACTTTCGCACCTTTTCTCAATTCGGTGATGGCTGATTTAAGATCTTTCATTGTAACCCCATAATCCTTAAGGATCCGGGAAGCTTTATCGGTTGTTTCCAGAATCCCCATAAGGATATGTTCAGTGGTCACGAATTTATCCTTCATCTTTGAAGCATTGTCATTTGCTTTCCGTAAGGCTTCCGATGCACCGGATGATAAATAGGTTTCACCACCTGTAACACGGGGATATGTATCGATCAGCTTTTCAATATCCTTTAAGACAGAGGCGCTGCTGACACTGATCTTTCCGAAGAGCCAGTCGGTAATGCTTTCTGCTTCGCTTATCACACCATGGAGCAGATGAGCGCATTCGACAGCCTGCTGGCCTTTTGCATCAGCAATATTGAAAGCCTTCTGAACTGATTCCTGGGCTTTTAATGTGAAATTATTTAAGTTCATGCCATATATTTTAGATATATTATAACTAGCAATTTTTTTGCCAATGGAAAAGTTTGTCGTTTTGGCATCGGTTTGAGGAAAAATAATGTCAATATGACAAAAATAAAACCCACCCCAACCCCCTCCACCACAACTCTCCCCTGCATTCTGGCTCCTTCCTAAAATTAGCCACAGGCTAATTTCTTAACGGTCGGCTCCCCAGGAGGGGATCCAAGAAATGGCACCGATTGCAAATCGGCGCCAGCGATATGGTTAGATCACTTTAAATTACTGTTTTAGAAGTATCTTTGAAAAAAATTGATGAAATGAGCAAAATCCTCTGGAAACCCGGAACAATGATCTATCCGCTTCCTGCTGTAATGGTAAGTTGCGGAGCAACTCCTGATGAGTATAATATTATAACAATCTCCTGGACCGGGACGATCTGTACTGATCCTCCCATGTGTTATATTTCAGTAAGACCTTCGAGACATTCTTATGGTATCATTAAAAGAAATGGCGAATATATTATTAACCTTACAACAAAGGCTCTTGCATTTGCAACTGACTGGTGCGGAGTGAAATCGGGAGCCGATCATAACAAATTTGCTGAAATGGGCCTCACTCCGGTCATGGGTGAAATTGTTAAAGCCCCGCTGATAAAGGAATCGCCGGTCAATATAGAATGTGTTGTTAAGGAGATCAAGGTTCTCGGATCGCATCATATGTTTATCTCTGAGGTAGTGGCTGTTAATGCCGAAAAAGACTTATTTGATGAGAAGAGTGGTGTTTTCAGGCTCTTTGCGGCTGATCCTATATGTTATTCACATGGTAAGTATTATGAAACAGGTAAACTGATTGGAAAGTTTGGATTTTCGGTAAAAAAAAGGCATAACGGTTTAACGGCTTAACGGCATTACGGCTTAAGACTTTTATTCAAATAATTAATATCATTTGCCTGCAACTTGTAACAAGCAACCAGCAACCTGAGTTTATTAAACTTATCTGTTAATAAATTAACAACAATTAAACAGAATACCCGTTCTGAGAGTAGTTTATTATTCCAAAATTTAGGCCAGTAAAAATTTCTGATTTGCAATGAGTGAGAAGATTATAAAGACTCTGATGCAATTGTTTGCCCTGATCGCAAAATCCGAAGGGGACGAAACCGAAAGAAGAGGAGTCGTTGAGGCGTTTCTCAATCATCAGCTTAACCAGGAACTTGTAAAGAAATATCTAAGAATATACGATGAAGCTTACAGGGAAGCGCAGCTGAAGCTCGGGAAGAGCACGCCGGAAAGGCGTGAAGGAGCAATCGCAATAAGAATAACCAAACTCTGCACTGATATTAATGATGAGGGACAGCTTGACCTGGCGCAAAGGATTGTTGTTGTTATTCAGGCTCTGGAATTCTGCAAATCGGATGGTATTCCGGTCAGTAAACTTGAACGCGGATTTATATTCACCCTTGCTGAAGGGTTGAATATCTCAAAGGAAGAATACGATATTCTCGAGAAATTTGTCCTCAATCCTTTTACAGATGTTCCTTCTTCACAAAACCTGCTTATCATTTCGGGTAACAAGAAAAGAGAAAACAATGGCTCCAAATATGCCTTTAAAGATCAGCTGAAAGGACAGATATGGATACTTTATATTCCATCGGTAAATTTGTACTTCATGAGATTTATCCGCACGGGTGAATTATCGATGAACGGACAGTTGCTCGTTGAAAATAAGGTTTATCCGGTAAGTCAGGGTTCTTCAATAAAAGGGTACAACATTTCCCCCATTTACCATTGGGATATAACGATGCAGTTCCTGAAAGAGGAATTCCAGTCGTCAAGGGTTGTTTATGAAGTCAACAACCTTGAATACAGGTTTAAAAGCGGTGAGGTGGGAATACACCACATGTCGTTCAAGGGTGAATCGGGCAGGATGATTGGAATTATGGGAGCCAGTGGTGCAGGAAAATCTACTCTCTTAGGTGTCCTGAACGGAATTAATCCTCCATACGACGGAGAGGTTCTCATTAATGGATTCAGCATTCACAAAGAGAAGGAAAAAATTAAAGGGCTTATTGGCTATGTTTCACAGGATGACCTTCTTATCGAAGACCTTACTGTTTTTAATAACCTGTATTATAATGCCAAGCTTTGTTTTGGTAACCTAACTGAAGAGGAGATTACCAAAAGGGTTGACAATGTTTTGAAAAACCTTGGTCTTTACGAGATAAGGAATATGAAAGTCGGATCGCCCCTCAACAAAAAGATAAGCGGAGGTCAGCGCAAGCGGCTCAATATTTCTTTGGAACTTATCCGGGAACCTGCGATCCTTTTTCTCGATGAACCAACAACAGGGCTTTCTTCCAGGGATTCAGAAAATATTCTTGATCTGCTGAAAGAACTGGCAAGAAAAGGAAAGCTGCTGTTTATTGTTATCCATCAGCCTTCGTCCGACATCTTTAAAATGTTCGACAAGCTTATTATTCTCGATACAGGAGGATACCTGATTTATAATGGCAATCCGGTTGACTCGATTGAATATTTCAAAAAAAAGATCGGACAACCAAATTACAGCGACAGCGAATGTTATGTCTGCGGAAATGTGAATCCGGAGCAGATATTCAACATCGTGGAAACCAGGGTTTTCACGGAAAGCGGGAAACCTACCGAGACCCGAAGGATATCGCCGTCGGAATGGAGAAAACTCTATGAAACTGAAAAAAAGGAAGAGAAGCTTGAAAAAGGAGAAATTCTGCCTGAAATAAATTTCAAAACTCCACGTAAACTCAGGCAATTCCTGATTTATGCTAAAAGGGATGTTCTCTCAAAAATTGCTGATATTCAGTATCTCCTTATAACACTGTTGGAAGCGCCTGTGCTTGCTTTCTTTCTGGCATTCCTTATAAGGTATTTTGATGAAAGCGTAAAAAATCCTGAATATAAATTAATTGACAACAGTAACCTTCCGGTATATCTTTTTATGTCGGTGGTCGTTGCTCTATTCATGGGTTTGACGGTGAGTGCAGAGGAAATATTCAAAGACAGGAAAATATTAAAAAGGGAAGCATTCCTTAATCTCAGCTGGAACAGCTACCTTATGTCGAAGGTATTTGTGCAGTTAGCAATTTCAGCAGTGCAGGCTCTTACATTTGTTATTATAGGCAATGCTATTACCGGTATCAAAGGCATGACATTTGAATACTGGGTGGTCCTGTTTTCGTGCTGGGCATCAGCAAATATGCTGGGGCTTGTAATTTCTGACAGTTTCAAGGCTGTCGTCACAATTTACATACTCATACCGATTCTGATAATTCCTCAGATTATACTTAGTGGAGTGCTTGTAAAATTTGAAAAACTGAATCCAAATATTTCATCTCCCGTATCAATACCTTTTTATGGAGAGATGATAACAGCAAGGTGGGGGTTTGAAGCTTTGGCAGTCAGGCAATTTACCGATAACAAGTATGCCAGGAAGTTCTATGTTTATGATAAATCAATGAGCGAAGCCAGGTTCGGCAAGGATTACTGGAGTTCCAAACTGAAAGGGAATCTCGACAAGATCATGCTTGATCTCAATAAAGATTCAAGAGATGAGGATTTTAATGAAGATCTTTTACTTGTTTACAATGAAATAAATAAACAGAAAGAGATCCTTCCTGAAATAAAGTTTGATAATATTGAATTTCTTAAGCCTGACATAATAACCCATGAAGTTGTCACATCGGCACTTGCTTATATAGAATCAGTTCGAAAATACTATGTTAAGAAATACAATGAAGCCAATAATACCAAGGATGCCCTCATAACGAAAATGGAATCGGACAAGGTAGAGTCATATCAGGAGCTCCGGAATAATTATTTCAATATTTCACTTGAAGAATCGCTTACATCGAAGAATGAAACTCAGAAAACGATAGAATTCAGGGGGGAACTGATTCAGAAGCTTGATCCCATATATATGGATCCAGGGTATAAGTTTATTAAAGCGCACTTTTATTCTCCCACCAAAAATCTATTTGGACTTCATGCCGGTACATTTTCAATTAATGTACTGGTGATCTGGACTATGACATTAATTCTGTATTTTTTCCTTTATTTCAGGGTGCTGAAGAGGGTACTTAGTTCAGGAGAAAAGCTATTTAAGAGGAAGCCGAAGGTGACAGATTGAAGAATTCCGATCATCTCCTTATGTTAAATTAACCCTATCCCCAGCCCTTCCCCTATGGATAATTAACCCTATCCCCAACCCTTCCCCCAGGAAAAATTAACCCTATCCCCAGCCCTTCCCCTAGGGATAATTAACCCTATCCCCAGCCCTTCCCCTTCCCTTGAATAAATTAACCCTATCCCCTTCCCTTCCCCTTAAATTTAAGGGGAAGGGGGTAACTCTTGATATATTGTAGTTTCACTCCTCCCCTTATGCTTAAGGGGAGGAGATGGAGGTGGGGTTAAGAAGATTTATCAGGGGAGGTAGGGTTAGGAAGCAACAAAAAAAGAGTGCCGTTAAGACACTCTCCATAAGTCAGTTATATGTATTTATTCGATTCCGGAATGAATTATCCGGTTTAAAATTATTCCACGATTTCAATCATCTTAAAAGGAACCCTGATTATTGATTCATAATCTTCACCGGCTTCCAGCATATCCTCATCATCTTCCTCATAATACCAGTTAACCTCGACATCATTCTTTGCCTTGTGAATGGCTTCGAGCTTTTTGAAAACGTCAAGAATACATTTTGATGAACTTGTATTGAAGTATTCGAGCCTGATATTAACAACAGTTTTACCTAAGGGTGATTCTTTATAAAGGTCGAGCCAGTCAACCAGGGGCTTGTAAAATTCAACTGAGTTTTCAGGGATTGAACGTCCCTTTATCTCGAATACACCTTCGGATGAATCAAATTTAATAGTCGGTGTTTTTGGTGTTCCTTCGATAATGATAGGTTCCATATTTTTGTTGTTTAAGTTTGTTTTAATTGTTTTCGCTTACCATGATATCCAGATAGAAAAATGAGCTCTCTTCATTATATTCTTTAAATAAATATTCAAGTCTGTTTCCTGTCTTTCTTGCAATATCAACAAGTCCGAGTCCTCCCCCGCCTTTTGAGGAAATTCGCTGGTGATTCAGAATGAATTTGTAAAGTTCCGTAATCTCCTCATGGCTTGACCTGTTTATTCTTTTGATCTTTTCTTCAAGCTTTTCCACATTGTCAGCCTGTACGAAATTTCCAGTAATAATTCTGTATCCCCTCTCAACTTTAATTACCTCCAGTATTCCAAACTTCTCGGAGGTCTGATCTTCAAAATCTTCAGGTACTTTGTCAACATGATGATATAGATTCTGAAGACTTTCAACCAGTACATTATATACTTTCTTCCTTAGTTTTGAATGTTCATTTCCTTTAATCAGCTTTCCTTCAACTGTATCCAGAACCTTGTTAATAAGATCCGAATCGATATTACCCTTGTAAAAGTGGATAGGATTACCGTTGGATACATCAGTAAAGTAACTTTCAACATTAAAGCTCATCTAAGCTTCTCATTTAAAAGGGTCAAAAACTCTGTCAACAAATATATAAAAAATGTTACCATTAATTTTTACTGATTTCCAATTATTACACCAATATTTTGATCAAAACAGCGTCCAGTGATGATAAACGTAAATTTTTATCATAGATTGCATTACTTGCCTTTCTTCGATCCCTGATAGAGTTCATATTTGACAAGAACACATTCAAGTGATCCGTTATAGAGTACTGTTTTTTTTGCCGGTTTCAGCCCAACCTGCTTTAATGAATCCTTATCTGATGTAATAAGCCATGCCTGGTAACCAGGGAATTTATGCTTGAGTGTGGATCCTATAATACCATACAATTTAAGATTATCTTCACTAACGATTCTTTGTCCGTATGGCGGATTCATTACGATAATACCCTTATTATCTGATGCTTCAACATCACTGAAATCATTTTTACTTATCGAAATTATATCAGAGAGACCTGCTGATTCAACATTGGTACGTGTCATAGAAACAGAGTTTTCAGAAATATCGCTCGCGGATATTCTGACCTGTGGAATATGGGCTTTTGATTCGCTTTCCTTCCTGACCTGAAAAAACATTTCTTCATTGTAATCCCTCCATCTCTGGAATCCATAAAATTGCCTGAACCTTCCGGCCGGAATATCTGCTGCAATTAAGGCAGCCTCAACAGGTATGGTTCCGGATCCGCACATAGGGTCGAGAAATGCGGTTTCAGCTTTCCATCCCGTAATCAAAATAATACCTGCAGCCAGAATCTCGTTGATCGGGGCAGATCCCTGTTCCTTCCTGTAACCTCTTTTATATAACGGGACTACCGATGAATCGAGTGATATTGTAACCAGATCATTGCTTATATGGAGATTAAATACAATATCAGGATCGCTTGAATCAACTGACGGACGTTTACCTGTCTTATCCCGAAACCAGTCGGCGATTGCATCTTTCAGAAGCAATCCTGCATAACCGGTATGGCGGAAAACAGGAGAATTAACAACGGGAATAATTGAAAATGTATGTTCAGGATCGAGGTATTCTTTCCAATCAATCCTTTGACTGTTTTTATAAAGATCATCTGAAGAGTGGATGCGAAATTCCGCTATCTGCACAAGAACAGACATTGCAGTTCTGAGGCAATAGTTGGCTTTATATAACAGGTTTTGATCTCCCTCAAAAAGAACTGCCCGGTTAACAGCCTGAACATTTTTTGCTCCAAGAACAGTAAGTTCGTCAGAAAGAACGCCCTCAAGGCCATACAGGGTCTTCGCAATTAATTTCATTCCAGCGTTTTAAGTTAAGTTAGTAAACAATTGCTGCAAATTACTTCCCGCAGGCTGGCTCCTTGGCTAGAGGTTGTATCAAAAGTCCACCACCTCCCCCTGGCACTTCGGCCAGGGTACTCCTCCTCAGAGAGGAGGAGAAAGTTAATACATTGTTAATCTTCACTTTCCCCTCCTTTACAAAGGAGGGGTGTCATGCCCGAAGGGTCATGACGGGGTGGTTAAACCACTTATGATACACCCTCATTAACGCTCAGCCCGGTTACCGGTTACCAATTGTTTGCCAAAGATGCAACAAGCAACCAGCAACCAGCAACATTGACTATTCAGTAGCCCAATATCTTGTTGTAAGCGACTTTGTCACTAACTACCTGCAAAGCCTTTTGAATAACGACATCATCTTCATTGAGGATGCGGAAATACTCATTTATCTGCCACATGTTTGAGGCGATCAGTGCTTTCATAACATTAAGAACTTCCCCTTTTGAAATTGCAAACTGCTGTTCGTTGTACTTTACTCCGGAATCCTCCGCCTTTTTTATAAAGGCTGCAATTTCGTCGGGAGAGAAGCTGAATCTCTTTTTAAAATCCTCAAACGTTTTATACTCGGAAGCCAGCTTTTTTCTGTTTTTATCCGAATATTCAAGGGTAAAAGAATTGACAACACCTTTTCTGACAAGGCCCCTGTAATAATCAGAATATTTAGACGTATCCGCAGGAATAAACATATCAGGCATGATGCCTCCGCCACCGTATACAATACGTTTATTTACAAGAGTCCTGAACTTAAGCGAATCGGGAAAATGAGTACTATCTGCTGTAATTAGCTCACCGTCGGTGTAGCGTTTATAGAAATTCTCAAGATATTTATCATATCCCTCATTATAAGGACTCTGTATCAGCCTGCCGGTTGGTGTATAATAACGCGCAATAGTAAGACGGATCATTGAACCATCGGTAAGATAAAACCCATTCTGAACCAAACCCTTACCGAAAGTCCTTCTCCCGACAATTACACCTCTGTCCCAATCCTGGACAGCCCCTGCAAGGATTTCGCTTGCAGAAGCAGATCCCTCATCTGTCAGGACCGCAATCCTCGTATCTGATAATGTTCCTTTTCCTTCCGACATATAATCCTGTCTGGGATTTTTCCTGCCTCTGATATATACCAGGAGTTTCTTATCGCTGAAGAATTTATCAGCGATATCAGTTGCAGCCACCATGTACCCTCCCCCATTTGAACGAAGATCCAGAACCAGATTCTTCATATTGTTTTTCCGCAGGCTGTCAACAGCATTCATAAATTCTTTTGTAGTAGTTGCAGCAAACTTATTGAGCTTTACATAGCCCGTCTCCTTATCAAGCATATAAGCAGCGTCGAGGCTGTTAATTGGAATTTTGTCACGAATAATAGTAAAATCGAGGATCCCCTTCTCCCCCTTTCTGAACACACTCAGGTTAACTTTTGTTCCCTTCATGCCCATCAGCCTCGTCCTGACCCCTGTTGTTGAGATACCAATACCTGCCACCTTCTCCCCGTTAATGACAATAATCCTGTCGCCTGCCAGTAATCCGACTTTTTTTGATGGCCCTCCCGAAATTGGTTCGATAACAATAATTGTATCTCTGAGCAGGTTAAACTGAATACCGATTCCCTCAAAGTTACCGTTAAGAGGTTCATTCATCTCCTTCACATCCTTTGCCGATATATAAACCGAATGAGGATCGAGGGTTCTGAGCATTTCGACTATCGTTGTCTCAGTAAGCTTGTTAATATCAGTGCTGTCGACATACCAGGCATCGATAAGACCCAGAGTTCTGCCAAGTTTATAGGTATTTTCATTTAAGACCTGGGAAAATCCCTGGATACTGATTAGTAGAAATATAGTTGCAAAAGTTATGATTTTTTTCATATTGAAGCTGTTGCTGGTTGCTGGTTGCTGGTTGCTTGTATTGATTAATAACGTTTATTTTGATCTTTTGTTTGATGCTTTGTTTCGTTTCCCCGTTAAGCCGTAACGCCATCAGGCCGTTATGCCGTTTCTTATTCCCATTCTATAGTTGAGGGTGGTTTTGAGCTGATATCATAAACGACCCTGTTGATCCCTTTTACCTTATTGATAATTTCGTTGGATATTGATCCAAGAAAATCAAAAGGCAGATGAGCCCAGTCAGCCGTCATGCCATCAGTTGAAACGACTGCCCTCAGTACTGCGGCATTTTCATATGTTCTTTCATCGCCCATTACTCCGACAGACTGAACAGGAAGCAGTATTACGGCTGCCTGCCATACTGAATCATATAATCTGTGTTTTTTAAGGCCTTCAATGAAAATATGATCCGCATCTTTCAATATCTCAAGCTTTTCCCTTGTCATTGAACCCAGAAGTCTTATGGCCAGTCCCGGACCTGGAAACGGATGGCGCTTTAAAATAATATCTGGTAAACCGAGGGCATGACCAACCCTTCTCACCTCATCCTTAAAAAGAAGCCGCAGTGGTTCGACAACCTTCAGATGCATCTTTTCGGGCAGACCGCCCACATTATGATGTGATTTTATTGTAGCTGATGGTCCATTGACGGAAACAGACTCAATAACATCAGGGTATATTGTACCTTGTGCCAGCCATTTTACGTCTTTTACCTTATGGGCTTCTTCATCAAATACTTCAATAAAAACCCTTCCAATGATTTTTCTTTTCTTCTCAGGATCACTTACCCCCTCAAGCTGACTAACAAATTTCTCTCCTGCCTTTACCCCAACAATATTGAGACCCATATCCTTGTATGAATCCATCACGGTCTCATATTCATTTTTCCTGAGAAGTCCGTTATCGATAAAGATGCAGGTAAGGTTCTTTCCAATAGCCCTGTTAAGAAGCGATGAGGCGACAGAAGAGTCAACTCCTCCGGAAAGGCCAAGAATTACCTTATCGTCACCAAGTTCTTTTTTCAGATTCAGGATGGTTGATTCAATGAATGAATCAGGAGTCCAGTTTCTGGTACAACCGCAGATTCCTGTAACAAAGTTTGTGATCATCTGCAACCCGTCGGTCGTGTGATAAACCTCAGGATGAAATTGAATTCCCCAGGTATTCTCATTTTTTATTTTATACGCACCTGCTTTTACAGATTCAGTTGAGCCTACTATTTCAAAACCCACAGGAAGATTCTCTATTGTATCACCGTGTGACATCCATACCTGTGTGCCAGGCTTGATTCCCCTAAAAAAAAGATCGGTCTCTTCAATATGAATGAGATTTGCACGTCCATACTCCCTTGTTCCGGAAGGCAAGACCACTCCTCCGTTTTGTTGCACAAGAAGCTGTGCACCGTAACACACTCCCAGTAAAGGAAGCTTACCCTTAAATGAGGAAAGATCAGGATTTGGGGAATTTTCATCACGTACAGAGAATGGGCTACCGGAAAGGATAACACCTTTTACACTGCTGTCAGGTTCAGGATAATGATTGAAGGGATATATTTCACAATAAACCGATAATTCACGTATTCTCCTGGCTATCAGCTGGGTGTATTGCGATCCGAAATCAAGTATAAGAATTCTTTCCTGCATGCAATTTTTTCAATAGGCGCAAAGATAGTTAATCTTTGGTTCACCTTTGAATCGATACATTTCTAACAATTCAGAATTACTGCAATAAATTCTGGGATAAACCCCCTTTCTTATTTCCCCCAAGGGAGGCTGGAGCGTTAAGAAATAGCCTTGCAGGCTATTTTAGCGAACAGGCCGGTTTGCCGCGATGGCCATCCCTGCAATCTGGCTCCTTCGCTAAACCAGCCCACTGGGCTGGTTCTAAACGCTCGGCCCTCCCTTTGGGGGAAGGTCGGGAAGGGGGTAATAATTAATTAGAAAGATCCAAACTCATGATTTTTTAAGAGTTCCAATATCATAAGTTGTTCCGTCGATAGCGGGTATAGTTTCCGGGAATATTATTTCTTCCTTTTAATCACTACAATGATCGATAGTAATCTGGATCCCAGAATCATTGTCAATGTGTTTAGAGACGCCCAAGTTGGGCGTCTCTACAATAAATTGATTTCAGAATAAGAAAACCCGTGAAAATCCGTGAAATCCGTGGTTAAAAGGATTTCTTAAGATCACTTAAATCATAAGTTGTCCCATCGATTGCGGGAATCGTATTCGGGAAAATTGTCCTTGCTTCGTCAACAAGCCCTGATATTTCTTTATATCGGGCTGAAAAATGGCCTATCATCAATGTTCCAGCACCTGCTTTGACGGCTGTTCTTGCGGCATCAAGAGTTGTAGAATGTCTTACTTGTTTTGCCAGTTGCGACATGCTTCCATCGAAAGTGGCTTCATGATACAGCAGATCAACACCTTTGACAAAGGTAGCCAGACGGCTGAAAGGCATTGTATCACTGCAATATGCATATGATAAAGGTTCAGAGGCAGGAGTAGTGATTTCCTCATTTTTGATCACCCGGCCTTCCTCAGTAATAAAATCCTGTCCTTTCTTTATTCCCGGTATTCTTATGGTCGGGATAGAGTATTTTACAATGCAATCCTTAATTATATTCCGGTCGGCAGGTTTTTCCCTGAAAATGAATCCATAGGCTTCTATCCTGTGCTTAAGAGGGAAGGATGTTACAGTAATATACTTATCTTCATATATTTTGAAAGGATCTTTGCCTTTCAGGGGAACGAAATCAATTTCAAAATTCAGGTTAATGTCAAAATCCCTGAGATGTGAAAGAAGCATCGGAAGATAATTTTCCGGGGCATAAAGGCTGAGGGTGTTTTCCCTTCCCATGAGGTTGAAAGAGGAGAGCAGACCATACAGGCCGAAGATATGGTCGCCATGAAGATGGCTGATAAAGATATTGTTGATCTTTCCAAATCTGATTCTGCATTTCCGGAGCTGCATTTGTGTTCCTTCGCCGCAGTCGATTAAAAACAAACGCTCATGTGCATTGAGCACATGAGCGGATGGGAATCTTTTTGATGTGGGCAATGCAGAACTGCTACCAAGTACGGTTAGCTTCATGGGCAATCTGCAATGCTTTCCTGTTAAGAGATCATTTTTTCAGCATCGGTAACTGACTGTGTAATAGTAAGTACAGTATCGAGCTGTGAAATTGTAATAAGCCTTTCGACTGCTTCACTTAGTCCGCAGAGAACGAAAGTGCCACCGGCATTTTTGCACAACCTGTTTGCTACCAGGATTGCACTTAAACCGGAAGAGTCACAATACTGACATTTTTCGAGGTCCAGGATAATGTTCTTCTCGCCCTTCCCCGAAACAAGCACAAGCTCTGATTTCAGAGCAGGTGCAATGTGAGTATCAAGCTTTTCTGACTGAATCTGAATTAATGTGCTGTTATTCCGACTCTCAATATTGAAATCCATAGTTATAAGTTTAACAGCCTAAATTTAAAACTATTTTTCTATTTCTTTGAAGCTTTATTAGCTTTTTCTTCCATTTCTTCTTTTAGTGCGGCAAGCTGAGTAATATCCCCAAGGGTTGTCTTCTCAACATTCGGCTTGGCTTTTCTTGAAGATTTTCTGGCTAGTCTCGGTCTCCGGTTTCCTTATAGTAGTTTCAACAGCTTTCTTTTCATCCTCATAAACCCTGCTGTGAGAGAGAATTATCTTCTTGGCTGACTTGTTGAATTCAATCACCTTAAATTGCATCCTCTCATCAACTTTGCCTATTGTTCCGTCCTCTTTTACGAGGTGTTTTGGTGTTACAAAACCTTCAACTCCATATGGAAGAGCAATAACGGCTCCTTTGTCGAACACTTCAACTACAGTACCTTCATGAATTGAATCGATAGTGAAAAGATTCTCAAAAACATCCCATGGGTTCTCTTCAAGCTGTTTGTGACCAAGGCTGAGTCGTCTGTTATCCTTATCTATTTCCAGAACAATAACTTCTATTTCAGAATCGATAGAGGTAAATTCAGCAGGATGCTTGATTTTTTTGGTCCATGAAAGATCAGATATATGTATCAGTCCGTCAACGCCTTCCTCAATTTCAACGAAGACACCAAAATTGGTGAAGTTCCTGACTTTAGCTGTATGTTTTGAACCGACTGTATATTTTTCGTCAATATTCTGCCATGGATCAGGTTTCAGCTGTTTGATACCGAGCGACATTTTACGCTCTGTCCTGTCGAGTGTAAGAATAACGGCCTCCACTTCTTCTCCAACCTTAAGAAATTCCTGTGCACTTCGAAGGTGCTGTGACCATGACATTTCTGAAACATGGATAAGACCTTCAACGCCGGTATTGATTTCAACGAAAGCACCATAATCAGCCATGACTACCACTTTGCCTTTTACCTTGTCGCCCACCTTGAGGTCAGGATCAACTGAATCCCATGGGTGAGGAGTAAGTTGTTTCAGGCCAAGGGCAATACGTTTCTTGTCATCATCGAAATCGAGAATAACAACATTCAGTTTCTGATCGAGCTGCACAATCTCTTCGGGATGATTAACCCTGCCCCATGAAAGGTCGGTGATATGAATCAATCCGTCCACTCCGCCGAGGTCGATAAACACTCCGTAAGATGTAATATTTTTAACGGTTCCTTCAAGAACCTGTCCTTTTTCAAGCTTGGCAATGATCTCTTTTTTCTGCTGTTCGAGTTCAGCTTCAATAAGAGCCTTATGCGATACAACAACGTTTTTGAATTCCTGATTAATTTTTACAACCTTGAATTCCATTGTTTTACCAACGAAAACATCATAGTCGCGTATCGGTTTTACATCAATCTGCGATCCCGGAAGGAATGCTTCAATACCAAAGACATCGACAATCATGCCGCCTTTTGTTCTGCATTTGATGTAACCGGTAATAATTTCGTCCTTTTCAAGAGAAGCATTTACACGGTCCCATGAATTTATAGCACGTGCTTTTTTATGAGAAAGAAGAAGCTGACCTTTTTTGTCCTCCTGGCTTTCAACATAAACTTCCACTGTGTCGCCGACTTTCATGTTCGGATTATACCGGAACTCGTTCAGACTGACTACACCCTCAGATTTGTAGCCGATATTGACAACAACTTCGCGGGGGGTCATCTGGATCACAGTTCCTATTACGACCTCATCAACAGCAACAGTCGACAGAGTTTTATCATACTTAGCTTCGTAATCCTTATACTTTGGTGTGTTTTTGAGTTCATCCATTTCGAAGCTCTCCCAGTCGAAATCCTCAGCAGAAGGAATAGTTTTTACCTCAGCTGCCGGTTCACTGACTTTAATTTCTTTTTCAGGTTCCTGGATTGTAATTCTGACCTTTTTCTCTTTCAGAGTTTCCTCAGCTGGTACCGGGGTTTCCTCTGTTGCGATTTTTGCAGATTCTTCAATCTTTCCTGATGCTTCAGATACGAGAGAAGGCTCTTCCTCAGGCATGAATTCTTCTTCAATTATCTGTTTTACAGGCTTTTCTTTGATCTCTTTTACTTTTGCTTTTTTAGCTGGCTTAAGGCCATCTTCAATGTTTTCAACCTTGTCTTTCTTTACAGGTTTTTTCTTGTTTTCAGTCATAATCGTAATTAAAAGAACTAATAATTAATAAGTTAGACATTATTTTGTTAAAAAGTGGATGCAAAGGTATGGTTTTTATTTGAAATGTTGCAATATATTTAAGATTTTCATGGTTT